>JAXMCM010000001.1:0-3847 GCA_046349355.1 Geminicoccaceae bacterium
CTATAGTGGACGGCGCCGATCGCGGCCGCCCGAGCACCATATGGAGAATGCTGCCTTGGAGGCGGACAAGCGCATCCTGGCGGGGATCACGGCGGTCCTCGAGCGTTACAACCCCGCGGGGCACATCATCGGCCCGACGACGGATCTGGCTGCCGATCTCAACGTGGATTCTGTGGCAGCCATGGATCTCATCATGGAGATCGAGGATCGGTTCGAGATCGACATCCCGATCAATCTGGTTTCGGACATGACCACGGTAGCGGATCTGGCGGCGCTCGTGGAGCGTCAGATCAAGTCGCGGAAGGGCGGCTGATGGACATCCTCGACAAGTACGCCCAATACGCCCAGCGGCACCGTCAGCTGTTGGAGCTCGGCGCCGATCCCTTCGCCGTCCGCATCGACGAGCTGCATTCCGCGACCGAAGCCGACATCGGCGGCCGGACGACGATTCTCGCGGGGACGAACAACTATCTCGGCCTGACCTACGATCCGGCGTGCATCGCGGCGGCCGAGGAGGCGGTTCGTCGCTACGGCACCGGCACCACCGGCTCGCGGATCGCGAACGGCACCTACGGCCTGCACGCGCAGCTGGAGGCGGCGTTCGCCCAGTTCCTGCGCAAGCGCTCCTGCATGGTGTTCAGCACCGGCTATCAGGCCAACCTCGCCATGATCGCCGGGCTCGCCAGTCCGCGCGACGTCGTGCTGATCGACGCCGACTCGCACGCCAGCATCTACGACGCCTGCAAGCTGTCCGGCGCCACCATCGTGCGCTTTCGGCACAACGATGCGGCCGACCTCGACAAGCGGCTTGGCCGGCTCGGCGACCAGGGCGAGTGCAAGCTCGTGATCGTCGAGGGCCTCTACAGCATGCTCGGCGATACGGCACCCTTGGCCGACTTCATCGAAGTGAAGAAGCGGCACGGCGCCTGGCTGCTGGTCGACGAGGCGCACTCGTTCGGCTGCTTCGGCGCGCATGGTCGCGGGCTCGCCGAGGAACAGGGCGTCGAGGACGAGGTCGACTTCGTCGTCGGCACGTTCAGCAAGAGCCTGGGTGCGATCGGCGGCTTCGGCGCCTCCAGCCATCCGGGCTTCGACCTCCTGCGCCTGTGCGCACGGCCCTACATGTTCACCGCGTCGCCGAGCCCGGCGAGCATCGCCTCGGTGCATGCGGCGCTGCAGCGGATCGAGGCGGATCCTAGCCTGCGGGAGCGGCTCTGGGCCAATGCGCGCCGGCTGCACGCCGGGTTCGTCGACCTCGGCCTGCAGCCCTGCTCACCGCCGAGCCCGGTGATCGCGGTGCCGATGCCGGACGAGCTGTCGGCGGCGCTGGCCTGGAACCTGCTGCGCGAGCACGGCGTCTACGTGAACCTGGCCCTGCCGCCCGGCACGCCCAACAGCCTGTGCTTGCTGCGCAGCAGCGTCTCGGCCGCCCACACGCCCGAGCAGATCGACCAGATCGTGGCCAGGTTCGGCGAGGTCATGCGCCAGCTCGCCGCACGCCAGCCAGTGCTCGCGGCGACCGCCTAGCGAACGGCGCCGCGCCGCGCCAGCCGCCAGAGAACGCGCGGTGCGGCGAGAAACGGGTGGCGCCGTTCCCAGGGGCTGAACTCGACCGGCACGCCCGAATGGCGGCTGATCTTCCAGGCCAGATAGTCGGCGCCGCCGGCGAAGGTCCAGGACGCCTTGGCGAGACGCAGCAGGCTGAGCGCCTTGCCCTGCCAGCGCCGCCAGCGCCACAGACGCGTCGCACGCGCCGCCGACATGTCCGCCTGCCGATCCCCCAGCGCCGCGGCGATCCGGCGATAGCGGTCGAGGTCGCCGTCGACGATCTGCGCCGCGCGGCCCGGCTTCTCGGCGCGCAGCTCCGTGCGGTAGCTCTCGCTGAGCGCGCGCTTCCACAGCGTGGCCGCGTCGGGGTGGCGCGGCAGGAGCGGCCGGACCGAGGCATCGGTGGTCAGGATGGCGTCGACCAGCGCCGCCTCGACGCGACCCGCGGTCCGGTCGTCGCGGGCCCAGAGCAGCCCCGTCGGTTGGGCGAAGCGGGCCCAGAAGTAGGGATTGCGGGTGCCGGCGCGATTCAGCCGCTCGAACTGGGCGAGGCTGACCAGCGCGTACTTGGCGCGCACCTGCCCGCCCGCATGCGTCGTCTCCACATAGTAGACATTCGGCGGCACGAGGCGGTTGAGCCAGCGCATGATTCGCGAGCCGTGCACCGACGCGTAGTCGTCAGCGAGCAGGTAGAGATCGACCAGGAGCCCGTCGCGATAGCCGTCGCGGCGACAGCTACCATAGAACAGGATGGCACTCACTCCGTCGCCGTGACACGCCCGGGCCGCTGCCGCGATCGCCAGGACGGCGGCCGGTGCGGGAGCCGCGAGCTCCTCCGCCACGATGGCGGCCAATCCGTTGCGTGTCGGATCGCTCACGACCGCAGCTTGACGTAGCGGATCTCCTCCTCGGCCGTGATCACGATCGGGGTGCCGGGGGCGGCCCGGAAGAACTCCCCGTCGATCGTGAACGGCCGGTCGAGGCGCAGCTCGATTCGGTGGCCGCCGCAGCTGTGGAACGGCGGCGCCGGCAACCGGCGCTCGCGGCCGCCGAACAGCAGCGCCCAGGCTTGGCGCAGGATGCCCACGGGCGGATGGTCGAACACGGTAAAGTGGATGGGGGCGTCGCCGGTGTTCCAGAACGGCCGCGTCCCCAGCACCAGCCGGTCGAGCGTGGTGGCGAGAAGCAGCGCGCGGGGACCCTCGGTCCAGGGGCCGCCATCGACGCTGACCGCGATCTCGTCGCCGCCGATGCCGGTCGCCTCGACGCCGCGCAGCAGGACGCGGCCGAGGATGGCGAGAATAGTCGAGGTGCTGGCCCAGCTGCCGGTGAGGCCGCGGGTGTGGATGCTGCCGGTGCAGAGATGGATGCCGTCATAGATCCCGGCAGCACCGAAGAACATGCCGCGCTCACCGGGCCGCCCCGGGTCGTAGTCCACCTTGAGGACATTGCGGCGCACCAGGTGCTGGGCGAGCTCGCCGCGGTCGAGCATCGCCAGCAGGCGGCGCAGCGTGTGGGCATCGCGGCCGCCGACGCCGACATCGGCCGCTGTCATGTTGGTCATCCCGCGCGGCAGCAGGGCCAAGGGCGGCGGTGTAGGGAATGCGCCGCCGAGAAACAGCGCGCCCAGTACACCGTGGACCAGGCCGTCGCCGCTGTTGAGGATGAGCAGATCGGTGCCGGCAGCGGCAAGCTCGGCCATCAGGGCCTGCAGATCCATGCCGGGCTCGAACTGGACGTGCCGGATGTCGGGGCGCCCGGCAACGACCTCCTCGATCGCCGCCATGCCCGCACGGTTGCGCTGACTGAGCGGGTTGCTCAGCATGGCGATGCGCAGCCCGGTCACGCCGGCGATCCCCTCCGCGCGGCCAGGATCCGCTCGACGAGGTCGAGATCGGCCGGCTTGTCGACGTCGATCGCCGCCTCGGCCATCGGCAGGTCGACGGCGACGACGCGCAGGCCGAGCCGGCTCGAGGCCAGGCGCATGGCCTGGGCGAGCGTGGCGAGGCGCAGGAGGTAGCCGAGCAGGAGCGCCGGCCCGAGCGCCTTCGCCAGCCGCCACGGGCTCTTGCGGTCGCGCTCGATGCGCTGCCAGAACTCGATCCCGCGGCTCGCCGCCGCCGTGCGTAGCAGGAACAGGTTGGCGCCCGAGTAGCCGCCGTCGCGAAAGCGCAGATAGGTCCGCCTGGTATCCGGATGACGCGCGCGGATCGTGGCGGCGGACACCAGGGCCACGGCGACGTCACAGCCCGCTGCCTCGGCGCGGCCGAGGAATTGCCCGACCATCGCGGGCTCCAGC
>JAXMCM010000002.1:0-3558 GCA_046349355.1 Geminicoccaceae bacterium
GCCGTCACCGACCTGATCGAGGGCCAGCGCGGCCGCGGCGGGATCGACCACGCCGCCGCCGTGCGCGCCCGGCTGACCGAGATCGACGCCGTGCTCGGCATGCGGCTGCCGGTCTATCTCCTGCTCACCAAGGCCGACCTGATCGCCGGCTTCGGCGAGTTCTTCGGCCAGCTCGGCGAGCGCGAGCGGGCGCAGGTCTGGGGCGTCACCCTACCCTATGCGACGACCGGCGGCCCGGATACCGCGGCGCTCGAGCAGGAGTTCGGCGGGCTGGTCGAGCGCCTCGACCGCATGACGCCCGGGCGTCTCGCCGGCGAGCGCGATCTGGAGCGTCGCGCCCTGGTGTTGGGCTTCTCCGCCCAGGTGCAGTCCCTGGTCCCCGACCTGCTGCGCTTCGTCGAGGCGGCCTTCGGCAGCTCGAGCTTCGAGGCGCAGCCGGCGCTGCGCGGCGTCTACCTGACCAGCGGCACCCAGGCGGGCACGCCGGTCGACCGGCTGGCGGCCGCCATCGGCCGCAGCCTCGGCCTGCCGCAGGAAGCGCCGCAGCCGCAGGCGAGCGACCGCAGCTTCTTTCTCACCCGGCTGCTGCGCGACGTGGTCTTCGCCGAGGCGAGCCTCGCCGGCCAGGATCTCGGCGGCCAGCGCCGCACCCGCGCCCTCCGCGCCGCCGCCATGGCCGGCATCGCTGCCCTGCTCGTTGCCGCGGTCGCGGCCTGGACGTTCGGCTTCGTCGCCAGCCGCGACCGCCAGCTCGCGGCTGAGCGGGCGCTGACCGCCTGGGTCGCGCAGGCCGAGCCGGTCGCCAAGCATCGCCTCGCCGCCCCGGATGCCGCCCTCGCGCCGGTGCTTCCGTCGCTCGACCAGCTGGCCCAGCTGCAAACCATGGCGGCCCGGCCGCTGCCCTGGTACCAGCGCCTTGGCCTGTCGCAGCAGGGGCTGCTCGAGGCGCAGGCCGGGGTCGCCTACCGCAAGGCGCTGCGCGACCTCCTCCTGCCGCGACTCGTGCTGCGGCTCGAGCGGCAGATGGCGGTCCGCATCAACGACCCGGACTATCTCTTGGAGGCGCTCAAGGTCTATCTCATGCTCGGCGGCCGGGCGCCCGCCGACGGTGACTTGGTCGCCGGCTGGTTCGCGCTCGACCTGCAGAACAACGACCCGGCGCTCGCCGACCCGATGGCGCCGCATCTCGCGGCGCTGGCGTTGGGCCTGCCGGCGATCGAGGATCGCCCGACCCTCGACAGCGATCTCCTGGCGCGCGCGCAGATCACGATCGCCAAGATCCCGCTGGCGAAGCGCGCCTGGGAGGCGCTGCTGGCGAGCGACGCGGTCCACGACCTGCCGCCCTGGACCATCACCGAGCATGCCGGCCCGAACGCATCGACCACACTGGTGCGCCGGTCCGACCGGCCGCTCGGGGCACCCGTGCCCGGCATCTTCACCCATGCCGGCTTCTACGAGGTGTTCCTGCCGATCCTGCCCGAGACCGCGCAGGCCGCACTCGCCGAGAACTGGGTCCTCGGCTCGACGCAGGCCCCGGAGCCGAGCCCGGCCCAGGTGGCGCGGCTGCAGGACGACTTGGTGAAGCTCTACGAGGACGACGCGATCGAAGCCTGGGAGGGTGTTCTGCGCGACGTGACCCTGGCGCCCATGGCCTCGCTCGATCAGGCGGTCGACGCCACCAAGGCACTCTCCGGCCCGAACTCGCCGCTCAAGCTGTTGACGCAGTCGATCGTCGCCGAGACCAGCCTTGCCCAGCCGCCCCCCGCCGATCCAACCGACGCCGCGGCCGACCCCGCCAAGATGGCGCAGTCGGCCGGCAAGGCGCTCGGCAAGCTCGGCAGCAAGCTCGGCAAGCTGAGCAAGCTGTTGGGCAACCAAGCCGATGCGGCACCGGCCGGCAGCGACGGCCCTCCCCCGGGGGCCGCGGTCGAGGCGCACTTCCAGTATCTCCGTGACCTGGTCCAGGGGGTCGACGGGGCGCCGCCCAAGCTCGACGAGGCGTTCGCGGCGCTCGGCAATCTCAACGAGAAGCTCAATCAGGCGGCCCTTTCGCCCAATCCCGGCGAGGCGTTCGCCCGCATGGGGCCGACCGGTGCCGCCCAGCTGGCCAAGGCGGCCACCGGCCTGCCGGAGCCCCTGAACCAGATGCTCGCCGGCGTGGCGCAGAAGGCGGTCGCGATCAGTGCCGGCGGCATCCGCCAGCAGGTGAACGGGGTCTGGCAGACCGACGTGACGCCGTTCTGCGCCCAGGCGCTGAACGGCCGCTTCCCGTTCTCTCCGGCGAGCGGGAGCGATGCCGCGCTGGACGACGTGCAGCGCCTGTTCGCCAGCGGCGGGCTGATCGACGGCTTCGTCACCGATCATCTCGCCGCGCTCGTCGACACCTCCCGCCGGCCCTGGCGGCCCAACCCCGGCACCGGCCTCGCCGCGGGTTCCCTGGCGCAGCTGGAGCGCGCGCGCCGCATTGGCCGCAGCCTGTTCCCGGCCGGCACCTTCCAGGCGAGGTTCACTCTGACGCCGCTCGATCTCGACAACGATTCGGCTAGCGTGACCCTCGACCTCGACGGCCAGAAGCTGAGCTACGACCACGGGCCCTCCCAGCCCAAGGGCTTCGTCTGGCCGGGTCCGGCCGGCACGGGCATCGTCCGCATCAGCTTCGCGCCTCTGGGCGGCGGCGCACCGATGATCGACAGCGTCGAGGGGCCCTGGTCCCTGTTCCGCCTGCTGCAGCGCTCGCAGATGACCTCGGGCGGCCAGCCCGACCTGTTCGAGTTCACTCTCGCCGCGGGCGGGCACAGCGCTCGCTTCAAGCTCAAGGCCGGCAGCGTCGACAACCCGTTCGACCTCTCGCTCCTGGGCGGCTTCGCCTGCCCGGCCTCGCTGTGAGCGACGCCACGCCCCCGGTCGGCGTGTTCGGCAAGCTGCCGGTGCTCGGCGACTTCCTCGCCCGCGGCCTCGATCCCGCCTTCACCGAGGCTTGGCACCACTGGCTCGAGCGCGGCCTCGCCGCAGCCCGGGCCGAGCTCGGTGAGGAGTTCCTGCCGGCCTATATGGAGGCACCCGTCTGGCGCTTCGCCCTGGCCGCCGGGCTCGCGGGCGCGTTGCCCGTGACCGGGGTGATGGTGCCGAGCGTCGACGCGGTCGGCCGCTGGTTCCCGCTCACCCTGGCCGCCGCCGCCCCGGCCGCCGGCGAGCCCTGGTACGACGCGCTCGAGGCCCATGCGCGCCTGGCGCTGGAGGACGACCCGCTGGAGGGCTGGCTGGCCGGCCTCGCGGCACTCCCCGCCCCCGACGCCGCCGAGGCGGCGGACGACCCGGTGGCGTTCTGGGGCGTGGGCTCGCCCTTCGTGCCGCCCGGAGCCCTGCGTTTTCCGGCCCTGCCGGCCGACGCCGACTTCCACCGCCTGCTGCGCGAGCCCATGATGGCGCCGGCATGAACGACGACCTCACCTTCCGCAGCGCCGGCCTGACCCATGTCGGCCATGTGCGCGAGCACAATGAGGACGCCTGGCTGGCACGGCCGGAGATCGGCCTGTGGGCGGTCGCCGACGGGCTGGG
>JAXMCM010000003.1:0-3211 GCA_046349355.1 Geminicoccaceae bacterium
TCGCCGTTGCGGGCGCGGACCACGACGTCGAACAGCTCGCCGTCCGCCTCGGCCTGGGGCGGCAGGGCACGGATGTCGGCCTGCGGGCTGAAGCCGTAGGTGACGATCCGCCGGTCGGTGACCCGTCCATACAGCGCCTGGACCTCGGGATGGTCGATGCACAGCGCGGCGAAGCCGTAGAACGGCACACGCTCGACAAAGGCGTGGAAGGCGTCGCGCACGGCGTCGAAGCTGCCGTAGTGCTCCATGTGCTCGGGGTCGATGTTGGTCACCACCGCCACCGTCGCCGGCAGGCGCAGGAAGCTGCCGTCGCTCTCGTCGGCCTCCACCACGATCCACTCGCCCTGGCCGAGATGGGCGTTGGTGCCGTAGGCGTTGATGATGCCGCCATTGACCACGGTCGGGTCGAGCTCGGCGGCGTCCAGCAGGGCCGCCATCATCGCCGTCGTCGTCGTCTTGCCGTGGGTGCCGCCGACCGCGATCGACCGCTTGAGCCGCATCAGCTCGGCCAGCATGTCCGCGCGCCGGACCACCGGCAGGCGCTTGGCGCGCGCCGCCAAGAGCTCGGGATTGTCGGGCCGGATCGCGGTCGAGACCACGACCACGCGCGACTTGCCGAGGTTCTGGGCGGCATGGCCGATCGCGACCTCGATCCCCTGGCGGCGCAGGCGCTGGACGTTGGCGCTGTCGCCGATGTCGGAGCCCTGCACACGGTAGCCGAGATTGCTCAGGATCTCCGCGATCCCGCTCATGCCGATGCCGCCGATGCCGACGAAATGGATCGGGCCGACGGTATGGGGGACCATGGTCATCGCCGGCTCTCCCCGGCCAGCGCCAGGACCGCCTCGACCAGCCGGTCGACCGCGTCCGGCTTCGCCAGCGCCCGCGCGCGCCCGGCCATCGACGCGAGCCGGGCCGGCTCGCGCATCAACGCCGTCAGCTCGTTAGCGAGCCGCTCGGCGGTGAGCTCGGGCTGCGGCACCAGGACCGCCGCACCCGCCTCGGCCAATGCGGCGGCATTGGCCGTCTGGTGGTCGTCCGCGGCATGGAGATAGGGCACGAGCAGGGACGGCCTGCCGAGCGCCAGCACCTCGGCGACGGTCGAGGCGCCCGAGCGGCTCACCAGCAGATCGCAGCCCGCCATGCGTTCCGGCACGTCGGAAAAGAACGTCGCCAACTCGACCTCGACATCGCTCCCGGCATAGGCGGCGCGCACGCGATCCAGATCCTCGGGGCGGCATTGCTGGGCCAAAGAGAGCCGCGTGCGCAACTCGGCCGGCAGCAGCGCCATCGCCGCCGGCACCACGTCGCTGAACACCCGCGCACCCTGGCTGCCGCCCAGGACCAGGACGCGAAAGCGCTCCGCCGCGGCGGCGGGCACCGTGCCGAGGAATTCGGGCCGGGTCGGATTGCCGGTGAGCAGCCGCCGCACCGGGCCGGCCGGCAGGCCCGTGGTCCGCTCGAAGCTCAGCGCCAGCACGTCGGCGAAGCGTGCGGTGAGGCGGTTGGCGCGGCCGAACACGGCGTTCTGCTCGTGCACCAGGACCGGCACGCGGCTCAGGCCCGCCGCGATCGCCGCCGGCACCGAGGCGTAGCCGCCGAAGGAGGCCGCCACCACCGGCCGGATGCGACGCAGCGCCAGGAGGCTCTGGGCCAACCCGCGCGCGAGCTGTGCTACGCCGCGCAGGCGCTCTCCCAAGCGACCGGACGGGCTGCCCGCGGCGACGACGGTGAAGGGCAGCTCGCCGCCGACATAGCGGGCGCCGCGGCTGTCGGTGACCAGCGCCACCTCGCGCCCGCGCCGGCGCAGGGCGCGGCCGAGAGCGAGGGCGGGGAACATGTGGCCACCCGTGCCGCCCGCCGTGATCAGGATGGTCCCGCTCACCGCTGCCACTCCCGCCACGGCAGCTGCAGGCGGGCGCCCCGCCGGGTGAGTGCCAGCAGCATGCCCATGCCGATCGCCAGGGCGAGCAGCGACGAGCCGCCGTAGCTGATGAACGGCAGCGTCATGCCCTTGGTCGGGATCAGGTTGAGGTTGACCGCCATGTTGATCAGTGCCTGCAGCCCGAACTGGGCGATCAGGCCGGACGCGGCGAGCAGCACGAAGCGGTCGGTCGTCTCGGCCAGCCGCCACAGGCCGCGCAGGATCAGGAACGCGAACAGCGCCACCAGCGCCAGGCAGGCGACCACACCGAACTCCTCGGCGGTGGCGGCGAAAATGAAATCGGCGTGGGCGTCGGGCAGATGCCACTTCTGCAGCCCCTCGCCGGGGCCGCGGCCGAACAGCCCGCCGGCGGCGACGGCGCGCAGGGCGCGCTCGATCTGGTAGCCCAGCGATGCCGGGTCCATGAACTCGTTCACGCGCTCGGCGAAATGCGGCAGCCAGAGATAGGCCTGCCAGGCCCCGAGCGCGCCGGCCCCCAGCAGCAGCAGCACCCAGAACCAGCCGAGCCCGGCGACGAACAGCTGCGCTCCGGCGGCGGCGGCGACCAGGGCGGTCATGCCGACGTCAGGCTGCAGCACCAGCACCGCCAGCACCGGCAGCACCGCGGCCATGGCACCCGGCAGCCCGGCGAGCCCGGGCCGGCGCGCCAGCACCCAGCCCACCAGCACGATCACGGCCGGCTTCAGGAACTCGCTCGGCTGCAGCGGCATGCCGAGCAGCGGCAGCCAGCGGGTCGCACCCTTGACCTCGGGGGCGAAGAACAGGGTGAGCACGGTCATCGCGCCGAACAGCACGTACATGCCGACGGCGAGGCGCAGCACGCCGAGCGGCGCCAGCATGGAGACGAACAGCAAAAGGAAGGTCGCCGGCACCAGCATGATCAGGTGCTTGACCACGAAATGCATCTCGGCGCCGAACACCCGCTCGCCGACCGCCGGGCTGGCGGCGAAGATCAGGATGGTGCCGATCACCGCGAGCAGCCCGACGCCCGCCAGCATGGTGCGGTCGACGGTCCACCACCAGTTGCCGACGATCGAGCGGTCGGTGCGCGGCACGAAGATCATGCGGCGGCCTCCGCCTGGGCGAGCGCGCGGAACCGGTCGCCGCGGGCCTCGAAGTTCGCGAACTGGTCGAACGAGGCGCAGGCCGGCGCCAGCAGCACCGCGGCCTCGCTCGTGCCGACGGCCCGGGCCGCGGCGCTCGCGGCGCGCACCGCCGCCTCCAGCGTGCCGACGCGATGCATCGGCACGAGGTCGCCGAGGTCGG
>JAXMCM010000004.1:0-3206 GCA_046349355.1 Geminicoccaceae bacterium
TCGCGGGGCCGGCCGCCCGGAATCGATCTACTGCATGGAGCGGCTGATGGACTACGCCGCCGACCAGCTCGGGGTCGACCCGATCGAGCTGCGGCGCCGGAATTTCATCAAGCCCGAGCAGATGCCGTTCAAGACCGCCGCGGGCGAGCTCTACGACACCGGCGAGTTCGCCAAGGTGATGGACACCTGCCTGAAGAAGGCGGACTGGACCGGGCTCGCGGCGCGCCGGGCGAAGTCGCAGGCCAAGGGTCGGCTGCGCGGCATCGGCATGTGCTACTACATCGAATCGACCATGGGCGATCCGACCGAGCATGCGGCGATCGAGTTCACCGACGACGGCTTCGTCAACGTGCTCGTCGGCACCCAGACCAACGGCCAGGGCCACGACACCGCCTATTCCCAGGTGCTGCACAGCCGGCTGAACGTGCCGTTCGAGAAGATCCGGATCGTGCAGGGCGACACGGATCGCATCAGGGCCGGCGGCGGCACCGGCGGGTCGCGCTCGCTCACGGCGCAGGGCATGGCGATCAACGACGCCTCGGACCTGGTGATCGAGCGCGGCAAGGCATTCTCCGCCCAGCATTTCGAGACCGCCGCGGCGGACATCCAGTTCCAGGACGGCACGTTCCGGGTCGCCGGCACCGACCGGGCGATCGGCATCATGGAGCTGGCGGGCAAGGCCAGGGCGATGGCTCCCGCCATGGGCATGGAGGGCGGGCTCGACGCCGCCGCCACCACCAACCTCAGCGCCTGGACGTTCCCCAACGGCTGCCACATCGCCGAGGTCGAGGTCGACCCGGATACCGGCATCATCGAGATCGTCGACTACAACATCGTCGACGATTTCGGCGTCGTGCTGAACCCGATGCTGGTGGAGGGCCAGGTGCATGGCGGCATCGTGCAGGGCATCGGCCAGGCCCTGCACGAGAGCGCCGTCTACGACGACAGCGGGCAGCTGCTGACCGGCTCGTTCATGGACTACACGATGCCGCGCGCCGACAACATGCCGTCGTTCGACTTCTCGACCGTCGAGGTGCCCTGCAAGAACAACGCGATGGGCGTCAAGGGCTGCGGCGAGGCGGGCTCGGTGGGCTCGCCCGCGGCGGTGATCAATGCGCTCGTCGATGCGCTGGCGCCGCTCGGCGTCGACCATGTCGACATGCCGGCGACGCCGGAGAAGGTCTGGCGCCTGACCCAGCGCCGGCTCGCCGCCTGAGCTCCGCGCGCCGACCGCGGAACCACGCCGCCGGCGCGGAGTTTAGCTCGCATCTACCATCGTTCTTCTTGCCTCTCCCTCGTGCACCTGGGCCCCCTTCGCGGGGGCCTTCTTTCTTTGCGCTCCGCGCCCGGCTAAATCCTCCGGCGGTAAAGCTGCTATAACGATTTTCGCCGTGTACGTTCCGGGCGCCCCCATGCTAGCTTTGCGCAAAGTCGGGATGGGAGTGGACCCATGGCGATCTTTCGCGAGGATGTGACGGCGCTCGTGCCGGCGCTGCGCGCGTTCGCTCGGGCGCTGACCGGAGGCGAGCGGCAACTTGCCGACGATTTGGTCCAGGACACGATGGTGAACGCGCTGCAGGCGCAGCATCAGTACCGGCCGGGCACCAATCTCGAAGCGTGGCTGTTCACGATCTTGCGCAACCGCCACCGCAGCCTGCGCGCGCGACGCTACGTCACCGCCGAGGTCAGCACCGACGATCTGGGCGCGCTGGCCCAGGTGGCGCCGCCGCAGGAACATCGCCTCGAGGTGATCGCGTTCCGGGACGCCTTCGCCCGATTGCCGCGCTCGCAGCGCGAGATGCTGGTCCTGGTGACGGTGCGGGGTCTGTCCTACGAGGCCGCGGCGACCATTTGCGGCTGCGAGATCGGCACGGCGAAGAGCCGGGTGCATCGGGCGCGCGCCGCCTTGCGCGAGATGCTGCTCGGCGACGAGCCCGCGGCCGAGAGAGCGACGTCCGCCCGCAGCAGAGCGCCTTCCCGGCCGGCGCGCGGGACGAACGGGATCAGGCGGCGCTCGGGCGTGGTCCTCCGTTCGGGCCCGCGACCCGGCCACGCCCTGCGGTCGGGCTGACCGGCCTCGCTCTCCTGCCGGAAGGCGGGACTTCGGGTCTGGAGCCGGCTAAGCTGGGCCATGACCAGGGCCCGACAACGCGCTGACCGGTTCAGCCTACGCAGCCGGATCGCCGGATGAGCGACTCGATCGTGATCGTCGGCGCGGGTCAGGCCGGATTCCAGGTAGCGGCCTCGCTGCGCGGCGAAGGCTTCGCCGGGCTGATCCGCCTGCTCGGCGCCGAGCCGCATCCGCCCTATCAGCGGCCCCCTCTGTCCAAGGGCCTGCTGCTCGGCAAGATGGAGCCGGCACGGCTGCTGTTCCGCCAGCCGAGCTTCTATGCCGCCCAAGCGATCGAGCTCGAGCTCGGCCGGCCGGTCGCGGCGATCGACCGCGGCGCGCGCAGGGTGGTCGACACGGCGGGCGTGGCCGAGCCCTACGATCGGCTCGTCCTCGCCACCGGGACGCGGGTCCGGCCCCTGGTGGTGCCCGGCGTCGAGCTCGACGGGGTCCTCTACCTGCGCACGCTCGACCACTCGGGCGAGCTAGCGCGGCGGGCGGCGGCGGCCCGACGCGTGGTGGTGATCGGTGGCGGGTTCATCGGGCTCGAGGTGGCGGCCGCCCTGCGCATGCTGGGACTGGAGGTGACCGTCCTGGAGGCCGCCGAGCGGCTGATGGGCCGGGTCGTGGCGCCGCTCATCTCCGAGTTCTACGCCGATCTGCATCGGGGGCGCGGCGTGCAGCTGGTGCTCGGCGCGCGCATCGCCGAGCTGGCGGGCAGCGAGGGTCGCGTGCGCGAGGTCGTCATGGCGGACGGCAGCCGGCACGCGGCGGATCTGGTCGTCGTCGGCATCGGTGTGCTGCCCAATGTCGAGCTGGCCCAGGAGGCCGGCCTGCTCTGCGCCAACGGCATCGTGGTCGACGAGCATGGCCGGACCTCGGACCCGGCCATCTTCGCGGCCGGCGAATGCACCAGCCATCCCAACCGCTTCGCGGGCGGCCCGGTCCGGCTCGAATCGGTGCAGAGCGCCGTCGACCAGGCCAAGTCGGTCGCCGCGTCCTTGCTCGGCCGACCCGTCGCCTACGACGAGGTGCCGTGGTTCTGGAGCGACCAGTACGAGGTCAAACTGCAGATGGTGGGCATCTCGGCGGGGCA
>JAXMCM010000005.1:0-2222 GCA_046349355.1 Geminicoccaceae bacterium
GATCACCGGCTTCAACGCCTTCGAGTTCTGGCAATATACCGAGCCCGTGCTCACTACGATCCGCTCGGCCGCCTACGAGATGGGTGCCCTCGGCGGTAAGGTGCTGCTCGAGCGCCTCACCGCCGGCCGGTTCGAGCGGCGCGAGATCGTGTTCCCGGTCGAGCTGCAGCGCGGCGGCTCGACCTGAGCCGATCAGGCGACCGTGTATTCGCGCAGCACGTCCTCGTCGAGGTCGATGCCCAAGCCCGGCGCGTCCGGCACGGCGACGAAGCCGTCGACCACCGGGAACTTCTGCGGCACCAGCCGCTGGTTGAGCTCGGTGGTCTGCACGCAGTATTCCATGTACTCGGCCTCATCCATGGCGGCCAGCACGTGCAGGGTCGCGGCCTTGATGATGCCTGTGCTCCAGGCGTGCAGCACGCAGCGGCAGCCGACCCGTCGCGCATAGTCCGCGACCTTCAGGCACTCGCTGATGCCGCCGGCGCGCGTAACGTCGGGCTGCACGATCTCGACCCCGCCTTCGGTTACCAGCCGCTGGAAGTCGGCGAGCGTCGCCTCCTCCTCGCCGGCTGCGATCGGGGTCGAGACCGCTGCCGCCAGCGCCGCGTACTTGCCGTACTGGTCGGGCAGGAACGGCTCCTCGATCCAGAACGGCCGGTACTCCTCCATGCGCCGCACCGTGTCGATCGCCTTCCGGGCGCTGTTCCAGCCGAAGCCGACGTCGATCATCAGGTCGAAATCGTCGCCGCCGACCTCGCGCGCCGCCTTGACCAGCGCCACGTCGAGCTCGGCCGAGCGGCCGAGCGGCCCCCAGCCCAGCTTGACCGCGTCGAAGCCGGCCTCGCGTTGGGTCGCCACCGCGCGCGCCGCCGCCTCGGGCGTCTCTGGCATCAGCGTGCTGGCATAGGCCTTGACCCGATCGCGCTGCTTGCCGCCGACCAGGGCGTGGACCGGCTGGCCCAGCGCCTTGCCGACCACGTCCCAGAGCGCGATCTCGATGCCGCTCATCGCGTGCAGCACCACGCCGCGCCGGCCGTAATAGATCGAGCCCTCGTACATCTTGCGCCACAGGCGGCCGATCTGGAAGGGCTCCTCGCCGACGATCAGCGCCGCCAGGCCCGAGGCGATCTTGTGCGAGGCCGGCGCCTCGATCACCGCCTTGGCGACGTGGGGCGAGGAATCGACCTCGCCTACGCCGACGATGCCGGCATCGGTGTGGACGCGGACGATCAGCGCGTCCTGGCTGCCGTCGGCGATGTCGGGATTGATCGGGCCGGGCGGCCGCAGCAGGATGGCCTCAACCTTGGTGATCAGCATCTCTCGCCCGCGCTCCGTAGGTGGGTTTGACGTAGGATTCGTAGAGTTCCTCGCAGGCGGGCTCGCAGGCCGCCAGCTCGCCGGCGCCTCCCTCGAACACCCAGGACCGCCGCGGGATCAGCCGGCCGCAGACCGCGCAGTAGACGACATTGGTGTCGTTCCAGCTGCGTTTCGGCTCGACCCAGTGCCCTTTGGTCATGACGGCTCGATCCCGTAATCGCGCATGGCCGCCTCCGGGCTGAGATAGCCCTCCAGCACGTCGGCGCGCACGGCCGCCGGGTCGCGCTGCGCCGGCGGCCCGAAGCCGGCGCCGCCGGGGGCACGGTAATAGAGCTCGTCGCCCCGATGCAGCAGGACGTTGGTGAACTTGGTCGGCGAGCGCACGCCGAACACCTCCTGGAAGGTGCGGAACTCGTTCTCGCCGGCGAGCTTGACCATCAGCGCCGAGCGCCCGCCCTCGTGGCCGCCGAACAGGCCCGGGCCGGCCAGCTTGCAGCGGTCGAACAAGGCGCTGAAGGTGATCTCCGGCGCCATGACCCGGATGGTCCGCTCGGTGCCGAGGCCGCCGCGATGCTTTCCTGCGCCGCCGGAATCCCTGGCAAGGCCGTAGCGCAGGGTGAGCAGCGGGTAGCGATGCTCGAACACCTCGACCGGGGTGTTGCGGCAGTTGGAGTGGCGGGTCACCTCGCCGTCATTGCCGTCCTTGCGCGCGGTGCCGCCGGTGCCCATGCCGTCGAAATTGTAGTTGCTGTAGTAGCGGCCGGTCTCGGGATGCACGCCGCCGAACAGCAGGTTGCTGCTCGAGCCGCCAGTGGCGGCGGCGACCCGGTCGGGCACGGCCTCGGCGAAGGCGGCCAGCAGCAGGTCGATCAGCTTGGGCTGCAGGTCGGTGTTGCCGCCGACCG
>JAXMCM010000006.1:0-1780 GCA_046349355.1 Geminicoccaceae bacterium
TTCTCGGTCTCGCACCGCGCCCACGCCTCGGTCACCGGCCTCGCCGAGCGGCTGCCAGCCTATGCCGGCCGGCTGATGCAGGCCGAGCTGGAGGCGCTGGAGGCGGTGCTCGGCGGTGCCCAGCGGCCGACCGCAGCGGTGATCGGCGGGGCCAAGATATCGAGCAAGCTCGACGTGCTGGGCCACGTCATGGAGCGCGTCGACGTGCTGATCATCGGCGGCGGCATGGCCAACACCTTCCTCAACGCCCAGGGCACCAAGGTCGGCAAGTCGCTGTGCGAGCACGACCTCGCCGACACCGCCCGGGCCATTCTGGCCAAGGCCAACGAGCGCGACGTCGCCATCGTGCTGCCGACCGACGTTGTGGTCGCCACCGAGTTCAAGGCCGGCGCGCAGAACCGCACCGTCCCGGCGGACGCGGTGAACCCGGACGACATGATCCTCGACGTCGGCCCGGAAACGGTGGCCGAGATCGAGCGCCGGCTCGACGGCTGCCGCACGCTGCTCTGGAACGGGCCGATGGGTGCCTTCGAGGTCGAGCCGTTCGATCGCGGCACCAACGGCGTCGCCCGGGCCGTGGCGCGCCTGACGCAGGCCGGCAAGATGCGCTCGGTCGCCGGCGGCGGCGACACGGTGGCCGCACTCGCCCATGCCGGGGTGCTGGAGCAGTTCTCCTACGTCTCCACTGCCGGCGGCGCCTTCCTGGAGTGGCTGGAAGGCAAGGAGCTGCCCGGCGTGGCGGCACTGGCGCCGCGCTGATCGTCCGCGTCCATCACCTCGACGGGGCGCGCCGGGCACTGGCCGAGGCTCCCGACGCCCTGCTGGTGACGGCACCCGACATCGCGCATTTCGCGGGCGTCGGGTTCTGGCGTGCCGTGGAGCGCGAGCTCGGCTGCGGCATCGTCCTCGACTGCGCCGACGATGCCGGCCTGGTGATGGCCGCCCTACGCGAGGGGCTGCGCGACATCCTGTTCGTCGGCCGTGCCGACGTCGCCGACCGGCTCGCGGCCATGGCCGCGGCGCATGGCGGGCGGCTGCGGCGCAGCCTCGATCCGGCTTGAGCAGCCGGGCGCCACTCCCTAAACCTGCGCCGGGGAGGGCCGCCATGGCGCGGGACGACAAACTTTTTCTAGGCGTCGATGTCGGCACCTCGGGCGTGCGCGGCATCGCGATCGACGCGGCGGGTGGCGTCGTCGCCCACGCATCCGCAGGCTTGCCGGCACCGCTGTCGGTGGAGGGCGGGCTGCGCCAGGATCCGGAGCTTTGGTGGCGGGCGACCGCCAAGGTGGTGGGCGAGATCGCCGGTGCCGTCCCCGGGCATTGCCTCGCCGCGATCGCGATCGACGGCACGTCGGGCACCCTGCTGCTCACGGACGCGCAAGGCACGCCGCTCGAGCCCGCCAGCTTGTACAACGACGCCAGTGCCGCCAGCCTCGCCAGGCGCATCGCCGCGACTGCCCCGCCCGAAAGCGGCGCGCACGGGGCGACCTCGCCGCTGGCGCGGCTGCTGGCGGCGCAGGCGCGCCAGCCGGCCGCCTGCCATGCGCTGCATCAGACCGACTGGCTCGCCGCCCGACTCTCGGGGCGGCTCGGCCTGAGCGACGACAACAACGCCCTCAAGCTGGGCTTCGATCCGGTCACCCGCACATGGCCCGGCTGGCTCGACGGCCTGGGCGCCCGGCGGGCGCTGCTGCCGGACGTCATCCCGCCCGGCACGGCGATCGGGCCGATGACGCCGCAGACGGCAGCTGGCCTCGGTCTCGCCCCGGGCTGCGCGGTC
>JAXMCM010000007.1:0-1545 GCA_046349355.1 Geminicoccaceae bacterium
ATCGACCTCGTGCTGGTGATGACGGTGAATCCCGGGTTCGGCGGGCAGAAGCTGATCCCGGCGACGCTGGAGAAGATCCGGCGCCTGCGCACCATGACTGCCGGGCGCGACATTCTGATCGAGGTGGACGGTGGGATCACCGCCGAGACCGCGCCGGCCGCCGTCGAGGCGGGCGCTTCGGTGCTGGTCGCCGGCTCGGCCGTATTCGGGCGGCCGGACTACGCCGCCGCGATCCGCGCGCTGCGACCTTCCCTGTCGATCTGAGCCCGTGCGCGCCTTGCTGCTGGCGGCAGGTCTGTCGGGCCTCGTCGCGGCGCCGGCTTATCCGATACCGTCCAACCGCGAGGTGCGCTGCCTCGCCCTGATCGCCTACACGGAGGCCGCCGTCGACGGGCTGCCGGGGATGGCGGCGGTGATCCGGGTCGTGCGCAACCGGATGGCCGACCCGCGCTTCCCGAAAGACGCCTGTGCTGTGATCCTGCAGGTGGCGCAGTTCCAGCCGATCGCGCAGTCGGAGCTGTTGCAGAAAGTCGCCCGCGATCCCGAAGGCTACAGCATCCCGCAGATGCTGAACCTGCGGACGCCTGCCAGTCGCGGGCTGCTGGCCGACGCGCACCGGCTCGCCAAGGCGCCGCCGTCGGCTCCGGACCCGACCGGCGGTGCGCTTTACTTCGTAAATCCGGACTACATGGACCCCGAGCGGTGCCCGTGGTTCGCCGCGCTGAAGCGGACGGCGGTGATCGGCCACCATGTCTTCATGACGGAGTACCGCGCCGGCGAGGCGCCAGGCCTGCCGGCATTGGAGTGCGCCACCGCGGGCCGCCTCACTTCGGCGACGCCGTGACCGCGCGCCGGTAAAGCCGCTCGACATCGCCGGACAGCGTCCGCCGCGCCGTCGGGTTCATGTACATCATGTGGCCGCCCGGGTAGACCGCGAGCTCGATGGCGGCGCTTCCAGCCAGCGCCGGCAGCTGGTCGATCAGGTAGCGGCTGGCGAGGTAGGGTGTGACGAGATCCGTGCGCCCGTGCGCGACCAGCACCTCCAGCGAAGGCAGGAGTGCTCTGGCATTCTGCAGGTCGTCCAGCGCATCGGCATAGCCCTGGCGGCTCGGCGTGGTCCCGTAGTCCCACTTCTCCGCCAGACCCTCGGCCAGCAGGCGATAGGTGAGATCGGTGGCATAGCCGAGCTCCTGCCGCGCATAGGCCACGAACGCCGACGTCCAGGCCGCGGCGGCGCGATCCAGCACGGGGTCGGGGCCGCGCGCCAGTGGGCTCGCCGGGTCGGGGTCCGGGCCGTCGATCATGCCGTCGTAGCGGCTCAGCACCCGGCCGTGCGCCCGATCATACTCCTTGACGAACCGACCGATCGGGATGCGCCCGCGCAGCTGCGCCACCAGGGCGCCCGGCAGACCGGTGATCTCCGTAACCCTGTCGAGGATGGCCGGCGGCATCCGGTCCGGCCCCGCCGCGAGTGCCGGCAGATATTCGGCGAAGGCCCAGCGCTCCACCTGCTGCAAGCGGCTCTCCAGCTCGGGGCTGGTGATC
>JAXMCM010000008.1:0-1363 GCA_046349355.1 Geminicoccaceae bacterium
TGTGCAGCGCATCGGCGCCGCGATGGCCGAGGTCCTGCGGCTCGCCGCCGACGCGGGAGACACGGCGCAGCCGCGGGCAGAAGCTTCGGCCGGGCTCGGTCGCCTGTTGACCGCCGCTCCCGAGCAGGTTGCCCAGGCGATCGACCACGAATGCGCGGCGGGCCGGCTGGTCCAGCACGATGTCGAGCACGCGCCATCGTTGATGCTCGGCGAGCTGGACCGTGCCGAGCGCCTCATCGCCGACCGGATCGGCGGCCTCCGCGGTCCGCCGCCGTGGCCCCTGCCCTCGGCGGACGAGGCGATGGCGCTGAGCGAGGCGGCACTCGGGGTCGAGCTCGCCCCGACCCAGCGCGAGGCCATCGCGCTCGCCATCCGCAGCCGGCTCTTGGTGATCACCGGCGGCCCGGGCACCGGCAAGACCACGCTCGTGCGCGGCATCCTCGCCGCCCTCGGCTCGAGCGGGCCGCGGGTGGCGCTGGCGGCGCCGACCGGGCGCGCGGCAAGGCGGCTCGGCGACAGCACCGGCCGGGATGCGCGCACCTTGCACCGCCTGCTCGAGGCCGACCCCGAGCGAGGGTTCCGGCGTCATCGCGGCCGGCCGCTGGAGGCCGACCTCGTCGTGGTCGACGAGGCCTCTATGCTCGACACGCCGCTCATGGCGGCACTGCTCGACGCCCTGCCGGCCGACGCCGCCCTGCTCCTGGTCGGCGACGTCGACCAGCTGCCGTCGATCGGGCCGGGCCAGGTGCTGGCCGACCTGATCGGCTCGGCCGTCGTGCCCGTGATCCGGCTGACCGAGATTTTCCGCCAGGCCGCGGAGAGCGGGATCGTGCGCAATGCGCACCGGATCAACCATGGCGAGCTGCCGGCCTTTGCCCGCGCCGAAGGCGGGCCCGCCGACTGCTACGGCATCCGCGTCGGCTCACCCGAGGACGCCGAGAGCAAGCTGCTCGATCTGGTGCTGCGCCGCATCCCGGAGCGCTTCGGCATCGACCCGATGACCGGCATCCAGGTGCTCACCCCGGTCAATCGCGGGCGGCTGGGCACGCAGGCCCTGAACGAGCTGCTGCAGGCCGAGCTCAATCCGGACCCGCCCTTGGCCATGCCGCACGGCCAGGGCCGGCTGGCGCTCGGCGACCGGGTCATGCAGCTCGAGAACGACCACGAGCGCGAGGTCTACAACGGCGACGTCGGCCGGGTGACCGGCATGGACCCCAAGGCGCGCACGGTCGAGGTGACCATCGACGGCCGTACCCTACGCTACGCCGCCGACGAGCTCGACCGGCTCGCCCTCGCCTATGCCGTGACCGTGCACAAGGCGCAGGGCTCCGAATATCCGGCCGTCGTGCTGCCGCTGCTGCGC
>JAXMCM010000009.1:0-1297 GCA_046349355.1 Geminicoccaceae bacterium
CATCGACTACCTTTTCGCCCAGGCGAGCGTGCAGGACGGCCGGATCGACACGGCACCCAACTGCGGCAATATGCTGGCCGGCGTGGCCCCGTTCGCGATCGAGGCGGGTCTCGTGGCGCCGGGCTCGGCCGAGACCCGGGTCAGGATCCACAACATCAACACCGCCAAGCTGATCGAGGCGGTGGTCCAGACGCCGGGCGGCACGGTCGTCTACGAGGGCGATGCGGCCATCGACGGCGTGCCCGGCACGGCCGCTCCGATCCGGCTCAGCTTTCTCGACGCGTCCGGTGCCAAGACCGGCCGCCTGCTGCCGACCGGCCGCGCCGTCGACCGTATCGACGGGCTCGAGGCGACCTGCATCGACATGGCCATGCCGATGGTGCTGCTACGCGCCGCGGATCTGGGCCGGACCGGACACGAGAGTGCCGCCGAGCTCAGCTCCGACGTCGCTCTCATCGCACGGCTCGACGCCATCCGTGCGGAGGCCGCCCGCCTTATGGGCCTCGGCGACGTCGCCCGCAGCGTGATCCCCAAGCCGGTCCTGCTCGCCGAGCCGCGCGCCGGCGGCTCGCTGGCCGTCCGCTACTTCACCCCGCACTCCTGCCACCGCTCGGTCGCCGCCACGGGTGCCGTCGGCCTGGCCACGGCCTGCATGGTCCAGGGCAGCCTCGCACAGGCGCTGGCCCGGCCTGCGCAGCCGATGGTCCTTGAGCACCCCGCGGGCCGCATGCCGATCGAGCTCGAGCTGGCGCCTTCCGGGGCGGAGGTCCCGGTCCTGCGCGCCTCCATCATCCGCACCGCCCGCCGTCTGTTCGCCGGCACGGTGTTCGTTCCTAACCCCCCAACCGCACTGTATCAGGGAGTATCGTGATGCTCAGCAAGCGCCTCGTCCTCGCCACCGCGCTGACCGCTCTCGCCATCGGGCTCGGCCCGTTCGCTGCCGCGGCGGAATCCTATCCGGACCGGCCCATCCGGCTCATCGTCCCCTACGCCGCCGGCGGCGGCACCGACGCCATCGCCCGCGTCATCGCCCAGGGACTGACCGAGCAGCTCGGCCAGCAGCTCGTGGTCGACAACAACGGCACCGCCGGCGGCAACGTCGCGACCGCCCAGGCCGCGAAGTCCGACCCCGACGGCTACACCATGCTGATGGCCAACCAGGGCCCGATGACGGTCAACCCGCACCTGTTCCGCAACGTGAAGGTCGACCCGCTCACCGCATTCGACCCGGTGACCCTGATCGCGGAGGCGCCGCTGGTCGTGGTGGTGCCGGAGGGCTCGCCCTTCACCAGCTTCC
>JAXMCM010000010.1:0-1171 GCA_046349355.1 Geminicoccaceae bacterium
TCGCCATAGGCCCGGGCCAGCGCGATGCACAGGAGGGGCTCGGCCTCGAACGCCTGGCCGCGGCGTGCCTTGTTCAGCCGATCCAGCCGGTGCCGCAGCGAGCGCGGGTCGCGATCGAGCCCCACCTGCGCCGACTCGGTGATCTCGTCCGCTTCCGCCACCGCCTCGGCCAGCGATGCGGGCGGCCGATAGCCGCCGGCCGGGCCACGGCGGCCATCCTCGAGCAAGCGCCAGTCCGGCTCGCCGTAGCACTGATAGGCGCCCCAGGTCTGGTCGGGGCTGCCCTCGCGATATATGACCTGTCTTGCCGCCAGGGACGCCATGCCGAAGCCGTCGCCGCCGAGCATCCGGTCGTAGAATGTCTCGGCAAAGCGCGACGCGGCGACATCGTCCACCGCCCAGCCCGCGGCCACCACGCCGCGCACGCCGATGCGGATCAGCTCGACGCCCACGCTCGCCGCGAGCAGGGGGCGCTGTCCCACCTGCGCCAGTGCCGCGGCTTCCGCCTTGGGGTCGACTTTGCCGAGGTGGCAGCAGTTGACGAATACGAGGCTCGGCACGACCGGCAGCTGCGCCAGCACGGCGGGACCGAGGAACAGGCCGCCGCCGAGGACGATCCCGGTTTCCCGGCGCATGCCGCCGTCCGGGTCCAGGACCGGAAAATCGACGGCTCCATGCGCCGCGATGTGGACGACGGTCCAGGCCTGCTCGAACAGGGCCGCGATGACCTGCTCGGGCCGGACCCGATCCCCGATGAGTGACGTGACCTCGTAGCCGGCTGCGCGCAGCTTGGCGGCAACCGCCTCCGCCTCCATCGCGGCACCCGGCAGGGTCAGGAATCCGGGCTGCGGTTCCGCGGTGGGGTCGCCGACCACGAGGGCGCGCCGCGGCCCGGTCGCGGCGACGGGACGCTCGCGAAACTGAGCCTGGACCAGCTGCCGAACGAGGCCCGCCCGCACCGCCGCCGGCCCGCGCCGGTCGCCGTCGACGCCGATGGCGGCTTCGGTCCAGGGTCGCCGGTCGTCGAGCAGCTCCCAGGGAAAGGCGGCGGTGTGGGGGTCGAGCACGAGCCGCAGATTGCGGTCCTCGTTGGCGGTTTCCTTGATCCGTTCCGGCCACAGCAGCTCGAACAGGGCGCGGCCGACGCTGGCGGGGCGGGCCGTCGGCGCGG
>JAXMCM010000011.1:0-1140 GCA_046349355.1 Geminicoccaceae bacterium
GACCACAGTGTCGAAGCCTTCGATCTGGTCGAGGATCTCCAGACCGAGCGTGCCCTGGCCGGCGACAACGAGCGGGTCGGCGAACGGATGGAAGTAGGCCGCACCGCTCGCCTGCGCATAGTCCAGCGCGGCGGCATTGGTGAGTGACCACTCGTCGCCGACGACCCGCACCTCGGCGCCCCATCGCTTCATCTTCGCGACCTTGGCGGGCGAAACCGTGGCGGGCACGAAGATCACCGCCGGCACCCCGGCGACGGCCGCCGTGCGGGCCACCGCCAGCCCGTGATTGCCGCCCGAAGCGGTGACGATGCCGGCGGCGACCTCGCTGGGCGGCGCGCCGAGGTAGCGGTTCATCGCACCGCGCGCCTTGAACGAGCCGGTGACCTGATGCAGCTCCAGCTTGAGCGAGACGGTAGCGGCCACCGGCAACGCGTCGCGCGCGAGAACCGCTTGCGTGACCGGTGTCCGCCGCACATAGGGCGCGATGCGGGCGGCGGCGGCCTCGATGTCGGAGGGTGTGATCACGAACTGCCCTCGTAGGGCGAGGCCACGACGAGGCAGCAATTGCCGGGCACCACCCGGCCCGGGTGGCGGCGGCCATAGAGGATGCCGTCGATGCCGTAGTGGAGCGGCACGGGCTCGGCGGCGACGTCCCACAGCCGGTGGATGCGCCCGGCCGGCTGGCCGGCAAAGACTTGCTCGCCATTGGCATGGAACGGCTCGAACACACCATCGGTCGAGGCATAGACATAGGCCGGAGGCCCACGCAGCTCGAGGATCGGGCGGGTCGCGACGGGGGCAGGCTTCTCCTCAAGCTCGATCAGGCCAAGATGGGCCAGCACGTTGCGCACGCCGCGCCGGCAGATGGCGAGCGCATCGGGCGACACCGTGCCGGCGCCGCGCATCTCGGTGCCGACCGTCACCAGCCCGGCAGCGCAGGCCGCCGCGGTAGCCGTGCGCTTGTCGCCCAGGTTGGAGATGACCACGGAGTAAGGTGCGTCGAAGGCACGGACCGCGGCAATGTTGCGGGCGTGCAAACCGCCGTCGTCGGTCGGCTCGACGATGGCGCTGGGCAGGATGTCGAGCGAGGTGCCGCCGGAATGGAGGTCCAGGAAAGCATCGGCGAGCGGAAACACGTGC
>JAXMCM010000012.1:0-1067 GCA_046349355.1 Geminicoccaceae bacterium
GCGAGGCTTCGACTGGCATGTGCTCGAGGCCGCGGTGGAGGCTGTCCAGGCGGAGGCATGCGCTTGCGGTATCTGGGCGATCGTCGGTAGCGCCTGGCGCGAAGCTCCCGGGCAGCGGCCGACCAACTCGCTCCTGGTGATCGACCGCGGCGGCGCCGTCGCCGGCCGCTACGACAAGCGGCGCTGCTCGGAGAACGACCTGCGCGCGTTCGCGCCGGGTGCCGAGCGCCCGCTGATCGTCGAGATCGAGGGCGTGCGCTGCGGCTTCCTGATCTGCCTCGACTGGGCATTCCCGGAGCTGTGGGCCGGCTATGCGGGCCGGGTCGAGCTCGTCTTCCACTCCTGTGTCGCCGACGCCGCCGGCCGCGACCGCAACGCCGCGCATGTCATCCCGCCGCTGATGCAGGGCCATGCTTGGCTGCACCAATATGCCGTCAGCGTCGCCAACTCCTGCCGGCCGGCACAGGACTTCCCGAGCTTCTGGGTCGAGCGCAGCGGCCATGCCGGGCCGCGCGCGATACCGGACCGGCCGGCCCTGATCCTCAATGCCCTGGCGGACAATTCCGAGCAGGACCGGTTCTTCGCCATGGTGCGGCGCTTTCGTGCTGCTGCGGCCGATGGCAGCCTGTACGCGCCGCACCGTCCGGTACTTGATGCCGAGGAAGGGAGCCGACCATGAGCAAGACGATGAAGGCCGCCGTGGTGCCCGAACTGGGCAAGCCGCTGGAGATCCGCGAGGTGCCGGTGCCGGAGGTCGGCCCTGGCCGGGTGCTGGTCAAGGTCGCGGCCTCGGGCGTGTGCCACACCGACCTGCACGCCGCCGAGGGCGACTGGCCGGTCAAGCCGACGGCCCCCTTCATCCCCGGCCACGAGGGCGTCGGCCACGTCGCCGCGGTCGGTGCCGGCGTGCGCGCGGTCAAGGAGGGCGACCGGGTCGGCGTGCCCTGGCTGCACACCGCCTGCGGCCATTGCGAGTACTGCCTCACCGGCTGGGAGACGCTCTGCCCGGAGCAGAAGAACACCGGCTACGGCGTCAATGGCGGCTTCGCCGAATATGTCCTGGCCGA
>JAXMCM010000013.1:0-1053 GCA_046349355.1 Geminicoccaceae bacterium
TATCGACTACCTTTTCGCCCAGGCGAGCGTGCAGGACGGCCGGATCGACACGGCACCCAACTGCGGCAATATGTTGGCCGGCGTGGCCCCGTTCGCGATCGAGGCGGGTCTGGTGGCGCCGGGCTTGGCCGAGACCCGGGTCAGGATCCACAACATCAACACCGCCAAGCTGATCGAGGCGGTAGTCCAGACGCCGGGTGGCACGGTCGTCTACGAGGGCGATGCGGCCATCGACGGCGTGCCCGGCACGGCCGCTCCGATCCGGCTCAGCTTTCTCGACGCAGCCGGTGCCAAGACCGGCCGCCTGCTGCCGACCGGCCGCGCCGTCGACCGTATCGACGGGCTCGAGGCGACCTGCATCGACATGGCCATGCCGATGGTGCTGCTGCGCGCCGCGGATCTGGGCCGGACCGGGCACGAGAGTGCCGCCGAGCTCAGCTCCGACGTCGCTCTCATCGCACGGCTCGACGCCATCCGTGCGGAGGCCGCCCGCCTGATGGGCCTCGGCGACGTCGCCCGCAGCGTGATCCCCAAGCCGGTCCTGCTCGCCGCGCCGCGCGCCGGCGGCTCGCTGGCCGTCCGCTACTTCACCCCGCATTCCTGCCACCGCTCGGTCGCCGCCACCGGTGCCGTCGGCCTGGCCACGGCCTGCATGGTCCAGGGCAGCCTCGCACAGGCGCTGGCTCGGCCTGCGCAGCCGGTGGTCCTGGAGCACCCCGCGGGCCGCATGCCGATCGAGCTCGAGCTGGCGCCTCCCGGGGCGGAGGTCCCGGTCCTGCGCGCCTCCATCATCCGCACCGCCCGCCGTCTGTTCGCCGGCACGGTGTTCGTTCCCAACCCCCCAACCGCACTGTATCAGGGAGTATCGTGATGCTCAGCAAGCGCCTCGTCCTCGCCACCGCGCTGACCGCTCTCGCCATCGGGCTCGGCCCGTTCGCTGCCGCGGCGGAATCCTATCCGGACCGGCCCATCCGGCTCATCGTCCCCTACGCCGCCGGCGGCGGCACCGACGCCATAGCCCGCGTCATCGCCCAGGGACTGACCGAGCAGCTC
>JAXMCM010000014.1:0-428587 GCA_046349355.1 Geminicoccaceae bacterium
GGCCGCCGTATCGCGGACCGTGACGCTGCCGTCGTCGTTGCGGACGATGCTGTAGCCGTCGCGCGCGCCCGAGAAGATGGCGACGTCGCGGCCGCTGCCGCCGCCCAGCCGGTCGTTGCCGGCACCGCCCTGCAGGCTGTCGTCCTGGTCGCCGCCCCACAGCGAATCACGGCCGGCCCCGCCCCACAGCGTGTCGCCGCCTGTGCCGCCCCACAGCGTGTCCGTGCCGGCGCCGCCGTCGAGCCGGTCGCCGTGCGCGTCGCCGCCCAGGGTGTCGTTGCCGTTTCCGCCGAACAGCCGGTCGCGGTCGTCGCCGCCGTAGAGGGTGTCGGCGCCGTTGCCGCCATAGGCGCTGTCCTGGCCGCCGACGGCGAGGACGAGGTCGTTGCCGGCGCCGACCGTGATGGTGTCGATGCCCGCCGTGCCGATCCGGGTGTCGTTGCCCGAGGTGCCGCCGATGACCGCCATGGGATCCCCCCGATCGCGCCGTGGTTGCGTCTTCTATCGTTGTCCGAGGAGCCTACGGTCGGGTGACCGGCCGGGCAAGCCGCTCGCGCGTCAGGCGACCCAGCCGAGGTCGGCGGCGTAGGACAGGCCGTGGCCGAGGTAGGGCAGGCCGCCGGGCGTCAGGACGCGGAGGCCGTCACCGTCGAGGTCGCCGAGGGCAGCACCCAATGTACCCGGGGTCGTGTCGAGCGTATCGCCGAGCGCAAAGGCACCCTCTGTGCCTCCCTGGATACCACCCTGGTTGAGGATGAAACGGCTGTTCGGAGGGCTGGTGTTGGCGTTCACAAACAGATCCAGATCTTGATCGCCATCGACGTCGCCGACATAGATCGCTTCGACATTCGACGAGACAGTGCCGGGAACGAGCTCGGGGTCGAAGACGAACGTACCTTCCACGCCGGCCTGGGCGCCGCCCTGGTTCACCAGGATCCGGCTGCCGTCGTACGGGACGCCCAGCACCGCATCGAGGTCGCCGTCGCCATCGAGATCGCCCAGGGCCACCGAGACGACGTTCTGCGCCCCGCCCGGGACGACCCCGGCGACGAATTCCCCCTCGGTCCCTTCCTGGTCGCGGCCCTGATTGATCAGGATGAGGCTCTCGTAGCCGACCCTTCGGGCAAGCATGGCATCGAGATCGCCGTCGCCATCGAGATCGCCGAGCGCGACGTCCGTGGTGTATCCGGGACTTCCGGCAACGTCCTCGAGCGTGAAGTCGCCTTCGTCGCCGCCCTGCTGAAAGCCCTGATTGATGACGACCTTGTCGTCGGCTCCGCCGAAGACCCCATCGTTGGCGAGGAACGCATCGAGGTCGCCGTCGCCGTCAAGATCGCCGATCGCGACGGCGGCGGTGCCCAAGGCCCCTGACAGACGGCTCGCCAGCAGGTCACCCGGTGCGCCTAGCTGGTCCCCGCCCTGGTTCAGCAGGAGCTGGTTGTCATCGGCATACTGCCCGGCGGTCAGCGCATCGAGGTCGCCGTCGCCATCAAGGTCGCCGAGCGCCACGTCGAACGCATAGTCATCCGTCGCGCCAGCAAGGTCGACCGCCACGAACGTGCCTTCGCTGCCACCCTGCAGCCCGCCCTGGTTGACGAGCGTACGAAGCGGCGCCGCCCGGCTGCCGAGCAGGATGTCCAGGTCGCCGTCGCCGTCGAGGTCGCCGAGCGCCACGTCGGCGGCCTCGTTGCCGGCAGCCGGCGACAGCGGCGTGCCTGAGGCAAAGTCGCCCGCGTTGCCGAGCTGGACGCCGCCTTCGTTGAGGAAGAGCAGGTTGGGACTGTTCCGTACAACGACGGCGATCACGAGGTCGAGGTCGAGCGACGGGGCGATTTCCACCACCCGGTCGGCAAACCGCAGCCTCTCCACGCCCTCGAGCGTGTCGACGCCGTCCCAGCCGTCGCGCAGGCGGATGTCGGCGACGGTGACGGTGCCGTCGTCGTTGCGGGTGATCCGGTAGCCGGCGGCATCGCCGCGGAACTGCGCGGTGTCGGTGCCGTCGCCGCCGTCGATATGGTCGTTGCCGGCATCGCCGCGCAGCAGGTCGTCGCCGTCGCCGCCGGAGAGCCGGTCGCTGCCCTCGTCGCCCCGGACGGTGTCGTCATCGCTGCCGCCGTCGAGCTGGTCGGCGCCCCGGCCGCCGCGCAACAGGTCGTCGCCATCGCCGGCCTTCAGGATGTCGTCGTGCTCGCCACCCTCCAGCACGTCGTCGCCGTCGTCGCCGTAGAGTCGGTCGACGCCCGAGCCGCCGCTTACATAGTCGTTGCCGCCGCCGCCCCAGGCCGTGTCGCGGCCGGCGAGGGCGAAGATGACGTCGCTGGCGTTGCCGCCGGACAGTGTGTCGGCGCCGCGGGTGCCGGAAATGATGGCCACGGATCAGGCCTCCCTTCGTCGTCGCGGCGTCTCGCCCGGCCGCGTTCTGATCATGCCGGCGTAGAGGAAAGGGCCCGACGACGCAATCACGAAGCGATATTACTCTTCCGCAGGATCAACCGGGACGTGCCTTGACGGCAACGGGAGGCGTCCGCATGCTGCCATGGCGCGAAATCGGTTCCGGGGGGCATCCATGGCGCGGGCAGACATCGGCGACGTCGAGTTCGGGCCGCGCGATCGGCGTGGCGAATGGCGGCCGCCGGCGCCGATCCAGTCGCCGCCGTTCCGCGCCTGGCCGCTGGATGTCCGCGGCTTCCTGAAGTTCCTGTTCGCCTGGGGCGGCTACCTCTACCCGTGGAACGCCATCTACCTGGCGCTCACGCTGGTCGTCTGGTGGTGGCTGACGCCGTCCCTGGAGACGATGGCGGTGCTGGCGCCGGGCTGGATCGCGCTGGTCTGGCTGCGCAACGTCGCCATCATGCTGGTCGTCTTCGGCGGGCTGCACCTGTGGCTGCACGGCTGGCGCCGCCAGGGCATGCGCTACAAGTACAGCGGGCGCTGGCTGAACCGCGCCAACGAGGCCTTCCTGTTCGGCGACCAGGTCAAGGAGAACATGTTCTGGTCGCTGACCAGCGGCGCCTTCTTCTGGACCGCCTGGGAGGTGGTGACCCTATGGGGCCTCGCCAGCGGCTGGCTGCCCTGGGCCGACTGGGTGACCAGCCCGGTCTGGTGCACCGTGCTGATCCTGCTGGTCCCGGTGATCCGCGAGATCCACTTCTACCTCGTCCACCGGCTGATCCACTTCCCCGGCCTCTACCGCTGGACGCACGCGTTGCACCACAAGAACATCAACATCGGCCCGTGGTCCGGCCTGTCGATGACGCCGATGGAGCACTTTCTCTACTTCTCGGGCGTGCTGGTCTACTGGCTGGTCCCGGCGCATCCGCTGCACGGCATGTACCACCTGCTGCACGCCGGCCTGGCGCCGGCACCGGGCCATGCCGGCTTCGACGAGTTCCTGGTGAACGGCGGCAAGGCCCTGCCCAATCACAACTACTTCCACTACCTGCACCACAAGCATTTCGACGTGAACTTCGGCGGCGACGGGTCGATCCCGTTGGACAAGTGGTTCGGCAGCCTGCACGACGGCACGCCGGAGGCGGACGAGGGCATGCGGCACCGGCGGAAGGTGCGGTAGGTCAGGGGGCGAAGAGGCGCCCGGCTCGAATTTTTCCGGGCGACGTTGCCGTCCTTGCCATCGAAGCGTAGTGGGACGCTATCCGGACACAGCCGGCGCTTGCCTGTCAGCGGGGCGATGACGATCGCGGGCCGGGTCCAGCGGATCTCCGTGCCGGCCGTCGGTCCTTGAGAGCGCCTTCAGAGACCAGGCCGCACCGGGCGCCTCACCAGGTCCACTCCTCCTCGTCGAAGCGACTGGAGAGGGGCGCGACGCGGCCCTTACCGGCAACCGGAGCCGCCCGGAACTGCTGCTCCCAGCCCGCGCGCGGCGATCTGGCGATACGAGGATCGAGGCATTCCTCGAAAGGCCGATCAGTCGGCACATCGGACCGAGTAGGACACCGAGGAGCGCTGGGCATCGAAGGCTTCGTCATCAGTGGCGCTCCGCCCGCCGCCAGCCCCTCAATGCCGCCGCTGCCGCTCGATCTCCGCGAACTTCGCGTCGTCCTTGACCTCCTGGTGCAGGGCCGCCGCCATCGCCGCCTCGGCGGCGGCGCCGGCTTCCAGCGCACTCTGGCGGCCGCCGGCCTTGGCGGCGTCGGCGCGGGCGAACTCGTCGAGCTCGGCACCCAGCTGGTCGAGCTCCTTGCCGCCGGCCATCATCGACAGCAGCTCCTCGCGGGTGATCTCGCCCTTGGCGAAGGTGCCCAGCGTCTTGCCGCGGTTGAGCACGGTGAACTTGTCGCCGACGGCCCAGGCGTGGTGGACGTTGTGGCTGATGAAGATCACGCCGAGGTTCTTGGCGCGGGCCTGGGCGACGTAGCGCAGCACCACCGAGGCCTGCTTGACGCCCAGGGCCGAGGTCGGCTCGTCGAGGATCAGGACCTTCGCACCGAAGTAGACGGCGCGGGCGATGGCGACGCACTGGCGCTCGCCGCCCGACAGGGTGCCGACGGCCTGGCTGGGGTCGCGGACGTCGATGCCGATCTTCTGCATCTCCTCGCGCGCGATGCGGTTGGCGGTGGCGATGTCGAAGCGGCGGAACGGGCCGCTGCCCCGGGTCGGCTCGCGGCCCATGAAGAAGTTGCGGGTGATGCTCATGAGCGGGATCATCGCCAGGTCCTGGAAGACCGTGGCGATGCCGCGATCGAGCGCGTCGCGCGGGCTGGCGAAGGTGATCGGCTGGCCCTCGAGCAGGATCTGCCCGGTGCTCGGCGCGTGCACGCCGGACAGCGTCTTGATCAGGGTCGACTTGCCGGCGCCGTTGTCGCCGAGCAGGCAGTGCACCTCGCCCGGATAGACCGCCATCGAGACGCCCGACAGGGCGACGACCGAGCCGAACTGCTTGCTGATGTTCTGGACGTCGATCAGCGGCTGGCGGGAGGGAGCGGCGGTCGCCATCAGCGGGCCTCCGTCATGCGCTTGCGGATGTAGTTGTTGAACAGCACGGCGATCAGCACCATCACGCCGACGAACACCTTGAACCAGTCGGTGTCGACGCCGGTGTAGAAGATGCCCATCTGCACCGTGCCGAAGATCAGCGCACCGAAGGCCGGGCCGATCGCCGAGCCGTAGCCGCCGGTCAGGAGCGTGCCGCCGATGACCACGGCGATGATCGCCTCGAACTCCTTGAGCAGGCCGCGCTGGGTGTCGGCCGAGCCGAACTTCAGCACCTGGATGGCGGCGAACAGGGCGGCGGCGCAGGCGGTGCCGATGAACAGGATGATCTTCACCTTGTCGACCGGCACGCCGACGTTGCGGGCGGCGTTCTTGTCGCCGCCGCAGGCGAAGATCCAGTTGCCGAAGCGGGTGCGCAGCAGGACCCAGGTGGCGACCGCGGTCAGGCCCAGCCACCACAGGATCGACACCGGCAGGCCCGACACGGACGGGTCGCCGGTGGGCAGCTTCTCGAGCAGGCCGACATCGGCGAGCCAGCGGAAGAAGCCGGGGAAGGCGTCGCTGCCGAACAGCGGGGCCAGCCAGTCGCCCTCGCTGAAGGCCTTGATGCCGGGGATCTGGGTGCGGCCGGTGATGGCGCGGGTCAGGCCGATGGTCAGGCCGCGCAGCACGAACAGGCCGGCGAGGGTGACGATGAACGACGGCAGGCCGGTCTTGACGGTGATGTAGCCGTTGAGCCAGCCGACGGCGATGGCCACGGCGAAGGCGAACAGCACGGCGACCCACACCGGCCAGCCCCACATCGTCACCGGGATGGCGATGGCCACACCGGCGAAGCCGATCATCGAGCCGACCGAGAGGTCGAACTCGCCGGCGATCATCAGCAGCGAGGCGAACGCGGCGAGGATGCCCAGCTGGGCCGAGACCTCGAGGAAGGTGATGATGCCCTTGGGGCTGAACATGCCGGAGGTGCCGGCGACGAGCCCGAAGAAGATGAAGACGAGCAGGGTGCCGGCGACGGCGCCGAGCTCCGGCCGGCTGAGCAGCGAGGTGAGGAGCGAGGCTTCCTTCAGCCGCTCGTCGCGGCGCGAGGCGGGTTCGGTGGTCGCGGACGCCATGGGTGCACCCTGGGAGCGGAGGCGGGGGAACGAGGGGGCGGACCGGCTGCCCGGCCCGCCCCGGAACGGCAGGGGCTAGCGGTAGCCCTGCTTGCTCCACTCGATCACGTTGGCGGCGTTGTCCTTGGTCACCATGCCGGGGCCGGTGAGGACGTTGGCACCCGGCATCAGGCCGAACTTCTTGTACAGCCGGAGCAGGGTGACCGGCAGGTAGCCCTGCAGGTACTGCTGCTGGTCGATGGCGAACTCCATCTTGCCGTCGCGCACCGACTGCAGGATGCCCTCGCTGAGGTCGAAGGTGGCGAGCTTGACCTTGCCGACCAGGCCCAGGCCCTCGACCGCCTCGACCGCCGGCATGGCCGGATCGGAGCCGAGGATGAAGATCGCCTCGGTGTCGGGGTTCTTGGTGAGGAAGGCGGTGACCGCGTTCTTCACCTCGGTGGGATCGATCGAGGTGGCGATGATCTGCGGCTTGGCGCCGAGGCCCTTCTCGAAGCCCTCGCAACGCAGGTCGAGGGCGACGTTGCCGACTTCCTGGTTGAGGCAGGCGGCCTTGGTGACGCCCAGCGCCTTCATCCGCTCGCCGCCGCCCATGCCGGCCTCGAACTCGGTCTGGCCGACGTGGACCATGACGCCCAGGCTCTTGGCGACGTCGCTGCCGGAGTTCAGCGAGACCACCGGGATGCCGGCGGCGACGGCGGCCTTGATCGACGGGCCGAGCGCGTCGGGATCCGGGATCGAGACGGCGAGGCCGTCCGGCTTGCTGGCGACGGCGGCGTCGATCAGCTGCGCCATCGCGACCATGTCGTAGGTCTCGGGCGAGCGGTACTCGACGACGGTGTCGGCGTAGTCGGCGTCGGCGTCGTCGGCGCCCTTCTTGGCGACCGACCAGAAGCCGGACGCGGCCTGGCCGTGGGTGACCATGACGATGCGGATGTCTTCGGCCTTGGCGGCGGCGGCCGCCATGACCACGCCCAGCGCCGCGGCGCCAAGCAGGGATGCAAACTTGCGCATGTAGGGGATGCCCTCCCGGAAGGTGTCTTCTCTGGACGCGGCGGAGCCTATTGCATGCCAGCCGTGCGTTCAATGCAGCGACGGTGATGGAGAGCTTGCGGCCGGCCGGCGGCGGCACCGGCAGCGCTCACGGACGTTGACGGGACGGCGGGGGTGGGCCGTGATGCAGGACGGGGCTGCACCCCGGAACGGAGAGTCGAGGTGAACATCGCGGGCATCCTGGCCGATTCCCTGGGCGAGCGGCTGACCGCCAACTACCGCTACGTGTTCGGGCAGCAGTCGCCCGAGTACGCCGACCTGATGCGGACCATGGCGCGCGTCGTCATCGAGCGGATGGCGAACAGCGACGCGCTCTACCACGACGCCGACCACACCATCCTCGTCACCATGGTCGGCCAGTCGATCCTGCGCGGCCGCATCCTCGCCGAGCACGTCACCGCCGAGGACTGGATGCACTACACGGTGGCCTGCCTGGTCCACGACATCGGCTACCTGCGCGGCATCTGCGCCGGCGACGGCGACGGGCGGTTCGTCGTCAGCGGCAGCGGCGACACCATCCTGCTGCCGCGCGGCGCCTCGGACGCGGCGCTCGGGCCCTACCATGTCGAGCGCGGCAAGATCTTCGTGCGCGAGCGGCTGAAGGCGATCGCCCAGATCGACCGCGAGCGCATCGCCCGCGGCATCGAGCTGACCCGCTTCCCGGTGCCGGACGACGGCGACCATGCCGACACCGCCGGCGAGGCCGGGCTGGTCCGCGCCGCCGACCTGATCGGGCAGCTGGGCGATCCCTACTATCCCTGCAAGCTCAACGCCCTGTTCTGCGAGCTGAGCGAGATCGGCGTGGCGCAGAAGCTGGGCTACGACAATCCGGCCGACGTCGCCGACGCCTACCCGACCTTCTTCTGGAACTCGGTCGCCCCCTACATCCAGGACGCCGTCCGCCACCTCGACCAGACCGAGGAGGGCAAGAAGTGGCTGGCGCACCTCTACAGCCACGTCTTCGTCGAGGAGCACGAGCGGCAGCGCCACGGGCCGCAGCGGGCGCACAACGCCCAGGGCGACGGCGGCGGCCCGGCGCGGACATGCTGACCGGCGGCTGCCAGTGCGGCGCGGCGCGCTACGCGGTCGCGGCGGCACCGGTGGCGATCTACGTCTGCCACTGCCGGGAATGCCGCAGGCAGTCGGCCTCGGCGTTCGGCATCTCGGTCTCGGTGCCCAAGGAGGCGTTCCGGCTCGAGCGGGGCGAGGTGCGGATCTGGTCGCGGCGCACCGACAGCGGGCGGACGCTGGACTGCCGGTTCTGCCCGGCCTGCGGCACCCGGCTGTGGCACGAGGGACCGGGGTGGGACGTGCTGAGCGTCAAGGGCGGAACGCTGGACGAGCCGGTCGACCTGCGCGGGGCGATCCACATCTGGACGTCGCGCAGGCTCGCGGGGGTGGCGATCCCGGCGGATGCCGAGCAGTGGCCGGAGGAGCCGGCGTAGGAGCGGGGAGATCGCCATGAACGTCGAGGCGGCGGCCCAGCTGCTGCGGCTGGCGCGGGCCCGGGGCGACCTTGTGCAGGATCTGCCGGAGGATTGCAGGCCGCGTCGCCTCGAGGAGGCGTACCCTATCCAGGACGCGATCGTCGCCGCCGAGCCGGCGGCGCTGGCCGGCTGGAAGGTCGGTGCCACCTCGCGCGAGATCCAGCGCCTGTTCGGGATCGACGAGCCGGTCTACGGGCCGGTGTTCCGCGATGGCGTGGTCGACAGTCCGGCCGTGCTCGACGCGTCGCGGTTTCGGCACCGGCTGGTGGAGAGCGAGCTCGCGTTCCGGTTCGTGCACGACCTTCCGCCCCGGGCCCGTGCCTGGACCCGGGAGGAGGTCGTGGCCGCGGTCGGCAGCGTGGCGCCGGCGTTCGAGCTGATCGAGCCGCGCTATCCGGCCTTCCGGACGGACGACATCCCGCAGCTGACCGCCGACTGGTGCGGCAACGGCGGTGCCGTGCTGGGCGCGGCGGTGACCGACTGGCAGCGCCTCGACCTGCCCGGGCTGCCGGTGGCGCTGCGCTTCGACGGGGAGCTCCGGCAGCGCGGGACGGGCGCGCTGGTGCTGGGCGACCCCGTCGCGGTGCTGGTCTGGCTGGCCAATGCGCTGCAGCGGCGAGGCCAGGGCATCGCGCGCGGCCAGATCGTGCTGACCGGCACCATGACCGGTCTCCACGCGCTGCCGGCGGGTGCGGAGGCCGTCGCCACCTTCGACGGCATGGGCGACGTGGCCGTCCGCTTCGACACCCCCTGACGCCGCGGTGGCGGCAGGATGGCGGGCACCCTAGGCTGCGCCGCGGCTGCAGCTTCGAGGAATCGGCATGTCCCGGCCCGACGCCCGAACGGCGCTCGTCACCAACGCCACCGGCTTTGCCGGCCCGCCGGCGGTCGAGGCGCTGCGCGGTGCCGGGTTCCGCGTGCTCGTCCATGACACGGCCTTTGCCGACGGCGAGGCGTGGGCGCGCTTCGCCGACGGCCGCGACGGCATCGAGCCGATCGCCGCGACCGAGCCGGAGGCGGTGCTGGCCGAGGCGGTGGCGCGGGGCGGGACGCTCGCCGCCGTGGTCAGCAACGACCATTATCCGGCGAAGGCCTATCCGCCGGACGAGGCGCCGGTCGATGCCTTGCGCGGCAACTACGCGGCGCTGGTGGAGTGGCCGTTCCGGCTGGTGCGGGCGGCCCTGCCGGTGCTGCGGGCGGCGGGCGGCGGCAATGTGGTGATGATCACCTCGAACCGGACGCGGCTGCCGCTGGCCGGCAGCGCCTTTCCGGACGCGGCGCGGGCGGCGGTCAACGCCATGGTCCGCTCGCTGGCGATCGACTGCGCTGCCGACGGCATCGTCGTCAACGCGGTGGCGCCCAACTTCCTCTACAGCGAGGCCTACTACCCGAAGGCGTTCTTCGTCGCGACGGAGGCCGGCCGGGCCTATGTCCGGCAGGCGGTGCCGGTGGGCCGGCTGGCCGACCCGGCGGAGATCGGCGAGGTGATCGCCTTTCTGGCGACCGTGCGGACGCGGTTCCTGACCGGCGCCATCGTCGACTTCTCGGGCGGGTGGCCGGCCGGGCCGGCGCGGCCGGCGGGGTGAGGGTGGGTGGCGCCAGCCGCCCTATTTCTTGCGCAGCACGAAGGCGATGAAGTTCAGATAGCGCAGGGCGCCGGCGGCGACGGCCTTGCGGTCGTTGATCGCGACGGGATGGTCCTGGCGCAGCCAGTCGGCCCAGAGATCCTCGTTGCCGTCCATCGCGCGGATCGAGAGCAGCTCGGCGTCGCGGCTGGCCTGCAGCGTCCGGGTCCACCAGGCGATGTCATGCAGGCAGGCCAGCTGCGCGGGTGTCCAGGAGAGCAGCAGCGCTTCCGGCAGGTTGTCGTGGCAGTCCTGGCGCAGGCCGGGAACGCAGATGTGGAGGTAACCGCCGCTGCGGACGAAGGGCAGCAGGCCGGCGTCGAGGTAGGCGGGGTCGCGGCCCCAGTAGGTGTAGGCGTCCGTGCTGACGACGGCGTCGAAGAAGTCCCTGGCGAAGGGCAGCGCCCGGGCGTCGGCCCTGACCGGGACGATCTGCTCGCGGCCGAGGCCCATGGCCTCGAAGAACGCCCGGTTGTCGTCGGGGTCGCTCCACAGGTCGGTGGCGTAGACGGTGAAGCCGTATTCCCTGGCGAGCATGACGCTGGTCAGGCCCCGGCCGCTGCCGAGGTCGCACACCCGGCTGCCGGCCGGGATGCGATGGCCCTCGAGCATCTCCTCCTGCAGCTTGCACGGGTTCGGGCCCAGGACCCGGGCGAGCAGCTCGGGCGTGCCGTAGGCGCGGCTCCTGACATAGTCCATGGCGGGGACGCTACAGCGCCCGCTCCATCGCCACGGTGAGCGCCGCCAGGCCCTCGGGGGGCGGGCGGAAGAAGGGGCAGCGGCGGAAGGCGTGGCGGGCGTAGAGGCGGATGGCGGCGTGCATGAAGGTGGCGGTCTCGAGGCGGGCGTGGCGGTAGCCGTCGGCGCGCATGCCCGCGAGGACCGCGCCGACCAGCCGGTCGCCGATGCCGCTGCCGCGCATGGCCTCGGTGACGAAGACCTTGCCGAGCTCGGCGATGCCGGGCGCCAGCGGCCACCAGGCAGCGCTGCCGACGATGGCGCCGTCGGTCTCGGCCAGCAGCAGGCCGGCGCCGGGGGCCTGCAGCGCCGCGGTGTCGTCGGCGTAGTAGGCGGCCCGGACCGCCTCGGCCGGGCAACCCTCGGCCACGGACATCGCCACGTCCCATTCGGCCATGACCGCCTGCAGGGCCGCGAAGGCGGCGAGGTCGGCGCCGGACGCGGCGGGACGGATGGTGACGGCCAGCGGCGGCGACCCTAGGCGGTGCCGCCCCGCATCGCCCGGCCGAGCTCGCGGAAGCCGACCATGTGCAGGCCGCGCTCCCGGACCCGGGCGATGAACGCCTCGTCCTGGAACAGGCGCCACTCGTCGGTGCGGCAGTAGTAGCGGTCGGGGTCGATGGTCTCGATGTCGCCGGGGCGGTTGGGGTGGAGCGAGAGGAAGGTGAGGCCCGGGCCGATGCGGTCGATGATCGATTCGTAGACGGCGCGATGGCCGGCGCTCGGGATCCAGGGGGTCTCGATGCCCTCGGGGAAGATCGGGTTGCCGCGCGCCTCGAGGCGGCGGACGCTGCGCTCCATCACCTCCTGCTCGCGGGCGTTGGCGGCCTTGGCGGCGTCGCCGTTCCAGAACTTCGTGTAGAGCACCGGCAGGTCGAGCTCCTCGCCGAGCTGCAGGTAGATGTCGATGAACTCGGGCGCGAACACCGTGCCCATGTGGGCGTCGAGGTGGGTGGCCCTGATGCCGGCCTTCCGCACCGCCTCGACCTGCAGGCGCAGCTCGTCCTCGACCGCCTTCGGGTCGGCGTGCTCGCGGACTTCCTTGGCGGAGCGCCACATGTAGCCGTCGCCGTCGACGAGGCCGGTCGCCGGCGAGGTGCCGAGCAGCGGCCGCCAGCGGTAGGTGTTGCGCTCGCTGGTCAGGGTCAGGTGGATGCCGATGTCGAGGTCCGGGCGCCGCGCGGCGATCTCGGCGACCTCGAGGAACCAGGGGCAGGGCACCATCACCGAGCTGCAGGTGACGACGCCTTTGCCGACGAGGTCGAGGAACGCCATGTTGGCGCCGTGGCACATGCCGATGTCGTCCTGGTGGCCGACGACGATCTTCGCGTCCTCGGGCAGTCCCAGCTTGGCGGCGAGGCTCATCGGCCGATCTCCCTGACCCTGATGCTGCGGCGGATGGTGGCGATCCCGGCCGGCTTCGGCAACCGCAGCCGGCGCATGCGTGCGGGGCGTCAGACGCGCACGGCGGGCCGGGCCAGCAGCGGCACCAGGGCCGCCAGCGCGGCCAGCAGCCAGAAGGCGGTGGGCAGGCTCGTCGCATGCGCGGCGAAGCCGATCAGCGCCGGGCCGGCGAGGATGCCGGCATAGCCCGTGGTGGTCACCGCCGCCACGGCGAGGCCGGCCGGCATCGCCGTCTGCTGCCCGGTGAGGCTGACCAGCACCGGCACGATGTTGGAGGCGCCGAGGCCGACGAGGATGAAGCCGGCCAGCGCCAGCGGCGGCCACGGCACCGTGAGCAGCACGACGAAGCCGGCGACGGTGAGCAGGCCGCCCAGCAGCAGCACGCGCTCGCTGCCGAAGGCGGTGACGATGCGGTCGCCGGTGAGCCGGCCGGTGGCCATGGCGACGGCGAACAGGACGTAGGCGATGCCGGCGCGCGGCTGGGCGACGAGGTCGCGGGCGACGACCAGCAGGGCCCCCCAGTCGAGGATCGCCCCCTCGAACAGGAAGGTGATGCCGGCGAGGAAGGCCAGCACGAGGACGACGCCGCGCGGGGCGGCGAAGGGCATGGCCTCGCCGCCGCGGGCGCGCAGCAGGCGCGGCCAGGCCAGCGCCAGCGCCAGCAGCGCCACGGCACTGGCCACCAGGGCCGCCACCAGCGGCGTGGCGCCGGTCGCCAGCACGGCGGTGACCCCGCCCGAGCCGGCGAGGCCGCCGACGCTGAACAGGCCGTGGAAGCCCGACATCAGCGGCCGGCCGGCGGCCCGCTCGACCTCGATGCCGTGCACGTTCATGGCGACGTCGATGGTGCCGAGCGACGCGCCGAAGGCGAGCAGGGCCGCGGCCAGGACCAGCGCGTGGGTGGTGGTGGCGAGCAGCGGCAGCAGCAGGACGAGGCCGAGGCCGCCGGCCAGGATCATCGGCCGGCTGCCGATGCGGGCGCTGAACCAGCCGGTCGCCGGCATGGCGACGATCGAGCCGATGCCGAGGCAGAGCAGGAGCAGGCCGAGGCGGCCGTCGTCGACGCCGACATTGGCCTTGGCGAAGGGCACCAGCGGCGCCCAGCCGGCCATGCCGAAGCCGGCGGCGAAGAAGGCCAGGCGGGTGGCGAGGCGCGTCGACGCGCTGTCGGCGGTACGATCCACGAGGGTTCCTGCGGTGAAGGCGTTCAGGGGGCGTCGGCGAGGTGGACGGCGATGCCGGCGGTGCGCAGGGCGGCGACCAGCGGCGGCGGGGCGTCGGGCTCGAGCACGAGCTCGCGGATCTCGCCCAGCCGGCCGATGGCGAAGGGGGCGGTGGTCTCGAGCTTGGCCGTCGTCATCGGCAGCGCGACCGGGACGCCGAGGTCGAGCAGGCTGCGCTTGAAGTCGACGTCGGCCATGTCGAAACCGGCAAGACCGTGCATCATCGAGAGGGCGCAGGCCCCGAGGAAGCAGCGGTCGAAGCGGAAGCGGCGCAACTCGGCGATGGCCCGGGCGTCGGTGCAGCCGCCGACGGCGGCGTTCACCCGGCCGCCGAGCAGGACCAGGGTGAGGTCGTCGCGCCCGGCCAGGGCGGCGGCGGCCGGGACCGAGTTGGTGACCACGGTCAGGCCGAGGCCGGCGGGCAGGAGCGCGGCGATGCGGGCGGTGGTGCTGCCGGTATCGAGGAACAGGGTCTGGCCGCGCTCGACGAGGGCGACGGCCCGGCGGGCGAGGGCGTCCTTGCGGTCGCCGGCCTCGGCGAGGCGCTCGGCGAGCGGCGCCGAGGCCGCCGGAACCGGCAGGGCGCCGCCATAGACGCGCCGGCACAGGCCGTCGGCGGCGAGGGCCCGCAGGTCGCGGCGGATGGCATCCTCGGACATGCCGAACTCGGCGGCCAGCGCGGCGGCGACCACCGGCTCGCCACGGGCGAGGCGGCCGGCGATCTGGCGGCGGCGGCCGAGCGGCAGGGCGACCTCATCGGGCATAACCGTGCAATATCATGCACCATCATGCCCGTCCAGCGACCGCGGACCGCGGCGGGCGTCAGGCCAGGGCGACGCCGAGGACGGCCTCCTGCAGGGCGCTGCCGGATCGCTCCAATTCCTCGATGACGGTGAAGTGGTTGGTGCCCGGCACCTCGAGATACGGGGCGCCGTAGGCCTCGGCATAGGCGTGCGACTGGCGGCGGAACTCGGACGATTCGTCGCCGCCGACGGCGATGGTGGCCGGCGGGCGGTGCGCCGGGACGTGGCGGATCGGGCTGTTGCGGTGCACCTGCGCCCAGTCGAACTGCAGGGTCGGCTGCAGGTAGGAGAACGGGAACGGGGCGAGGTCGAAGAGGCCGCTGATCGGCACGCCGCCCTTCAGCGTGTCGGCGGGCAGGCCGTAGACACCCTCCCAGTCGGTCGACAGCGCCATGGCGGTGAGGTGGCCGCCGGCGGAGTGGCCGGAGATCGACAGGCGGGCCGGATCGCCGCCGAAGCTGCGGGCGTGCTCGTGGGTCCAGGCGACCGAGGCGCGGACCTGGCGGACGATCTCGTCGATGGTGACGAACGGGCAGAGCGCGTAGTTGACGACCACCACGGCGATGCCGCGGGCGGTCAGCGGCGGGGCGACGAAGCTGTGCTCGCGCGCCGAGAAGCGCCGCCAGTAGCCGCCATGGACGAAGACGTGCACCGGCGCGTCGCGGCCGGCCGGGAAGATGTCGAGATATTCTTCCTTGGTCGGGCCGAACTTGACGCCGAGGCGGACGCCGTCGGCGGCGCGCGCCTGCTCGCTGCGCGCGATCCAGCCCTCGATGACCTTCGGTGCGGTCGGCACCGCCGCCATCGGGTTGTACTCGCGGTCGATCTCGTCCTGCGTGGTGAAGTCGCGATAGAGCTTCATGCTGCCTCCCCCGGCCCGTGCGGCGGAGAGTCGGGGCCGGCGGGAGTGGTGTCAATCGCGGGGTCCGGCGCGACGAGGCGCCGGGCAGCAGCGGCGGCGGCCTGCGCATAGCTGCGGTCACCGTGGATCAGCATCAGGGCCGATGTGCCTTCGAGGAGCAGGACCAGCTCGCGGGCGCGTGCCGCGGCATCGGCAACGCCGGCTTGCCCCAGCCGGCCGGCGAGCCAGGCCTCGACCGCCGCCTTGTGCCGCGCGGCGATGGCGCGCGCCGGATGCCCGGGAAGATCGGCGAGCTCCATGACGAGCCGCGTGAAGCCCGCACCGGTCCAGCGCGGCGTCGCCGCCCAGGATCCGAGCTCGGCGAACAGCTGGCCGACGATGGCGCCCGGGTCGCCCTCCAGCCGGTCACCCCAGGCTCGGATACGCGCCAGCGCCAGCGCGTGCTGGTCCTCGAGCACCGCGGCCAGCAACGTGTCCTTGCTGGCGAAGTGGCGATAGAGGGTCCGCTTGGTCAGCCCGGCGGCCGCAGCGATCTCGTCGACCCCGACCCGGCCGATGCCGCGCGCATAGAACAGGGCATAGGCGGCATCGAAGATGCGGCGGCGCGTGGCCGTGGACGAGCGCGGCAAGGCCATCTCCGTGCGCAAAGTATACCCACTAGTGACTTTACCAGCGATGCGTCCGGCCGGCACATGATCATCCGTTCGGGTCGGGGAGGACGGCGATGCGCGACACGGCACGGGCAGCGGTGGCGGAGCTGGCGGCGGCCTTCGGCAACCGGCTGGCAACAGGCGACATGGTCTGCAGGCAGCATGCGCAGGGAACAACCTGGCTGCCGGTCGAGGCGCCGGATGCCGTGCTGTGGCCCCAAGAAACGACCGACGTGCAGGCCGCCATGCGGATCTGCGCGCGGCACCGGCTCCCGGTGATCGCCTACGGCACCGGTACCTCCCTCGAGGGTCAGGTCAACGCACCGGAAGGCGGCCTCTGCCTCGATTTCCGCGACATGAACCGCGTGCTGGCCATCAACGCCGAAGACTTCGACTGCACCGTCGAGCCCGGCGTGACCCGCGGCCAGCTCAATGCCGGCCTGCGCGATACCGGCCTGTTCTTCTCGGTCGACCCGGGCGCCGACGCGTCGCTGGGCGGGATGGCGTCGACCCGGGCCTCGGGCACGACGGCGGTGCGCTACGGGACGATGCGCGACAACGTCCTGGCGCTGACGGCGGTCGGAGCGGACGGCACCCTGCTCACCACCGGCCGACGGGCCCGGAAGTCCTCGGCCGGCTTCGACCTGACCCGGCTGCTGGTGGGCGCCGAGGGGACCCTCGGGATCATCACCAGCCTGACGCTGCGCGTGCACGGCATCCCGCAGGTGGTGGCCGCCGGCGTCTGCGCGCTGCCGACGGTCGAGGCCTGCTGCGCCGTGGCGATCACGGCGATCCAGGCGGGCATCCCGCTGGCGCGGATCGAGGTGCTCGACGAGGTCCAGGTCGCGGCATGCAACCGGCATTCGCGGCTGGGCCTGGCCGAGCGGCCGACGCTGTTCGCGGAGTTTCACGGCAGCGAGGCCGCCGTTGCCGAGCAGGTGGCGCAGTTCGGCACCATCCTCGCCGATGCGGGCGGCGAAGGCTTCGCCTGGGCGAGCGAGGCCGAGGCGCGCAACCGGCTGTGGAAGGCGCGGCACGACGTGTTCTGGGCCGTGCGCGGCTTCAGGGCCGGAGCGGCGGTGGTGGTCACCGACGTCTGCGTGCCCATCGGCAACCTCGCCGCCTGCGTCGCGGCGACCAAGCGCGACCTCGTCGCCAGCGGGCTCGTCGCGCCGATCGTCGGCCACGCCGGCGACGGCAACTTCCACTGCAGCCTGCTGGTGATGATGGACGACACGGATGAGGTGGCACGGGCCCGTGCCTTCATCGACCGGCTGGCCGAGCGCGCCCTGGCCATGGACGGCACCTGCACCGGCGAGCACGGGATCGGCCAGGGCAAGCGGCACTTCCTCGAGGCCGAGCTGGGACCGGGGGCGGTGGCGGCAATGCGGGCGGTGAAGCGGTCGCTCGATCCGCTGGGTATCCTCAATCCCGGCAAGATCCTCTGACGCGCTTGCGTCCGAGCCGGCCGCCCCCGCACCATGCCGGCGCGCAGCGGGGAGAGGGGCGATGCAGGCGGTCCGGCGGCGGCTGGCGGCGATCCTGGCCGCCGACGTGGTCGGCTACAGCCGGATGATGGGGGCCGACGAGGCGGGGACGCTGGCGGCGCTGCGCACGCGGCGGGTCGACATGATCGAGCCGGCGCTGGCGGCGCAGGGCGGGCGGATCGTCAAGCTGATGGGCGACGGGCTGCTGGCCGAGTTCGCCAGCGCCGTCGCCGCCACCGAGTGTGCGGTGGCCATCCAGGCGGCGATGGCGGCGGCCAACGAGGGCCTGCCGGACGAGCGGCGGATCGTGCTGCGCATCGGCCTGCATGTCGGCGACGTCATCGTCGAGGAGGACGACCTCTACGGCGACGGGGTGAACATCGCCGCCCGGCTGGAAGGTGCGGCCCCGCCGGGCGGGATCGTGCTGTCCGAGGATGCCTGGCGGCAGGTCCAGGGCAAGGTCGCCGCCGGCTTCGCCGAGCTGGGGGCGCTCAGCCTCAAGAACATCGAGCGGCCGGTCCGGGCGTTCCGGATCACTGCGGAAGGCGAGGCGGCCGCACCGACGCTGGCCGCGGCGGCGGCGGGAGAGCAGCCGTCGATCGCGGTGCTGCCGTTCGACAGCATGGGCGGCGACCCCGACCAGGAGGCGTTCTGCGACGGCCTGGTCGAGGACCTGATCACCACGCTCTCCAAGCTCGCCCAGCTGCGCGTGATCGCCCGCAACTCGACCTTCACCTACAAGGGCCGGGCGGTCGACGTCCGCGAGGTCGCCAGGGCGCTGGGCGTGCGCTACGTGCTCGAGGGCAGCGTGCGGCGCGGCGGCAGCCGGCTGCGGATCACCGCCCAGCTGATCGACGCCCGCGACGGCACGCATGTCTGGGCCGAGCGCTTCGACCGGACGCCCGACGACATCTTCGCCATCCAGGACGAGCTGACCCTGCTGGTGGCGACCGAGCTGCAGGTCAAGCTGACCGAGGGCGAGCAGGCGAGGCTGCGCCATACCGGCATCGACGACGTCGCGGCCTGGACGCTGTGGGCCAAGGGCCTGGCGCACTACCGGCAGGCGGTGACGCGCGACAGCATGACGGCGGCGCGCGACGCCTGGGAGCGCGCGCTGCGTCTCGCCCCGGACTCGGCGGTGCTGCACGCCATGCTGGGCTTCATCGCGGTGCTCGGCGCCCGTTTCGGCTGGTGGGAGGAGCGGCCGGTGGCGCTGGCCAGGGCGCGGGCGCATGCCGAGCGGGCGCTGGCGCTGGATCCGTCCTCTCCGGATGCGCACACCACGCAGAGCCTCGTCCTGCTGGCCGAGCAGCGCTGGGACGAGGCGGTGGCGGCGGCGCGCCGGGCGGTGGCGCTGGCGCCGGGCTCGGCCGACGCCGCCGAGCTCGCCAGCTTCGTGCTGACCCCGGCCGGCTTCGCCGCCGAGGCGGCCGAGCTCAGCCGCAAGGCGATGGCGCTGAGCCCGCAATATCCGCCGGCCTATCTGGGGACGCTGGGCGACGCGCTGCGCCAGGCCGGCCGGCCCGACGAGGCCCTGGCGGCGTTCACCGCCTACCACGCCCGGCGGCCGGGCTTCGGGCTGACCGACATCGTGCTGATCCACGCCGCGGCGGGACGGCCGGAGCAGGCCGCAGCGGTGGCACGCGAGCTGCTGCAGCTGCGGCCGCAGTTCACCGTCGCCGGCTGGCGCCGGACCCAATTGCGGCGCGATGCGGCAGCGATCGAGGCGGATGCCGGGCTGCTGCTGGCGGCGGGGCTGCCGGGCTAGGCTTCCGCCGCCTCCGTCGCCGGCCGCTGCCGCCGCAGCTGCAGGGCCAGGGGCGGCAGGAGCAGGACGGAGAGCATGCCGGCGCCGACCATGGCGGTGGCGAGCGAGGGCTCGAGCAGCTTGCGGTCGACGCCGAGGTCGGTGATGGCGATGACCAGCGGCAGCTGGGTCGAGGCCATCAGCGCCAGCGGCAGGCGCTCGCCGGCGCCCAGCGTGCCGCGGTAGAGCAGCAGCGCCGGCAGGCCGCGGACGACGAGGAACAGGACGACGAACAGCGGCAGCAGGGCGAGGCTCAGGGGATCGCGCCAGAGGGCGGCGAGGTCGAACTGCATGCCGCTGGCGACGAAGAAGATCGGCACGAGGAAGCCGAAGGCGATGCCCTCGTACTTGGCGCGGACGACGTCGATGTGGTGCGGGCGGACCTGCAATGCCACGTCGAACAGCCGGCCGGCGATGACCCCGGCGGCGAAGGCGCCCAGCAGGAACTCGATGCTGAAGGCCTGCGCCAGCGAGGCCAGGCCGATGAGCAGGACGATCGACAGGCGGACCGCCCACTGGTCGCTGGAGCGCAGGGTGCGGGCGAGCAGCCTGACGACCGGGCCGGGCTGGCGGCGGCCGGCGAGCAGGGCGACGACGACGAGGATGGCGGCGTAGAGCACGAGCTGGCCGGCGCCGACCATCTCGCCCTGGTCGGGATTGAGCAGCAGCGCGATGGCGAGGATCGGGACGAACTCGCCGACCGCCCCGGCGGCCAGGATGTAGGTGCCGAAGCGGGTGTCGAGCTCGTGGCCGTCGCGCAGGATCGGCATCAGCGTGCCGATGGCGGTCGTGGTCAGGGCGAGGCCGATGTAGAGCGGGGCCGAGGACAGCCCGGCCGCGGCCATCGTCCGGGCGACCGCCATCGCCAGCAGCAGCGAGATCAGCCAGCCGGCCAGCGCCAGCCACAGCGGCCGGCCGCGGATGCGGGCGAAGTCGATCTCGAAGCCGGCCATGAAGAACAGGAAGGCGAGGCCGAAGCGGCTCAGCGTCTCGATGGTGGCGTCGACCGAGGCGAGGCCCAGCAGCTGCGGGCCGATGGCGATGCCCAGCAGGATCTCGACGACGACCGCCGGGACGCGGCGGCGGCACAGCGTGTCGGAAAGGAGCGGCGCCAGCAGGGCGACGACCGAGATTGCGAGCAGGGACGCCAGCGTGGGATGCATGAGGGGCTCGGGAACGCTCCGGCGTGCCGCCGTGGCGTCGAGGATCACCACTCCGGCGTGACAGGGCAAGGCCGCAGCGTCATCCCGGCGGCGCCCGACCGGCGAGGAAGGCGGCGGCCCGGTCGACCTGCACGTCCATGTGGCGACGGGCGGCCTCGGCCAGCCAGGCACGTGCCGCGGCGATGGCGCGCTCGGCGTCGCCGGCACGGCGGGCGACCTCGGCCTCGCTGGCGGCGATCTCAACGAGCAGGGCGGCGTAGACGTCGGTATGGCGACGACTGCGCCGGTGCGCCTCGCCCAGCCAGGCGAAGGCCTCGGGCAGCGCCCCGCCGGCGGCGTGGAGGCGGGCCAGCAGCCGGGCGGCGAGTCCCTCCCAGCACGGATCGGCGAGCTGGCAGGCCGCCGCGAAGATCGCCTCTACCCTCGGCCGGAGCACCGACGGTGCGGCACCGCGGGCAAGCTCCACCTCGGCCCGGAGCGTGGCCGGCCAGGGGCGAAAGGCGAGCCAGCCCTGGGCGTCGACCAGCTCGAGGCAGCGATCGAGCCAGGCCGCGGCCTCGTCGAGGCGGCCGGCGGCGAGCAGCGCCTTGGCCCCGATCCCGAGCGTCCAGGCCTCGCGGCGGCGGTGACCGGCCGTACGCGCGAGCTCGAGGGCCAGCCCGTACCGCTCGAGCGCGGCGTCGGCCTGCCCCCAGTCGGCGAGGTTGAAGCCGGCGACGCCGTGGACGCCGGCCTGCTCGGCGGGATCGGCCGCGGCGGCCGTGGCCTCGGCGAGCCAGGCCGCGGCCGCCGGACGCCGGCCAGCCAGGGCGTCGACGTAGCCGAGCTCGCGCAGGGCGCTGGCGGCGATCGCGGCATGACCTTCGCCACGGGCCAGCTCGACAGCCTGCCGCAGCCGCACCGCGCCGTCGTCGTCATGACCGCGCACGGCGTGGACGAGGGCCGAGCCCAGCTCCAGCGCGGCCCGCGCCAGCAGGGCACGGTCGCCAAGACGCTCGGCGTCGGCGGCAGCGCGGCGCAGGCCGTCGAGCCCGGCCTCGGCGGCGCCGGCGGTGATCGCGGCCACCCCGGCGCGGATCTGCGAGTCGACCCAGGCGGACGCGGCGATGCCGCCCGGCAGTGCCGCCGGGGTGGCGCGGGCCGCCTGGCGCAGGGCCGGCGACGGTCGCTGGCCGAGCTCGGCGAGGAAGGCCGCCTCGGCCGCCTCGACATGCGCTGACGCGGCGTCGGGCCGCCCGGCCTGCAGCAGGGCGCGGACCAGCAGGACATGGGGACCTTCGTCGAGAGGCTCGCGGCGGACGGCCAGCTCGGCGAGGCGGACGGCGCGGGCGTTGTCGCCGCTGGCCAGTGCCGCGAGGGTGTCACGGCGCAGGCGCGCCGCCAGCTGGCCGGCGAGGCGGGTGCGCTCGACCAGCAACCAGGTCGCGAACTCCGGGCTGCAGCGCGGCTCGAGCGTACCCAGCAGCGGCCCGGCCGCCTCGACGTCGAGGTCGGGCGCGTCGAGGCGCAGCACGTCGACGTCGATCTCCGCCGGCAGGTTCGCCTGCACCGGGTCGCCCAACAGGCAGTCGCCGCGGTCGAGCGCCTTGCGCAGGGCGGCAAGGCACCAGCGGACGGCACCCAGCGGGTCGGCGGTCTCGGCAAACAGCTCGGCGGCGAGGGTGCGGCGCTCGAGGGGGCGGCGGGCCAGAAGCACGCGGGCGAGCAGCGCCCACGCCTGGTGGCCGCGCACCGCCTGCGGCTGGCCGCTGCCATCGAGGATGACCGGATCGCCCAGCAGGCGGATATGGCGGGTCAGGACCGGTGCCTCCGCAACGCCGTCAGCCGGCCCGCCGCGGCGGTGCGGGCGGGACGCAGCCTGTCCCACGATCCGTCCCACGGCGCCGCCGTCGGATGCCCCGGCAACCACGGCCGGGGAGTGAAGCCATGCCGACCTTCGTCATCGAACGCGAGATCCCGGGCGCCGACAAGCTGCGCCCCGAGGAATTGCAGGCGATCGCCGCCAAGTCCAACGAGGTCGTCGCCGGGCTCGGCGTGCCCTATCGCTGGATCACGAGCTACGTCGCCGGCGACAAGATCTACTGCGTGCACGAGGCGGACAGCGCCGAGACGATCCTGCGGCACGCGCAGGCCGGCGGGTTCCCGGCCAACAAGGTCACCGAGGTGGCGGCGCGGATCGGGCCGGAGACGGCCAAGGGGGCCTGATCCGAGGGCGGTGCCGGGCCTCCCGGTGCCGCCCGTGTCTTCCACCGATTTCCACGCCGTTCCATTTCCTTCCACACGCGCAGGATTTACGGCGACGCCAAAGACTGCCACGAAGGGCTCAACCTTGACGCTCGGATAAGCGAGCGCCACTTCGCCCTGCAGGTGTTCCATGGCGGTCTATACCGGCACCTCGGCCAACAATACCTACACCGGCACCGGCTCGGCCGACACCATCGCCGGCCGTGGCGGCAACGACAGCCTGTTCGGCGGGAACGGCAACGACACCGTGCTCGGCGAGGCTGCCAACGATCGACTGGCCGGGGGCAACGGCTCCGACCGGTTGTTCGGCGGCGCCGGCAACGACAGTCTCGCCGGGGGCACGGGCAACGACAGCCTCGAGGGCGGGACCGGCATCGACAGCCTCGATGGCGGCGGCGGCAACGATACGCTGCTGGGCCAGGATGGCAGCGACCGGCTGCAGGGCGGCGCCGGCAACGACAGCGTCGCCGGCGGCAACGACGCCGATACGGTGTTCGCCAGCGACGGCAACGACCGGATCGACGGCGGCGCCGGCAACGACAGCCTGAGCGGCGGCAACAGCGCCGACACGATCACCGGCGGCTCGGGCAACGACAGCATCGACGGCGGGCCCGGCAGCGACCTGCTGGTGCTGGCGGGCACGCGCTCGAGCTACAGCTTCGCCAGCCTCGGCGGCGGCGCCTACCAGGTCGTCGACAACGCCCCCGGCAGCGACGGCAACGACGGCACCGACCGCATCACCGCAATCGACACGGTCCAGTTCAAGGACCAGAAGGTGGCGCTGTCGAGCCTTCTCAACCGGGCGCCAACCGCGGGCGACGACACGCCGAGCGTCGGCGAGGCCGGGCTGCTCAACGGCAGCGTGCTCGGCAACGACACCGATCCGGACAACGATCCGCTGACCGTGACGGCGGTGAACGGGGTCGCCGGCAATGTCGGCACGAGCATCGTCCTCGCCTCGGGAGCGAAGCTCACCCTCAACGCCGACGGCAGCTACAGCTACGATCCGAACGGCGCCTTCGACGGCCTCGCCGCCGGCGACAGCGACACCGACAGCTTCACCTACACGATCAGCGACGGCAAGGGCGGCACCGACACCGCGACGGTGACGGTGACGGTCAACGGTGCCGGCGGCAGCGCTGGCCCGCCGACCTTCGCCTTCGTCGGCGACCTCGTCGGCTACCGCTACCTGATGACCTATGACGGGACCACGGTCGAGACCATCGCCGACCGCGATCACCCGCGCAGCGTCTCCGACCTGACGCGGTTCGGTGACGATCTCTACTACTCGGCCGTGGACGGGGCCGGCCGCGTCGAGCTCTGGCGCTTCGACGGCACCACCAACACCCTGCTCGACCTCGGCACCACGCAGACCAGCCAGGACCTTGTCGTGGTCGGCGATCATCTGCTGGTCATCCGCTACCAGAACGACGGCCAGCAGCTGCTGCGGTACGACGGCAGCGACCTCAGCGACCTCAGCCTCGACGTCACCGTCGTCCCGAGGGACTACGAGGTCATCGGCTCGACGCTCTACTTCGTGGGCGACAAGGGCGGCGAGATCGAGCTCTGGCGCCTCGACGGGACGCAGGCCACCGAGATCGACGTCATGGGCGACGCCGGCTCCAGCGCGCCACAACGCCTGTCCGTCGTCGGCTCGGCCCTCTACATGGTGACCACGAACGGCGTCGACGACGAGCTCTGGCGCTACGACGGGAGCACCGCCCCCGTAAAGATCGACCTCAACCCGGGCGCCAGCGGCGAGGCGCCGACGATCCTCGGGTCCATCGGCGACGACGTCTATGTCTGGGGCTCGGACGGCAGCGACCAGCGCCTGTGGCGGGTCGATGGCACCGACGCCGTGAAGATCGACATCGGGACCGACGGCAAGGCCGTGTTCGAGCGCATCACCGCCGTCGGTTCGGACGTCTTCATCACCAGCGCGGAAGACGACGGCTCGCTCGACGTCTGGCGCATCGGTGCCAGCGCCACCTCGGCCGTGCCGCTCGACCTCGTCGCTGCCGGCACCGGCGACGTTGTCGACCTCTTCGTGGCCGACGGCCGCCTGTTCTACCTGCTCGCGCTCTATGGCACGGGTGACCCGAGGCTGCAGCTCTGGTCGTACGACGGCTCGGCGACGCAGCAGGTCGGCACGGCCTTCGGCAGCGAGTTCGAGCGGTTCCGCGGCGTCATCGACATGGATGGCGAGGTGTTCTTCCGCGCCGCACCCTCAGGCTGGGGACGCTACGGCAGGGAGTTCCTCTGGCACCTCGACGACGACGGAACCGCCACGCGCGTCGGCATCCCCGGGACGGGCTCCAGCTTCCCCGAGCAATTCACGGGCGCCGGCAACGACGTCTTCTTCACCGCCTTCGACGGCACCGACGTCAGCCTCTGGCGGACCGACGGGACGCAGGCGACCGAGATCGACCTGCCGGGTGCCGCGGACTTCACCAGGATCGACGAGATCGAGGCCGTCTACAACCCGGCCGACGACAACTTCGCCACCTACTTCACCGTGCGCGACAGCCCCGGCCTCGAGCTCTGGCGCTATGACGGCAGCGTGGCGAGCGAGGTGACCCTCGTCCCCGGCCGCGACATGCTCATCACCCAGCTGACCGCCGTCGGCTCGAGCCTCTACGCCCAGGCCGCGGCGCTCGATCCCGACACGGGCGACGCCGACTTCGAGCTGTGGAAGATCGACGGCACGAACGCCGTCGAACTGGAGATCAATCCCACCGGCTCGAGCAACCCCAGCGACTTCACCGTGGTCGGGTCGATCCTGTACCTGCAGGCCTCGGACGGCACCGACACCGAGCTGTGGAAGGTCGACGGCACCACGCTCACCGAGATCGACATCAATCCGAGCGGCAGCGGCGAGCCGACGGAGATCGTCGCCATCAGAAGTCGGATCCTGTACTTCAAGGCCGTCCGCGATGGTGACATCGACGTGTTCCGCTACGATGGCACGTCGATCGACGCCCTCAACCTCAATCCCGACGGCAACGCCTTCCCCTACGCCCTGACGCGGTTCGGCACCGGCATCGTGTTCGGCGCCAATGCCGGCTCCGACAACGAGCTGTGGGTCGCCGACGGCACCGACGCCACCGAGATCGACCTCAACCCCTACGGCGACAGCAATCCGGACGGATTCACCGTCGTCGGCGGGAAGGTCTATTTCTCGGCCACGGACGGCGACGGCTCGGACGAGCACCCGTTCGACACCGAACTGTGGAGCTACGACGGCACCACGGCCGCGAAGATCGACCTGCTGGGCGGCGGCGAGAGCAGCCAGCCGCAGCAGCTCGTCGCCTTCGGCACCGACCTGTTCTTCGTCGCCCGGACGCTCGACGGCACCAAGGACGTCTGGCGCTACGACGGCGAGACGGTGGCCAATCTCGGGATCGGCCGGAGCGTCCAGGAGGCGCCCCTCTTCCTGACGGCCACCGGCAGCGGGCTCTATGTCAGCGCCGCCGATCCCCAGCATGGCCGCGAGGCGTGGAGCTGGGACGGCAGCGACTTCCAGCGGATCGACATCAATCTCGACATCGGGCCGCTCTTCCCGACCAATCTCACGCTACTCTGAACGACAGCAACGACGAGGGACGCGTCTCATGGCGATCATCAGCGGCGGGCCGGGCGACGATTCGCGCAGCGGCACAGTCGGCGCCGACACGCTGTTCGGCGGATCCGGCGGCAACGACACGCTGTACGGGCTCGGCGCCATCGACACGCTGTACGGCGGCGCCGGGTCCGACAGCCTGTTCGGCGGCGAGGCCCGCGACTGGCTGTTCGGCGGCATCGGCGACGACACCCTGTCCGGCGGCGCGCGCGGCGACCGGCTGGACGGCGGCAACGGCAACGATACCGGCCTCGGCGGCGACGCCGACGACACCGTCTGGGGTCGCACCGGCGACGACACGCTGGCCGGCGACGGCGGCAACGATACCCTGTCCGGCGGCGGTGCCGCCGACAGCCTCGACGGCGGCGAGGGCAACGACACGCTCGGCGGCGATGCCGGGGAGGATTCGCTGGCCGGTGGCAACGGCGCCGATGCGGTCGACGGCGGCGAGGGCGATGACGGGCTGGCCGGCGGCAACGACAACGACCGGCTCACCGGCGGCAACGGCTCCGATTCGGCCAGCGGCGATGGCGGCGACGACACCGTCGACGGCGGCGACCTGGTCGACCGGCTGTCCGGCGGCGGCGGCAACGACACGGTCCGCGGCGACGGCGGCGACGACACGGTGCTGGGCGACGGCGGCGATGATCTCTGCGAGGGCGGCGAGGGCAACGACTCGCTCGACGGTGGCAGCGACGGCGACTGGCTCGCCGGTGGCAACTCGCTCGACTGGCTCTACGGAGGCGACGGCAACGACACCCTCGGCGGCGATGCCGGCGACGATTCCCTGGACGGCGGTGCCGACGACGACACGGTCGACGGCGGCGAGGGCAACGACTGGCTGGCCGGCGGCAACGGCAATGACTGGATCACCGGCGGCAACGGCTTCGATTCGGCCACCGGCGATGGCGGCGACGACACCGTCGACGGCGGCGACCTGGTCGACCGGCTGTCGGGCGGCAGTGGCAACGACACCGTTCGCGGCGACGGCTCCGACGACACCGTCTCCGGCAACGACGGCAACGATCGCTGCGAGGGCGGCGACGGCAACGACTCGGTGCTGGGCGGCAACGACGACGACACGCTGACCGGCGGCGGCAGCGTCGACTGGCTCTACGGGGGTGAGGGCAACGACAGCCTGGATGGCGGTACGAGCATCGATTCGCTGTTCGGGGGCGGGGGCAACGACATCCTGGACGGCGGCGCGAGCGGGGATTCCCTCAACGGCGGCGGTGGCGCCGACACGCTCACCGGCGGCGCCGACCAGGACTGGTTCGTCTTCGACGTCGCCGACTATGCGACGAACATCGTGACGGACTTCAAGGACATCGGGGACCGCGTCTTCATCGCTCTTTCAGCGTTCGAGATTGCAGACGTGAGCAAGGCGCTCGAGGACTTCGACGGGGACACTTTCGTCGACGACCTCGTCGTCCGTGTCACGGGAGGCAGCGCGACGGCGGCGGATATGGGCGCTGTTCCGCCGCCGACCACTCCGCAGACGATCATCGCCCTCCTCGATATCCGTTTGGCGGAAATCCAAAGTAGCACAGCCAGCGGGGCCTACATTCTGGATGTGATCCCGGCCTAGCGGCCGGCCGCCTCACAGGGCCGACTTTGCCAGCAGCATGTGGCAGCCCTTGACCTCGTCGACGGTCTGGGTGACGCGCAGGTCGCCGGCGAGCGAGCACAGCATGTAGGCCTGGGCGCGGGACAGCGCGGTGCGGCGGCAGATGTGGTCGATCATCTCGCGGACCGCCTGCTGCGCGGCATCGTCGAGGTCCTCGTCGAGGCCGATGCTCATCAGGTGGGTCGGGGTCTCGGCGAAGGGGAAGGCGTAGTCGAGGTCCTTGCGGACGGTCAGGCGGAAGCTGGCGCGGACCGAGGCCTCGACGGCGGTGATGCAGACCTCGCCGTCGCCCTGCACGGCATGGCCGTCGCCGGCGCAGAACAGCGCACCCTCGTTGAACACCGGCAGATAGAGGGTGGTGCCGGGCCGCAGCTCCTTGTTGTCCATGTTGCCGCCGAACTTGCGCGGCGGCACCGACGAGCAGCGGCCCCAGGCCGGCGGCGGGGCGACCGCGACGATGCCGCAGAACGGCGCCAGCGGCAGGGTCTTGCCCCAGGGCAGGCCGACGGTGCCGTTGACCACGTCGAGGTCGGGGTGGATCAGCACCGTCTCCTCGAAGTCGTAGGGCAGGGTGCCGAGCAGCGGCCAGACCGCGGTGTAGCCCCAGTCCTCGACCGGGACGACGGAAAGGATGTCGACCTGCAGCACGTCGCCGGGGACAGCACCCTCGACGAACACCGGGCCGGTGACGAAGTGGCTGGCCGGCCCGCGCGGGCAGCGCTCGAGCGCCTCGAGGTGCAGCGGATCGACCCGGCTGCGGTCGGGATGCAGGTGGTGCGGATCGCCGGCGGTCCAGCTGGTCAGCTCGACCGTGTCGCCCGAGGCGACGCTGAGCACCGGCGGCAGCGCCGCGTCGAAGTAGCCGCGGACCATGTGGTGCGGGTAGGGCTCGATGACGTGGGTGTGCGGCACGGGCGTGGTCCTCGGCGCGTGATGGTGACGGCCCGCCGAGCCTAGCAACAACCGTTCCGCGGGGCGACGCGGAGCGTGCGCCGGTCAGACGAGGGCGACGTCGTAGCGGCGCCGCAGGGCAGCGACGTGCGCTGGCAGAAAGTTCGAGCCGGCCGCATCCCAGCTGGCCCAGAGCTCGGGATAGCTCATCGCCTCGAAGGTGACGGCCGCATCATCGCGCACCAGGTCGGCGAATCGATCGATCTCGGCGCGGTGCTCGGCGAAGACGGGATGGTCCGCGGCGTCGCGCGGCTCCCAGTAGAGGTAGAGGAGCGTGCGCCTGGGCTGACCAAGGCTGTGGATCATGCCGAAGGCGTGCTTGACCAGCTGGGCGGCGTTCAGGTGGCGATAGGCCACGGGTTCGGCGATGAGCCGCTGCATGACGGCGAACCAGGCGGAGGCGCGCGCCTCGGGCGGAAGCTCGGTCGCGTAACTCGGCCGGAACGACGCCGGTTTCGCCGGGTCGAGGTACTCGATGCACTTGCTCTCGACGGCGATGGCCGAGCCTGCGGCCTCCACGACCAAGTCGAGGTTGGGGGCTCGACCGCGGCCGTGTCCGTTGCCGGGCCACATCGGCAGCTGGCGCTCGAAGGACAGGCTGATCGCGCCCGTCATTCCGGGCAGCGTGAGCGCCTCCGGCGTCGACCGGAGCGGTGCGAAGACGTTGACGCAAAGCGCGGCGGAGGAATGGACCGCCTGGAACTTGCACACGCCGTTGCGCGGGTCGACGGCCAGTTCGCCGCCGTCACCCAAGGCAACGTCCGCGGTGAAGGACGCGGGATCGAGGTCGGGCAGCAGGTTGTCCTGCCAGTCGGGCAGATAGCCCGGACGCGGCCGCGGCACGCCCGGACGAACGGCACTGGCCGCCGCCTCCAGCGCGGCGATCGCGCGGTGCCTGACGCTAACGTGGCGCACGCGCCGGCGCCCCCGCGTCGAGCGCCTTCTGCCGGAGCAGATGGTCGGCCAGCACGCAGGCGAGCATCGCCTCGCCGACCGGGACCGCGCGGATGCCGACGCAGGGATCGTGCCGCCCCTTGGTCATGATCTCGGTCTCGTTGCCGGCGCGGTCGATGGTGCGGCGCGGGGTCAGGATCGAGGAGGTCGGCTTCACGGCGAAGCGGACGACGATGTCCTGGCCGGTGCTGATGCCGCCGAGGATGCCGCCGGCATGGTTGGAGAGGAAGCGCGGGCCGGCGTTGCCCATCCGGATCTCGTCGGCATTGTCCTCGCCGCGCAGCGCCGCGGCGGCGAAGCCGTCGCCGATCTCGACCCCCTTGACCGCGTTGATGGTCATCATCGCCCGGGCGAGGTCGCCGTCGAGCTTGTCGTAGATCGGCTCGCCGAGGCCCGCCGGCACGCCGCTGGCGACGACCTCGATCACCGCCCCCACCGACGAGCCGGCCTTGCGCACCGCCATGAGCTGCTCCTCCCAGCGGGCGGCGGCGGCGGCGTCCGGGCACCAGAACGGGTTGCGCTCGACCTCGCCTGCGTCGAAGCGCGAGCGATCGATGGAATCCGCGCCGATCTGAACGAGATAGCCGAAGATCCTGATGTCGGGTCCGAGGATCTTGCGGGCGACGGCACCGGCGGCGACGCGCATCGCCGTCTCGCGGGCGCTGGAGCGGCCGCCGCCGCGATGGTCGCGGATGCCGTACTTCAGGTCGTAGGTGATGTCGGCGTGGCCGGGGCGGTACTTCTGGACGATGTCGCCATAGTCCTTCGAGCGCTGGTCCTCGTTGCGGATCAGCAGCGAGACCGGCGTGCCGGTGGTCAGGCCCTCGAAGGTGCCCGACAGGATCTCGACCCGGTCGGGCTCCTGGCGCTGGGTGGTGAACTTCGACTGCCCGGGCTTGCGGCGGTCGAGCCAGGGCTGGATGTCGGCCTCGGTCAGCGGCAGCCGCGGCGGGCAGCCGTCGACGACGCAGCCGATGGCGGGCCCGTGGCTCTCCCCCCAGGTGGTGAAGCGGAACAGGGTGCCGAAGGAGTTGCCGGCCATCTCAGCGGGGTCCGTCCAGGGTCTTCGCCATGAACACCGACAGCGGGTCGGCCTTGTACGCGCCGAAGGCGCCGGTGGCGACGAAGCCGGCGCGACGATAGAGGGCCAGGGCCTCGGGCTGGCGGATGCCGGTCTCGAGGCGGAGGGTGCGGATGCCGTCGGCGCGGGCGATGGCCTCGAGCCGGTCGAGCAGCCGGCGGGCGACACCCCGGCCGCGGGCGGCGGGCTCGACCCACATCGACTTGATCTCGGCCTCCCCGGCGCCGATGCGGACCCAGGCTCCGCAGCCGGCCGCACGACCGTCGTCGCGGGCGACGAGGAAGGTCACGGCCGGGTCGAGCAGCGCCTCGGCGCCGAGACCGTGGTTGCTCTCGGCGGGGTAGAGGCTGTCCGCGTGGGCGCGGGCGGCGTCGATCAGCGGGCGGACGTCGGGCGCGTCGGGACGCTCGACCGCGATCACGCTCATCCGCCGGTGACGACGGCGATGTCCGGGGCGTCGACCGCCTTCATGCCGACGACGTGGTAGCCGCTGTCGACGTGCAGCACCTCGCCGGTGGTGCCGGCACCGAGGTCGGACAGGAGGTAGACGCCGGCGCCGCCGACGTCCTCGATGGTGGTGTTGCGCTTGAGCGGCGCGTTGTACTCGTTCCACTTCAGGATGTAGCGGAAGTCGCCGATGCCGCTGGCCGCCAGGGTCTTCACCGGGCCGGCCGAGATGGCGTTGACGCGGATGCGCTGGTTGCCGAGGTCGACGGCGAGGTAGCGGACGCTGGCCTCGAGCGCCGCCTTGGCGACGCCCATGACGTTGTAGTGCGGCATGACCCGCTCCGCACCGTAGTAGGTGAGCGTCAGCAGCGAGCCGCCGTCGGTCATCAGCGGCTCGGCGCGCCGGGCGAGGTCGGTGAACGAGAACACCGAGATGTGCATGGTCTTGGCGAAGGTCTCGGGCGTGACCTCGAGATAGCGGCCGCGCAGCGCCTCCTTGTCGGTGAAGCCGATGGCGTGGACGACGAAGTCGAGGCGGCCCCACGTCTCGGCGATGAGGGCGAACAGGGCGTCGAGGCTGGCCGGATCGGTGACGTCGGCCGGGGCGACGATCGGGGCGCCCAGGCTCTCGGCCAGCGGCACCACCCGCTTCATCAGCGCCTCGCCCTGGTAGGTGACGGCGAGCTCGGCCCCCTGCGCATGCACCGCCCGGGCGATGCCCCAGGCCAGCGATCGGTCGTTGGCGATGCCCATGATCAGGCCGCGCTTGCCGGCCATCAGTGCCGTGGCGTCGCTCATCGGGGGTCCGCTCCTGGGACGTGCGGGGGAGGTTGGGGGCGCATCTCTAGCCGGGCGCCGTCAGCCGCGGAAGGGCGGCGGCGGCGCGGATGCGGGCGATGCGCCGCTCGCGGCGGATGGCGCCGTTCAGCTGCGCGCCGAAGATGAAGACGATGGCCGAGATGTAGAAGAAGAACAGCGTCAGGATGATGCCGGCGAGGCTGCCGTAGGTCAGGGTGTAGGTGGTCAGGCCCTGCAGGTAGAGCGAGTAGATGTTGGCGGCGGCGGCCCACAGCAGGACCGCCACCACGGCCCCCGGCACGGCCTCGACCAGCTCGACGTCGGTCGACGGCAGGATGCGGTAGAGGCCGATGAACAGGCCCAGCAGCAGCAGGATGCCGATGACGTGGCGGAGCAGCGCGTAGGTGCTGGGCTCGACCACCTGGCCCTTGGAGACGAAGGCGATCAGCTCGCCGACCAGGGGTCCGACGACCAGCGCCAGCATGGCGAGGATGATGACCACGGCGGAGAGGATGGTCAGCAGCATGCTGTGCAGCCGCGACCACACCGGGTGCGGGTAGTTCTTCACGTCGTAGGCGAGGTTGACGGTGGCGCGCAGCGATTCGAAGCCCGAGGACGAGAACCACAGGGTGAGCGCGATCGACACCGTCAGCAGGCTGGTGCTGGCGTTGGTGCGGACCTCGTTGATGACCGGCCGCAGCACGCTGGCCACCTGCGGCGGCAGCAGCTCGAGGCCCAGCTCGATCGACGCCGAGGCGGCCTCGCTCTGGCCGAGGAAGCCGGCGACCGAGAGCAGGAAGATCAGGAACGGGAACAGCGCGAAGAGCGACGCGAAGGCGATGTAGCCGGCGTAGATGAAACCCTTGTCGCTGACGAAATGGTCGATGGCGGGCCAGACGATGCGCCAGCCGATCCGCCACGGCGTGCGCTTGCGGCGCGGTCGGATCGAGTTCATGGCGCGGGTCGGCTCACCGGCATGGCCGGCTACCTAGCGCCATCGGCCGCCCCCTGCCAGTCGGCCGCTGCACGGCGGCCACGCTTGTGCAGGGGAGCGTGGCCGCGGCGCCGACTGGTCACCGGCGAGGCCTGTGGCTATGGTCCGCGCGCTTCGCGCCGGAGACCAGGGGCCATGACCATCAACGTTTTCGACAAGTCCAAGCTGCCCAGCCGCCACAGCACGTCCGGGCCCGAGCGCGCGCCGCACCGCTCGTACTACTACGCGATGGGCCTCTCCAAGGACGACATCGCCCGGCCGTTCGTCGGCGTGGTCACCACCTGGAACGAGGCCGCCCCCTGCAACATCGCCCTGGCCCGCCAGGCGCAGGCCGCCAAGCGCGGCGTCGCCCGGGCCGGCGGCACGCCGCGCGAGTTCACCACGATCACCGTCACCGACGGCATCGCCATGGGCCACCAGGGCATGAAGAGCTCGCTGGTCAGCCGCGAGGTGATCGCCGACTCGACCGAGCTCACCGTGCGCGGCCACGGCTACGACGCCCTGGTCGGCCTCGCCGGCTGCGACAAGTCGCTGCCCGGGCTGATGATGGCGATGGTGCGCCTGAACGTGCCCTCGGTGTTCATGTATGGCGGCTCGATCCTGCCCGGGAGGTTCAAGGGCCGCGACGTCACCGTGCAGGACGTGTTCGAGGCGGTCGGCATGCACGCCGTCGGCAAGATGTCGGACGCCGACCTCGACGAGCTCGAGCGCCACGCCTGCCCCTCGGCCGGCTCCTGCGGCGGCCAGTTCACCGCCAACACCATGGCCTGCGTCTCCGAGGCGATCGGCCTGGCGCTGCCCGGCTCGGCCGGCACCCCGGCCCCCTACGAGGCCCGCGACAAGTGGGCCGAGGAGTCGGGCGAGGCGGTGATGAACCTGCTGAAGCTCGGCATCCGGGCGCGCGACGTCGTCACCCGCAAGAGCCTCGAGAACGCGGCGCGCGTCGTCGCCGCCTCGGGCGGCTCGACCAACGGTGCGCTGCACCTGCCGGCGATCGCGCACGAGTGCGGCATCGAATTCGACCTGCACGACGTCGCCAAGATCTTCCGCGAGACGCCCTACATCGCCGACCTCAAGCCGGCCGGGCGCTACGTGATGAAGGACCTGGGCGAGGTCGGCGGCGTGCCGCTGCTGATGAAGGCGCTGCTCGACGGCGGCTACCTGCACGGCGACTGCATCACCGTGACCGGCAGGACCGTCGCCGAGAACCTCGCCGAGGTGACCTGGAACGACGGCCAGGACATCGTCCGCAAGACCTCGAACCCGATCACCAGCTGGGGCGGCGTGGTCGGCCTGCGCGGCACGCTCGCCACCGAGGGGGCGATCGTCAAGGTGGCCGGCCTGAAGAGCCTGAAGTTCAAGGGCCCGGCCCGGGTGTTCGACGCCGAGGAGGACGCCATGGCGGCGGTCCAGGCCGGCAACTACAAGGACGGCGAGGTCCTCGTCATCCGCTACGAGGGGCCCAAGGGCGGCCCCGGCATGCGCGAGATGCTGGGCGTGACCTCGGCGATCTACGGCCAGGGCCGCGGCGATTCGGTGGCGCTGATCACCGACGGCCGCTTCTCCGGCGCCACCCGCGGCTTCTGCATCGGCCATGTCGGCCCGGAGGCCGCGGTCGGCGGCCCGATCGGCCTGCTCAAGGACGGCGACATCATCGTCATCGACGCCGAGAAGGGCGTCCTCGACGTCGAGCTGAGCGAGGCCGAGCTCGCCAGCCGCCGCGCGGCGTGGCGGCCCAAGCCGACCTTCTACGGCGCCGGCTCGCTGTGGAAGTACGCGCAGACCGTGGGCTCGGCCGAGAAGGGTGCGGTGACCCATCCGGGCGGCGGCGGCGAGGTCCACGTCTACGTCGATCTCTGAGGCCCGGCGGGCGGTGCTCCGGCACCGCCCCGGGGCGGCGACGGCAGGGGAGCGGGCGGGATGGCGCGCATCGCGGTCGGCGGGCTGCACCACGAGACCAACACCTTCGCGCCGCAGCCGGCGACCTTCGCGCTGTTCGCCCAGGCCGACGGCTGGCCCGAGCTGTCGCGCGGCCAGCGGCTGATCCCCAACACCGCCGGCATCAACCTGCCGGTCACCGGGTTCATCGAGGCGGCCACGGCCGCCGGGCACGAGCTCGTGCCGCTGGTCTGGGCCAATTGCGGGCCGTGCGGCCGGACCACCGAGGACGCCTTCGAGCGCATCGTCGGCTGGCTGCTCGACGACCTGCGCGCCGCCCTGCCGGTCGACGGGGTGTTCCTCGACCTGCACGGCGCCATGGTCACCGAGCATCTCGACGACGGCGAGGGCGAGCTGCTGCGCCGGCTGCGCGGCGTGGTCGGCCCCGACCTGCCGGTGGTGGTGGCGCTCGACCTGCATGCCAACGTCTCGGACACGATGGTCGCGCACAGCGACGCGATGATCGCCTACCGGACCTACCCGCATGTCGACATGGCCGAGACCGGGGCGCGCTGCCTGCCGGTGCTCGAGCGGCTGCTGCGCGGCGAGCGGCTGGCCAAGGGCTTTGCCCGGGGCGACTACCTCGTCGGCCTGCCCTGGCAGTGCACGCTGACCGAGCCGGGCCGGGGGCTCTACGCGCTGGCCCGGTCGCTGGAGGCCGAGGCGGGCGGCCCGGTGTCGGTGGCGATGGGCTTTCCGGCGGCCGACACGCCCTGCTGCGGCCCGGCCTTCCTCGCCTACGGGCCCGGCGGGCCAGCGGCGGCGCAACGGCTGGCCGAAGCCTACGCCGCCGCCGAGGCGGGCTTTGCCGGCGGGCTGATGGCACCCGCCGAGGCCATCGCCCGGGCGATGCAGGCGCCGGCCGGCCAGGGCCCGACGGTGCTGGCCGACACCCAGGACAATCCGGGCGGCGGCGGCACCGGCGACACCACGGGCCTGCTGCAGGCGCTGATCGCGGCGCGGGCGGAAGGGGCGGTGCTGGCGCTGCTGGCCGACGGCGACACGGCGGCGGCGGCGCACGCCGCCGGCCCCGGCGGCATCCTCCACGCCCGGCCGGTCGGCGGCCGCAGCGGTCCCGCCGGCGTCGTCCCGGTGGTCGACGACTGGACGGTGCTGGCGCTGGGCGACGGCAACTTCCTCGCCACCGGACCCTTCTACGGCGGCAACCGGATGGCCATGGGTCCGATGGCGGCGCTGCGCCCGGCCTCGGCACCGGGGGTCACCGTGCTGGTGGCGACGCGGCGGGTGCAGGCCGCCGACCAGGCGATGCTGCGCCATCTCGGCGTCGAGCCGGCGGCACAGCGCCTGCTGGCGCTGAAGAGCTCGGTGCATTTCCGCGCCGATTTCGGGCCGCTGGCGCGCGAGATCCTGGTCGTCGAGGCGCCGGGGCTGGTGGTGGCCGACCCGGCGCGGCTGCCGTTCACCAAGCTCAGGCCGGAGCTTCGCCGCTCGCCCGCAGGCTGAATGCCATAGCCTGGTGCATACAACGTCAAGTCGTCGGCCGCCTCGCCGCGGCACGCTTGAGGTAGGGTTCCGTTAAGGTTACCTCGTTACTCAGGGAGCGCCCGTTGCCGTGGCGCCGGGCCCGGACGCAGGTGCCGGCCACCCTTCGCGAGGATCCAACATGGTCGAAGCCGCCCGCTTGCAGGCTTTGCTCGGGCCGGAGGACGAGGACATCGGCTCGGTCCGGCGCGACCAGGCCGCGACCGCCGCGGCCGAGCCCGACTCCCTGCCGACGCTGCACCTTGCCGACCTGCTCAGCGATGGCAACGGCGAGGTCGTGCTGTTCAACGATTCCGGGTTGCGGGCGCTCGCCGTCGCGGCCGACGCCCCGGTGGTCGCCGAGGGCGATGCCGGCCGCCACGTCACCGCCAGCGGTGACGACGTCACCGGCTTCCACTACCTCACGTTCGAGAACGGCCTGACGCTGTACTACCAGCACGGGCTCGAGGTGATTGTCCGCAGCGAGACCGCCTGAGGGTTCGCTCGGGCGGCGAGGGGTGGGCAGCTCAGCCGCAGCCGGCAACGCCAGGCGCCTCGCCGCACCGAGGCGCTCCAAACCTCAAGTTGCGCGTTGAACTCGCGGCGGGCGCGAGCGCCGTCTTCGGCGATCGCAGATAGGCGGATGATCCTGTTTTCAATCAGATGGCGAACTCGCGTATAAGGCGAGGCCGGGGCGGGTGCGGCGGTGCCGGGTGCCGGATCCCGTGTTCGGGTCCGTGACGCCCGGGCCGGAGCGGCGGTGGTAGCCGATGCGGGCGGCCGGTGCGCCGCCACGGACGGCGGCGTCGGCCCGGCGGGGGTGCCGGCGTCCGGGACGCGGGTCCGCGGGACATGGAGGGGTCGTGGCCGACGACACGGGCGGGCCTTCGGAGCGGATGGTGCCGACGGACACGGCGGCGGTGGCCAGGGCGCCGCGGGTGGCGCGCTACCGGCGTGGCGGCCGCCGACCCAGCAGTTGCCGGCACGAGCTTTCGGCGGGAGCGGGGCGCGGCGTCGGTGACGCCGCGGCTAGCCTCGAACCGGGAGTGCGCGCCGAACCGGGGCAAGAGGGGGCGCTTGGGCGAGGCGGCGAGGGTTCGTCGTCGGGCGGCGGGACGGGAGCCGTGACGCCGCCGGACGGAAAGACGCTGGGCACCGGTCGCCGGGGGGCTGCGGAGGGCCGGGACGGTCCGGCGAACGAGCTGGCGGCGCTGCGGGCGCAGGTGGCGGCGGCCGAGGCGCGCAGCGCGGCGCGGGCGGCGTTCCTCGCCATGGTCAGCCACGAGATCCGCGAGCCGATGAACGGCGTGCTCGGCATGGCCCGGCTGCTGCGCGACACCGTGCTGGATGCCGAGCAGCAGGCTCATGTCGGCACCATCGTCGATTCGGCCGAGACCCTGCTCACCATCATCAACGACGTGCTGGACCTGTCGCGGGTCGATGCCGGGCGGCTGGAGATCGCGGCCCTGCCGTTCGCGCTGGAGCCGTTCCTGGCGCGGCTGGAGGCGCTGCTGCGGCCGCGGGCGGCGGCACGCGGGCTGGGCCTCGCGGTCAGCCTCGATCCGGCGCTGCCGCGGGCGGTGCTGGGCGATCCGGGGCGGCTCCGCCAGGTGCTGCTCAACCTGCTCGGCAACGCGCTCAAGTTCACCGAGCGCGGCGGCATCGCCCTGACCTGCCGCAAGGGGGCCGGGGAGCGGCTGGTGATCGAGGTGCAGGACAGCGGCCCCGGCATCGCCGCGGACGCGCTGGCCCGGCTGTTCGGCGCCTGGGGCCAGGCCGATGCGGCGGTGACCCGGCTGTTCGGCGGCAGCGGGCTCGGGCTGATGCTGGCGCAGCGCCTGTGCGAGGGCATGGGCGGCCGGCTGGCGGTGGCGCCGGGCGAGGGCGGCGGCTGCCGCTTCACCGTCGACCTGCCGCTGCAGCCGGCGCCCGAGACGGCGGCCACGGCCGAGGCCGAGGTGTCGCTGGCCGGTGCCGCGCTGCTGGTGGTCGATGCCGACGCGCGCACGCGACTGCGGCTGCGGGCGCTGGCGGCGGGCTGGGGCATGGTGGCGCGCGACGCCGACTCGGCGACGGCGGCGCTGGCGCTGCTGCGCGAGGCCGCCGACCGCGGTGCCGCCTTCGACATCGTGCTCGTCGACCGCGGCCTGCCGGACGGCGGCGCCGGCGCGCTCGCCACGCGGATTCGCGCCGAGCCGGCACTGGCGCACGCCGTCCTCGTCCAGCTCGCCGGCCCGGGCCTGCGCGGCGACGCGGCGCGGGCGGCGGCCGCGGGCTTCGCCGCCTACCTGCGCAAGCCGGTGGCGGCGGCAACCCTGCTCGACTGCCTGCGCACCCTGCGCCGGCCGGACCGCGGCGCCGGCGGGCTGATCACCGAGCACAGCCTGTCGGACGGCAGGGCCGCCCCCCTGCGCCTGCTGCTGGTCGACGACAACCCGGTCAACCTGCGCCTCGCCGGCATCCTGCTCGAGCGCGCCGGCCATGCCGTCGCCACCGCCGGCGACGGCGTCGCCGCAGTCGAGGCGGTGGCCCGCGACCGCTTCGACCTCGTGCTCATGGACGTGCAGATGCCGGTGCTCGACGGCCTCGAGGCGGCGCGGCGCATCCGCGCCCTGCCGGACGCGGCGCGGGCGCGGGTGCCGATCGTCGCGGTCACCGCCAACGCCATGCAGGGCGACGCCGCCACCTGCCGGGCCGCCGGCATGGACGGCTTCGTCGCCAAGCCGTTCGACCGGGCGACGCTGCTCTCGACCGTGGAACGGCTCGCCCGCCGCGCCGCCTGACGCGGCTCAGTCGTGGCGCAGGCGCTGCTCGTAGTCCTTGAGCCGGCGCTTGGCGGCCTCGAAGGCGCCGGTCACCGCCTCGCGCCAGTCGCCGACCGGCTCGCGGCTGACCACGAGGTCCGGCCCGGGCACCTGCATCTCGATGCGCACCGCGTAGGTCTTGCCCTTGGTCTGGCCGCGGTGCGGGCTGTCGACGACCACCCGGCAGCCGATGAGATGATCCGACAGCCCGTCGAGCTTGGCCACCCGCTGGCGGATGTCCGCCTCCAGCGCATCGCTGTGCGGCAGGTTGTGGAAGGTGACCTGAAGCGGGCTCTGCATCGCGCGGCTCTCCTTGCGGCACCGCCGGCGGCGTGGGGGTCCCTGGTCGCAGGGAAGCCGCCGGGACCGACGAGCTTCGCGCGAAGCGTGGCCGCCGGTCAACATGCAACCTTCAGGCGAGCGACATCGCGTCGCGAGGCTTGAAACTTCGGAAGATTCGCCTAAGGTTCGCGCAATGGTTGAAACTCCGTGAGCGTCACTGACGCGTCTGGAGCGTCCCGATGTCGCGATCCCGGCTCGCCGCCGGCCTCCTCGCCGCCCCGGTCCTGCTGGTCCCGGCGAGCGTCTGGGCCGGCACCGACACCGACACCCTGACCGTCACCGCGACGGTGCTGAACGCCTGCGCGCTGAACGGCGGCACCATGGCGTTCGGGCAGTACCTGTCGGGCCAGACCACCAACCTCGATGCCGTCGGCCAGATCAACTACGTCAACTGCAGCGGCACGCTCACCTTCGAGCTCGATGGCGGGCAGTCGGCCGACGTCAACAACCGCGTGATGCTCTCCGGCACCTTCCAGCTGCGCTACCAGCTCTACCGCAACTCGACGCGGACCGCGGTGTGGGGGCTCGGCAGCAATGCCCAGCAGCTGCAGCTGCTGACGCCGCTGACCGGCAAGATCGACGTCTACGGCCGCATCCCCTCGGGCCAGACGGTGCCGGCCGGCAGCTACACCGACACCGTCAACGTCACGCTGACGTTCTGAGCATGCGCTGCCCGGCGCCGGTGCTCGCGGGCCTGCTGGCCCTGCTGCCGCCCGGAACCGCGGCGGGCGGCAACCTGACGGTCTCGCCGACGCGCATCGAGCTCGGCGCCGAGCGCACCGCCGGCGTCGTCACCCTGGTCAACAACGACAGCACGCCGTCGCTGGTCCAGGTCGAGACCTTCGCCTGGCCGCGCACGCCGGCCACCGCCGACCTCGAGCCGACCCGCGAGCTGATGGCGGTGCCGCCGGTGTTCGAGCTGCAGCCGGGGGCGCGCCAGGTGATCCGGGTGGCGCTGCGCGCGCCGCACACGGGGCCCGCCGAGGCGGCCTACCGGCTGCTGATCAGCGAGGTGCCGCGGCCGGAGGACCCGGCCGGCGGCGTCCGCTTCGCCCTGCGCCTCAGCCTGCCGGTCTTCGCGACACCGCCCGGGGCGCAGCCGCGGCCGCAATGGCGGATCGTCGCCGGTCCCGCCGGCAGCCGCCTCGAGGTGCTGAACAGCGGAACCGCGCATCTGCAGGTGCAGTCGATCCGGCTGAGCGGGGCGGGCGAGGCGACCATCGCCCAGCCGGCCTACGTGCTCCCGGGGCGCAGCCAGAGCTGGCCGCTCGAGCTGAGCCTGCGGCCCGGCAGCCGGCTGGACCTCGCCGCCGACACCAACCTTGGCCCGCTCACCGTCCCGCTCGACGTCCACGGGGGCTAGGCTCGGCGCCGCGCTCCTGCTCGCGGCCGCCTGGCCGGGGCTTCAGGCTGCCGAAAATCCCGAGCGGGTCGCGACCGGCCTCGTCCCGCTGCCGCCGGCCGAGCCGCCGGCGACGCGGCCGGAGCGGCGGCTGACCCAGGTCCGCCGCGAGCCGGCGTTGCTGGCCCGGCTGCCGCCGCTGCCGGTCCCCGAGCCCAGGCCGGACCCGGCGGCATCACCCGCCGCACCGTCCGCGGCCGACCTGCCCGAGCCGGCGGCCGGACCGCCGGTGATACTCGCCGACCTGCTGCCGGTGGCCCCGGATGCGCCCGTGGCGGCGGCGGGTCCGGCGCCGGCGGCCGAGCCGGCGATCGTCTGGCCCTCGGCCGGCGGGCCGCCGCAGCCCGTGGTCGGGCCGCGCCGCGACCCGGTCGAGCCGCCGCTGCTCGATGCGGAGGCGACCACCCGCTGGGTGCTGGCGGTGCGGCTGAACGGGCAGGAGGTCAGCCAGGGCAGCGTCTTCCTCGAGCTGCCGCCCGACGGCCGGCTGTACGGCAACGTCGCCCAGCTGCGGCTGTGGCGGGTGATCCTCGACGACAGCCGGATCTTCGCCTTCGAGGGCGAGGGCTACTATCCGCTGGACGCCATTCCCGGCGCGCGCTGGACGGTCGACCGGACCCAGCTGGCGATGACGCTCGAGATCCCGCCGGAGCAGCTGCTGCCGTTCACGCTGGGCGCCGAGGAGGAGGACCGGCCCGAGGCCACGACCGGCACCGGTGCCTTCCTCGACTACGAGCTGCAGTGGACCGCCGGCAGCGGCATCGACAACCGGCTCGACAGCCTGATCGGGATCGGCACCTTCACCGGGCTCGGCGTGCTGGCCTCGAGCCTGCAGGGCTCGGACCTCGCCCGCAGCCCGTCGGTGACCCGGCTCGACACCACCTTCACCCGTGACCTGCCGGAGCGCCGCGCCAGCCTGCGGCTCGGCGACAGCCTGACCGCCGGCGGCGCCTTCGCCCGGCCGCTGCGCTTCGGCGGCGTGCAGTGGGCGACCAACTTCGCCACCGACCCCGGCTTCGTCACCTTCCCGATGCCGGCGATCGGCGGCCTTGCCGACCAGCAGTCGGTGGTCGAGGTGTTCATCGACAATCTGCGGCAGGCCACCGGCGAGGTTCCGGCCGGCCCGTTCCAGGTCGACAACATCCCGGCCGTCACCGGCGCCGGCGAGGTCCAGCTCGTGGTGCGCGACCTGCTGGGGCGCGAGCGGATCGTCACCCAGCCCTACTATGTCAGCGCCCGGCTGCTGCGCGAGGGGCTGCACGACTTCTCCTACGAGGCCGGGGCGCAGCGGCGGAACTACGGCAGCCGCAGCTTCGACTACGGCGACATCCTGGGCTCGGCGACGCACCGCTACGGCCTCAGCGACACGCTGACGCTGGAAGGGCATGCCGACGCCGCCGAGGATGCGCAGAGCGTGGCCGGGGGCGGCTCGCTGCGCATCGGCAATCTCGGCGTGCTGAGCGGCGGCCTCGGCGCCAGCCTGTCCGGGGACGGCCCCGGGGCGATGGGCACGCTGGCCTGGGAGTACCAGTCGCGCCGCTTCAGCGCCGGCCTGCGCGGGCGCTATGCCAGCCGCGACTTCGGCCAGGCCGGCAACGCGCCGGTCCGCGACCGCGGCGTCGCCCAGCTCAATCTCGGCTACGACTTCGGCAGCTTCGGCCGGCTCGGCCTGCTGGCGCTGGCGCAGGACCAGCGCGGCGACGGCGACATCCAGTCGGTCGCCGGGACCTACGGCCTGGCGCTGGGGCCCGGCACGCTGCTGGTCCGTGCCGCCCAGATCTGGGGCGACGGCGAGGACTTCGTGATCGCCGCCACCTACACCCTGCCGCTCGGCGAGACGCGCAGCGCCAGCGTCGCGGTCGAGCGCAACGGCGGCGGCAACGCGGCGCGCGCCCAGTTCCGCCAGGGCCGCGGCGCCAGCGACCTCGGCCTCGATTACCGGATCGGCGCCGGCCTCGGCGACGACGCCCAGGAGATCGATGCCCAGGCCAGCTACCAGACGACCAAGGGCACCGCCGAGCTCGACGTCGAGCGGTTCGAGGGCGACAACAACCTGCGCGCCAGCCTGTCGGGCAGCGCCGGCCTGGTCGACGGCGCCTTCGGCCTGTCGCGGCGGCTGGGCCAGGCCTTCGGCATGGTGGCGGCGCCGGGTTTCCCGAACGTGCGGGTCTACGTCGACAACCGCGAGGCCGGGCGCACCGACAACGCCGGCTACCTGCTGCTGCCGGACCTGCGCCCCTACCAGCGCAACCGCGTCCGGCTCGAGGTCGAGGACCTGCCGCTGGATGCGCAGATCGGCGATGCCGAGACCGACGCGGTGCCGTTCGCGACCAGCGGGCTCACCGTCGACTTCGACCTGCGCCGGGTCCGGCGGGCGACGGCGCGCCTGGTCGACGGCGAGGGCCGGCCGCTGCCGCCGGGGCTGGAGCTGGCCGGCGCCGGCGACGCCTCGGCCTGGATCGCCCGCGACGGCTTCACCCAGGTCCTCGGCACCGCGGCGCCGGTCGAGGTGAGCGGCGAGGCGGCGGGGCGGCGCTGGACCTGTCCGCTGCCGGCGGTGCCCGAGTCCGACCTCCTGCCCGACCTCGGAACCATCGCGTGCCGCTGAAGGCGTTGGCCCTGCCTGTGGCCTTGCTGCTGGTGGCGACGCCGGCGCGGGCGGGGTGCCAGGTCGCGCTCGACGGCGTCAGCTTCGGCGGCATCGACGCCAGCCGGCGGACCACCGGCACCGGCCGGGTCCGCGTCGACTGCGACGCGGCCGTCGCCTACGAGATCGCCATCGGCGGCAGCCGTGCGATGAGCGGGCCGGGCGGCGCCACGCTCGACTTCGGCCTCTACATGGACGCCGGCCGCAACGTCGCCTGGGGCGACGGCGAGCGGCACGGCTCGACCCTGACCAACAGCTCCGACGGGGTCCATGCCGACAGCCTGACGATCTACGGCGAGATTCCCGCGCAGCCCGGTATTGCCGCCGGCGACTACAGCGCCTCGCTGCTGGTGACGCTCAACTTCTGACCCGGAAAGTCGGCTCGCGGCGGGCGGCCGATCGGCTATGCTCGCGCGCAAGGACAAGGCCGCGCGCTTGCGGCCGGACGGAGGAACACGCCCATGCCGGAACGCCGGAGGCTGGCGCTCGCCCTGCTGTCGGGAACGGCCCTGGCGGCGGGGACCGCCCTGCCGGCCACCGCTGCCCAGCGCAACGGGACGCTGGCGGTGTCGGTCGAGGTGGTGGCGACCTGCAGCGCCAGCACGGGCAGCGGCGGGACGTCCGCCGGCTGCAGCGGGGCGGCACCGGTGGCGGTGGTCCGCGAGGCGGCGCCCGCACCGGCCGCCGCCGCCTCGACGGCGCCGGTGGCGCGGACGGTCGAGGCCGCCGACATCGTCACCGTGATCTATTGAACCCGGAGGCGAACGTCGCCGCACGGCGGAGGTGGCAAAGCGTCGTCCGGGCCGTATGTTGTCGGACATGCGTGTGCTCTCCCGCCGGTGCCTCGGGCTGATCCCCGCGGCCTTCCTGCTGGCCCGCGTTCCCGCGGCCGCCGCAGAGGATTTCGACAGCTGGCTCGCCGCCTTCCGCCGCGACGCGCGCAAGGCCGGCATCAGCGAGAAGACGCTGGCGGCGGCACTGGACGGCGTCCGCCCGATCGACCGCGTCGTCGAGCTCGACCGGAAGCAGCCCGAAGGGCGGATGAGCTTTGCCGAGTACCGCAGCAAGGTGGTCAGCGACGCGCGCATCGAGCGCGGCCGCCGGCTGCGCGTCGAGCACGCCGCCGAGCTCGAGCGGGTGCGTGACCGCTACGGCGTGTCGCCCGAGGTGATCGTCGCGCTGTGGGGCGTGGAATCCAACTTCGGCGACATCCGCGGCCGCTTCCAGGTCGTCGACTCGCTGGCGACGCTGGCCTGGGAGGGGCGGCGGGCCAAGTTCTTCCGCCGCGAGCTGCTGGCGGCGCTGCGCATCCTCGACGACGGCGACGTCACCCCGGCGCACATGTACGGCTCGTGGGCCGGGGCCATGGGCCAGTGCCAGTTCATGCCGACGACCTTCCTGCACTACGCCGTCGACGCCGACGGCGACGGGCGCCGCGACATCTGGGACTCGCTCCCCGACGTGTTCGCCTCGATCGCCAACTACCTGGTCGAGGCCGGCTGGAAGGTCGGCCAGCGCTGGGGCCGCGAGGTCGAGCTGCCGGCCGACGGCACGCGGCTGCGCAAGGGCCTCGACCACAAGGCGCCGCTGGAGCGCTGGGCCGAGGTGGGCGTGCGCACGGCCGACGGCGAGCCGCTGCCGGGCGGCAGCATGTACGCCTCGCTGGTCGAGGTCGACGGCGGCAGCGGCCCGAGCTTCCTCGTCTACCACAATTTCCGGACGCTGATGGTCTGGAACCGCTCCACCCACTTTGCGCTGAGTGTGGGTCTGTTGTCGGACCTCTTGCGCGAAAGTTGAGGCAGGGGCATGACCCTGCCACACCACAACGACGCGCGGGCAGCGGAGGTCGAAGTTGCGCTACGCACTGGTCGTCGGCATCGCCCTGTTGCTGGCCGCCTGCAGCTCGTCCGCCCCGCCCGAGTCCCCGTCGCAGGCCCGCACCGCCGCCGGCAGCTACAAGGTCGGCAAGCCCTACCAGATCGACGGGAAGTGGTACTATCCCAAGTTCGACCCCGAATATGACGAGGTCGGGGTCGCCTCGTGGTACGGCGATGCCTTCCACGGCCTCAGCACCGCCAACGGCGAGGTGTTCGACAAGAACCGGATCAGCGCGGCGCACCCGACACTGCCGCTGCCGAGCCTCGTGCGCGTGACCAACCTCGAGAACGGCCGCTCGGTGGTGCTGCGCGTCAACGACCGCGGGCCCTTCGTCGACGACCGGCTGATCGACCTGTCCGAGGCGGCGGCGCGCGAGCTCGGCTACCAGCGCACCGGCCTCGCCCGGGTTCGCGTCCAGTTCCTGCAGATCGCCGGTGCCGAGGACAGCATCCCGGCGCCGGTGCGGGTGCCGTCGCGCAAGCCGGTGCCGCGCCAGGCCCCGGTGGATTCGCCGGTGGTGCTGGCCTCGGCGGCGCCGCCCAAGCCGCCGGCGCCGGAGCGGGCGATCCCGGCGGCACGCTCGGGCACGGAGGTGGCGCAGGCCAAGCGCGTCGCCCCGGCCTCGCGCGTCGGCAACTGCACCGGCTCGAGCTGGGTGGTCCAGGTCGGCGCCTTCGCCGATTCGGCGAGCGTGCGCGCCGTCGCCACCCAGGTCGGCCATCTCGATCACGTCCAGGTCAGCCCGGCGTTCGCCGGCAAGATTCCCGTGGCGCGGGTGCAGCTCGGGCCGGTCGCCAGCCGCGATGCGGCGGCGACCCTGCTCGGCAAGGTCCAGGCGCTCGGCCACGACGAGGCTTTCGTCACTTGCGGTCCCGGCGGCACGGTCAGGGTGAGCTGAACCCTTCCACCTCCCTGGAGCGACGATGATCCTGTTGCGGACGCTGCTGTTCCTGGTGCTGCTGGCGCTGGGCACCGCCCCGGCGCGCGCCTTCGACACGACCGCCCAGGCGGCGATCATGATCGATTTCCGGACCGGGGCCGTGCTGTTCGAGAAGAACCCGGACGAGCCCCGCCCGCCGGCGTCGATGAGCAAGCTGATGACCGCCTACATGGCGTTCGACGCGCTGCGCGCCGGCCGGCTCAAGCTCGACGACATGCTGCCGGTCAGCGAGCAGGCCTGGAAGATGGGCGGCTCGCAGATGTTCCTCGAGGTCGGCGACCGGGTGGCGGTCAAGGACCTGCTGCGCGGCATCATCATCCAGTCGGGCAACGACGCCTGCGTGGTGATGGCCGAGGCCCTGGCCGGCAGCGAGGCGGCGTTCGCCGAGCAGATGAACGCCAAGGCGAAGGAACTGGGGCTGACCAGCAGCAGCTTTCGCAACGCCAGCGGGCTCGACGAGCCCGGGCACCTGATGAGCGTGCGCGACCTCGCCACGCTGGCGCGCCGGATCATCACCGAGTTCCCGGACTTCTACCCGATCTACTCCGAGATCGAGTTCACCTATGCGGGCATCAAGCAGCAGAACCGCAATCCGCTGCTGCACTCGAAGGTGCCGGGCGTGGACGGGATGAAGACCGGCCATACCGACGATGCCGGCTACGGGCTGGTGGCCTCGGCCAAGCGCGGCGACCAGCGGCTGATCCTGGTGATCGCCGGCATGGAATCGCCGCGGGCGCGCGCCGCCGAGGCCGAGCGGCTGCTCGAGTACGGCTTCCGCGAGTTCAAGGAGTACACGCTGTTCCCGGCCGGCCAGCCGGTGCGCGACGTCGCCGTGTGGCTGGGCGAGAAGCCGCGCCTGCCGCTGGTGCCGCAGCAGACCGTGGCGGTGACGCTGTCGCGCGAGGCCCGCCAGGGCATGGTGGTGAAGCTGGTGTTCGACGACCCGGTGGCGGCGCCCATCGCCAAGGACCAGCCGGTCGGGCGGGTCGAGGTGACGGCCCCAGGCACCCAGCCCTTCACCGTGCCGCTGCTCGCCGGCGAGGCCGTCGCCGAGGCCGGGATGCTGGGCCGGCTGACCGGGGCGTTCGGCTACCTCGTCGGGTGGTCGTCCTGAGCCGCGGCCGCCTCGTCACCTTCGAGGGCGGCGAGGGCGCCGGCAAGAGCACCCAGCTGCCGCTGCTGGCCGAGCACCTGCGCGCCCGCGGCGTGACGGTGGTGACCACGCGCGAGCCGGGCGGCACCGCCGGGGCCGAGGCGATCCGGGCGCTGCTCGTCCAGGGCGGCACCGACCGCTGGGCGGTGACGACCGAGCTGCTGCTGCTGGCGGCGGCGCGCGACGACCATGTCCGGCGGGTGATCCGCCCGGCGCTCGACGCCGGCAGCTGGGTCCTGTGCGACCGCTTCATCGATTCGACGCGGGTCTACCAGGGGCTCGCCGGTGGCCTCGGGGTGGACACGGTCGACGCGCTGCACCGGCTGATCCTCGGCGACCTGCAGCCGGACCTCACGCTGCTGCTCGACGTCGATCCGGCCAGCGGCCTCGAGCGGCGCGGCGAGGGCGGGGCGGAGACGCGCTTCGAGCGCAAGGGCAGGGCCTTTCACGAGCAGGTGCGCGAGGGTTTTCGCAGCCTGGCGGCGGCGGAACCCCGGCGGTTCGCCGTGATCGTTGGCTCCGCCGACATCTGGAAGGTCGCTGGGGCCGTCCGCGACGCGGTCCGGCAGCGGCTGGGGATCGGCTGATGGCCAAGGTGCCGGAGCCGGAGCCAAGGGTCGGGCCGGCGTGGACGCCGTTCCTGCTCGGCCACGAGGCGGCCGAGGCCCGGTTCACCGGCCTGCTGGAGCGCAACCGGCTGCCGCATGCCTGGCTGCTCAGCGGCACGCAGGGCGTCGGCAAGGCGACGCTCGCCTACCGCATGGCGCGGCTGCTGCTGGCCGCCGAGGCCGAGCGGGTGCGGGTCCAGGATCCGGAGCATCCGCTGTTCCGGCAGGTCGCCGCCGGGGCGCATCCCGATCTCAAGGTCATCGACGAGCCGCTCGATCCGAAGACCGGCAAGCTCAAGTCCAGCGTGCCGGTCGATCTCGTCCGGCTGCGCATGGAGGAGATGTACGCCACCTCGATGGCCGGCGGGCGGCGGGTGATGCTGATCGACCCGGACGTCGACCTCGGCGCCAACTCGGCCAACGCGCTGCTCAAGCTGCTCGAGGAGCCGCCGGCCGGCGCCTATCTCATCATCATGGCGCAGCACTATTCGCCGCTGCCGGTGACGATCGCCTCGCGCTGCGCCCGGCTGCGGCTGCGGCCGCTGGCGGCGGCGCAGGTGACGGACGGGCTGCTGCGGCTGCAGCCGGAGCTCGGCCCGGCGCGCGCGGCGCAGCTGGCCGAGCTGGCGCGCGGCTCGATCGGGCGGGCGCTGGAGCTGCACGCGATCGACTGGCCCGGCGCCTATGGCCGGCTGCTCGACAGCATGGGCAAGCGGCCGGTGCCGGTCGTCGACATCGCCGAGCAGCTGCTCAAGCTGGCGGGGTCGCAGGGCGTGCTCGGCGCCGGCCGGCTGCTCGGCGACTACGTCCACCGCGCCGCCCGCTTCGCCGCCACCGGCACCCGGCCGGGCGAGCTGGTCCCCGACGAGGCCAAGCGGCTGCGCGCCCTGCCGGGGGTGGCGAGCCTTGATCGCTGTGCGCTGCTATGGGAGAAGCTGGCCGCCGCGACGCGCCGGGCGGACGCGCTGAATCTCGAGCCGCTGCAGACCCTGATCGGTCTGGTCGACGGCCTCGTCTCCTCTGCGCCGCGGCGCAGCCCGGCCGGAACCTGAGCGCCGCCTGGAGCCTCCATGCCCGCCGCTGACGCCTTCTACGTCACGACGCCGATCTACTACGTCAACGACTCGCCGCACATCGGCCACGCCTACACCACGCTGGCCTGCGACGCCGTCGCCCGCTTCATGCGCCTCGACGGCCGCAAGGTGATGTTCCTGACCGGCACCGACGAGCACGGGCAGAAGGTCGAGAAGGCGGCGCGCGACGCCGGGCTCGACCCGCAGGCGTTCACCGACCAGGTGTCGCAGCGCTTCCGCGACCTCGCCGCGGCGATGCACATCTCCAACGACGACTTCATCCGCACCACCGAGGAGCGGCACAAGCGGGCGGTCACCGCCCTGTGGCTGAAGCTGGTCGAGTCGGGCGACATCTACCTCGGCAAATATGCCGGCTGGTACTCGGTGCGCGACGAGGCGTTCTACGCCGAGAGCGAGCTGGTCGACGGCAAGGCGCCGACCGGAGCACCGGTCGAGTGGGTCGAGGAGCCGTCCTACTTCTTCCGCCTGTCGGCGTGGCAGGAGCGGCTGCTGGCCTGGTACGACGCCAATCCCGACTGCATCCTGCCGGCGACGCGGCGCAACGAGGTGCTGAGCTTCGTGCGCGGCGGCCTGCAGGACCTGTCGGTGTCGCGCACCAGCTTCCGCTGGGGCATCCCGGTGCCGGGCGATCCGGCGCACGTGATGTATGTCTGGCTGGATGCGCTGACCAACTACATGTCGGCGGTCGGCTATCCCGACACCGGGTCGACGGCGTTCCGCACCTACTGGCCGGCGTCGATGCACGTCGTCGGCAAGGACATCCTGCGCTTCCACGCGGTCTACTGGCCGGCCTTCCTGATGGCGGCCGGGATCGCTCCGGCCGAGCGCGTCTTCGCGCACGGCTGGTGGACCAACGAGGGGCAGAAGATCTCGAAGTCGCTGGGCAACGTCATCGACCCGCACAAGCTGATCGCGCAGTACGGGCTGGACGCGACCCGCTACTTCCTGCTGCGCGAGGTGCCGTTCGGCAGCGACGGCGACTTCCGCCACGCCTCGATGGTCCGGCGGATGAACGCCGACCTCGCCAACGACTACGGCAACCTGGCGCAGCGCGTGCTGTCGATGATCGCCAAGAACTGCGGCGGTCAGGTGCCGGAGCCCGGACCGCTGACGGCCGAGGACGAGACGCTGCTGGCGGCGGTGCGCGGCCTGCTGCCGGCGGTGCGCGCCGAGATGGCGATCCCCGCACCGCACCGGGCGCTCGAGATCATCTGGGAGGTCGTGGGCCTGGCCAACCGCTGGGTCGATGCCCAGGCGCCGTGGACCCTGCGCAAGACCGACCCCCTCCGGATGCGCACGGTGCTGTGGACGCTGGCCGAGACGGTGCGGCAGCTGGCGATCCTGACCCAGCCGTTCATGCCCGACGCCTCGGCCCGGCTGCTCGACCAGCTGGCGGTGCCGGCGGCGCAGCGCGACTTCGCGGCGCTGGGCACGGTGCTTGCTGCGGGGACGGCGCTGCCCGCACCGCAGGGGGTGTTCCCGCGGTTCGTCGAGGAGACCGCCGCCTGATGCTCGTCGACAGCCACTGCCACCTCGACTACCCCGGCCTCGCCGAAGACGAGGCCGGGGTGGTGGCGCGGGCGCATGGTGCCGGCGTCGGCGGGATGCTGGCGATCGCGACCCGGCTGTCGGCGTTCGACCGGGTGCTGGGCGTCGCCGAGCGGCATGCGGGCATCTGGTGCACGGTCGGGGTGCATCCGCACGAGGCCGGCAAGGAAGGGCTCGACGAGCCGGGACCGTTGCTGCGCTGGACCGGGCATCCCAAGGTCGTCGGCATCGGCGAGAGCGGGCTCGACTACTACTACGACTTCGCACCGCGCGAGCGGCAGCAGGCGAGCTTCCGGGCGCACATCGCTGCCGCCCGGCAAACGGGTCTGCCGATCGTCATCCATACCCGCGATGCCGACGACGACATGGCGGCGCTGCTCGAGGCCGAGATGCGCGCCGGGCGGTTCGGCGGCGTGGTGCACTGCTTCAGCAGCGGCCGGGCGCTGGCCGAGCGGGCGGTGGCGATCGGCCTGCATCTCGGGATCGGCGGCATCCTGACGTTCAAGCGCTCGGACGAGCTGCGCGCCATCGTCGCCGACATGCCGCGCGAACGGCTGCTGCTGGAGACGGATTCGCCCTACCTCGCGCCGGTGCCGAAGCGGGGCAAGACCAACGAGCCGGCCTACGTCGCCTTCGTCGCGCAGGTGCTGGCCGAGGCGCTGGGCACCGACACCGCCGGCGTGGCCAGGCTGACGACCGAGAACTTCTTCCGGCTGTTCACCAAGGCCGAGGCCCTGGAGATGGCGGCGTGAGGGTCACCATCCTCGGCTGCGGCACCTCGTCGGGCGTGCCGATGATCGGCTGCGACTGCCCGGTCTGCACCTCGACCGACCCGCGCAACCACCGCACCCGCTGCTCGATCCTGGTCGAGGCGCACGGCCAGCGCATCCTCGTCGACACCGGCCCGGACATGCGCATCCAGCTGCTGGCGGCCCGGGTGCATGCGCTGGACGCGCTGATCTACACCCACGCCCATGCCGACCACGTCCACGGCATCGACGACGTCCGGACCATCAACAACCTGATCGGGCGCGGCCTGCCGACCTATGCCGACGGCACCGTGTTCGAGCGGATCCGGGCGCGCTTCGACTACGCCTTCCAGGACAACAATGCCGAGCACGGCTTCTGGCGGCCGCAGCTGGTGCCGCACGCCTTCGCTGGCCCGTTCCGCATCGGCGACGTCGAGGTCGAGCCGTTCCGCCAGGGGCATGGCCGCGGCGAGAGCTGGGGCCTGCGCTTCGGTCCCTTCGCCTACTCGACCGATGCCGACGACCTGGACGAGGCGGCGTTCGCGGCGCTGGAGGGGGTCGAGGTCTGGGTGGTCGACGCCCTGCGCGACCGGCCGCACCCCAGCCATGCCCATCTGAAGCGGACCCTGCGCTGGATCGAGCGGGTCAAGCCGAAGCGGGCCTTCCTCACCCACATGAACCACGAGGTCGACTACGCCGACTGGCTGGCCCGGCTGCCGGCCGGGGTCGAGCCGGCCTATGACGGGCTGGTGATCGAGACCGGCGAGCCGTCGCGGCGGCGGAAGCCGACGCCCGGGATGACCGAGAGCCTCTCGACCTTCTCGATGTGAATGCGAAAGCCGGCCCGCTGGTAGTTGGGCAGGGCTGCCGGATGGTCGAAGTCGCAGGTCGAGACGCGGACCCGCTCGGGGTTGAAGTCCCAGGCCCGGTCGACCGTCCAGTCGAGGAAGAAGCGGCCGAGGCCGCGGCCGACGAACTCCGGGATCAGCCCGAAATACGCCACCCAGACGTCGGGCAGGATGCCGGCGTCGAGCTCGGCATAGCCGGCCGGGACGCCGTCGACCCAGAGGACGTGCACCTCGACACCCCTGGCGTGGATGCGCCGGGACAGCTCGGCGTCGTCGACGATCCGGCGGTTGCTCCAGCCCCATTCGGCGCCGACGGTGTCGTAGAGGTAGCGGTAGAACGACACGGTGATCCGCTTCGCCTCGACGACGCGCACGCCGGGTCCCGGCGGCACCGCGCGCGGCCGCTCCGGCCGGGCCGCCATCTCGAGCTCCCAGACATGCGCCTCGGCGGTGCCGAGGACGCGGGGTGCGGTCCAGCCGGCGGCGGGGATGCTCATCAGGCCTCGATCGGCGTGTCGCTGCGCGAGCCCCATTCGCTCCACGAGCCGTCGTAGACCGGCACGTCCGGCACGCCGAGCTGGTAGAGGGCGAGGCTGAGCACGCCGGCCGAGACGCCCGAGCCGCAGCTGGTCGCCATGGGCCTGGTCAGGTCGACGCCGGCGGCGGCGAAGCGGCTGCGCAGGGCCGGCGGCGGCAGCAGGGTGCCGTCGGCGGCGACGACGTCGGGGTAGGGGACGTTGAAGCTGCCGGGGATGTGGCCGCCGCGCAGGCCGGCGCGCGGCTCCGGATCGCGGGCGGCGAAGCGGCCGGCCGAGCGGGCGTCGATCACCTGCTCGCGGCGCTGGGTGAGGTTGCCGCGGATCTGGTCGAGGTCGCGGACCAGCATGTTGTTCTGCCGGGCGGTGAAGTGCCGCTCGGTCGGGCGGACCGGCAGGTCGTTCACCGGCCGGCCCTCGGCGCGCCACTTGTCGAGGCCGCCGTCGAGGACGACGACGTCGGCGTGGCCGAACACGCGGAACATCCACCAGGCCCGGGCCGAGGCGCAGAAGCGGTTGCTGTCGTAGGCGACGATGCGCAGCCCGTCGCCGAGGCCGAGGCGGCGCACCCGCGAGCTGAACTTCTCGGGGCTCGGCAGCATGTGCGGCAGCGGCGACGCGGTGTCGGCGATGTCGTCGATGTCGAAGTAGACGGCACCGGGGATGTGGGCGGCGGCGTACTCGGCCTTCGGGTCGCGCTGCTGCGCCGGCAGGCACCAGGTGGCGTCGATGACGCGCACGTCCGGCGAGCCCAGATGGTCCGCCAGCCAGGCGGTCGAGACCAGCGCGTCCGTCATGGTGCCTTCCCTGTCGTTGCGTCGAGCTGCAGCTTCATGCCGAGATGGCTGGGGACGAAGCCGAGCCGCTCGTAGAACCGGTGCGCGTCGGCGCGCGCCCGGTCGGTGGTGAGCTGGACCAGGCCGCAGCCGGCGGCGCGGGCGAGGCCGATGGCGTGCTGCATCAGGAGCTCGCCGATGCGCCGGCCGCGGCAATGCCGGTCGACCCGGACGGCCTCGACCTGGGCGCGCAGCATGCCCATGCGGCTGAGGCCGGGGATCAGCGTCAGCTGCAGGCAGCCGGCGACGCGGCCGTCGAGCGTGGCGACGAGCAGCTGGTTGCCGGGCTGCGCCTCGATGGCGGCGAAGGCGTCGCAATAGGCCGGGGCCAGCGGCTCGCGGGCATCCTCGCGGGCGCGGCCGAGGTCGTCGTCGGCGAGCAGGCGGACGATCGCCGGGACGTCGTCCCGGCCGGCACGGCGGATGCTGACCGCGTCGTCGGCCAAGCGGCTCAGGCCAGCCAGGCGGGGACCGGCAGGTCCTTGCTGCGCAGGAACTCGGGATTGAACAGCTTGCTCTGGTAGCGGGTGCCGTAGTCGCAGAGGATGGTCACGATCGTGTGGCCCGGTCCGAGCTCCCGCGCCACGCGGATGGCGCCGGCGATGTTGATGCCGGACGAGCCGCCCAGCACCAGGCTCTCCTCGACGACCAGGTCGAAGACGATCGGCAGCGCTTCCTCGTCGGTGATCTGCACCGCGTCGTCGATGGGTGCACCCTCGAGGTTGGCGGTGATGCGGCCCTGGCCGATGCCCTCGGTGATCGAGCTGCCCTCGGCCTTGAGCTCGCCGTGCTTGTACCAATTGTACAGCGCTGCCCCCAGCGGGTCGGCGCAGACGATACGGATGTCCGGGTTGCGCTCCTTGAGGAACATGGCGGTGCCGGCGAGCGTGCCGCCGGTGCCGACGGCACAGGTGAAGGCGTCGACCTTGCCGGCGGTCTGCTCCCAGATCTCGGGGCCGGTGGTGCGGTAGTGGCCCTCGCGGTTGGCGACGTTGTCGAACTGGTTGGCCCAGATCGCCCCGTTCGGCTCGCTGCGCGCCAGCTCGTCGGCGAGGCGCCCGGAATACTTCACGTAGTTGTTCGGGTCCTTGTAGGGCACGGCGGGGACCAGGCGAAGGTCGGCGCCGACCAGGCGAAGCATGTCCTTCTTCTCCTGGCTCTGCGTGTCCGGCATGACGATGACGGTGCGGTAGCCGCGGGCGTTGGCGACCAGGGCGAGGCCGATGCCGGTGTTGCCGGCGGTGCCCTCGACGATGACGCCGCCGGGCCTGAGCAGGCCCTTCCGCTCGGCGTCGGTGACGATGGCCAGCGCCGCGCGGTCCTTGACCGAGCCGCCGGGATTGAGGAACTCGCACTTGCCGAGGATCTCGCAGCCCGTGAGCTCGGACGCCTTGTTGAGGCGGACCAGCGGCGTGTTGCCGACGAGGTCGACGAAGCCGGAACGGACGGCAGACGGCACGGGGCAGTTCCCTCAGGCGGACGCGGGTCCCATGTAGCCACGGGTCAGGAGTGCGGCAAGGTCGCGTTCCCCCGGCAGCCTTGCGAGGGCAAGATCGCCGCCATGCCCGAGACGGACCAGTCCGCGACCATCGCCTTCCTCGAGCACGGCGCCTTCGCCGGGCCGGTCGAGCGGATCGACACGCATGCCGCCATCGTCTTCCTCGAGGGCGAGCGGGCGTGGAAGATGAAGCGCGCGGTGCGCTTCAGCTTCCTCGACTTCACGACACTGGCGCAGCGCGAGGCGGCGATCCGGGCGGAGCTGCGGCTGAACCGGCGGACGGCGCCGGAGCTCTACCGCGAGGTGGTGCCGGTGACGCGCGGCGATGCCGGCCTGGCGGTCGGCGGGGACGGGCGGCCGGTCGAGTGGCTGCTGGCGATGCAGCGGTTTCCCGACGACGCGCTCTACAGCCGGATTGCCGACCGCGGTGCCCTGAGCGGTCCGCTGGTCGACGAGCTGGCGGCGACGCTGGCGGCGTTCCACGACGCTGCGGAGGTCCGGCGCGACAAGGGCGGGCTCGCCGGCATGCGCGAGGTGGTCGAGGGCAATGCCGTCGACCTCGGCCGGCTGGCGGGCGACGTGCTGCCGGCGCAGCAGGTCGAGGCGGTGACCCGGCTGAGCCGCGAGCGGCTGAAGGCTGCCACGGCGTTGCTCGAGCGGCGGCGCGACGAGGGCCGGGTGCGGCACTGTCACGGCGACCTGCACCTGCGCAACATCGTCCGGCTCGGCGACCGGCCGGTGCTGTTCGACTGCATCGAGTTCAACGACGACTTCGCCTGCATCGACGTCCTCTACGACCTCGCCTTCCTGCTGATGGACCTCGCGGACCGGCGGCTGGCGGCGGCGGCGCAGCGGCTGCTGCAGGGCTATGTCGAGGCCAGCGGCGAGGCCGAGGGGCTGGCGCTGCTGCCGCTGTTCATCGGCGCGCGGGCGGCGATCCGCGCCAAGGTCGAGGGGTTCGCCGTGGCGGTGCAGGCGGACGCGACGGCAGCGGCCGAGCATGCCGGGCTGGCCGGGCACTATCTCGACCTGGCCCGGCGGGCGCTGCAGCCGGCGCCGCCGCGGCTAGTGGCCATCGGCGGGCGGTCGGGGACCGGCAAGTCGTCGCTGGCGGCGGCCCTGGCGCCGGAGATCGGGGCGATGCCGGGGGCGGTGGTGCTGCGCAGCGACGTCATCCGCAAGCGGCTGCTGGGGCGGGCGCCGACTGAGCGGCTGCCGGAAGAGGCCTACACGGCCGAGGTCAGCGGCCGGGTGTTCGCCGCCATCGCCGAGCGGGCGGCGGTGCTGCTCGGGGCCGGCCAGGCGGTGATCGCCGACGCGGTCTACGGCCACGCCGAGCAGCGCCATGCGATCGAGGCGGTGGCCCGGCGGGCGGGGGTGCCGTTCACGGGGTTCTGGCTGGAGGCGCCGGAGCGCGTGCTGACGGCGCGGGTCGAGGCGCGGACCGGCGACGCCTCGGATGCCGACGCCCGGGTGGTCCGCCTGCAGCGCGAGATCGACGACAGCCGGGTGGCGTGGACGAGGCTGGAGGCCGGGCGGCCGCTGGCCGAGGTCGCCGAGGCGGCACGCCGCGCGCTCGGCCAGGAAAATCCCAGGGGAGACGGAACATGAAGGTCGGCCTTCTCGGCGCGATGGCGGCGCTGGCGGCTTTTCCGGCGCTGGCGGCCGACGGGCCGTCGTTCGACTGCGGCAAGGTCGAGGCGGGGAGCATCGAGGCGCTGGTGTGCGGCGACGCCGGACTGTCCGCGCTGGACCGGCAGCTGGCGACGGTCTTCGCGGCGGCGAAGGCCAGGGCCGGGAACGAGCATCCGGCGGTGCTGGTCCCGGAGCAGCGCGGCTGGATCAAGGGGCGCGACGACTGCTGGAAGGCCACCGACCCGAAGGCCTGCGTGGCCGACGCCTACCGGCAGCGGATCGTCGAGCTGCAGGCGCGCTACCGGCTGGTCGAGGCGAAGGGGCCGTTCAGCTTCGTCTGCGGCGACTCCCCGGCCGACGAGGTCACGGTCACCTATTTCGCGACGGAGCCGTCATCGCTGATCGCCGAGCGCGGCGACCAGACCTCGCTGATGCTGGTGGCGCCCTCGGGCAGCGGCGCGCGCTATGTCGGCCGCAACGAGAGCTTCTGGGAGCACCAGGGCGAGGCGACGGTGGTCTGGGGCTATGGCGCGCCCGAGCTGCGCTGCCGGCTGCGGCCCTGAGCGCAGGCGGACGTGCGGGAGGCTTGAGCGATGTGCGGACGGTTCGGGCTGTCGACGCTGCCGCCGCAGTTCCAGCTCAGCTTCGGGGTCGAGCCGCCGGCGGACTACCGGCCGCGCTGGAACATCACGCCCGACAGCGTGATCGTCACCATCCGCATGGCGGCCGACGGGCCAGCGGCGCGGATGGTGCGCTGGGGGATGCTGGGGCCCTGGATGAAGGCGGCCAACGATCCCGGCCGGCAGATCAACGCGCGCAGCGAGACCGCGTTCGAGAAGCCGATGTTCCGCGACGCCATCCGCAAGGGCCGCTGCCTGATCCCGGCGGACGGGTTCTACGAGTGGCAGAAGGCGGCCGGCGGCGGGCCCAGCCAGCCCTACCGGATTACGCTCAGGAACGGCGAGCCCTTCGCCTTCGCCGGCCTGTGGCGGCGGGTACGGCTCGAGGATGGCTCGCTGCTCGAGACCTGCGCCATCCTGACGACCGACGCGGCGCCGTCGATCCAGGGCATCCACCACCGGATGCCGGTGATGCTGCGGCACGCGGACCACGCCGCCTGGCTCGACCCGGCGCGCGACCGGCCGGAGACGGTGCTGCCGCTGCTGGCGCCGCGGCCGGACGACGAGCTGCTGGCCTACCGGATCGGCCGCAAGGTCAACAACCCGCGCGCCGACGATCCCTCGATCGTCGAGCCCGAGGCGGAGGCCGAGGCCGCAGCCCCGGTAGATCGTCTGCTCTAGCGTTCAACCGCCAAGGGTGCTTGCATCGGTTGTCACACGATTGTCACGGACCGGGGCCCGGCATCCGTCCGCCCCGGTCCGGGGGAGGACTCCGATGACACTCGCTACCCGCTTGTCCCTGCTGGCCGGCTCCACGGCCCTGGTCGGCACGCTCGCCTGCCCGCTGGCCGCCACCGCCGCCGATCCGGCGCCGCTGAAGATCAAGGCGATCGCCTTCACCGAGACGCCGGCGCCGGCCAACCTGCTGGAGCGGACGCAGCCGCGGACGACCTCGTCGGCGGTGGTCACCCTGGCCGACGGCACGCAGCAGACCTTCCCGCTGACCTACACGATCCTGCATCGCTCGGGCGAGCACATCGGCGGCTGGTATTCGGGGCTGATCGTCGACAAGGACGGCAAGCCGATCCGCGAGTCGACGGCCAACGGCGACGGCGCCATCGCCGCCGGTCCGTTCATGTCGGCGGGGGCCGACGGCACCTCGCTGCTGCAGATCCCGGGCGCCAGCTTCGAAGGGGTCAAGGGCAACCCGCTGTTCCTGGTCAACCACCTCGAATACTCGACCGAGGCGCCGAACATCGACCCGCACGGCAAGCCGATCGACCTCTACGGCATGCTGCCGATGGCGATGAACGTGACCGTGCTGGACCAGGACCCGGCCTCGGGGACGCTGACGCCGGTCAGCCTGTCGACGGTCGACTTCAGCGGGGTGAAGGGCCTCTGGATCCCCTGCAACGGCTCGACCACGCCGTGGATGACCCATCTCGGCAGCGAGGAGTACGAGCCGGACGCGCATGTCTACGCCAAGAAGCCGCTGGAGCCGATGAACCTCTACCTCGGCACGGTCGGCAAGACGACCGCCGAGGGCGGCGCCAACCCGTACATGTACGGGCACATCGTCGAGGTCGCGGTGAAGCCGGACGGCAGCTCCTCGGCGGTCAAGCACTACTCGATGGGCCGGCTGGCCTTCGAGCTCGGCGACGTCATGGGCGACAGCCGGACGGTCTATTTCGGCGACGACGGCGACGACGTGATCCGCGCCATGTACGTGGCGGACAAGCCGGGCGACCTCTCGGCCGGGACGCTCTACGCCGCCAAGTGGACCCAGGAGTCCGGCGAGGACTACGCCAAGGCCAGGCTCGGCTGGATCCGCCTCGGCCATGCCAGCGACGACGAGATCAAGGCCCTGATCGACGGCGGCATCACCTTCGCCGACATCTTCGAGATGGCCACGGCCGACGACTACAAGGCCGATCCCGGCAAGTATGCCGGCTTCACGCCGACCTACGTCTACACCGGCACCGGCAGCAAGACCGGGCTCGAGTACTACCGGCTGAAGCCGGGCATGGAGAAGGCGGCGGCGTTCCTCGAGACGCGGCGCTACGCCGCCGTGCTCGGGGCAACGACCGAGTTCACCAAGCTCGAGGGCGTGGCGCACAGCAAGGCCGACAAGAAGATGTGGATCGTCGACAGCTCGATCCGCGGCGGGATGATCGACGGCAAGAACGACGTGCGGCCGCAGGACGATGTCCGCCTGGTCGGCGACGACAAGGACCTGACCTGCGGTGCCGTCTACGAGAGCAACCTGACCGGCGGGCAGAAGGACACCGCCGGCAACCCGATCGACAGCGAGTGGGTCGCGGTCGACGCGCAGGCGCCGATCCACGGCCAGAAGCAGGCGGTCGACCCGGAGGCCGGGATCTACGACGCCTGCGCCACCGACATGGTCGCGAACCCGGACAACCTGCGCTACTCGGAGACCATGCGGACGCTGTTCATCGGCGAGGATTCCGGCAACCACCTCAACAACTTCGTGTGGGCCTACAATGTCGACACGAAGGTGCCGGTGCGGATCATGAGCGCGCCGGCCGGGGCCGAGAACACCGGCCTCAACGTCTTCGACGACTATGGCGGGCACGCCTACATCACCGCCAACATCCAGCACCCGGGTGCCGCCGAGGACCTCAAGCGCTATCCCGACGCGATCAAGATCGGGCTAAGGCGGATGGTCGACGAGCGCGGCGCGGTCGGCTACCTCGGCGGGCTGCCGGGCGTGACGAACTGAGCGGGGCAGGGGCCGCCGGTTCGCCGGTGGCCCCGCCCTTGCCTCAGGGGCAGCGGACGGCGTTGACGCCCTGCAGGTGCGAGCCGATCGATTGCACCATGCGGTAGCTGTTGTCGGTCACGTCGAACACCAGGCCGTGCAGAACGTAGTAACCGTAGTCGGCGTCCAGCGGCTCGAGCTCGGGAATGGTGTTGTTGTTGGCGAGCACGTGCATGTCGAGCTTGTCGTCGCGCAGCGTCCAGAAGCCGACGGCGACGGCCTTGCCATTGCGCTCGGTGGCGAAGGTGCCGTCGGCGCGGAAGACGCTGCGCTCGGTCGCCGGGTCGGTGCAGGCGGCGGCGTCGCCGGTCGACCAGGTGCCGACGAGGTAGGCGTCCGACAGCGTGGCGGCGCCGGCCGGGGCGACGAACGCCAGCGTCGTCAGGGCGGCGGCAGCCGCCAGCAGGGTCCTCGTCGCCATCGCTCTCGGCTCTCCGCGCTTCCTCGGGGGGACCGGGACACCAACATCCCGTTGGCGCGGACGTTAGCCGAACTGGCGGCTGGCAGGAACCGCCGATTGTGCTAGCGATGGCAGGCCCGGTCACGACGGGGCGATGGCAGACGGAGAGCGGTGGATGCGCAAGGGTCATCTGTTCGGTGCGGTCCTCGGGACGGCGCTGGTCGCCGGAACGGCGCAGGCGCACCACAACGACTGGGCGGCCCCGCTGGTCGGCGGTGCCCTCGGTGGCTACGCGCTGAGCAGCCTCGTCCACTCCTCGGAGGCGAGCTCCAAGCCGACGACGACCTATGTCGAGCCCGCCTACGTCGCCCCGGCCTACGTCGCGCCGGCGCCGGTCTACACCAGCGGTACCGCCTCGACGGAAGCACGGCTGCGCGAGCTCGATGCGCTCGCCGCCAACGGCTACATCACGCACCAGGAATACGAGCAGCGCCGCCAGGCGATCCTGAACCAGGCGCTCGGCGCGCCCTGAGCCCAGCCGGCGCGCGCGGCGCCGGCCGTCCCGCATGAGCCAGCGACCCGTCATCATCGGCATCGACGCCGGCACGTCGATGATCAAGGCGGTCGCGTTCGACGGCGACGGCCGCCAGCTGGCCGTGGCGGCGCGGCCCAACAGCTACGAGACGTTGCCGGACGGCGGTGCCGTGCAGGACCTGCCGCGGACCTGGAACGACGCCGTCGCCGTGCTGGGCGATCTCGTCGCCGAGGTCGACCGGCTCGGCGGGACGGTGGCGGCCATCGGCGTCACCGGGCAGGGCGACGGGACCTGGCTGATCGACCGCGACGGCCTGCCGGTCGGCAAGGGCTGGCTGTGGCTCGACAGCCGGACGGCCGGCCAGGTCGAGCGCCTGCGCGGCGACGGGACCGGTGCACGGGTCTACGGCATCACCGGCTGCGGCATCACCGTCTGCCAGCAGGGCATGCACCTGCTGTGGATGAAGCGGCACGAGCCGGAGACGCTGGCGCGGGCGACGACGGCGTTCCACTGCAAGGACTGGCTGCACTTCCGGCTGACCGGGGTGCGCGCCACCGACACCTCCGAGGGCACCTCGAGCTTCGGCGACTTCAGCCGCCGCGCCTACGACCCGGCCGTGCTCGAGGCGCTGGGCATCGCCGATCTCGCCCGCCTGCTGCCACCGATGCTCGACGGCACCCGCGAGAGCCATCCGCTGGCGGCGGAGGCGGCACGGGCGATCGGGCTGCCGGCCGGGACGCCGGTGGTGCTGGGCAACATGGACGTGGTCTGCACCGGCCTCGGCGGCGGGCTCTACGACGCCAGCCGGCCGGTCGGCTGCACGGTGCTGGGCAGCACCGGCATGCACATGCGGATCGCGCATCGCGCCGCGGACGTCGGCCTCAACGACGGGCAGGCGGGCTACGTCATGCCGTTCCCGGTGCCCGGCACCTGGGCGCAGATGCACTCGAACATGGCGGCCACGCTCAACATCGACTGGATCGTCGACCGGGCGGTCGAGGCGGCCGGCTGGGCCGGCGTGCAGAAGAGCCGCCGCGAGATGCTGGCCGAGGTCGACGCCCGGGTGGCGGCGGCCGAGCCCGGCCGGGTGCTGTACCATCCCTACATCCACGAGGCCGGCGAGCGCGGGCCGTTCGTGGATGCGCATGCGCGGGCCCAGTTCCTCGGCCTGTCGACCCGGGCCGGCCTCGCCGACCTCGCGCGGGCGGTCTACGAGGGCCTGAGCTTCGCCGCGCGCGACTGCTACCTCGCCATGGGCGAGATGCCGGTCGAGGTGCGGATCGCCGGCGGGGCGGCGCGCTCGGCGACGCTGCGGCGGATCCTCGCCGCCGTGCTCGGCACGCCGGTACGGACCAGCAGCCGCGACGAGGCGGGGGCTGCCGGCGTGGCGATGATGGCGGCCGTGCAGCAGGGGCACTACCCGGACATGGCGGCCTGCTGTGCCGCCTGGGTCGATCCGCTGCTGGGCGAGCCCGAGGCGCCGGACCCGGAGCTGGCGGCGCGCTACGCGGCGCTGTTCCCGCTCTACCTCAGGGGCAGCCGGCAGATGCGCGAGCTCTGGCGCGAGCTCGACGGCGTGCACCGCGCCGACTGATCAGGCGGACATCCCGACGTCGGGCACGCGATCGTCGAGCGCGTCGGCCCAGCGGGTGTTGGGGACCAGCGGGTACCAGTCGGGACGCAGCGGGTCGCGGTCGTAGGGTAGCCGCCGACGCGGCGGTAGAGCGCGGCGTAGCGCTCCAGCCGGTCGCGATCGAGGCGGACGCCGAGGCCCGGGCCCTGCGGCACGGCGATGGCGCCGTCGCGGTAGGCCATCTTGCCGCCCTCGATGATGTCGTCGGTCAGGTGGTGGTAGTGGGCGTCGGCCGTGTAGGTCAGGTTCGGCAGCACCGCACCCAGGTGCAGCATGGTGGCCAGCTGGATGCCGAGCTCGCCCGACGAGTGCACGGCGATGCCGGTCTGCATCGTCTCGCAGACGCCGGCCGCCTTGATGCAGGGGCGGATGCCGCCCCAGAAGGTGGTGTCGAGCAGGATCACGTCGATCGCCGGGTCGCGGACGTTGGCCGCCAGCTGCTCGAAGTTGACGACGACGGTGTTGGTCGCGGTCGGGATGCGCACGGCGGCGCGGACCTGGCGCATGCCGTGCAGGCCCCAGACGGGGTCCTCGTAGAAGTCGTTGCGGATGTCCTCGATCGCCCGGCCGAAGCGGATGGCGTCCTCCATCGGCAGGGCGGCGTTCGGATCGTAGCGGAAGCTGTCGCCGGGGAAGGCCTCGGCCAGCGCCCGGTAGCAGGCGAGCTCGTGGTCGGGCGCGAACACGCCGCCCTTGAGCTTGTGGCTGGTGAAGCCGTGCCGGGCCTTCAGCGCCCGGGCGTGCTCGACCAGCTGGGCGGGGGTGCGGACCTCGTGGCGGCGGGCGGCGTCGGTGCCGAAGCGGAAGAACAGGTAGGAGGCGAAGGGGACGCGGTCGCGCAGCGCACCGCCGAGCAGGGCGTGGACCGGCAGGTCGAGCGCCTGGCCCATGATGTCGAGGCAGGCGAACTCGAGGGCCGCCAGCAGCTGGGTGCGGTTGTTGTAGAGGCTGGCCGTGGGGTTGGCGATGCGCCAGCGCAGGGCCTCGACCGCGAACGGATCCTCGCCGACCAGGTAGCGGGCGAGGCCCTTGAAGGCGAGCTCGGCACTCTCGCCGCCGCCGCCCATCTCGCCGAGGCCGGTGATGCCGGCGTCGGTGTCGACCTCGACCACGGTGCGGACGAAGCGGCCCCAGTGGCAGCCATTGGCGTGGCGCAACGGCGCCTCGAGCGGCACCGCCACGGTCGTGGTGCGGATGCCGGTGATGCGGATCTTCGGGCGCATCTCAGCCCTTCCGGCGGCGGCTGACGGTGAAGCTGCAGGAGCTGGCCAGGCGCTCGCCCTTGCGCAGCTCGACGAGGCCGGGGCGGCCCGGCCAGTTGTGGGCATCCATCGGGTGCGACACCGGCTCGAAGCAGAAGAAGCCGGCGTCGGGCGAGGGGGCATAGAGGAGGTAGGTCGGCAGGGCGGCATCGGCGGCGATGTCGAGTGCTATGCCGGACTCCTCCCAGTCGATGCGGGCCTCGCGGGTCCAGCCGTCGAAGGCGTTGCAGACCCAGGAGTCGGGCAGCGGGCGGCGGGTGGCGAAGTCCCAGTCGGGCCTGGCCGAGACGGGCACCACGGCGGTCGGCAGGTGCCGCTCGTCCTCCAGCCAGACCTCGGTGGCGGGAGCGGTCAGGCGGGTGCCCGGCGTGCGCGGGAACCAGGGGTGCAGGCCGATGCCGTAGGGGACGGTCTCGGCGCCGCGATGCTCCATGGCGAGCTCGATGGTCAGCGTGTCGCCGCCGATCGCGTAGACCATGGTGGCGCGGTAGTCGAAGGGCGGCAGCCGGCGGCTGCGCAGGGAGAGCTCGAGGCGCGTGTCCGTGTGCTCGACGACGGTCCAGGGCGATTCCCAGCCGTCGCCGTGCAGCGGCACGTCGGGCGGGCGGTTCTGCGGCAGCGGCCAGAAGCGGTCGCCGAGGGTGATGCCGCCGCCGGAGATGCGGCCGGACCAGGGCGTCAGCGGGAAGCAGGCGACGGCGACCGCGTCGGCGGTGACCCGTCCCACGGGCGGAACAGCGGGACGAGGCTGCCGTCGGGCTCGACGAGGTCGAAGCGGGCGAGGCTGCCGCCGATCTCCGGGACGGCGACGGCGCGCAGCCGGCCGGCGCCGATCGCCAGCCCGGCGCTCATTCGGCCTCCGACACCCGGACCACCGCATCCTTGCGGCGGGTGATGTCGGGCAGGAGGTCCATGCCGAGGCCGGGGCCGGGCGGCGGCGCGATCATGCCGTCCTTCACCTCGGGCAGGGCGGTGACCAGCTCGGTGTACCAGCCGGTGTAGAAGGCGCGGACCGACTCCTGGATCAGCGCGTTGGGGGCGTTGCAGGAGAGGTGGGTGGAGGCGGCGAGCACCACCGGGCCGGTGCAGTCGTGCGGCGCCACCGGCAGGTGGAAGGCCTCGGCCATGGTGGCGATCTTCTTGGCCTCGCTGAGGCCACCGCACCAGGACAGGTCGAGCATGGCGATGCCGGTGGCACGGGCCTCGAACAGCTCGCGGAAGGACTGGCGGAAGGCCAGGGTCTCGGAGGCGCAGACCTGGGCCCTGCTGGCCTGCGCGTAGACCGCGAGGTCGGCCAGCGCGTCCATCTTGATCGGGTCCTCGTGCCAGAAGGTGTCGAACGGCTCCAGCGCGCGGGCGATGCGGATGGCGGTCGGCAGGTTCCACATGCTGTGGAACTCGACCATGATGTCCATCCGGTTGCCGACGGCCTTGCGGATCTTCGCGAACGGCTCCAGCGCGCGGTCGAGGTCGGGACCGGAGATGTAGGTGCCGCCCGAGGCCTCGGCCGCCGGGTCGAACGGCCAGATCTTCATGCCGGTGATGCCCTGCTCGAGCAGCGAGTGGGCGAGCTCGTCGGCGCGGTTGAGGAAGGCGTCGAGGTCCTCGTAGGGGCCGGCCGGGGCCTGGCCGAGACCCCAGTTCTCGACCTTCTGCAGCCGGGTGTCGCGGATGTACCTGTAGCCGGCGCAGGTGTTGTAGGTGCGGATCCGGTCGCGGGTCCGGCCGCCGAGCAGCTGGACGACCGGCTGGTTCGTGGCCTTGCCCCACAGGTCCCAGAGCGCGATGTCGAGGGCCGAGGCGGCGCGGGTCTCCACGCCGGTCGAGCGGAAGCCGAGATAGCCGTAGAGGCGGCTGGCGATGCGGTCGATGGCGAAGGCGTCCTCGCCGATGACCCGCGGCGCCACGATCTCGTGCAGGTAGGCCTCGACGGCGGCCGCCGCCATGAACGTCTCGCCGAGACCGTACTGGCCGTCGTCGCCGTGCACGCGGACCCAGAGGATGTTCGGGAACTCGAGCAGGCGGATGGTCTCGAGCCTTGCGATCTTCATTGCCGGGCCTTCGGGGCTGGATCGGCGGCGCGGTCGAGCTCGACCCGCGCGGCCTCGATGATGTCGAGCATGGCGGCGTCGGCGGCGGCGGCGTCGCTTGCGGCGATGGCGGCCAGCACCCGCTCGTGCAGGGCGAGGCCGCGCTCGAACGGCAGCAGCGAGCGCTGCTGCAGGCGGAAGCTGACCTCGAGCACGGCGGCGACGATGGCCCCCAGCCGGTCGACCAGCGGGTTGCCGCAGGCGGCGAAGATGGCGCGGTGGAAGGCGAGGTCGGCCTCGTAGTAGGCGGCCGGATCGCCGAGGCTGGCGCGCATCGCCCGGGCGGCGGCCTCGATGGCGGCGAGCTCGGCGGCGCTGCGCCGCCCGGCGGCGAGGCGGGCGGCCGCCGGCTCGATCATCCGCCGCAGCTCGACGAGATGGGCGGTCAGCGCCTGGGAGGTGCCCTCGGCCGCCTGCCAGGCCAGCACGTCGGGATCGAGCAGGTTCCAGAACTGGCGCGGGCGGACGCGGGTGCCGGTCTTCTGCCGGGTCTCGACGAGGCCCTTGGCCGAGAGGACCTTCAGCGCCTCGCGGATGGCGGTGCGGCTGGCGCCTTCCTGTAGCGCGAGCTCCGCCTCGCGCGGCAGCAGGGCCCCGGGCGGCAGCGCCTCGCCGAGGATGCGGCGGCCGAACAGCTCGACCAGCCGGCCATGGACGCCGCGGGCCGCGTAGACCCGGGCGCCGCCGCCCGTCGTCTCGCCGGCCAGGGCCATGGCCTCAGTGCATCCACCAGCCGCCGTCGACCGTCAGGTTCTGGCCGGTGATGAAGCGCGCCTTGTCGGAGACCAGGAAGAGGATCGCGTTGGCGATGTCCTCGGGGCTGCCGCGGTACTTCAGCGCCTGGTGGTCGAGCAGGTACTTCACGTAGGTGTCGAGCTGGCCGGCCCAGACCTGCTTCTCGAGTGCCGTCGGGATGGCGCCGGGGCTCACCGCATTCACGCGGATGCCGTCCTTGCCGAGCTCGCGGGCCATGACCCGGGTGAGGCCCAGCAGCGTGCCCTTCGACGCGATGTAGGCCGTCATGTCCGACCAGTGGCCGGACAGGGTGACGGTGCAGATGTTGATGATCTGGCCGGCGTGCTTGCGCTTCATCGACGGCACCACGGCCTGGCACAGGGCCGCCGCGGCGGTGGCGTTGACCGCCTGGACGCGGTCCCACTCGTCGAGGTCGTAGGTGTCGATCGGCTTCAGCGGGTTGATGGCGGCGTTGTTGATCAGGATGTCGACGCCGCCGACCTCGGCGTCGAGCCGCCGGCCGAGCTCGAGCGTGCCGCGGGTGTCGACCAGGTCGAAGGCGACGAAGCGCAGCTTGCCGGCACCGGCCGGGAGGCGGGCGCGGATCTCGTCGACGACCTCCTCGCCCTTGACGTCGATCATCAGCACGTCGGCACCCTCGGCCGCCAGTGCCTCGCACTCGGCGACACCGAGGCCGCCGGTGGCACCGGTGACGAGTGCGGTCTTGCCCTTGAGAATCATGGCGCTGCCTCCGTCAGACGATCATCGCGGTCATCTGCTCGACCGTGATGTCGTCCTTCCTGATGTCCGCGATCTTCTCGCCGCGGGCCATGGCGACGATCCGGTCGGCGATGGGGTGGATGTGGTGCAGGTTGTGGCTGATGAAGATCGAGGTGATGCCCTGCTCGCGGAGCGCTGCCACGAAGTCGAGGACCTTGTTGGTCTCCTTGACCGACAGGTGGTTCGTCGGCTCGTCGAGGATCAGCACCTTCGACTTGAAGTACATGGCGCGGGCGATGGCGACGCCCTGGCGCTGGCCGCCGGACAGCTCCTCGACCGGGGTCTCCGGCGAGCGCGTCCGCAGGTCGATGTTGGTCAGCGAGTTGATGGCATGCTCGGCCATCTTGCGGGTGTTCATCCAGCCGAGCCCGAAGATCGACCAGGTGAGCGGCTCGCGGCCGATGAAGATGTTCCGCGCGATCGACATCTGCGGAACCATGGCGGTGTACTGGTAGATCGTCTCGATGCCGAGGGCCATGGCGTCCTTGGGCGAGCGGAAGCGGACCTCCTTGCCCTCGACGACGATCTTGCCGCCGTCGTGGTGATGGGCACCCGACAGGATCTTGATGAGCGTCGACTTGCCCGCACCGTTGTCGCCGACGAGGCCCACCACCTCGTTGCGCTCGCAGTGGAAGTCCACACCCTTCAGCGCGTGGACGCCGCCGTACCACTTCTCCAGGCCCTCGCAGCGGATCAGGGCGTTCGGCGACGGCCGGACGAAGGTTTCCTTCGGCTGGACGTGCTCCTCGAGGGCGGTCGTCATGGCGTCAGCCCTTCATGGCGCGCGCGCGGCGCCGCAGCGTGATGTTCAGGATGACGGCGAGGATGGTCAGGGTGCCGATGGCGAGACGGAACCAGTTGGCGTCGATGCGGCCCATGACCAGGCCGTTGTCGATGACGCGGATGAGGAAGGTGCCGATGACGAAGCCGGCGACCGAGCCGATGCCGCCGGTCAGCGAGGTGCCGCCGATGACGTTGGCGGCGATCGCCTGCAGCTCGAGGCCCTCGCCGAGGCTGGGCAGCGCCGACTTCAGGCGGAAGGTGGTGATCATGCCGGCGAAGCCGGCGAGGAAGCTGCACAGCATGAAGCAGAACAGCTTCACCCTGCGGGTGTCGATGCCCATGTCGTCGGCCGCCTGGCGCTGGCCGCCGGTGGCATAGATCCAGTTGCCGAGGTTGCTGCGGTTGAGCATCACCGACAGGATCACGATGAAGCCGACGAACCACAGCATCGAGGCGCGGAACAGGCCGAGGTCGGCGACGAAGATGCCGACCGGGGTCTCGGCCGGGAAGGGCGGCGGGAAGCCGCCGGAGATCACCGTCGACAGCGAGCGGGTGATGAACAGCATGCCGAGCGTGGTGACGAAGCTCGGGATGCCGAAGGTCAGCGTGATCCAGCCGTTGAGGTAGCCGACGACGAGGGCGACGATCAGGCCGAGGCCGATGGCCACGACCGGGTCGACGCCGTAGCGGCCCATCAGGATGACGATGACCATCGGCACGAGGGCGAACACCGAGCCCACCGACAGGTCGAACTCGCCGGCGATCATCAGGATGCCGGTGCCCAGCGCCAGGATGCCGAGCTCCGGCACGGCGAACAGGACGACGCGCATGTTGCCCGTGGAGACGAACTGGGGCGCGTAGATCGCGAAGCCCACGATCACGATGACGAGCATCACGAGCGCGCTGATCTCGGGGCGCGACAGCAGGGTCTTGGCGAGCTTGTTCATCGTCCGGCCGGAGGCGACGGGGCCGGCGCGGACGCCGGCCCCTTCTGGGGAACAGTCAGGAACGACGGCTCAGCGGATGCCCTCTTGCGAGAGCTTGATCAGCGCGTCGACCTGGTCGGGCGAGACCAGCGCCTTGCCGGTGTTCACGTCGTAGGCACCGAGCTGGTACTTGTTCATCATGTGCAGCTGGTGGATCGGCACGTAGCCCTGCAGGAAGGGCTGCTGGTCGATGGTCAGCTGGATGTAGCCGGTCTTCATCTCGTCGAGCACGACCGGGACGAGGTCGAAGCAGGCGAGCAGGACCTCGCCGGGCTTCTTGCCGAGGTCGCGGAGCGACACGGCGGCACCGGCCGCCCAGTAGCCGACGTCGAAATAGGCCGTGGTCGGCTTGCTCTGGACGTAGGCGGCGACACGCTGGCCGGTGACCGACAGGTCGAGGCCGCTGTCGATCTTCTCGTAGGTGATCTCGCGGCCGGGGTTGGCGGCCTTGTAGTCGTCCATGAAGCGGGCGATGCCGGCGCCGCGGCTCTCGGCCCAGACCTGGCCGGGGCCGGAAATGCCGATCAGGACGTGGATCGGGCCTTCCTTCGGGAACTGCGGGGCGAGGCCGGCGGCGAGGTCGTAGCCCGCCTGCTCGAGGTCCTGGCCGGTGAACGACAGCCGGTGCGTCTTCTGCGGGTGGTCGACATTGCTGCCGAGCACGGGGATGCCGGCCGCGGCGGCGCGGTCGAGCGCCTCGTCGAAGATCTCGCCGCCGGCGAAGGTCATGATGATGCCGTCGGGCTTCTGCGCGATGGCGGCTTCCAGGTTGTTGAGCTGCTCCTGGAAATTGCCGTCCTGCTGCAGGAAGACCATCTGGCAGTCGGCCTGGATCTGGCCGCAGGCCTCGTCCATGCCCTTCTTCACCGCCTGCCAGAAGACGTTGGTCGGCGTGGAGTGGTGCAGGTAGGTGTACTTCTCCTGGGCGAACGCGGCCCCGGAGGCGGTGACGAGTGCGACCGCCGCGGCGGCGCCAAGCAGCCAGCCTTTGCGCATGGAAAACCTCCCTGAGACGGCCCGTATTGGCGAGGGCCAGTCCGCAAGGGTTGCCATGCGGCGGAGGGGCCTTCAAGGGATAAATCGTATTATACGACAATATCCGGGGCATGACCGGCCGGCCGCGATGGGGTAGGGGGACCGGACGACAACGAGGGGGCTGACGGTGGCGGCAGCACGCAGCGGCAAGGGACCGGTCGGCGTCGGCCTGATCGGCTGCGGCTTCATCGCCGGGGCCTACCTGACGGCGGCCCGGACCTTCCCGGACATCGCGGTGCGGGCGGTCGCCGACCGGGACGAGTCGGCAGCCGTGCGGCGCGGCGCCGAGTTCGGGGTGCCGGCCGTGAGCGTCGACGCGCTGCTGGCCAATCCGGCGATCGAGATCGTGCTGAACCTGACCACGCCGCCGGCGCACGTGCCGGTGGCGCTGCAGGCGATCGCCGCCGGCAAGCACGTCTACACCGAGAAGCCGCTGGGCGTGCGCCTCGACGAGGCGCGGCGGCTGGTGGCCGCGGCGGACGCGGCCGGGCTGCGGGTGGGGGGTGCGCCGGACACCTTCCTCGGCGGCGGGCTGCAGACGGCGCGCCGGGTGATCGACGAGGGCGCCATCGGCCGGCCGGTGGCGGGCACGGCGTTCCTGCAGGTGGCGGGACACGAGCGCTGGCATCCGGGGCCGGAATTCTACTACGCCGCCGAGGGCGGCGGGCCGATGCTCGACATGGGGCCCTACTACCTGACGGCGCTGGTCAACCTGCTGGGGCCGGTGCGCCGGGTGACGGGCATGGCCAGCGTCGGGCGGGCCGAGCGGGTGATCGGGCAGGGGCCACGCGCGGGAACGCACTTCGCCGTGCACACGCCGACCCATGTCGCCGGCACGCTGGGCTTCGCCAGCGGGGCGGTGGTCACCATCGTCACCAGCTTCGAGGTCTGGAAGCACAGCCACGTGCCGCTCGAGCTCTACGGCACGGCCGGCAGCCTGCAGGTGCCGGACCCGAACCGGTTCGACGGCGAGGTGCGGCTGTGCCCGGCCAACGGCGACTGGACGGCGGTGCCGGGCCGGCACGGCTACGCCCTGGGCAACTGGCGGATCCTCGGCGTGGCCGACATGGCGCGGGCGATCCGTACCGGCCGGCCGCACCGGGCATCGGGGGCGCTGGCGCTGCACGTGCTCGAGGTGATGGAGGCGCTGGTCGCCTGCGGGGCCGAGGGCGGTGCGGCGACGATCGCCAGCACGGTCGAGCGGCCGGCGGCGATGCCGGAAGGGCTCGCCGATGGCGAGCTGGACGATTGAGGGAGCGGAAGCGATGGCACGGCGGGCGCTGATCGTCTGGGGCGGCTGGGCCGGGCACGAGCCCGAGGCCGGGGCCGCCGTCGTCGCCGCCATGCTGCGCGGCGAGGGGTTCGACGTCACCGTCAGCGACAGGACGGCGGCGTTCGCCGATCCGGAGCTGGCCGGCTTCAGCCTGGTCGTGCCGATCTACACGATGGGGACGATCGAGAAGCCGGAGCTCGAGAACCTCGAGGCGGCGGTGCGCGGCGGGGTCGGGCTCGGCGGCTACCACGGCGGCATGGGCGACGCCTTCCGCAACGCCCCGCTCTACCAGTTCATGTGCGGCGGGCAGTGGGTGGCGCATCCCGGGAACGTCATCGACTACACGGTGCAGGTGACACGGCCCGACGACCCGGTGATGCAGGGGATCGGCGACTTCGCCTACCGCTCCGAGCAGTACTACATGCACGTCGACCCCGCGAACGAGGTGCTGGCGACGACGCGCTTCTCGGGCGAGCACGCGGCCTGGATCGACGGCACGGTGATGCCGGTGGTGTGGAAGCGGCGCCACGGGCAGGGCCGGGTGTTCTACAGCTCGCTGGGCCACGTCGCGAAGGAGTTCGAGGTCCCGCAGATGCGCGAGATCCTGCGCCGCGGGCTGCTCTGGGCGGCGCGGTGACCGACGCCGAGGCGGCGCTCGCCCGGGCTGCCTGCGCCGAAGCGGCGCTGCTGGCGGCCAATGGCGGGGCGGCGCTGCTGCTGGCGGTGGCGGCAGCGGTGCCGTGCGGCGAGCGGCTGGTGCTGCAGCGCGGGCATGTCGTCGACCTCGGCGGCTCGCCGCTCGACATCGTGCGGCTGGCGGGCGCGGTGCCGGTCGAGGTCGGGTTCGCCGACGCCTGCGGGGAGAAGGCGCTCGGCGCCGCGATGGCAGGAGCGAGGGCAGGGCTGTTCGTCGGCGGCGTCGCCGCCGACGGGCTGCTCGACCTGCCCCGGTTCGCCTGGGCCTGCCATCAGGCGGGCGTGCCCGCGATCGTGCATCTCAACAGCGGCCGCGACTGGACGGCGCGGCTCGACGCGGGCGCCGACCTCGTCGTCGTCGACCTCATGCGCTCCGCCGGTGTCGATGGCGGGCTGGTGCTGGGGCGCGCCGACCTCGTCGCCATGGCACGGGAACGGCTCGCCGCCGTTCCGTCCCTGCTGGCGCCGCCGGCCGGGCTGGCCGCCACCTTCCGACTGGAGCCATGGCCATGAGCGATGCCAATGCCGACCAGGTGAGCTTCTGGAACGCCGATGCGGCGCAGACCTGGATCCGCCTGCAGCCCAGCCTCGACGCGGCGTTCGCGGACATCACGACGCTGCTGCTGGACGAGGCCGCCCCGGCCGCCGGCGAGGTGGTGCTCGACATCGGCTGCGGGGCCGGGGCGACGACCCTCGCCGTGGCGGACCGCATCGGACCGACAGGACGGGCGACCGGCGTCGACGTGTCCGCTCCCCTGCTGGAGCTGGCGCGACGGCGGGCGGCAGGGCGGCACGGCGTCGACTTCCTGCTGGCCGATGCGCAGACCCATCCCTTCGCGCGAGGCGCGCACGACCTCGTCGTGTCGCGGTTCGGCTCGATGTTCTTTGCCGACCCGGTGGCGGCGTTCGCCAACCTGCGGTCGGCCCTGCGGCCGGGCGGGCGGATGGTGCTCGTGGCCTGGGCGGGCCTCGAGCCCAATCCCTGGTTCAAGGTGCTGCGCGACGCCGCGGTGTCGGTCCTCGGCCAGCCGGCGCCGGCGTCGCCGACGGCTCCGGGTGCCCTGGCGTTCGCCGATGTCGGCCGGGTCGAGGGCCTGCTGCGCGCCGCCGGGCTGGACGCGGCCCAGGGCCGCGAGGTCCCGATCGAGCTGGTCATGGCCGGCAGCGCCGAGCTGGTCGCCGGCCGGGCGGTCGGGCTCGGGCCGGCGGCGCGGCTGATCCGGGAGAAGCAGGCGAGCGAAGAGCAGGCCGCCGAGGTCATCCGGCGGGCCGCCGCCGGGTTCGAGCCCTACTTCCGCGACGGCGCGGTGCGGCTGCCGGCGCTGCTGACGCTGTTCACCGCCTCGCGGTCCTGAGCGGCGGGCAGCATCGCCCGCAGCGTCAGGATGCCGAGCAGCGGGCCCAGCGCCAGGATGGCGAAGGCCGCCCACCAGCCGAGGACATTGTCGCGGCCGAGCCCGTCGAGGGCCATGCCGGACAGCAGCGGTGCGGCGACCGCGGCGGCCGTCCCGGCCAGCTGCTGGACGCCGATCGACAGCCCCTGGCGGCTGGCCGGCGAGGCGGCGACGAGGCCGACGGTGAGGGCGGCGCTGTCGGACATCATCAGCGCCGAGTAGGCGGCCATGGCCAGCGCCAGCAGCCAGAAGGGCAGCCAGGCGCCGAGGCCGAACAGCAGGCCGACCATGGCGGCGGCCGGCATCAGCCGGGACAGCGTCGCCCGGCGGTCGCCGCGCATCGCCCGCTCGTTGCCCATGACGCTGGCGGGCAGGCCCATCAGCAGGGCGCCGGTGACCAGGAGGGCGATGGTCGAGGGCTGGACCTCGCTGCCGCCATGCGCCGCGGCGAAGGTCAGGAAGGCCACCATCCAGGTGCGGAAGCCGAACAGCTCGAAGCAGTGGCCGGCATAGCCCCAGATGTAGGCCATGGCCGGCCGGTCGCGCAGCACCGGGCGCGGATCGAGGAAGCCGGCACCGGCCGGATGCGGCGGCAGGGTGACCGGGCGCAGCGCCAGCAGCAGCAGGACGAGGGCCAGGGCGGGCAGGAGCCCGCTGACGACGAAGGCGGCGCGCCAGCCCGCAAGGTCGGCGGCCACCCCGGCAGCGAACACCGAGGCGGCGGTGCCGACCGAGTAGGAGGCGGTGTAGAACGACTGCAGCCGGCCGAGCTCGGGACCGTGGACGCGGTCGGTCAGCGCCTTGAGGCCCGGCATGTAGGTGGCGGCCATGCCGAGGCCGCCGAGCAGGCGCCACAGCAGCGCCGACCAGAAGCCGTCGGCGGCAAGCGCGAAGCCGAGGCCCGACACCGTCGACAGCAGGAGGCCGGTGGCGACGACGCGGCGGGCATCGATGCGGTCGGTCAGCGCCACCACCACCGGGGCGACGACGGCGTAGGCGGCGAAGCCGACGGCGGCGACGAACCCGGCCTCGGTCGAGCTCAAGCCCCAGAGCGGCATGATCGTCGGGATCAGCGTCTGGAACGTCATCAGCCCGGCGATGCCGAGAACGAGGACGCAGCAGAGCGCCGCCGCGCGGCGGCGGTCGGACGTCAAGGGCGACGGCTCACTTCGGCTGGAGCCGCCGCTTCAGCTCGTCGACCTCGACGTCGTGGTAGTCGGTCGGCAGCACGATCTCGCGGGCGCGCAGCTCGTCGACGATCTCGGCGATCTCGCGGGCGGCGGCGTCGAGCACGCGGCGGCCCTTCTCGGCGGTCGCCTTCGTCGGGTCGCCGCGCACGCCGGAAACCGAGCCGGTGGAGAAGTGCTCCATCATCACCAGCGGGTGCTTCGAGTTCGCATGCGGCTTGCGGCCGGCGAGGTCGGCCCAAATGTGCGGCGACTGGCGGATCGTCATGTCGCGCATGGCCTGGCTCATGTCGACGGCAGCCTCGTCGATGGCGAGGTAGGCCGCGGTCTCGAGCTCGTCGGCGTGGCTCGACACCTCGCTGTCGCGGATCAGGTTGAACTCGGCCATCACGTCGCCGAGGTGGAACCAGGACTGGCCGGCGCAGATGATGTCGGGGTGCTTGATGGCGGTCAGCCGGACGATCATGTCGAGGATCGGCCGGTTCGAGCCGTGGCCGTTGATGACGAGGATGCGGCGGAAGCCGTGCCGGGCCAGCGACGAGCAGACGCAGACGCCGTACTTCACCAGGACATCCCAGTCGATGTCGATGGTGCCCGGCCAGTCCATGTGATGGGTCTCGAAGCCGAACACCATGGGCGCCATGACGATGGCATGGTCGGTCCGCCGGGCGGCGCGCTCGCAGACCTCGCGGGCGATGCGGATGTCGACGTCGACCGGCAGGTGGAAGCCGTGCTGCTCGATCGAGCCGAACGGGACCAGCACCACCATGTCGGCACGCGCCGCCTCGCGCAGCTGCGGCCAGGTCATCCGCTCGTACAGGATCTCGCGCGGCTTCATGTCGGAACTCCCCCGTTGCGGCGGCAGCGTAGCGACGGCGCCGGCGGGCCGCTAGGTTGCGGCTCTACCGCACTGCAGCATGGACCTGCGCGATGCCCGACAAGCAGCTGCTCCACCTCGTCTTCGGCGGCGACCTCAAGGACCCGCGCGGCACCGAGTTCGTCGACACGGCCAAGCTCGACCTGGTCGGCATCTACCCGAACTACGCCGAGGCGCTGAAGGCGTGGCGGGGCAAGGCCGCAGCCACCATCGACGACGCCCACAAGCGCTACTTCGTGGTGCACCTGCATCGGCTGATGGACCCCGACGAGCCGGCCTCGGGCGCCAGCTAGGCAGGAGCGCCGCAGCCGCCTAGACCGGGGGCGGCATCGGATACGGCGGCAGGTAGAGCGTCGCCGGCGGTGGCCCTGTCGGGGAGGCAGCCATCAACAAGCCCAAGAACGGCGCCGAAGCGTCGCGCGAGCTCGTGGCCCGGCTGGGCCCAGCCGGGCTCGAAGGGCCGTTCGGGCTCGCGCTCGACGTCGGCGGTGGCCGCCGGTTGCTGGCGCGGGATGCGCTGGCGACGAAGCCGCTGTTCTGGACGGCGTGCGACGGAGCGGTCCGAGCGGCCGGCGATCCGCAGACCCTCCTCATCGGCACGACGCCCGAAGCCGACGAGCGGGCGGTGCTCGAATGGCTCGTCTACCGGCAGGTCATGGCGCCGGCGACGCTGTTCCGCTCGGTCATGGCGCTCGAGCCGGGCACCGCGGCGATCGTCGGGCCGGGCGACCGGGACGTCGTCGCCACGCGGTTCGCGTCCGCCCTCGACCTGCTGTCGGCCGAGCGCCACGCCGAGCTCGACCGGATGGCCGAGGGTACGCTGCTGGACGAGGTCGAGCGCACGCTCCTCGGCTGCGTCGAGCGGGCCTGCCGCGGGCATGACGAGGCCGGCGTCCTGCTGAGCGGCGGGATCGACTCGGCGATGGTCGCCGCCATGGCACGCCAGTTCGCCAAGGTCACCGGCTTCACCATGGGCATCGACGGCGCCGAAGCGTTGGACGAGACGTCGCGGGCCGCGGCGATGGCGAAGAAGCTCGAAATTCCGCTGGTGACCGTCCGGGTGTCGCCCCGCGACTATGCGCGGCTGGTGCCCGGGGGCGACGGCCGAGCTGGCGGCACCGTTGTTCCATGTCGCCAATGTCGGCTTCAACGTCGGCTTCGGCCAGCTGATGGCGCAGGCGGCCGGACGCGGCATCACCCGGGTGCTTGGCGGCGACAGCGCCGGGACGGCGCTCGGCGTGCCGCCGGGACGGGTGACCGGCCTGCGCTGGCTGGTGCCGGCCGCCCGCTGGCTCGACCGGCTGCCGGGTGGTGCGCGGGCGGTGATGCTGAAGCTGCTGCTCGACCGCGAAGGGCCGCCGGTGACGGTACCCGAGCTGACATCGAGCGCGCTGGCCGGTTTGCGGTCGGTCGATTTCGGGGGCGGGCCCGGCTCGACGCGCAGGCCATGGCGGCGGCCCGCTTCCTGCGCGATCCGCTGGAGCGCCGGGTCAAGGCCACAGCGGTGGCCGACCTCCTCAACTGGCTGCCGAGGTTCTCCGAGCGCGATGCCATCGCCGGCGCGGCGCACGGGGTCGATTTCGGCCTGCCCTACCATGACGCAGCAATGATGCGGCTGGGGCTCAACCTGCCGCTGCGCTACCTGATGCGGCCGCGGGGCTGGCGGGCGGGGCAGAGTGTCGAGAAGTGGACGCTGGCGCAGATCGCACCGCGCCATCTCGGCGACGCCGGCTTCTTCCACCGCAGCACCGTGTGGTCGAGCCCGCAGCGGCAATTCGTCGAGCCCCTGGCCGCGCCGTTGCTGACGCCGGACGGCTATGTCGCCGGGCTGATGCGCCTCGACGCCGCCGGGCTCGAGCGGGAAGTGGCGGCGGCCCGCCGGGACCCGTCCCAGCTCGCCAAGCTGGTCCATCTCGAGCTGTGGGGGCGGGTCTGCCTGCGCGGCGAGGAGCCAGCGGCCCTGGGCGAATGGATCGTGGCGGCCGTCGACCGACCTTGATGGACATCGCCGCGCTGGCCGGACGGGACGAGCCGTTCGCCCTCGACACCACGCTCGCGGACGGGTCGCGGCTGCTGGCCCGCGATGCGCTCGGGACGCGGACCCTGTTCTGGTGCCGCGCGGCCGACGGGATCCGGACGGCCGGCACGCCGGGCGAGCTGCTGGACGCCGCCGGGCGCGAGCCGGACCGGCGGGCGATCACCGAGTGGCTGGTGCATCGCCAGGTCCTCGCCCCGGCGACCCTGTTCCGCGATGTGCAGGCGATGCCGCCGGGCCACGGGGCAGTGGTGGCCGAGGGCGCCGACAACATCGTTCCGTCGGCGTTCGAGGACTCGTACGACCTGGTCACGGCCGAGCGGCACGCCGAGCTGAACCGGCTGACCGATGCGGCGATCCACGACGAGCTCGACCGGACGCTGCTGGCCAGCGTCGGGCGCTGCTGCGCCGGTGCCCGCGAGGTCGGCGTGCTGATGAGCGGCGGGCTCGATTCGTCGATGCTGGCGGCGATGGCGCGGCAGTTCGCGTCGGTGACGGCGCTGACGATGGCCGTCGACGGCGCCGCGGGCCTCAACGAGGAGCCGGCGGCGCGGGCCATGGCGGCGCGACTGGGAATCCGCCACGAGGTCGTCCGGGTGTCACCCCGGACCTATGCGCGGCAGGCGCCGGTCGCCACCGAGGCCCTGGCTGCACCGCTGTTCCATGTCGCCAATGTCGGCTTCAACGTTGCCTTCGGCGAGCTGCTGGCGCGGGCGAAAGCGCTGGGGATCGCGCGGGTACTGGCCGGCGACAGCGCCGGCACGGCGCTGGGGGTGGGACCAGGCCGGACGACGGGGCTGCGCTGGCTGCTGCCTGCCCGCCGCCTGCTGGCGCGACTGCCGGCAGGACTGCCCTCGGCGATGCTGAAGCTGGCGCTCGATCGCGGCGGGCTGCCGGTGACGGCCCCGGAGTTCGCCGTCAGCGCGATCACCGGGTTGCGGGCGGTCGATGACGGCCGCCGGGCCCGCGCCTATGGGCGTGCGCTGGAACGGGTGTCGTTCCTCGCCGACCCGCTGGCCCGGGCGATCAAGGCCACGGCGTTGGGCGACCTGGTCTACGGCCTCGGCCGGTTCACCGAGCGTGCGGCCATCGTCGGGGCCCGGCACGACGTGACCGTCGAGCTGCCGTTCCACAGCCGGGCGATGATGCGGTTCGGCCTGAACCTTCCGGTCCGCCACCTGATGCGGCAGCGTGGCGTGCGGTTCAGCACCTCGGTCGAGAAGCGGACGCTGGCGGCAATTGCCCCGCGCCATCTCGGCGACGCCCGCATGTTCGACCGGCACGGCGACTGGGCCAGCCCGCAGACGGCCTTCGTCGCACCGCTGGCGCCGGCGCTGCTCACGCCGGACGGGTTCTGCGCCGAGCTCATGAAGCTGACGCCGGCGGAGCTGGAGCGCGAGGTCGCCGCCTGGCGGCGCGACCCGAACGCCCTGGCCAAGCACATCCATCTCGAGCTGTGGGGCCGGACCTGCCTGCGCGGCGAGGATCCCGACGAGCTCGGCGCGCGGCTGGAGGCGGCGGTCAGCTTGCCGCGATGAAGCGCTCGGGCGCGAGCTTCGCGAGATCGTGCTCGCCCAGCCAGCGTGGCAGCGGCACGCCGGCGACCAGGTGGGCCGTGATGGTCGACAGGGAGGGGGCGGTCATGATGCCGAAGCCGCCCTGGCCGGCCAGCCAGAAGAAGCCCTCGCTGCGCGGGTCGTAGCCGACGATCGGGGTGCGGTCGGGCGAGAAGCTGCGCAGGCCCGCCCAGCTGTGCTCGATGCGGCGCACCGGCAGGTCGGCCGCCTGCTGGACGCGGTCGATGGTGATGGCGATGTCGAGCTCGTCGGGCTGGGCGTCGCAGGGCTCGCTCGGCGTCTCGTCGGCCGGCGAGCACATCAGCCGGCCGGCATCGGCCTTGAAGTACCAGCCGTCCTTCTCGCGGACGTCGGCGCAGCCGGGCCAGCGGCGGGTGTCGTGGCCGGGCGGCGGCGCGACGATGACCATGGTCCGGCGCATCGGCTGGACGCCGAGCCCGCCGACTCCGGCCATGTCGGCGATGGTGTCGGCCCAAGCGCCCGAGGCGTTGACGACGACCGGGGCGCGGACGATGCCCCTGGGCGTGGTGACCGCCCAGCCGTCGCCGGCGCGCGACAGGGCCAGCACCTCGGCGTCGGTGCGCAGCTCGCCGCCGCGGTGGCGCAGCAGGCGGATGTAGCCCTGGAGGATGGCGCCGACGTCCATGTCGGCGGCCGAGGCGTCGTACCAGACGGCCCCGATCCATTCGCGGCGCAGGATCGGCACCATGGCCAGCGTGGCGTCGACGTCGAGGATCTCGGCGTCGCCGCCGAGCGAGCGGGCGCGGTCGGCTTCCTCGTCGACGAGGTGCTCCTCGCCCCTGCGGCCGATGTAGAGCTCGCCGCGCGGCGCCAGCAGCGGCACCTCGGCAAAGCCGTGCGGCGGCTCGGCGTAGAAGCGGCCGCCGGCGAGGTTGAGGCCGCGGACGGTCGGGGTCCCGTAGTAGGGCGTGAGCAGGGCCGCGGAGCGGGCGGTGGTGTGGTAGCCGGGCTGCGACTCGCGCTCGAGCAGGATGACCCGGCGCGCCGCCGCGATCTCGGCTGCCGCCGAGGCCCCGGCGATGCCGCCGCCGATCACGATCACGTCGCAGTCCATGGTGCCGTCCATCCGCCTGTCGCTGCGCCTTAAGCGGGGGTAGCCGGTCCCGGGCGCAAGCTCGCCGGCTGCAAGCCGAGCCTGCGCCGGATGCATGCCGCGATGCCGGCGACGTCGTCGAGGTGGAGGAGCGGGATGGAAAGGCCGGGCAGCGGCTCGTCGGAGGCGACCACGAAGACGGTCGGATCCTCGGCCGCCAGCAGCGGCGTGCCGCGCTCGGCCCGGTGCGCCTCGACCTTGGGGTGCGCAAAGCGCTTGAAGCCCTCGACGATGACGAGGTCGCAGGGGGCGAGGCGGTCGAGCAGCGCGTCGAGCGACGGCTCGGGGGCCTCGCGCAGCTCGTGGATGATGGCGAAGCGGCGGGCGGTGGCGAGCACGACCTCGCGCGCCCCGGCCTCGCGATGCCGCCAGGTGTCCTTGCCCGGCTGGTCGACCTCGACCTCGTGGTGCGCGTGCTTGACCGTGGAGACGGCGAGGCCCTCGGCGACGAAATGGGCGATCAGGCGCTCGACCAGCGTCGTCTTGCCGTTGTTCTTCCAGCCGACGACGCCGACGACGGGCGGCCTGCCCGGAACGGGTATGGTCATGGCGCTCGCATCGGGCAGCAGGTGGCGCTAGCTTCGCGCGCGCCTGTACCACGGCGGGAATTCGGTCGGAACATGGCGGAGCGGCTGCTCGACACCCGCGGGCTCAGCTGTCCGCTGCCGGTGCTCAAGGCCCGCAAGGCGCTAGCGGGCATGGCGCCGGGCGAGCGGCTGTGCCTGCTGGCGACCGATCCCAAGGCGGTCCAGGACATCGATCTCTTGTGCGACGCCGATGGCCACCGGCTGGTCGAGCGCCACACGCACGGCACGGAGCTCAGGTTTGTCATCGAACGCAGCGGCTGATCCCTTCGACCTCTCCGTCATCCGCCCGGAGATCAAGGCCCTCGAGTGGAGCGGGATCGGCAAGGTCGCGGTCGGCGCCCTGCACGAGAAGGACGTGATCCCGCTCTGGTTCGGCGAGAGCGACCTGACCTCGCCGGCCTTCGTCAACGAGGCGGCCAAGAAGGCGCTCGACGAGGGCCAGACCTTCTACAACTACAGCCGCGGCCACCTGCCGCTGCGCGAGGCGCTGCAGCGCTACTACAAGCGGATCTACAGCGTCGACCTCGACCCCGACCGGATCACCGTGCCGGGCTCGACGATGCTGACCGTGCTGATCGCCGGCCAGTGCATGGTCAGGTCCGGCGACGAGGTCATCATCATCGGCCCGCACTGGCCGAACGTCGCCACGGTCGTCACCATGCTTGGCGCGAAGCCGGTGTTCGTGCGTCTCGTCGAGGGGCAGAACGGCTGGCATCTCGACCTCGACCGGGTGAGCAAGGCCGTCACCGTCCGCACCCGGGCGATCTACGTGAACTCGCCCTCGAACCCGACCGGCTGGATCATGACGCCCGGCGAGTCGCGGGCGCTCATGGAAATCTGCCGCAAGCAGGGCCTCGGGCTGATCTCCGACGAGGTCTACCACCGCAATGTCTTCGACGGCCCCGACCCGGCGCCGTCCTTCGTCCATGTCGCCGAGCCGCGCGAGCCCGTGTTCATCCTCAACGGCTTCTCCAAGGCCTGGGCGATGACCGGCTGGCGGCTCGGCTGGATGATCACGCCCGCCGGCATGGCCGAGCCGATGTCGGTGCTGGCCGAGTGCAACAACACCGGGGCCACCGCCTTCACCCAGTACGGCGGCATCGCCGCCCTCGACCACGGCGAGGCGTTCCTCGCCGACTTCGTCGAGCGCTGCCGGCGCAACCGGACGCTGGTGATGGAGATCCTCGGGCGGCATCCGAAGATCAGGCTGAGCCGGCCGCAGGGTGCGTTCTACGCCTTCCCCAAGGTCGACGGGATGAGCGACAGTCTGGCCTTCTGCCAGCGGGTGCTCAAGGAGGCGCGGGTCGGCATCGCCCCCGGCTACACCTTCGGGCCCGGCAATGACGGCCACTTCCGGCTGTGCTTCGCCCGGCGCACCGACGAGCTCGAGGAAGCCCTGCACCGGATCGTCAAGGTGCTCGACCGGATGAACTGAGGCGGCGGCTCAGCGCGACGGGACGGCCGGATCGGCGCGCGAGCGGGCGATGCCGTCGACCGTGTAGAGCACGAGGCCGACCCAGATCAGCAGGAAGCTCAGCAGCCGCCAGAGCGGCAGGGGCTCGCCGAACAGCACCACGCCCTCGATGAAGATCACGCTGGGCGCAATGTACTGCAGCAGGCCCAGCGTCGACAGCGCCAGCCGGCGGGCGGCGTAGCCGAACAGCAGCAGCGGGGCGACGGTGACGAGGCCGGCGGCGCAGACCAGCAGGTCGATGCCGGTGGCACCGGTCGGGAAGGCCACGGCGCCGAGCGTGCCCTGCCAGACCAGCACGCCGACGGCGACCGGCAGGGTCAGCACGCACTCGATGAACAGGCCGACCACCGGGCCGACCGCAACCCGCTTGCGCAGCAGGCCGTAGATGCCGAAGCTGACGGCCAGCAGCAGCGCGGTCTTCGGCACGACGCCGGCGAGGACGACGGCGGCGAGCACGGCGGTCGCCGCGAGCGCGACGGCGGCGATCTGCAGCGGCCGCAGCCGCTCGCCGAGGACGACGATGCCCAAGGCCACCATGACCAGCGGGCACATGAAGTAGCCGAGGCTGGCATCGAGCACGTGGCCGGCCTTCACCGCGATCACGTAGAACAGCCAGTTGCCGCACAGCATCAGGGCGGCAGCGGCGAGCAGCGCGAGCGCACGGCGGTCGCGGAGGATGCGGAACAGCTCGGCGCGGTGGCCGCCGAACGGCACCATCAGGGCCAGGGTGACGGTCGAGAAGACGATGCGCCAGCCGAAGATCTCGTAGGCGCCGACACCTTCGAGCGACTTGAAGTAGAAGGGGAACAGTCCCCAGAACAGGTAGGCGGACAGGCCGGCGGCGAAGCCGCGCCGGCCTTCCGCGGCAGCAGCCTGGCTCAGCACCCGAGGCGCTCCGCCAGCCGTCCGGCGGCGGCCAGCTCGTCCGGCGTGTTGACGTTGAGGAACGGATCGACCGGCTCGACCGGAAAGTCGACCGGCACGGCCCCGACCGCGGCGAGCCAGTCGCCGGCGCGGCGGTGGCCGGCAGCGAGGAACGCTTCGAGCGACGCGGCGAGCCCGACCGGCAGCAGCGCCACGGCCGGATGCCGGCGCCCGGCGGAAGCGGCACAGGCTGCCGTCGCCCCGGCGGCGACGGCAGCGGCGAGCCGGCTGGCGAGATCGCCCGGCAGGAACGGCGTGTCGGCCGGAACGGTGAGGATCCAGCCGATCCCGTGGCGCGAGCAGGCCCAACGCAGCCCGGCGAGCATGCCGGCGAGGGGGCCTCGGTGCGGCTCGCCATCGTCGGCGACGAGTGGGACGCCGAGGTCCGGCAGTCGCTGCGGGTCGCCGTTGACGGTCAGCACCACCGTGGCGACCTGCGGGCCCAGCCGGTCGAGCACGCGCGCCAGCAGCGGCCGCCCGGCCACGGGCAGCAGGAACTTGTCGCCGCCACCCATGCGCGAGGAGCGGCCGCCGGCGAGGACGACGCCGGCGATGGCGGCGGGTGGCGGGGGAACGGAAATGGCCGGCTCCGGCGTTGGGCCCGCCGCTCCTCTGCGGAGCGGCCGGCCGCGAGGCAAGCGCGGCGCCCGCAGGTCTGCCGCGCGAACGCCACCGGCCGGCTTAACCCGCGACGCAAGGAACGGATGCTAAGTGGCTAGGAAGTCGTTTACATTCGGATCGGGATTGGTGTCGGTCCGGGACAGGAGCGGGGCTTGGCGGGAGCCGGCAAGGGGCGGCGGTCGACGGAGGGAGCGGGCAGGGCGCGGCGGGCACCAGCGGCGCCGCGCCGCGGCCTTGCCGGCCGTCTCGTCCGGCTGGTGGCCGTGCTGGTGCTGGCGGGCCTTGTCGGCTGGGTCGGCCTGTTCGTCTGGTACGCGCCGCGCCTGCCGGACACCGCGGTGCTGGTCGAGGAGGCGAGCCAGGTCAGCGTCCGGGTGCTGGCCGCCGACGGCTCGGTGCTGGCCGAGCGCGGTGTTTCCGGCCGGCCCTATGTGCGCCTCGACGAGGTCTCGCCCTGGCTGGTCAAGGCCGTGGTGGCGACCGAGGACCGGCGCTTCTTCGACCATGGCGGCGTCGATCCGGTCGGCGTCCTGCGCGCCGTCGCCAGCAACCTGCGGGCCGGCGCCGCGGTCGAGGGCGGCAGCACCATCACCCAGCAGCTCGCCAAGAACCTCTATCTCAGCAACGACCGGACCTTCCGCCGCAAGCTCGAGGAGCTGGTCCTCGCGATCTGGCTGGAGTCGCGGCTGAGCAAGGAGCAGATCCTCGAGCTCTACCTCAACCGGGTCTATCTCGGGGCCGGGGCGTACGGCGTCGAGGCGGCGGCACAGCGCTATTTCGGCAAGCCGGCGGCCGGGCTGACGCTGGCCGAATCGGCGCTGATCGCCGGCCTGCTCAAGGCGCCGTCGCGATTGTCGCCGACCAGCGACCTCGCCGCGGCCCGGCAGCGGGCGGCGGTGGTGCTGGCGCTGATGCAGGACCAGGGCGTCATCGACCAGGCGCAGCGGCTGGCGGCACGCGAGCGGCCGGCGACGCTGGCGCCGGAGCGGGTGCAGCTGGCCGGCTGGCTGGTCGACTGGGTGCTCGAGGCGCTGACCGACGAGCTCGGCAAGCCGACCCGCGACCTGGTCGTGCGCACGACGCTGGAGCCGGCGCTGCAGGTCCGGGCCGAGCAGGCGGTCGACCGGCTGCTGCCGGTGACCTCGCCGGTGCAGGCGGCGGTGGTGGTGCTGGACGAGGACGGCGCGGTCCGCGCCATGGTCGGCGGCCGGCGCTACGCCGCCAATCCCTACAACCGGGCGGTCAACGCCCGCCGCCAGCCGGGCTCGGCGTTCAAGCCCTTCGTCTACCTGGCGGCGCTCGAGACCGGCTGGACGCCGTCCTCGGCGATCGACGACGCGCCGGTCCGGGTCGGCGACTGGCGGCCGGCCAACAGCGACGGGACCTTCCACGGCCGGGTCAGCCTGACCCAGGCGATGGCGCTGTCGCTAAACGCGGCGACGGTCCGGCTGGGCGAGAAGGTCGGGCGCCAGCGGGTGGCCGAGACCGCGCGCCGGCTCGGCATCAGCTCGCCGCTCGAGCCGGTGGCGTCGCTGCCGCTGGGCACCGCCGAGGTCGGCGTGCTCGAGCTCGCCGGCGCCTACCTGCCGATCGCCGATGGCGGCATCCGGCGGCCGGCCTGGGCGGTCGAGTCGGTGACCGACGATGCCGGGCGCGTGCTCTACCGGCACAAGCCGACGGAGGCCCGGGTGATCGACCGGGACACCGCCGCCGACCTGCAGGCGATGCTGCGGGCGGTGGTCAGCGAGGGCACCGGCCGCGAGGCGGCGCTGCCCGGCCGCTCGGCCGCCGGCAAGACCGGGACGACGCAGGACATCCGCGACGCCTGGTTCGTCGGCTTCGCCGGGAGCCACGTCGCCGCCGTCTGGATGGGCCATGACGACGGCCGGCCGATGCGCGGCGTCAGCGGCGGCACCATCCCGGCGCGGATCTGGCGCGAGGTGATGCTGGGGACGCCGCCCGACGGCCCGGCCGTGGCCTCGGCGCGGCCGCCGGTGCCGGTACGCCGCGACAACGGCCTCGAGCTGCTGCTCGACTGGGTCCAGCGCAGCTTCGGCGGCGTCACCGAGTAGGCCGGCTCAGAGGCGGGCGCGCACCGTCCGCCAGACCAGGTGCAGCAGCCACAGCGGCACCACCACGACCGCCCCCATCAGCACGTAGGTCAGGGCCGAGCCGAGCAGGGTGTCGGCGCGGGCGAAGGCGGCAAGCACGAGGTCGCGGCCCCACAGCCAGACATCCTGCGGCGACCAGTCGAGCCAGCTGAGGACGAGGCCGACGGCGAAGGAGGCGACGAGCAGGCGGAGGGCGGTGCCGATGAGCGTGCGGGGCATGGCGCGGAACGTAGGATGCCGCAGCCGCCTCAGCTAGGGTGGCCGCGCCGGCCGAGCGGGGCCGGCGGCAGGGGGACCATGCCGGCGTCACAGCTCTACCACCGGTCGATCCATGACCACGCCTCGGTCCAGCCCAGCTACTGGGAGGCGACGGCGCCGCCGCTGGCCGTGCCCCTAAGCCCGCTGCAGGGCGACGTCGATTGCGAGGTGGCGATCGTCGGCGGCGGCTTCACCGGGCTGTCCGCGGCCCTGCATCTCGCCCGCGACCACGGCATCGCCGCCACCGTGCTGGAGGCGGGGCCGATCGGCTGGGGGGCGTCGGGCCGCAACGGCGGCTTCGCCTGCCTCGGCTCGTCGAAGATCGCCGGGCCCGAGCTGGTCCGGCGGTTCGGGACCGGGCCGACCCGCGCCTTCTTCGAGGCGCAGGTGCGGGCGATCGGCTACGTGCGCGAGCTGGCGGCAGCCGAGGCCCTCGACATCGAGGACACCGGCCAGGGCGAGCTGGTGGTGGCGCACCGGCCGAGCCGCCTCGCCGAGCTGCGCGCCAAGGCCGAGTTCGTCAGGGCGACCTATGGCGAGGACTGGGCGCTGCTGGAGCGACCGGCGCTGGCCGAGCGCCATCTCGATGCCGCCGAGGCGCATGGCGCGCTCGTCGTCCCGCACGGCTTCGGGCTGCACCCCTTGCGCTATGTGCGCGGGCTCGCCGCCGCGGCGGCGCGGCATGGCGCCAGCGTCCATCCGCAGAGCGCGGTGCGCGGCTGGACCACCGTCGGCGGCGTGCACCGGCTGGTCACCGCCCAAGGCAGCGTCCGCGCCCGGCGGGTGCTGGTGGCGACCAACGGGTTCTATCCGGAAGGGCTGCACCCCGGGCTCGACGGGCGGGTCCTGCCGGCGCTGAGCAGCATCCTCGTCACCCGGCCGCTGAGCGAGGCCGAGCGGGCGGCGCATCGCTGGACCGAGCCGTGGCTGCTGGCCGACACCCGGACGCTGCTGTTCTACATCCGGCTGCTGCGCGACGGCCGGCTGCTGTTCGGCTCGCGCGGCGGGACCGACGCCTCGCCGGCCGGGTTCGCGGAGCGCAAGGCGTGGATGGTCGACCGGCTGGCCGCCAAGTTCCCGCGCTGGGCCGGCGTGCGCATCGAGCATGCCTGGTGGGGCTTCGTGGCGCTCGCGGCCGACCGGCTGCCGCACCTCGCGCCGCTGCCGGACGCGCCGGGGGTCTGGTGGGCCGGGCTCTACCACGGCGGCGGCGTCGCCATGGGCACCTGGTTCGGCCGGGCGGTCGCGGCGCGCCTGGCCGGCAGGCACGAGGAGCCGCCGCTGCCCGACTTCGTCACCACGCCGCCGCCGCGGTTTCCGCTGGCGGCGCTGCGCGTCTGGCTGCTGCGCGCCGCCTATCTCCGCTACGACGCCGCCGACGAGCGCGACTGACTCAGGCCGCCGGGTCCTTCTCCGGCGGCTCCGCCTGCCAGCCGCGGCCGGCGGCGACGACGCAGGACGTGCCGTCGGGAGCGGTGCTCAGCACCGTCCAGGTGTCGCCGTCGGCGGAGGCAAACACCTGCAGCAGCGTGCCGTCGTTCTGCAGGCCGGCGGCGACCTGCGCCTCGCGGTAGCGGTCGCCGAGCTGGCGGGCGATCTCGGTGTAGGCGTGGCAGGGCAGGGGCACCGGCTCGGCCGGTGCGGCGGCCGGCACGGGCGACCCTGCCGGCACCACGAGGGCGAGGAAGGCGAGGGTGCGGATCATCACGACCTCCGTCGGGCCGGGTCGGCCGACCCGAGGACACCACGTTTCCGGTTAACGGCGATCTAACGCTGTCGGTCGTCTTCGCGCGGCGCGCGCGGTAGCCTTTTCCGACCGCCGCAGGGAACGCCCATGACCAGCACCGATCTCGCCGACGTCTCCGCCACCGACCTCGTCCGCCTGTACCGGCGCAAGGCGGCGTCGCCCGTCGAGGCGGCCAGGGCCTGCCTCGCCCGGATCGACCGGCTGAACGGCCGCTTCGGCGCCTTCTGCCTCGTCGATGCCGAGGGGGCGCTGGCCGGGGCACGGGCCGCCGAGGCGCGCTGGCAGGCAGGCGCGCCGCTCGGGCCGGTCGACGGCGTGCCGACCTCGATCAAGGACCTGCACGTGGTCAAGGGCTGGCCCACCCGGCGCGGCAGCCGGACGACGGAGGGCGACCCGGTCGGTGCCGAGGACGCCCCGGCGGTCGGCCGGCTGCGCGCCGGCGGGGCCGTGCTGCTCGGCAAGACCACGACGCCGGAGTTCGGCTGGAAGGGGGTCACCGACAACCCGCTGGGCGAGGTCGCCCGCAATCCCTACGACCCGAGCCGCACCGCCGGGGGCAGCAGCGGCGGCGCGGCGGTGGCGGCCGCCCTCGGCATGGGGGCCCTGCACATCGGCAGCGACGGCGGCGGCTCGATCCGCATCCCCTCGGGCTTCTCCGGCATCGTCGGGATCAAGGCGACGTTCGGCCGGGTGGCGGCCTGGCCGGCCAGCCTGTTCGGCACGCTGAGCCATGTCGGGCCGATGACCCGCACGGTGGCCGACACGGCGCTGATGCTGAGCACGATCGCCGGGTTCGACAGCCGCGACTGGCTGGCCCTGCCGGACGACGGCGTCGACTACCGGATCGGGCTCGACGGCGGGGTGCGCGGCCTGCGCATCGCCTTCAGCCCCGACCTCGGCCACGCCCGGGTCGATCCGGCGGTGGCGGCGGCGGTGGCGGCCGCGGTGCAGGCGCTGGCCGAGCAGGGTGCCGTGGTCGAGACGGTCGATCCCGGCATCGGCCCGAGCAGCGCCACGTTCGATCCGATCTGGTTCGCCGGCACCGCCGCGATCCTGGACGCCATGCCGGCGGAGAAGCGCGGCCTCGTCGATCCCGGCATGCAGCGGCTGGCGGCACGCGGTGCGGCGCTGAGCTCGGTCGAGCTGCAGCGCGCCGCCAAGGCCCGCGCCGAGATGGCGATCCGCCTGCAGCGGCTGCACGACCGCTACGACATCCTGGTCACCCCGACGCTGCCGATCGGCGCCTTCGCCGCCGGCCGCGAGGTGCCGGAGGGCTCCGGCATGGCCGAGTGGATGGAGTGGACGCCGTTCAGCTACCCGTTCAACCTGTCGCAGCAGCCGGCGGCGACCGTGCCCTGCGGCCTGACCCCCGACGGGCTGCCGATCGGCATCCAGCTGGTCGGCGCCAAGTACGCCGACGCCCTGGTCCTGCGCGTGGCGCGGGCGGTCGAGTCGGCGGTGCCGATGCCGAAGCCGCCGGTGCTGCGCGCGGACGGCTGAGCCGCGGGCGATACCCGGCAGCATTCCGTTAACCCCGCTCCTTCATCCTCGGCCGCGGCACACGCCCTAGGCTGCGGCCGGTCGGATCCTCGTCCGACGGAGCGGGAAGGCGGAGCATGGCGGACCGACGCGTCGACTGGGCGGACTGCGCCAAGGGCCTGACGATCATCCTCGTCGTCTACGGGCATGCCGTGGTCGGCGTCGGCAAGGACGTGGCCATCGACCCCACGCTCTACGCCTACGTGATGAAGCCGTTCAGCCAGTTCCGCATGCCGGTGTTCTTCTTCATCACCGGCATGTTCGCCGCCCTCAGCCTGCGCCGCGACTGGCCGACCTTCCTCGACCGGACGCTGTTCCACCTGCTCTACGTGTTCGTCGTCTGGAACGTGCTGCAGTTCGCCGCCCGCTTCGCCTTCCAGGACTTCGCCAACGATCCGATCGACGGCTGGCGGATCCTGCTGTTCCCGGTCCGCCCGATCAACATCACCTGGTTCGTCTGGGCGCTGCTCTGGTACTACGGGCTGGCCCGTGTCTTCCGCGACGTGCCCGTCGTCTTCCTCGTCGCGGTCGCGGCCCTGCTGTCGACCGTGCCGACCGTCCACGACGACTGGTACGCCTACCGCCAGACGGCGCGGTTCTCGGTCTACTTCATGCTGGGGGTGGGCGCCTCGGCATGGATGCTGGGACGGCCGACCACGGGCCGGCTGCCGCTGGCGGCGGGGCTCGTCGCCGCCTACGTCCTGGTGGCCGGCGGGCTGATCCATCTGGGCCTCGACGAGCAGCCGATCGCCGATCTCGCCGCCAGCCTGCTGGGCATCGCCGCCATCGTCAGCGTCTGCATGGCGCTGGCCGAGCACGGCCGCGGCGCCTGGCTGCGCCGGATCGGCGCCTGGTCGCTGCCGATCTTCGTCATCCACACCCTCGTCACCGCCGCGGCCCGCGAAGCCCTGCTGCGCCTCGGCCTCAGCGACCATGCGGTGGTGCTGGTGGCGGTGGCGACGGTGGCCGGCGTCGCCGGGCCCATCGCCCTGGCCTGGACGCTCGAGCGGCTGGGCTTCCCCTGGCTGTTCGAGCGCCCGGCCTGGCTGCGGCGGGCGTCGCCGCCCGCCGCCGGCCCGCTCAGGGCGTGATGATGCCGACTTCCTTGTAGGCGCCGTTCTCGATGACGAACTGGCCGATCACGCCGGGGACGTCGCCCTTCTCGTCGAACTCGATCGGCCCCGAGGCGCCGACATAGTCGATGTCCTTGCCGGCCTTGATGAGCTCGACCGCCTTCTGCCACTCACCGGGCTCGATGACCTCGCCCGGGCTGTTGGCGACCTTGCGCAGGGCGTCGCGGACCGCCTTGCGGTCGGTCGAGCCGGCCGCCTCGACGGCCAGCGCGGCGAGGAAGGCGGCGTCGTAGACCTGCTGCGCGAACAGCTTGCCCTCGGTGCTGCCGTAGGCCTTCTCGAACTTGGCCCCGGCCGTGGTGCCGGGCGGCGAGGATGGCGAGGTGAACAGGATGGGCCCGAGATTGTCGGCGCCGATCTGCTCGATCAGCAGGTTGTCGCGCAGCCCGTCGGTGCCGACGAACTGCTTGAAGAAGCCGTTCTCGAGCGACTGGCGGATGATGGTGACGCCGCTGTCGCCGGCATAGGCGATCAGCACCAGCGCCTCGGGCTCGCCCTGCGCCAGCGTCGCCAGCTCGGAGCGGTAGGAGGGCTTCTTCTCCTCGTGCACCTGGTCGGCGGTCAGGGTGCCGCCGAGCTTCTTGTAGGCCTCGCGGAAGGTCTCGGCGATGCCGACGGCGTAGTCGTTGTTGGCGTAGGTCAGGGCCACCCTGTCGAGGCCCTTGTCCATCAGCAGCTTGGCCAGCACCAGGCCCTGGTAGGAGTCCGACGGGACGAGGCGGAAGACCATGTCGCCGTCGTCGAGGCCGGTGATCGAGGGTGCGGTCGCGGTCGGCGAGACCATCGGGATGCCGGCCGGAATGACGACGCTCTGCGCCGCGGCGATGGTGCCGCCGCTGGTCAGCGCGCCGACGACGATGTTGGCCCCCTCGACGTTGACCAGCTTGGTGGCGGCGTCGATGGCACCCTGCGGCGTGCCCTGGGTGTCGGCGACGACGAAGGACAGCTTGCCGCCGAGGATGCCGCCCTGCTCGTTGACCTGGTCGACGGCGAGCTTCACCGAATCGAGGAGCGGCGGGATGAAGTTGGCGATCGGCCCGGTGACCTCGAACAGGGCGCCGATCTTGACGTCCTCGGCCATGGCGGGGGCGGCCAGCGCGACGACGGCGGCGCCGGCACAGAAGGCCCCGCGCAGCGCACGAAGGCTACGAGCTGCGGACATGATGCTCCCTCGATCCTGGTGGTTCGGCACGGCCGGTTGCTCCGGCCGCCGGCTCATGCCCGGCATCTAATCACGCAGCCGCGCCCGCCGGAAGGCACCCCTCCCGGCGGACGCCCGCCGCTCACGGGCGCTGGGCGCCGTTCACGTTGAGCAGCACGGCATAGAGGCTGGTCGTGCCGCAGATGTAGAGACGGTTGCGCTTGTAGCCGCCGAAGCAGACGTTGGCGACGACCTCGGGCACCAAGATCTTGCCGATGAGCGTGCCGTCGGGCGTGAAGCAGTGCACGCCGTCGCCGGCCGAGGTCCACACCCGGCCATCCTCGTCGAGGCGGAAGCCGTCGAAGAAGCCGGCGTCGCAGTCGGCGAACAGGCGGCCCTTCTTCAGCTTGCCGGCATCGGTGACGTCGAAGGCGCGGATGTGGGCCGGGCCGTCCGGATCGTGGCTGCGGCCGGTGTCGGCGACATAAAGGGTCTTCTCGTCGGGGCTGAAGGCGATGCCGTTCGGCTTGACGAAATCGTCGGCGACGACGCGCAGGTCGCCGGTCGCCGGATCGAGGCGGAAGACGTAGCAGCCGCCGTACTCGGGCTCGCCCTTCCAGCCCTCGAGATCGGACATGATGCCGTAGCTCGGGTCGGTGAACCACACCGAGCCGTCCGACTTGACGACGACGTCGTTCGGCGAGTTGAGCTTCTTGCCCTTGTAGCTGTCGGCCAGCACGGTGATGCGGCCGTCGTGCTCGGTGCGGGTGACGCGCCGCGCGCCATGCTCGCAGGAGATCAGCCGGCCCTGGAAGTCGCGGGTGTGGCCGTTGGTGTTGTTGGCCGGCTGCCGGAACACGCTGGTGGTGCCGCCGAGCCCGGTGTGGTCGGGCACGAAGCGCATGATCCGGTTGTTCGGGATGTCGCTGAACAGCAGGAAGTCGCCGTCGCGGAAGTAGACCGGGCCCTCGGCCCAGGCCGCCCCCGTCCACAGGCGGACCAGCCGGGCGACGCCGCTGATCAGGTTGCCGAAGGCGGGCTCGATGACCCGGTAGGGATTGGCGATCAGATCGGCCGGCGTTGGATCAGCCACGTCGTTGTCCTCCCCGTGACGTGCGGTGCCTCTTCCAAGCAGAAGCCCGGCACAGCGGCAAGGCTCAGGCCGGACGGGCAGCCCGGCGCGGCCGGCGCAGCAGCAGCAGCAGCGGGATCGCCGCCAGCACGATCACCATCATCAGCCGGAAGTCGTAGAGGTAGGCCAGCAGCTCGGCCTGCCGGGTGACCTCGCGGTCGAGCATGGCGAGCCCGGCGGCGGTGTCGGGCGACCATTGCGGCGGCAGCAGCGGGGCCCGCAGCAGCGGGCTCAGCGGGTCGATGTGCTCGGCCAGGATGGCGTGGTTGGCCTGGGTGTTCTGCGCCAGCAGGGTGACCACCAGCGAGATGCCGATGCTGCTGCCGAGGTTGCGCAGCAGCGAGAACAGGCCGGTGGCGTCGGTGCGGTACTCGCCCGGCAGGGTGGCGAAGGTCAGGGTGCTGAGCGGCACGAAGATGAGGCCGAGGCCCAGGCCCTGGACGACGCCGCTGACGACGATCGCGCGGACCGGCACGTCCATCGTGAACTGCGCCATCTGCCACAGCGACAGGGCGGTCAGCACCATGCCGGTGAAGATCAGCAGGCGCGGATCGACGCGGCGCATCAGCCGGCCGACGAGGAACATCGAGACCATCGTGCCGATGCCGCGCGGCGCCAGCACGTAGCCGGTCTTCAGCACCGGATAGCCCATGAGGCCCTGCAGGTAGGGCGGCAGCAGCGCCATCGTCGCCAGCAGGATGATGCCGATGACGAAGATCATGACGAGGCCGGTGACGAAGTTGCGGTCGGTGAACAGCCGCGGCGGCAGGTAGGGATGCTCGGTCGTCGTCATGTGGACGACGAACAGGTAGAGGCCGAGGCCGCAGGCGATGAGCTCGATCCAGATCTCGGGCGACTGCAGCCAGTCCTGCTGCTGGCCGCGGTCGAGCATCAGCTGCAGGGCGCCGATGGCGACGCTGAGCAGGACGAAGCCGAACAGGTCGAACGGCCGCCGCGTCGGCTCGGTCTCGCGGACGAAGGCCATGACGCCGAGGAAGGCCAGCACGCCGAACGGCAGGTTGATGTAGAACACCCAGCGCCAGCTGTAATACTCGGTCAGCCAGCCGCCGAGGGTGGGGCCGAGGATCGGGCCGACCATCACGCCGACGCCCCACATCGCCATCGCCGAGCCGTGCTGCTCGCGCGGATAGGTGTCGAGCAGCACCGACTGCGACAGCGGCACCAGGGCCGCGCCGAACACACCCTGCAGCAGGCGGAACAGGACGAGCTCGCCGAGGCTGGTGGCGATGCCGCAGAGCATCGAGACGACGGTGAAGCCGGCGACCGAGACGAGGAACAGCCGGCGCCGGCCCATCCGTGCGGCGAGGAAGCCGACCGCCGGGGTCATGATCGCGGCGGCGACGATGTAGGAGGTCAGCACCCAGGAGATCTGGTCCTGGGTGGCGGCGACGCTGCCCTGCATGTGCGGCAGGGCGACGTTGGCGATCGTCGTGTCGAGCGCCTGCATGATCGTCGCGAGCATGATCGACAGGGTGATCAGCCCGCGATGGCCGGCGGTCCCGGCCACGCTCAGTCGCCGGCGCCGACGAAGGCCAGGGCCGAGCGGACCGGCCCCGGCATCTCGAAGGCGTGGCCGGTGTCGATGGCGACCTCGGTGCTCATCCCGGCGCGCAGCGGCTGGCCGCCGGCCTGGTCGTGGATGGCGATGCGGACCGGCACGCGCTGCACGACCTTCACCCAGTTGCCGGTCGCGTTCTGCGCCGGCAGCAGCGAGAACTCGGCGCCGGTGGCCGGGCTGATGCTGACCACCTCGCCGCGCCACTCGCGGTCGGGATAGGTGTCGACGGACAGGGTCACCGGCTGGCCCGGCCGGACCCAGGTGAGGTCCGTCTCCTTGAGGTTGGCCTCGACCCAGAGGTCGCTGTCGGCGACCAGCCAGAGCGCCGGCTGCCCGGCGGTGACGTGGGTGCCGGGGCGGAGCTGGTCGGCGCCGCTGATCACCCCGGCGGCCGGCGCCAGCACCGCGGTGCGCCGCAGGTCGAGGGCGGCACGGTCGCGCTCGGCCTGGGCCTCGAGGTAGCGGGAATGACGCTCCAGCGGCATCGCCGGGTCGCCGTCGAGTTGGGCCACGATCTGCGCCTGCTCGGCCTCGAGCTGGCCCAGCGCGGCGCGGGCGGCGTCGGCGGCATGCTGCGCCTCGTCGAGGCGGGCCTCGGAGGCGACGCGGCTGCTGGCCAGCTTCCTCTGCCGCTCGAGGTCGCGCATGGCGAAGTCGAGATCGGCGTGCGCCCCCTCGATCTCCTTCTGCTTGCTGGCGAGGCTGCTGCGCAGCGATTCGAGATCGGTGCGCACGCGGGCGAGCTGGGCGTCGGCGCGCTCGAGGGCGATGCGGAACGGCTCCTCGTCGATGCGGAACAGCAGCTGGCCGGCGTCGACATGCTGGTTCTCGCCGACGGCGATCGCCGCCACCGGGCCGGCGACCTCCGGGCTGACCTGGCTGACCGTCGCCTTGACGTAGGCGTTGTCGGTCGACACCCAGGGGGCCGACACGACCATGTACCAGAGCGCCACGGCGGCCACGAGCACCGGGCCCGCCACCAGCAGCCCGAGGCGCAGGCGACGCCGGCGCCGGTCGGTCTTCTCGTCCTCGTCGATCATGCGGCGTCGTCCCGGTCCTCGTCGGCCGGCACCACGGCCGCGGCGAGGTTCAGCTTCATGCGCAAGAGCGCCACCGTGAGGCGGCGACGCTCGGCGGCGTCGATCCCGTCGAGGGCGACGCCGCGGGTGACCTCGCCGATGCGCTGCAGCTCCTCCAGCAGCGGCTGCGCCTTCGGCATGAGGTGCAGGCAGACGGCACGGCGGTCGCGGCTGTCGGGCCGCCGCTCCAGCCAGCCCGCGGCCTGCATCCGGTCGAGCAGGCGGGTCAGCGTGATCGGCTGGATGTCGAGCAGGTCGGCCAGCGTCGCCTGGTTGATGCCCTCGTGGCGCGACAGGCGGGCGAGCACCCGCCACTGCGCCTGGCTGAGGCCGAGGTGACGGACACGGCGGTCGAAGTCGCGGCGCAGCAGGCGCGAGACGTCGGCGATCAGGACGCCCAGCGAGACGGATTCGACGGGGGCAGGGGGCTCGGCCATGGCCGGCAGATTATAAGTCTGCATATCGTAAGCAAGCTCATCAATGCATGGCCGGTTCCCAGCCCTGCCCGGGCGGAAGGGGCTTGTCCTTGACCCGGCGAAAGGGCGGGACCTAGGTTCCGCGGCGGTCCGAGGGGGGTGTGAGACGCCATGGTCGAGAAGGCACGCAAGAAGTCGCCGGAAGAGCTGCGCAGCCACCGCTGGCTGGGCGTGCAGGACCTGCGCTCGATGGGCCACCGCTCGCGCATGAAGCAGATGGGCTTCGCGCCCGAGGACTATGCCGGCAAGCCGATCATCGGCATCGTCAACACCTGGTCCGGCATGCAGCAGTGCCACATCCACTTCCGCGAGCGCGTCGAGGACGTGAAGCGCGGGGTCTGGCAGGCGGGCGGCTTCCCGGTCGAGCTGCCGGCGATCTCGCTGTCGGAGATGTTCGTCAAGCCGTCGACCATGCTCTATCGCAACTTCCTGGCGATGGAGACCGAGGAGCTGCTGCGCAGCCACCCCATCGACGGGGCGGTGCTGATGGGCGGCTGCGACAAGACCACGCCGGCGCTGATCATGGGCGCCATCTCGATGGGCCTGCCGGCGATCTTCGTCCCGGCCGGGCCGATGCTGCGCGGCAACTGGTCGGGCAAGATCCTCGGCTCCGGCTCCGACGTCTGGAAGTACTGGGCCGAGCTCAAGGCCGGCAACATCACCCATGACGACTGGAACGAGATCGAGAGCGGCATCGCCCGCTCGATCGGCACCTGCATGACCATGGGCACCGCCTCGACGATGACCGGCATCGCCGAGACGCTGGGCTTCACGCTGCCCGGCGCCACCTCGATCCCGGCGGCCGATGCCGGCCACCCGCGGATGTGCGGCGCTGCCGGCCGGCGGGCCGTCGAGATGGTCTGGGAGGACCTGAAGCCTTCCGACATCCTCACCGAGGCGTCGTTCGAGAACGCGATCCGCGCCCACATGGCGATGGGCGGCTCGACCAATGCCATGATCCACGTCGTCGCCATGGGCCGGCGCGCCGGCTTCCCGATCAGCCTCGACCACTTCGACCGCATCGCCCGGGAGATCCCGGTGATCGGCAACGTCCGCCCGTCGGGCCAGTACCTGATGGAGGACTTCTTCTACGCCGGCGGCATGCGCGCCCTGCTCAAGCGGCTGGAGCCGGTGCTCGAGCTCGGCTGCATGACGGTCAACGGGCGGACGCTGGGCCAGAACATCGCCGACGCCGAGATCTACATCGAGGACGTCATCCGGCCGCTCGACAAGCCGGTGTCGACCGCGGCGGCCTGCGCCATCCTCTACGGCAACCTCGCCCCCAACGGGGCGGTGATCAAGCCGTCGGCGGCCGATCCGCGCCTGCTCCGGCACACCGGCCCGGCGCTGGCGTTCGAGGACTACAACCACATGGCCGAGGTCATCGACCGCGACGACCTCGAGGTCACCCCGGACCATGTCCTGGTGCTGAAGAACGGCGGCCCGGTCGGCGGCCCCGGCATGCCGGAATGGGGCATGCTGCCGGTGCCGAAGAAGCTGCTGAAGCAGGGCGTGCGCGACATGATGCGCGTGTCCGACGCGCGGATGAGCGGCACCTCCTACGGCGCCTGCGTGCTGCACGTCTCGCCGGAATCGGCGCTGGGCGGGCCGCTCGCCTTCGTCCGCACCGGCGACCTGATCGAGGTCGACGTCGACGCCCGGCGCCTGCACCTGCACGTCAGCGACGAGGAGCTCGCCCGGCGCCGGGAGGGGTGGAAGCCGAAGCCCATCCAGTCGCGCGGCTACACGAAGATGTTCTCGGCGCACATCAGCCAGGCGCACGACGGCTGCGACTTCGACTACCTGCTCGGCACGGAACCGGTGGCCGAGCCGGAGATCCACTGAGCGAACCGGCGAGGGGCGGCGCGATCCGCGCGCCCGAGGGAGATCGCGCCATGCTGCACAAGAACCTGATCGGCGGCGAATGGGTCGAGGGCGCCTCGACCAGCCGCAACATCAACCCGTCGAACACCGACGACGTGATCGGCGAGTACGCCTACGCCGACAAGAAGCAGACCGAGCAGGCGATCGCCGCGGCCAAGGCGGCGTTCCCGGCCTGGCGGGCGGCGACGCCGCAGGTGCGTTCGGACGCGCTCGAGAAGATCGCGGTCGAGATCCTGGCGCGGAAGGACGAGCTCGGCCGTCTCCTGTCGCGGGAGGAGGGCAAGACCCTGCCCGAGGGCGTCGGCGAGGTCACTCGGGCCGGGCAGATCTTCCGCTGGTTCGCCGGCGAGGCGCTGCGGCTGACCGGCGAGGTGGTCGACTCGATCCGCCCCGGCATCAGCGTCGAGATGACCCGCGAGCCGATGGGCGTCGTCGGCCTGATCACGCCGTGGAACTTCCCGGCGGCGATCCCGGCCTGGAAGATCGCCCCGGCGCTGGCCTACGGCAACTGCGTGGTGATGAAGCCGGCCGACCTCGTGCCGGGCACGGCCTGGGCGCTGGCCGACATCATCGCGAGGGCGGGCGTGCCGGCCGGGGTGTTCAACCTGGTCATGGGCCGCGGCTCGGTGGTCGGCGAGGCCATCCTCCAGTCGCCGGACGTGGCGGCGGTGAGCTTCACCGGCTCGGTCGACACCGGCCGGCACGTCGCCGCGGTCTGCGCCGGGCGGATGGCCAAGTTCCAGCTCGAGATGGGCGGCAAGAACCCGCTCGTCGTGCTCGACGACGCCGATCTCAAGACGGCGGTCAACTGTGCGGTGCAGGGGGCGTTCTACTCGACCGGCCAGCGCTGCACCGCCTCGTCGCGCTTCGTCGTCACCAAGGGCATCCACAACCGCTTCGTGGAGGCGCTGACCGAGGCGACCAAGGCGCTGGTGGTCGGCGACGCGCTCAAGGACGGCGTGCAGATCGGCCCGGTCGTCGACCAGAAGCAGCTCGACCAGGACCTCGGCTACATCGACATCGCCCGCAAGGAAGGGGCCAAGCTCGCCTGCGGCGGCGAGCGGCCGAACCGCGAGACGCCGGGCTTCTTCCTCACGCCGGCGCTGTTCACCGAGACGAACAACGCCATGCGCATCAACCAGGAGGAGGTGTTCGGGCCGGTCGCCACCGTGATCCCGGTCGCCGACTACGAGGAGGCGCTGGCGGTCGCCAACGACACGAAGTTCGGCCTGTCGAGCGGCATCTGCACCGGCTCGCTGAAGTACAGCAGCCATTTCCGCCGCAACAGCCAGGCCGGCATGGTGATGGTCAACCTGCCGACGGCGGGCGTCGACTACCACGTGCCGTTCGGCGGCCGGAAGGGCAGCTCCTACGGCTCGCGCGAGCAGGGACGCTACGCCGCCGAGTTCTACACGACGGTCAAGACGGCCTACACGCTGCCGGTGTGACGAGCTCCGGCCGGGCGGCGGCTGCCGCCCGGCCGGTGACGCTCAGGCCCGGCCGGTCTCGCCCACCGCCACCTCGGCGGCGCGGATCTCGGCCTGGCGCTTCTGGATCATCTCGCCGATCGGCGGACCCTGGAAGCGCTTGCGCTCGAAGCCGAACCAGATGACCAGCAGCAGCACGAGCAGCCCGATCGCGTAGCTGACCAGGATGTCGAACGGCGGCTGGATGCCGGCCCAGGCGAGGATGACGACGCCGATCACGGTCAGCGCCGCGAACGGCTTCGACAGGGCGCCGAGGCGGAACGGCCCGAACTCGGTCCAGGTCTTGCCCTCGGCGAGCATGCCGGCGGCCACCGGCATGGCGTAGGACACGTAGAGGAACAGAGCACAGCCGGCGGCCAGGGCGGCGAAGGCCGGCGAGTACAGGGTCGCCGCCACCGACAGCACCGCCGCCGTCCAGATCGCCGGAACCGGCGTCCGGTGGGCCGGGCTGACCTGCTTGAGCCAGCCCGAGGCCGGCAGGCCGCCGTCGCGGGCGAAGGCGAAGATCATCCGCGAGGTCGAGGTCAGGCCGGCCAGGGCGCAGCAGTAGTTCGCCAGCACGATGCCGATCGCCAGGAGCGCCTTGAGGAAGGCCGGCGCCGGCAGGTTGTTGAAGAGGTTGAACCACATCAGCCCGCCGTCCTTGGCGGCGAGCGTGGTGTCCGGCATCGCCAGGACGAACGACGACACCATGACGAAGCCGAACACCAGCGACCACAGCACCGAGTGGATCATGCCACGCGGCACGGTGTGGCGGGCGTTGACGGTCTCCTCGCTGGTGTGCGCCGAGGCGTCGAAGCCGGTGATGGTGTAGAGCGGGAACAGGAGGCCGACGAGGAAGGCCACCAGCGCCGTGCGCGGCTCGGGGAAGAACCCGCCGCCCGGCTCGCCGGTGTTGTTGACGAAGTCGAACAGGCGCGACAGGTCGAAGGTCGCGCCCCAGACCAGGAAGGTCAGGGTCAGCACCACCGCGACGACGAGGATGAGATAGCCCGAGAAGTCGGTGATCGCCGTCGTCGTCTTGATGCCGAAGTGGTTGAACAGTCCCTGGGTGAGGGTGATCAGCACCACCGCCACGACCTGCTGCGAGAAGCCCCAGGCCGAGGTGTCCCAGCCGAGGAGCCCGGTCAGGATCAGGTCCTTGAACAGCAGGTAGACGCCGACATTGACCGAGGCGACGACGAAGATCAGGCCCAGCAGGTTGATCCAGGCGCAGACCCAGCCATAGCCGCGGCCGCCCAGGATCGAGGCCCAGTGGTAGAGGCCGCCGGCGGTCGGATAGGCCGAGGCGATCTGCGCCATCGAGCAGGCGACGATCATCGCCATGGCACCGCCGATCAGCCAGCCGATCGCCGCGGAGAAGCCGCCGCCCGAGGCGAAGCCGACCGGGAAGGCGGTGATGCCACCGGCGAGGATACAGATGATCGAGAACGAGATCGCGAAGTTCGAGAAGCCGCCCATCCGCCGGGACAGCTCCTGGGCGTAGCCCATGTTGTGCAGGATCTGGACGTCTTCGGACACGTGACCTTGGTCGCGCGGGGCGCCGCGCGATCCGGGACGGTGACTGCTCATCTGCGCACCCAGTTCTTGATGTTGCCGGCGAGGCGTGCCGGTACGCTGCAAGAACCGGACCGTAGCAGCGTGGCGAATCGGCTGCCATCGCCGCGCCGCCACAGCCATGCCCGGTCTGCCGGCACGCCATGTCGACGCGCGCGCCGCGGCGCGCTAACGGTCCTTCAGGACAGCAGCGGAGAGGATCTCGTGAATCGCATCGCCCGGACCGTCGTCATCCTAGGCCTCGCGGCCGGCGGCCTCGCCGCCTGCGCCCCCGGCGACCAGCCGACCGTCATCGTCGAGGGCGGGGCCTGCAGCAACAACGACTACGGCCCGGCGCTCGACAATTACGTCGCGTCGATGGACGACAACGACGACGGCGTCATCAATAGCGACGAGTTCAACACGGCGTTCCAGGAGGCCGACGACGATGACGACGGCAGGCTCGACACGCTCGAAATGAAGCAGGCGATCTGCGGCAACTAAGGGGCCGCGATCACGGAAGGACTATTTCACGGGGGAACTCGGGAAGGACTGGTCGGAGTGGCGTGATTTGAACACGCGACCCCTGCGTCCCGAACGCAGTGCTCTACCAGGCTGAGCTACACTCCGACGGCGGGCGGTTCTATAGGGGGTCGCCCCGGCCCCGGCAAGGGGGTCAGCGCCTCAGTAGGCGCGGGCCACCGCGAAATCGACGAGGTCGAGCATGGCCTGCTTGTGGCGCGACCACGGGAAGCGGGCCAGCGCCTGGCGCGCCGCCTCGCCGAACTGGTCGGCCCGCGCCAGCGTCGCCTCGATGGCGCCGTGCCGCTCGAGCAGCGCCATGGCGTGCTCGAGGTCGCCCTCGCGCTGGTCGAGGTCCTCGAGCGTGCGCTTCCAGAACGCGCGTTCCTCGGCGTCGCCGCGGGCCAGCGCCACCAGCACGGGCAGGGTGATCTTGCCCTCGCGGAAGTCGTCGCCGACGGTCTTGCCGAGGGTGGCCTGGCGGGCGCTGAAGTCGAGCGCGTCGTCGACCAGCTGGAAGGCGACGCCGATGTTCTGGCCGTAGGCGGCCATCGCCTGCTCGTCGGCGGCCTGCCGCTCGGCGACGACCGCACCGACCTGGCAGGCGGCGCGGAACAGCGCCGCCGTCTTCGAGGCGATGACGTCGAGATAGGCGTCCTCGGTGGTCGAGGTGTCGTTGGCGGTGATGAGCTGGGCGACCTCGCCCTCGGCGATGATCGCCGACGCCTCGGAGAGGATCGCCAGCACCCGCAGCGAGCCGTCCTCGACCATCAGCTGGAAGGCGCGGCTGAACAGGAAGTCGCCGACCAGCACCGGCGCCTTGTTGCCCCAGACCGCGTTGGCGGTGGAGCGGCCGCGGCGCAGGTCGCTCTCGTCGACGACGTCGTCGTGCAGCAGGGTGGCGGTGTGGATGAACTCGACGCAGGCGGCGAGGCCGAGATGGCGCTGGCCGCGGTAGCCGCAGACATTGGCGGCGAGCAGGGTGAGGATCGGCCGGATGCGCTTGCCGCCGGCGGCGACCAGGTGCTGCGCCAGCTGCGGGATCAGCGAAACCGGGCTCTGCATCCGGGCGACGATGAGCTTGTTGACCTCGGCCAGCTCGGCGTCGATCAGGGCGCGCGCCGCCTCCATCTTCTGAGCGGGGGTGATGACCTCGGCCGCGAGGTCGCGAGCGGCGCCCAAGCGTTCTCTCCCTGGCGGAGCGCACAGGCCCCGAACGGTTGCAGGAACGCCGAACGTGCTAACACGGTGCACAAGCCTGTGGCAAACCTCGCCACGCCGCGGCAGCCGGAGCGGACGGTCCCGTCGATGAAGGAAGTGGTGCGCAGCAACGACCTCGTCCACCTCAGCTGGGCCCAGGCCATGCTGGCGGCCGAGGGCATCGAGTCGGTCGTCCTCGATACCTTCACCAGCGCCATCGAGGGCAGCATCGGCGCCATCCCGCGACGGTTGATGGTGCTCGACGAGGATCATGCCGCCGCGGTCCAGCTGCTGGAGGAGGCGGCGAGGGCCGATGGCTGAGCTGCTGGAGCGCACCGAGGACCGCCTGCTCGGCGGCCGGGTCCGGCTGGCCCAGCCGGCGTCGGGCTACCGGGCGGCGATCGACCCGGTCCTGCTCGCCGCGGCGACCGTGGCAGACGAGGGCGAGCTGGTCCTCGATGCCGGCTGCGGTGCGGGGGCCGCGACCTTGTGTCTCGCGGCGCGGCGGCCCGGCTGCCGCATCACCGGCCTCGAGCTGCAGGCCGACATCGCCGACCTCGCCCGCGACAATGTACGGGCCAACGGGTTCGAGGCGACGGTCGAGATCGTCACCGGCGACCTCGCCATGGCGCCGCCGGCGGTGCGCGGCACCACCTTCGACGCGGTGATGACCAATCCGCCGTTCCTCGCCGAGACTCAGGGCACGGTGCCGGCAACCGCGGGACGCCGGGCGGCGCATGTCGAGAGCCTGCCCTTGCCGGCGTGGCTGGCGGCCTGCCTCCGGCGCCTGCGACCGGGCGGATGGCTGAGCGTCGTGCACCGGGCGGACCGGCTGCCGACGCTGCTGGCGGCGCTCGACGGCGAGGCCGGCGACATCGCCGTGCTGCCGCTGTGGGCGAGAGCCGATGCCGGGGAGGCGAAGCGGGTGATCGTGCGGGCGCGGAAGGGAGCCAAGGGGCCGGCGCGGCTGCTGCGCGGGCTGGTGCTGCACGAGGCCGACGGCCGCTACACGGCGGCGGCCGAGGCGGTGCTGCGGCTTGGCGAGCCGCTGGAGACCGGTTGATGACGTTCGGGTTCCGCCTCCCCTGGCGCAAGCCGTTCGTGCCGGCGCTGCGCCTCAGCGGGGTGATCGGCTCGATGCCGTGGCGCGGCGCCGGGCTGACCCTGGCCGGGCTCGAGCGGCTGATCGACCGGGCGTTCAGCATCAGGCAGGCGCCTGCGGTGGTGTTGCTGATCAACAGTCCCGGCGGCTCGCCGGTGCAGTCCTCGCTGATCGCCGGGCGAATCCGCCGCCTCGCCGACGAGAAGAAGCGGCCGGTGCTGGCCTTCGTCGAGGACATCGCCGCCTCGGGCGGCTACTGGCTGGCCTGTGCCGCCGACGAGATCTTCGCCGACCGCGCCTCGATCGTCGGCAGCATCGGCGTGATCAGCGCCGGCTTCGGCTTCCCGGACGCCCTGGAGCGGCTGGGCGTCGAGCGCCGCGTGCACACCACCGGCCCCAGCAAGGGCATGCTCGACCCGTTCCGGCCGGAGCGGCCCGAGGACCTGAGCATCCTGCGCGAGGTGCAGGACTCGATTTACGCGGCGTTCCGCGAGCATGTGCGCGCCCGGCGCGGCGACCGCCTGAAGGGCGAGGACGCCGAGCTGTTCGACGGGCGGGTGTGGACCGGCGACGCCGCCCTCAGGCTGGGCCTGATCGACGGGCTGGCCGAGCCGCGGGCGGAGATCCGCCGGCGCTTCGGGGCCGAGATGAACCTCGTGCCGATGATGCGGCCACGGCCATGGTTGCAGCGGCGGCTCGGGCTCGATACGCACGGCCTCGCCGCCGGCCTGGGGGCTGCCGTCGAGGAGCGCGCGCTGTGGGCGCGCTACGGCCTGTGAAGGAGGCCTGAGCTGCCATGCTGGGAATGTCGCTGAGCAAGATCCTCTTCACGATCCTGATGATCGTCGCGGTCTGGCAGACCTACCGGCAGATCCGGCCCTGGCTCGAGAAGCTGCAGCAGCGCGAGGCGCCACCGCGGCGGCCGGCACCCGGACCGTCGGCGCGGGCGCAGCAGGCGGGGCCGGCGCAGCCGCGCCCGGTCGACCTCGCCGCCTGCCCGCATTGCGGGACCTTCGTGCCGAGAGGCACCTTCTGCCCCGACCGCGACCATTGCCGGGTGCGGCATGGTTGAGCCGAGGCCCGGGCTTGCTTGACCCCCCTCCGGCCCCTGACTAGTTTCCGCACCGCAACATGAATCCCGGACCTGCGCCGTTGCCCGACGCCCGCCCGCCGAGCTTCCAGGAGCTCATCCTGAGACTCCAGACCTATTGGGCGGCGTACGGGTGCGTCATCCTGCAGCCCTACGACATGGAGGTCGGCGCCGGCACCTTCCATCCGGCGACCACGCTGCGCGCGCTCGGGCCGGAGCCGTGGCGGGCGGCCTACGTCCAGCCGTCGCGCCGGCCGACCGACGGGCGCTACGGCGAGAACCCGAACCGGCTGCAGCACTACTACCAGTTCCAGGTCATCCTGAAGCCGTCGCCGCCCGACCTGCAGGAGCTCTACCTGAAGAGCCTGTACGCGCTGGGCGTCGACCCGGCGCTGCATGACCTGCGCTTCGTCGAGGACGACTGGGAAAGCCCGACGCTGGGCGCCTGGGGGCTGGGTTGGGAAGTCTGGTGCGACGGGATGGAGGTGTCCCAGTTCACCTATTTCCAGCAGGTCGGCGGCTTCGACTGCCGGCCGGTGTCCGGCGAGCTGACCTACGGCCTCGAGCGGCTGGCGATGTACGTGCAGGGAGTCGAGAACGTCTACGACCTCGACTTCAACGGCCAGGGCGTGAAGTACGGCGAGGTCTTCCTGCAGGCCGAGAAGGAATACTCGGCGTTCAACTTCGAGCTGGCCTCGACCGAGCGGCTGTTCCGCCACTTCCAGGATGCCGAGGCCGAGTGCCGGCACCTGCTCGACCACAAGGTGCCGCTGCCGGCCTACGACCAGTGCCTGAAGGCGTCGCACCTGTTCAACCTGCTCGACGCCCGTGGCGTGATCAGCGTGACCGAGCGGCAAGCCTATATCGGCCGGGTACGGGCGCTGGCCAAGGGCTGCGCCGAGGCCTGGCTGGTCTCGCGCGGCCACGGGGGCGCCTGAGCCATGGCCGAGTTCCTGCTCGAGCTGCGCTCGGAGGAGATCCCGGCGCGCATGCAGCAGATGGCGGCGACCGCCCTGCAGGGCCTGCTCGCTGCGGCGCTGAAGGAATCCGGCCTCGGCGAGCCGCCGATCCGGGCGGCGTGGACGCCGCGCCGGCTCGTGCTGGTCGTCGGGTCGCTGGCCGCGCGCCAGCCCGACATGACCATCGAGCGGCGTGGCCCGCGCGTCGACGCGCCGCCGGCGGCGCGGGACGGCTTCCTGCGCTCGCTGCCGCCGGGCGCCTCGACGCTGGAAGAGCGCGACGAGCCCAAGGGCAAGGTGCTGTTCGCCAGGGTCAGCGTGCCGGGCCGGGCGTCGGCCGAGGTACTGGCCGAGCGGCTGCCGGGCCTTCTCGCCGAGCTGCCCTGGCCCAAGTCGATGCGCTGGGGCGACGGCGAGGCGCGCTGGGTCCGGCCGTTGCAGGGGATCGTCGCCCTGCTCGACGGCGAGGTCGTGCCGTTCGCGTTCGCCGGGATCGCCAGCGGGCGCTCGACCACCGGGCACCGCTTCATGGCGCCGGCGGCGTTCGACGTCACCGGCGCTGCCGATCACCGGGCGAAGTTGCGGGCTGCGAAGGTCATGCTGGACGCCGCCGAGCGGCGCGGCCTGATCGAGCAGGGTGCGCAGCGGCTGGCGGCCGGCGAGGGCCTGCGCCTGCGTCCCGATCCGGCGCTGCTCGACGAGATCGCCGGGCTGGTCGAGTGGCCGGTGCCGCTGCTCGGCCGGATCGACGCGGCGTTCATGGAGATCCCGTCCGAGGTGCTGGTCACCACGATGCGGGTGAACCAGAAGTACCTGGCCCTCGAGACCGCCGACGGGCAGCTGGCCGACCGGTTCGTGGTGGTGGCCAACATCGAGGCGCCGGACGGCGGTGCGGCCATCGTCGCCGGCAACGAGCGCGTGCTGCGCGCCCGGTTGTGGGACGCCAAGTATTTCTGGGACCTCGACCGGCAGAGGCCGCTGGAAGCGGGCCTGCCCAAGCTCGAGCGGATGGTCTTCCACGCCGATCTCGGCAGCCAGGGCGAGCGCGTCCAGCGGCTGGTGGCCCTGAGCGGGGCGCTGGTGCCGTTCGTGCCGGGTGCCGACCGGATGCTGGCCGAGCGTGCTGCCCTGCTGGCCAAGGCCGACCTCGTCACCGGGATGGTCGGCGAGTTTCCCGAGCTGCAGGGCGTCATGGGCAGCCACTATGCCCGGCTGCAGGGCGAGCCCGGAGCGGTGGCGCGTGCCGTCGCCGAGCACTATGCGCCCAAGGGTCCGGAGGACCGCTGCCCGGCGGCGCCGGAGAGCGTCGTCGTGGCGCTCGCCGACAAGCTCGACACGCTGGTCGGCTTCTTCGCCAAGGGCCTGCGCCCGACCGGCTCCAAGGATCCGTTCGCGCTGCGCCGGGCGGCACTGGGGGTGCTGCGCCTCGTCGTCGAGAACGGGCTGCGGCTGCCGCTGCGCGAGGTGCTGGTCACGGCGGCCGCGGGCCACCAGGCGATCGAGCGCTTCGATCCGGCGCCGCTGCTCGCCTTCTTCGCCGACCGGCTGAAGGTGTACCTGCGCGAGCAGGGGGTCCGCCACGACCTGATCGCCGCGATCCTCGCCAAGGGCGACGACGACATCGTCCGGGTGCTGGCGCGGACGAAGGCGCTGGCCGGCTTCCTCGACAGCGAGGATGGCCGCAACCTGCTCGTCGCCTACCGCCGCGCCAGCAGCATCGTCGGCATCGAGGAAAAGCGCGACGGGCGGCGTTTCGACGGCACGCCGGCGGCCGATCTGCTGCGCGATCCGGCCGAGACGGCACTTGCGGGCGCCCTGGGCGTTGCCGGAACGGCGATCGACCGGTCGCTGGCCGGAGAGGACTGGGCCGGGGCGATGGCGGCGCTGGCGTCGCTGCGTGGCCCGGTGGATGCCTTCTTCGACCGGGTGATGGTCAACGTCGAGGATGCCGGGTTGCGGGTTAACCGTCTCTTGTTGCTCGGCAGGATAAGGTCGGCGCTCGGAGCCGTCGCCGACTTCGCGCTGATCGAGGATACCGCCGCAGTCTGAGGCCGCGCCGGCGGCCGGGAGCAGTCCATCCGATGAGCAAGTGGGTCTACCGGTTCGGCAACGGTCGCTCCGAGGGCACGGCCGCCATGCGCGCGCTGCTCGGCGGCAAGGGGGCGAACCTCGCCGAGATGTGCAATCTCGGCCTGCAGGTGCCGCCCGGATTCATCGTGACCACCGAGGTCTGCACCCACTTCTACGCGCACGAGCGGACCTATCCGGGCGAGCTCGAGGCGGAGGTCGACGCCGGCATCGTCGCGATCGAGGCCGAGACCGGGTTCCGCTTCGGCGATCCGGCCAATCCGCTGCTGGTGTCGGTGCGCTCGGGGGCACCCATCTCGATGCCGGGCATGATGGACACCGTCCTCAACCTCGGCCTCAACGACGCCACGGTCGAGGGCCTGGCCACGGCCAGCGCCAACCCGCGCTTCGCCTACGACAGCTACCGCCGGTTCATCCAGATGTACGGCGACGTCGTGCTAGGCGTGGACCACTACCTGTTCGAGGAGAAGCTCGAGGACATGAAGCGGACGGCCAATGCCCGCTTCGACACCGACCTCGACGCCGAGGCGCTGCGCAAGCTGGTCGACGCTTACAAGGCCATCGTCCGCAAGGAGACCGGCAAGCCGTTCCCGCAGGACTGCCGCGAGCAGCTCTGGGGGGCGATCGGTGCTGTGTTCGGCTCGTGGATGACGCACCGGGCGGTGACATACCGGCGGCTGCACGACATCCCCTCGGCCATGGGCACCGCGGTCAACGTCCAGGCCATGGTGTTCGGCAACATGGGCGACGACTGCGCCACCGGCGTCGCCTTCACCCGCAACCCGGCGACCGGCGAGAAGGCGGTCTACGGCGAGTTCCTGATCAACGCCCAGGGCGAGGACGTCGTCGCCGGCATCCGCACGCCGCAGTCGCTGAGCGAGGCCATGGCCGCGGGCGGCGGCCGGCCGGGCACCTCGATGGAGGTGCTGCTGCCGGAATCCTACCGGTCGCTGTGCGAGGTGTTCGACCGGCTCGAGCGCCACTACCGCGACATGCAGGACATCGAGTTCACCATCCAGCGCGGCCGGCTCTGGGTGCTGCAGACGCGCAGCGGCAAGCGCACCGCCAACGCCGCCTTCAAGGTCGCCGTCGACATGGCGGCCGAGGGGCTGATCAGCCGCGACGAGGCGGTGCTGCGGGTCGACCCGGCCTCGCTCGACCAGCTGCTGCATCCTCGGCTCGACCCCAACGCCGAGCGCAAGGTGCTGGCCAAGGGCCTGCCGGCCTCGCCGGGGGCGGTGTCGGGCAAGGTCGTGTTCAGTGCCGAGGACGCCGAGCAGCGCGCCGCCGCCGGCGAGAAGGTCATCCTCGTCCGCATCGAGACCTCGCCCGACGACATCCACGGCATGCACGCCGCTGTCGGCATCCTGACGGCGCGCGGCGGCATGACCAGCCACGCCGCCGTCGTCGCCCGCGGCATGGGCAAGGCCTGCGTCTGCGGCGCCGGCGACCTCGCCATCTCCTACGAGGACAAGACGATCTCGGCCAAGGGCGTGCGCGTCGCCGAGGGCGAGCTGATCACCATCGACGGCGCCGAGGGCACCGTCATGCTGGGTGCGGTCCCGACCGTGGACCCGCAGCTGTCGGGCGACTTCGCCGAGCTCATGGGCTGGGCCGACGCGGTGCGCCGCCTCAAGGTCCGCGCCAACGCCGAGACGCCGCTGGACGCGCGCACCGCCGTCCGCTTCGGTGCCGAAGGCATCGGCCTTTGCCGCACCGAGCACATGTTCTTCCAGCCCGACCGCATCGTCGCCATGCGCGAGATGATCCTCGCCGACGACGTCGAGGGGCGGAAGAAGGCGCTAGCCAAGATCCTGCCGATGCAGCGCGCCGACTTCGTCGACCTGTTCGAGATCATGGCCGGCCGGCCGGTGACCATCCGCCTGCTCGATCCGCCGCTGCACGAGTTCCTGCCGCACGAGCCCAAGGAGCTGGCCGAGGTCGCCGCCGGCGCCGGCATCGACCTCAAGACGGTCAAGCGCCGCGTGCTCGAGCTGCGCGAGGCCAACCCGATGCTCGGCCTGCGCGGCTGCCGCCTCGGCATCCTCTATCCCGAGATCTACGAGATGCAGGCGCGCGCCATCTTCGAGGCGGCGTCGCAGCTGCATCGCGACAAGGGCGAGACGGTGGTGCCCGAGGTGATGATCCCGCTGGTCGCCGTCGCCAAGGAGCTGGCGCTGATCAAGCAGCGGATCGACACGGTCGCCGCCGAGGTGGCGAAGGAGACCGGCCACGCCGTCACCTACCAGGTCGGCACGATGATCGAGCTGCCGCGCGCCGCCCTGCGCGCCGCCGAGATCGCCGAGCATGCCGAGTTCTTCAGCTTCGGCACCAACGACCTGACCCAGATGACGCTGGGCCTGTCGCGCGACGACTCGGGCAAGTTCATGGAGGCCTACATCAAGGCCGAGCTGTTCGAGGGCGACCCGTTCCAGACGCTCGACCAGTCGGGCGTCGGCGAGCTGATCCGCCTCGCCACCGAGCGCGGCCGCTCGACCCGGGCCGACATCAAGCTCGGCATCTGCGGCGAGCATGGCGGCGACCCGGCCTCGGTGAAGTTCTGCGACCGGGTCGGGCTCGACTACGTCTCCTGCTCGCCCTACCGCGTGCCGATCGCCCGGCTGGCGGCGGCCCAGGCGGTCCTCGCCGCCGGCCGCGCCACCGCGCATGGCGGCGACTGAAGCGCTCGAACGGCTGCGGGCCGGCGGCAAGCCGGCCCTGGCCCGAGCCCTGGCAGCGATCGAGGCGGCCCCGGAAGCCGCGGCGACGCTCGACCTGCTCGACGCCGCCTGGGCCGATCCCCGGGCGTATGTGATCGGCCTCACCGGCCCGCCCGGCGTCGGCAAGTCGACCCTGGTGGCGGCGCTCGTCAGACTCTGGCGCGCGCAGGGGCGGACGGTGGCGGTCATCGCCGTCGATCCGACCTCGCGGCGCAGCGGCGGCGCGCTCCTCGGCGACCGCACTCGGCTCGACCTCGACCCCGACGACGACGGCGTCTTCGTGCGTTCGATGGCGGCCCGCGACCGGCTGGGCGGCGTCGCCGCGCTGACGGCGGCGGCGGCCGGGCTGATGCAGGCGACGCACGATCTCGTGCTGATCGAGACGGTGGGCGTCGGCCAGTCGGAGACCGACATCGCCGAACTGGCCGACACCGTGCTGCTGGCGGTGCAGCCCGGCAGCGGCGATTCGCTGCAATACATGAAGGCCGGCATCGCCGAGATCCCGGACGTCGCCGTCGTCGGCAAGGCCGATCTCGGTCCGCTGGCGGAGCGGACCCGGCGCGACCTCGAGGCGGCCCTGCACCTGCAGTCGCATCCTGGCCAGGCCTGGACGGTGCCGGTGCTGGCGGCGAGCGCCCGCGACGGCAGCGGAATCGACGGGCTGGCCGAGGCCCTCGAGGCGCACCGGCTGCATCTCGCCGCCGGGCTCGCCGCGCACCGCCGCCGGCGCGAGCGCGTCTGGCTGCGCTCGGCGGTGCGTGACCTGCACGGCAGCCGCGGCCTCGCCCGGGCGACGGTTCGTCTCGCGGGGCTTCTGGATGACGACAGCCGCTCGCCCTGGCGACGCCTTGTCCTGATCGGCGCCGGCCTCGACGCGACGTGATCGAAGCAGGCCGGCGCGCCGGTCCCGCCGGACTTCCTCTTCCAGCTCTAGCTTTCGGCGGTGGCCGGCTCTGGCGGCAGCCAAGCCGGCCACTCGACGGCGAGGGTCACGCCGGCGGCGGTGATCGGACCGTCACCCAAGACCTCGAGGCGGACCAGGGCGAGCCCGCGCTCGCCCTGCGTGGAGCGCAGCTCGCCGGCATCGCGGCCGTCGGCCAGCAGCGGCGTGCCGGCCGGCGGGCAGGGGCCGGCGGCCCGCACCGGCAGCAGGCGCTTGCGGACGAGGGCGCGGTACTTGGTGCGGGCGGTCAGCTCCTGGCCGACATAGCAGCCCTTGTCGAACGCCACCCCGTCGAGCGCCTCGAAGTTGCTCTCGAGCAGCGTCGACTTCTGCACGACGAGGTCGCTGCCGGCGGCCGGCACGCCGAGGCGCAGCCGGAGCGCCTCCCACGCCTCGGCCTTCGCCTCCGGAAGACCGGCGGTGAGCGCGGCGATCTCGGCGCGCGGGACGATGGCACGCCCGCCGAGCTCGGCGAGGCGAGGGTCGACGGCGACGATGCCACCGCCCCACGCGGCCGCGAAACCGCGCAGCGAGCCGGCGGGGAGGGGCGGCGGCACGACGGCGAGGACGGCCATCGTGTCGCTGGCGTCGCGCAAGGTCACCTTCGCCCGCAGCCGGTACATCGTCAGCCGCTGCAGCAGCTCGTGGCGGCGCGCGGCCTCGACGTCGGCCCAGATGATGCCGTCGCGCTCGAGCAGCAGCAGGTCGAAGAGGAACTTGCCCTGCGGCGTCAGCAGCGCGGCGTAGAGCGCACGGTCGGGGGCGAGGCGGTCGAGGTCGTTGGACAGCAGCCCCTGCAGGAACGGCTTCGCCTCCTCGCCGCCGATGGCGAGGACGCCGCGGTCGTTCAGCTCGAGCCAGCCCTGCATCGTGGATCGCCCGCCTGTTGCATGCTACGCGATGGCAGAGAGTGGGGCGTCGCTTCGCCGCGCTCAAGACCACAAGGGCAGGGTGGGTCGACGGACGATGGCCGGGCCGCGGGCGCGGGCGATTGCCCTGTTCCTCGACTTCGACGGTACGCTGGTCGAAATCGCGCCGACACCGGATGCGGTCCGGCCGGCCGACGGCCTGACGGGGCTGCTCGACGACCTGCGGACGCACCTGCAGGGGGCGGTCGCCATCGTCAGCGGCCGGCCGGTGGCCGAGATCGACCGCTGGCTGGCGCCGCTGCGGCTGGCCGTCGCCGGCCAGCACGGGATGGAGCTGCGGCCGGCCGACGGTGCTGGCGGGGCACCCGGGCGCGCCCCGGAGCTCGACCCGGTGCGCCAGGCTCTCGCCGGCCTGTCCACCCGTCATCCCGGGCTGGCCGTCGAGGACAAGGGACTGGCGGTGGCCGTGCACTACCGCGAGGCGCCGCTGCTGGCCGACCTCGTCCTCGCCCTGACCGAGCGGCTGCAGCTGGAGGGGGAGGGTCGGATCGCCCGCATCCCCGGCAAGATGGTGGTCGAGCTGCTGCCCGCCGGCGGCGGCAAGGGCGGAGCCATCGAGCGCTTCCTGGCGGCGGCGCCCTTCGCCGGCCGGCTGCCCGTGTTCCTCGGCGACGACGTGACGGACGAGGATGGCTTCGCCGCCGTCAACCGGCTGGGCGGCGTCTCGGTCCTCGTCGGCGCTGCCCGGGCGACGGCGGCCGGCCACCGGCTCGACGACGTCGCCGCCGTGCATGCCTGGCTCGGCGCGCTCGCCCGCGCCGCCTCCGATTCACCGCAGGAGAGCTTTCCTTGGGGACCCTTGATCTCGGCCTGATCGGCAACTGCACCATCAACGCGCTGGTCGACCGCGACGCCAGCATCGTCTGGTCGTGCTTCCCGCGCTTCGATGGCGACCCGGTGTTCTCGAGCCTGCTGGACGAGGGCGCCGAGCGGGGCTTCTTCGCCATCGCGCTGAACAACGCCACGCGCCGCGAGCAGGAATACATCGCCAACACGGCGGTCCTGGTGACGCGCTTCTGGAACGACAACGGGCAGGGGATCGAGGTCATCGACTTCGCCCCGCGCTTCGAGCTGTTCGGCCGGATGCACCGGCCGGCGCAGCTGGTGCGGATGATCCGGCCGCTCAGCGAATCGCCACGGGTCACGATCCGGCTGCGGCCGCACTTCGACTACGGTGCGGAGCCGCCGACGGTGACGCGCGGCAGCCACCACCTGCGCTTCTCCGGCGGCGGCCAGACGCTGCGGCTGACCACCAACGCGGCGCTGACCTACCTGCTCGAGGAGACGCTGTTCATCGTCGACAAGCCGCTGGCGTTCTTCCTCGGCCCGGACGAGCCGCTGAACCGCTCGGTCGAGGAGACCGCCCGCGAGTTCCTCGAGAAGACCATCGCCTACTGGCAGCAGCTGTCGGGCCGCCTGCACATCCCGTTCGAGTGGCAGGACGCGGTGATCCGGTCGGCCATCACGCTCAAGCTGTGCTCGTTCGAGGAGACCGGTGCCATCATCGCCTCGCCGACCACCTCGATGCCCGAGGCCGACGGCGAGGGGCGCAACTGGGACTACCGGTTCTGCTGGCTGCGCGACACCTACTTCGTCGTCCGCGCGCTGAACCGGCTGGGCTACATCGAGACGATGTCCGACTACATCGTCTACCTCGAGAACCTGGTGGCGAAGAGTGCCGACGGCTGGCTGCAGCCGGTGTTCGGCATCGGCGGCGAGACGGCGCTGATCGAGCGCACGGTGACGACGCTCATGGGCTACCGCGGCAACCAGCCGATCCGCGTCGGCAATCAGGCCTACGAGCACGCCCAGCACGACGGCTACGGCTCGGTGATCCTCGCCGCCTCGCAGGCCTTCTTCGACCAGCGGCTGCGGCACCCGTCCGGCCCGGCCGCGTTCCACAGGCTGGAGCGGCTGGGCGAGAAGGCCTGGGAGCTGCACAACGTGCCCGATGCCGGGCTCTGGGAACTGCGGGGCAGGGCGCACGTCCATACCCACTCGGCCTTCATGTGCTGGGCCGCCTGCGACCGGCTCGCGCGGATCGCCACGCAGCTCGCGATCGCCGAGCGCGCCGCGCACTGGCGCGGCCGGGCCGACGCCATCAAGGCGACGATCCTCGAGCAGGCATGGAGCGACCGGCTCGGCTGCTTCGCCGCCTCGTTCGGCGGTCACGAGCTCGATGCGGCGCTGCTGCTGATGCACGAGGTCGGCTTCCTGCCGCCCGACGATCCGCGCTTCGTCGCCACGGTCGAGGCGATCGAGCGGGAACTGTCCGACGGCCCGTACGTTTACCGCTACAAGGCCGCGGACGATTTCGGTGAGCCGGCCCACGCCTTTCTGGTGTGCTCGTTCTGGCTCATCGACGCGCTCGTCGCCATCGGCCGGCGGGAACGCGCGCGCGAGCTGTTCGAGCGCGTGCTCGCCTGCCGCAACCACCTCGGCCTGCTGTCCGAGCATGTCGATCGCAAGTCGTTGGAACTATGGGGTAATTTCCCCCAGACCTATTCCCATGTCGGGCTCATCAACGGGGCCATGCGGCTGAGCCGCGCCTGGGAGGAGGTTGTCTGAGCGGAGGAACGGAAGCGTGGCGGGTCGCCTTGTCATCGTCTCGAACCGTGTCGACCCGCCTGCGGCCCGTGCCAACCCGGCCGGCGGGCTCGCCGTCGGGGTGCGGGCCGCGTTCGGCAAGGCCGGCGGCCTGTGGTTCGGCTGGAGCGGCGAGGTCACCGACGGCGAGGTCGGCCCGACCCGGCTGCAGCGCTCGGGCCCGCTGACCTACGCGCTCACCGACCTGACCGCCGCCGAACATGACGGCTACTACGCCGGCTTCGCCAACCGGGCGCTGTGGCCGGCCTTTCACAGCCGCCTCGATCTCGCCAGCTTCGAGCGCTCGCAATACGACGTCTGGCGGCAGGTCAACCGGCGCTTCGCCACCGAGCTCGCCGCCAGCCTCGGCCCGGACGACCGGGTCTGGGTGCACGACTACCACCTGATCCCGCTGGGCCGCGAGCTGCGCCGGCTGGGCTTCGCCGGGCGGCTCGGGTTCTTCCTGCACATCCCGTTCCCGCCGCGGCGGCTGTTCCAGGCGCTGCCCTGGCATCGCAGCATCGCCGAGGACATGTGCGGCTACGACATCGTCGGCTTCCAGTCGCATGCCGACGTCGACGAGTTCGAGAGCTACGTCCAGCGCGAGCTCGAGGGCCATCGCGACGAGGCGGGGCTGCTGCAGGTCGGCGAGCGCCGGCTGCAGGCCGAGGCCATTCCGATCGGCATCGATGTCGACGACGTGGTGCGGCTCGCCAACTCGCTCGACAGCCGCCGCCAGGCGCAGGCGCTGGCCTCGACGCTGCACGGCCGGGCGCTGATCCTGGGCGTCGACCGGCTCGACTACAGCAAGGGCATTCCCGACCGGCTGCGCGCCTTCGACAGCATGCTGCGCGAGCATGCCGACTGGAAGGGCAAGACCACGCTCATCCAGATCTGCGCGCCGTCGCGCGAGGACGTGCAGGAGTACCAGGACCTGCGCCGGGCGGTGGAGCGGCGGGCAGGGCACATCAACGGGCGGCACGGCGACGCCGAGTGGACGCCGGTGCGCTACGTCAACCGGAGTTACAACCGCCGTACGCTCGCCGGCTTCTTCCGCCTGGCCAAGGTCGGCCTGGTGACGCCACTGCGCGACGGGTTGAACCTCGTCGCCGAGGAGTTCGTGGCGGCGCAACTGCCGGATGATCCCGGCGTGCTGGTGCTGTCACGCTTCGCCGGTGCTGCCGAGATCCTGCAGGGTGCCGTCATCGTCAATCCGTACGATGTCGACATGACTGCCGCGGCGCTGAACCAGGCGCTGGCGATGCCGATCGAGGAACGCCGCGACCGCCATGCCCGGATGCTGGCGGCGGTGCGGGCCAACGACGTGCATCGCTGGCGCGACCGGTTCCTGGCGGCGCTGGAGGGCCGGGCGGAAGCCTAGGCCCGCCGCGGCAATGAAAACCGGATAAGACGCATTATGGAAAATAGCGGACGGCTCAGTGGGCCAGGATCTGGTTCAGGAAGGTCCGGGTCCGCTCCTCGCGCGGGTTGGCGAAGAACTCCTTGGGCGGGCCCATCTCGACGATCTCGCCGCGGTCCATGAAGATGACGGTGTCGGCAACGGCCCGGGCAAAGCCCATCTCGTGCGTCACGCACATCATGGTCATGCCCTCGCGCGCCAGCTCGACCATGGTATCGAGCACCTCCTTGACCATCTCCGGGTCGAGCGCCGAGGTCGGCTCGTCGAACAGCATGATCTTGGGCTTCATGCACAACGCGCGGGCAATGGCCACGCGCTGCTGCTGGCCGCCCGACAGCTGGCCGGGATACTTCTTCGCCTGTTCCGGGATGCGCACGCGCTTGAGGAAGTGCATCGCCACTTCCTCGGCTTCCTTCTTCGGCATCTTCCGCACCCACATCGGCGCGAGCATGAGGTTGTCGAGGATGGTCAGGTGCGGAAACAGGTTGAAGTGCTGGAACACCATGCCGACCTCGCGGCGGATGGCGTCGACGTTCTTGACGTCCGAGGTCAGCTCGATGCCATCCACCACGATCTGCCCGCGCTGGTGCTCCTCCAGCCGGTTGATGCAGCGGATCATGGTCGACTTGCCGGAGCCCGACGGCCCGCAGACGACGACCTTCTGACCCTTGCCGACCTCGAGGTTCAGCGCCTTCAGCACGTGGAACTCGCCGTACCACTTGTGCACGTCACGGAGCACGATGCTGGGCTCACCGCCGTTCGCACTCATTCTCAGCTCTCTCCGCTAACGTCTTGAGATTTCATCGTCATCAACGCTTGTGGCCGGTCTGGAGCTTGCGCTCCAGGTGCTGGCTGTAGCGCGACATGCCGAAGCAGAAGATCCAGAAGCCGAGGCCGGCGATGACGTAGGTCTCCGGCGCCAGGCCCAGCCACTTCGGGTCCTTGATGATCAGCTGGGCCATGCCCAGGAGGTCGAACAGGCCGACGATCAGGACCAGCGAGGTGTCCTTGAACAGGCCGATGAACGAGTTGACGATGCCGGGGATGACCAGCTTCAGCGCCTGCGGCAGCACGATCAGGCCGGTCGTCTGCCAGTAGCCGAGGCCCAGGGCGGCCGCCGCTTCCGACTGTCCCTTCGGGAGCGCCTGCAGGCCGCCGCGCACCACCTCGGCGATGTAGGCCGACGAGAACAGCATCACCGCGATCAGCGCCCGCAGCAGCTTGTCGAAGGTGACGCCTTCGGGAAGGAACAGCGGCAGCATCACCGAGGCCATGAACAGCACGGTGACCAGCGGCACGCCGCGGACCAGCTCGATGAAGGCCACCGACAGCGACTTGATGATCGGCAGCTTCGAGCGCCGGCCGAGCGCCAGCACGATGCCCAGCGGCAGCGACGAGACGATGCCGGTGATGGCGATCACCAGGGTCAGGAACAGCCCGCCCCACATCGAGGTCTCGACCAGCGGCAGCCCGAACATCCCGCCCATGAACAGGATCCAGGCGACGATCGGGTAGACCACGATCATGCCCAGCGCCCACCAGAGCTTCGGGCCGAAGCTCTTGAGGAACAGCGGCAGGAAGGCGGCGATCAGCAGCACGACGGCAAGGTTGATCCGCCACTGCTCGGGCTCGGGGTAGAGGCCGTAGAGGTACTGGCGCCAGCGGACGCGGAAGACGGCCCAGCAGGCGCCCCCGGCCGTGCACCCTTCCCTGCTGTCGGCCAGCCAGGTGGCGTCGACGAACGCCCAGCGGACGAACGGCACGATGATCCACAGCAGCAGCAGGATCAGCAGGATGCTGATGACGCTGTTGACCGGCGAGCTGAACAGGTTGCGGCGCAGCCAGCCGACGAGCGTCGGGCGCTCGCTCACCGGCGGCAGCATCGGCTCCATGGGCTCGGAACGGGTGACCGTGGTCGCCATGGCTCAGCGCTCCACCAGCGCCATCTTGGCGTTGTAGACGTTCATCGCGGCCGAAATCAGCAGGCTGAGCGCGAGGTAGACGCCCATGGTGATGGCGATGACCTCGACGGCCTGGCCGGTCTGGTTGTTGATGGTGCCGGCGATGCTGAAGAAGTCGGGATAGGCGATCGCCACGCCGAGCGAGCTGTTCTTGACGAGGTTCAGGTACTGGCTGGTCAGTGGCGGGATGATGACCCGCAGGGCCTGCGGAATGACGATCAGGCGCAGCGTGTGACCGGGGCTGAGGCCCAGGGCGCCTGCGGCTTCCCACTGGCCCTTGCTCACCGCCAGGATGCCCGAGCGGACATTCTCGGCGATGAACGCACCCGTGTAGATGGAGAGGCCGAGAACCAGGGCCATGAACTCGGGCAGCAGCGTGTAGCCGCCCTCGAGGCGGAAGGCGCCGAGCTTGGGGTAGTCGAGCGTGACCGCACCGCCCAGCACGAGATTGGTGACGAGCGGCAGGCCGATCAGGATGGCGACCGAAGTCCAGAACGTCGGGAAGGGCTGGCCGGTGGCCTCGCGCCGGGCCTTGGCCCAGCGGGCAAGGACGATGACGGCGATGATCGCCACCACGACGGCGATGAGCTCGAGCCCGGCACCGTCCTCGAACACCGGCTTCGGGATGAACAGGCCGCGGACGTTCAGGTAGACGCCCGGCAGCAGCGTCAGGCTGTCGCGCGGCGCCGGCATCGCCTGCAGCACGACCGTGTACCAGAAGATCAGCTGCAGCAGCAGCGGGATGTTGCGGATGATCTCGATGTAGACCTGGGCGAAGCGGCTGAGCAGCCAGTTCTTCGACAGGCGGGCAACGCCCATCAGGAAGCCGATGATGGTCGCGAAGATGATGCCGACGACGCCCACATAGAACGTGTTGAGCAGGCCGACGACGAAGGCACGGGCGTAGGAACTGCCGGCGGCGCCGAACGAGATCAGCGTCTGCGAGATGTCGAAGCCGGCGTTGGCCCACAGGAAGCCGAAGCCGGAGGCGACGCCGAGCCGGGCGCGGTTCTCGATCGTGTTGTGAACGAGGTACCAGCCTGCGGCCACGACGATGCCCAGCACCAGCAGCTGGGCGGCGAGGCCGCGGATCTTGGGATCGTTGTAGAAGGCGGGCTTGGCGACCGCCGGCACCTGACTGGCCACCGCGCTTCTCCCGGCTCAGACCGACCTGTCGCGGATGCGCTCGCCGCGCCGCCCGGGCTGAGCCGGAGCGGCGCGGCGAGGATCGATCAGAGGAACGGCGGCGAGTACTGCAGGCCGCCCTGGTTCCACAGAGCGTTGTAGCCGCGGGCGATCTTGAGCGGGGTGCTCATGCCCACGTTGCGCTCGAAGCTCTCGCCGTAGTTGCCGATCTGCTTGACCACCTGGTAGGCGAAGTCGGCGGGCAGGCCGAGGCCCTTGCCGAGCTCCGCCTCGACGCCGAGCAGACGCTTGATGTTCGGGTTTTCGCTACCCTTCATCTCGTCGACATTGGCGCTGGTGACGCCCAGCTCCTCGGCCTGGACCATGGCGAAGTACGAGAAGCGGACGACATCGGCCCACTCGTCGTCGCCCTGGCGGACGGCCGGGCCCAGCGGCTCCTTCGAGATCAGCTCGGGCAGGACCACCCAGTCGTCCGGCTTCTCGAACTTGGTGCGGCTCGAGTACAGGCCCGACTGGTCGGTGGTGAACACGTCGCAGCGGCCGGCCTGGAAGGCGACGATGATCTCGTCGTTGGTCTCGAACACCACCGGCTCGTACTTCATGCCGTTGGCGCGGAAGTAGTCGGCGAGGTTCAGCTCGGTGGTGGTGCCGGTCTGGACGCAGACCGAAGCGCCGTCGAGCTCCTTGGCGCTCTTCACGCCGAGCTTGGCCGGGACCATGAAGCCCTGGCCGTCATAGTAATTGATGGCGACGAAGTTCAGGCCCAGCGCCGACTCGCGCGACAGCGTCTGCGTCGAGTTGCGCGAGAGGACGTCGATCTCCTTCGACTGCAGGGCGGTGAACCGCTCCTTGGCCGACAGCGGGGTGTACTTCACCTTCTCGGCGTCGCCGAAGAGGGCGGCGGCCACGGCCTTGCACACGTCGATGTCGAGGCCGGACCACTTGCCGGCGTCGTCGACCTGGGCGAAGCCCGGCAGACCGCTGTTGTTCACGCCGCACTGGACGAAACCCTTCGCCTTGACGGCGTCCAGGGTTTCGCCCGCCTGCGCGGCGCCGGCGAACCCGGCGACCGCCACGGCGGCGGCGGCAAAAGCCAGATGAGACAAGCGCATGAGTGCCATCCTCGTTCTCGTTAGGCGCTTTCCATGCAAGCCGCAGGCCAGCCTGTCATGCTCCCTGCGGGCTGCACTCATGACCGTCACATTGCACGGCGGACACGGGCCTGCCAATCCGTAAACGGTTTGGACCGAGGGCGATCTGCCGCCTGCGTAGGCAGACGGCCGCCCCCATGCTACGCGCGCAGCACCTGCCTGCACCCTGCCCTCGAACGACGGACCCAGTCGATGCGCGATGCGACCCTGATCACCACGGCCGGCCGCGACCCGGAGGCCAATCACGGCGTCGTCAATCCGCCGGTCTACCGGGCCTCGACCATCCTGTTCCCATCGGTCGAGGGCTATGAGAGCGCCCGAACGCACCGTGGCGTGACCTACGGCCGCTCGGGCACGCCGACCACCTACGCCTTCGAGGAGGCGATTGCGGCGCTCGACCACGCGCACCGCGCCATCGCCCTGGCCTCGGGCAAGGCCGCGATCAACCTCACCCTGGCCGCCCTCACCCAGCGTGGCGACCACATCCTCGTCGTCGACACCGCCTACGGCCCGACCCGGCACTTCTGCGACACCACTCTCGCCCGCTTCGGCGTGGAGACGACCTACTACGACCCGCGCGTCGGCGCCGGCATCGACGGCCTGATCCGCAAGGAGACCAAGCTCGTCCTGCTCGAGGCGCCGGGCTCGCTGACCTTCGAGATGCAGGATGTCCCGGCGATCGCCGCCGTCGCCAGGAAGCGCGGCGTGCTCACCGCCATCGACAACACCTGGGCCACGCCACTGCTGTTCAAGCCGCTCGACCATGGCGTCGACATCGCGATGCAGGCGGTCACCAAGTACATCGGCGGCCATTCCGACCTGATGATGGGGGTCGTCAGCAGCACCGCCGAGGTCCATGACCGGCTGCGCGCCGGCATCTACGAGTTCGGCGCGCCGGCGACGCCCGACGACTGCTGGCTGGCCTTGCGCGGCCTGCGCACGCTGTCCGCCCGGCTGGAGCGCCACCAGCGCAACGGGCTCAGGGTGGCCGAATGGCTGGCAGCGCGGCCGGAGGTCGACAGGGTGCTGTACCCGGCCCTCCCGGGCGATCCCGGGCACGCGCTGTGGAAGCGGGATTTTGCCGGTGCCTCATCGCTGTTCGGGGTGATCCTCAAGCCTTGCGCGAAGTCGGCCGTGGCGGCGATGGTCGACGGGCTCGAGCTGTTCGGCATCGGCGCCAGCTGGGGCGGCTACGAGTCCCTGTGCATCGTCACCCATCCCGGCCGCTACCGGACGGCGACGACGTGGCCGGCGGCCGGACCTTGCCTGCGCCTGCACATCGGCCTCGAGGATCCGGACGACCTGATCGCCGACCTCGACAAGGGGTTCAGCCGGCTGCGGGCCGCTTCCTAGCGCCGATCAGGAACTCGTGGTTGCCGGCAGGACCGGTGATCGGGCTCTCGACGATCCCGGTCACCGTCCAGCCGGGCAGGCCGGCGATCCAGTCGCGGATGCCGTCGCAGACCTGGGAGCGGACGGCCGGATCGCGGACCACCCCGCCCTTCCCCACGGCCTCGCGGCCCGCCTCGAACTGCGGCTTGATCAGGGCGACGAGCGCCGCCTCGGGCGCCGTCAGCGCCAGCGCCGCCGGCAGCACCAGCCGCAGCGAGATGAAGCTGGCGTCGCAGACGACGAGATCGACCGGCTCCGGCACCTGGGCCGCGGTCAGCGAGCGCGCATTGGTCCGTTCGAGTACCATGACACGCGGATCATGGCGCAAGCTTTCGGCGAGCTGGCCGTAGCCGACATCGACGGCATAGACCCGCCGGGCGCCGCGGCTGAGCAGGACGTCGGTGAAGCCGCCGGTCGACGCCCCGACGTCGATGGCCACCATGCCGGCCGGATCGATGGCGAAGGCGTCGAGCCCGGCCACCAGCTTCAGCCCGCCGCGCGAGACCCACGGAATGGCCTTGCCGCGGACCTCGACGGCGAGGTCGTCGGGCACCATGTCGCCAGGCTTGTCGATCCGCCGCTCGCCGGCGAACACCGCGCCGGCCATGACCAGGGCCTGGGCCCGCGCCCGGCTCTCGGCGAGGCCGCGGGCCACGAGGAGCTGGTCGATCCTTTGCTTCGCCATGCGCGCGAGGCTAGACGCCACCCCGGGAACCGGCCAGAGGGTGGCCGGCGCGCAACCGCACCGAGGCTTCCATGAACGTCGCGATGATCGGCCACGGCATGATGGGCGTGTGGCACTCCGAGGCGATGCTGAAGCAGCCGGGCGTGGTCCTGCACACGATCATGGGGCGCCGGCCGGACGCCACCGCCGAGTTCGCCGCCCGCTACGGCTACCGCAAGCACACGACCGACCTCGACGCCGTGCTGGCCGATCCCCAGGTCGATGCGGTGATCGTCGGCAGCCCGTCGGAGCAGCACGAGGCGCAGGCGATCCGCTGCCTCGAGGCCGGCAAGCACGTGCTGCTCGAGATCCCGATCGCGATGAGCCTCGCCGGTGCCGAGCGTGTCGCCGCCGCCGCGGCCCGCTCGGGCCGGGTGTTCACCATGTGCCACCCGATGCGGTTTCGCAGAGAACGTGAGGAGTTGCGCGCAAGGCTCGGATCTGGCGAGGAAAACCTTCGCCACATGGCTGGCCGCTTCTTCATCCACCGTCTCAAGAACGTCGGCGCCACCGGCTACCAGCGCAGCTGGACCGACAACATCCTCTGGCACCACTTCTGCCACTTCGTCGACCTGGCGATGGTGCTGTTCGACGGCGCCCCGGTCCGCCGCGTGCAGAGCTTCATGCCCGACGTGCACCCGCTGACCGGCATCCCCATGGAATGCGTCGTGCTGATCGAGACCGAGCGCGACCAGTCGGCGATGATCCACGGCTCCTACCATGCAGCCTACCGCTTCTACGACAAGCTGATCGTCACCGACCGCGACACCTATTTCTTCGACATCCTCGCCGGCACGCTGAAGACCTCGTCGGGCACCGTCGCGATCGAGAACGAGCAGGCCAACTGCGCCCGGGTGATCGACGACTTCGTCCGGGCGGTGCGCGACGGGACGCCGCCGGCCGCACCGGCGGACTCGGTGCTGCCGGCGATGCGCGTGCTGCAGGCCGTGCAGGACCAGTGGGACGCGGTGCACGGCGCCCGATCGCTGCCCGGCCGCGCCCTGTGAGCCGCTTCGAGGGCAGTGACCGCTACGTCGCCACCGACGACCTGCGGCTGGCCGTCAACGCCGCCGTGGCGCTGCAGCGGCCGCTGCTGGTCAAGGGCGAGCCCGGCACCGGCAAGACCATGCTGGCCGAGGAGGTGGCGGCGGCGCTGGGGCTGCCGCTGCACCGCTGGCACGTCAAGTCGACGACCAAGGCGCAGCACGGCCTCTACGAGTACGACGCGGTCTCGCGGCTGCGCGATTCGCAGCTGGGCGATCCGAAGGTCGCCGACATCCGCAACTACATCCGCAAGGGCGTGCTGTGGCAGGCGTTCGACAGCGCGACCCGGGCGGTGGTGCTGATCGACGAGATCGACAAGGCCGACATCGAGTTCCCGAACGACCTGCTGCTCGAGCTCGACCGGATGGAGTTCTTCGTCCACGAGACCGGCGAGCGCGTGGCGGCCCGGCAGCGGCCGGTGGTGGTGATCACCAGCAACAACGAGAAGGAGCTGCCCGACGCGTTCCTGCGCCGCTGCTTCTTCCACTACATCCGCTTCCCCGACCGCGAGACGATGCAGCGCATCGTCGACGTGCACTACCCGGGCGTGCGCGGCGAGCTGGTGCGCGAGGCGCTGGAGGTGTTCTTCGGGCTGCGCGACATGCCGGGGCTGAAGAAGAAGCCGAGCACCTCGGAGCTGCTCGACTGGCTGAAGCTGCTGCTGGCCGAGGACATCGGCCCCGACGTGCTGCGCGAGACCTCGGTGCGCAAGTCGCTGCCGCCGCTGTTCGGGGCGCTCCTGAAGAACGAGCAGGACACGATGCTGTTCGAGCGCCTCGCCTTCATGGCGCGGCGGCAGGATCGCTGACCGCGGCCATGTCGCCACCGCCGACCAGCGCGTCGGCGACGCGCTCGGCCAGGCAGAGGTAGCCGGTGTCGGTCATGTGCAGGTGGTCGCCGCCGATGAGAGCGGCAGCGGGCACGGCGCCGCTGTCGATCCAGTAGCGCATCAGCGCCCCGCGCGGCAGCAGCCCGGCGCCGCTGTCCCGGGCGGCCTCGTGGACTTCGGCCGCCATGGCGGCGAGCTCGGGCGGCGCCGGATCGAGCGGCTGGGGATCCATCAGCACCACCCGCGCGCCGGCCGCGCGCATCCGGGCGACGCCGTCGACGATGCCGGCTCGCACGTCCGCCGGCGGCAGGCCGCGCAGCGCGTCGTTGGTGCCGACCTGCCAGATGACCAGGTCGGGCTGGAGGGCCAGTACGTCGCCGCCGAGGCGGGCCAGGTTGTCGGCCACGGTCTCGCCGCCGATCCCCTTGTTGACGACGACGATGCGGCGTCCGGGCAGGCGCGCGGCGAGCAGGCGCTCGAGCTGCGCCGGATAGGTGAAGCGCGGATCGCTGGCGCCGATGCCGGCGGTGCTCGACGAGCCGAGCGCCACGATCGTCCACGGCCGGCCGGCGTCGGGGCCGATGCGCAGCGCATCCGGCAGCGGCGACCACACGGCGCGCGGCGCCATGCAGGCGATGTCGGCGGTCGCCGCCTGTGCCGCGACGGGGCTCAGCACGCCGGCCAGGAGCAGCAGGAGACGGCAGGAACCCTTGACCATGACCGATGTTCTAGCAAGCGCGCGGAGCACAGCGCACGCCCTGCCTGCATCCGCATCGGTGCCGGACGGGTCGTCCGTTGCCTCGGCGACCCTACCGAGGAGAGCCCGCCGGTGCCGCCCCCCGCCGCAGTCAGCCCCCGCAAGCTCGGACGCCTCGAGGCCATCGACGGCATGCGGGGCCTGTCCCTCGCGATGATGGTGCTGGGCCATATCGGCCTCAGCGGCGGCATGCTCCTGTCACGCCTGCACCTCGGCGAGCTCGGCTTCGTGCAGAGCGCGCAAGGGTTCTTCTTCGTCTCGGGGCTGCTGGTGGGCCTGATCCACATCCGCCCCTACGCCGAGGGCAACGGCCAGCTGGCGCGCGGCCGCCTGCTGCGCCGGGCGCTGACGCTCTATGCCTGGAACCTCGGCCTGCTGATCGCCGTGCTGCTGCTGGCGAAGCTCGTGCCGCTGTCCTGGGCGGTCTACCAGTGGTGGCTCGAGGACCTGGCCGAGCCCGAGAAGCCCAGCGCCGTGCTCGCGGCGCTGATGCTCTATCAGCCCGTCTACCTCGACATCCTGCCGCAATACGTCCTGTTCCTGCTGGCCTCGCCGCTGGTGCTGGCGTGGGTGGCGGACGGGCGCTGGGCGCTGGCCCTGACGCTGTCAGGGGCCTGCTGGCTGCTGGTCCAGCTCGGTGCGCACCAGCTGGTGCAGGCACCCGTGGTCGACGCCCTGCGCACGATCGACCCGGAGTACATGCCCAAGGGCGCCTTCAACCCGCTGGCCTGGCAGATCGTGTTCGTCACCGGCCTCGTCGCCGGGGCGATGGTCCGGCTCGGGCAGCTCGACCCGGCGCGGCTGTTCCGTCCGGAGCGGACCGAGCTCGTCGTCCTGTCGCTCGTCCTGCTCGCCGCCTTCGCCGGCTGGCGGCTGCTGTTCAACGCGGGCCTGATGCCGGACGAGCTGGTCGAGCGCCTCAAGGTGCTCGAGCACCGGCGCGAGTTCGGCGTGGTCTGCCTGCTCAACTTCGCTGCCTTCGGCTGGCTCGTGGCGTGGAGCCTGGTGGCCGGGCCGCGGTCGCCGCATGCCGCGGCCCGCCAGTTCGCCGCGTTCCTGCACTGGCTGTTCGCGCGGCCGTTCTTCGTCCTGCTCGGCCGCCACGCGCTGCCGGTGTTCGCGTTCCACGTCGTGCTGGTCTACGCGATCCGACCCTTCGACTGGTGGTACGGGCCCTTCCCGGAGCCGATGGCCAGCCTGATCGGGCTCGCCGTGGTGGTCAGCCTCGCCCTGCCGGCGGTGCTGGCCGAGCAGCGCTCGGCCGCGACCCCGTCGCCACGGCCCGGCCGGGCCTAGGGTGCGCCGGCGGTCAGCTCGCGGATCATCGGCAGCATGCCGGCGGTGAGGCCGCCGTCGGCGATCAGGTTGGAGCCGTTGACGAAGGCGGCATCGTCGGAAGCGAGGAAGGCGACGCAGTTGGCGATGTCGTCCGGCCGCCCGATCCGGCCGACGGCGTACCACTTGGCCAGCGTCTCGAAGACGTTCGGATCGCGCCGCATCCGGTCCTGCCAGCTCGGGTGATCGGTCTTGATGGTGCCCGGGCTGACCGCGTTGCAGCGCACGCCCTTCGGGCCGTACTCGATGGCGATCGACTGGGTCAGGCTGATCATGCCGGCCTTGGCCGCGCTGTAGGCCGGGTTACCGAACACCATCAGGCCGTTGACCGAGGCGATGTTGACGATGGCACCCTTGCCGCGGGCGACCATGCCCGGCAGGGCGGCCTTGGCCATCAGCCAGGCGGCGCGCAGGGTGACCGCCATCTCGGCGTCCCATTCGTGCGGCTCGGTGGCGTCGAGCGTCGCCTTGGTGGTGTGGGCCGCATTGTTGACGAGGACGTCGAGCGGGCCGAGCGCCGCCTCGGCGGCGGCCACGAACCTCGGCCCGGCGTCGGGATCGACGATGTCGCCGGTCAGGGCGACGCCGTTGCGGCCCATCGCCTTGATCTCGGCGACGATGGCCTCGGCCGGCTCGGCGTCGCGGTCGATCACCGCCACCGAGGCCCCTTCCCGCGCCAGGCGCAGCACCGTGGCGCGGCCGATGCCGCGGCCACCGCCGGTGATGAGGACGTTACGGTCGGCGAAGCGGTTCATAGGCTGTCCCAGGCGGTGAAGGCGGCGCGGACGTGGTCGAAGCCCGGCGCGCGCCAGTGTCCGTAGTTGTAGAAGGCGAGCCCGGCGACGCCGGCGGCACGCAGCGCCCTGGCGGCGGCGACGGCCTCCGTGCCGCCGCCGATGTCGGGATGGGCCGGGCGCATGATCGCATTGATCTTCGCCGCGGCACCGGCGCGGCGGCGGACGTCGAACACGTCGGCGGCGATGGCCGCGGCGGAAGGCTCGTAGGCGCAGAACTCGAGGGCGTCGGCGGCCTCGGCCAGCATGCCGAGGTCGCTGCCCTCGACCCAGCCACGCGCCGTCGGCCGCTGCACCGACGGGATCACCCGGACCTCGGTACCGCGCGGCACCGCGGCGCGGATCTCGGCGATCAGGTCGGCGACGCAGCGGCAGCGCCAGGTCAGGAACGCCGCCCAGGTGGGATCGCCGACCATGTCGGCCAGCAGCCAGTCGCGCGCCCGCTCCCCGTCGACGTGCAGGTCGCGCGACAGCCAGCCTTCGAGGGCGGCGGCCGTCTTCGCGCGCAGCGGCTCGGCATCGATCCCGGCGGCCCTGGCCGCCGCCAGCGTCGCCGGCGAGAAGTCCATGCCGAGGAGCAGGCCCAGCCACTCGTTCAGCGGCAGGAACTGGAACTCGTGGTGGTAGCCATGCTCCCACGGCAGCCAGCCCGGCGTCTCGAGGCTGATGCCCTCGAGCTCGTAGGCCTCGGTGACGTCGCGGCAGAGCGCCACGATGTAGGCGCGGACGTCGGGATGGGCCGGGTTCAGGCTGTAGATGAAGCCGTCGCCGAAGCAGTTGCGGGCGATCAGCTCCGGATGCAGCTGGCCCAGCGGCGTGTTGTGGCAGCAGACGATCCAGCCGGTCCGGCGCAGGTCGGGTGCGACCCGGGCCAGCTCGGCCAGCGGGTCGATCTCCTTGAGCAGCGCGTTCGGAAGCGGGGTGACCCGCCCGTAGCGCTCCGGACGGTGGCGGAAATAGATGGTCCCGTCCTCGGGGAAGTAGACCTTGCCGCTGCGGCCGTGCGGGCGGATGAACTTGCCGGCGTGGTAGGAGGTGGCCAGCGCCACCGTGTTGGCGTTGACGCTGCGGAAGCGGTCGGCGACCGCGGCGAAGCCCTCGTCGATCAGGTCCCAGGCGTAGGTGTACATCGCCCGGTAGCTTGCCGGCTGCGCCATCGCCCATCCCCCCGCTTGCCGGCGGCGAACCGGCTCCCCGCCACGGTCTTAGGCGCGGCGGCTCCGGCGACGCAAGCGCGGGTACCGCATGGCGGGGATGGCGTTCAGGGGACGGCCGAGACCCGGCCGATGACCAGCAGCTGACGGCCCCACACGATCAGCTCATCCCGGCCGTTACCGTCCAGATCCGCCGTCAGCGAGCGCGACGACCACTGGGCACCTTCAGGCAGCGCCTGCTCTACGGCCGTGAGCGTCTGGAGGTCCCAGTACCACGCTCTGCTCAGGCGCTTCTCGCCGAATCCGTCGTAGACTTCGCCAAAAGCACTGATGCCTTCGAGCGCGCCGACACCGTCAAGGTTCGCTGTCCACTTGATATCGCTGCCGAGCGCGAAGGCGCCCAGCAGCTGCCCGCTCAACGGGTCGACCCGGTAAGCCCGCGGCCTGTCTCTCTCGCGAACGATCACGATCATCATGTCGGGATCGCTCGGATCGATCCTGCCGACAAATATCGACTGCGGATTTTCGAGCTCCGTCGTCGGAATTTCCCACAGCAGCTCGCAGGTGGAAGCCCGGTACATCCTGATCCCGGTCTCGCCGGCAGTAGCAAACTCGAGGCCAGGTTGCCGCACGTCGATGTCGGCGTAGGTCGCCGAGTCGATATGATCCCATGCCCAGTTGGGATACATGCATTTGGTATTGCCATAGCGATTGACGAGATATTTGCCGACCGCCACCGCCTCGGCAACACCGTCCTTGTTCTCGTCCAAGGGTCGAAAGTGATGGCCGGCCTCACAAGTCGATTTTGACCAAAGCCAGTCAAGTCGAAGATTGAAGGCCGCAACGCGCGAAAGCGTATCCAGAAACCCATAGAGGCAACCATCGGCAGGCAAGCCGGGCCTGGCAATCATGATCACCCCGCCGCTGCCGCCCACCATACGCTGCGCCGAGATCCTGCATTCACCAGTATTGGGGTCCTGAAGATCGCGAGACCGAATAATGGCTCCCGTCCTGCTGTTGCGGATAACCAGCAGCCGTGTCTTGCGGCCTTTCTGGCTCGCGCAGCCAATGATCTCCTGGCTGCCATCGCCATCGATGTCCAGAATCGCCCATTTATCCCGGTGGGCAAGATCGCGGTTCGTCCGGCCGGTCGGATCATAGACTTCCCAGATCTTGCGCCAGCTGGTCAGATCAGTGTCGAACTTGAACAGCCGGATGAGGCGGTGGCCGCTGAACTGCAGCAGCTCGAGCTTGCCGTCGCCGTCGATGTCGATCGTGACGACGTCGGAGCCGACATTCTCGTCCCGGTTGCCGCCGGGTTCGATCATTGCCAGCGGGGTGGCCGTCAGCGGTGCAGCCGTGCCCGCACTCGCCGCCACGGCGAACCCCACCGACACAGCCAAGCCCAGCCAGAGCCGTCGCCAACAAGCCAACAGGCGATTCCTGTGCCCAGCGGCGCCAAGATTCCGCATTGCCTACCCCCACACCGTGACGTCGTCGGGCTGGTAGTCGGCGCCGGAAAGATTGATGTCGAACCGGCGCAGCGTTCCACCCTCCAGAGTCCACATCTCCCTGCCGTGGATGCCGTCGGTCGCAGAAAAGATCAGCCTGGCACCGTCGCCGTGCAGTTCGCCCGGGTCGCTGGAGATCGAGCCGGAGGCGACGTCAATCTTCGCCAGAGCGCTGTCCGCGTAGCGCCACAGCTCCGTCTCGCCGTTGACGGTCGCCGAGAAGTAAAGCGCCGAGCCGACGACCGTGAGCAGGCTGGGGCTGGAGCTCGCCGTTCCGGGGGCCACCTCAATCTTGGTGGTCACCGTGCCATCGCAGCGCCACAGCTCGACATCGGTACCGTCGCTCGCCGTGAAGAAGAGGCTGCCACCCATGGCCGAAAGCCAGTGTGGCTCCGCGCCCGTCAGTCCGGCACCAAGAGAAATGTTGCTGACCGTCGTACCGTCGTAGCGCCAGAGTTCCCGGTCGCTGCCGTCAAAACCGGAAAAGTAGATGGAATTGCCGACGGCAGTAAGCTCTTCCGGTGCACTGCTGCCGGAGCCGGAGAGGACATTGATCTTCGAGGCATTGACGCCGTCGACTTTCCACAGCTCGGTATCGGTTCCGTCCGAGGCCTGCAGGTAGAGAAGCGGTCCAACTGCCAGCAGCTCGGCGGGATCGCTGCTTGCACTGCCTGCGGCGATCCCGATCTTCGTCGCGGCCGAACCATCGTAACGCCACAGTTCCCGGTCGATGCCATCGAATGCCCGGAAGTACAGGCTGTTGCCGACGGCGGTAAGCGAGGCGGGGTCGGTCGAGACACCCGGCGTGATGGCAACCTTCGCGAGACTTCCTTGGTGATACGTCCAGAGTCCGACGTCGGTGCCGTCAAAGGCCCTGAAGTAGAGATCGTTGCCGACAGCCGTCAGCTCGCTCGGCGTCGAACTGCCGGCGCCCGGGTGGACATCGATCTCGTCAAGCACCCCGTTGGCGAGCTTCCAGAGTTCTACGCCATTGCCGCCGCGTGCGCTGAAGAACAGACTCGCGCCGACGCCCACCATTTCTGTCGGCTGAGAGCCAAGCGTACCGGTCCGCATTTCGATCTCGGCGACGGCGCCGTCCGCTAGACGCCAGAGTTCCCGCTCGACGCCGTCGAATGCCGAGAAATAGACACTGTCGCCGAGCGACGTGAAGCCGGCAGGGTCGGACGATGCGGCAAACGGGTTGATCTCATAGAGAACGGCCTGGGTGCCGTCATACCGCCAAAGGCCATCGAGATTGCCATTGGTTGCGCGGAACAATAGCTGATCACCGAAGACCGTGAGTTCCGTCGGCGTGGACCCGATCGGCCCTGGCGCGATCTCGATCCGCTGGAGGCTGCTTCCTTCCAGGCGCCAAAGCTCGCGGCCGTGATCGTCAGTAGCGGCGAAGAAGAGGGCATTGCCGACGGCCAGCAACTCGCCGGGATTCGACCCAAGCGCCCCGGATCGCACGTCGATCATCTCGGCCGTCGTGCCGTCGACGCGCCACAGCTCGGTCTGGGTCCCGTTCGAGGCAGACAGGTAGAGCGTGCTGCCGACCGCCACGAGATCACGTGGCGTCGAGCCGAGCGATCCCGGCGCGATCTCGATCCTCGCCAGGCCGGACGATCCATAGCGCCAAAGCTCGAGATCCGTACCGTTCCAGGCACGGAAATACACGTTGTCGCCAACGGCAGTGATCTCCGCCGGCGAGCCCGAGGCGGCGCCCGGGGCAATCTCGATCTGGGTGGCGACACTGCCGTCATAGCGCCAGAGCTCGGTATCCGTGCCATCGAAGGCACGAAAGAAAAGCTCGTCGCCTGCACGGGCAAGCTCGGTTGGCGTCGAGCTTGCACTGCCGGATGCGATCTCCACCTTCTCGGCACTTGTACCGTCGTACCGCCAGAGTTCCGTATCCGTTCCATCAAAGGCGCGGAAGTAGAGTTGATCGCCGATGACGGTAAGCTCGACCGGTCGCGAGCTGGCCGCACCGGGAGCGATGACGATCTCGGTCGTCTGGGCGCCGTCCACGCGCCAGAGTTCCGTGCCGGTACTTGCTCCGCCATTCGCCTGAAAGTAAAGCGACGTACCCATCACCGTCAGCCAGCCCGGATTGGCGCTGACCGGTCCCGGGGCGATCTCGATCTCGGTCGCCGTCGTTCCGTCGTAGCGCCAGATCTCGCTGTCGGTGCCGTCGTTTGCCGAAAGATAGAGGAAGCTGCCGACAGCCGTCAGCTCGCCTGGATTGGCATTGCCGTTCGGATTGAGGACGACCCGGTGCACGCTATCCGCGTCGCCGACCCACAACTGAAAGCCGTGAAGGTCGTCGTAGCCGCGGAAGGCCAGCCGCTCGCCAGTCGCCGGCGGATTGTCCAGCACACTGATCGAGAAGTCCTGCTGCGACGACAGGTTGCCGGCCGACGTACTCCGAACGGTGACGGTGTACTCGCCGGCGGCAAGGCTCGCCCCTGACGCCACGACGACCGTCCCGGTAAGGGGATCGATGGCGAACCGCCCGTCCGCGTCGTCGAGGAGGACGTACGACAAGGCGTCGCCGTCCGGGTCGAGCCCGCCTGCCCGTACGCCGACGGAAGTGCCGGCTGCTGCGTTGCTGAAAACCTCGTTCAGGTCGCGGTCGGCATCGAAGATGGGGCCGGGCGGTTCGTTCTCGTTCGTGACGCCGATCGTGAAATCGGCCTCGGAAGTCAGCCCGCCTGCATCCGTGGCCCGCACCCGGATGAGATGGCTGGCAGCCATTTCGAAGTCGAAGCTGGCACCCGCAGCGACCGTCACCACGCCCGTGTCGGCGTCGATCTGGAACCGTCCTCCCGCGCTATTGACCAAGCTGTAGACGACCGAATCGGTGTCGGCGGCGAAAGCGGTGACACCGGCTGCGGCGCCGCCGGGAGCCGCCTCGCTGACCGAGTTGTCCGCCGTATCCGCATCCACGGGTGTGGCCGGCGGCACATTGCCGACGACGATCGTGCCATCGGCGAACCTCAACTGATCGACCTCTTCGATGCGGTCGGTTCCCTCATCGACACCGGTGGTCGAGTTCAGGTCGATGACGGTGGTCACGCCACCGATCGTCGAGACTGAATACTCGGACGAGGCGCCTTGGAATGCGACGACATCAACGCCGCCGCCGCCGCCGAACAGCGTGTCGCTGCCCTGCCCGGCCACGATCGTGTCGTCACCGAGTCCGCCGTACAGCGTGTCGCTACCGAAATCGCCGGCCAGCCCGTCATTGCCGCCTCCACCGAACAGGGAGTCGTTCCCGCTGCCCGCGAGCAACGAGTCGGCGCCATTCCCGCCATCGATGAGATCGTCACCAACATCGTCGGTCAGGGCGTCGTTGCCGTCGCCCCCGAACAGCCGGTCATTGCCCTCGCCGAGACCACCGAGCAGCGTGTCGCTGCCATTGCCTGCGGACAACTCGTCGTTCCCGGCGCCACCGTCCAGGGTGTCGTCGCCCAGGTCATCCGTCAGCGCATCATTGCCATTGCCGCCGAAGAGGCGGTCGTTCCCGGATCCGGTGCCCCCGATCAACGTGTCGCTGCCGTTGCCTCCCCGCAGGGAATCGTCGCCGTTTCCGCCATCGAGGGTATCGTTACCCTCATCGTCGCTCAGCGTGTCGGTACCGGCTCCCCCGAACAGCCGGTCGTTTCCGATGCCGGCGCCGCCAGACAGAACATCGTTGCCATTGCCTCCGAGCAGCGAATCGTCGCCGCTTCCACCGTCGAGCAGGTCGTTGCCGAGATCGTCACTCAGCGTGTCGTTGCCATCGCCACCGAACTGGCGATCGCTGCCGCTGTCGGCACCACCCGTAAGCACATCGTTGCCGTTGCCTCCGAGAACCGCATCGCTGCCATTCCCGCCATCGACCTTGTCGTTGCTGCCGTCGCCGTTGAGCGTGTCGTTGCCGTCGCCTCCGGACAGGCTATCGTTGCCGAGTCCCCCGAACGCCTGATCGCTTCCGGCGTCGCCAATCAACGTATCGTTGCCGTCCAGACCGAGCAGCGTGTCGACCCCGAGCCCTCCGAAGACGGTATCGTTTCCGAAGCCGCCATCCACAGTATCCGTACCGTTCCCGCCATAAATCCGGTCGATTCCATTTCCGCCGTACACCGAGTCGTTGCCGGTTCCGCCGTCGAGGTAGTCGGCCGCCGCTGCGCCATAAACCCTGTCGTTTCCAGCTCCACCGAAGATGGTATCCGCAGTGGTCGTACCGGCCAGCGAGTTGTCGGCGGCCGACCCTTGAATAATCATCGCATTGCCCGTTTATTGGGACACATTTACAACCTTAGAGTTACATACCGCTCTCGAGTCGGTCAACTATTGGGCGTAGATTGCACAGGCAATCGGTTGTCGCCTGTTGCTCACAAAATGGTTGAAGCAATCGCCAAATTGGCAAGTACAATGGCTGCCTTGCTCGCGCATCTGGCATATTCCCCAAGAACGCGTCGCTCCTCCGTCGTTGCCCGACAGATTAGCGGTCCGGCCATGTTCGCGTGATCAGGTGCCTGCAGATTCTGGGCTGCCGCGCCGCCCCGACTGGGACCGGCCAGCATCAGGCGGCCTCGGCCGCCAGCAGCGCCACATTGCCGCCGGCCGCCGTGACATCGACGGACAGCGTGCGTTCGACCGACAGGTCGGCGAGCGCCGGCGTGGTGACGACCAACCGGACGAGCGGACCGCCCAGCCCGGCGAGGCGGTGGCGCAGTCGGCGAAGCGGCTCGTCCCCGGCGACGAGGGCGATGGCTGCGACGTCGGCGCGGTCGACGGCAAGGCTGGCGATGTCACCGTCCCAGGCGAAGCCGGAAGCGACCGCCGGCTGGCCCAGGCGGGCGAGAAACTCCTCGGTCATCGGCCCGCCGGCCGCGAGCACGCCGTTGCCGGCGGCCAGCGCCACCAGGGCCTGCTCCGCCACCAGCGCGTCGCCGAGGCCGAGGCACAGGACGATCCCGCGGCCGTGCAGCGACAGCCGGTTGCTCTCGCCGGCGGGGCCGGGCAGCGTCTCGACCACCGGCAGCGCGGCCGGAAGGCGGTCCAGTGCCGGCGTCAGCCGGGAGGCGAGCTCCGGACTGCAGGCGGCGACGGCGCGTCGCAGGAGGCGCAGGCGATCGTGGCGGCGGTCCCACGCATCGATCGCGGTGCGCGTCGGCACGGCTTTCGCATCCAGGATGGTGCGGGTCGACGGGACTGCCGTACCGGCCACCGGCCGCTCGCTGCGGGCGAAGCGGCGCAGATAGTGCGGACCACCGGCCTTCGGGCCGGTGCCGGAGAGGCCCTCGCCGCCGAACGGCTGGACGCCGACCACGGCACCGATCTGGTTGCGGTTGACGTAGATGTTGCCGACGCGGGCGCGCTCGGTGATCTGCCGGACGCGGCCGTCGACCCGGCTGTGGATGCCGAGCGTCAGGCCGTAGCCCTTGGCGTTGAGCCGGTCGACCAGCTTCGTCAGCTGCCCGGAGCGGAAGGTGGCGACGTGCAGGACCGGGCCGAACACCTCGCGCTCGAGCTCGTCGACGCTGTCGAGCCGGAACACCGCCGGGGGCACGAAGCTGCCATGCTCGAGCTGGCGTCCGGCCGGCAGCGCGTGGATCAGCCGCCCCTTGCCGTCGAGCGCCCGGCAATGGGCGAGGATGTCGCTGCGCGCGGCCTCGTCGATGACCGGGCCGACGTCGGTGGCGAGCGCCCACGGATCGCCCAGCCGCAGCTCGTCCATGGCGCCCTCCAGCATGCGCAGCATCGGCACCGCCACCTCCTCCTGGACGCAGAGCAGGCGCAGCGCCGAGCAGCGCTGTCCGGCGCTCTGGAAGGCGGAAGCGAGGATGTCGCGCACCGCCTGCTCCGGCAGGGCCGTCGAATCGACGATCATCGCGTTGATGCCGCCGGTCTCGGCGATCAGCGGTGCATCCGGGGCGAGGTGCGCGGCCATGGCCCGCTCGATGCGCCGCGCGGTTTCGGTCGAGCCGGTGAAGCAGACGCCGTCGACCCGCGGATCGGCGGTCAGCCGGCCGCCGACGGCGGCACCGTCGCCGGGCAGCAGCGCCAGCACGTCGCCGGGCACGCCGGCCTCGTGCAGCAGCGCGACGGCGCGGGCGGCGATCAGCGGGGTCTGCTCGGCGGGCTTGGCCAGCACCGCGTTGCCGGCGACCAGCGCCGCCGCGACCTGGCCCGTGAAGATCGCCAGCGGGAAGTTCCAGGGCGAGATGCAGGCGAAGACCCCCCTGCCCGCCAGCTCGCCGTCGCGCCGGGCCCGGGCGGCGTAGTAGCGCAGGAAGTCGACCGCCTCGCGCAGCTCGGCCACGGCATCGGGCCGGGTCTTGCCGGCCTCGCGCGTCGCCAGCGCCATCAGCTCGGCGGCATGGTCCTCGTAAAGACCGGCGGCACGCTCGAGGATGGCGGCACGGCCGGCGACCGGCATGGCGGTCCACGCCGGTGCGGCGGCGGCGGCCCGGGCCAGCGCCTGCTCGACGTGCGACGGCGAGGCCTCGATCACCGTACCCACGACATCGCGGCGGTCCGCGGGGTTGGTGACCGGCAGCGGCTCGCCGTCGAGCGCCCGGCCGCCGACCACCGGTGCCGCCTGCCAGCGGTGCGCGTGGAACGGCGCCATCGCCCGGTCGAGGGCGGCCAGCGTCGGCGGATCGTTCAGCGACCAGCCGCGGGCGTTGCGCCGTTCCGGCCCGTAGAGATCGGCGGGCAGCGGGATGCGCGGGTTGGCGACCGGGTCCAGCTCGCGGGCGGCGTCGACCGGGTCGCGCACCACCTGCTCCACCGGGATGTCGTCGTCGAGCAGCTGGTTGACGAAGGAGCTGTTGGCGCCGTTCTCGAGCAGGCGGCGCACGAGGTAGGCCAGCAGGTCCTCGTGGACGCCGACCGGCGCGTAGATGCGGCAGCGCCGGCCGTGCTTCTGGCGGACACGCTCGTGCAGCATCTCGCCCATGCCGTGCAGGCGCTGGAACTCGAAGTCGTCGCGCCCGCCCGCCATCTCGAGGATGGCGCACACCGAATGGGCGTTGTGGGTGGCGAACTGCGGGTAGATGCGGTCGGTCAGTGCCAGCAGCCGCTCGGCGCAGGCGAGGTAGGAGACGTCGGTCGCGACCTTGCGGCTGAACACCGGGTAGCCGGCCAGCCCCTGCACCTGGGCGAGCTTGATCTCGGTGTCCCAGTAGGCGCCCTTGACCAGCCGGACCATCAGCCGGCGGTCCAGCGTCCCGGCCAGCGCGTGCAGCCAGTCGAGCACCGGCATGGCCCGCTTGCCGTAGGCCTGGACGACGATGCCGAAGCCGTCCCAGCCGTGCAGGTCGCGGGTGCGCAGCACCGCCTCGATGACATCCAGCGAGAGGTCGAGCCGGTCGGCCTCCTCGGCGTCGATGTTGAAGCCCATGCCGGCGTTGCGGGCGTGCAGCGCCAGCGCCATCACCCGCGGCACCAGCTCGTCCAGCACGCGCTGCCGCTGGCCCTGCTCGTAGCGCGGGTGCAGGGCCGACAGCTTGACCGAGATGCCGGGGTTGGCGCGGACGTCGCCGCCGGCGCAGCGCTCGGCGATGGCGGCGATCGCCTTCGAGTAGGCGAGGAAGTAGCGCTGCGCGTCGGCGGCGGTGCGGGCGGCCTCGCCCAGCATGTCGTAGGAGTAGGTGTAGCCGCGCTCCTCCAGCGCCGCGGCCCGGCCCAGCGCCTCGTCGATGTTGCGCCCGAGCACGAACTGGTGGCCGAGCACGCGCATCGCCTGGGCGATGGCGCCGCGCACCACCGGCTCGCCGGCGCGGCCGATCAGCCGCCGCGTGGCGCCGGTGATGTCCCAGCCGGCGGTGTCCTTCTCGCCCAGCACCTTGCCGGTCAGCATCAGCGCCCAGGTCGAGGCGTTGACGAGCGGCGAGCTGCTCTCGCCGAGATGCCGGCTCCAGTCGGCGGCGGCGACCTTGTCGCGGATCAGCGCGTCGATGGTCGGCGTGTCGGGCACCCGCAGCAGCGCCTCGGCGAGGCACATCAGCGCGACACCCTCCTCGGTCGACAGGCCGTACTCGGCGAGGAAGGTCTCCATGAGCCCCGGCCGGCCGCGGCTGCGCAGCTCGGCCACCAGCGTCCCGGCCGCGACCTCGATCCGCCGCCGCGCCGGGGCGTCGAGCGCCAGCCCGCCGAGCAGCCGGCCCAGCGCCGTCGCATCGTCCTCGAGAAAGGCCTGCCGCAGGCGGCGGCGGATGGCGTCCGGCTCGTCATGGCCCATGGGGTGCGCTCCCGTGCTCGTGACGAATGGAGCGCTCCGGCGGGGTCAGGGCAAGGGCGTGGAAGGCCGGGTTGGGCCGGGCTGGCGAGGGACTGCCCGCGGTACAGCCGCGGACGCTACGCCGAGGCCGAGCAGACCATCGCCGCTAGCCTGCCCTTCCCCGCCTACTGCCGGCAGCGCCGATAACGCTTCGCTAACCATCCCGGGCGATCCTGCGGCGTATGGCCGCTGTGATCGTCACCCCCGAGTTCATCAACCTGGAGCATCCCGCGATCCTACACGCAATCCTCCTGCATCTGGTCGAGAACGCCGACGTGATCGGCCACGACCGGCGCGGACTGCCGGTGCTCCGGTTCGAGTTCGTCGCTCACCCGTGGCTGTTGGACAAGCTCGCCGCACTCGGTGCGGCCGAGGAGGACTTCGAGGACGATGACCCGGCGGAGGACTGTAAGTCTGCATGACATGATCCGCCGCCGGAAGTTCCGCTCGGAGGCCCGCCGGCAGGCGCGGTTGATGAGGGTGCGGAAGCCAGTCACCTGGGTGCGAAGTCGATAACACCGGAAGCGTGGCGTAATCCGCCCTGTCCCCCCGTTTGGGAGAAATATATCGGCGTTGCTCAGCTTTAGGTTATGGTCTCTATCCGACGCCCCCTTGCCGGCAAGGGTTCTCGCAGACTGAAGTTGCAGTCGGAGGTGTCAGTGCCTGGAGAGGATGGTTCGGGCGACAGAGCGAAAGCGCTTCTGATTCGGCTGCTGAGTTGCGTGACTACCGAGGCCAGCCGAGACGCGGAACGCCTCCTCGACCGTTTTGGAACGGTGGCCGCTGTGATACGTGCCGAGGCTAGCGACCTAGCACACCTCACCTGCCTCTCGTGGCGCGTGAGGGAGCTGCTAACCGCGACCAATGTGCTGGCAGACGCCCTGGCAAGGGAGGCCCTTTCGGCTCCCTTGCGAGATCCAGCGACGCTGTACGTCGCCGCCTACCGCCACCTCCGTCTCCGTCCGGTGGAGCATTGCGTGGCCTACTTCCTCGACCGTGATCTCGGCGTTTTTGCCTTCGCGCCGATCTCAAAAGGCACGGTGGACCACTGCCCCCTCGCTCCGTCCGCACTGGCTCGCCTCGCGGTGAGTTACGATGCGCATGCCGTGCTGCTGGCGCACAATCACCCGAGCGGCGTTCCGGCACCGTCGAGAGCAGATATCGAAATGACATCTCTAATCGAAGCAGCCCTGCGTAGCTTCGATATTGCCCTTCACGACCATCTGATCATTGGTGCGCATGGTTACACAAGCGTCAAGTTTGGCAAAGAAGTACGCCTTGACTGATGAGATCAGCGCGCCACAGGGCGAGATGCTAGTCCCTCAGGAGCCTCGCGGTTCGATAACTGTAGGCCTTGCCACCAGCCAGGACCATATAGTCGTGAAAGGCGATGTCCAGCGTCGACAGGGACGCTCTGATGGCCTTCGCGTTGGCCACGTCCCGAGCGCTCGGAGAAAAGGTGGCGCTTGGGCTGCCTTCGACGACGATGATGGCGGACGCATGCTCCAACAGGGCGGCGCGCGCGATCTCCCTAGGGTAAAGGGTCAGTTCGGTTGCTGTGCCTCTCGCGATCTCCTCGTCTCGGATGAGCCCATGCCTGGTGTCCAAGCACAGCAGACGGGCAACTCGAACCTGCTCCCCCTGCAGGCGGAGCTTTAGATAGTCATGGACGGCAGTGAAGGATCCCAACACCTGCCGCCCGCGTGACTTCTCCGCCAGGGCGGCAGCAGCAACGTCGAGTGCGGCCTTCAGCAGATGCGCCACTTCCTGAGTGACATCCGGCGTAGCAACGAGGCTCGCGACGTCCGCACCGAGCAGGCTGTTTATGGAGCCGAAACGACGGAGCAGCGAGTCGGCCACGATTGCGGGCCTCGTCGATGCGAAGCTCAGCAGAGTGGTAAGCCCAACCGAAACGTGGATCTGCGTGGGTGGTCCGATGGAGTCCATCACACGTACCTGACGCCTGCCCAAACGTTGAGGAAATTCCTGCACGCCGCTCAGAGTGCCGGAACGTAAGAGGAAGGGACGGCGAGTTCAATTATTAGGTGAGCTGTCCCAACGCGCACCGGCTTCCGCAGGTCATTTGTCAGGATGTTCTCGTAAAATCCTGACAAACCTCGGATTTTGTATCACCAGCTTTCGCTCATGTACGGAGAGAAGTACAACGACCGCTTCCCGTAGGCACGAATTTTCGATAGCGTGGTCGGCGAGAAGAGGAACGCCCGGCGACAGCCAATGCAAACTTCGCCCTCAAACAACGCCACGAGTTTGGACGGCAAGGCGGCGGACACCGTGCCGGTCGTGGCGCTCGTGCAACACGGCAACGGGATAGGCCAACTCGGTGATTTGAAGACCGACCCCCGCCTTCTGGTCATAGGCGTTGCAGATGAGGCCGCGCTGGGGGAGGCCGTCATCGGGGCTAAGCCAGCTGCTGTCGTGATTGATCTTAGCATCGTCGATGGATGGCCATTGCCGGCCGCCGAGAGGTTGCTTGGGCTCGTAGCTGGACGCGCCCCGGTCGTGTTTCTCAACGACAGCCAAGCCGACGCGAACGTCATAGAGCATCGCTTGGGCTCCCCTTCGGTGAGCGCGCAACCGCTGAGTTCCCTCACGCTGGGCTCGGTCACAGCGATCCTGCGGGGGCTAATCGCGACCTGGAATGCGGCTGGCGCCGCGCGACGTTAGGCGACCGTTGTCACTCGCCGTCCGCCGCAGATCCGGTCGCGTCATCACCCATCATGTCCAGCCGGACCCCTGGTCCGCGCCGTGCAATGGCCATGGTGTCAAGTTGCTCAAGGTGACGCGACCTCGTCGACTCTTCGGCTAGGAGCACGCTTGGCATGAGCGCTATGCGCGCAGGGCTGGAAGCTGGCGTTCTCTGTACGTTCTGGATAGCTTATGCCATGAGGCGAAGCCGTAGCGACCTCGTGGACGCCATCGCCGCCGTCCTGGCTGAGCAGCGGCACAGGCTGCCGACGCCCGGCAAGCGGCCGACTGGCTGGGGTCCGTCCATCCATGAGCTCCGGCCGGTTGCCGAGTGCGTTGTCGCGCGGCTGTTGGCCGAGGGCTACGAGGTCGAGGTGAAGCCGCCGGCCGCGGGGCATAGGACTCCGTGAATGACCTCGGCATCGGGCAGAGAACACCCCGCGCTGTTACCCAAGGTGTTACCCAACAAGGGGTCGCTTAGGGTGGATTTCCGCTAAGTCGTTGATTCTATGGTGGGCGCTCCGGGACTCGAACCCGGAACCTACGGATTAAAAGTCCGCTGCTCTGCCGATTGAGCTAAGCGCCCCGTGTGCGGGATGGACCCCGCATATCCGGCAAGGCCCGGCGGGCGTCAAGCGACGGCCTGCTGCGGTTGCGAAGGCGGTCGATGACGGCTAGGGGAGTTGTCGGACAACCGTCGCACGGCGGCATCCGGAGGTTGTGCGTGCTCGAATCGGTCTCCGACTACCTCGACGCCATCCCGATCCGCGAGTTTCCGCAGGGCGAGACGCTGCTGGCCAGCGGTACCCGCAGCGGCAAGCTCATCTTCCTCGAGGAGGGGACCTTGGCCGTGGTCCGCGACGGGGTGACGATCACGCGCATCCGCCAGCCGGGCTCGGTGTTCGGCGAGATGTCGCTGCTGCTCGACGTGCCGCACACCGCCGACGTGGTGGCGCTGACGCCGCTGCGCTGCCGGATCGTCGAGAATGCCGCGGCGGTGCTGATGGCGCAGCCGCCGATGCTCGCCTACGTCGCCGCCGTCGTCGCCCACCGGCTCAACGCCGCGACCCGCTACCTGGTCGACGTCAAGTCGCAGTTCGCCGACAGCGGCACCCACCTCGCGATGATCGACGAGGTGATGGAAACACTGCTCAACCGGGTGCCGACGACACTGGCGGCGCGGGCGAAGGGCTGACCGCGGCGTCGTCCAGCGCCTTGTCCTCCTGGCCCGCCAGCGAGATCCAGGTGGCGGTGCGGGCGGCGAGGTCGAGCTCGATGAAGGCCGGGTAGGGGCCGATCTGCCGGCCGGGATTGAACACCCAGGCCCGCCCGACCCGGTCGACCCAGCTGCCGCCGCGGCGAAAGGGCGAGTCGTGGATGTGCCCGCTGAGCACGAAGTCCGGGCCCCAGCGGCCGATCAGCTCGGTCAGGTTGCTGTCGCCGGCGTCGGCCTTGCCGGTCCAGCTCACCGGGCTGCCCGACGGTGGCCCGTGGTGGATCCAGATCCACGGACCGTCCTCGGGGCGATGCGTCTCGCGCAGCAGCTTCTCCAGCGCCTCGCGGGCGATCGGGCCGTCCCACCACGGGCAGACGGTGATCAGGGCCCCGGGCAGGCGGACATGGTCGCCGTCGATGCTGATCCCCTCGTAGCGCAGGTCCTGCATCCAGGCGGCGACCCGCTCGCCGGCGGCGTCGCGGGAATCGAGGTCGTGGTTGCCGCTGCTGACCACGACCGGGACCAGGGTCGCGAGCTTGGCCAGGTACTTGTTCACCACGACGACCTGGGTGTCCATGTCGACATGGGCGGCGAGGTCGAGCAGGTCGCCGGCGATGATGACGACGTCGTAGCGCGGCCCCTGCTGCAGCAGCCAGTCGAACTGGCGCAGGCTGTAGTGGATGTCGGCGACGACCAGGACCTTCACGCTGCTCCCCGGGTGCCGGCCGGCGCCCTCCCCGTGGCCCGGCCCAGGCGGTCGCGGTCCCGGCTCACCGGGTCCACGCCGCATTCTGCAGGACGATCCGGTAGCCGTCCGGGTCCTCGAAGGTCAACCCGCTGGCATCCCAGAACGGATTGAACGAAGGCACCAGCGCGTGGCCATGGACCTGCAGGCGGGCCACGGCCGCCGCCCACTGCTGCCGATCGGGCAGGTACAGCACGAGCAGGTGGTCGGGCGTCGGCGCCCGCGGTGCGACATGGCCGTGCGCCACCGTCAGCTCGAGATGCCAGGGTGCGTTCGGGTAGCCGAGCATGACCCCGTCGAACCCGCCATGACCGGCGAACCGGTAGAGCTCCTCCAGTCCGACCGCATCCCGGTAGAAGCGGACCTGCGCCTCGAGGTCGTTGGTCGGGCGGGCGACGCGGAGCGTGGGAACGACGGCGCTCATGCGGCCAGTGCCGGAATGTCGCCGAGCCCCTGCTCGGCGGCGAATTCGGCCTCGAACGCGGCGAAGCGGCCCGCCGCGATGGCCGCCTGCATGCGCCGCATCAGGTCCTGGTAGAACCAGAGATTGTTCCAGGTCAGCAGCATGGCGCCGAGGATCTCGCCCGAGCGGACGAGGTGGTGCAGATAGGCGCGGCTGTAGTCGCGGGCGGCCGGGCAGTCGCTCGCCGGGTCGAGCGGGCGCGGGTCGTCGGCATGCCGGGCGTTCTTGAGGTTCACCGCCCCGCGGCGGGTGAAGGCCTGGCCGGTGCGGCCCGAGCGGGTCGGCAGAACACAGTCGAACATGTCGACACCACGGGCGACGGCACCGACCAGGTCCGAGGGCTTGCCGACGCCCATCAGGTAGCGTGGGCGGTCCGCCGGCAGCGCCGGGCAGGTGACGTCCAGCGTGGCGAACATCGCCGCCTGCGGCTCGCCGACGGCGAGGCCGCCGACCGCGTAGCCGTCGAAGCCGATGTCCTGCAGGCCGGCGGCGGACGCCAGCCGCAGCGCCGGATCGGTGCCGCCCTGGACGATGCCGAACAGGCCGTAGCCCTCGCGCCGGCGGAATGCCGCCTTGCTGCGCGCGGCCCAGCGCAGCGACAGCTCCATCGCCCGGCGGACCTCGGCCTCGGGGGCCGGCAGCTTCAGGCATTCGTCGAGCTGCATGGTGATGGTCGAATCCAGCAGGTCCTGGATCTCGACCGAGCGCTCGGGCGTCAGCTCGTGGCGGCTGCCGTCGAGGTGCGAGGCGAAGGTCACGCCATGCTCGGTGAGCTTGCGCAGGGCCCCCAGCGACATGACCTGGAAGCCGCCGCTGTCGGTGAGGATCGGTCCGGGCCAGCGCATGAAGGCGTGCAGCCCGCCGAGCCGCGCGACCCGTTCCGCCGTCGGCCGCAGCATCAGGTGGTAGGTGTTGCCCAGCACGATCCGCGCACCCGTCGCCGCCACCATCTCGACGGTCTGCGCCTTGACGGTGGCGGCCGTGCCCACGGGCATGAAGACCGGTGTCTCCACCGTCCCGTGGGCCGTGTGCAGGCGGCCGCGGCGGGCGTTGCCGTCCGCGGCCAGGAGCTCGAAGCGCAGGCTCAAGCGGCCGGGGCCGCCGCCGCCGGCGGGTTGCCGGCGAGGATGGCGTTGAGCTTGTCCTCCTCGTCCTTGCTCAGGTTGCTGTAGAGCACGTGGCCGCCGAAGGCGGCGAGCTCGGGCTCGACCTTGTCGTAGGTCGCCTTGCGGATCATCATGAAGATCGCCGAGCTGCCGGGCTGCATCTTCTCGCCCAGCTCCTTCATGAAGTCGTCGCGGATGCCGTAGTCGCTGAGCTTGCCGCCGATGGCCCCGGCGGCGGCACCGACCGCGGCGCCGACCAGCGGATTGAGGAAGATCAGGCCGACCAGGGTGCCCCACAGCGCCCCGCCCATGGCACCGGACGCGGTCAGGTTGACCGCCTGCTCGAGCTTCACCTTGCCGTCGGCCTTGCCGTGGGTGACGACGCAGGCGTCCTGCAGGTCGACGAGGTATTCCTTCTGCATGCGGCGCAGCGCCAGCATCACCTCGGCAGCACGGAACTCGTCCGGGTAGACGATCGCGACCAGATCGGCCATGGGCCCTCTCCTTCATCGTTCGAAAGCGGCGCGTACCATGCGTCCGGCGACGGGCTAGCGGCAAGTGAACGCCGCGCCATCGTCCCGCTCGATCAGGCAGCCGTCGCCGTAGGAGAAGAACCGCAGGCGCTCCGCCACCGCGTGGGCGTAGGCCTCCTTCAGCCGCCCGGTCCCGCCGAAGGCGCAGACCAGCATGAACAGCGTCGAGCGCGGCAGGTGGAAGTTGGTCAGCAGCAGGTCGGCCGAGCGGAAGCGCCAGCCGGGGGTGATGAAGATCCCGGTCTCGCCGGAGCCGGCACGGATCGCGCCGGCCTCGTCCGCGGCCGATTCCAGCGTGCGCAGGGCGGTCGTGCCGACCGCGACGATGCGACCGCCGGCGGCGCGGGTGGCGGCGATGGCCGCGGCCGTGGCCACGGGCACGTGGTAGCGCTCGACGTGCATGACGTGGTCGCGGGTATCCTCGACGCGGACCGGGGCGAAGGTGCCCATGCCGACATGCAGGGTCACCGGCACCCGGGCGATCCCGCGCGAATCCAGCGCCGCCAGCAGCCGGTCGGTGAAGTGCAGGCCGGCGGTTGGGGCGGCGACGGCACCCGGCACGGCGGCGAACAGGGTCTGGTAGTCGGCCCGGTCGTTGCCCAGGAACCCATCGGGCCGACGGATGTAGGGGGGCAGCGGCATCGCGCCGTGCCGTTCGATCGCGGCCAGGAGCGCATCGCCGCCAAGGTCGAAGACCAGCAGCACGCGCCCGTCCGCCTGCTTCTCCGCCACGCCGGCAGCGAGGCCCTGGGCCAGCTCGATCCTGTCGCCGACGCGCAGCGCCTTGCCCGGCTTCGCAAAGGCGAGCCAGCGATCGGGGCCGGCGGCCTCGACCAGCGTGACCTCGATCCTTCCGGCTCGAAACCGCGTCGGCAGGACCTTCGTGTCGTTGACCACGAGGAGGTCGCCGGGCCGCAGCAGGTCCGGCAGGTCGAGCATGGTGTGCAGTGCCAGACCGAGGCCGATCCGCAGCAGGCGGGCACTGTCGCGCGGCGCGGCCGGCGCCTGGGCGATCAGTTCCTTCGGCAGCTCGAAGTCGAACTCGGCGACGCGCATCGTTCCCTGCCGCAGCGGCGCCGGCGCGCGCCGTCCCGTTAACCTTAACCGGGCGTCAACGTCGCCCTGCTCTCCTCGCCCCGCCAGAGGTTGGCCGGGAGACCCTGTTGAGCAAGATCGAGTACGCCCTCGTCACCGCCTGCGTCGGCATCGGCCTGATGGCCGGGCTGCGCGAGATCACCGGCAAGGTTCAGGCCACCCTCGCCGAGGTCGCCGCCGCGCTGGCGCCGGAGAAGGCGCAAGGCTGCGACGGTGCGGGCTGCCTCGAGCCGGCGGCCGGTCCCGAGCGCCTGCCGACGGCCGGACGCTAGGCCCCTGCCCCGCCGCTGCCGGTCCGGGCCTTCCGCTTGACCGCGATGGTCGCCAGCATCGGCGCACCCAGCGCCAGCAGGGCCGACTGCAGGTAGAGCATCGCCTGCACCCAGCCGGCCGGCGGCGTCGGGCCGACCACGGGGTCGAGCAGGCGCACGGCCTGCCAGAGCGACGGCAGCCAGACGAGCAGCGCCAGGCCGACACGACCCCGGGCGGCGAGGACATAGGCCAGCACCAGCAGCACCAGGGTCACCGGCCAGCCCCAGGCCAGGTCGAGGACGGCAGCCATGGGGTCAGGCGCGGCCGCGCCGCTTCTCCAGCCGCTGCAGCACCTGCGGCGAGACGAAGCTGGAGACGTCGCCGCCCAGCGCGTGGATCTCCTTCACGAAGCGCGAGGAGATGAACTGGTTGGTCTCGGAGGCCATCAGGAACACGGTCTCGATCTTGCTGCTGAGGCGGCGGTTGTTGGCCGCCATCTGGAACTCGTACTCGAAGTCCGATACGGCGCGCAGGCCGCGGATGATCACGTCGGCCCCTTGCTCGAGCGCGAAATGCACGAGCAGCGTCTCGAACGGCACGACCTCGACGATGGCGCCGTTGTGGGCATTGGCCGCCATCAGCGCGTTGATGTCGCTCTCGACCATGCGGGCCCGGTCGGCCAGCGGGAAGAGCGGGTCCTTCCCGGCATTGATGGCGACCGCGATGATCAGCCGGTCGACGAGCACCGTCGCCCGGCGGATGACGTCGAGATGGCCGTTGTGAATCGGGTCGAAGGTGCCCGGATAGACGCCGACACGCTGCCTGTTCATCGATGGCCCCTGGAGCGGCTCGCGGCGGGCGCGACCATAGGCGGACGCGGTCCGCTAGACCATGCCCCCGCTGCGTTGCAGCATGGCGGCAGGCTGACGCGGGACCTGCGGGGCCGCCTCAGTCGGCGTCGGCGCCGTTCGCGTCCTCGCCATGGTCGCCGGTCTCGCCGCCCTCGGATTCGGCCAGGCGCACGGCCGAGACCACGTGCTCGTCCTCGCCGGTGCGGAACAGGGTGACGCCCTGGCTGCCGCGGCCGGTGATGCGGATGTCGTGCACCGCCATGCGGATGGTCTGCCCCTTGTCGCTGACCAGCATGATCTGGTCGGTCTCGGCGACGGGAAAGCTCGCCACCACCGAGCCGTTCCGCTCGGAGGTGTCGATGTTGATGATGCCCTGGGTGCCGCGGTTGGTGACGCGGTAGTCGTAGGCCGAGGTCCGCTTGCCGTAGCCGTTGGCGGTGACGGCGAGGATCATCTGCTCGCCGGCCTGCAGCTCGGCCAGGCGCTCGGGACCGAGCAGCTTCGGCTCGTAGGGCTCGGCGCCCTCACCCTCGGCGACCTCGCCGTTCTCGCCGGCCGCGCGGCGCCGGGCGCCGGCGTAGCGGAGATATTCCTCGCGCTCCTCGATCGCCAGCTCGACATGGTCGAGCACCGACATCGAGATCACATGGTCGCCGTCGGCCAGCTCCATGCCGCGCACGCCTTCCGAGGCGCGGGACTGGAAGACGCGCACCGCCGACACCGGGAAGCGGACGGCCTTGCCGCCGGCCGAGGCCAGCAGGATGTCGTGGCTGTCGTCGCAGACGTCGACGCCGACCAGGCGGTCGCCCTCGTCGAGGCCCATGGCGATCTTGCCCTGGGTCGGGACGCGGACGAAGTCGGCCAGCTCGTTGCGGCGGACGCGGCCGCCCGCGGTGGCGAAGAACACGCTGAGCTCGGCCCAGCGCGCCTCGTCCTCGGGCAGCGGCAGGACCGCCGTGATCGACTCGCCCTCAGCCATGTGCGGGAAGAGGTTGGCCATCGAGCGGCCGCGCGACTGCGGCTGGCCGAGCGGCAGCTTGTAGACCTTGAGCTTGTAGACCCGCCCCAGCGACGAGAAGAACAGCACCGGCGTGTGGGTGCTGGCGACGAGGACGCGGGTCACGGCGTCGTCGTCGTGCGTCTTCATGCCGGCCCGGCCGCGGCCGCCACGGCCCTGCATGCGGAAGGTGCTGAGCGGGACCCGCTTGATGTAGCCGAGGTGGGTCACGGTGACGACCATGTCCTCGCGCTGGATCAGCTCCTCGATGTCGAAGTCGATGTCGGCGTCGAGGTCGATGGCGGTCCGCCGCGGGCTGGCCAGCTGCTGCTTGACCGCCTCCAGCTCCTCCTTGACGACCTCGAGCAGGCGCTCGCGCGAGCGTAGGATGTGCAGCAGCTCCTCGATGCGCTTGGCGATCTCGCCGAGCTCGGCGCTGATCCGGTCGCGCTCGAGCGCGGTCAGCCGCTGCAGGCGCAGCTCGAGGATGGCCTTGGCCTGCTCCTCGCTTAGCCGGTAGGTCCCGTCCGCCTGCGGCACCGCCTCGGCGGTGACGTCCTCGACCAGGGCGAGGAACGGCCGGATCTCGGCGGCGGGCCAGGTCCGCGCCATCAGCTCGGCCCGCGCCGTCGCCGGATCGGGCGCGTTGCGGATCAGGGCGATGACCTCGTCGATGTTGGCGACGGCGACGGCCAGGCCCAGCAGGATGTGGGCGCGCTCGCGCGCCCTTGCGAGGTCGAAGGCCGAGCGCCGGGTGATCACCTCCTCGCGGAACTCGAGGAAGGCCACCAGCATCCGCTTGAGGTCGAGCAGCTCGGGGCGGCCGCCGATCAGCGCCACCATGTTGATGCCGAAGCTGGTCTGCAGCTGCGTGAACTTGTGCAGCTGGTTGAGGACCACCTCGGGATCGATGTCGCGCTTCAGCTCGACGACGACGCGAATGCCCTGACGGTCGGACTCGTCGCGGACCTCGGCGATGCCCTCGATCCGCTTCTCGCGCACCACCTCGGAGATGCGCTCGACCATCCGGCCCTTGTTGACGAGGTAGGGCACCTCGGTGACGACGATGGCCTGGCGTTCCTTGCGGATCTCCTCGACGTGGCTCTTGCCGCGGACGATCACCGTCCCGCGGCCGGTGGCGTAGGCCTCGAGGATGCCGTGGCGGCCGAGGATGATGCCGCCGGTCGGGAAGTCCGGTCCCTGGACGATCTCGGCGAGGTCGGTGACCTCGAGGTCGGGCTCGTCGACCAGCCTGAGCGCCGCGTCGATGATCTCGACCGGATTGTGCGGCGGGATGTTGGTCGCCATGCCGACGGCGATGCCGCCGGCGCCGTTGACCAGCAGGTTGGGAAACTGCGCCGGCAGGACCACGGGCTCGCGGTCGCTGTCGTCGTAGTTCGGCCGGAAGTCGACCGTGTCCTTGTCGTAGTCGGCGAGCAGCGCGTCGGCGGCGCGGGCGAGCCGGGCCTCGGTGTAGCGCATGGCCGCCGGCGCATCGCCGTCCATCGAGCCGAAATTGCCCTGGCCGTCGATCAGCGCCACGCGCATCACGAAGTCCTGGGCCATGCGGACCATGGCGTCGTAGATCGCGCTGTCGCCGTGCGGATGGTACTTGCCCATCACGTCGCCGACGATGCGGGCCGACTTGCGCGGCGGCTTGTTGAAGTCGTAGCCGGCCTCGCGCATGGCGTAGAGGATGCGCCGCTGCACCGGCTTGAGCCCGTCGCGGACGTCCGGCAGCGCCCGGCTCACGATCACGCTCATCGCGTAGTCGAGGTAGGAGCGCTTCATCTCCTCCTCGATCGGGACGATCTCGAACGGGCGCGGCAGGTTCGAAGCGGCCAAGATGACGCTTTCCGGCAGGGTCTCGACGGGCGGATCGGGGTCGGGACGGAGCGGTCCCGCGACGCCGCTGATCTAGCAGACCGCCCAGGGGCTTACAAGTTTTCGGGGCCCTCCGCGGCCGGTCAGCGACCGCCGCTCAATGGTCGAGCGTGGCCCGCCGATAGTAGTGCCACAGGAAAAGCGCCGCCGCCCCGCGCCACGGACGCCAGCTCTGCGCCAGTTCTCGCAGCGCCTTGCCGTCAGGACGGGCCGGCAGGACCTTGAGCCGCTGTGCCGCGACCTGCAGGGCGAGGTCGTCGGCCGGCAGGCAGTCGATCCGGCCGAGCGCGAACAGGCAGTAGACTTCGGCACTCCACGGTCCGAAGCCGCGCTGCGCGGCGATGGCCGAGACGATGGCGGCGTCGTCCATGGCGGGAAGTGCCGCCACCGGAAAGCGGCCGCTGACTACGGCCTCGGCGAGGGCACGGGCGTACTCGACCTTGCGGCGGCTGAAGCCGGCGGCGCGGAAGTCCTCGTCGGTCAGCCCGAGCACCCCCGCCGGCACGATCGTGCCGCCGAGACGATCGCGGAACCGTCGCCAGATCGCCGCCGCGGCATGGGTCGAGACCTGCTGCGCCACGACGATCTCGAGCAGCGTGGCGAAGCCGGGTTCGCGGATGCGGGGCTCGGGATAGCCGATGCCGGCGAGTGCCGCGGCGATCTGCGAGTCCCGCTCGGCGAGGCGATCGACGGCCTCGCGGAGCCGCGGCGCATCGAGGGGCTGGATCACGCGGCGTTCCCTGCGGCATTGCTGGCGGAGCGAACCATGCCGGCGGAGCCCGTGCGCGCCAACCCCGTCCGTACCCTCGTCGGGCTTGCCGTCCTGCTGCTGGCGATCGCCGCCCTGCTGGCCGGCGAATGGCACGAGGGCCGTCAGCTCGATGCCTTCGCGGCGGCCGCAACAGAAGCCGTCGACGCCGATCCGTCGGACCCCGACCTGCCGGAAGATCGCCTGCTGCGCCTCGTCGGCCGCGCCACGATCGCCGGACCCGCGATCGATCCGGCACTCGATGTCGGCGCCGAGGCGCTGCGCCTCGACCGGACCGTCGAGATGTACCAGTGGGAGGAGCGCACCGAGGGCAGCGGCGACCGGCGTTCGATCCATCACCGGAAGGTCTGGTCGCAGGAGGCCATCGATTCCTCGCGCTTCGCCTACCGGGCTCCGGTCAATCCCGGCCGGCTGCCGCTCGCCAGCGCGCGGGCCTATCCCGGGGATGCGCAGCTCGGTGCGCTGCGGCTGGACCAGGTTGTGCTCGACCGCTTCGCCGCGACGCAGCCGCTACCCGACCCCGTCCGCGACCGCGAAGTGGCCGGGCTGCGGCTCGTTGCCGACGGGTCCGGCTGGCGCACGGGCTCGGCGACAGACCCGCAGATTGGCGATGTGCGCATCCGCATGGGCGTCGTGCCTGTCGGTACGGTGACGGTCGTGGGAGGCGTTCGCGATGGTCGGGTCGTGCCGTGGCCGGCTGCCGGCGGCGCTGACGTGCTCCTCGCTGCCGCCGGCGACGTGCCGCTGGCGGAGCTCGCCGGGACCGCGGCCGGCGGCGAAGCACTGACGCTCTGGGTCCGGCGCCTCGGCTTCGGCATCTTCGCGTTCTTCGGCATGGTCCTGCTGTGGCCGGGACTCGTCGGTCGCGTGCCCGTGCTTTCGGCGCTGGGGCCGGCACCGTTCCGCGGCCCGCTGGTTGCCTCGCTGGGGCTGGTCGCGGCCGTCCTGCTGGCCGGGCACCTCCTGCTGCGCGGCCCGCTCGTCTGGCCGTGACCCTGCCCGTGTGGTAACCGCGACGACGCGTTCAGGCGACGGGTGGGACGATGCAGCGCGAGGCGATGGAGTACGACGTGGTGATCGTCGGGGCCGGACCCGCCGGCCTGGCGGCGGCCATCCGCCTGAAGCAGCTGAGCGCCGAGAAGGGCCACGAGCTCACCGTCTGCATCCTCGAGAAGGGCTCGGAGGTCGGGGCGCACATCCTGAGCGGCGCCTGCCTCGAGCCGCGCTCGCTCGATGAGCTCTTTCCCGATTGGCGCGACCGCGGCGCGCCGCTCGACACCCCGGCCGGCGAGGACTTCTTCCTCTACCTCACGGCGACCCGTTCCTGGCGCCTGCCCACGCCGCCGACCATGCGCAACCACGGCAACTACATCATCAGCCTCGGCAATCTGTGCCGCTGGCTGGCGCAGGAAGCCGAGGCGCTGGGCGTCGAGATCTACCCGGGCTTCGCCGCCGCCGAGGTGCTCTACGACGAGCAGGGCCGGGTGATGGGCGTCGCCACCGGCGACATGGGCCGGCAGAAGGACGGCAGCGAGGGCCCGAACTTCCAGCCCGGCATGGAGCTGCACGGCAAGCTCACCCTGTTCGGCGAGGGTTGCCGCGGCTCGCTGGCCAAGCAGCTGATGGCGAGGTTCGGCCTGCGCGATGGCGTCCAGCCGCAGACCTACGGGCTGGGCGTCAAGGAGCTGTGGGAGGTCGACGCCGCCCAGAGCCATCCCGGCAAGATCGTCCACACGATCGGCTGGCCCATGGATTCAGCCACTTACGGCGGATCGTGGCTGTATCACATGAGGGACCGGCAGGTCTCGGTCGGCTTCGTCGTCGGCCTCGACTACCGCAATCCCTACCTGTCGCCGTTCGAGGAGATGCAGCGCTTCAAGACGCATCCCGACATCCGCCCGATCTTCGAGGGCGGTCGCCGCCTCGCCTACGGTGCCAGGGCCCTGTCGGAGGGCGGCTTCCAGTCGCTGCCGAAGCTGGTGTTCCCGGGCGGCGCCCTGATCGGCGACAGCGCCGGGTTCCTCAACGTGCCGAAGATCAAGGGCACCCACACCGCGATGAAGTCGGGCATGGTCGCCGCCGAGGCGGCCTTCGCGGCGCTGGCCGGCGGGGCGGAGCGGCCGGTGCTCGAGGGCTATCCCGACCTGCTGAAGGCCAGCTGGCTCTGGGATGAGCTCTACCGGGTGCGCAACATCCGCCCGTCGTTCCGCTGGGGCCTGTTCCCGGCGCTGGCCTACTCGGCGGTCGACACCTACCTGTTCAAGGGCAAGGCGCCCTGGACGATGGGCCACCATGCCGACCATGAGTCGCTGGCCAAGGCGAAGGATGCGGCGCCGATCGCCTATCCGAAGCCCGACGGCAAGGTGACGTTCGACCGGCTCTCCTCGGTGTTCATCAGCAACACCAACCACGAGGAGGACCAGCCCTGCCACCTGGTCCTGCGCGACCCCGGCGTCGCGACGCGGATCAACCTCGCCGAGTACGCGGGTCCGGAGCAGCGCTATTGCCCGGCCGGGGTCTACGAGTTCGTCGACGACGGCGCCGGTGGCCGACGCCTGCAGATCAACGCGCAGAACTGCGTCCACTGCAAGACGTGCGACATCAAGGACCCCACCCAGAACATCGACTGGCAGACGCCCGAGGGCGGCGGCGGCCCGAACTACCCCGGGATGTGAGGCCGCCAGGCAAAAAAGAATCTTCGTGTCCGGGTAGAAGGACGGAATAGCCGGCACACTTTCAGCGTCGAAAACGTTGGCGTGATCCGCACAACCATCGGTTAACGACATGCGGTCAGGCTTGCCTGGGTCGGACGTCATGGGCGACGGGTTCTGGTCGCTATGGCAGTCAGCTGAATCCCGCGCCGACGAGCCGCCGGGCGGCGTGGCGCTGCTCGACCGCAAGCTCCGCCTGCGCGAGCTTGGCGAGCACGCCGCGTGGCTGCTGCGCCGGATCGGCCTCGAGGGCGAGCGCGGCCTGCCGCTGGTGCCGGCCCTGCGCATGGCGGCGCTGCAGGGTCACTTGCGGACCCATCCCGACGAGATCGAGGCGTGGCTGGTCGACCTGCAGTTCCGCCGTGCGGCGCAGGTCACGCTGGCGCTGCTGGACGGCGCCGATCTTCGCCTCGCGTCGAGCCCGCTGCCGTCGGGCGATACCGCAGTGGCCCTGTGGCTGCGCGACGGTGCCGATGCCGTGGCCTCGTCGGCGCTGTCCGAGCGCCACCGGTTGCTGGCCGCGTGCGACGCGCTCCGTGAGCGCGCGCTGGCGCACGACGGGGCACGCCGTGCCGCCGAGGCCCGGCTGCTCGAGGCCGTGCGCCGCGCCGAGCAGGCCGAGGCGCGGGCCGCCGAGCTGCTGGCCGCGGCGCATACCGATCCGCTGACCGGTCTGCTCAACCGGCGAAGGCTGCTCGAGCTGGCCGACATCGAGATCGCCCGCGCCCGCCGCCACAAGCGCCGGCTTTCGGTGCTGCTGGTCGACGTCGATCGCTTCAAGCTCGTCAACGATGCGCTGGGCCATGCCGCCGGCGATGCGGTGCTGCAGGATCTGGCACGGGCCTGCTCGGCGCGGCTGCGCGCTGGCGACCTGCTGGCACGATGGGGCGGCGAGGAGTTCCTGGCGCTGCTGCCCGACACCGACCCGCCCGGGGCGAAGCGGCTGGCCGAGCGCCTGCGCGCCTCGGTCGACGGCGCACCCAGGGGCCAGGGCGAGCGTTCGCTGCGGCTGACGGTGAGCATCGGCTACGCCGAGCTGCTGCCGGCCGAGACCTCGATCGAGCCGGCCATCGGCCGCGCCGACGCCGCGCTCTACGACGCCAAGTCGTCGGGCCGGAACCGCATCGTCGGCGGCTGAGCGCCGATCAGGCCGGGGAAACGACCGCGTAGGGCGGCCGGTCGAGGCCTGCCGGCGACAGCGTGAAGACCTCGACGCCATCCTCGGTGACGCCGACGGTGTGCTCGAACTGGGCCGAGGGCTCGCGGTCCTTGGTCACCGTGGTCCAGCCGTCGCTGAGGATCTTCACCTCGAAGCGGCCGGCATTGATCATCGGCTCGATGGTGAAGATCATGCCCGGCCGCAGGCTCATGCCCTCGCCCGGACGGCCGAAGTGGCGGACCTCCGGCGCCTCGTGGAAGTTCAGCCCGACGCCGTGGCCGACGAAGTCGCGGACCACCGAGAAGCGGGCGGCCTCGGCGACCCGCTGGATGGCGTGCCCGACATCGCCCAGCGTGGCGCCCGGGCGCACGGCGCGGATGCCGGCCCACATCGACTCGAAGGTCACGTCGACCAGCTTCTGCCGCTTGATCGAGGTCGTCCCGCCGACGACGTACATGCGGCTGGTGTCGCCGTACCAGCCGTCGAGGATGACGGTGACGTCGATGTTGGCGATGTCCTCGGCCATCAGCCGCTTGTCGTCGCTCGGGATGCCGTGGTTGACGACATGGTTGACCGAGATGCAGCAGCTCTTGGGATAGCCCTTGTAGCCCAGCGTCGCCGGGATGCCGCCATGGCGGCGCATGAACGAGTCGATCAGCCGGTCGAGCTCGCCGGTGCTCACGCCGGGCACGACGAAGGGCGTGATGTAGTCGAGCGTCTCGGCGGCGAGGCGGCCGGCTCGGCGCATCGCGGCAAAGCCGTCGGCACCGTGGATCGGCACGCCGCGGGGTCCCTGCTCGCGCCGGCCGGCGGCGATCGCCGCCCGCTGCGCCACCGGCTGTGGAGCGCGACGCGCGCCCGATTCCTTCATCGCTTGCCCAGCACTTCCGGATTGAGGACGAGGCCCGGCCCGGGATCGTTGCCGCGACCGAACTCGATGATCGTCTCGACGCAGCGGCGGACCATCACCTCGACGGCCCAGTCGCTGACCCCCGCCACATGGGGCGCCAGCACGACATTGTCCAGTTCCAGCAGCGGCGATCCCTTGGGAGGCGGCTCGGTGGCGAAGACGTCGAGCCCGGCGCCGGCGATCCGCTTCTCCTTGAGCGCCGCGACCAGTGCGGCCTCGTCGATCAGGCCGCCGCGGGCGGTGTTGATGAGGTAGGCCGACGGCTTCATGAGGGCCAGCCGGCGGGCATCGATCAGCTTGGCCGTCTCCGGGGTCAGCGGCGCGTGCAGCGAGACGAAGTCGCTCTGCTGCAGCAGCTCCTCGAGACCCACCAGCCTGCAGCCGAGGCGCGACACGGTCTCGGCGTCCATCACCGGGTCGTGCACCAGCACGTCCATGGCGAAGCCCTGGCAGCGCCGGGTCAGGGCCCGGCCGATGCGGCCGAAGCCGACCAGGCCGACGGTGGTACCCTGCAGGCGGCCGTGGAAGAAGCTGCCCCAGCCGCCGGTCCGCACCCGCCGGTCGTAGTCGATGATCCGGTGCGAGACCGCCGCCATCAGCGTGAAGGCCATGTCGGCGACGGCCTCGTGGTTGGTGCCGAAGGCCATGGCCACGGCGACCCCGTGCCGGGTCGCCGCCGGAACGTCGACCTGGTCCCAGCCGACCCCCATGCGGGCCACGAGCCGGAGCTGCGGGGCGGTACTCAGCACGCGCTCGTTGTAGGGCTCCTGGCTGGCGATGGTCGCCGCATGGCCGGGCAGCGCCGCGATCAGCTCGGCCTCGCTGTAGGTCTTGCCCGACTCGTTGAAGGTCAGCTGGTAGCCGGCGTCGACCAGCGGCTGCAGCAGGTGCTTGCGGGTGCGCAGGTGATGCACCGCCACCAGCACCTTGCGCGCCGACGCCCCCTCGCCTTCCGCCACCCGGGCAAGCTCGCGCAGGCTGCGGTCGACGACGAGGTCCTTGGTCTGCTCGCGGAACCAGGCGAGGTGCGCCGAGCCCTTGTGCTCCTCGAAGGCGGCGGCGCTCTCGAAGACCTCGTAGAACACCACGCTGTCGGGATCGTTGGCGGGCAGGGTGACGTCGAACTGGCGACAGCCGGGCTCGTTGCCGCGGGTGTTGGCGGCGTGCTGGCGCGCGAGCTGCAGGAACCGCGCACGTTCGCCGGGCCTGACCTTCACCTCCGCAATCACGACGAACGGCTCGTTGCTCATGTGGCCCCCCGGGAATCCGCGGCAGACAAAGCGGATCGCTCCTCGTTCCGCAAGCGCTGTTCGCGGACGGCGGCGTAAAGGCCGGCCGCGACGACGAGCGCGCCGCCGCTGATCGTCCAGGCGTCCGGCAGGTCGCCGAAGAACAGCCAGCCGACCAGCGTCGCCCACAGCAGCATCGAGTAGGTGAAGGGCTGGACGACCGCCGCCGGCGCGGCCTGCAGGGCATGGATGAGCATCAGGTGACTGACCGCGCCCAGGGCCGCGATCGCGGCGAACAGCGGCCAGTGCATCGGCGTCGGGTCGACCCAGACGAAGGGCACGAACGGCGCCTGCAGCGCGGTCCCGGCGACGATCTGGATCAGGAAGGTCGTCTCGGCGCGGTCGACCCGCGTCACGATCCGGGTCATCAGCTGGTAGACGGCATAGAGCCCGGTGGCGATCAGCGTCGGGATGGCGCCGCTGGTCAGCATGTCCGGGCCCGGGCGCACCGCGATCAGCACGCCGACGAAACCGATCAGCACGGCGATCCAGCGGCGCAGGCCGACCTTCTCGCCGAGCACCGGGACCGACAGGGCCACGACGATCAGGGGCGTGGCCGCGAAAATGGCATGGGCGTTGGCCAGCGGCATCAGCCGGTAGGCGAACAGCACCAGCACCATCTCGACGACGATGATGACCACGCGGGCAAGCTGGAAGAACGGCCGGTGGGTGTGCAGCGCGGTGCGCAGGCCGATCCGCGACGCCAGCAGCACCGCCACCGGGATCGACAGCAGGTAGCGCAGGAACAGGATCTGGGTCGGCGGATAGTGGCCGGTCAGCAGCTTGCTGATCCCGTCCATGAGCCCGAACATGGCCATGGCCGACAGGACCAGCAGGATCCCGCGCAGCTCGCCGGAAAGCGCCGGAAGCTTCATGGCCTTCCGGCGGGCTGTCGGAAGATCAAGCCGGCGGCGCCTGCCGCGGGAAGCCGGTCTCGCGCTCGAAGGCCAGGGCGGCGCGCAGCAGCGTCGCCTCGTCGAACGGCCGGCCGACGAGCTGCATGGCGTTGGGCAGGCCGTTGGCGGTCAGGCCGACCGGCACGGCGATGGCGGGCAGGCCCAGATAGTTGGCCGGCCCCATGAACCAGCCGAGGCGGTTGATCATCGCCACCCAGTCGGGATGACCGTCGATCTCGGTCTCGTCGATCCGCGGCACCGGCGTCGCCAGCACCGGCATGTGGACGACATCGGCCTCGGTCAGCGCCGCCTTGACGAAGCGGTCGAGCTCGACCGCCCGCGCCCGCAATCCGTCCAGATAGTCGACCGCCGACACCTCGAGGCCGGGCAGCATGCGGGCCAGCGTCGTCGGCGTGTACTCGGCCCGCTTCGGGCCGGTCAGCCACGGCCGGTGGATCGAGGCCGCCTCGGCGGTCATGATCTGCCGCCGCCACAGGTTCATGGGCGCGAAGCTCGGCAGGTCGACCGGTACCAGGCTGGCGCCGAGGCGGCGCAGCGTGTCCAGGCTGGCGTCGAGCAGCCGCTGCACCTCGGCATCGACCTCGACCTCGTGGCGGCGCGGCACGGCGATGCGCAGGCCGCGGATGTCGCCGGCCAGGGCACCGACATAGTCGGGCACGGGCCGGGACGAGGTCGTCGGGTCGTTCGCATCCTGCCCGGCGATGACCTGCAGCAGCAGGGCCGCGTCCTCGACCGTGCGGGTCAGCGGTCCGACATGGTCGAGCGACGGCGACAGCGGCATGGCGCCGAAGCGGCTGACCCGCCCGTAGGTCGGCTTGATGCCGACCAGCCCGGTGCAGCCGGCCGGGAAGCGGATCGAGCCGCCGGTGTCCGAGCCGAGCGACGCGTAGGTCAGCCGTGCCGCCACCGAGACGACCGGGCCGCTCGACGAGCCGCCGGTGATGTGGTCGGTGTTCCAGGGATTGCGCGGCGTCCCGGTGATGGCGTTGTGGCCGGTGATGCCGAGCGCCCACTCCACCATGTTGAGGCGGCCGAGGTCGACGGCACCGGCGGCGTCCAGCCGCGCCAGCGCCGTTGCCGTCGTGTCGGGCAGCCAGCCCTTGCGGATCCGGGTGCCGCACTCGCACGGCCGGCCGGCCCGGTAGAACATGTCCTTGTGCGCCATCGGCACGCCGTGCAGCGGACCGCGCAGATGGCCGCGCCTGAGGTCGGCGTCGCAGGCGGCGGCGTCCTCGAGCGCCTTCTCAGGCGTCAGGCCGGCCACGGCGACGTAGCGGGGACCGCGGCTCTCGAGCGCGGCGAGGCTCGCCTTCGTCGCCTCGACGGAGGACAGCTTGCGCTCGCGGATCGCCCGCGCCGCCTCGACCAGCGACAGCTGAAGGACCGGATCGCCGCTCATCGCCTGCCCGCCGGCGCCAGGGTCTCGAGGGCCACGAGGAACGAGGCGGGCTCGACCTCCATCGGCAAGGGCTCGGCGGGTGCCGCCGCCGGAGTGGTCGCCTGCTGCTCGGCCATCGTCGCTCTCCCCCCTGGACGTCCTCGCGGCTTAGACCCGTGCGCCGTACCCGCACAAGCGCCATGCCGCGCCCGGCGGTGGCCGCGCCGGCATGGCTGACCTATAGTTCCCGCAATCTCTTCGGGAGGCCGTGCCATGAAGCTTACCGACGCCCAGCTCCGCGAGTTCGACGACCTCGGCTACCTGTTCCTGCCGGGTGCGTTCAGCGAGGAGGAGGTGGCGCTGCTTCGCCGCGAGGCGGAAGGCATCTACCGGACCGATCGCCAGGAAGTCTGGCGCGAGAAGTCGGGAGCGCCGCGGACGGCCTTTGCCGCGCACACCTACAACGCCGCCTTCGGCCTGCTCGGCCGTGACGCCCGCCTCGTCGAGCCGGTGCAGCAGCTGTTCGGCGAGCCGGTGTACATGCACCAGTTCAAGATCAACGCCAAGGCGCCGTTCGACGGCGAGGTCTGGCAGTGGCACCAGGATTACGGCACCTGGGCCCGCGACGACGGCATGCCCGAGGCCCGGGCGATGAACATCGCCGTGTTCCTCGACGAGGTCATGGCCATCAACGGCCCGCTGATGCTGATCCCGCGCTCGCACAAGCAGGGCGTACTGGCCGCCGGCCACGACCGGGCGACGACCTCCTACCCCTTGTGGACGCTCGACAACGCGACCGTGTCCAGGCTCGCCGAGGCGGCTCCCATCGTGGCGCCCACCGGCCGGCCCGGCGGCGTGCTGATGTTCCACGGCAACCTGGTCCACGCCTCGCCGCCGAACATCACGCCCTACCCGCGCAAGATCGTCTACCTGACCCTGTGCGCGGTCTCGAACCACATCCGCAAGCCGACCCGGCCGGAGTGGATCGCTCACCAGGACTTCGCCCCGATCGTGCCGGCGCGGGAGGGTGCCCTGCTGGAGATGGCCCGCGGGCGGGCCGCCGCCTGAGCCTTAGCCCAGTTGATCGAGGGGCAGCGCCGCGGCGGGCTTGACCTGCCGCATGGCGAAGCTCGTGCGGATGTCCCTCACCCCCGGCAGCTTCAGCAGCCGGCCGAGCAGCAGGCGCTCGTAGGCGGCGAGGTCCGGCAGGACGACCTCGAGCAGGAAGTCCGCCTCGCCTGAGACGAGGTGACAGGCGACGACCTCGGGCATCGCCCGCAGGGCCTCCTGCACTTCGGCCGCGCGCTCGTCATGATGCGCCTCGATGCGGATCGCGACGAAAGCGGTCAGGCCCAGGCCGACTTTGGTCCGGTCGAGCAGCGCCCGATAGCCGGCGATCACGCCGTCCTCCTCGAGCCGGCGCACCCGACGCAGGCAGGGCGACGGCGACAGCCCGACACGCTCCGCAAGGGCGACGTTGCTCAGCCGACCGTCGGCCTGCAGCTCGCGCAGGATTCGCACATCGATCGCGTCCAGAGGCGTCGGCGGCATGATCTGCTCTCCATGTGGCGGAGGCTGGCAGATTGTTGCGCAAGACTGCGGCTGTCCGCCCCACTTCGCAAGGACATGCGCAGCCTCCCCGGGGCATAAGCTGGCCGGTCAGCCACGGGAGCCCTGCATGTCCTCCGACGCCGCCCTCGGTCTCGCCACCCGCGCCATCCACCACGGCTACGATCCGCTCTCGCACCAGGGCGCCCTGACGCCGCCGGTCTACATGACCTCGACCTTCGCCTTCCCGGACGGGGCCAGCGGCGGCCGGCGCTTCGGCGGCGAGGAGCAGGGCTACATCTACACCCGCATCGGCAATCCGACGGTGGCCCTGCTCGAGGCCAAGCTGGCTGCGCTGGAGGGTGGCGAGACGGCGCTGGCGACGGCGTCCGGCATGGGTGCAATCACCGCCGCGGCCTGGACCCTGGTGTCGCCCGGCGACGAGATCCTCGTCGACCACACGCTCTACGGCTGCACCTTCGCGTTCATGGAGCACGGCCTCGGCCGCTTCGGCGTGCGCGTGCGCCATGTCGACCTCACCGATCCCGCCAACCTCGAGCAGGCGATCGGCCCCCACACCCGGCTGGTCTACTTCGAGACTCCGGCCAACCCGAACATGCGCTTGGTCGACATCGCCGCCGTTAGCGCCATCGCCCATGCGCACGGTGCCCTGGTGATGGTCGACAACACCTACTGCACGCCGGTGCTGCAGCGGCCGCTGGCGCTGGGTGCCGACCTCGTTGTCCACTCCGCGACCAAGTACCTGGGCGGGCACGGCGACTTGATGGCCGGCGCGGTCGTCGGCAGCGCCGAGCTGATCCGCCGGATCCGCCTGTTCGGGCTGAAGGACATGACCGGCGCCGTGCTCGGCCCGTTCGAGGCCTTCCTCGTGATGCGCGGCCTCAAGACGCTGGAGCTGCGCATGCAGCGCCATTGCAGCTCCGCCCTCGCGGTGGCCCATCAGCTGGAGGCGCATCCGGCCGTCGCCGCCGTCCACTATCCCGGCCTGCCCGCCTCGCCGCAGCATGCGCTGGCCTGCCGGCAGATGGCGGCCTTCGGCGGGATGATCGCCTTCGAGCTCGACGGCGGCATGGCGGCCGGCCTCGCCTTCATGGATGCGCTGCGCCTCGTGGTCCGCGCGGTGAGCCTCGGCGATGCCGAATCGCTGGTGCAGCACCCGGCCAGCATGACGCATTCGACCTACACCGCCGAGGAGCGGGCCAAGTTCGGCATTTCCGACGGGCTGGTGCGCCTTTCCGTGGGGCTCGAAACCCTCGCCGACCTGCAGGCGGACATTGGCCAGGCGCTCGATGCGGCCTACACCTTGAGACAACGCAGAGCGGCATGAGGGGGCAGGCATGGCGGCTGTGATCGACAAGGCGACGGCGGCGACGCGGGAGCGGCTGGCGCTGCTCCAGGCGATCGAGCGCAAGCTGCTCTGGCTGTCGAGCTGGACGATCCACAACGCCAACCATGTCCGGCCCTCGCGCGACAAGCTGAAGGTCGGCGGCCACCAGGCGTCCTGCGCCTCGGTGGCGACGATCATGACGGCGCTGTGGTTCGACGTGCTGCGGCCCGGCGACCGGGTCGCGGTCAAGCCGCACGCCAGCCCGATCTACCACGCCGCCCAGTACCTCCTGGGCCTCGAGCCGGTCGAGCGGCTGCAGCGCTTCCGCGCACTCGGCGGGGCGCAGTCCTATCCGTCGCGCACCAAGGACCATCCGGGCGTCGACTTCTCGACCGGCTCGGTCGGCCTGGGTGCGGCGATGACCCTCTTCGCCTCGCTGACCCAGGACTATGTCCGCCTGCACGGCATGGTGCCGAGCGACGCGCCGCCCGGGCGGATGATCGCCATCGTCGGCGACGCCGAGCTCGACGAGGGCAATGTCTACGAGGCCCTGCTGGAGGGCTGGAAGTACGACGTCCGCAATCTCTGGTGGGTGATCGACTACAACCGCCAGAGCCTCGACCGCGTGGTGCCGGAGCGGCTGTTCCAGAAGATCGAGCAGTTCTTCGCCACCGTCGGCTGGGAGGTGGTGACCATCAAGTACGGCAAGCGCCTGCAGGCGGCCTTCGACCGGCCGGGCGGCGAGGCCTTGCGCGAGTGGATCGACGCCTGTCCGAACGACCTCTACAGCGCCCTGACCTTCAAGGGCGGTGCCGCCTGGCGGGCGCATCTGGAGAGCGACCTCGGCCGCAACCCGGCGATCCGCCAGATCCTCGACAGCCACGACGACGCCCAGCTCGCCCGGCTGATGACCAACCTCGGCGGCCACGACATCGAGGCGGTCCTCGATGCCTTCAACGGCGTCAAGGACGACCGGCCGCGCTGCTTCATCGCCTACACGGTCAAGGGCGCCGGCCTGCCCTTCGCCGGCCACAAGGACAACCATGCCGGGCTGATGAACCCCGACCAGATGGCGGCGTTCAAGGCGGCCATGGCGATCCCCGACGGCGAGGAATGGAGCCCCTATGCCGGGCTCGACCTGCCGCGCGAGGCGCTCGACGGCTTCATCGCGCAGGTGCCGTGGCGCCAGCGCGAGGTGAAGCACAAGGCCGAGCCCGTGCCCCTGCCGGCGATCCTCCCGGCCGGCCGTGCCAGCGGCCGAAGCTCCACCCAGGAAGCCTTCGGCCGGATCATGGGCGAGCTCGCCAAGAGCGACCTGCCGCTGGCCGACCGCCTCGTCACCACCTCGCCCGACGTCACCGTCTCGACCAATCTCGGCGCCTGGGTCACCCGGCGCGGCGTGTTCAATCGCAAGGAGCACGAGGACGTCTTCCGCGCCCAGCAGGTCACCTCGCCGACCGTCTGGCGCGAGAGCGTCACCGGCCAGCATGTCGAGCTGGGCATCGCCGAGAACAACCTGTTCCTGGCCCTCGCCGCGCTTGGCCTGTCGCACGACGTGTTCGGTGCACGCCTGCTGCCGGTGGGTACCCTCTACGACCCGTTCATCAACCGCGGCCTCGATGCCCTGATCTACGCCTGCTACCAGGGGGCGCGCTTCCTGCTGGTGGCGACCCCGTCCGGCGTGTCGCTGGCGCCGGAAGGCGGGGCGCACCAGTCGATCGGCACGCCGCTGGTCGGCATGAGCCAGCCGGGCCTCACCTACTTCGAGCCGGCCTATGCCGACGAGCTGGCGGTGATCATGGGCTGGGCCTTCGGCCACCTGCAGGCGCCGGACGGCGGCTCGGTCTACCTGCGCCTGACCACCCGGCAGATCGCCCAACCCGAGCGCGAGCTGGACGAGCGGCTGCGCCAGCAGATCCTCGCCGGCGCCTACTGGCTGCGACGGCCGTCAGGTGCTGCCGACCTCGCCATCGCCTTCACCGGCACCGTGGCGCCGGAGGTCCTGGAGGCCGCCGGAGAGCTGGCCGACGACCTGCCGGGGCTGGGCATCCTCAACGTCACCTCGGCCGACCGCCTGCACGCCGACTGGCGCGCCCGCGGCGATGTCTCGCACGCCGCTTCGCTGCTCGCCGAACTGGCGCCCGACGCGCCGCTGGTCACGATCTGTGACGGCCATCCCCTGACGCTGTCATGGCTGGGCTCGGTCGGGGCGCGGCCGGTGCGGTCGCTGGGGGTCGAGGCGTTCGGCCAGTCGGCCGACATCCCGGACCTCTACGGCGTGCTGCGGCTCGATGCCGAGGCGATCCTCGATGCCTGTGCGGAGGCGCTGCACGCCCGCCGCTGATCAGCCGCCGGCGGCGGCCTTACGGTAGGCTCGCCAGCCGCCGAAGGCGGTGATGTCCTCGGCGGCGGCCAGCGCCGCGGGCTCGCAGACGAAGCCCTTGACCCAGCTGCCGCCGGCGAGCTCGAGGCTGCCGATGGCGAGCGGCGGCGGCACCCGGGCGACGAAGCGCCCGAAGGCCTCGGCGGTCAGCGCGTAGGTCTCGACCTCGATGGCGGCACCGCCGGACTCGACCCGGACGATCCCGGGCTTCGGCGGCCGGGTCCCGCTCAGCGCATAGAGCCGGTAGGTCGGGGCCGTCGTCGTGCGGCGCAGGCGCGGCGCGCCTTCCAGCTCGTGGTGCAGCGGCTGGCCCTCGAGATGGGCGCCGACGACGGCCAGCTCGATCGTTCCCTGCCAGGCGGCCCCCAGCTCCAGCAGCGACAGGTCGGTCATCGGCGCCGCGATCAGCGTCACGCCGAAGGGCATGCCGTCGTCGCGGAAGCCGGCCGGCACGGCGATGGCGGCGAGGTCGAGCAGGTTGACGAAGTTGGTGTAGGTGCCGAGCCGGGTGTTCGGGCCCAGCGGGTCGGCCTCGAGGTCGGCCAGCGTCGGGATGGTGGGCGCCGTGGGCACCAGCAGCACGTCGATCCCGGCGAGGATCGCATCGCAGCGCCGCCGCAGCGTCTCGTGCCGGTACATCGCCTTGAAGGCGTCGCTCGCCAGCATCCCGGCAGCACCGCCGATGATCCGGCGCGTGGTCGGATGCACGGCGTCCGGATTGGCCGCGATGTAGTCGCCGACCGCGGCGTAGCGCTCGGCGACCCAGGGGCCGGCGTAGAGCGAGGCCGCGATCTCGGCGAAGGGCGCGAAGTCGACGGCGACGACCGTGGCCCCCAGCGCCCGCGCCCGCTCGACCGCACCGGCATAGAGGCGGGCATAGCCGGCATCGCCGAAGAACTCGGGCTCGGTCGGGACGCCGACGCGAAGCCCCGTCCAGCCCGGCAGCGAAGCTGCGGCGAACGGCCGTCCGTACGGCTCTTGCGCGGTCGAGCCGACCGCCGCTTCGAAGGCGGCGCGTGCATCCTCGGCGCTGCGGGCGAAGATCGAGACGCAGTCGAGCGAGCGGCAGGCGGGGACGACGCCCTCGTTCGAGAGAATCCCGCGGCTGGGCTTGAGCCCGACGAGGTTGTTGAAGCCTGCCGGGACCCGGCCCGAGCCGGCGGTGTCGGTGCCCAGCGCGAACATCGCCAGCCCGCGCGCCACGGCGATGGCCGACCCGGAGCTCGAGCCGCCGGGGACATAGCGCGCATCGAAGGCGTTGCGCGGCACGCCGTAGGCCGAGCGGACGCCGACCAGGCCCGTGGCGAACTGGTCGAGGTTGGTCTTGCCGACGGCGATGGCGCCGGCGTCGAGCAGGCGCTGAACGACGACCGAATTGCGGTCCGGGCTGTAGGCGAAGCCCGGGCAGGCGGCCGTCGTCGGCATGCCGGCGACGTCGATGTTGTCCTTCACCGCGAAGGGGATGCCGAACAGGGGCAGCAACGAACGAGCCCCTGTCGGCAACGCCTCGAGCTCGGCGGCGCGCCGCCGCAGCGCGGCCGCGTCCGGGGCGGTGATCCAGATCGCCGGATCGCCGACCTCGGCATTGCGGGCGAGCACCGCCTCGACGACGGCCGTGGGCGTCACCGAGCCGGCGATGCAGGCGGCCCGCAGCTGGGCGACACTCAGGGACAAGGGATCGGGCATGGTGGCTCCGGGCGTTGACGGTGCTGCTCCTGCAATCGGCATGCCCCATGCGCTCCGGCAAGGGCGCCGGCACGAATCTGCCCGCGCAGGCGCCAGCGGCTGCGGGCTTGTTGGGCAGAAGACGCCTGGGCGCGTTCCCGGGCAAGCCCGGGCGGCCAATGGCACGCCGCTTGCTCAACTGCTGGGCAGCCCGATGCCTCTGACGGGACCGCCATGGCGACCATCGAGTCCGATCCCTACCCCTGGCCCTACGACGGCGACCTGCGCCCGGCCAACACGGCGCTGATCGTCATCGACATGCAGACCGACTTCTGCGGCAAGGGCGGCTACGTCGACAGCATGGGCTACGACCTGTCGCTGACCCGCGCCCCGATCGGGCCGATCAGCCGGGTGCTCGCCGCCATGCGCGAGAAGGGCTACCACATCATCCACACCCGCGAGGGCCACCGCCCGGACCTCGCCGACCTGCCCGAGAACAAGCGCTGGCGCTCGCAGCGGATCGGCGCCGGCATCGGCGACCCGGGCCCCTGCGGCCGCATCCTCGTCCGTGGCGAGCCGGGCTGGGAGATCATCCCCGAGCTGGCGCCGGAGCCCGGCGAGATCGTCATCGACAAGCCGGGCAAGGGCAGCTTCTGCGCCACCGACCTCGAGCTGATCCTGCGCACCCGCGGCATCCGCAACATCGCGCTGACCGGCATCACCACCGACGTCTGCGTCCACACGACGATGCGCGAGGCCAACGACCGCGGCTTCGAGTGCGTCATTCTCGAGGACTGCTGCGGGGCCACCCTGCGCTCGAACCATGATGCCGCCATCCAGATGGTGAAGATGCAGGGCGGCGTGTTCGGTGCCGTCAGCAACAGTGCCGACTTCGTCGCCGGCCTGCCCTGAGCCCCCAGCGCGGAGGTCACCCCGTTGCCCGCGATCATCGGAGCCCTGCCCTCGCCGTTCGCCTTTCCGGCCGACCGGACGGCGCTGCTGATCATCGACATGCAGCGTGACTTCCTCGAGCCCGGCGGCTTCGGCGACACGCTGGGCAACGACGTGTCGCGGCTGCAGGCGATCGTGCCGGCGACGATGCGGCTGCTGGAGGGCTGCCGGGCGGCCGGCCTGCCGATCATCCACACCCGCGAGTGCCACAGCCCCGACCTCAGCGACTGCCCGCCGGCCAAGCGGCTGCGCGGCGTGCCGTCGCTGCGGATCGGCGACCAGGGCCCGATGGGCCGGATCCTGATCCGCGGTGAGCCCGGAGCGGACATCATCGCCGACCTCGCCCCGGCCAAGGGCGAGTTCGTGGTCGACAAGCCCGGCAAGGGCTCGTTCTACCGGACCCAGCTCCAGGACCATCTCGACGAGCTGGGTACCACCCACCTGCTGATCGCCGGGGTCACCACCGAGGTCTGCGTGCAGACCACCATGCGCGAGGCCAACGACCGCGGCTTCGAGTGCCTCCTCGTCGAGGACGCGACCGAAAGCTATTTCCCGCAGTTCAAGGCGGCGACCCTTGAGATGGTGCGGGCCCAGGGTGCGATCGTCGGCTGGACGGCCACGGTCGGCGCCACCCTCGAGGCGCTGGAGGTGTGAGCCGGTGATCGCCCTGCCGAACCTGCTCGACGGCGGCTGGCGCGACCTCGCCTTCGTCCCGTTCCGGCCGGGCATCGTCATCCATCGCCTCTATGGCGACGGCTCCGCCGCGGCGGCCGCCGTGCTCCGCTACGAGCCGGGCGGTGCGGTGCCGCTGCACGAGCATCTCGGCTACGAGCATGTCATCGTCCTGCACGGTGCCCAGGAAGACGAGAACGGCCGCCACGTCGCCGGGGCGGTGATCGTCAACCCGCCGGGCTCGCGGCATTCGGTGCGCTCCCCGGAAGGCTGCGTGGCGCTTCTGATCTGGGAAAAGCCGATCCGCTTCGTCGAGCCGCCGGTTGCCGGAGCCGGCAGCGCAGCCTAGCCTCCGGTCCGCCATGCTGGTGGACTTCTACCTCAAGGTTCGGGAGCACGGCGTGCCGGCCTCGGTGCGCGAGCTGCTCGACCTCGTCGGCTGCCTCGACGCCCGCGTCGTCCACGGCTCGGTCGACGCGTTCTACGCGCTGAGCCGCACCTGCCTCGTCAAGGACGAGGCCCACTACGACCGCTTCGACCTCGCCTTCGCCGACTTCTTCAAGGGTGTCGAGAGCCTGGGCGAGGTCGTCGGCGAGGTCCCGGCCGAATGGCTGCGCAAGCAGCTCGAGCGCTTCCTGACGCCGGAGGAGATGGCCAAGGTCGAGGGCCTCGGCAGCTTCGAGGCAATGATGGAGATGCTGGCGAAGCGGCTGGCGGAGCAGCGCGACCGCCACCAGGGCGGCAGCAAGATGATCGGGACCGCCGGCACGTCGCCCTTCGGCGCCTTCGGCCACAACCCGGAAGGCGTGCGCATCGGCCAGCCCGAGAGCCGTCACCGCCGGGCGGTGAAGGTCTGGGACCAGCGCGACTTCCGGGACCTCGACGACCGGGTCGAGCTCGGCACGCGCGGCCTGAAGGTGGCGCTGCGCAAGCTGCGCCGCTTTGCCCGCACCGGCGCCGCCGAGGAGCTCGACCTCGACGGCACGATCGATGGCACCGCCCGCAATGCCGGGCTGCTCGACCTGAAGCTCCGCCCGGAGCGGCACAATGCCGTGAAGGTGCTGATGCTGCTCGACGTCGGCGGGTCGATGGACGACCACGTCCGCCAGGTCGAGGAGCTGTTCTCGGCCGCCCGCGCCGAGTTCAAGCATCTCGAGGCCTGGTACTTCCACAACTGCGTCTACGAGGGAGTCTGGCGCGACAACAGGCGGCGCCGCTCGGCCCAGACCCCGACCGCCGAGCTGATGCGCACCTACGGCCGCGACTGGAAGCTCGTCATCGTCGGCGACGCCACGATGAGCCCCTACGAGCTCAGCAGCGTCGGCGGGGCGTCCGAGCACTTCAATGCCGAGCCGGGTGCCCTCTGGCTGCAGAGGCTGCGCGACACCTGGGGCAAGTCGGTGTGGATCAACCCGCAGCCGGAAGGCTGGTGGGACAGCTACGAGTCGATCCGCATCGTCCGCCGGCTGTTCGAGGGCCGCATGTACCCGCTGAGCCTGCATGGCCTGGACGACGCCATACGAGCCCTGCGCTGACGGCCTTTGACAGCCCCGGCGACCGCTCCTAGGCCTGCAGCCACAAGCTCACTCGGGGGGAGAGCGGTCATGCCGGAAATGCCGTCGCGCGAGGTGATCACGTCGCAGCTCTATTCGGCGGTGCTGTCCGACACGCTCGACAGCATGGGCCACGCGGCGCAGGCGATGCGCCCGTTCATCCGCCCCCTCGATGACGACGCCGTGCTGTTCGGGCGGGCCCGGACCGGGCTCTACATGCCGATCTACGAGGTGGTCGAGGGCAAGAATCCCTACGCCGTCGAGATCGCCCTGGTCGACGACCTGCAGCCCGGCGACGTCGCGGTGCTGGCCTGCGGCGGGCCGACCGACCGCATCGCGCCCTGGGGCGAGCTGCTGACCACGGCCTCGCACTGCCGCGGTGCTGCCGGCTGCGTCACCGACGGCCTCGTCCGTGACGTGAAGCTGATCCGCAAGATGAAGTTCCCGGTGTTCCACGGCGGCATCGGCCCGCTCGACACCAAGGGCCGCGGCGAGATGATGGCGATGGACGTGCCGGTGATGTGCGGCGGCGTCCACATCGAGCCGCACGACTTCGTCTTCGGCGACGTCGACGGTGTCGTGGTGATCCCGAAGAAGATCGCCGCCGAGGCCTTCGCCCGGGCGCTCGACAAGGTGACGAGCGAGAACCGTACCCGCGACGAGCTCCTCGCCGGCAAGAAGCTCGGCGAGGTCTACGCCACCTACGGCGTGCTCTGAGGGAGCCCGCTCCTCAGGTGATGACGCTGGGGGCGTCGCGGCCGGTCCGGCTGCGGATGCCCGCCAGCTCGTCGGCGATCCGGATCAGGTCGCCCAGCGTCGCCTGGGTGTCGAGGTCGTGCTTCGCCGGATCGGGCTCGAAGCGCTCGATGTAGACCCGCAGCGTGGCGCCGGCCGTGCCGGTTCCCGACAGGCGGTAGACGACGCGCGAGCCGTCGGTGAACAGGACGCGGATGCCCTGGTGCTCGCTGAGCGAGCCGTCGACAGGGTCGTGGTAGGCAAAGTCGTCGGCGGAGCCGACCTCGTAGGCACCCCAGCGCCGCCCCTTCAGCGCGCCGAGCTGGCCGCGCAGGTCGGCCATCAGCTGGTTGGCGGCGCCGGCGTCGACCTCCTCGTAGTCGTGCCGCGAGTAGTAGTTGCGGCCATGCGTCCGCCAGTGCTCGCGGACGATGTCGATCACCGGCTGGCGGCGGACCGCCAGGATGTTCAGCCAGAGCAGGACCGCCCACAGGCCGTCCTTCTCGCGGACATGGTTCGAGCCGGTGCCGGCGCTCTCCTCGCCGCAGATGGTGATCTTGCCGGCATCGAGCAGGTTGCCGAAGAACTTCCAGCCGGTCGGCGTCTCGAAGCAGGGGATGCCGAGCCGGGCGGCAACGCGGTCGGCGGCGGCGCTGGTCGGCATCGAGCGGGCGACGCCGGCAATGCCGCCGGCATAGCCGGGCGCCAGATGGGCGTTGGCCGCCAGCATCGCCACGCTGTCGGACGGGGTGACGAAGATGCCGCGGCCGATGATCAGGTTGCGGTCGCCGTCGCCATCCGACGCGGCGCCGAGGTCCGGGGCGTCCGGCCCCATCATCAGGTCGTAGAGATCCTTGGCGTGGACGAGGTTCGGGTCCGGGTGGTGACCGCCGAAGTCGGGCAAGGGCGTACCGTTGACGACCGTCCCGGCCGGTGCCCCGAGCTCGCCCTCGAGGATCGCCTTCGCGTAAGGACCGGTGATGGCGCACATCGCGTCGAAGCGGAGCCGGAAGCCGCCGGCGAACATCGCCCGGATGGCGGCGAAGTCGAAGAGCTGGGCCATCAGCTCCTTGTAGTCGGCGACCGGATCGATGACCTCGACCGTCATCTCGCCGAGCTTGGCGGTACCGATCCGGTCGAGGTCGGGCGCGGCGCCGTCGAGGATGCGGTACTGCGTAATCGCCTTGGTCAGGGCGAAGACGCGGTCGGTCAGCTTCTCGGGCGCCGGACCACCGTTGCCGGCATTGTACTTGATGCCGAAGTCGGCAGTCGGGCCGCCCGGATTGTGGCTGGCCGAGAGGATGATGCCGCCGAAGGCCTTGTGCTTGCGGATGACGCAGGAGGCGGCCGGCGTCGAGAGCAGGCCGCCCTGCCCGACCAGCACCCGGCCGAAGCCGTTGGCGGCCGCCATCCGCAGGATCGTGCCGATGGCCTCGCGGTTGAAGTAGCGGCCATCGCCGCCGACGACGAGCGTCTTGCCGGCGAAGCCGTCCAGCGAGTCGAAGATCGACTGGACGAAGTTCTCGACATAGTTCGGCTGCTGGAAGACCGGGACCTTCTTGCGCAGGCCGGAGGTGCCGGGCTTCTGGTCGGCATAGGGGGTCGTCGAAACGGTGCGGATGCTCACGGCGGCTAGTCTCCCCGACCGGCGGTCAGCGACTTGTAGAGCGTGGCGTACTGGGCGGCCGGGCGGCTCCAGCTGACGTCGCGCGACATGCCGCGCGCCTGCAGCGCCCGCCAGACCTCGGGCTGCCGGTAGAGCCGGATGGTCCGGTGCAGGGCCGCGACCAGGGCGCCCACCGTCACCGGCGAGAACTGGACGCCGGTCGCCACGCCGTCGGCGAGGGCAGCGTCGTTGGCGTCGACCACGGTGTCGGCGAGCCCGCCCACCCGGGCGACCACCGGGATGCAGCCGTAGCGCAGGCCGTAAAGTTGCGTGAGCCCGCAGGGCTCGAAGCGCGACGGCACGAGGATGGCGTCGGCGCCGCCCTGCAGCTGGTGCGACAGCGGCTCGTCGTAGCCGAAGATGCAGCCGACGGCCCCGGCATAGTGCACGGCGGCACCGCCGAAACCGGTCTCGAGCGGCGTGTCGCCGGAGCCCAGGAGGACCAGCTGCGCGCCATTGCCGACCAGTTCCGGCAGGGCCGCCAGCAGCAAGTCCATGCCCTTCTGCCAGGTCAGCCGGCTGACGACGCAGAACAGCGGCGCATCGGGCCGCAGGTCGAGCCCGAAGCGCTCCTGCAGCGCCCGCTTGTTGGCCGCACGCCGCTCCAGCGATCCCGCATCGTAGCGCTCCGCCAGATGCCGGTCGGTGGCGGGGTCCCACTCCGCGTCGTCGATGCCGTTGACGATGCCGGACAGGGTGTCGCCGCGCTTGCGGAGCAGCCCGTCGAGCCCCATGCCGGAGGCCGGGTCCTGGATCTCCTGCGCATAGGTCGGGCTGACCGTGGTGACATGGTCGGCGAAGTGCAGGCCCGCCTTCAGGAAGCCGATGGCGCCGTAGTACTCGACGCCGTCGACCGCGAACGACTCCGGCGGCAGGCGCAGCTCGGCCAGCAGCGAGGCCGGATACTGGCCCTGGAAGGCGAGGTTGTGGACGGTCGTCACCGTCGCCGGCCGCGGTCCGAGGGTCCGGCCGTAGGCCAGGTAGGCGGGCGTCAGGCCGGCCTGCCAGTCGTGGGCGTGCACCAGCGCGGGCCGCCAGTCCGGGAGCAGTCCCTGCCCGATCGCCGCCGCCGTCCAGGCGAGTGCCGCGAAGCGCTGGGCGTTGTCCGGCCAGTCGCCGACGCCCGGTGCCGCATAGGGACCGCCCGGCCGGTCGTAGAGATGCGGCGCGTCGAGGACGAGCAGGTCGAGCCCGCCGACCCTGGCCGCCAGCAGCCGGGCATCGCCACCGAACAGGTCCGGCAGCGCGGCCGCCTCGGCCCGCTCGCCGAGCCGCTCCAGCACGCGCGGATAGCCCGGCAGCAGCGTCCGGACATGGATGCCGTGCCGGGCCAGCGCCAGGGGCAGTGCACCGGCGACATCGGCGAGCCCACCCGTCTTGACGAGCGGGTAGACCTCGGAAGCGACGGAAAGGACCTGCACCGCGATCAGCCGGCGAGCGCGTCGATCATCGGCTGGGTGATCAGGCAGATGCCCTTGTCGGTGCGCCGGAAGCGCCTCGCGTCCTCGACCGGATCCTCGCCGACGACGAGGCCTTCGGGGATGACCACGCCACGGTCGATCACGACGTTCTTCAGGCTCGCCCCGCGCCCGACCTGGACATAGGGCAGCACCACCGCCCCCTCGAGCGCCGAGTAGGAGTTCACCCGCACGCCGGTGAACAGCAGCGAGCGGCGCAGCGAGGCGCCCGAGACGATGCAGCCACCGGAGACCAGCGAGCTCACCGCCTGGCCGCGGCGGCCCTCCTGGTCGTGCACGAACTTGGCCGGCGGGGTCAGCTCGGAGTACGTCCAGATCGGCCACTCGCCGTCGTAGATGTCGAGCGCCGGGATGACATCGGTCAGGTCGACGTTGGCTTCCCAATAGGCATCGAGCGTCCCGACGTCGCGCCAGTAGGCCTCGGCCTCGCCCGCCGACTTGACGCAGGAGTCGGCGAAGCGGTGCGCCACCGCCTTGCCGTGGCTGACGATGTAGGGGATCAGGTCCTTGCCGAAATCGCGGCTGCTGCCGGCGGCGCCGGCGTCGCGGCGCAGCTGGTCGAACAGGAACTTCGTCTGGAAGACGTAGATGCCCATGCTGGCCAGCGCCATGTCGGGCTTGCCGGGGATGCCCGGCGGATCCTTGGGCTTCTCGAGGAAGGCCGTGATGTTGTCCCTGGCGTCGACATGCATGACGCCGAAGCCGGTGGCCTCCATGCGCGGCACCTCGAGGCAGCCGACGGTGACGTCGGCCCCCGATTCGACGTGCTGCGCCAGCATCTTGCCGTAGTCCATCTTGTAGATGTGGTCCCCGGCAAGGATGACCATGTACTCGGGTCCATAGGACTCGATGATGTCGATGTTCTGGAAGACCGCGTCGGCGGTGCCCTCGTACCACTGCGATTCCGACACGCGCTGGCTGGCCGGCAGGATGTCGAAGCTTTCGTTGCGCTCGTGCCGGAAGAAGTTCCAGCCGCGCTGCAGGTGGCGGATCAGCGAGTGCGCCTTGTACTGGGTCGCCACGCCGAACCGGCGGATGCCGGAATTCAGCGCGTTGCTCAGCGCGAAGTCGATGATGCGGGTCTTGCCGCCGAAATAGACGGCCGGCTTGGCGCGGCGGTCGGTGAGCTCGAGCAGGCGCGAGCCGCGGCCGCCGGCGAGCACGTAGGCCATGGCGTTGCGCGTGAGGTTCTGCATGCTGGCCGGCTGGATCGACATGGCGTCGGCGCCTCCCTGTGGCGTTTCGACTGCGACGTTTGGACGGCGGGGTCCGTCCTCGGTCAGGTTTCCTTGACGAAGAACACGGTGGCAAGGGGCGGCAGCGTGATCAGCGCCGAGCAGGGCTGGCCGTGCCAGCCGACCGGCTCGGCGGTGATCCCGCCCATGTTGCCGACGCCGGAGCCCCGGTAGACCGCGGCGTCGCTGTTGAGCGCCTCGCTCCAGGCGCCGGGCTGCGGCAGGCCCAGCCGGTAACCTTCGCGCGGCACCGGCGTCAGGTTGGAGACGACCACGACGGTGCCCGTGCCCTCGGCGCCGCGGCGGATCCAGGCCAGCACCGAGTTCTCGCTGTCGCTGGCCTCGATCCACTGGAAGCCAGCAGGGTCGCAGTCGCTGACATGCAGGGCCGGCAGCGCCTGGTAGAGGGCGTTGAGGTCCCTGACCAGTTGCTGGACGCCCTTGTGCCAGTCGACGTCGAGCAGGTGCCAGTCGAGGCCGCGCTCGAAGTTCCACTCCGCCCCCTGGCCGAACTCCTGCCCCATGAACAGCAGCTTCTTGCCCGGATGGCCCCACATGAAGGCGTAGTAGGCCCGCAGGTTGGCGAACTTCTGCCAGGCGTCGCCGGGCATGCGGCCGAGGATCGAGCCCTTGCCGTGCACGACCTCGTCGTGGCTCAGCGGCAGCATGAAGTTCTCGGACCACTGGTAGAGCAGCCCGAACGTCATCTGGTGGTGGTGCCAGCGCCGGTGGATCGGCTCCTTGCCCATGTAGGACAGGGTGTCGTGCATCCAGCCCATGTTCCACTTGAAGCCGAAGCCCAGCCCGCCGGTCCAGGTCGGCCGCGACACGCCCGACCAGGCGGTCGATTCCTCGGCGATGCTGACGATGCCCGGATGCTCGCCGTAAGCCAGCTCGTTGAGCCGGCGCATGAAGTCGATCGCCTCGAGGTTCTCGTTGCCGCCGTAGCGGTTGGGTACCCACTCGTCGGCCTTGCGCGAGTAGTCGAGGTAGAGCATCGACGCCACCGCATCGACCCGGATGCCGTCGAGGTGATAGCGGTCGAGCCAGAACAGCGCGTTGGCGTGCAGGAAGTTGGCAACCTCGGCGCGGCCGAAGTTGTAGATCAGCGTGTTCCAGTCCTGGTGGAACCCCTGGCGCGGGTCCGCATGCTCGTAGAGTGCGGTGCCGTCGAAGCGGCCGAGGCCGTGCGCGTCGGTCGGGAAGTGCCCCGGGACCCAGTCGAGCAGCACGCCGATTCCGGCGCGATGGCAGGCGTCGACGAAGGCCGCGAACTCGCGCGGCGTGCCGAACCGGCTGGTCGGCGCGAACAGGCCGATCGGCTGGTAGCCCCACGAGCCGTCGAAGGGGTGCTCGTTGATCGGCAGCAGCTCGATGTGGGTGAAGCCCATCTCCTTGACGTAGGGGATGAGCCGCTCGGCGAGCTCGCCGTAGGTCAGGAAGCGGTTGTCCTCGCCGCGTGCCCAGGAGCCGAGGTGGACCTCGTAGCAGGAGATCGGCGCCTTGACCGCCGGCTGGCGGCCGCGCTCGCTCATCCAGGCCTGGTCGTGCCAGACGAAGTCGTCGGTGCGGCGCACCACCGAAGCGGTGCCCGGCCGCATCTCGCCGCCGAAGCCCACCGGGTCGGCCTTGAGCGGCAGCAGCTCGCCGTTGGCGGCGCGGATCTCGTACTTGTAGACGGCGCCTTCGCCGACGCCCGGCAGGAACAGCTCCCAGACGCCGGTGGCGAGGCGGCGGCGCATCGGATGGCGCCGGCCGTCCCAGTCGTTGAAGTCGCCGACCACGGCAACCCGTTCGGCGTTGGGCGCCCAGACCGCGAAGCTGACGCCCTTCAGCCCCTCGTGCTCGAGCAGCTGCGCACCCAGCTTCTCGTAGAGCCGCCGGTGCGTGCCCTCGCGCAGCAGGTAGTCGTCGACCTCGCCCAAGACGGGCTTCAGCCGGTACGGGTCCTCGATCTCCCAGCGGTCGCTGCCCCGGGTCGCCCGCAGGCGGTAGCCGAGCCAGGCGGGCTTGCCGGCGATCCGCCCCTCGAAGAAGCCGGCCGGATCGCGCAGGTCGAGCGCGCCCAGCGCCTCGCCGGTGGCCTGCTCGATGACCTCGAGCCGCTCGGCACCCGGCACGAACGCCCGGATGACGACCCCGCCCTTCGCCTCGTGCGGCCCGAGGACCGCGAACGGATCGCCGTGCCGGGCCGCGACGATCGCGGCGACGGCCTCGGCGGGCAGCTGGTAGGCGGGGGTCGCCATGGTTGGGTCCTATCCCTGATGACTGGGCGCGTTCCAGATGTCGGACGCGTACTCGCGGATCGTCCGATCCGACGAGAACCAGCCGACATTGGCGGTGTTGAGGATGCCCTTGCGCACGAAGGCGGTCTTGTCCCTGAACAGCTCGTCGACGCGCCGCTGCGCGCGGGCGTAGTCGGCGAAGTCGGCGGTCACCATGAAGTGGTCGTGGTGGCGCAGATCGTCGACCAGACCGCGATAGCGGCCGGCATCGTCCGGCGAGAACACGCCCGAGGCCACGGCTTCCAACGCCTCGGCAAGCGCCGGCGTCTCGGCCACCACCTGGCCGGGGCTCCAGCCCTCGCGACGGCGCTGCGTCACCGCCTCGGCGGTCAGGCCGAAGATCACGATGTTCTCCGCTCCGACGAGGTCGCGGATCTCGACGTTCGCACCGTCCAGCGTGCCGATGGTCAGCGCCCCGTTGAGCGCGAACTTCATGTTGCCGGTGCCCGAGGCTTCCATGCCGGCCGTCGAGATCTGCTCGGACAGGTCGGCCGCCGGAATGATCACCTCGGCGAGGCTGACATTGTAGTTGGGCAGGAAAACGACCCGCAGCTTGTCGCGGACCGCGGGGTCGCTGTTCACCATCCGCGCCACGTCATTGATGAGCTTGATGATCAGCTTGGCACGGTGGTAGCTCGCCGCCGCCTTGCCGGCGAAGACCTTGACCCGCGGCACCCACGGCCGGGTCGGCTCGGCACGGATCGCGTCGTAGAGCGCCACGGTCTCGAGGATGTTGAGCAGCTGGCGCTTGTACTCGTGGATGCGCTTGATCTGGACGTCGAACAGCGAGTCGGGGTTCAGGCGCAGGCCCATCCGGTCGGCGACCAGGGCCGCGAGCGCCACCTTGTTGCGCCGCTTGGCGGCCGCGAACTTCTCGCGGAACGCCGCGTCCTCGGCGAAGGGGGCAACCTCCGACAGCGCCGAGGCGTCGTCGATCCAGCGTTCGCCGATGGCCTCCGTCAGCAGCGCCGACAAGCCGGGGTTGGCCTGCATCAGCCAGCGCCGGACGGTGACGCCGTTGGTCTTGTTGGTGATGCGGCGGGGATAGACCTTGTCGAGATCGTGGAACACGGTCTCGCGCATCAGCCGGCTGTGCAGCGCCGAGACGCCGTTGACGCGGTGCGAGCCGACGAAGGCCAGATGCCCCATCCGCACGCGACGGCCATGCTCCTCCTCGATCACCGAGGTCGAGCGCATCAGCTCCGGCGAGCAGTCGGGGCGGGCCTGGACGATGGCGAGGTGCGCCGCATTGATCGCATAGATCAGCTGCATGTGGCGCGGCAGCAGCCGCTCGAGCAGCGGCACGGGCCAGCTCTCCAGCGCCTCCGGCAGCAGCGTGTGGTTGGTGTAGGACAGGGTCTTGCGGGTGATCGTCACCGCATCGGCAAACGGCACGCCGTGCAGGTCGACCAGCAGCCGGACCAGCTCCGCCACGGCCAGGGCCGGGTGGGTGTCGTTCATCTGGATCGCGGCGAAGTCGGGCAGCGTGCGGACGTCGCCCTGCTGCTCGATATGCCGGCGGATCAGGTCCTGCAGAGAGGCCGACGTGAAGAAGTATTCCTGCTTGAGCCGCAGCTCTTGCCCGGCCGAGGTCGAGTCGTCCGGATAGAGCAGCCGCGAGATGCTCATCGAGCGGAGTTGCTGGGCGAACGCGTCGACATGGTCGCCGCGGTTGAACGCCTCCAGCCGCATCGGCTCGGTCGAGCGGGCCGACCAGAGCCGCAGGGTGTTGACGTGCCGTCCCTGCCAGCCGGCCACCGGCGTGTCATAGGCCAGCGCCAGCACGCGCTCGCCCGGCTTCCAGGTGAACACCGGCTCCTCGCCGCTGTCGTCGAGCTCGACCCGCCCGCCGAAGCCGATGTCGTAGGCGATCTCGGGCCGCTCGAACTCCCACGGGTTGCCGTTGTCGAGCCAGTCCTCGGGCAGCTCGATCTGCCAGCCGTCGCGGATGGCCTGGCGGAACAGGCCGTGCTCGTAGCGGATGCCGTAGCCGTGCGCGGCGACGCCCACCGTCGCCATGCTCTCCATGAAGCAGGCGGCGAGCCGGCCGAGGCCGCCATTGCCCAGCGCCGCATCGGGCTCGACCGCCTTGATCTCGTCGAAGTCGACGCCGAGCTCGCGCAGCGCGTCGCGGCATTCCGGCATCAGGCCGAGATTGCTCAGGGTATCGGTGAGCAGCCGGCCGATCAGGAACTCGAGGCTCAGATAGTAGACCCGCTTCTGGCCGGATTCGCGGACCTTGCGGGTCGTCTCCAGCCAGCGGTCGACGAGCCGGTCGCGCACCGCGAGCGCCGTGGCCGCGTACCAGTCGTGCGGCCGCGCGCTGGTCGGGTCCTTGCCGACGGCATAGGTGAGCTTGGCCAGGATCGCCTGGCCGAGGATTCCGGCCTGGGGCCGGTCGAGCGTTGCCTGCCTGGTCATGGCGGCATGGTCCTCCGCGGCCCGCCGTCCCTCAGGACGCTCGCAGCCGCTTGAAGTGGTTGATGAGGCCGTTGGTGGACGCGTCGTGCGACACCACCGGCGCCGGCCCCTCCAGCTCTGGCAAGATGCGTGCCGCGAGCTGCTTGCCGAGTTCCACGCCCCACTGATCGAAGCTGTTGATGTTCCAGATGATTCCCTGGGTGAAGATGCGGTGCTCGTAGAGCGCCACCAGCGAGCCCAGGCGGTACGGGGTCAGCCGTTCGTAGAGGATCGACGTCGTCGGCCGGTTCCCGGGGAACACCTTGTGCGGCAGCAGGGCCTCGAGGGCGGCGCCCTTCATGCCCTGCTTCTCGAGCTCGGCGCGCGCCTCGGCCTCGGTCTTGCCGAAGGCCAGCGCCTCGGTCTGCGCGAAGTAGTTGGCCAGCAGTTTCTCGTGATGATCGCCCAGCGGGGTGGCCGGATTGGCGGCGGCGATGAAGTCGCTGGGAACCAGTTTGGTTCCCTGGTGGATCAGCTGGTAGAACGCATGCTGGCCATTGGTGCCGGGTTCGCCCCAGATGATCGGCCCCGTCTGGTAGTCGACGCGCTTGCCGTCGCGATCGACGCCCTTGCCGTTGCTCTCCATGTCGCCCTGCTGCAGGTACGCGGCCAGGCGGTGGAGGTGCTGGTCGTAGGGCAGGATCGCCCAGCTGTCGGCGCCGAGGAAGTTGTTGTACCAGATGCCGATGAGGCCCATCAGCGCCGGGATGTTGCGCTCGAGCGGCGCTTCCTTGAAGTGCCGGTCCATGGCATGGGCGCCGGCCAGCAGCTCCTCGAAGCGGTCCATGCCGATCGCCAGGGCGATGGGCAGGCCGATCGCCGACCACAGGCTGTAGCGGCCGCCGACCCAGTCCCAGAAGCCGAACATGTTGGCGGTGTCGATGCCGAACTTGGCGACCTCGCCGGCGTTGGTCGACACCGCCACGAAGTGCTTGGCCACCGCCGTCTCGCCCAGCGCCTCGACCAGCCACTTCCGCGCGCTGGCGGCGTTGGTCATCGTCTCCTGGGTGGTGAAGGTCTTGGAGGCGACGATGAACAGCGTGGTCTCGGGCTCGAGCACGGCCAGGGTGTCGACGAGATGCGCCCCATCCACGTTCGAGACGAAGTGCGGCCGCAGGTCGGCGCGCTGGTAGGGCTTGAGCGCCTCGCACACCATCAGCGGCCCGAGGTCGGAGCCGCCGATGCCGATGTTGACGATGTCGGTGATCGGCCTGCCGGTGGCGCCGCGCCAGTCGCCCGAGCGCACCCGCTCGCTGAACTTGCGGATGCGCGCCAGGACCTCGTTCACCCCCGGCATGATGTCGACGCCGTCGACCTTGATCGGGTCGCCGGAGCGGTTGCGCAGGGCGACGTGCAGGACCGCCCTGCCCTCCGTCGCGTTGATCGCGGCCCCGCCGAACATCTGGCTGCGCCACCATTCGAGGTCGCAGTTGCGGGCGAGGTCGAACAGCAGCCGCAGCGCCTCGTCGTCGATCCGGTGCTTCGAGAAGTCGACCAGCATGTCCTCGAAGCGGAAGGAGAGCTGGCCAAAGCGGTTTGGATCGCGGGCGAAAAGCTCGCGCAGGTTCACGCCCTTCAGGCTCTCCGCGTGCTGCTGCAGGGCCTGCCAGGCGGGCGAGCTGGTGAGAGCGCTCATCGGCTGGTCTCCGTCCGGTCGGCGGCCAGGGCGGCCTCGACCGCGCCGCGCGTGGGCAACGAGGGAATGGCGCCGCGGGCCGTCGTGGTCAGGGCACCGACCACGTTGGCGAGACGGCAGATGCGCACGAGGGCCGCGTCGTCGTCGACGGCACCCGGCTCGCCGATCAGTCCGGCCAGCAGGCCCGAGACGAAGCCGTCGCCGGCGCCGGTCGTGTCGACCGGCTTCACCTTGATGCTGGGGACCTCGTGAACGCCCTCGCGGGTGAACATCACGCAGCCGCGGCCGCCCATCGTCACGACGCCGACCCGCAGGCCCTTGTGCCACAGCCGGTCGCGGAACACCGCCGGGTCGCGGCTGCCGGTCAGGAACTCGAGCTCGTCATCGCTCAGCTTGACCACCGCCGCCCGCCTCAGTCCCTCGGGGATGACCGCCCGGGCCTCGGCCGAGCTCGCCCACAGCGGCAGCCGGAGGTTGACGTCATAGGAGATCAGCTTGCCGCCGGCAGCGGCCAACGAGGCGGCATGCAAGGCCGTCTCGCGCGGTTGCGGTGCGGCCAGGCTGATCGAATCGAAGTGGAAGATCCGGGCACCCTCGACCGTGCCGCGATCGACTTCGTCGGGCGTGAACAGCATGTCGGCGCTGGGGTGGCGATAGAACAGGAACTCGCGCTCGCCATCCTCGCGCAGCGAGACGAACGCCAGGGCCGTGCGCGCCCGCGGCTCGAAGCGCAGGGCATCGACCGCGACGCCCTCGTTGCGCAGGGTGTCGGCGAGGAAATGGCCGAACGGGTCGTCGCCGACCTTGCCGATGAAGGAGCTGGGGACACCCAGGCGGGCGAGGCCGACGGCGACGTTCGCGGCGGCACCGCCCGGCGCCTTCACGAAAGCGGGGACGTCGGCCAGCGAATGCCCGGACACGGTCGGCACGAAGTCGATCAACAGGTCGCCGAAACAGGCCACTGCGGCCGTCATCTGGGTCTCCCTGTGTCCCGCGCCGATGATGGCGGCGGTTGCGTCCGGACGCCAGTGCCCTTGCGCACCTCTCGTCCGACGGCCCCGCTTCAACGCGGCGGGGCCCCTTCCCTATGCCCTCGCACGCGGCACGCGTCAATAAATAAATCCGGTGGATTTATGTTTTGATCATCCCTCCGCCAGAACGAAAATGGCCGCGCCCGGGGGCGCGGCCATCCTCGCTTGGCAAGCCGGAACCGTCGCTACGATGTACCGGCTCGCGACGTCCCGCCGAACCATGTCCAGGGGCGGAACGCGCGATGGCGTGCCGCCCGGCGAGCGTTGCGCGGGCGAGCGATCAGGCTCAGCACCGCCGCGGGATTGACGAGCTCCACATTCATGGCCGCCGTCTCCAGTTGTCTTCACCGTGGCCGGTCCGGGATTTCCCCGCCGGCCTTCCGACACATTGGAGACCCCAGCACGCTTCGCCATGCCCATGCTGCAATGCAGCATTGCACGGGCCCGGCTCGGGATCAGGCGATCTCGACGGCGACCACGCCGGCGTCGACGCCCTCCTGGCCTTCGGTGATGTGGACGGCGGTCACCGTCCCGTCGGCTTCGGCATGGTGCGGCACCTCGGTCTTCATGACCTCGAGGATGAACAGGACGTCCCCGGCCTTCACCGCGTCGCCCGGCTTGACCAGCACCTTCCAGACGTTGCCGGGAATCTGGATCTCGATCTGTTGCGCCATCGGAGGCTCCCGTTCAGGCGATGCTGGCGGCGCTGGCGACCGCGTCGAGCTGGCGGCGCAGCGCCTGCGCCTCCTCGACGCTCACCAGCCTGAAGCGCAGGGTGTCGCCGGGCTTGGCCTGGCCCAGCTTCCAGAAGGCGCAGGTGGGCACCGTATAGGGGCAGATGAAGCCGCCCATCGAGCAGCCGTCGTGCAGCAGGATGATCGGCGTCTGCCCGGCGAGGTTGATGCCGCCCAGCGGATAGCCCTGGTCGATGATGTTCGACGGCTCCGAGCCGTTCTCCGGCGCCTTGTTGTAGGCCTTGTCGGAGAACGTCCATTGCGGGCCGTCGAGGCGGTAGCCGGTGCGGGCGCTCTTGCCCGACAGCTTCCACGGCGTGGTCAGGAACCGCTCCTTGCCGGGCGCGTCGATCCAGTCGTCGTTCGGGCCCTCGCAGACCTCGATCGTCCACGACTTGTCGCTGCTGATCGGCGGCATGGCCTCCGCCTTCACCTTGCGGCCCGGCGTGCCCTTGCCGGCGTTGACCGGCAGCTTCTGCCCGTCCTGGATCGCATGGCCCTCGATCCCGCCGATGCCGGCGACATGGAAGGTCGACTGCGAGCCGAGCCACGGCGCATTGGCGAAGCCGCCGGCGACCGCGATGTAGGCGCGGGCCCCGACGGTGGCGGCCTTCAGCGCCAGCGTCTGCCCCGCCTTGACCGCCACGCTCTCCCACATCGGCAAAGGTGCGCCGTCCAGCGTCGGCGCCATGCTGGCGCCGCACACGGCGATCACCGTGTCCTCGCCGAAGCGCAGCGTCGGCCCGAGGAACTGCGCTTCCAGCCCGGCGGCACCCGGCGCATTGCCGACCAGCAGGTTGGCCAGCCGGAACGACCAGGAATCCATCGGGCCCGACGGCGGAAAACCCTGGTTCCAGAACCCGATCCGCCCCGGATAGTCCTGGATGCTGGTCTCGAAGCCCTTCTTGACGACCTCGATCATGGCCATGCTCCTCCCCGCCCTCAGAACCGGTCCCTGGGGTTGATGGTCGTGAGCCATTGCTTGTACTGGCCGACCGAGAACTTCTGGTACGCGTTGACGTTGTAGACGTAGGTGCCTTCCTTCACCTTCGCCTCGCACCACTCGAACTCCTCGACGCTGATCGGCTCGAACTTCACCCGGTCGCCGGGGCGGAACAGACAGATCGAGTCGCGGAACACGTCGAAGCGCTGCGCCGGATCCCAGATGGGGATCGGGGTGCGCGCGAAGATCTGGTAGCCGCCCGGCGTCTGCACCGGATAGATCGCGGTCGAGGCCCCGCCCATGCCGATGGTGCCCTGCGGCGTCCAGGTGCGCGGCGGATTGTATTTCGGCGCCGTGATCACGCTGCGCGGATCGAGCGCCATCATGAACGGCAGGCCCGGCCAGAAGCCCAGGGACGCGATCCAGTACTCGGTGCCCGAGTGGACCCGCTTGACCTGCTCGGGCCCCTCGAGGCCGTTGATCTCGGCAACGTACTCCGGATCCCAGGTCTTCGGCTTGATCTTCGCCGAATAGTCCTCGACGCAGGCCTTGGTCCACGGATCGTTGTAGACGGCCGGCAGGTAGAACAGCCGCGACGGCAGCTCGATGTCGGCGGTGGAGCCGAGATTGCCGACGAGTGCCGTCAGCTCCTTGCGCAGGTCGGCGGCCGAGATGGCGTCCGGGTCGTAGTGGACCAGCAGCGAGGCGAAGCAGGGCGCGCTCTCGACCACGCCCTTGAGGCCGCTGTCGACGATCGCGGTCGCCAGGCCCTGCGCCATGAAGTTCAGCTCGAGGTTCATCTCGTTGCCGAACTCGATCAGGACGAAGCGATCCGCCGCCGGCAGAAAGCGCGGTTCCTGGTAGATCATCGACGGCAGCCCCTCACTTGAGGTCGGAGAGATAGGACTCGACGAAGCCCGTCCAGCTCTCGCCGGCGCGGAAGCGCGGATGGCGCATCAGCTTGCCGAGAAAGGCGGCGTTGGTGCGGATACCCTCGACCTGGACGGTGTCGAGGACGGCGGCCATCCGGTCGAGCGCCGCGGTGCGGTCCGCAGCGTGCACCACCAGCTTGGCCAGCATCGGATCGTAGTAGTGGGTGACCTTGTCGCCCTCGCGGTAGCCGGTGTCGACCCGCAGGCCGTGGCCCTCGGGCGGCAGGCGGAACACCGTCAGCGGGCCGGGCGACGGCAGGAAGTTCATCTCCGGCCGCTCGGCATAGAGCCGGCACTCGAGCGCATGGCCCGTCGCGGTGACCGCCGCCTGCGGGTACTGGTCGGCAAGGTCGCGATCGCCGCGGGCGAGGCGCAGCTGCATCCCAACGAGGTCGAGGCCGGTGAGCATCTCGCTGACCGGATGCTCGACCTGGATCCGCGTGTTCATCTCGAGGAAGTAGAAGTCCTCGTCGGGGCCGACGACGAACTCGATCGTGCCGGCGCCGCGGTAGCGTTCCTGCCGCGCCAGCGCGACCGCCGCCTCCGCCATGCGATTGCGGGTCGCCGCCGACAGGCGCGGTGCCGGGCTCTCCTCGACGATCTTCTGGAAGCGGCGCTGGATCGAGCACTCGCGCTCGAACACATGGATCGCCCGGCCGTCGCCGAAGCCGAACACCTGGATCTCGATGTGCCGCGCCGGGTGCAGGTAGCGCTCGAGGTAGACGCAGCCGTCGCCGAAGGCGTTGCGGGCCATGGTCTGGGTCGAGCCGACGACGTCGCGCAGCTGCTCGGGCCGCTCGACCTTGCGCATGCCGATGCCGCCACCGCCGGCCGCAGCCTTGACCAGCAGCGGATACCCGACCGCTGCGCCGGCCTCCTCGAGGCCGTCCAGCTGGCCCTCGAGGAAGCGCGGACTGCCCTGCAGGATCGGCACGCCCGCACCGTGCGCCAGCAGCCGGGCCCGCTCCTTGTCGCCCATGTCCTCGATGGTCCGCGGGTCGGGGCCGACCCAGGTCAGCCCGGCCTCCATCACGGCCCGGGCAAAGCCGGCATTCTCGGCGAGGAAGCCGTAGCCCGGATGGATGGCGTCGGCGCCGGTCTCGATGGCGGCGTCCAGCACCCGCTCCATGCGCAGGTAGCTGTCGGCGGCCTTGGCCGGACCGATGGCCACGGCACGGTCGGCCAGCACGGTGTGCAGCGAGCCCGCGTCGGCCTCCGAGTGGACGGCCACCGTCTCGATGCCGAGCGCCTTGCAGCTGCGGATGACGCGGCAGGCGATCTCGCCGCGGTTGGCGATGAGGACCCGGCGCATCACGCCAGCCAGGGCTGCAGGGCCGCCTTCACCGCCGCGGCCACGGCCGGGGCATTGGGGGTGTCGGAATGCACGCAGACCGACTGGAAGCTGACGTCGAGCTCCTTGCCGCTGGCGGCGGTCACCTTGCCGTCCTTCCAGGCGCGCACGACGCGCTTGGCCGCCGCCTCGGGCTCCCAGGCATGGTGCTCGCGGGTGATGATGACCATGCCCTGATCGTTGTACTCGAGGTCCGAGTAGAACTCGCCGACCATGCTGAGGCCGCGCTCGGGATAGACGGTGCTGTGCAGCGTGCCGTGCATGCCGAACACCGGCACGCCGAAATGCTCGGCCGCGTCGCAGACGGCGTGGGCGATCTCCGGGTCGCGCCCGGCCATGCCGTAGAGCGCACCGTGCGGCTTGATGTGGTTGAGCGGCATGCCCTCGGCGTCGAGGAACGCCTTCAGCGCCCCGACCTGATACATGATGATCGCCGCCATCTCCTCGCGCGGGATCGACATCACCCGGCGGCCGAAGCCCTGCAGGTCCGGCAGCGACGGATGCGCGCCGACGCGCACGCCGTGCTGCCTGGCGAGGCGCACGGTGTTGCGCATGTGGACCGGATCGGAGGCGTGGAAGCCGCAGGCCACGTTGGCGACGGTGATGAACGGCATGATCGCCGCATCGTCACCCATCTTCCAGAGCCCGTAGCTCTCGCCCATGTCGCAGTTGATGGTGACGGTCATGGCAACCCTCCGGGCCCTTGCGTTACGGCATGCCCGCAGCCTTCGCAAGACCGCCGCCGGGGCGCCGTGATCAATGATCGGTCGGCGCCTTGACACCGGCCGGGAGGGGACTGACAGTCCTCTCGAACCCGCCCGACATCCCGATGCCGTCAGCCCTCGTCAGTCCGGTTTGGCGCGCGATTTGCGTCCTGCCGGCCAGATCGGCGGAACCGGCGACGAGTCGCCGGACCGGGACACGAATCAAGAAAGGATGAGGACGCGATGAGGCACCTGAAGCTCGGCCTGCTGGCCGTCACCGCGCTGACCGTCGGCGCTGCGGGCGTCGCCCGGGCCGCGGACGCCTGGTACCCCTTCCCGATCTACAACGTCGTCGACGGGAAGAAGGAGGAGGCGACCTACACGCCGCTCGAGAAGGCGGAGCAGAAGTGGAACATCTGCGTCCTCTTCCCGCACATGAAGGACAGCTTCTGGGTCGCCGTCGCCTACGGCGTCATCGAGGAGGCCAAGCGGCTGGGCGTGAAGCTCACCCTGCTCCAGGCCGGCGGCTACGAGAACCTGCCCAAGCAGATCTCGCAGTGGGATGACTGCGTCGCTTCCGGCGCGCAGGCGATCATCACCGGTGCCATCTCCGAGGCCGGCATGGCCAAGAAGTTCCAGGAAGGCCTGGACAAGGGCATCCCGCAGATCAGCACGGTCAACCCGGTCGCCGACGCGCCGCTCACCGCCAAGGTGTTCGTCGAGTTCGACACCATGGGCTTCATGACCGGCGAGTACCTGGTGAAGAAGGGTGTCGAGGGCAAGGCGGTCACCTTCCCCGGCCCGCAGGGCTCGGGCTGGGCCGAGGCCTTCAACGACGGCTTCAAGAAGGCGCTCGAGGGCTCGAAGATCGAGGTGCTCGACGAGAAGTTCGGCGACTCCGGCGTCGCCGTGCAGCAGAAGCTGGTCGAGGACGCGCTCCAGGCCTACCCCGACATGAACATCATCTGGGGCACGGCGCCGACCGCCGAGGCCGCCATCGGCGCGGTCGAGGAGGCCGGGCTGAAGGACAGCATGACGATCATGTCGTCCTACGAGAACCAGGCGATGCTCGACGCCATGAACAAGGGCGACATCCTCGGCTTCGCGACGCAGTGGCCGGTGGTCGAGGGCCGCATCGCCGTCGACATGGCGGTCAGGGCGCTCGAGAAGAAGCCGCTGATGACCTACGTCTACACCAAGCCGGTGGTGATCACGACCGAGACCGCCAAGGACGTCGACATGTCCAAGGTGCTGGCCCCGGCCGACTGGCAGCCGGTCTACTCGGTCGATTGAGCCAAGCCGGGCAGCCCGTGTCGGACCTGCAGGGGTTGTCCGAAGCCGGACCGGCCGCGGATTCCGCGGCCGGTCGCGCTTCCGAGCTGGCCAGGCTCGAGGGCATCACCAAGCGCTTCCCCGGCGTCCTGGCGCTGGACGGCGTCGACTTCGACCTGCGCCGCGGCGAGGTCCATGTCCTGTTCGGCGAGAACGGCGCCGGCAAGTCGACGCTGATCAACGTCATCGCCGGGACCTACCCGCCGGACGGCGGCCGCTACGTCTACCAGGGCCAGGAGCTGCGCGGGCTGAACCCGCACCGCGCCCGGCAGCTCGGCATCAGCCCGGTGTTCCAGGAGTTCAGCCTGGCCCCGGACCTGACCATCGAGGAGAACCTGTTCCTCGGCCACGAGGAGGCCTCGCTGGGCTTCCTGAAGAAGGGGCCGATGCGCGAGCAGGCGGCCCGGCTGCTGGGCGAGCTCGGCTTCGCGCTGAACCCGCGCGCCCGCATCCGCGACCTCTCCCGCGCGCACCAGCAGATGGTCGAGATCGCCAAGGCCCTGCTGCACAAGGTCCAGCTGCTGATCCTCGACGAGCCGACGGCGTCGCTCACCGAGTCCGAGACGGTCAAGCTGTTCGCCCTCGTCGCCCGGCTGAAGGCGCAGGGTGCCGGCATCATCTACGTCTCGCACCGCATGGCCGAGATCCACCAGCTGGCCGACCGCATCACCGTGCTGCGCGACGGCCGCAAGATCGGCACCGTCGGCGCCCACGAGGTCTCCGAGGGCCGGCTGGTCGAGATGATGACCGGCCGCAAGATCGAGGTGCTGTTTCCCAGGGTGAACCACCGTCCGGCCGGGGTCGCCCTCGAGGCCAAGGGGCTGTCGCTCGCCGGCGGCACCGTCGACGACGTGTCGCTGACCGTCCGCAAGGGCGAGATCGTCGGCGTCGCCGGGCTGGTCGGCTGCGGCAAGTCCGAGCTCGCCCGCGCCATCTTCGGCCTCGAGACGATCACCGGCGGCAGCATCCGCATCGGCGGCGAGACCGCGGACCGGCTGACGCCGCGGACCGCCCTGCAGCGGCGGGTCTGCTACTTCCCGTCGGACCGCGTCGCCGAGGGACTGGCCCTGGTCAGGCCCATCCGCGAGAACGCCTCGATGGCGGCGCTCGACCTGCCGGCCTTCCAGCGCACCGGCATGCTGCGCCGCGGTGCCGAGAAGTCGACCATCCAGAGCATCGTCGACCGGCTGCGCCTGCGCCCGCCGCAGATCGAGCGCGAGGTCGGCAACCTGTCGGGCGGCAACCGCCAGAAGGTGATGCTGGCGCGCGGCCTGACCCGCGACACCGAGATCTTCCTGTTCGACGAGCCGACCGTCGGCATCGATGTCGGCGCCAAGGTCGAGGTCTACGAGTTCATGAAGGACCTCGCCGAGAAGGGGGCCGCCATCCTGCTGGTCTCGTCCGAGCTGCCGGAGGTGCTCCACCTCAGCAACCGGCTCTACGTCATGCATCGCGGCCGCCTCGTCGCCGAGCTGACCGGCGACGCCATCACCGAGGAGCGCGTGCTGGCGAGCTTCTTCGAGGAGCAGGACAAGCGCGGGAGCGGCCATGGCGTCGCTGCCTGACGGGCTCGACGCCGGCCAGATGGACATGGCCGAGCGCCTGCGCCGCGGTGCCCTGGCGCTCGGGCTGCTGCCGGTCCTGACCATCGGCCTCGTCCTCCTCATCGGCCTGATCGAGCCGCGCTTCATCAACCAGCTCAACATCTTCAACGTCCTGCGCAACTCGGCCTTCCTGATGATCGCGGCGGCCGGGCAGATGCTGGTGCTGATCGTCGGCGGCTTCGACCTGTCGGTCGGTGCTGTCGCCGCCCTGACCTCGGTGACGGTCGCGATGGTGATGGCGGCGCTGCTGGTCGCCATGCCCGACCAGGTCATGCTGGTGATCTGGCTGGGCGTCTTCGCTGGCCTCGGCTGCGGCCTCGTCGTCGGCCTCGTCAACGGCCTGTGCGTCGCCTACCTGCGCGTCTCGCCCTTCATGGTGACGCTGGGCACGCTGTCGGTGGCCTCCGGCGTGGCGCTCTACATGACCACCGGCATTCCGATCTACGGCATGCCCGAGGAGTTCACGAAGGGCTTCGGCCGCGCCCTGTTCCTCGGCCTGCCCCTGCCCTTCTGGATCGCCATCGCCTTCCTCGTCGCCGTCTGGATCATCCAGCGGCAGACCAAGCTTGGCCGCTACCTCTATGCCATCGGCGGCAACATGCAGGCGGCCCGGGTCTCCGGCGTGCCGGTCACCTTCTACCTCGTCACCGCCTACGTGCTCTGCGGGCTGCTCGCCTCGGTGACGGGCATCCTGCTCACCGCCCGCGTCGGCTCCGGGCAAGCCACCGTCGGCACCACGCTGATGCTCGAATCGATCGCCGCGGCGGTGATCGGCGGGGTCTCCCTGCGGGGCGGCGTCGGCCGGGTCGAGATGGTGGCGCTCTCGGCGCTGTTCCTGTCGATCATCACCAACGGCATGAACCTGCTCAAGATCGACAGCAAGATGCAGCCGGTGGTGATGGGCATCGTGCTGATCGTGTCGGTGGCGCTGGAAACCTGGAACGAGCGGAGGCGGGTCCGTGGCTAGCCAGACCGCACCCGCGCGGGCCGAGGAAGCCGCCTCGTTCGGCCGCTGGCTGATGGGCCGCGGCCTGCTGCCGATCATCCTGGTGGTCACCTTCGTCGGCTTCGGGCTGGTCGAGCCCAATGTCTTCCGGCCCGAGAACCTGCTGAACATCCTGATCCAGGCGAGCTACCCGGCGGTGTTCGCGACGGCGCAGATGTTCACCCTGCTGACCCGCGGCTTCGACCTGTCGCTGGGCGTGACCGTCTCGATGGTGAGCGTGGTCGGCGGCCTCGTCATGGCGGCGCTCGCTCCGTCGATGCCGATCCCGCTGGCGCTGGCCATCGGCGCGCTGGCCGGACTGGTGTCCGGCGCGCTGGTCGGTGTGGTCAACGGCACCTGCGTGTCGGTGCTGCGCGTCAATCCGTTCGTGGTGACGCTGGGGACCTGGAACATCGTCCTCGGCATCGCCACCACCGCCAGCGGCGGCAAGCAGATCTTCGACATCCCGGCCGAGCTGAACACCTGGTTCTACCGTGACGCGTGGCTCGGCGTGCCGCCGCCGATCGTGCTGGCGATCCTGCTGCTGATCGTGGCGCATCTGGTCATGGCCCACACCGTGCTCGGCCGCGGCCTCTACATCATCGGCGGCAACCCGCGCGCGGCGCATGTCGCCGGCATGCCGAGCCGGCTCTTCACCACGCTGGCCTACGTCCTCTGCTCGCTCTACGCCGCCGCCGGGGCGCTGATGCTGACGGCCCGTACCGGCTCCGGCGAGCCCAACATGGGCGGCAACCTGACGCTCGAGAGCATCGCCGCGGCAGTCGTCGGCGGCGTCTCGCTGCGCGGCGGCGAAGGCACCATCCTGTCGCCGATCCTGGGTGCCCTGTTCGTCACCGTGCTCAGCAACGGCATGAACCTGCTGCGCATCGACGGCTACATCCAGCAGATGATCCTGGGGGCGGTGATCATCGCCGCGATCTTCCTCGACCGGATCCGCCGCCAGCAGCGGAGCTGAAGCGATGCGACTCGCCGGCAAGGTCGCCCTCGTCACCGGTGCCAGCCAGGGCATCGGCGAGGCCATCGCCGTGCGCTACGCCGCCGAAGGTGCCGCCGTGGCGGTCAACTATGCCCACAACGACGCCAATGCCGCCCGCGTCGTCGACCGGATCGTGGCCGCCGGCGGGAAGGCGCAGGCGTTCAGGGCCGACTGCGCCAGGGTGCCGGAGACCGGGCGGCTGGTGGCCGAGGTCATCGCCGCCTTCGGGACGCTCGACATCCTCGTCAACAACGCCGGCGTGTTCCGCACCGTCCCGGTCGAGGAGACGACCGAGGCGATCTGGGACGAGCAGCTCGACCTCAACCTCAAGGGCGCCTTCTTCCTGGTGAAGGCGGCCCTGCCCGAGTTCCGCCGCAAGGGTGCGGGCAAGGTCATCAACATCACCTCGATCTGGGGCACCGGCGCCGGCCCCAACTGCCCGGCCTACTGCGCCTCCAAGGGCGGGCTCGTGAACCTGACCCGGGCGCTGGCCGTCGAGCTCGGCCGCTACGGCATCAACGTCAACTCGCTCGCGCCCGGCAACATCGCGACACCGCTGAACGCGCACCTGCGCGGCCCCGACATGGCGGCCTACATCGACAAGGTCCGGGCGCTCACGCCGACCGGGCGCGACTTCCTCGATCCCGAGGAGCTGACCGGCACGGCCGTCTATCTCGCCTCGTCGGACTCGGACTCGGTGCACGGCGTCACCGTCCACGTCGACGCCGGCTGGTCGGCCTGGTAGCGGTTCAGGCCGCGCGGATGCGCAGGTTGCCGGCCTCGTCGACGCGAAGGACCTGACCGGGCAGCAGCACCGTGGTCGACGAGGCCTCCTCGACGATGGCGGGGCCGTCGATGACCGTTCCGGGCGGCAGGTCGTCGCGCCGCCAGACCGCCGCCTCGTGCCAGCCTTCCTCGGCGTAGCGGACGCGACGGCTGACCGGCTGCCGCGGTGTCCCGCCGGGCGACGGCGCGCCGATCCGGGGCAACGCCTCGGGTGCCGTCGCCGTCAGATGGAAGCTCACCAGCTCGACCGGTGTGGCCTCGAGGCGAAAGCCGTAGCTGCGCCGGTGCGCGACGTGGAACGACTCGACGATCGCGGCCAGGTCGTCGCGCGCGGGATCGACCGGCACCGTGACCCAGTGCTCCTGACCGCGGTAGCGGAGGTCGATCCGGTAGGCGAAGCGGACGACGGCCGTGAGGGCCATCTCCGCCATATAGGCCCGGGCCTCGGCCTCGAGCTCGGCGAACAGGTCCCGCACCGTCGCCATCCCGGTCCGCTCGGCCGCCATCGGCTCGGTGCGGACGAGATCGCGCCGCGGCTCGGTCACCAGCATGCCGAACGCCGAGAAGTATCCCGGAAAACGCGGGACGACGATCTCGCGGACACCCAGCTCGCGGCCGAGCCGTGCTCCGTGCATGGCGCCGCCGCCCCCGCCGACGACGAGCGCGAAGTCGCGCGGGTCGTGGCCGCGCTGGATCGAGACCAGGCGGAGCGCGTTGCCCATGCTGGCCTCGGCGATGCGGATCACCGACACCGCCGCCTCGACCGGGTCGAGCCCCAGCGGCTCGCCGACGCGGCGCATGGCCGCCTCGGCCGCCGGCCGGTCCAGGGCGATGCGGCCGGAGGCGAAAAAGCCGGCATCGAGCACGCCGGTGAGCAGCATGGCGTCGGTGACGGTGGCCCCGGTCCCGCCACGGCCGTAGCAGGCCGGCCCCGGTGCGGCACCGGCGCTCTGCGGCCCCACCTGCAGGCGTCCCGCGGCGTCGAGATGGGCGATGGACCCGCCACCGGCGCCGATCTCGACGATGTCGATCACCGGCACGCGGATCGGATAGCCGGGATTCTGCCGGGTGCGCTCGATGCTGTAGGCCGTGGTGACCGGCACCTCGCCACCCTGCACCAGCGTGCACTTCGCGGTGGTGCCGCCGATGTCGAGGTAGATGAGGTCGTCCAGCCCGATGGCACGGCCGACATGGACGGCGGCGAACGCGCCGCCGGCCGGACCGGACTCGACCAGCGTGATCGGGTGCTTGCGGGCCAGCGCGAAGCTGGTCGTTCCGCCGTTCGACTGCATGGCAAGCCGCGGCGAGCGGATGCCGGCGCCATCCAGTCCTTGCTCGAGGCGGCCGAGATAGCGGTCGACGATCGGCTGGACGCAGGCGTTGAGCACGGCCGTGTTGGCCCGCTCGTACTCGCGCCACTCCCGGGTCAGCGTGTGCGAGGCGGTGATCGCGACGCCGGGTAGTGCCGCTGCCAGGGTCTCGGCTACCTGCCGCTCGTGCTCGGGATTGCGCCAGCTGTGCAGGAGCTGGATGGCGACGGCCTCGACGCCGGCCGCGCGGCAGGCGGCGGCGACGGCCGCGACGCTGTCCGGATCGAGCGGCTCCAGCACGCTACCCGTCGCATCCAGCCGCTCGCGCACCTCGAAGCGCAGCCGGCGCGGCACGAACGGCTCGGGCTTGCGAAACAGGAAGTTGTAGAGGTCGGGCCGGTTGCCGCGGGCGATGGCGAGGACATCGCGAAAGCCCTCGGTGGTGACCAGCGCCGTCACTGCCCCCTTGCGCTCGGTCAGGGCGTTGATGACCGTCGTCCCGCCATGCACGAAGCGGTCGACCGCGGCCGGATCGACCTGTGCCAGCCGTACCGCCTCGAGCACGCCGCGGACGAGGTCGTCGGGCGTGGTCAGCGTCTTGTCGGTCACCAGCCGGCCGGTCGCCGGCTCGTAGTAGGCGAGGTCCGTGAAGGTCCCGCCGATGTCGATCGCCAGCCGCCCCATCAGCCGCGCCCGTACACCCGGCGGGCGGTGGCGGCATCGATCAGGCCGTCCGCGAGATCGGCGTCGACGAGCTCGGGCGCCCGGCTGCGGGGGTCGCCCCAGCCGCCGCCGGCGCCGGTGACCACGACCATCCGCTCGCCACGCCGCAGCGGGGTCAGCCTGAGCCGGGCCGCCTCGCGGACACCGCTGCCCTGGACCAGCTCGACGCGGTTGACGCCACCCTCGCCGCCGCCGGCGAGCCCCCAGGGGCGGACCCGAGACCGCCCGACACTGGCGTAGACCACGCCGTCCTCGGCCAGCATCTCGTAGTCGCGGATGACCCCGAGCCCGCCGCGGCGCTCGCCATGCCCCGCCGCCTCGGCCGTGTTCAGCGCATAGCGGCGGATCCGCAGCGGCAGCCGGGCCTCGAGCAGCTCGACCGAGTGGTTGTAGGTGTCGCCGTCGGTGGTGGCGATCAGGCCGCTCTCGCCGTCGCCCGACGGATGGGCGCCCCAGCCGCCGACCTGCGGCTCGATGTGGACGAAGGTCTCGCCGGTGGCCGGGTCGGTCCCGCACAGATAGTGCGCGCACAGGGAGAGGTAGCTGCCGGCGCCGAGCCGATCGGGCGCCAGCGGCGCCAGCGCCTTCCAGACCAGCTCCGAGGCGTGCGCCGTGCCCTCGTAGTACCAGCCCGTCGGCGCCGGCTTGACGGCGCTGAACACCGTACCGTCCGGGATCACCACCTCGACCGGCCGGAACCAGCCCTCGTTCGACGGGGCGGACGGGTCGACCAGCGCCTTGAACACGGTCTTGACCGCCGACAGCAAGGCACCCCGGGCGCAGTTCACGGGCCCCCGCCGCTGCGGGGCGCAGCCGCTGAAGTCGCAGGTCATCCGGTCGCCGGCGATGGTGACGACGACGCGGATCGGGATCGGCTCGTCGACCGAGCCGTCGCCATCGATCTGGTCCTCGGCCGTGTAGACCCCGTCCGGCAGGTCGCTGACGGCTGCCCGGCCCTGCGCCTCGGACGCCTCGAGGATGCCGGCGAACGTCGCCAGCACCCGTTCGATGCCGTAGCGCCCGGCCATCTCCAGCAGCCGCGACTCGCCGAGCCGCACCGCGGCAAGCTCGGCCTCGAGGTCGCACAGGGAATGCCCGGGCAGGCGGACATTCTCGGTGATCAGGCGGACCAGGTCCTCCTGCCGCTCGCCGCGGCGGTAGAGGCGGACCAGCGGCAGGCGCAGGCCTTCCTGGAAGACCTCCGAGGCGTCGGGGGCAAGGCTGCCCGGCACGCTGCCACCGACCTCGCTCCAGTGCGCCACGGCAATCGCGAACGCGACCAGGCGACCATGGACGAACACGGGCTTGATCAGCGCCATGTCGGCCGAATGGGTGCCGCCCTCGTAGGGATCGTTGGTGATGAAGACGTCGCCGTCGGCGATGCTGTCGCCATGACGGCCCAGCACGGCCCGCACCTGCGTCGCGAAGGTGCCGGTGAACAGGGTGATGCCGTTGTTCTGGGCGACCAGCTCGCCGGTCGCGTCGCAGATGCCGGTGGCGAAGTCGAGGACCTCGTAGATCACCGGGCTCATGCTGGCCCGCGCCAGCACCACCCCCATCTCGTCGACCGCGGCCAGCAGCTTGCCGCGGATGATCTCTCGGGTGACGGCCTCGCTCACGCTCCGCCCGGCGCCTTCACTTCGACCTCGATGAACGCGAACTCGTAGGCATTGTCGTTGATGACGTCGTGCTCGACGCCGGCCTGCCGGTAGTAGGGCTTGCCGACGGCGAGCTCGCCGTAGCTCACCGCCCCGCCGGGCCCGACGAGCTTGAGCCGGCCTGTGGTCAGCGGGGTGACGATGTAGTCGTACTCGTGCCGGTGCCAGCCGGTGGCGGCACCCGGCGCGAACCGCCACTCGGTCACCCGCACCCTGTCGTTGTCGATGAAGACGGTCGGCACCGCGGTACCCGCCTCGGCCATCGTCCTACCCTTCCCTGGTCAGCACGTAGGTGCCGGTCTCGTGCAGCACCGACTTCCAGCCTGGCTCGAGCACGATCGTCGTTGTCGGCTCCTCGATCACCGCCGGCCCGCTGACCACCTCGCCGGCAGCAAGCTTCGTGCCGTCGTAGACGGCGGCGCTGGTGACGGTGCCGTCCTGGGCGAAGATCATCGGCCGCTCGCCCTTGCGCGCCGCGGCCGCCGAGCCGCCGCCCGAGACCCGGCTCTGCTTGGGCTTGCTGACGCGGCCGAACAGCGTGCTCTCGATGTTGACCACCTCGACGCCGCTCTGCGGCTCGCAATAGGTGAACAGCTGCTCGTGGCGGGCGTGGAAGGCCTGCTTGATCGCCTCGAGATTGGCGCTGGTGAAGTCGAGCTTGCCGATGTCGACGGTGCACTCGTGCACCTGGCCGACGTAGCGCATGTCGACCGAGCGCTGGTAGTCGATGTCCGGAGGCGCGAAGCCGTCCTCGGCCAGGGCCTCCCGTCCCGTCGCCTCGAGCCGGCCGAACAGCGCCTGGACGTGGCCGAGCTGCTCGTTGTCCTCGAGGCGGATCGGGTAGCTCGCCATGAAGTTGTACTTCACGTCGGAGATGATCTGGCCGTAGGCGCACAGGCCCGACGCCAGCTTGGGCACGAGCACCGTGCCGATGCCCATCTCGCGGGCGAGTGCCGTGATGTGCGCGGCCGAGGCGCCGCCGCCCACCACCAGCACGAAGTCGCGCGGGTCGTAGCCGCGCTCGACCGACACGCGGCGGATGCCGTTCACCATGTTGTTGTTGACGATGGTGAAGATGCCGTAGGCGGCGCGCTCGACGCTGATGCCCAGCGGCTCGGCGACCTTGCTCCTGATGGCAGCCCGTGCCCTGGCGACGTCGAGCGGCATCTTGCCGGCGAGCAGGCCCTCGCCGCTGAGGTAGCCGAGGACAAGGTTGGCGTCGGTGACCGTGGGCTGCTCGCCGCCCTGGCCGTAGCAGGCCGGACCGGGCACGGCGCCGGCCGACTGCGGGCCGACCTGCAGCAGGCCCAGCTCGTTGATCCAGCCGATCGAGCCGCCGCCGGCACCCAGCGTCTCCACCTGGATCATCGGCACCCCCAGCCGGTAACGCTGGAAGTCGATGTTCTTGCTGATGTTGGTGCGGCCGTCCTTGGTCAGCGTGATGTCGAACGAGGTGCCGCCCATGTCGACGGTGATGATGTTCTGCTGGCCGAACGGCTCGGCGACGAACAGGCCGGCCTGCGGTGCGGAGGCCGGGCCGGAATTGATGGCGTAGACCGCCTTGGCCGAGGCCACCGAGCCGATGGCGAGGCCGCCGTTGGACTGGAAATAGCGCACCGGATAGGTGGCACCGCGGTTGCGGAACCAGCCGTCGACCGAGTCGCAGTAGCGCTTGAGGATCGGGCCGAGATAGGCGTTGAGGATGGTCGTCGAGGTCCGGGTGTACTCGCGGACCTGCGGGTAGATGTCGCTGCCGACCGACAGGAAGAGGTCGGGCGCCATCTCGCGGACGATGGCGGCGGCGCGCTGCTCGTGGGCGGTGTTCAGCACCGACCAGACGAACGACACGGCGATGGCCTCGCAGCCCTCGGCCTGGAAGAAGCGCACCGCCTCGCGGACATCGTCCTCGTTCAGCGGGGTGCGCACCTCGCCGGTCGAGATCACCCGCTCGCGGATCGGCCGGCGCAGGTAGCGCGGCACCAGCATGACCGCCGGCGGGTACTGGTGGTCGTAGCGGTAGCCGTCCTCCTTGTGGCCGAGGCGGATCTCGATGCTGTCCTCGTGCCCGGCGGTGCAGATCAGGCCGACCTTGACGCCCTTGTGCTGGAGCAGCGCGTTCAGCGCGACGGTCGTGCCGTTGATGCACAGGTCGCAGTTGGAGACGATGTGGTCGATGCTCTCGCCGAGGTCCTCGGCGATCAGCAGCAGGCCGGTCGAGATCGCCCGCGTCGGATCGGCTGGGGTCGAGGGCGTCTTGTAGAGCCGGACGCGGCCGGTCTCGTCGGCGAGCACGAAGTCCGTGAAGGTCCCGCCGGCGTCCACGCCGAGCCGGTACTTGGTCCGCATCGAGGGCTGGTTCCTTGCGCCTGGGCGTTGCTGTCGGGCGGTCTATTCGGCGGCGACGGAGGTGGCACGCAGCCGCGAGGTCGCGGCCTGGTCGACCACGAATGTCACCGGGTCGACGACGACGCCGTACTCCTCGCGCGCCGCCTCGACCGAGACCAGGCCGTTGCGCAGGTCGGCCAGGACGCGCTCGACCGGCCGCTGCAGCGGATCGCCGTAGCCGCCGCCGCCCGGGTTATGGTTGGCGATGCGCTCGCCCGGATTGATGGTCTCGATGATGTTCTTGCGGACCGTCTCGGTCCCGCCGTTGCGGTAGATCTCGATCCGCCCGCACTTGCGGTCGACGAACTTGCTCTGCGCCCCGGCCGCACCCACCGCCGGGATCCGTCGGCCCTCGCCGAAGGCGATGAAGGTCATCGGCTTGTCGAGCGGCTCGACCTCCCACTTGGTGCCCGAGCCGCCGCGGAACCGCCCCGCCCCGCCGCTGTCGGTCATCAGCGAGTAGCGGTGGATGATGATCGGGTAGGAGTACTCGAGCAGCTCGATGTCCCCGGACTCGAGCGCACCGAAGCAGCACTCGGGCCCGCAGGCGTGCCAGCCGTCCTGCAGCGGGGTGGCGCCGGCGCCCGAGATGATCGAGGCCAGCACCATCGTCACATATTCCTCGTCGTGACGGGTGTCCCAGCCGGCGACGTTGCAGCCGTTGGCATGGCCCCAGGACGCGCTCACCCGGTCCGGGGCCGCCGCCTCGAAGGCGAGGCGCACGGCGTCCGCCAGCGTCTCCATCGGCGTGGTCGTGCAGTTGACGTGCGGCGCCGGCTCGACCGCGTTGCACAGCGACCCCTTGGGACCCATGTCGACGGTCACGCAGCGGTAGAGGCCCTCGTTGTAGGGCGGCGGCAGCTGGGCGAACATCATCACGCCCAGGTAGACGCCCGAGTGCGAGTTCCCCTCGTAGGAGTTGATGAAGTAGGGAACCTGCGGCGGGCTGTCGATGCGGATGTGGCAGCTGTCGCCCTTGATCGTCACCGTCGCGGTGATGGTGATGTCGCCGAACCCGTGGCCTGCGTCCTCGAGCACCGCCTTGCCGGTGTAGGTCCCGTCCGGCACCGTCGCCATGATCGCCCGCATCTGCCGGTCGGCCATGGCCATCAGCTCGTCGATGCAGGCCTGGACTTCCTCGACGCCGTACTTGTCGAGCAGCGCCACGAGGTTGCGCTCGCCGACCTGGCAGGCGCCCAGCATGGCGTTGAAGTCGCCCTCCTGGTCGCGCCGCGCCCGCATGTTGGTGAGGATGAGGTTGAGCACGTCGTTGCGGCGCTTGCCCCGGTCCCAGATCTTCACCGGCGGGATGCGCAGCCCCTCGGCGTAGATCTCCTTGGCGTTGGGGTTGTAGCTCGCCGGGACCGGCCCGCCGCAGTCGGTGACGTGGCCCTTGCAGACCGTCCAGAACACCAGCTGGTCCTTGTAGAAGACCGGCTTGTACATGCAGATGTCGACGATGTGGCTGCCCATGTAGGCCGGGTCGTTGTGCAGGAAGACGTCGCCCGGATGGACATCGCCCTCGAAGTACCTGGCCACCGCCTTCATCGCCGGGATCAGCGAGCCCAGATGGATCGGGATGTCCTGGCCCTGCAGGATCATCTCGGGCCGGTGATTGAACAGCGCGTTGGAGTAGTCGTGGGCGAGGTTGAAGACCGAGGAGCGCGCCGTCTTCTCCAGCGTCACCGTCATCTCGCGCTGCGTCGTCTCGAGCACGCCACGCACGACGGAAAGCGTGATCGGGTCGATCGGACGGGACATCGCGATTTCCTCATGGACCGGCGGGGGCGCTGACCCGGGGACGATCTTTGATCAAAACGGGCGAGTCAAGGCGACCCGCCTGCGGGTCAGACCTCCAGATCGACCACCAGGACGCCGTCCCGGCCGCCCTCGGCGCAGGCGCAGAGCCGTCCCCCGGCGCTGATATGGTCGGGGTGGACGAGGTAGGCGTCGCGCGCCGCCGTGTCGGCGAAGTCCATGGTGAAGCCGTGCGTGTAGCCGCGGGCGATGCCCTCCGGGCTGAGGTCCGGTCCGGCGCTCATGGCACGAAAGCCGGGCAGCACCTTCTTGAGGCCCGCGAGCTCGGCGAACACGGCCTCGAGCTCGCCCGGACGCAGGTCGGAGCGGGCCTTCAGCAGGACGATGTGGCGGATCACGGTGCTTCTCCCTGGGGGCGGCTCACGGCAGCGGCGTCGCCCGGTTGCCCTTGATGAGGTCGCTGGCCTTCTCGCCGATCATGATCGACGCGGCGTTGGTGTTGGAGCTGATCAGGCGCGGCATGATCGAGCTGTCGGCGACGCGCAGGCCGTCGATGCCGCGGACGCGACAGTGCGGGTCGACGACCGCCATCGCGTCGACGCCCATCTTGCAGGTGCCGACCGGGTGGTAGTCGGTCTTGCCGAAGCGCCGCGCATGCGCCTCGAGATCGGCACGCGTGGTCGCCTTCTCGCCCGGCAGGTGCTCGCGCTTGATGAACTTGCGCAGCGCCGGCTGGGCGGCGATCTCGCGGGTCATCTCGAAGCCGCGGATCGAGCATTCGAGGTCATAGGGCTCGGCCCAGTAGTTCGGGTCGATCAGCGGCGGCACCGACGGATCGGCGCTCTGCAGCGTGACGCTGCCCCGCGAGCGCGGCCGCAGGTGGCAGGAATTGATCGTGCAGCCGTAGCCGTCGAGCGGCGGCACGCCCGCCTCGAGGCCGGCCCCTGGCAGGAAATGGAACTGGATGTCGGGATGGGCCTGCCCGTCGTCGGCCCACCAGAAGCCGCCGGCCTCCGCCAGGTTCGAGGTCACCGGGCCATTCCTGAACAGCATGTACTGCAGCCCGGCCCAGAGCATCCGGTGCGGGCGCGTGTGCCTGTCGTAGCTGTGCGGGCCGTTCAGCTCGTGGATCGAGTAGACGTCGATGTGGTCCTGCAGGTTCTTGCCGACCCCCGGCAGGTCGTGGACCACCGTCACACCGAGCGCCTTCAGCTCGTCCGCCGGTCCGATCCCCGACAGCATCAGCAAGCGCGGCGAGCCGACCGCACCGGACGAGACGATCACCTCGGTCGAAGCCTGCGCCGTCTGCTCCTGGCCATGCCTTCGGTACTCGACGCCGGTGGCCCGGCCGCGCTCGACGACGATGCGGGTGACGAAGCACTCGGTCTGCACCGTCAGGTTCGGCCGTCCCATCACCGGCCGCAGGTAGCCGACGGCGGTGCTGCAGCGGCGCGAGCCGCGCTGGGTCACCTGGTAGAGGCCGCAGCCCTCCTGCCGCTCGCCGTTGAAGTCGGGATTGAACGGCATGCCGGCCTCCTGGCCGGCGCGGACGAAGGCCTTGCTCAGCGGGTGGGGCGAGACCAGGTCGGAAACGCCGAGCGGGCCGCCGACGCCATGCCACTGGTTGGCCAGCCGCTCGTTGTCCTCCGAGCGGCGGAAATAGGGCAGGACATCGGCGTAGGCCCAGCCCTCGCAGCCCTCTTCCTGCGCCCAGGCGTCATAGTCCAGCGCGTGGCCGCGCGTGAACACCATGGCGTTCACCGAGCTGCCGCCGCCGAGCACGCGCCCCTGCGGGAAGACCATCTGGCGGTCGCCGGCGTGGCGCAGCGGTGCCGTGCTGTAGCCCCAGGTCAGCGGGCCGCCGGTCATCTTGTAGAAGCCGACCGGCATGTGGATCATCCGGTCGGTATCGGGCGGGCCCGACTCGAGCAGCAGGACCTTCGCGTCGGGAAGCTCGCTCAGCCGCGCCGCCAGGGCGCAGCCGGCCGAGCCGCCGCCGACGATGACGTAGTCGTACACCCGCGCCTCCGACTCCCCGACCTGCGTTGCAGGGCGTCATGTCACGGGACGGGAGGTCCAGCAAGGCTGCGCCGCACCGGCGGATGCCGGCGCGGCACGGCCGGCCCTCAGGCGATCTTGAAGGCGAACTTCACGAACAGCGACACGATGATCAGGCTGACGAGATAGACGAACAGCCAGCCATGCATCCAGGACGGCCCGACCGACCAGAGCTCGCGCGACGGCACCGCCAGATGAATGGCATCGACGGCCGCGGAATCGGGCAGATAGCCGGCCTCGTTGCCGAGCAGGACGTTCCACCAGACGCGCTTGTGCACGATCGTCGGCGGCGTGGCCGTGGCCGGGGCGGCGAAGATCGTGCCGGTCGAATCGGCGACCTGATACTCCCCGCCCGGTGCCGGCCAGGCGATGGCCGAAGGCTCGGCGGCCGGCGGCGTGAGCTGGAGCGCCACGTCCGCCGGTTCGGCGGTGACCGGCACCGGCGCGCCTGCCGGCGGGGCCACGGTGTCGTAGGTTGCTGCCAGCCAAGCGAGCACGAAGATCACCGGGATACCGGACAGCATCGCCGGCAGTGTCACCTTGCCAAGCACGCGGAACGACAGCTTCAGGTTCTCGAGGGCCAGCCGTGCCGCCTCGCCGGCGTCGTCGGCCTGCTGCACCGAGCCGCGCAGCTGGCGCGCCTCGCCCTGCATCGCCTTGATCGACCCCTGGTTGGACATCAGCACGTACAGCATCATGGCGAGGAGGCCGCTGACGGCGCCCCACAGGGCGACGCGCACGACGTCCGGAAGCCAGAGGAAGTAGCTGTCGATGCCGCCGAGAAGGGGATAGGCGAGGTTCAGCAGCCCATTCACCGGGTGGCGTCTCGGGGCCGGGTCGTCGCGGCGGCCGGCGCTTCGCTGGCCTTCTTGCGCTTGCGGAGCAGCGCCCGGATCGGCCAGGCGAGGAATGCGAAGATGGCGAAGGCGACCGCCAGGATCACGCCCCAGAGCGCGCCCAGCATGGTGATGCCGGCGCCGGGACCGAAATAGGCATGCGCCGCTTCGGGCCAAGTGCCGACGAAGACGGCAAGCGCCAGTGCCAGACCGAGAGCAACCCGCATTCGCACGCTCCTTTGCTCGGGTACCGCAGCTGAGAACCCGCGCGTTGACCTAGGCCCCTACCACTCTCCGGTCCAGCCGGGATGTGGCACTGCAGCGTAGGCGATCTCGTTACGACCGCGGACCGTAACCGAGACGCATCGCCACGGCTCCCGTCTCCTCGGCGATCGCTGCCTCCTCGGCTGGCGAAAAGTCGGCCTTGTAGTAGGCCGGTGCGGCCAGCCGCGAGGCCATCTCGGCCAGCACCGAGTCCGGGAACTCGAGCTCGGCATGGTCCGCCGCCGCCCGCAGCGTCTGCAGCGGCTCCGCACAGGCGTCCTCGTAGCGGACGATGCGGACGTGGCGGGCAAGGCCCGGATCGCGTTCCAGCTGGTCGAGGACGAAGCCGTAGACGGTGGCCCAGTGCCGGGCGAGGCCCCGGGCATCGTCGCCGCCCTTCCACAGATCGACGACCGAGCGGGCGCGTGCCGCGTCCCCGAGGTTCAGGGTTCGCCGGTCGAGCCCGAACTCGTAGTGCCCGACCCGCTGCATGTGGCGGAGCACCCGCGGATCCTCGCTCTCCTGCGCGCAGAACAGCCGATGCTGCTTCAGCAGCGACGCGACATGACCCCTGGGCTCGCGGACCGGCACGAGAAACCGCGCATCCGGAAACAGCTTCAACAGATAGCCGAGCCGCGAGATGTTGTAGTTGCCCTTGGCGAGATAGCGCCGTCCCTTGCGGACCAGCAGGATCTTGCGGATGTGGTCGGTGTAGAAGCGCTCGAACGTCGGATTGCTCGTCGTCGCGTCGAGCACCTGACTGGTGTCGGTGTCGTGCCGGTCGGGGAAGAAGCGCATCCAGAGCACCTCCTCCATGGCCTCGGGACTGTCGGGCGTGACGAGGATACGGTCCTTGTGCGCGCGCTCCACCGCCGGCGTGTCGCTGCGGTAGATCTGCGCGAACGCCCGGTTCCAGAAGAGCGGCGTGTAGATCGGCGGATAGTCGCGGTAGCGGTGCGTCGCGCAATCGGGATGCGATGCGAGCAGCTCGAGCATGATCGTGCTGCCGCTGCGGGCGAGCCCGGTGACATAGATCGGCCGGTCGATGGCGATTTCGTCGAGCTCGCCCCGGTGGGCCTGGCTCTCGAGGTTGCCAAGACCGACCCAGAAGCCGGCGGTGTTGGCGATCAGCCCACCCAGGCGATCGATCCAGGCCGGCATTTCCATGCAGGTTCTCCGAGCTGACGCTTGGGCTTCAGGAAACGGCGCCGGCGAGGACCGGCCGGTCCTCGCGGTGGAAACGCCACGGCTCGCCACCCACACCGGCAACCCCGCCATCGCCGCCGGTCAGATCCGCATGGTCCCGGGCAGCCTGCCGGGTAGCATTGCCGCTTACCGCGACGATCTGCCGGTCCATGATCGGAGCAGCCGGGGCATCGTGCATCGCGCCGCCGCCTTGGTCGCCGAGCATCGCGTACCGAGCACGCTCGTCCTGCGCTGCTGCCGCAGCCCACGGGACTGCGACGGTGGTCGCGCCGTCGCAGATTTCAGGCGGTTCCTTCGCAAGCGACGGGCCTGCGGGCGTGTTGGCCACCAAGCTGGCGGCAGCGCGACCTTCCATGGGAGCTGTCCGCTCGCCGCCCAGCCCGACACCGATGATGCACACGACGAACAGCAGGGCCGCGACGACAAGGAGACGCTCCCACAGGCGCATCTGGGCTCCCGAGCAGGCACGACTGGGCGGGCACCGACACCAAGGGCCCGGCCGACGAGGCGCGGAGTTCTTAGCCCCAGTCGCCGATGGCGGCCAGCGTCGCTTCGTCACGCCCCGGCAATCCGGCGCGTGCGCGTGGCCGGCAGAGCTTCCGGCCCCCGCCTTGCAGGCCGCGGAGGTGGCGTGTACAGCGCCTTCCGGGCCTTCGGGCCAGCACGGGCTGCCGCGGGGCGCTGCCGCCCCAACGATGGAGTGATCGCCATGGACATGACCGGCGAGTACCGGATTCCTGCGCCCCGCCAGCGGGTCTGGGAGGCGCTCAACGATCCGGCGGTCCTCAAGGCGGCGATCCCCGGCTGCGAGGAGCTTATCCGCAAGTCCGACACCGAGCTCGAGGCCCGCGTGACCGCCAAGGTCGGTCCGGTCAGCGCCAAGTTCGGCGGCGCCGTGACCCTCGGCGACCTCAATCCGCCCGAGAGCTACACGATCAGCGGCCAGGGCTCGGGCGGTGCCGCCGGCTTCGCCAAGGGCGGCGCCTCGGTCCACCTGACCGAGGACGGCGACGCCACCATCCTGCGCTACGAGGCCAAGGCCGACGTCGGCGGCAAGCTGGCCCAGATCGGCTCCCGGCTGATCCAGGGCACCGCCCGCAAGATGGCCGACGAGTTCTTCGGCCGCTTCAGCGAGATCGTGGCGGCGCAGGCTGCTGCCGCGGCCGCAGTGGCTGCACCGCAGCCGCCGGCGACCCCGGCCACCCCCGAGGCCCCGGCCGCCGCGGCGGCTCCCTCGGCTCCGGCCGCGCCCGCGGCACCGGCAGCCGTCACGCCGCCGGCGGCTCCGGCCGCGCCGGCACCGCGACCGTCGCCGGCCCCGAGCTATGCACCGCCAGCGCAACCGCGCGGGCTGTCGCAGAGCCCGCTGGTCTGGCTCGCCGGCGTCATTCTGCTGATCCTGATCCTCTACTGGATCTTCAGCTGAGCGGCGGCCCGGCAGGGCAAGGCTGACCTGCGGAAAACCGCCGGCGCGCCCGGGGGCACGCGTTGACGGTGCGCCTACCAGCCCCTAGCTTTGCGCCAATTCAGACTGGTTCTGCGGTAGCGGTACGCGGGTCGCCTGCGCCGCGCCGTCTGCACGCCACGCATCGAGGCCTGGCACCCGGGAGGTTCGGATGACGAAAGTATCCATGACGGTGAACGGAAAGGCGGTCACCGGCGACGTCGAGCCGCGTACGCTGCTCGTCGATTTCCTGCGCAGCAATCTCGGCCTCACCGGCACCCATGTCGGCTGCGACACCAGCCAGTGCGGCTGCTGCGTCGTCCACGTGAACGGCGCGTCGGCCAAGTCCTGCACGATGCTGGCGACCCAGGCCGAGGGCGCCTCGGTCACCACGATCGAGGGCCTCGCCAAGGGCGGCGAGCTGCATCCCGTGCAGGCGGCCTTCCGCGAGCATCACGGCCTGCAGTGCGGCTTCTGCACGCCCGGCATGATCATGAGCGCCGTCGACCTCCTGCAGCACAACAAGAACCCGTCCGAGACCGAGGTCCGCGAGTGGCTCGAGGGCAACCTCTGCCGCTGCACCGGCTACCACAACATCGTCAAGGCGATCCGGGCTGCCGCGGCCGACATGAGCGGCAGCGCCAAGGCGGCCGAGTAAGGAGCGCCCCGAGATGGCCGAGAAGGGCATCGGCGCACGCGTCGTCCGCAAGGAGGACCAGCGCTTCATCACCGGCAAGGGCCGCTACACCGACGACATCAACCAGCACGGCCAGGCCTACGCGGCCTTCGTCCGCTCGCCGCACGCCCACGCCACGATCAACCGCATCGACAAGGCGTCGGCCGAGGGGATGCCGGGCGTGCTCGCCGTCCTCACCGGCGACGACGTCAAGGCCGACGGCCTCGGCGGCCTGATCTGCGGCTGGCTGGTCAAGTCCAAGGACGGCTCGCCGATGAAGGCGGGGCCGCATCCGCTGCTGGCCCAGGGCAAGGCCCGCTACGTCGGCGACCGTGTCGCCGTGGTGGTCGCCGAGACCTACGAGCAGGCCCGCGCCGCCGCCGATGCGCTGGCGGTGGACTACAGCGTCCTGTCGCCGGCCGTGAACGTCGGCGACGCCCATGGCGGCCCCCTCGTCCACGACGAGGTCGCCAACAACCTGTGCTACGACTGGGAGCTCGGCGACAAGGCGGCGGTCGACGCGGCGTTCGCCAAGCCGCCCATGTCACCAAGATCGACCTCGTCAACAACCGGCTCATCCCGAACGCGATGGAGCCGCGCGCGGCGATCGGCGCCTACGATTCCGGCTCGGACGGCTACACGCTCTACGTCACCAGCCAGAATCCGCACGTCCACCGCCTCGTGATCTCGGCGTTCATCGGCGTGGCGCCGGAGCACAAGCTGCGGGTCGTCGCCCCGGACGTCGGCGGCGGCTTCGGCTCGAAGATCTTCATCTACGGCGAGGAATGCGTCGTCCTCTGGGCCAGCCGCCGCATCGGCGGTCGCCCGGTGAAGTGGACGGCCGAGCGCTCGGAGAGCTTCCTCTCCGATGCGCATGGCCGCGACCATGTGAGCCACGCCGAGCTGGCGATGGACAAGGACGGCAATGCGCTGGCGCTGCGGGTCAACACGAAGGCGAACCTCGGCGCCTACATGTCGACCTTCTCGTCCTGCATCCCGACCTACCTGTACGCGACGCTGCTCGCCGGCCAGTACAAGACCCCGGCGATCTACTGCGACGTGCAGGCCTACTACACCAACACCGCACCGGTTGACGCCTATCGTGGCGCCGGCCGGCCGGAGGCCAGCTTCCTCCTCGAGGCCCTGATGGATCAGGCCGCCAAGGAGGTGGGTCAGGACCCGGCGGAGTTCCGCCGCCGCAACTTCATCCCGAAGACGGCCTTCCCGTACCAGACCCCGGTGGCGCTGGTGTACGATACCGGCGACTACGAGGCGACGCTCGACGAGGCGCTGCGCCTCGCCGACTACAAGGGCTTCGCCGCGCGCCGCGCCGAGAGCGAGCGCAAGGGCAAGCTCCGCGGCGTCGGCATCTCCTGCTACATCGAGGCCTGCGGCATCGCCCCGTCGGCCGTGGTCGGCTCGCTCGGCGCCGGCGTCGGCCTCTGGGAGAGTGCCAAGGTCCGCTTCAGCCACACCGGCAAGGTGCAGGTGCTGACCGGCACCCACACGCACGGCCAGGGCCACGAGACGACCTTCAGCCAGCTGATCGCCGACAAGCTGGGCGTGCCCTACGAGGACGTCGAGGTCATCCACGGCGACACCGAGAAGACCCCGGTCGGCATGGGCACCTACGGCTCGCGCTCGCTGGCGGTCGGCGGCGAAGCCCTGATGAAGGCCTGCGACAAGATCATCGCCAAGGGCAAGAAGATCGCGGCGCACCTGCTCGAGGCGAGCGAAGCCGACATCGACTTCAAGGACGGCAAGTTCACCGTTGCCGGCACCGACAAGTCGAAGGGCATCGGCGAGATCGTCTTCGAGGCCTATGTCCCGCACCACATCCCGCAGGGGCTGGTGGAGCCGGGCATGGAGGAAGGCGCGTTCTTCGACCCGCCGAACTTCACCTACCCGGCCGGCACCTACATCTGCGAGGTCGAGATCGATCCGGCGACCGGCGTGGTCGACGTCGCGAAGTTCGTGGCGGTCGACGACTTCGGCAACGTGATCAACCCGAACATCGTCGAGGGCAGGTCCACGGCGGCGTCGTCCAGGGCATCGGCCAGGCCCTGCTGGAGGGAGCGGTCTACGACAGCTCCGGCCAGCTGCTGACCGGGTCCTACATGGACTACTGCATGCCGCGCGCCGACAACGTCTGCGACATCGAGGTGGTGACCTCGGCCGGCACGGCCTGCACCTCGAACTCGATGGGCGTGAAGGGCTGCGGCGAGGCCGGTGCGATCGGTGCCCCTGGCGCGGTGATCAACGCGATCACCAACGCCATCGGCGTCCGGGTCGAGATGCCGGCCACGCCCGAGCGGGTCTGGCGCGCCATCCAGAGCACCAAGCACGCGGCTGCGGCCGAGTAAGACAGCGGGGAGCCCACATGCACAATTTCGCCTATCACAAGCCCGCGTCGCTCGCCGACGCGGCGAAGCTCCTGGCCGCCAACGAGGACGCCAAGCTCCTCGCCGGCGGGCAGACCTTCATCCCGACGCTGAAGCAGCGCCTGGCCCAGCCCTCCGACCTCATCGACCTCGGCGGCATCGCCGAGCTCAAGGGGATCAAGGAGGACGGCAACGGCGTCACCATCGGCGCCATGACCAAGCACGCCGAGGTCGCGCATTCGGCGGCCGTCAAGAAGGCGATCCCGGCCCTGGCCAGCCTGGCCGAGGGCATCGGCGATCCGCAGGTCCGCAACATGGGCACCATCGGCGGCTCGCTCAGCAACAACGACCCGGCCGCCGACTATCCGGGTGCCCTGCTGGCGCTGAACGGGACCGTCCACACCACCAAGCGGACGATTTCGGCCGACCAGTTCTTCGCCGGCATGTTCTCGACCGCGCTCGACCGCGACGAGATCGTCAAGGCGGTGAGCTTCCCGAAGGCCGACAAGGCCGCCTACGCCAAGTTCCCGAACCCGGCCAGCCGCTACGCCATGGTCGGCGTGTTCGTGGCGAAGTCGGGCGGGAACGTCCGCGTCGCCGTGACCGGCGCCGGTCAGGACGGCGTGTTCCGCTGGACCGATGCCGAGAAGGCGCTCGCCGCCAACTGGTCGGCCTCGGCGCTGGACGGCCTGTCGGTCAATGCCGGCAACCTCAACAGCGACATCCACGCCAGCGCCGACTACCGCGCGCACCTGATCAAGGTGATGGCGAAGCGGGCGGTCCAGGCCGCCGGCTGATCCGGGTTTCCGCTGTCGTCACGCGCGAGGGGGCTTCGGCCCCCTCGTTGCGTTCAGGGCCCCGGCCGCGACGCCGATCCCGAGGCCCAGCGCCACGCCGGCGAGGTTGACCAGCGCATCGGCGACATCGTCACCGCCGAGACCGCCCGGGATCCCCTGCATGACCTCGCTGCCGGCGGCGAGCGCGGCGAGCACCCCGGCCACAGGCAGCAGGCCGCGCCGTTCCCGCGCCCGGCGCCACGCCAGGGCCAGCAACGCGAACCCGGCCAGATGCAGCAGCCGGTCAAGCGTGTCGTAGGACAGCAGCCCACCTGCGGCCTCCTGCGCCAGCCGCAGCGCCGGCACGGCCAGCTCGGCCTGCAGCAGGTTGAGCGCGATCCCGGCGGCGATGATGCCGACGACGGCGATCGCCGCTGGTCGGCTCGTCGCGCCGGTCACGAACCGGACGGCGGCGACGACGAGGACGAGGCTCCACAAGGCGCCGAGAAGCCGCGCGACGGCGGTGAAGGCCGGCCGTGCCACGACCGGGCTTACCGACAGCGCGGAGACCCGCATCGTTCCCGACACCCGGTCAAGGCGCGCCATGAAGGTGGCACCGACAGCGCCGTCGGCCAGGACGATGACGGTATCCCGCTCGCTTGCCGGCCACGTTCCGGTGGCGCGGAACAGATCCGTCGGCCGGTTGAAGTCGGGGCGACCGTTCGGCCGCTGGCCGACCAGCATCACCCGGGCCGCATGCCAGGCTTCCGGATGCTCGCCTTGCACGATGGCGTCGGTCTCGACCCTGGCGCGCAGGCGGAACGCCCGGCGCTCGCCGATGTCGATGGTCTGACTGACGACGACCGAACGTTCCGGCGCCGGCGACACCAGCGTCGCCGTCCCCTCGCCCAGCTCGATCTGTCCCCTGCCCGGCCGCACCGCCCAGCCGGCCGCGTCGTCGGCGAGTCCGGGATTGCGGAGCAGCTCGCCGCCGGCCGGCAGCCAGCGCTCCATGGCGCCCCAGACCCACAGGCTGGCCGCCACCAGCACCACCAGGACGGCGATGCCGAAGGGACGGCGCCGCCACGCCGGTCTGGCCGTCATGCGCGGGGCGCACTGGTAGGATGCGTCACGTCCGCCAGTTTGTACCCGTCCGCCTACCTGCTACAACCCGCCCGCCCGTCCGCCGCCCCGGCGGGCCCGTACCCGAGCCAAGGGTCCCGATGAGCACGCCCGTCCCCGCCTCGATCGACGACACCGTCGCCCTGCTGCGCACCGGCAGCTACGTGCCGAACCGGCCGCTCGCGACCGCCCTGTTCCTCGCCCTGAAGCTCGGCCGCCCGTTGTTCCTCGAGGGCGAGGCCGGCGTCGGCAAGACCGAGATCGCCAAGGTCCTGTCCGAGACGCTGGGCCGCAAGCTCGTCCGGTTGCAGTGCTACGAGGGTCTCGATGTCGCCTCGGCCGTCTACGAGTGGAACTACCAGCGGCAGATGCTGGAGATCCGCCTCGCCGAGGCCGAGGGGACGACCGATCGCGAAGGCCTGAGCCAGGACATCTTCAACGAGCGCTTCCTGATCCGCCGGCCGCTGCTGCAGGCCCTCGAGGCCGACTTCGCCGGCGCGCCGGTGCTGCTCATCGACGAGCTCGACCGCACCGACGAGCCGTTCGAGGCCTACCTGCTCGAGGTCCTTTCCGACTTCCAGATCACCATTCCCGAGATCGGCACGGTCAAGGCCGAGCAGCCGCCGATCGTCATCATCACCAGCAACCGCACCCGCGAGATCCACGACGCGCTGAAGCGGCGCTGCTTCTATCACTGGGTCGACTACCCCTCGGCCGAGCGCGAGCTCGAGATCATCCGGGTCAAGGTGCCGGGCGTCGAGGACCGCCTGTCGCGGCAGATCGTGAGCTTCATCCACGAGCTGCGGACCAAGGACCTGTTCAAGCTGCCCGGCGTCGCCGAGACGCTCGACTGGACGCGCGCGCTGAACACGCTGGACTGCCTCGAGCTGACCCCCGAGGTCATCAACGACACGCTGGGCACCCTGCTGAAGTACCAGGACGACATCGCCAAGATCCAGGGTTCGGAAGCCGCCAAGATCCTGGCCGAGGTCAACATGCGGCTGAGCACGGCGCGGCACTGAGATGGACACCGAGACGGCCCCTCCCGGCGGCCGCTTCGCCCGCAACGTCATGCACTTCGCCCGCGCGCTCCGCGCCGCGGGCATGCCGGTGGGCCCCGGCCGGGTCCTCGAGGCCCTGCGCGCACTGGACGCCGTCGGCATCAGCAGCCGCGCCGACCTCTACTGGACGCTGTTCTCGGTGTTCGTGAACCGCCGTGACCAGCGCGAGCTGTTCGACCAGGCCTTCCACATCTTCTGGCGCGATCCGCAGATCCTCGAGCGGATGATGCACCTGATGCTGCCGCAGCTGCAGGCGGACAACCCGCCGGAGCCCGAGCACCAGGCCAACCGCCGCGTCGCCGACGCGCTGGGGCCGGAGAAGAAGGCCGGCAAGGGCGAGAACGAGAACGACGACGAGCCCGAGGAGAAGATCGAGCTCGACATGGTGATGACCTGGTCGCAGCGCGAGCAGCTGCAGACCAAGGACTTCGAGCAGATGACCGCCGCCGAGATCGAGGCGGCCAAGCGCGAGATCCAGCGCCTGCGCTTGCCGATCATGCAGGTGGCGACCCGCCGATTCCGCCGCGATCCGCAAGGCCCGCGCATCGACATGCGCCGCACCTTGCGCCAGTCGCTGCGCGGCGGCGGCGCCTCGATCGACGTTGCCCGCAAGCAGCGCATCCACCGCCATCCGCCGCTCGTGATCCTGTGCGACATCTCCGGCTCGATGAGCCGCTACTCGCGGATGCTGCTGCAGTTCATGCATGCGGTGACCAACGACCGCGACCGCGTCTTCAGCTTCCTGTTCGGCACCCGGCTGACCAACGTCACCCGCTACCTGCGCCACCGCGACGTCGACCTGGCGCTCGAGGGCATCGGCCAGGCCGTGGTCGACTGGTCGGGCGGCACCCGGATCGGCCACTGCCTCGAGGAGTTCAACCGGGTCTGGTCGCGCCGCGTGCTCGGCCAGGGTGCGGTCGTCATCCTCATCAGCGACGGCCTCGATCGCGACGCCGGCACCGGCCTCGCGGTCCAGATGGAACGGCTGCACAAGAGCTGCCGCCGGCTGATCTGGCTGAACCCGCTGTTGCGCTTCGATGCCTATGCGCCCATCTCGACGGGGGCGAGGGCCATGATCCGCCATGTCGACGACCTGCGCACAGTGCACAACCTGTCCAGCCTGCGCGAGCTGACCGACGTGCTGAGCCAGGAGCGGATGCGGCGGGCGGAAGGCCTCACCGAGTGGATCGCGGCCGCGCAGACCGGGAGAGCAGCAGCATGAGCACCGACGACACGCTTCTCGACACGGCCGCCGCCTGGAAGGCCGAGGGCCGCAAGGTGGCGATCGCCACCGTCGTGCAGACCTGGGGCTCGTCGCCGCGGCCGGCTGGCAGCCAGCTCCTGATCGACGACCGCGGCAACATGCTGGGCTCGGTCTCCGGCGGCTGCATCGAGGGAGCCGTCGTCAAGGAGGCCAACGCGATCATGGACGGGGCTGAACCCCGCCTGCTCGAGTTCGGCGTCTCCAACGAGCAGGCCTGGGAAGTCGGGCTCGCCTGCGGCGGCCGCGTCCAGGTCTATGTCGAGGCGCTGAGTTGAACGCCGAGCTTCTGGCGCTGCTGAACGAGGCCCGCGCCGCCAAGCGGCGGGCCTGCCACGTCCGTTTCATGGCGACCGACGAGCAGGCGCTCGTCATCGACGGCCAGGTCGCCGCCGGCGTCGCCCTCTCGGCCGAGGAGATGGCCGCCGTCGAGGACGCGCATCGCCGCGACAGCAGCGGCGTGTTCGAGTCCGGCCGCGGCCCGGCCTTCCTGCAGGTGTTCAACCCGCCGCTGCGGCTGGTCGTCGTCGGCGCCGTCCACATCGCCCAGGCGCTGGCGCCGATGGCGGCGCTCGCCGGCTATGCCGTCACCATCATCGATCCGCGCCGCGCCTTCGCCAGCGGCGAGCGCTTTCCCGGCGTCGAGCTGGTCAACGACTGGCCCGACGAGGCGATGGAAGCCGTGGCACCGGACCGCCGTACCGCCGTGGTCACGCTGACGCACGATCCCAAGATCGACGATCCGGCGCTCGACGCCGCCCTGCGCACCGACTGCTTCTACATCGCCGCCCTGGGCAGCAAGCGGACCCATGCCGGCCGCGTCGAGCGTCTGAAGGCGCTCGGACACTCCGGCGACGCGATCGCCCGGATCCACGGTCCGGCAGGCCTCGACATCGGCGCCGTCTCGCCGGCCGAGATCGCGCTTTCCGTCCTCGCCCAGATGACCGCGGTGCTGCGCCACCGCGCCTGATCCGGGAACCGCTCCGCCACGCCGGCGTTGAGCCGCCGGCGAAGCGCGGAGCAGGACGTGACCGGCGAGCAGGCGATCGTCTTCTCCATCCTCGGCGTCGCGCTCGTCCTCTTCGTCTGGGAACGCCTCCGCTACGACCTCGTCGCCCTGCTGGCCCTGCTGGCCAGCGTCATCCTCGGCGTGGTGCCGGCCGACGAGGCCTTCTCCGGCTTCGCCGACCCGCCGTCATCACCGTGGCCGCGGTCCTCGTCATCAGCCGGGCCATCCGCAACTCGGGCCTGATCGAGCGGCTCCTGCGGCCCCTCGACCCGTGGCTCCGGCGCATCGACCTGCAGGTCCTGGCGCTGGGGCCTCGTCGCCCTGTTCTCGTCCTTCATGAACAATGTCGGCGCCCTCGCCGTCTTTCTGCCGGCAGCGCTGGAGGTCTCGCGCCGGCATGGCACGCCCGCCTCGGCGGTGCTGATGCCGATGGCGTTCGCCTCGCTGCTCGGCGGCCTGATCACGCTGATCGGCACGCCGCCCAACATCCTGATCTCGGCCGTCCGCCGCGACACCGTGGGCGAGCCGTTCAGCATGTTCGACTTCGCGCCGATCGGCCTGCCGCTGACCCTGGCGGGGCTGGCGCTGCTCACCGTGATCTGGCGCCTGCTGCCTTCGACCGGCCGCGGCGCTGCCGCCGACGAGCCGTTCCGCATCGACGACTATCTCTCGGAGGTGACCCTGCCGGACACCTCTTCGATGGTCGGGCGCACCGTCGGCGAGCTGGAAAGCCAGACCGAGGGCACGTTCCGCGTGCTGGCGCTGCAGCGGCCCAATGGCCGCCGGGCGGTGCCGACGCGTGCCTGGGTGCTGCGGGGTGGCGACCGTCTGCAGCTCGAGACCGAGCCCAGGGCGCTGGAGCAGGCCGTCGCCGAGTACGGCCTCGAGCTCGCCGGCAGCAAGGAGCTGCCGCTGGCACCGGGCGAGCGTGCCGAGATCGGCGTGCTCGAGGCCATCGTCGGCGGCGAGTCGCCGCTGGTCGGCCGGACGCCGGCCGAGCTCGGCCTGCGCGAGCGCTACGGCGTCAACCTGCTGGCCGTCAGCCGCCGCGGCTCCCGGCCGGTGACCCAGCTCAAGGGCTTCCTCTTCCAGACCGGCGACGTGCTGATGCTCCAGGGAGCGTCCGAGCGCATGCGCGAGCAGCTTCGGGCCTCGGCGCGCTACCGCTCGAGGGTCGCGATCTGCGGGTCGGTGCGAGGCGCGTGGTCTGGCTGCCGGTGGTCGCCATGGTGGCGGCTGTCGCGGCGACGAGCCTCGACCTGCTGCCGCCCTCGGTCGCCTTCATGGCAGCGGTGGCGGCGCTGCTGCTGGGCGGCGCCCTCCGCCTCGACGAGGCCTACGAGTCCGTGACCTGGCCGGTGATCGTCCTGCTCGGGGCACTCATCCCGGTGAGCGGCGCGATGCAGACCTCCGGCGGCACCGACCTGCTGGCCGGTCTGCTGGGCCAGGCGACCGAGGGCCTCGCCCCGATCCTCGCCCTCGGCCTCGTCATGCTCGCCACCATGCTGGTGACGCCTGTCCTCAACAACGCCGCCACCGTGCTGCTGATGGCGCCGATCGCCGCCGGCTATGCCAAGGGCATCGGCCTCGCCGTCGATCCGTTCCTGATGGCCGTCGCCGTCGGCGCGTCCAGCGATTTCCTGACGCCGATCGGCCACCAGTCGAATACCCTCGTCATGGGCCCGGGCGGCTACCGCTTCGCCGACTACCCGCGCCTCGGCCTGCCGCTGTCGCTTCTGGTGCTCGTGCTGGGGACGCTGCTGATCTCCTGGGTCTGGCCCCTGCACCCGTGAGAACGGGACGCAGCCACGACCGGTGGGCCCTCCCGCTGGGCCCGTCGCAGCGCTATATCCGGTCGGCTATCTCGCGGAGGTGAGCCCGTGCGGTTCGGCACCCTGCCGGTCGACCAGGCGGAAGGCGCGATCCTCGCCCATTCCGCCCGCAGCAACGGCGTCCTGTTCAAGAAGGGCCGCAAGCTCTCGGCCGAGGACATTGCCGCGCTGCGCGCCGCCGGGGCCGCCACCGTCATCGGGGCGCTGCTGGAGGCCGACGACGTCGCCGAGGACCGCGCCGCCGAGGAACTGGCCATCGCCATCGCCGGTCCCGCCGTGCGCGTCGCCGAGGCCTTCACCGGCCGCGTGAACCTGTTCGCCGAAACCCACGGCGTCCTCGTCCTCGACACCGACCGCATCGACCGGCTCAACGCGCACGACGAGGCGGTCACGATCGCCACCCTGCCCGCCTTCGCCGTGGTCGAGCCGGGACAGATGCTGGCTACGGTGAAGATCATCCCCTTCGCCGTCCGGCGGAACACCCTCGACGCTTGCCTGCGGATCGTCGGCGCCGAGAGCCTGCTCCGCGTCGCCGCGTTCCGTCCGATGGCGGCGCGCCTGATCCAGACGCGGCTTTCCGGCACCTCGGCCAAGATGCTCGACAAGACCGTCGAGGTGACGCGGGCTCGGCTCGAGTCGCTGGGCGGCCGCCTGCTCGGCGAGACCCGTTGCGAGCACGAGCCGGCGGCGCTGGAGCAGGCCATCCGCAACGCCGGTCCCGCCGACATCCTGCTCATCGCCGGCGCCTCGGCGATCACCGACCGGCGCGACGTGCTGCCCGCCTCGATCGAGGCGGCGGGCGGCCGCGTGCACCAGTTCGGCATGCCGGTCGACCCGGGCAACCTCCTGCTGCTGGCCGAGCTCGGCGGCAAGCCGGTGCTGGGCCTGCCCGGCTGCGCCCGTTCGCCCAAGCTCAACGGCTTCGACTGGGTCCTGCAGCGCCTCGCCGCCGGCATCGAGGTCACGCCGGCCGATGTCCGCCGCATGGGTGTCGGCGGCCTGCTCATGGAGATCCCGACCCGCCCGCAGCCGCGCGAGACCAGGCCCACGGCTCCCCGGGCCCCGCGCATCGGCGCCATCGTGCTGGCGGCCGGCCGCTCGAGCCGCATGGTCGACCGCAACAAGCTCTTCATCGAGGTCGACGGCCGGGCGATGCTCCGGCACGCGGTCGATGCCGCCCTCGGCTCGCATCTGAGCCCGGTGGTCGTCGTCACCGGCCACCAGCGCGAGCAGGCCGAGGCGACGGTCGCCGGCCTGCCGGTGACGGTCGTTCACAACCCCGACTATGCCGAGGGCCTTAGCACCTCGCTGCGCACCGGCCTCGATGCGCTTGGCGACGGCGTCGATGCGGTCGTCGTCTGCCTCGGCGACATGCCGCGGATCACCGCCCGCCACCTCGGCCGCCTCGCCGCCGCCTACAACCCGGTCGAGGGCCGTGCCCTGGTCGTGCCGACCCGGCGCGGCAAGCGCGGCAACCCGGTCCTGTGGGACCGCCGCTTCTTCGCCGCCATGCGCACCCTCGCCGGCGACGTCGGCGCGCGCCATCTCATCGGCGAGCACGCCGACGTGCTGGTCGAGGTCGAGATGGACGACGACGCGCCGCTGCTCGACGTCGACACGCCGGAAGCCCTGGCCGCCCTGGAGACAACCGGCGCATGAGCCTCGACGTCGCCGCCATCCGCCGCGAGTTCCCGATCTTCGCCAGCGTCGAGGGCCCTCCACTACCTCGACAATGCCGCCACCGGGCAGATCTGCCGCGCCGCCGCCGAGGCGCTGGTCCGCTACGAGACGACGCAGCGGGCCAACGTGAAGCGCGGCGTCTACCGCCTCGCCGATGCCGCCACCAACGCCTTCGCCGAGGCCCGCGCCCGCATCGCCGCCTACCTCAACGCGGCGAGCCCGGACGAGGTCGTGTTCACCTCGGGCGCCACGCTGGCGATCAACCTCGCCGCCCATGTCCTGAGCCCGCGCCTCGGTCCCGGCGACGAGATCGTCGTCAGCGAGCTCGAGCACCACAGCAACATCGTCCCGTGGCAGCTCGCCGCCGAGCGCACCGGGGCCCGCGTGCGCGCCATCCCGGTCACCGACGATGGCCGGCTCGCCTATGACCGCCTCGACGAGGCGATCGGGCGGCGGACCCGCATCGTCGCCGTCACGCACTGCTCGAACGTCACCGGTGCGCTGACCGATCTTGCCCGCATCCGCGACGCCGCCCGCGCCGTAGGCGCGCTGCTGCTGGTCGACGGCGCCCAGCGAGCGCCGCACGGACCGCTCGACGTCCAGGCGCTGGGCTGCGACCTCTACGCCTTCTCCGGCCACAAGATGTTCGGCTCGACCGGTGCCGGTGCGCTGTGGATCCGCGGCGACCTCGCCCGCGACCTGCCGCCGTTCCTGGGCGGCGGCGAGATGATCGCCCGGGTCTCGATCGAGCGCAGCACCTGGGCGAAGCCGCCGCACCGCTTCGAGGCCGGCACGCCGGCCATCGGCCCGTGCCTCGCCATGGGAGCAGCCGCCGACTGGCTCGCCCGTCAGGACTGGGCGCAGCTGGAGGCGCACGAGCTGAGCCTGACCGAGCGCCTGCTCGACGGCCTGTCGGCGATCCCGGCGGTCCGCGTGCTCGGTCCGACGGGCCTGCAGGGGCCTCGGCGTCGTCGCCTTCGAGGTCGACGGCGTCCACGCCCACGACGTCTGCCAGATGCTCGACGGCCACGGCGTCGCGCTGCGCGGCGGCCATCACTGCGCCCAGCCGCTGATGGAGCGGTTCGACGTCGCCGCCACCGCCCGCGCCAGCTTCGCCCCCTACAACGACGATGCCGACATCGACGCCCTGCTCAACGGGCTCGAGGACACGGTGCGCCGGCTGGGGTGACGTGCCCTTTCGCATAGTCCCGGGCTGGCGGTGACCGCATGCTGACAGCCATGGTCAGCGCAGGATGGTTCCGATGAGGCCAATGCCGGTCGTTCTCGAACTCGGGCCGAAGCTTCCGGATCAGAAGAAGCACTGGCGCAAGAACCTGTCGGCCATCGCCGCCGACCGCCGGCACCTGTTTCTGGCCGACGACGAGAACACGACCATCCTTCGCCTCGAGCGCACCGGCGAAGGCCGGTGGGAGCGTGACGGCCTGCTTGCCCTGTCCGAGCTTGTGCCCGATCTTCCCGGCGGCCCCGACGGCGAGCCGGACATCGAGGGCCTCGACGTATCCGGCGGCCGACTTTGGCTTGTCGGCTCGCACAGCCGCGCCCGCCGCAAGCCGGACGAGGACGCCGGTGTCGTGGCGCAACTCGACCGGCTGCGGGAAATCCGCGACGACCCGAACCGCCACCTCCTCGGCCATGTCGGGCTCGACGGCCTCGACGGTGTCTTCCTGCCGATGCGCGAGGGCCAGGACGCCTGCTCGACAGGGTCGACATGGACCCCTATCTCGGACCCTTCGTCGGCGTCCCTGCCAAGGAGAACGGCTTCGACATCGAGGGGCTGGCCGTGGCGCCCGACGGTCGGGTTTTCCTCGGACTGCGCGGGCCGGTACTGCGCGGCTGGGCGGTCATCCTCGACCTGAGCCTCGCCCGCCACGGCGCGACCTCGCTCGCGTTCGCGAGGACACCCGCCTATCGCCGCCATTTCCTCGATCTCGCCGGGCTCGGGGTGCGCGACCTCCTCTGGCACGGCAGCGATCTGGTGATCCTTGCCGGCCCGACGATGGACCTCGACGGTCCGGTCCATATCCTGCGCTGGCGCGACGCCCTGTCGGCCGAGGCGGACTCGGTGGTCGGCGCCGGACCGCGGATCGAGACAATCCTCGAGGTGCCTTACGGCAGGGGCTGCGATCATGCCGAAGGCATCGCGCTGGTCGACGACGGGCGGCTGCTGGTCGTCTATGATCTGCCTTGTGACCTGCGCCTCGACGGCGGCAAGACGAGCATTGTCGCCGACCTGTTCGACCTGCGGCTGTAGCCTTTCCCGGATCGAGGGATGACCGACGCCATCTACAACGAGACCATCGTCCGCACCGCCCGCGACCGCTCGCATGCCGGCCGCCTCGACGGTGCCGACCGCAGCGTCACCCGTGACAATCCGCTGTGCGGCGACCGGGTCACCCTTGACCTGAAGCTCGCCGCCGAAGCCGTGGCCGAGGCTCGCCACAAGACCCGCGGCTGCCTGCTCACCGAGGCTGCGGCGACCCTCGTGGCGGCGCGTGCCGAGGGGCTGGACCCGGCCAAGGCGGCGGCGCTCGTTACCGCCGTCCGCGCCTTCCTCGCCGGCGACGCACCGCCGCCATGGCCGGAGCTCGCGATGTTCGAGCCGGTCAGGGCGGTGCGCAGCCGTCACGAGTGCGTCCTCCTGCCGTTCGAGACGCTGGCCGAGGCGCTGCAGGGCTAGGCGCCGGACCGCCGCTCACGCCGTGAAGAAGATGAAGTCCCACTGGGTCAGGTCGACTTCCCCCTCGAGCTGGACCTCGAGCTCGGCGCCGCTGGTGCCGGTCGTGTTGACCCGGACGATGGTGTCCCCGTTGGCATAGGCGAAGCGGACCTGGCCTTCGGCGGTGAACGAGTCCCGGCCGATGAAGGCAAAGGTCTGCCACCCTGCCGTCGAGGAGCTGGCGTCGAACTGGAACTGCAGCCGATCGTCGCCGCCGCCGGAGAAGTCGGTGACGATGTCGCGATGCCCCGCCCCGACTCCGAGGCCGAGGTCCCGTCGAAGGCGAAGAAGTCGTCGGACGCGTCGCCGCCGGTCAGGACGTCGACCCCGTCGCCACCACGGATCATGTCGCTGCCGGCACCGCCGTCGATGGTGTCGTCCTGACCCTCGCCGCACAGGAAGTCCTCGCCGCCGCTGCCGCTGATGCTGTCGTCGCCGTCGCTGGCGAAGACCGTGTCGCCGCTGGCGGAGCCGGTGATCGAATCGTCGAACCAGGACCCGAACACGCCTTCGATGCTGGCGAATGTGTCCCCCGCCGCCTCGCCGCCCGTGCCGCCGACGCCGAGCTCGACGGTCACCGCTGCACTCGCCAGCAGGTAGGTCGCGTAGTCGGTCCCGGAGCCGCCGAAGAGCTTGTCGGCACCTTCGCCGCCGGCGAGGAAGTCGATGAAGCCCGACCCGCCATAGAGGGTATCGTCCCCGGCTCCGCCGCTCAGGTGGTCATCGTCGGCACCGCCGGCGACGATGTCGTTGCCCCACGCTCCGTTGATGAGGTCGTTGCCGCCACCACCGCTGAGGCTGTTGGCACCGTTGCTGCCGTTGATGCTGTCCTCGGCCGCCGATCCGGTGACGTTCTCGATTCCGCTGAGGAGGTCACCCGCGGCATCGCCCGTCGAGCCCGCACCCTGCACCAGGTCCAGCTTCACGCCCGAACCCGACGTGGCGTAGCTGACCGCATCGATCCCGTCCCCGCCGTACAGCCTGTCGGCGCCAGCGCCGCCGACCAGCAGGTCGTTGCCCTTGTTGCCGGCGATGGTGTTGTCGCCAGCATCGCCGATCAGCGTGTCGGCATAGGCCGAACCGCTGAGGTTCTCGATCGACACCAGCAGGTCGCCGGCCGCGTCGCCGGCTTGGCCCTGCCCGGAAAGCAGGTCGACCGTCACGCCGGCCGCGGCGTCGAGATAGCTGGCGACATCCCGCCCGGAGCCGCCGCTCAGCAGGTCCGCGCCGCTGCCGCCGGCCAGGTAGTCGTCCTCGGTGCCGCCGTAGAGGAAGTCGACGCCACCCCGGCCGAACAGCAGGTCGGCACCGCCCTTGCCATAGATGGTCTCGCCGGCCCCGGTGCCGTTGAGCAGGTTGCCGTCGTCGTCGCCATTGATCGTGGGCATCTCGGTCTCCGCTGGCGGAGCGTCCGGCCCGAGCGGCCGCCATCTCCGCGTCGGAGGTCACCGTGAAGCGGCCGTGCTACGCGCTGATCGCGCAGATCCGGCAGGCCGGTTACAAGTGTCGCGTCGATCTCACGCTGTTCTGAGCAGCCGGGACGGCCGCGGTCCTTTGGCAGCGCCACCGGCAATCCCCATCTCTGGGTCTGTTCCTGCCCGTTCGAGGTACCGCGATGACCGAGAAGATCACCAAGACCGACGCCGAGTGGCGGGCCCAGCTGAGCCCGGAGGAGTACCGGGTCACCCGGCAGCACGGCACCGAGCGCCCGTTCGCGAACCGCTACCATGACAGCAAGACGCCTGGCACCTACGCCTGCGTCTGCTGCGGGCAGCCGCTGTTCGACAGCAACACCAAGTACGACAGCGGCACCGGCTGGCCGTCCTTCTGGGCACCGCTCAGCGAGGAGGCGGTGGCGACGAAGACCGACCGCAGCTGGCTGCTGCAGGTCCGCACCGAGGTGCTGTGCGCGCGCTGCGACGCGCATCTCGGCCACGTCTTCCCCGACGGGCCGGAACCCACCGGGCAGCGCTACTGCATGAACTCGGCTGCCCTCAAGCTCGAGCCCAGGAAGCCGTGAGCACTGTCTGGAGCCGCCTCGGTATCGCCCCGATCATCAACGCCAAGGGCCCGGCGACGCGGCTCTCGGGCATGCCGATGCATCCCGACGTCGCGGCCGCCATGGCCGAGGCGGCGACATCCTGCGTCGACATCGTCCAGCTGCAGGCCGTCGCCTCGGCGACCATCGCCCGCCACACCGGCGCCGAGGCCGGCCTGGTCACCAGCGGCGCGGCGGCCGGCCTGCTGCTCGGCGCTGCCGCCTGCGTCGCCGGCAACGACCCGGCGGCCATGGCTCGCCTTCCCGACACGCACGGGCTCCGCTCCGAGGTCGTCATGGTGCGCAGCCAGCGCAACCAGTACGACCATGCCGTCCGTACCGTCGGCCTGCGGGTCGTCGAGGTCGGCCTGCCCGACCGCTTCTCGGGCGCCGGCTGTCGGGACGCCGAGCCGTGGGAGCTGGCGGCGGCGATCGGCCCGCAGACCGCCTGCGTGCTGTGGGTCGCCACCGGCCACGCACGACCGACCCTCCCCGAGGTCGTCGAGGTCGCCCATGCCGCCGGGGTGCCGGTGCTGGTCGACGCCGCGGCCGAGCTGCCGCCGCGCGCCAATCTGCGCCGTTTCATTGCCGAAGGTGCGGACCTGGTCGCCATCTCCGGCGGGAAGGCGATCGGCGGGCCGCAGGGAACCGGAATGCTCTGCGGTCGCCATGACCTGATCATGTCGGCGGCGCTGCAGATGCTCGACATGGACTATCCGGAAGGCCTGTTCGCGCCGCCGCCCGGCTTCATCGACCGCAGCCGGCTGCGCGGCCTGCCACCGCACGGCATCGGCCGCCCCTGCAAGGTGGGCAAGGAGCAGATCGTCGGCCTGCTGGCGGCGCTCGGCCGTTTCGTCGAGACCGACGAGGGCGCCGAGCATGCGCAGCGGCTCGCCGAGGTCAGCCTGATCGCCGACATCCTGGCCGGGGTCGACGGCGTGGTCGTGCAGCTGCGGGCGGCGCAACCGGTGCCGACGCTCGCGGTGACGCCGCGCTGGATCCCGGCGGCCACGCTGCTGCGCCGTCTCGCCGAAAGCTCGCCAGCCATCCACGTCGATCCCGAGGAGGTCGATCACGGGCGAATCCTGCTCAACCCGATCTGCCTCCGGCCGGGCGAGGCGGCGATCGTCGCAGCGCGTATCGAGGCCATCGTCGCCAACCCCTGACACGCCTGCGGCCGGTTGCCGGCCCGCCGTGCTTTTCCCTTGCCCCGTGCGGTGTTGCGCGGGCAACTTGCGATCGATTTCCAACTCTCGCCGATCGATCCGCTGACGGAACCCCGCGATGCATGAGGTCGCCAAGGAGCGATTTCCCGACGCCGCCCCGATCTTCGTCGTCGGTGCGCCGCGATCGGGAACCACCCTGCTGACCCGCGTGCTCGACGGCCACCCCAACGTGGCGATCGCCGACGAGCTCATCTTCTATGACATCATCCTGACCGCCCGCAGCGTCGTCCCGGAACTCGACACGCCCGAGCGCATCGAGGCCTTCTTCGCGCTGCTGCCGAAGATGGACCATGTCCGCTACTGGAGCGGTCTGGACGAGGTTCTGGCCGAGACCCGCCGCCGCCTGCTGGCCCATCCGCACCCGACCTACGGGCGGTTCTTCCTGTTGCTGATGGAGCTTCATGCCGAGCGGCAGGGGGCGGCGCGGTTCGGCGACAAGACACCCTGGAACGTCCGCCATCTCGACCTGATCGTCACCAACTTCCCCGACGCCCGGATCATCCACCTCGTCCGCGACCCGCGCGCCAACGTCGCCTCGCGGCGCAAGCTGCCGCGCACCTCCACCGACGTGCTCACCAACGCGGTCAAGTGGAAGCTCGACATCCAGGCGGCCCGACGCTTCGCCGCCGGCCCGCTCGCCACGCCGGCCAACTACATGGAGGTCCGCTACGAGGATCTCGTCACCGACCTCGAGCCGCATGCGCGGCGGATCTGCGCCTTCATCGGCGAGCCGTGGAGCGACGGCATGCTCGCCTTCCACGAGTCCAAGGACATCATGTTCCGCGACCAGCCGTGGAAGGAAGGCGTCCTGAAGCCGGCGCATACCGGCTCACTCGAGCAGTGGCGCAAGGAGCTGACCGCAGCCCAGGTCGGAATCATCGAGCGCGTCTGTGCCGGCGAGATGCAGGCCTACGCCTACGCACCGGCGACGCCCCGCGCGTCGCTGCTCGCCGTCGCCACGCAGCTACCCGCCGAGATCGCGGCCTGGCGTTCGTTCAAGCGGACCGACTCGGCACGGCAGCGCCAGGACGTGGACATCGAGTTCCGTCATGGGGCGGCACCGCTCTATGCCCTGATGCTGAAGACGGCCGGGGCGCGCCTGCGCCGGCTGCTCGGCGCCGGCTGAGCGGCGCCTCAGGCCGAGGAAACGCACAGTCGATGTCGACGCAGACCTTTTCCGACGTCTCGCCGGTGTTCGTGGTCGGTGCCCCGCGCTCGGGCACCACGATGGTGCAGCGGATGCTCGATGCCCATCCGCGGCTCGCCATCTTCGACGAGGTGACCTACTTCGAGGGCATCCTCAAGATGACGGGCGTCGTGCCTGACCTCGCCGTACCGGGGGCCATCGACCGGTTCTTCGAGGCGCTGCCACGGCTCGAGCAATATCCCTACTGGAACAACATCGACGACCTGCTGGTCGCCGTGCGCGCCGCCCTCGAGGCCTCGGACCAACCGAGTTACCCGCTGGTCTACCGTACGTTCATGGAGGCCTACGCCCGGCGCTGCGGCAAGGCCCGCTTCGGCGACAAGTCGCCGGCCAACGTCCGCCACCTCGATGCGACGCTGGCGATGTTCCCCAAGGCCCGCATCATCCACGTCGTTCGCGATCCGCGCGGCGCCGTCGCGTCGCGGCGCAATACCGAGTGGTCGTCGGACGAAGTGCTCAGCACCGCCGCCAAGTGGCGCCTCGATGTCGAGGCAGCCCGGCGCTTCGCCGCCTCGGCGCCGGCCGGCGTGATCACCGAGGTCCGCTACGAGGACATGGTCCGCTCCACCGAGAAGGAGCTGCGCCGCCTGTGCGACTTCGTGGGCGAGCCCTACGACCCGGCCATGCTCGAGTTCCACCGCAGCAGCGACGTCAGTTTCCAGGCCTCCCCCTGGAAGGACGGCGTGTTCCGCCCGGTGTCGGAAGCCTCCCTCGAGCGCTGGCGCAAGGAGCTGACGGAGCCGCAGGTCGGCATCATCCAGCTGGTCGTCGGCAAGGCCCTGCGCCAGCATGGCTACGAGACGGCGACGCTGTCGCTGGCCACGCGCCTGGGCCTGCCGCTCCAGCTGGTGCGCGAGGTCCGTGGCTGGCGCGCCTTCAAGAAGGAGGTGGCGCAGCGCCGGCGCGCCGCCGACAACCCGATCGGCTCGGATGCGAAGCCGCTCTCGCGGATGGCGCTGCGCTTCGTCAGCGAGCAGTTGGGCCTGCGCCAGCGCTAGGCGCGGCGGCGGTTCTCTGGCCTCCAGGTCGCCGAGGCCCTATCTGAGGCGCGGTGGCCCTTGGGCGGGATCGACGCGATGCAATGGATCAACGAGCCGGCGCGCTGGCAGGCGGCTGACGGCGGGCTCGAGCTGACGACCGACGACAAGACCGACTTCTGGCAGGGCACCTACTACGGCTGGCACAACGATACCGGCCATGTCTGGGGCAAGCCGGTCAGCGGCGACTTCACCGCCGAGGTCACCTTCTCGGCCGCCTACGAGGGCCACTACGACCAGGCCGGCCTGATGCTGCGCTTCGGCCCCCGCTCGTGGGTCAAGGCCGGCGTGGAGTACGCGCATGGCGACTGCCTCCTGAGCACGGTGATCACCCGCGAGCTGTCCGACTGGTCGGTCGGGCCGCACATCTCGGTCAGCGACCACATCACCATCCGCCTGACCCGCGTCGGCCTCGCCGTCTGCGTCCAGTGGAAGCCGGCCGGCAGCGACAGGGCCTTCGCGACGCTGCGCCTGGGCGCCCTGAGCGATGCGGCGGACGGCCTCGTCGGCCCGATGGCCTGCTCGCCCACCCGCGCCGGGCTGGTCGCCCGCTTCCGCGACTTCCGGGTGACCCCGCCGGTCGACTTCGCCGGCGGCGTGTGAGCCCAGCCGTGGCCCTCGACCGCCGCCTCTGCGTGGCGCCGATGATGGACTGGACCGACCGCCATTGCCGGTCCTTCCACCGGCTGCTCGCGCCGCAGGCCCTGCTCTACACGGAGATGGTCACCACCGGTGCCCTGCTGCACGGCAACCGGCGGCGTCTGCTCGACTTCGACCCGGCCGAGCAGCCGGTCGCGTTGCAGCTGGGCGGCAGCGAGCCCGACGAGCTCGCCGCCTGCGCCCGGCTCGGCGAAGCCTGGGGCTATGTCGAGATCAACCTGAACTGCGGCTGTCCCTCCGAGCGCGTCCAGCGCGGCGCCTTCGGGGCCTGCCTGATGCGCGAGCCCGGCCTGGTCGCCGAGTGCGTCGCCGCCATGCGCGCGGCGACCTCGCTGCCGGTCACGGTCAAGTGCCGGATCGGCGTCGACGACAGCGACGAGTGGGCGTTCTTCGCGGCATTCGTCGACACGGTCGCCGCCGCCGGCATCGACGCCCTGATCGTCCACGCCCGCAAGGCCTGGCTGAAGGGGCTGAGCCCCAAGGAGAACCGCGAGATCCCGCCGCTCCGTCACGACATCGTGCACCGCCTCAAGGCCGAGCGGCCCGGCCTGTGCGTCATTCTCAACGGCGGCCTGACGACGCCCGCGCAGGTGAGCGAGGCCCTGGCCTGGGCCGACGGGGTGATGGTCGGCCGCGCCGCCTACCAGGAGCCGTGGACGTTGCACGCCATGGCCCGCGCCCTCGATCCGGCCCTGCCTCCGCTGGAGCGGGAGGCCATCGTCGACGCGATGCGCGACTACCTTGTCCGCGCCATGGCTGCCGGCGTTCCCGCCAAGGCCGTGCTGCGCCACATGCTGGGCCTGTGCAACGGTCTCCCCGGTGCCCGGGCCTGGCGGCGGACGCTGAGCGAGGGCATGCAGCGGCCCGACGCCGGCCCCGGCCTGCTCGATGCCGCGATGCGCCTGGTTCGCCACCCCGACCGCGTCGCGGCGTAACGGCGACTTAACCGCGCCGCGATAGGGTGTCCTGGCCGCATCCCCGAGGAGCGCCCATGCCATCCCTCAGGCGTCTCGCCCCGCTCCTGCGTGACCGGTCGGGCTCGACGGCGATCGAGTATGCCCTGCTCGCCGCCGTGGTCTCGATCACCGCCATCGCCGGCATGCAGGCCTTCGCCGCCAGCATGGACCAGATGTGGAACGTGTTCATCGCCGCCATCGCCGCGGCGCTGGCGGGTGCCTGAGCCCCGGCCGGTTCAGCGGAACGCCGGCTCGTCGAAGCTGCGGAGCTTGCGCGAGTGCAGGCGGTCGGGGCCCTGCTCGCGCAGGATCCGCACCGTCTCCAGCCCGATGGCGAGGTGCTGGTTGATGCGCTCGCGGTAGAACTGGTTGGCCATGCCGCGCAGCTTCAGCTCGCCGTGCAGCGGCTTGTCCGAGACGCACAGCAGCGTCCCGTAGGGCACCCGGAAGCGGAAGCCGTTGGCGGCGATGGTGGCGCTCTCCATGTCGACGGCGATGGCGCGGCTCTGGTTCAGCCGGGCGAACAGCTCGTCGTAGCGCAGCTCCCAGTTGCGGTTGGCCGTCGTCGCCACCGTGCCCGTGCGCATCCGCGTCTTCACCGCCGCCCCGGCGAGGCCGGTCACGTTCACCACGGCCTCCTGCAGCGCCACCTGCACCTCGGCGATCGGCGGGATCGGCACGAACGGCGGGACCTCCTGGTCGAGGACGTGGTCCTCGCGGACATAGCCGTGGGCGAGCACGTAGTCGCCGAGCTGCTGGCTGCGCCGCAGGCCGGCGCAGTGGCCGAGCATCAGCCAGCAATGCGGCCGCAGCACCGCCAGATGGTCCGTGATGGTCCGCGCATTGCTCGGACCGACCCCGATGTTGACCATCGTCACGCCGCGGCGGTCCGGCCGGGTCAGGTGGTAGGCCGGCATCTGCGGCAGGTGCTCCGGCGCCCGGCCCGAGGCCTGCCGGTCGTTCATCCGCGGGTTCGGCGTCAGCAGGTTCCCCGGCTGGACGAAGCCGTCATATTCCTCGCCTCCGAGACTTCCTTCAGCCCGTACTCGATGAAGTGGTCGACGTAGCGCTGGTAGTTGGTGAGCAGGATGAAGCGCTGGAAGTGCTCGGGCTGGGTGCCGGTGTAGTGGTGCAGGCGGGCGAGGCTGTAGTCGACGCGCTCGGCGGTGAACAGCGCCAGCGGCGCGCAGTCCTTGCCGATCACCCGCCAGGTGCCGTTGGCGATGTCGTCGTCGGTGCCGCTGAGGTCCGGCATCGGGAACAGGTACTGCAGCTCGTTCATCCGCGACGGGCTGAGCTCGCCGCTCATTTCCTCGACGACGAACGGCAGCGGGATCGGCCGGCGGCTGACGCCGGTCACCACCGGCACGCGGTGGTTGCCCAGCAGGATCGTCAGCTGGGTGCGGTAGTAGTCGCCGAACAGCGAGGGCCGCGTCACCGTCGTCCCGTAGACCCCGGGATCGTGCAGCACGCCATAGGCCAGCCGCCCGTCGAGGTTGAGGTCACCGGGATCGACCCGAACCCCGACGAACGGGTAGTAGGCATCGATCGGTCCCTCCGGGCGGATGCCCTTCGCATAGCGCTGGAAGGCGGCACGCAGGCGGCCGGCGGCGGCGTCGAACAGCCGGGTCAGCCGGTCGACCGCCGCCTCGACGTCGGTGTGCTGCTCGAGCTCGAGGATGCCGAGCTCGGCGAAGGGAGCGAGAACAGGATCGTGCATCGAGGGTCCGGTATCTGAAGCTGGACCGTTGTATCACGCGGCCGCGGTGCCGGTCAGCCACGGGCCCGGCGCTGGACGCTGGCACCATCCCTGCCTATGTGGACCCCGCATCGCCCGGCGCCCGGCCGGCACGATGGTCGGACCGATCCTGCGAATGGCCCCTCCTCTCCTCGCCCTGCGTGACGCCGCCGCGCACATCGGCAGCCAGCAGCTGTTCGCCGGCCTCGACGTCGCCGTCGAGCGCGGCCAGCGCGTCGCCCTGGTCGGCCGCAACGGCAGCGGCAAGTCGACCCTCCTGAAGGTCCTGGCCGGCCTGCACGACCTCGATGCCGGCGAGCGCTTCCTGCAGCCGCGCACGACCGTCGCCTACATGGCCCAGGAGCCGGCGATCGACCCGGCCACGACCCTGCTCGACGAGGTCGTGCGGGCCTGCCGGCGCACGCCGATGCCGACGCCAACCGCCGCCGTGCGCTGGCGGTGCTCGAGGGCCTCGGCATGGACCCGGAGCGGACCGCCGCGGCCCTGTCCGGCGGCGAGACGCGGCGCGTCACCCTGGCCCGCGTGCTGGTCGGCGAGCCCGACGTCCTGCTCCTCGACGAGCCGACCAACCATCTCGACCTCGCCGGCATCGACTGGCTCGAGCAGGAGCTGCTCCGCTTCGGCGGCGCCCTTGTCCTCGTCAGCCACGACCGCGCCTTCCTCACCCGGCTCAGCCAGCGCACCTGGTGGCTCGACCGCGGCCGGCTGCACGTGCTCGACGACGGCTTCGGCGGGTTCGGCGCCTGGTCGGAAGGCATTCTCGAGGCCGAGGAGGCCGAGCTCGCCCGTCTCGACAAGCGCATCGAGGCGGAGATGCACTGGGTGCATCGCGGCGTGACCGCACGCCGCCGGCGCAACATGGGCCGGCTGCGCAAGGTGGCCGAGCTCCGCGCCGAGCGGCGCTCCCGCATCGCCCAGGTCGGCGGCGCCCGCCTCGAGGCCGAGAAGGGCCCGACCTCCGGCCGCCTCGTCATCGAGGCCACCGGCATCGGCAAGGCGTTTGCGGATCGCCCGATCGTCACCGATTTCTCGACCCGGATCATGCGCGGCGACCGTGTCGGCCTGGTCGGCCCGAACGGCTGCGGCAAGACCACCCTGCTGGGGCTGCTGACCGGCGAGCTCGAGCCCGACACCGGGTCGGTGCGCCTCGGCACCAACCTCGCCATCGCCCGCTTCGACCAGAACCGCGCCCAGCTCGATCCCGACAAGACTCCCTGGGAGACGCTCTGCCCCGACGGCGGCGACCATGTGCAGGTCCGCGGCCGCTGGCAGCACGTGGTCGGCTACCTGCGCGACTTCCTGTTCCGCGAGGACCAGGCGCGCCAGCCGGTCAAGGCGCTGTCGGGCGGCGAGCGCAACCGGCTGCTGCTGGCCAAGCTGCTGACCCGGCCGGCGAACCTGCTGGTCCTCGACGAACCGACCAACGACCTCGACATGGAGACGCTGGAGCTCCTCGAGGAAATGCTGGCGGAGTGGGACGGGACCCTGCTCCTCGTCAGCCACGACCGCACCTTCCTCGACAACCTCGTCACCAGCACCATCGCCTGGGACGGGCCGGGGCGGTTCCGCGAATATGTCGGCGGCTACAGCGACTGGCTGCGGCAGCGGCCGGCGCAGCCGGAGAAGGCGGCCAGGCCGGCCACCCGGGATGCCCGGCCGGCAGCACCCGCGAGGGCCCCCGCGCTCAGCAGCTCGCGCCTGCAGCGCGAGCTCGAACGCGTCCAGGGCAAGCTCGACGAGGCTGGCAGGTCCATCGCCGCCCTCGAGGCACGCCTCGCCGATCCCACCTTCTACGGTCGCGATCCTGCCGGGTTCGCCGCCACCAGCGCGGATCTGGAGCAGCGCCGCGCCGGTCTCGCCGAACTCGAGGAGCGCTGGCTCGAGCTCGAGCTGCAGCGCGAGGCTGCCGGCACGGGCGCATGAGCGAGCCGCGCCCGCTTCCGGCGACCCTCGACCTCGATGCCTACGCGCCGGCGCAGATCGCCGAGCGGGTCGAGCGGGCCGGCGTCGCCAAGGCGCGGCTTCCCGTCGTGCAGACGCTGGCCCTGGCTGTCCTCGCCGGCGCCTTCATCGCCTTCGGCGGCATGTTGTACCTCGTCGCCATGACCGAGCCCGCGCTCGGCCTCGGCCCGTCCCGCCTGCTCGGCGGCGTCGCCTTCTCGCTCGGCCTGATCCTTGTCTCGATTGCCGGCGCCGAGCTGTTCACCGGCAACGCGCTGATGGTGATGGCCCTGGTCGACGGGCGGATCGCCGCAGCCGAGCTGGTCCGCAACTGGACGATCGTCCTGTTCGGCAACGCGATCGGCGGCGTCGGCGCCGCCCTGCTCTACCACTGGGCCGAGGGTACGGGCCTCGGCGGCGGCAAGGTCGCGGCGACGCTCGCCGCCGTCGCGCGCGCCAAGGTGACGATGACCTGGGACGTGGCCTTCGTCCGCGGCGTTCTCTGCAACGCGCTGGTCTGCCTCGCCGTGTGGCTGTCGCTCGCCGCCCGCGACATCGCCGGGCGCATCCTCGCCATCGTCTTCCCGATCACGGCCTTCGTCGCCCTGGGCTTCGAGCACTCGATCGCCAACCTGTTCACGCTGCCGCTCGCCCTCCTCGAAGGCGTCGACGGCGTCGATCCGTCGGGCGTGCTCCATAACCTCGTCTGGGTCACCGCCGGCAACGTCGTCGGCGGCGCCGGGCTTGTCGGCCTCGTCTACTGGGTCTGCTATCGCATGCAGCGCGAGCCGGCCGGCTGAGGGCTCGTCGGAGATACTCCCCCATGGGCAAGGTGATCGCCGCCGCGGCGTACCGGGACGGACGCAAGCTGCAGGACATCGAGATCGCGCAGGCCCGCCAGTTCGCCGGCGAGGACGATGCGTTCGTCTGGATCGGCTTCTACGAGCCCGACGAGGCCGACCTGAAGGCGCTGCAGCGCCAGTTCGGGCTGCACGACCTCGCCATCGAGGATGCCCTGAAGGCGCACCAGCGGCCCAAGGTCGAGCTCTACGGCGAGACCGTGTTCATCGCCCTGCGCACGGCCTGGCTCGAGGGCGGCGACATCCGCTTCGGCGAGACGCACATCTTTGCCGGCCACGGCTACATCATCAGCGTCCGGCACGGACCGTCCGCGTCCTACCTGCCCGTCCGCGAGCGCTGCGAGGCCACCCCGGCACTGCTTCGCCACGGCGTCGACTACGTGATCTACTCGATCCTCGACTTCGTTGTGGACAACTACGGGCCGGTCATCGAGTCGATCCGCGACGAGGTCGACGCCATCGAGGACCGGATCATGGCGCGGACCCTCGACCAGCGAGACGTCCGCCGCATCTACCAGCTTCGCCGCGAGCTGCTGCGCCTGCGCCTCACCGTGGCGCCCACGGCCGAGGTCTGCCAGCGGCTGCAGAGCCGCGACCTGCCCTCGATCGACCCGGAGCTGCGGCCCTACTTCCGCGACGTCTCCGACCATGTCCATCGCGTCGCCGAGATGGTCGACGCCGTGCGCGAGGTGCTGGCCTTCGCCTTCGAGGCCAGCCTGCTGCTCGAGTCCAGCCGGCAGAGCGAGATCACGCGGCGCCTCGCCGGCTGGGCCGCCATCCTCGCCGTGCCCACCGCGATCGCCGGCATCTACGGCATGAACTTCGAGTTCATGCCCGAGCTGCACTGGCGCTACGGCTACTTCGCCGTGATCGGCGTGGTGGTGGCGACCTGCGTCATCCTCTACTGGCGCTTCCGCAAGGCCGGCTGGATCTGAGGTCCCGATGAAGCGCCACAGCGCTGACCGCACCTACGCCTACGAGACGAAAACCATCGCCACGGCCGACCGGCTGCATCGCTCCGGCCTCGAGGTGATGCGGGCCATCCGCGACGGCGAGCTGCCGATGGCGGCGATCGCGCAGACCCTCGACTTCCGGCTGGTCGAGGTCGAGCACGGGATGGTCGCCTTCGAAGCCGAGCCGCAGCGCTTCGCCTACAACATGCTGGGCGCCATGCACGGCGGCTGGAGCGCCACCCTGCTCGACAGCGCCATGGGCTGCGCCGTGCACAGTGCCATGAAGCCGGGCGTCGGCTACACGACCATCGACCTGACCATCAACTACGTCCGGCCGGTGACCACCGCCACCGGGACGGTCCGCGCCGAGGGCAAGGTCCTCCATGCCGGTCGCCGGATTGCAACAGCCGAGGGCCGCATTGTCGGCCCGGACGGCAAGCTGCTGGCGCACGGCCTCACCACCTGCATGATCTTTGCGCTGGAGGGTGGCGCCGACGCCGCGTGACGGGAGGCCCCCGGCGCCCTAGATCATCGGCAGGACGACAGGACGGAGACAGCTTTGGCGGAGAGCCAGGACTGGGAGATCCCGACCCAGGCGCAGCCCAAGGCCGGCGATCTCGCCTTCGATCTCGACCGGACCCTCGAATCGGTCGTGACGCTGCGTGCGGAAGTACCCGAGGACGCGTTCACCGCGGCGGCGCTGGGCACGCAACGCCTCGGCAATGCCGTGCTGATCCGCGACAGCGGCCTGCTGCTGACCATCGGCTACCTCGTCACCGAGGCCGAACGGATCTGGCTGTCCACCGGCAAGACGGCGGTCCAGGGCACCGTGGTCGCCTACGACTTCGCCACCGGCTTCGGCCTCGTCCAGGCCTTGGGCCGGCTCGGCGTCCCGGCCATCCCGCTCGGGTCCTCGTCGAGCCTGCGCGTCGGCGATCCGCTCGTGGTCGCCGGGCATGGCGGCCGCAGCGGGGCCCTGAGCGCCCGCCTCGTCAGCCGCCGCGAGTTTGCCGGCTACTGGGAGTACCTGCTCGACGAGGCGCTGTTCACGACGCCGGCGCACCCGCACTGGGGCGGTGCGGCCTGCATCGACCGCGACGGCAAGCTGGTCGGCATCGGCTCGCTGCTCGTCCAGGAGGCGTCGATCGCCGGCCAGCAGACGCCCGGCAACATGATCGTCCCGATCGACCTGCTGCCGCCGATCCTCCCCGACCTCGAACGCTTCGGCCGCGCCAACCGGCCGCCGCGCCCCTGGCTTGGCGTCTACGTCGCGGAAGGTCCCGGCGGCGAGATCGTCGTCACCGGGCTTGCCGCCAACGGGCCGGCCGCCCAGGCCGGGCTGCGTCCGGCCGACGTCATCGTCGAGATCGATGGCCTGCCGGTCGGTGGCCTCGCCGATCTCTATCGGCAGCTGTGGTCGGCCGGCGAAGCCGGCGTCGGCGTCGGACTCGCCATCCTGCGCGACGGCAACCGGCGCACGGTCACGGTTCGCACGACGACCCGGGAATCGATGCTGCGGCGGCCGCGCAGCCACTGAGGCGCCGCCGTCAGTCGAGATCGCGCGGGCGCAGGAAGAGGACCAGCTCGCCGCCGCCCGGTGCCACGTCCGCCCAGCGCTCGGCTGCGAACCGGAACACGGCCAGCGCCCCGGTCGGGTACTTGGCCGCCACTGCGGCGACATCCTCCGCGGCACCCTTGCCGATCAGCGCGTTGGCAAGCTCGTGCATCCCGGGATCATGCCCGACCAGCATGAGCCGCTGCACGTCCTTCTGCCGATGGACGATCTCCAGCATCGTCCGTGGCGAGGCGAGGTAGAGCGTCGCCAGCAACTTGAGGGCCGGCGGGCGTTCCAGCTCGGCGACCGCCAACTCCCAGGTCCGCCGCGCCCGCACCGCGCTCGAGCAGAGGACGAGGTCCGGCACCAGCCTGCGGCGCCGGATCTCGCCGCCCATCGCCGCCGCGGCCTTGATCCCGCGCGGCGCAAGGTCGCGATCGCGGTCGGCAAGCTCGGGCCGGCCCCAGTCGGACTTGGCGTGACGCAGCAGCTGCAGCTCGAGCATCGGGACCGTCCCTGCCGGCACGGGCGGCCTCGGATGACATGGCGAGCCCGTCCCGGTAACATCGTTGCAGCAATCCTGCTGCAAGTCGGGCGCGCCCGGAAGCGGATCGGGCGACCCGGACGTCGGGGACGGAGATGACGGACGACAGGACGGACGAGGGCGTGCTGGTTCGCGATACCGCGGCCGTGCGCGACGACGCCCGTCCGGCCGAGGTGCCGGCGGTCAAGATCGGCCCGGAGCACTTCATCAACCGCGAGCTGTCGTGGCTGGCCTTCAACGAGCGCGTGCTCGAGGAGGCCTTCAACGATCAGCACCCGATCCTCGAGCGGCTCCGCTTCCTCTCGATCTCGGCGAACAACCTCGACGAGTTCTACATGGTCCGCGTTGCCGGCCTGCGCGCGCTGGTCAACGCCGGGGTCAACACGCTCAGCATCGACGGCATGACGCCGCGCCAGCAGCTCATGGCGATCAACGAGCGCGCCTTCCGGCTGATGCGCGACCAGATGCGCTGCTGGCACGAGCTCAGCCCGATCCTGCGCGGCAGCGGCATCGAGCTCCTCCAGGTCGACGAGCTCGAGGAAGACGAGGTCGACTGGCTGCGCCACTACTTCATGGACGAGGCGCTGGCGGTCCTCACCCCGATCGCCATCGACCCGTCGCACCCGTTCCCGTTCATTCCCAATTGCGGCATGGGCATCGCCGTCGAGCTGGACCGGCCGCAGGCCGAGCCGCTGGTCGGCATCGTGCTGCTGCCCGCCAAGCTCGACCGCTTCATCCGCATTCCCGGTCCGCAGTACCGCCTCGTCCGCATGGAGCAGGTGATCTACCGCTTCCTCGACGTCCTGTTCCCGGGCTTCGAGCCGCGCGGCTTCGGCTACTTCCGGGTGATCCGCGACAGCGACATCGAGGTCGAGGAGGAGGCCGAGGATCTCGTCCAGCTGTTCGAGACCCTGCTCAAGCGCCGCCGGCGCGGCAGCGTCATCCGGCTGACGACCGATTCCGGCATGCCGGAGTCGCTCCGCGCGGTGCTGGCCGACCATCTCTACGTCGCCCGCAGCGACGTCCTCGACCTCGACGGCATCCTCGGCCTCGCCGACGCCTCGCAGGTCATCACCAAGGAGCGGCCGGAGCTGCTCTTCCCGCCCTTCGCGCCACGCTTTCCGGAGCGGATCAAGGACTTCGGCGGCGACTGCTTCGCCGCGATCCGGCAGAAGGACTTCGTCGTCCACCACCCCTACGAGAGCTTCGACGTCGTCGTGCAGTTCCTGCTGCAGGCGGCGCGCGACCCGGCGGTGGTGGCGATCAAGCAGACGCTCTACCGGACCAGTGAGAACTCGCCGATCGTGGCGGCGCTGATCGAGGCCGCCGAGGCCGGCAAGTCGGTGACCGCGCTGGTCGAGCTGAAGGCGCGGTTCGACGAGGAGAAGAACATCCGCTGGGCCCGCAACCTCGAGCGGGCCGGCGTGCAGGTCGTCTACGGCTTCATCGCGCTGAAGACCCACGCCAAGGTGTCGATGGTCGTGCGCCGCGAGCCCCAGGGGCTGCGCTCCTACGTCCATTTCGGCACCGGCAACTATCACCCGGTCACCGCCAAGGTCTACACCGACCTCTCCTTCTTCACCTGCGATCCGGCGCTGGCGCACGACGCCGCCAAGGCCTTCAACTTCATGACCGGCTACGCCACGCCGACCGGCCTCGAGAAGCTGGCGCTGGCCCCGGTCAACCTGCGCGAGACCCTGGTCGCCAACATCGAGGCCGAGATCGTCCACGCCCGCGAGGGGCGCAAGGCGGCGATCTGGGCCAAGCTCAACGCGCTGGTCGACGAGCAGATCATCCAGCTGCTCTACAAGGCCTCGCAAGCCGGGGTGAAGATCGACCTCGTCGTGCGCGGCATCTGCTGCCTGAAGCCCGGCCTGCCGGGGCTGTCGGAGAACATCCGGGTCAAGAGCATCGTCGGCCGCTTCCTCGAGCACGCCCGCATCATGTGCTTCGGCGCCGGCCACGGCCTGCCGTCGAAGCGCGCCCGCGTCTTCATCTCGTCGGCCGACTGGATGCAGCGCAACCTCAGCCGGCGGGTCGAGACGCTGGTGCCGATCGAGAACGAGACCGTCCACCAGCAGATCATGTCGCAGGTGATGGTGGCGAACCTGAAGGACGTCGCCAGCAGCTGGCTGCTGCAGGCCGACGGCACCTACCGGCGCCTGCCGCACGACGAGAAGTCGTTCTCCGCCCACTCCTACTTCATGACCAATCCGAGCCTTTCCGGACGCGGCAGCGCCCTGCGCCGGCGCGGTGCCGCCGCGCGTCTGCCGACCGTCCCGATCGACAACGGCGCCGAGTGAGCCGGGCCTCCCGGAGCACCCGGCCGCCGCCGGCCGGCGGGCACGTCGCGGTCATCGACATCGGCTCCAACTCGATCCGCCTCGTCGTCTACGACCGCCTGTGCCGGTCCCCGGTCCCGCGCTTCAACGAGAAGGCGCTTTGCGGCCTCGGCCGCGGCCTCGAGTCCGACGGCACCCTCGACGCCACGGCCAGGGAGCAGGCGGCGCTGGCGCTGCGGCGCTTCGTCCGCCTCGCCGACGCCATGGACGTGCGCAGCCTGCACATCGTCGCCACCGAGGCGGTGCGGCGCGCTTCCGACGGACCGGCGTTCCTGGTGGCGCTCGAGCGGCAGCTCGGCCGCTCGATCGCCGTGCTGTCCGGCGACGACGAGGCGAGGCTGTCGGCGCTGGGCGTTGCCGGCGGCTTCTGGCAGCCCGACGGCATCGTCGCCGACCTCGGCGGCGGCAGCCTCGAGTTCGCCGAGATCGGCCATGGCGGGTTGGCCGAGCGACGCATCAGCCTGCCGCTCGGGACCCTGCGCCTGCCGCCCAACCCCGGCGCCGCCGCGGCGCGCCATATCGAGGCAGTGCTCGACACGGCGCCATGGCTGCGCGGTGCCGCGCGCGGCCGGGCGTTCTACGTCGTCGGTGGCGGCTGGCGGGCTCTGGCGCGCATCCACCTCGCCGTCAGCGCCGCCCCGCTCGGCATCGTCCACGGCCACACGCTCGACCGCGACCAGGCGCTGGAGTTCTCCGGCCGCATCGCCCGGACGGAGCGCAAGGACCTCGCCGAGATGCCGGGGGTGCCGCGCCGCCGCCTGGAGACGCTGCCGGCCGCCGCCCTCCTCTTCCGGCTGACCGTCGAGCGCCTCGAGCCCGCGACCGTGACGTTCTCGGCCCTCGGCCTGCGCGAAGGGGTGCTGTTCGCCGGAATGGACGCCCGTGCCCGCGCTGAAGACCCGCTGCTGGCCGGGGCCGAGGCGCTGGGCAAGGCGCAGAACCGCTCGCCGGACATCGGTCCGGCGCTGCTCCGCTGGATCGCGCCGCTTCCGGGCGGCGACGATCCCCGGCTCGCCCGGCTCCGCGCCGCTGCCTGCCACGTCTCGGACATGGCGTGGCTCGAGACCCCGGGCTCGCGCGCCCGCGATGCGTTCTTCAACCTCGCCCACTATCCCTTCCTCGGCGTCAGCCATGCCGAACGGGCCTATGTCGCGCACGCCGTCTTCAGCCGCTACGACGGCGATCCCGAGGACAGGGCCGTGCGCCAGGTCTCGGCGCTGCTGACGCCCGCCGACCGGCGCGACGCCGAGCAGCTGGGGCGCCTCCTGCAGCTGGCCTACCGCGTCAGCGGCGGTGTCCCGACGCTGCTCGACGAGGCCCGCCTCAGCATCCGCAGCGACGGGGTCCGGCTCGAGCTGGCCGACCGCGCGCTCGCGCCCGAGCCGGAGGCCGTGGCCTCGCGGCTGCGCCAGCTGGCGCGGAGCCTGGGCATCGCCGCGTCCGATCTCGTCCTGCCCGCCTGAACCCGCGGAGACCCGATGCCGAGCCGCTTCGCCACTGTCCGCCAGGCCGCCGCACCGGACACCTACGCGCCGGACGGTTCGGAAATCCGCTTCCTTGGCCAGGTCGCCGCCGGCAGCATGGTGCATTGCCGCCTGCCGCCCGGCGGCTGCTCCTCGCCGGTACGGCACCGCACCGTCGAGGAGGTGTGGTACGTGCTGGCCGGCGCCGGCGAGCTGTGGCGCCGCCAGGACGGCCACGAGGAAATCGTGCCGCTGCGGCCGGGCGTCTCGGCAACCATTCCCCTCGGTACCGACTTCCAGTTCCGTGCCACCGCCGCGGACGGGCTGGACCTGGTCATCGTCACCATGCCGCCATGGCCCGGCGCGGACGAGGCGGTACCGGCGTCGGGCCACTGGCCGGTGCCCGGCTGAGGTCCACCACCGGCCGCGGCTTGCCGTGCAGCGGCCAGCGTCTATGCTCCGCCGCACTTCGTCGAGGCGCACCCGAGCATTGTCCGTTCCAGCCCCAACGCCGCCGGTCCGACGCTGATGGAGCGCTCGGCGATCGACTTTCCGCCCCGGGAGACGAGCCGGTCGCGCCCGGCGCGGCGCCGGCACGAGGCACTCGACGCGCTGCTGGTCCTCCTTCTCGCCCTCGCCGTGCGCATCGCCGCATGGCCGTGGGCCGCCAACGACTCGATCGACCATACCTTCCGCGTCTGGATCGCCTGGCGCTGGGCCGAGGACCCCTTCCCGCTGACCTACGGCGTCTGGGGCCCGCTGCACTTCGTGATGATGGGACCGCTGATCCGCCTGTTCGGCGACCCGATCGTCACGCCGGTGGTGCTGCACATCGTGCTCGGCGCGCTGATCGCGCCGCTGGTCTACCTGTTCGCCCGGCGCGAGTTCGAATCGCCCGACGGGGCGCTGATGGCCGGCGTCGCCTTCGCGCTCTACCCCGTGGCCGTGCTCAACAGCCTCTCGGTCCGGGCCGAGACGCCGTTCACCCTGTTCCTCGCCCTCGCGATCCTCGCCCTGGCACGGGCGCGCGCCCGCGACCTCTACCGCTGGCCCATCCTCGCCGGCCTGCTGCTGACGCTGGCCTCGGGTATCCGCTACGAGGGGTGGATGCTCACCCCGTTGCTGGCGCTGGTGTTGTGGCCGCGCTGGCGCAAGATGGTCGCCTTCCTCGCCGCCGCCTCGCTGGTGCCGCTGGTCTGGATGCTGAGCAACCAGCTGATCTATGGCGATCCGATCTGGGGCATCACCTGGGCGGCGACGCACGAGCTCCAGGGCATGGGCAAGGCCGGCCTCGACCTGCAGGACCGGGTCGGCCAGTTCGTCACCTTCATGCTCCGCACGGTGGGCGGGCTGACCCTGCCGCTGGCCGTCCTCGCCGCCGCCGGCGCGGTGCTGACGGTGCTGCGCCGGCAGCAGCAGGTCGTCTGGCTGGTCCCGGCCATTGGCCTGGCCGTCCTGCTGTTCGCGGCCGCGGCGCGGGGCGCCCTCGTTCCGAAGCTGAACTATACCGAGACATTCGGCCTGCTCGCGGTGCCGTTCGTGGCGGCGCTGATGCCGGCATCGGGTTCGCTCCCGGCCGTGCGGACCGGTGTTGCGGCGCTCTACGGGCTCGTCGTCGTTGTCATGGCCGCCCTGCTCGTCGTCGGCTCCCTGCGCGACGTGCCGGGCTTGCGCGAGCGCAGCGCCATCCTCGCCCGGATCCCGGCGGTGAATCCGGTGCCGATGCGCCCGGCTCGGGCCGAACTCGACCGTCTGGTCGCGGCCATCGCACCGATCGTCGCGTCGCCGAAGGCCGGCTTCGTCAGCGATACCTTCGGCTTCGCCGACATGGGCTACGTCGCGCTGGAGAGCCGCGTTCATCCGACGCGGTTCTACTTTCCCCCGGACACCCCGATCGCCGATCTCGACGCGCGCCCGGCCGATGCCGACATCCCGTTGCGCTATCGCTCGTTTCCGCTGATCGGCAACATCCCGGGCGAGCTCGACCAGTACTTCCGCCGGTATCCGGAGGGCGTGCTGCTGCTGCAGCCCGGCTCGCGCTTTGCCGCCTGGCTGGACTACCGGGCGCCCGGCTCCGCCCGCCTGCGTGACGTCCTGCTGCATCTCGACCCGATCGTCTCGGTGTCATGGCCGAAACCCGATGATCCGCGGCTGCTCGGGCCCGGCGAGCGCCCCGGCGGCTGGGGCCAGCTGATCGCCTTCCGCTATGCCGTCGTCGATCCTGCCGGCCGGGGCATCGCCCGGTGGCGCGACCCGACCCTCGGCTCTTGAACAATCCGCCTCCCGCCGACGCCACAGGGCCGCGGACGGGCCTCGTCATCGGCGGCCTTGTGCTGCTGGCCCTCGCCGTCCGGATCGCCGGGCTGCCGCTCGCCGCGCACGATTCGATCGACCACGCCCTGCGGGTCTGGATCGCCTGGCGCTGGTCCGAGCAACCCTTCCTGCTGACACAGGGCGTCTGGCCGCCGCTCCACATGATGCTGATGGGCCTGCTGCTCCGGCTCGGCGCGGACCCGGCTACCGTGCCGACCTGGCTGCATGTCGGTCTGGGCTCCCTGCTGCCGCCGGCCGTCTACCTCCTCGCCCGGCAGGTGTTCTCCTCGAGCCGGGGCGCCATTGCCGCCGGGGTCGCCTGTGCGCTCTATCCGGTGGCGATCCTCAACAGCCTGAGCGTGCGGTCGGAGACGCCGTTCGCCCTGCTCCTGGTCCTGTCACTGCTCGCCGTCGCCAAGGCGCGCGGTACCGGCAGTCTCGGCTGGGCCCTTGCCGGCGGGCTGGCGCTCACCGTGGCGGCCGGCTTCCGCTACGAGGCCTGGATGCTGCTGCCGCTGGTTGCGGTCCTGCTCTGGCCGCATCGCCGCGCGATCGCCGCCTTCGTCGGCGCCGGCCTCGTGGTTCCGGCGATCTCGATGGTGAGCAATGCCGTCGTCCTCGGCGAGCCGCTGCTGGGCTTCACCTGGGCCGCCGAGCATGAGCTCGAGAAGATGGGCAAGGCTGACCTGCCGCTCGCCGCCAAGCTCGGCCAGCTGGTCGACTTCACCGCGCGGCTGGCCGGCGGCCTGACCCCGCTGCTGGTGCTGGGCATCGCCGCCGGCGTCCTCCTGCTCCTCGCGCGCCGCGACCGCCGCCTCCTCTGGCTGGTTCCGCCCCTCGGCCTCTATCTGCTGCTTTCCGCCGGAGCCCTGCGCGGCGCGCTCGTGCCCAAGGTCAACTACACCGAGACACTGGGCGTCCTGCTGCTGCCCTTCCTCGCCGCGTTTCTCGGCGATCCCGCCCTCGACCGGCGGCTCCGGCTCCGCGTTGCCCTGCAGGCCGCACTGTTCGCTTCGATGACGGCACTCCTGGTCGTCGGCACCCTTCGCGACGTTCCCGGCATGCGCGAGCGATCGCGGCTGGTGGCGACCATTCCGGCGATCAGTCCCGTGCCGATCCTGGCGGAGCGCGCGGCACTCGACCACCTGGCAGGGCTCATCGCCGCCGAACCCGCCGGCTCGGGCCTGATCCTCGACTTCTTCGGCTTCGCCGACAGCGGCTATCTGGCGCTCAACACCCGCCTCCACCGCGATGCGATCTATGCGGCGCCAGGCGCACCCAATGCCCGACTGCAGCCGCGGACGGCCGGCGGGCGCCTCGACCATCGGGACTTCCCGCTGTCCGGCAACTGGCCCGCCCGCCTCGATGACTTCGTTGCCCGGTATCCCCGGGGGCTCCTGCTGGTGCTGGAAGGATCGCGCTTCCAGGCCTGGCTGGAGACGCCCGATGCGGGGCTGCCGCCACTGCAGATGGAGATGGTCGAAGGCGTACCCTGGCCGTTGCCGGGCGATCCCAAGCTCCTTGCCCCCGGCGCCAGCCCTGGAAGCCCGTCCCGGCTCTTGCTCCTGCGCTACAGCGCGCCGCCCGAACGCTGAGCGGGGCATCGCGGCGTCTGGCAGGAGACGGCACGCTGCCGTATGTCGCCCGTGGCCTCTCAGTCGGGCGAACGCAGGCTCCCTGCGCCGCAGCCGCCCAAAGGAAGACCAAGCTCGAGCATGATGCGCAGTCTGACCAACGGCATTCCCGCAGGCTTCGGCGCGGCCCGTCCGCAGCAGCGCGAGGCCGGACGGTCGATCCTGCTGGATCTGGCCGTGCTCGTCATCCTCGCCCTCGCCGTCCGGCTCGCCGGGCTGCCCTTCGCCGGCCACGATTCCCTCGACCACGCCCTGCGCACCTGGATGTCCCTGCGCTGGGCCGAGGATCCCTTCCCGCTGACCTGGGGCGTCTGGGGGCCGCTGCACTTCTACCTGATCGGCAGCTTCCTCGCCGTCACCGGCGACGTGATCCACACCCCGACGCTGCTGCACGTGGTCCTCGGCGCCGCCGTACCGGTAGTCATCTACCTATTCGCGCTGCGCGAGTTCGGCTCGCGTGGCGGCGCCCTCGCCGCCGGCGTTGCCTTTGCCCTCTATCCCATCGCCATCCTCAACAGCCTGAGCGTCCGCTCGGAGACGCCGTTCGCCCTGTTGCTGGCGCTGTCGATGCTGGCCCTGTCGCGCGGCCGGCGCGACGGCTCCCTGCTCTGGCCGGCGCTGGCCGGCGTCGCGCTCACCCTGGCGTCGGGCCTTCGCTACGAAGGCTGGATGCTGACGCCCTTCCTCGCCCTGACGCTGTGGCCCAACCGCAAGGCCATGGCGGTCTTCGTCGGCGTCGCCGTCATCTGGCCGGCAATCTCGATGGCCAGCAACTTCGCCGTCTTCGGCAACCCGATCTGGGGCATCCACCAGGCTTCCGAGCTCGAGCTCTACGGCATGGGCAAGGCTGGCTATTCGCTGGCCGAGCAGTTGCGGCAGATCGTCGTCTTCTTGAGCCGGGCGGTCGGCGGGTTCACCCCTGTCCTCGCCCTCTTCGTGTTCGGCGGCATCCTCGTTGCCGCCGTGAGCCGGCGCCGCACCCTGGTCTGGCTGATCCCGGCGGCGGGCCTCGCCATCCTGCTGTTCGCCGCCGCGGTCAGGGGCACGCTCGTGCCGAAGACGAACTACACGGAGACCTTCGGCGTCCTGCTGATCCCCTTCGTCGCGGCGCCGATTGCCAGCAATGCGTTCCAGCGCCTGCGGCAGTGGCAGACCTTCCTGCTCTACGGTCTCCTGTTCGGCTCGATGGCGGCCCTCTTGGTCGTCGGAACGCTGCGCGACCTGCCGGGCATGCGCGAGCGCAGCCGGCTCATCGCCGCCATCCCGGCGATCAGCCCGGTACCGGTCCTCCCCGGCCAGGCGACGCTCGACAAGCTGGCACCGCTCATCAATGCCGCCGCCGGCCGCCCGGACCAGGGCTTCATCCTCGACTTCCTGGGCTTCTTCCAGACCGGCTACCTCGGCCTGCACAGCCTCGTGCACCCCGATCGCGTGCTGATGGCGCCGCTGGCGCCGAACAGCACCATCGAGGGCGGCGTGCCGGAGCTGAGCAAGCCGCTGCGCTACCGCAACTCGCCGCTCTACGGCCCGATGCCGGGCCTGATCGAGGAATTCCTGCCCTGCTACCCGACCGGCGTGGTCGTCCTGCAGCCGGGCTCGCGCTTCGCCGCGACCCTGCAGTACGAGCCGGGCGGCAAGCTGCATCGCGGCGACATGACGCTGAGCCTCGAGGAGCTGACCCGCGTTCCTTGGCCCTGCCGCCCGAGCCCGTCCGTCTCGCCCCGGGCGTCACGCCGGGGGCCATGGGTGAGCTGGTGGTCTACCGCTACAGCCTCGACGACGCCGCTCGCTACCCGGTGCCGGCGACCTGCCCGGCGCGGCCACGGTGAGCAACGGCCACGCCGCCGACGGGACGTCGCCGGGCCGCACCGCCCTGCTGTCGCTGGTCGTCCCGTTCTTCAACGAGGAGACCGTCCTCGAGGAGTTCCATCGCCGGGTCAGCGCGGTCCTCGCCGGGCTCGGCATGGAGGCCGAGCTGGTCTTCGTGGACGACGGCAGCCGCGATTCCTCCGTAGCGGTGCTGGAGCGGCTGAAGCAGACCGACCCGCGCATCGGCATCCTCCAGCTGAGCCGCAACTTCGGCAAGGAGGTCGCCCTCACCGCCGGGCTCGACCACGCCAGGGGCGACGCCGTGATCGTCATCGACGCCGACCTGCAGGATCCGCCGGAGCTGATCCCCGACCTCGTCGCCAAGTGGCGCGAGGGCTACGATGTCGTCTACGCCCAGCGCATCGTCCGCCGCGGCGAGACCTGGCTGAAGAAGGCGACCGCGCGCGGCTTCTACCGGCTGATGACCTTCTTCGGCGACGTCGCCCTGCCGGAGAACGTCGGCGACTTCCGGCTGCTCAGCCGGCGTGCCACCAACGCCGTCTGCTCGCTGCGCGAGCGCCACCGTTTCATGAAGGGCGTGTTCACCTGGATCGGCTACCGGCAGGTGGCCGTGCCGTTCGACCGCGATCCGCGGCACAGCGGCGTCACCAAGTGGAACTACGGCCGGCTGATCAAGCTGGCGATCGAGGGGCTGACCTCGTTCACCATCGCGCCCTTGCGCTTCGCCACCTACATCGGCCTGATCGCGGCCATCCTCGCCTTCCTCTATGGCGTCGAGATCGTCCTCTACACCCTGCTGTTCGGCCGCGACCTGCCCGGTTACCCGTCGCTGATCGTCGTCGTGCTGATGCTCGGCGGCCTGCAGCTGTTCGCCATCGGGCTCATCGGCGAGTATATCGGGCGGATCTTCAACGAGACGAAGAACCGGCCCTTGTACCTGATCGACCGCTACGCCCAGCCCGGAACCGGCGGCGACGACCGGCCCGCGGCGTGACCGCCCCCGTCCACGTCGTCGGCGGCGGGCTCGCCGGCAGCGAGGCCGCCTGGCAGCTGGTCCGCCGCGGCATCCCCGTCGTCCTGCACGAGATGCGCCCGGTGCGCGGCACCGACGCGCACAAGACCGACCGCCTTGCCGAGCTGGTCTGCTCGAACTCGTTCCGCTCCGACGACGCGCTGCACAATGCCGTCGGCCTGCTGCACGAGGAGATGCGCCGCCTGGGCTCGCTGGTGATGGCTGCCGCCGACCGGCACAAGCTGCCGGCCGGTGGTGCCTTGGCCGTCGACCGCGAGGGCTTCGCCGCCGAGGTCGAGGCCCGGCTCACCGCCGAGCCGCTGCTGACGCTGCGCCGCGAGGAGGTCACCGGCCTGCCGCCGCGCGACCAGGGCTGGCCATCCTGGCGACCGGCCCGTTGACCGCACCGGCACTGGCCGCCGCGCTGGCCGCGCGCACCGGCGACGAGGGCCTCGCCTTCTTCGATGCCATCGCCCCCATCGTCTACCGCGACAGCGTCGACATGGAGATCGCCTGGTTCCAGTCGCGCTACGACAAGCCCGGGCCCGGCGGCACCGGCGCCGACTACCTGAACTGCCCGCTCGACCGCGAGCAGTACGAGGCGTTCGTCGACGCGCTGCTGGCCGCCGAGAAGACCAGCTTCAAGGAGTGGGAGAAGAGCACCCCTACTTCGAGGGCTGCCTGCCGATCGAGGTGATGGCCGAGCGCGGCCGCGACACGCTGCGCTTCGGACCGATGAAGCCGGTGGGCCTCACCGATCCGCGCACCGGCCGGCGGCCGTGGGCGGTGGTCCAGCTGCGCGAGGACAATGCGCTGGGCACCCTGTTCAACATGGTGGGCTTCCAGACCAAGCTGACCCATGGCGAGCAGAAGCGGGTGTTCCGGCTGATTCCCGGTCTCGGCGAGGCCGGCTTCGCCCGGCTCGGCGGGCTGCACCGCAACACCTTCATCCGCAGCCCGCAGCTGCTCGACGGCGAGCTCCGCCTGCGGCCCGAGCCGCACATCCGGGTCGCCGGCCAGGTGACCGGGGTCGAGGGCTATGTCGAGAGTGCCGCCATCGGCCTGCTCGCCGGCCTGTTCGCCGGCGCCGAGGCGACCGGCCGCCGCCTCGACCCGCCGCCACCCGAGACCGCCATGGGTGCCCTGCTCGGCCACATCACCGGCGGGGCCGAGGCCACGACCTTCCAGCCGATGAACGTCAATTTCGGCCTGTTCCCGCCGCTGCCGACCCGGGTGGCGGCCAAGGCCGAGCGCAATCCGGCCCTCGCCCGCCGCGCCCTTGGGCGCGCTCGACGGGTGGATTGCAACCCACGCGAGAATTCCGGCCGAGGCTTGTTAATCGCTGCAGATGGGCTAGAACCGTCGCGGTCCCGCCTCGGCGACCCTCGACGCACGCCGGTGCCCCGGGAGACAACATGACGGACGCGGCCGCAGCACGGGCGCCCGCCGGGGCCCGCAGCTTTCCCTTTCAGATCCGTGGCTCGCTGCAGACGCTGCTGTCGCTGCGCCTGATGCGCCTCGACGATCCCGACTTCTTCCGGCTGCTGCTCGACAAGATCGCCCACAGTCCGGACTTCTTCCGCTCGGCCCCAATCGTCATCGACGTCGGCCCGGTCGCCGACCAGGCGCCGCTCGACCTCGCCACCTTCGCCGCCGAGCTGCGCGACAACCGCCTGGTCCCGGTCGGCATCCAGAACGGCACGGCCGCGTGGAACGAGGCGGCGGCCGAGGCGGGGCTCGCGGTCATGGGCGCCGGCGGCAGCGCGCCCACCGGCGGCACCGCCCAGCGCCCGCCGCAGCAGCCGCCGCCCCGCGACCGCCGCGCCCCAGGCGCGCAGGCCCAGGCGCAGCGCCGCACCACCGGGCTGGTCGTCACCGAGCCGGTGCGCAGCGGCCAGCAGGTGTTCTGCCCGGACGGCGACATCGTCGTGCTGGCCCCGGTGGGCCATGGTGCGGAGGTCGCCGCCGCCGGCCACGTCCACATCTACGGCCCTTGCGCGGCCGCGCCTTCGCCGGAGTGGACGGCGACCATCGTGCCATGATCTTCTGCGAGCAGCTCAACGCCGAGCTGCTGTCCATCGCGGGCGTCTACCTGGTCGCCGACGAGCTCGACCGGGAGACCCTGGGGCGGCGCGCACGGGTCAGCAGCTCAGGCGACCGGCTGGTCGTCACCACCGTCTCCTGATCGTTCCGGCGGTCGGCGCGGCGTCATTCGAGCCCGGGAGGTTCTCGTTGTCCAAGGTCATCGTCGTCACGTCGGGCAAGGGCGGGGTCGGCAAGACCACGAGCGCCGCCGCGCTCGGCACCGGGCTGGCGCTGCGCGGCAAGAAGACGGTCATCGTCGACTTCGACATCGGCCTGCGCAACCTCGACCTGATCATGGGCGTCGAGCGCCGCGTCGTGTTCGACTTCGTCAACGTGATCAACGACGGCGTCCGGCTCAACCAGGCGCTCATCAAGGACAAGCGGGTCGAGAACCTGCAGATCCTCCCGGCCTCGCAGACCAAGGACAAGGACGCGCTCACCACCGAGGGCGTCGCCAAGGTCATCGAGGAGCTGCGCAAGGAGTTCGACTACGTCATCTGCGACAGCCCGGCCGGCATCGAGCGCGGCGCCACCATGGCGCTCTACTTCGCCGACGAGGCCGTCGTCGTCACCAACCCGGAAGTCTCCTCGGTCCGCGACAGCGACCGGATCATCGGCATCATCAGCAGCAAGTCCAAGCGCGCCGAGAGTGGCGGCGAGCCGGTCAAGCAGCACCTCCTGCTCACCCGCTACGACCCCGACCGGGTGGTCAAGGGCGAGATGATGAAGGTCGAGGACGTGCTGGAGATCCTGGCGATCCCGCTGCTCGGCGTGATCCCGCAGGACGACGCCGTCCTCCACTCGAGCAACGTCGGCATGCCGGTGACGCTGGACAACAAGTCCAGGGCCGCCCAGGCCTACCTCGACGCCGTCGACCGGCTGCTCGGCGAGACCCGCGAGATGCGCTTCACGACCCCGCCCAAGCGCGGCCTGTTCTATTGGCTGGGCCGGAGGAGCGCGTGAGGTTCCTCGATTTCTTCCGGCTCAACCGGCCGAAGGTCAGCACCGCCGACACCGCCAAGCAGCGGCTCTCGCTGATCATCGCCCACGAGCGCCACACCGGCGGTCCGGACTTCCTGCCGCTCCTGCAGAAGGAGCTGATCGAGGTCATCCGCAAATATGTCGAGATCGACCCGAGCAAGGTGAAGTTCGGGATGGAGAAGGGCGACGGCATGTCGGTGCTCGAGGTCAACATCGAGCTCCCGACCGGCTCCGGCGGGCGCATCGCCGTCTGAACGGCGCCCCTACGCGGGAGGCGACGGCGCGCTATATCGGTTTCCTGGGTGCTCATCCTGCCCGAGGTGCCTCATGCTGCGCCTTGCCGCCGTCGCCGTCCTCGCCGCCAGCCCGGTCCTCGCCGCGCCCGCCTCGGCCGCGTCGCCGGCCGAGATCCTGAAGGGGGTCGTCGGCATCAATGCCGAAGTGCCGCCGGATGCACGGACGGCGCGGACGCTCGGGCGTGAGCGCAGCGGCTCGGGCGTCGTCATCGACTCGGGCGGCCTCGTCCTCACCATCGGCTACCTCGTGCTCGAGGCCAGCGGCATCGACATCGTCGATGCCGGCGGCAATCACGTTCCGGGCGAGGTCGTCGGCTACGACCACGAGACCGGCTTCGGGCTCGTGCGCGCCACCGCCCCGCTCGACGCGGTGCCGGTCCGGCTGGGCGACAGCGCCGGCGTCGACGTCGGCGAGACCCTGCTCGTGGTCAGCAATGCCGGCGCGGTCGGCGCCATCCAGGCGAAGCTGGCCGATCGCCGCGAGTTCGCCGGCTACTGGGAGTACCTGCTCGACGACGCGCTGTTCACGATGCCGGCCTACGAGGCCTTCGGCGGCGCCGCGCTCATCGATGCCGACGGCGAGCTGGTCGGCGTCGGCTCGCTGATGGTCGGCGATGCCGCCGGCGAGAACGTCCCGTCGGCCGGCAACATGTTCGTGCCGGTCGATCTCCTGAAGCCGCTGCTCGGCGACCTCATCGCCCTCGGCCAGCGCGGCGACCCGCCGCATCCGTGGATGGGCGTCTACGCGCAGGAGCATCGCGGCGCGGTCGTGGTGACCGGCGTGGCCGACGAGGGGCCGGCCGAGAAGGCCGGCCTGCAGGCCGGCGACGTCGTCGTCGCCGTTGGCGGCAAGCGCGTCACCGGCCTCGCCGAGTTCTACCGGCAGGTCTGGGCGGGCGGCGATGCCGGCGTCACCGTGCCGCTGCAGGTCCTGCGGCAGGGCAGCGTTGCGGTGACCCTGCCGGTGACGACCATTGACCGGATGCGCTGGCTGCGGTTGGAGCAGAGTTTCTGACCCCCTGTCGCCCCGTGGAGCCCGGATGCGCCCTGCCCTCGCCGTTGCCGTCGCCCTCCTCGCCGCCGCCCCGGCCCTGGCCGACGAGGTCGGCTCGTTCTCGAACGACTGGACCGGCAACGGCATCGTCATCGACGCCATCGGCGATCCCGAGGTCGAGGGGGTGACCTGCCACCTCGCCCGCTTCGACCGCAGCCTCATCGACCGCGTGACGAAGGGCAACTGGTTCGAGGAGCCGTCCAACTCGGCGATCGCCTGCACGCAGACCGGCCCGGTCGTCATCGGCGACATCGAGAAGGACAGCGAGGGCGAGGACGTGTTCAGCGAGCGCACCAGCCTGGTCTTCAAGTCGCTGCGCGTCCGCCGCATCTGGGACGCCGCGCACGAGACGCTGATCTACGTCGCCTACAGCGCCCAGGTGAAGGACGCCTCGGCCAAGGTCGACATCAGCACCGTGCCGCTGCACGGCCAGAACGTGACCTGGAAGTAGCGCGCCTCAGTCCGCCGCCGGCCGCTCGGCCGGCACACCCTCGAGGGGCCCTTCCAGCACCTCGTCGAGCGGCCCCAGCGGCTCCCACCGTCGCTCGCCTCGACCGAAGCGAAGGAGCCCGACCCTCCGGTCGTCGTCGCCGGCGAGCAGCAGCAGGCCTTCCTCGGCATCCTCGACCCAGGCCAGCGGCTCGGGGAACGCCGGGTCCAGCGCCACCGCCTCGCCCTCGCCGCGCGGGTCGACGCACGCCGCCATGGGCCCCCGCTCGCCCTGCCAGGCGATCGCCGTCCGCCCGTCGCGGCAGGCCAGCGTGACGGGCGCCACCGGACCGCACGGCCCGAGCGGCCGCCGGATCACCCGGACGCGGCCGCTCCTCGCCACAGACGCGAGGCGCAGCGAGCCCTCCGGATCGCGGACGACCAGCATCGCCGAGCCGTCCGGCGACGCGGCGATCGCCGGCAGCGCCTCGGCGCGCAGGCCGGTTTCCTGCCAGCGCGGCCGGTCCTTGCGGGGACGCGGCAAGGCCGCCGTCAGGATCTCGCCGGCCTCCGACAATCCCGCGAGGATCAGGGTCCCGCCAGCCCGCGCCGCGCCGCACCGCCTCGAGCGGTGGCCCGTCCAGCGGTTCCCAGCGCCCGCGCTCCTCGCGGTGTCGGCGCGCCAGCCGGCCGTCGTCGCCCAGCATCAGGGCGAAGCGGCCGTCCTCGAAGCGCAGCCCGGCCGCCTTCTTGCCGCCGCCGACGTCGATGGCATGCGGCAGGAAGCCGACCCAGGGCGGCACCGGCAGCGGGCCCAGCGTCACCTTGCCGAAGGCGCTGAACGAGCCCTGCACGTTGTAGCGCAGCGCCCCCCAGGCGCTGTCGAAGCTGAACAGCCGGACCTGGCGGTTCAGGCTGCCGTCGACGTTGACCTTGCCCACGGCCGTGCTGAGGTCGGTGGTGGCCGTGCTCTTCTCGCGCGCCGGCTCCTCGAACTCGTCCGGCGGGTACATGCCGACCAGGCCGATGCCTTCCCAGGGCAGCGGATCGGCGTCGTCGTCCTGGCCCATCACCCAGATCCCGACCGTCTCCGGCGCCCGCTCGATCTGGGCGGGAAGCTCGGGAACGGGATGTCGATGTCGTCGCCGGAGCTGCGGTAGAGCTTGGCCGAGAAGCCCGGGCGGGCTGATGCGCGGCCCCGCGGCCGCGTGGCGTCGTAGAAGGCGGCGCTGAACAGCAGGTCGCCGCGGCTCGAATCGTCGCTGTCGTCGTAGAGGTGGATGCGGCTGATATCGATCGTCAGCATCTGCCGCCGGGTGGCGAAGGGACCGCGGGCGCGGACCTGGCCCTTGGCCTTGGGCTCGGCCGGGCTCTTGCGCGGCACCGAGATCCGGTACCAGTAGCGCCGCTCCTGCTCGAGGCCGAACACCGGCACGTCGTGCTCGGTGCTGGCGTTGCCGAACAGCTCGACATTGGTGGCGACGAGGTTCTCCGGTTCCATGTCGAGGTCGATGGTGCCGGTGATCATCCGGAACACCTCGACCGTCGCCCACGTCGGCAGCAACGTGCGGAAGCGGACGCGCACCGCCGTGGGCGCGGTCTCGGCCTCGACGTTGACGATCGCCTGGGCGAGCGGCGCGTCGAACAGGTGCTGCCCGATCGCCTTGGCAATCCCGATGCGCACCCCGGCTGGCAGGCCCATGGCGCTTCCTCCCGTGCGGGACAGGCGCGCCCGCTTGGCCGGAAAGGCTACGCCATCAGCGCCGCAGGCTCAACGCGCGCGCGATTTCATGCCCGGCCGAGGGCCGCCGCCAGCCACAGCCGGGCCGGCACCAGCGGACCGCGCGCCAGCCCGGCCGCCACGAAGGGGTCGTAGCCGGCACGGCGGATCTGCCGGACATGGTCGCGGGCGACCACCGCCGGCAGCAGCGCCGCGATCTGCTCGCGCGGGGCCGGGCTGCGCGGCTCCAGCAGCAGGCCCGCCCGCATGACCACGCGGCGGACCACGTCGGCGAGCCCGGCCGACATCCGCCGGGCGGCAAGCGCCTCGGCATCGACCGCCGCGGACGCCATCAGGTCGGACGGCAGCACCAGCCGCGACTGGCGCGCATAGGCGGCGGCGGCGCGGACGAGGCCGACGAGGCCGAAGGCCGTGCCGGCCCGCCGCGCCGCCTCGACCAGGCGCGCGTCGGCACCCAGCAGCTTCGCCGTCAGCACCTGCAGCTGCCCGGCCGTGGCCGCGGCATAGCGCTCGAGCTGGTCGAGATTGTCGGGGGCCAGCGTCTCGAGATCGGCCTCGCGCGCATCGACCAGCGCCTCGAGGTCGGCGGCGGCGAGCCAGCCCCTGGCCAGCGGCCCGGCCAGGCCGACGGCGACCGGGTGGGCCCGCGGCCTGCCGGCAGCGGCGCCCTCGATGGTCTCGCGCCACCACTGGTAGCGGATGGCGCCGGTGATCGGCTGCGAGACGACCTCGGGGATCCGCGCCAGCTCGGCGTTGAGCAGGATCAGCGCCATCGCCGCGTCGCGGCGTTCCGCCGGCACGAACAGGGCGCAGAGCCAGCGGTCGGAGTCCTGCTCGCGCGCCTGTGCGGCGAGGTCCAGCCCGGGCATCAGCGTACCGTCGCGGCGGCAGCGTCGAACGACGCTCGCCCGCCTTCCCTTGCCGCGGCCGAGGGCCTATCTAGCGGGTGCATCGACGCACCGGCCGGCACCCACCATTGGCGAGGGATCCCATGCCTTTCACCCTGCCCGACCTTCCCTACGCGCAGGACGCCCTGGCCCCGTACATGGGCCTCGAGACGCTGCAGCTGCACCACGGCAAGCACCACCAGACCTACGTCACCAACCTGAACAACCTGATCGAGGGCACCGAGCTCGCCGGCAAGTCGCTGGAGGAGATCGTCGTCGCCTCGGCCAAGGACCCGGCCAAGGTCGGCATCTTCAACAACGCCGGTCAGCACTGGAACCACAACCTGTTCTGGCGGGTGATGAAGAAGAACGGCGGCGGCAAGCCGGGCGGCGAGCTGGCCAAGCGCATCGACCGTGACTTCGGCTCCTACGATGCCTTCGCCGAGCAGTTCAAGCAGGCCGGCGTCACCCAGTTCGGCTCGGGCTGGGCCTGGCTGTCGCTCGACGGCGACAAGCTCAAGGTCTCGAAGTCGCCGAACGGCTCCAACCCGCTGGTCGACGGCCTGCGCCCGATCCTCGGCATCGATGTCTGGGAGCACGCCTACTACCTCGACTACCGCAACCGCCGTCCCGACTACATCGCGGCCTTCCTGAACCACCTCGTGAACTGGGAAGAGGTCGAGGCCGAGCTGCACAAGGCAACCGGCGGCTGAGCGTCCGGCCGGGTGCCGCCGTCGGAACGGCACCCGGCCGCCAAGCAAGGGGTTTGCAACACATGCACGTCGGCGTCCGCGCCGTGGCCGCATCGGCCCTCCTGGCGCTTTCCCTGTCGGGCTGCGCGGCGACGACCACGGCTGTCGCCAAGCGCAACCTCGACGTCCAGACGAAGATGACGGAAACGGTCTTCCTCGACCCGGTCCCGCCGGACGAGCGCACCGTCTACGTCGAGGTCCGCAACACCTCCGACAAGCCCGAGCTCGACCTCGCCACGCCGATCCGCCAGCGCATCGCCGCCAACGGCTACACCCTCGTCGACAACCCGCGCGAGGCGACCTTCGTCCTGCAGGCCAACGTGCTGCAGGCCGGCCGCAGCTCGGAGACGGCGACCGAGGCCGCCTACAATGGCGGTTTCGGCGGCGGCCTGATCGGCGGCGCCGCCGGTGCGGCAGTCGGCTACGGCATCGGCCGCGCCGGCGGCGGCAACGACATCCTGCTCGGTGCCGCCGGCGCCCTGGCCGGGGCGGCCATCGAGGGGATCAGCGGCGCCCTCGTCCAGGACGTCACCTACAGCATCATCACCGACGTCCAGATCTCCGAGCGCGCCCCGGCCGGCGAGGTCGTCACCCAGACCACCAGCGCCGACCTGAAGCAGGGCACCTCGGGCTCGCGCACGCAGACCAGCACGCGCACCACCAACCTGCAGACCCAGCGGACCCGGATCGTCAGCAGCGCCAACCAGGCCAATCTCGACTGGCCCGACGCGGCACCGCAGCTGGTCGAGGGCATCACCCGCTCGGTCGGCGGGATCTTCTAGGCGGCGGGCATCGCCAGGAGGGCGGCGGCGACCCGCCGGCCCTCCGCCAGCAGCACGTTGTAGGTCCGCGCCGCCGCCGGCGTCGTCATCCCGTCGATGACGATGCCCCACTGCCGCACCTCGGCGCGCAGCTTCGGATCGACCAGGGCGAAGCCGGCGCCGGTTCCCAGCAGCAGCAGCTCGATCGCCGGCTGCGCCTCGCGCAGGCCGGCCAGCGACTCCGTCGTCACCTCGGCCAGTGCCGTCGCCGCCCAGGGCAGCGTGCGGTCGGGCATGACGAGGATCGAGCCGTCGTGGCGGACCCCGCTGACGGTGAAGCCGCCGGGCCGGTAGCTCTGCACGAGCTGCCGGCCCTCGGGGATGAGCGGCGTGACCTCCAAGGGACGGTCAGGAGGAGGCGGGCTGCTTGCCGGTGGCCTTGGCGACGGCCTTGCCGGGCTCGCCCTTGGCCTCGCCCTTCGCCACCGTCGCCCGCAGGTTCATGTAGTAGAGCGCCGGCGAGGCGATGTAGATCGTCGAGTAGGTGCCGATCACCACGCCCCAGATCATGATGATGGTGAAGCCGCGGATCACCTCGCCGCCGAAGATCCACAGGCCGATCAGGGCGAGCAGCGTGGTCAGCGAGGTCGCCAGGGTGCGGGCCAGGGTCTCGTTGACCGAGCGGTCGATCAGCTCGGCGATCGGCATCGCCTTGTAGCGGCGCAGGTTCTCGCGGACGCGGTCGAAGATCACGACGGTGTCGTTGAGCGAGTAGCCGACGATGGTCAGCACCGCGGCGATGCTGGTCAGGTTGAACTCGAGCCCGGTCAGCGCGTAGATGCCGATGGTCGCCGAGACGTCGTGGATCAGCGACAGGATGGCGGCGATGCCGTACTGCCACTCGAACCGCACCCAGAGATAGACCAGCACGCCGCCGAGCGAGATCAGCACGGCCCAGATGCCGTTGACCATCAGCTCCTCGCTGACGCGCGGGCCGACGAACTCCGCCCGCCGCCACTCGAGCCCCTCGCCGAGGGCCTGGTCGAGCGCCGTCTTGACCTGCTCGACCGCCTCGCGCTGCGCCGCCTCGTCGCCCTCCTGCAGCTCGATGCGGATCATCACGTCGCGGTCGCTGCCGGCCTCCTGCAGCGAGACCTCGCCAAGGTCGAGGTTGCCCAGCGTCGAGCGCATCAGCGCCAGGTCGGCGACCTGCGGGGTGCGCACCTCGATCAGGTTGCCGCCGCGGAAGTCGATGCCGAGGTTGAGGCCGCGGACGGAGACGAGCGCGATCGTCGCCAGCAGCACGAACAGCGACCAGGCGAAGGCGATGTGGCGGTAGCGGAAGAAGGCGATCCGCGTGCCGTCGGGTACCAGCCGGAGACGGGCCATGGACAGCCTCAGAGCGGGATTCGGGCGGGACGCGCCCGCTTGTACCAGAGCGCCACCAGCAGCCGCGTGAAGGTCACGGCGGTGAACATGGTGGTGATGATGCCGATGCCCAGGGTGACGGCGAAGCCCTTCACCGGCCCGGAGCCGAACTCGAACAGGGCGAGCGCGGCGATCAGCCCGGTCAGGTTGGCGTCGACGATGGTGCGGATGGCCTCGTCGAAGCCGATGTCGAGGGCGGCCAGCGGCGAGCGCCCGGCGCGCTGCTCCTCGCGGATGCGCTCGTAGATCAGCACGTTGGAGTCGACCGCCTGGCCGATGGTCAGGACGATGCCGGCGATGCCGGGCAGGGTCAGCGTCGCCCCGAGGATCGACATGATCCCCAGCACCAGCACGAGGTTCACGACCAGCGCGATGTTCGCGATCACGCCGAACACGCCGTAGTAGAGAACCATGAAGGCCATCACCAGCACGCTGGCGACGATGCTGGCGAGGGTGCCGGCGCGGATCGAGTCCGCCCCGAGCTCGGCGCCGACCGAGCGTTCCTCGACCACCGTCATCGGTGCAGGCAGCGCACCGGCGCGCAGCAGCACGGCCAGCTCGTTGGCCGATTCGACGGTGAAGTTGCCGGAGATCACGCCCGAGCCCTGGGTGATGGGCTCGCGGATGCGCGGGGCCGAGATCACCTTGCCGTCCAGCACGATGGCGAACAGGCGGTTGACGTTCTCGGTGGTGATCTTCGCGAACTTGCGGGCGCCGTTGGTGTCGAAGCGGAAGCTGACGACCGGCATGCCGTTCTGGAAGGTCGGCTGGGCATCGACGAGGTCCTCGCCGCTGACGTCGATCTTCCGCTTCACCACGTATTCGTGGGAGTCGGAGTCGTCGTCGGACGGCATCACCACGGAGCCCGGGGCGCGGCCCTGCCGGACGTCCTCCGGCAGCGCTTCCATGTCGACCATCTGGAACGTCAGGCGCGCCGTCTTGCCGAGCAGGCGCTTGATGTTCTCGGGATTCCGCTCGCCCGGCACCTGGACCAGGATGCGGTTGTCGCCCTGGCGCTGGACGCTGGTCTCGCGGGTGCCGAGCTCGTCGATGCGGCGGCGGACGACCTCCAGCGACTGGGCCAGGGCCGCGTTCTCGCGCATCAGCACGGCGGCATCGGTCAGGGTGATGGTGATCTGACCGTCGGCCCCGCCTTCGATGTCGAGCTCGTTCTCGCCGGTCAGGCGCATGCCGGCGGCCGGCAGCGTCGAGTTGAGCTTCTTCAGCGCCTCGAGCGCCGCCGCCTGCTGGTTCGGGTCGGTCAGCGTCAGGGTCACCGAGCGGCCCTGGGCGCCGAGGCCGCGGTAGCCGATGTTGGCGGCGCGCAGCTCGGCGCGCACGCCGCCCGTCAGGTCCTCGAGCCGCTCCTTGAGCAGGGCGCTGGTGTCGACCTCGAGCAGCAGCTGGGCCCCGCCCTGCAGGTCGAGGCCGAGGCTGATCTGGTTCTTCGGGACGAAGCTCGGCAGCGCATCGAGCGCGTGGCGCGGCACGAGGCTCGGCACCAGTGCCAGGAAGCCGACGATGCAGACCAGCCAGACGAGCCAGACTTTCCAGGGCGGCTGATTGAGCACGATCTACTTCTTGAAGAGCTTCGACAGGAATCCGCCGGCGGCGGGGGTCGCGTTGGCGTTGGCCGGCGGCGGCGCCACCGGCTTGTTCACGAGGTCGGAGATGGTGTGCTTGGCGACCTTGACCTGCACGTTGGGCGCGATCTCGACCATGACGGTGTTGTCGGCCTCGACCCGGGTGACGCGGCCGTAGAGGCCGCCGCCGGTGACCACCTGGTCGCCCTTCTTGACCGAGTCGATCATCGCCCGGTGCGCCTTCACCTTCTGCTGCTGGGGCCGGATCAGCAGGAAGTAGAACACCACGAAGATGAGCACGAGCGGCATCAACGAGATGAAATCGAACGGTGCAGCGGCGGGGCCGGCCGCTTGCGCGTAGGCCGTGGAGATCAGCATGGGCCCTCGAGGGTTTCCGGGTCTTTGACGGCGGCGGACTATAGCGGCGGAGGCAGGGAATGCAATTCGCGCTCCCGTGCGACCCAGCCGCCCGGCCGCCGCGCCTTGCCAGCGGGGCCGATCCTGTTAGCGTCCGCCGCGCCCGAGCCCAAGACTGCGACGAGCTTCCGCCGATGTCCCTGGCCGCCGATCCCGACCTCCTGCGGCGCATCGCCGAGGCGCTGGAGCGCCTTGCCCCGTCGCCCGCCCCGACGGTGGACGTGCACAGCGCCGACGCCTTCGTCTGGGAGGCCGCCGGCGGCGGCCGGCTGCGCCCGATCCCGCAGGTCAGCCGCGTCGACCTCGAGCTGCTCCAGGGCATCGAGCGCGCCGCCGACACCCTGCTCGAGAATACCCGGCGGTTCGCCGGCGGGCTGCCGGCCAACAACGCCCTGCTCTGGGGTGCCCGCGGCATGGGCAAGAGCTCGCTGGTCAAGGCGGTGCACGCCACCCTGAACCGCGAGACGCCCGGCTGCCTCGCCCTGATCGAGATCCACCGCGAGGACATCGAGAGCCTGCCGCGCCTGCTGCACATGCTGGCGGGCTCGGGCCGGCGCTGCCTGCTGTTCTGCGACGACCTCAGCTTCGATGCCGGCGAGACCAGCTACAAGTCGCTGAAGGCGGTGCTCGAGGGCGGCATCGAGGGCCGGCCCGAGAACGTGCTGTTCTACGCCACCTCGAACCGCCGCCACCTGATGCCGCGGCAGATGATCGAGAACGAGCGCGGCACCGCCATCCACCCCGGCGAGGCGGTCGAGGAGAAGGTCTCGCTGTCCGACCGGTTCGGCCTGTGGCTGGGCTTCCACCCCTGCAACCAGGACACCTACCTCGCCATGATCGACGGCTACGTCGCCCGCTTCGGGCTGACGCTGCCGGCCGAGCAGCTGCGCGCCGAGGCGCTGGAGTGGGCCAAGACGCGCGGCTCGCGCTCGGGCCGCGTCGCCTGGCAGTTCGTCAACGACCTCGCCGGCCGCCTCGGCGTCCGCCTCGCCGGCTAGCCCCCTCCCGAGGACATCCCCATGCGCCGCAACCTGTTCCGCGAGCGCCTGAACGCCGGCCTGCCGACGCTCGGGACGCACCTGCTGTCGACCTGGCCGACCCTGGTCGAGCTGGTCGGCAGCACCGGCCAGTACCACTACATCGAGTTCACCGCCGAGTACGCGCCGTTCGACCTGCACGACCTCGACAATCTCGGCCGGGCGCTGGAGCTGGTCGGGCTCGCCGGCATGATGAAGGTCGAGCAGACGCAGTGGACGCACCAGGCGATGCGCGCCATCGGCTCGGGCTTCCAGAGCATCCTGTTCGCCGACATCCGCACCGTCGAGGACGCCCGCGACTGCGTGCGCGCCGTGCGCGCCGAGACGCCGCGCGCGGGCGGCCTGCACGGCGTCGGCATGCGCCGCGACGTCGGCACCATCCGCGAGCCGGGCTCGCCCGACTTCGTCAAGGCGCTCGACGAGGTCGTCGTCGCCGTGATGGTCGAGAAGCGGCAGTGCGTCGAGGACCTCGACGCGATCCTGTCGGTGCCGGGCATCGACATGGTCCAGTTCGGCCCGGCCGACTACGCCATGAGCCTGGGCCTCCCGGGCCAGTGGTCCCACCCCGACGTCGTCGCCGCCGAGCGCCGGACGATCGAGACCGCCCTCGCCAAGGGCCTGCATCCGCGGGTCGAGCTGTTCGACCCGGCGCAGGCGGTCCGCTACCTCGAGATGGGCGTGCGCCACTTCTGCCTGGGCTGGGACGTCACCATCCTGCAGCGCTGGTGGGCCGCCCAGGGCGAGACGCTCAACGGGCTGATTGCCGGCAAGGCGCCGGTGGCGACCCCGCACCCGCGTCCGGCTCCGGCTACCGCTGAGCCGTCCCGTCCGGGTCCCGCCAAGACCGGCAAAACCTCCGTCAAATTGCCGAAGTTGACGCGAGCACAATGAATTGGCGATAAGCTCCGGGTTCGCTCAACCTGGAGTTTATCGCCATGACCCAGCTGGCTCATGCCGACGACAGCGTCCTGCCTGCCGGCCTCGATGCCGCGCTGCAGGCCGCCCTCGGCCGCAGCGGTACCGGGGCGCCGGCCGAGCTTGCCCTCACCGACCTCGAGAAGCGCAAGGCCGAGGGCCTGCGCGGTGCGCTCATCCGGCGCAGCGGCCTGAGCGACCGCGAGGCGCTCGACGCCATCGCCACCATCGCCCTCGCCACGATCAAGCTCGAGCGCCTCGACCGGCTGGAGCTCGACTGCCTCGACCGCATGGGCGCCTCGGTCGAGGCCATCATCGCCGAGCGCAAGACGCTGGCGATGCTGCTGCGCTACCGCATCCGCGTCACGCGCGAGCGCCAGGAGGCCTTCGCCTGCCTTCGCCAGCTGCGGCTCGAGGCCGAGGAAGCGGCCCAGCCGGAGGCCGGAGAGCGTGCAGCCACCGACGCACCGGCGGCGCAGCCGGCTGCCCGGGCGCTCAATCGCCACGAGCGCCGCCGCCTCGCGCGCCTCGTCCGTCAGGCGCCGGCGCAGGCCTCGCTGCAGCGCGGCGCCGGCTAGTCCTGGACGCTGGCGACCAGGGTATCCTGGTCGACGAGGTGCTTGGTCGGGTCGACCGCCTTCTTGCCCTCGCGCAGCTCGAAGTGCAGCTGCGGGCTGGCGACGTCGCCGGTGTCGCCGACGCGGGCGATGACCTCGCCGCGGGTGACCGTGTCGCCGACCTGGCGGAGCAGCGCCGAGGCGTGAGCGTAGGCGGTGGTGTAGCCGTCGGCGTGCCGGATCAGGAGCATCTGCCCGAATCCGGGAATGCTGTCGCCGGCATAGACGACGATGCCGTTCTCCGCGGCGTGGATCGGCGAGCCCTCGCGGGCGGCGATGTTGACGCCGTCGTTGCGCGCGCCGTTGGGCTTCTGGCCGAAGCGGTCGACGATGCGTCCCGAGACCGGCCAGAGGAAGCCCTCGCCGCTCAGCGACGGCAGGTCGGAGGTGGCGGCCTTGCGCGTCGCCTCGCGGCTGGCGGCATCCTGGACCGGACGGATGTCCTCGGTGGGCTCGCCGGCGAGCAGCGGCTCCGGGGCCGGCTTCGGTGTCGGCCGCACCGATGCCAGCTGCACCCTCGAGGCCTGCTGGCGATGCGCCACGACGGCCTGCGCCTTGGCCTTGCTGACCGGCACGATCAGCACCTGCCCGACATAGATGTGGAACGGCTTCTCGATGTCGTTGAGCTGCGCCAGGCGCTGCATCGGGACCTCGAAGTCGACCGCCAGCTCGGACAGGGTCTCGCCGGGCAGGACGAGGTGCCGCATGACGTAGGCCGGCTCGGCGCCGATCAGCTGGCCGGACGGCCGGTAGATCGGCTTGACCGCCTTGTATTCCGTGCAGGCGCCAAGGCTGCCTACGGCCAGGACGAGGCCGAGACAGCCGACCAAACGTGCGATGAGGCGGCGTGCTCCCTGCATGCGCTGGGAAGATATGCGGCGCCCTTGCCACACGGCAACAGGGGGTCAGGAACGGATGCGAGTCGGCGCCCCGGCGTGGCCGGCCGGCAACCGCCCGCGGACTGGCGACTCAGCCGCCGAGGACTGCCGTCAGTCCGGCGAAGCTCTCGCGGTGCGTCATGTCCATGTGGATCGGCGTCACCGAGACGTAGCCGTCGTTGACGGCGGCGAGGTCGGTGCCCTCGCGGTGCAGCGGATCCTCGCGCAGCGCGCCGATCCAGATATAGGGCTCGCCGCGCGGGTCCATCCGCTCGACCAGGTCGTCGCCGAGCTTGCGCTTGCCCTGGGCCGTGACCTTGACGCCCCGCACCGCCTCGGGCGCGCGGTCCGGGTAGTTGACGTTGACCAGCATGTCCTCGGTCCACGGCATCGTCAGCAGGCGGCGGACGATGTCCGGGCCGAAGCGCTCGGCGGTCGCCCAGTGAACGGGCTGGCCCAGGGTCAGCACCTGGCTCATGGCGACGGCGCGGACCTTGAACAGGGTCGCCTCCATCGCCGCGGCGATGGTCCCGGAGTAGGTGAAGTCCTCGGCGAGGTTGCCGCCGTGGTTGACGCCCGAGAGGACGAGGTCGACGGGCTCGTCGCGCATGATGTGCTGCAGCGCCAGCAGCACGCAGTCGGTCGGCGTGCCGTCGACGGCGAACTGGCGCTCGGCGACGCGACGGATGCGCAGCGGCCGCCGCAGGGTCAGCGAGTGGCCGGCGCCGCTGTTGTTGCGCTCCGGGGCCACGATCCAGACGTCGTCGCTGAGCTCGCGGGCGATGCGCTCGAGCGAGCGCAGGCCGGGGGCGTGGATCCCGTCATCGTTGGTCAGCAGGATCCGCGGCTTGTCAGTCATGGGGCTCCAGGCGGTCGATGCCGCCCATCCAGGGCCGGAGGACCGGCGGCACGGTCACGCTGCCGTCGGCCTCCTGGTAGTTCTCGAGGACCGCGATCAGGGTGCGCCCGACGGCGAGGCCGGAGCCGTTGAGGCTGTGCGCGAAGCGCGTCCCCTTGCCCTCCTTCGGGCGATAGCGCAGCCCCATCCGCCGGGCCTGGAAGTCGCCGCAGTTGGAGCAGCTGGAGATCTCGCGATAGGCCCCCTGCCCCGGCAGCCAGACCTCGAGGTCGTAGGTCTTGGTCGAGGCGAAGCCCATGTCGCCGGCGCAGAGCAGCATGGTGCGGTAGGGCAGCCCCAGCCGCTGCAGGATGCTCTCGGCGCAGCCGACCATCCGCTCGTGCTCGGCCGCCGACTCCTCGGGCACGGTGACGCTGACCAGCTCGACCTTGGTGAACTGGTGCTGGCGGATCATCCCCTTGGTGTCGCGCCCGGCCGAGCCGGCCTCGGAGCGGAAGCAGGGCGTGCAGGCCGTCAGCCGCAGCGGCAGGTGCGCCTCGTCCATGATCTCGCCGGCCATCAGGTTGGTCAGCGAGACCTCGGCCGTCGGGATCAGCCAGTGGCCGGTATTGGTGCGGAACAGGTCCTCGGCGAACTTGGGCAGGTTTCCGGTCCCGAAGGCGGCCGCGTCGCGGACGAGGTAGGGACGGCCACCTCGGTGTAGCCGTGCTCCCGCGTCTGCACGTCGAGCATGAACTGGGCCAGCGCCCGCTCGAGCCGGGCGAGCGCGCCCCCACAGCACGACGAAGCGCGCGCCGGACAGCCGGGCGGCCCGCTCGAAATCCATGCCGAACCGGCTGCCCAGCTCGTCGTGCGGCCTGGCCGCGAAGTCGAACCGGCGCGGCTCGCCCCAGCGGCGTACCTCGACGTTCCCGGTCTCGTCGTGCCCGTCGGGGACCTCGGCCGAGACGACGTTGGGGTAGGAGGCGAGCGCCGCGTCGAGCTCGGCCTGGGCCTCGCGCAGGGCGTCCTCGCCGGCCTTCAGCCCGTCCTTGAGCTCGGCGACCCGCCGCATCGCCTCGCTGGCGTCCAGGCCCTTGCCGCGCAGCTCGCCGATCTTCCTGGACAGCGCGTTGCGCTCGGTCTGCTCCTCCTGCAGCCGGGTCTCGACGCGGCGGCGGCGGGCGTCGAGCTCGAGCAGCCGGGCGGCCGCCGGCGGCTGGCCGCGGCGGGCGAGCGAGGCGTCCAGCGCCTCCGGTTGGTCACGGAGCCATTTCAGGTCGAACACGGGCGGACTGCCGTCAGGGCTGGACGTCGCGGGAGGCCTCGGCCTCCTCGGCCGCCTCCTGCTGGCGGCGACGCTTCTCGAAGAAGCGCACGAGCAGGATGGAGATCTCGTAGAGCAGCAGGATCGGGATGGCGAGGCCGACCTGGCTGATGATGTCGGGCGGGGTGAGCACCGCGGCGACGACGAAGGCCAGCACGATGGCATAGCGCCGGAACTTGGACAGGCCGTCGGCGGTGACGATGCCGACCCGGCCCATCAGGGTCAGCGCCACCGGCAGCTGGAAGCACAGGCCGAAGGCGAAGATCAGCTTCATCACGAGGTCGAGGTACTCGGCGACGCGGGCCTCGAGCTGGATCGGCAGGTCGCCGGGCACGGCGGCCGTCTCGAAGCTGACGAAGAACTTCCAGGCCACCGGGAACACGAAGTAGTAGGCGAACGCGGCGCCGACGATGAACAGGACCGGCGTGGCGACGAGGAAGGGCAGGAGCGCGCCCTTCTCGTTCTTGTAGAGACCCGGGGCGATGAACATCCACAGCTGCGCCGCCACCACCGGGAAGCTGATGAACATGCCGCCGAAGAACGCCACCTTCAGGTAGGTGAAGAACGCCTCGGTCAGGCCGGTGTAGATCATCCGCCGGCCGGTCTGGCCCTCGTAGATGTGGGCCAGCGGCCGGACCAGGAAGGCGTAGATGCTGTCGGCGAAGGCGTAGCAGATCAGGAAGCCGACGAGGATCGCCGCCGCCGCGATCATCAGCCGGTTGCGCAGCTCGATCAGGTGATCGAGCAGCGGCATCTCGCGATCGTCGATGTCCTTGAGCACGCGGGATCAGCCTCGCTCGGCGGGCTTGGAAGGTTCGGCCGGCACCGCCTCGGCAACGGCCGCCGCCGGCGCGACCACGGGGGTTGCCACCGGCGTCGCCGCCGCCGGCTCGGCGATGGCGGCAGGCTCGGCGGGTGCCGCGGGCGCCGCCGCCGCGGCCGCCGGCGGTGGTGCCGGCTTCGGTGCATTCAGCGGCTTGTTGGGGTCGACGGCCCGCTCGATGTCGCCGTCGGGATCGACCATGTCGCGGATCGACTTGGAGATGCCGCCCTTGCTGACCTTCTGCAGCTCGGCCTTGATGTCCTGCAGCTCGGCCTCGCGGGCCATGTCGTCGAGCGAGCGCTGGAACTCGCGCGCCATGGAGCGGGCCTTCGAGGTCCACTTCCCGATCTCGCGCGCGACGCGCGGCAGATCCTTCGGCCCGATGACGATCAGCGCCACCAGGAGGATCAAGCCCATCTCGGACCAGCCGATGTCGAACATGCGAACGCTCCGGCCCCCGCCCCCGTCCCGGCTCAGACGTCCTTGCGCTCGACCGGTGCCGGCCGCGACGCGGGCGTCCCGTCATCGGCCGCCGGCGCGCTGCGCGCGTCCGCGACCTCGTCCTTCATGCCGGCCTTGAACGTCTTGATGCCCTTGGCGACGTCGCCCATCACCCGCGGCAGCTTCCCGGCGCCGAACAGGATCACCACGATCACCAGGATCAGCACGACCTGCCAGATGCCTATGCTCATGACGAAACCCCTGCGCGCTGGCCTACCGCCGCCGGCATCGGCAGCGGACTGTCCGCCAACCGCAAGCGCACGCTAGCGGCGGGCGGGATACACGAACAGATGGGCAGGGTCGAGGTCGATCTCCACGGCATCGCCGGCAGCCGCACCGCGGGCGGCCGCCTGCCGGACCTTGAGCGTGCTGCCATCCGGCAACCCGAGCTTGAGGACATGCACCGGGCCGAGGTCGCGGCGGCCCATGACGGTGGCGGTGACGCCGCCCCTGCTGCCGGCCGCGGCGAGGCGGATCGCCTCCGGACGGACGACCACCTCGACCTCGCTGCCCTCGCCCGCGGCGGCGGCGACGACGCTGCCGAGCGGCGTCGGCACCCGCCCGCCGGCGACCCGGCCGGTGAAGCGGCTGATCGGCCCGAAGAAGCCGGCGACGAAGGCGCTGGCCGGGCGGCTGTAGAGCTCGGCCGGGGTCCCGGCCTGCACGATGCGGCCATCCTGCATCGCGTGGATGCGGTCGCCGACGCGGATCGCCTCCTCGGCGTCGTGCGTCACCAGCAGCGTCGGCGTCCCGGAATCGCGCAGCACGCCCAGCGCCTCCTCGCGGACCATCGCGCGCAGCGAGGTGTCGAGGGCCGAGAACGCCTCGTCGAGCAGGATCAGGGCCGGTTCCGGCGCCAGGGCGCGGGCCAGGGCGACCCGCTGCTGCTCGCCGCCCGACAGCGTGTGCGGCCAGCTCGCCGCGTGCTGGGCCATGTTGACGCGACGCAGCCAGGTCCGGGCCCGCTCGATGCGTGCGGCGCGATCGAGGCCGCGCAGCCCGAAGGCGACGTTGTCGACCACCCGCAGGTGCGGGAACAGCGCGAAATCCTGGAACATCAGCCCGACGCGCCGGTCCTCGGGCGGCAGGGCGAAGCCCGGCTCGGCGACGACCCTGCCGGCGATCGCGATGCGGCCGGCCTGCAGGCGCTCGAGCCCGGCGATCAGGCGCAGCGTCGTGGTCTTGCCGCAGCCGGACGGCCCGACGAGGCAGTGCACCTCGCCGGCGCGCACGGCGAGCTCGACACCGTCGACGACGGTGCGCTCGCCAAAGCGATGGGAGAGACCGGTGACCTCGAGCCCGGCCGCGACGCTGCGCGGCGGGGGCTCGGCCAGCCTGCCGGCCTGCGCGTTCGACATCCGGGCCATGTCCTCGAAAACCCGGCGCTTCTATCCGTCCGTCGGCCGGTTGAAAAGGGCGGCGCCCTCGAGTTCGTCGATGCGCGGCAGGTCATCGAGCGAGGCGAGGTCGAAATGGTCGAGGAAGGCCTGCGTCGTCACCCAGGTCACCGGGCGCCCGGGCGTGTCCCGGCGGCCGGCCGGCTTGACCCAGCCGGCCTCGACCAGCTGGTCGAGCGTCCCGGCGGCGACGGCGACGCCGCGCACCGCCTCGATGTCGGCGCGCGTGGCCGGCTGCTGGTAGGCGATGATCGCCAGGGTCTCCAGCGCCGCCCGCGACAGCGGGCGCGCCTTGCGCTCGACCCGCGTCAGGTGCGGCGCGAGGTCGGCAGCCGTGCGGAACGCCCAGCCGCCGCCGTGCCGCTCCAGGCGGACGCCGCGGCCGGCATAGTCGGCCTGCAGCGCCAGCAGCACGTCGCGCGCCGCGGCGGCTCCGCCAAGCCAGGCCTGCAGGTCGGCCTCGCTGACCGGCTCGGCCGCCATGAACAGCAGCGCCTCGACCAGGCGCCGGGGATCCGGTGCGTCGCTCATGCCCGCCGGCGCAGCATGACCGGGGCGAAGGGGCGGCCTGGCTGAGCTCGATCCTTCCGGTGCGAGCGAGCTCGAGGCTGGCGACGAAGCTGGCGGCCAGGGCCGAGCGGCGGGCGAAGCCGTCGAGCAGCTCGGCCGGCAGGCAGCCGGCGAGATCGCGCCAGTCATGGCCGGTAAGGATGCGGGAGAGCCGCTCCAGCGCCGCCTCGACGCTCATCGACGGCCGCGGCGGCACCACCATCGTCGGCATCTTGCCGCGCCGGACGACGTCGCCGTAGGCCCGCAGCAGCTCCGCCAGCGACGCCTGCCACAGGGCGATACGCTCGACCGGCAAGGGCTCGGGCGCCCCGCGGCCGAAGCGCTCGGCCCCCAGGCGCGGCCGGGCGGCGAGGGCGGCGGCGCCGACGCGGATCGCCTCGAGGCGGCGCAGGCGATCGGCAAGGTCGGCCGCCAGCTGCTCGGCGTCGGGCTCGGAACGCTCGGCCGGCGGCAGCAGCAGCTGCGACTTCAGGAAGGCGAGCCAGGCCGCCATGACGAGGTACTCGGCGGCGACCTCGAGGCGCAGCTGGCGGGCGCGCTGCAGGTAGGCGAGGTACTGGTCGGCGAGCGCCAGGATCGAGATCCTGGCGAGGTCGATCCGCTGCTCGCGGGCGAGATTGAGCAGGAGGTCGAGCGGGCCGGCGAAGCCGTCGAGGTCGACGAGGAACCGCTCGGGCCCGTCCGGGCTCAGCCCAGGTTCCATCCGGTCACCGCCAGGACGAGGTGGATCAGCCAGTCCATGATCGGGCCGATCACCGCGAACACCGGGTTGAACGGCATGCCGAGCTGGCGCAGCAGCATCGGCAGCAGGAACAGCAGGCCGATCATGACGAGCAGGCCATAGCGCTCGGTGCGCGAGAAGCGGATGGCCAGCGGCGTCGGCAGCAGGCCGGTCAGCACCCGCCCGCCGTCGAGCGGCAGGATCGGCAGCATGTTGAACACGGCGAGCACGACGTTGGCCTGGATGGCGTTGACCAGGTTGGTCGACACCCATTCGCCGAGGTCGCCGGGCAGGTAGCCGGCCACGTGCAGCAGCAGGCCGGCGGCGAGCGCCATCAGGACGTTCGACCCCGGTCCGGCCAGCGCCACCCACATCATGTCGCGCTTGGGGTTGTTCAGCCGGTGGAAGGCCACCGGCACCGGCTTGGCCCAGCCGAACAGGAAGGGCGAGCCGGCCAGCACCAGCATGCCGGGCAGCAGCAGGGTGCCGAACGGGTCGACGTGGCGGATCGGGTTGGCGCTGATCCGGCCGAGCCGGCGGGCGGTATCGTCGCCGAGCTTCTCCGCCATCCAGCCATGCGCCGCCTCGTGCAGGGTGATGGCGAGGATGATCGGCAGGAACCAGACGGAGAGCGTCTGGCCGATGCTGGCGAGATCCCCCATCGTCAGGCGGCCAGCAGCGCGTCGAGGCGCGAGCGGGCGTCGGCCAGCGTGACCCCGGCGCCGCGGCGGGCCCGCTCGAGGGCGCCATCGAGGATGCGGCGGGCCCGCGGGCTCAGCTCGGGCACGCCCTCGAGCACGCCCGCCGCCTCGTCGAGGTCGCCGTTGCAGTGGACGGCGATGTCGCAGCCGGCGGCGATGGCGCTGCAGGCCCGCGTCGTCATGTCGCCGGCCAGCGCCTTCATGCCGAGGTCGTCGCTGAACAGCAGGCCCTCGAAGCCGATGGCACCGCGGATGACGTCGCCGATCACCCGCGGCGAATGCGTCGCCGGCCGGTCGGGATCGACGGCGGTGAACAGCAGGTGGCAGGTCATCGCCAGCGGCAGGTCGCGGCACATACGGAACGGCACGAAGTCGGTCGCCTCCAGGACGGCCAGCGGATCGTCGACCACCGGCAGGTGGTCGTGGCTGTCGACCCGGGCGCGGCCGTGACCGGGCAGATGCTTCATCACCGGGGCGACCCCGGCCGCGAACAGGCCGTCGGCCAGGGCCCGGCCGAGCCGGCCGACCATCGCCGGATCCTCGCCGAACGAGCGGTTGCCGATCGCCCAGGTCATGTCGGGCTGGGCGACGTCGAGGCAAGGGGCGCAGTCGATGTCGATGCCGACGGCGCGCAGCTCGGCGCCGATGACCTCGCCGAGCCGGCGTGCCGCCTCGAGCGCCGCGTCCTCGCTGCGGGCCGCCAGCGCGCCCACCGCAGCCGCGGCCGGCTGGGCCTGCCAGTGCGGCGGCCGCAGCCGCATCACCCGGCCGCCCTCCTGGTCCACCATCACCGGAACGTTCCGCTCGGGAAACAGGCCGTGCAGGTCGGCGGTCAGCCGGGCCAGCCGCTCCGGCGTGTCGACGTTGCGGCCGAAGACGATGAAGCCGGCCGGCGGCAACCGGGTGAAGACGGCACGCTCGGCGTCGGTCAGGTCGGGCCCGCGCAGGCTGACGACCGCGGCACGCGGTGGCAGGCTCATGGCAGCGGTCCGACGATGAAGCAGTCATTGCCGCCGGCCTTCACCCGCGAGCACAGCTGCGTCGCCGCCTCCTTGCTGGGCACGGGTCCGGCCTGCAGGCGGAAGAAGGTGCCGCTCGAGGTCTCGGCGGCGACGATGTTGGCCCGCAGGTTGGCCAGCGCCGGCCCCTGCTTGCGTTGCAGCTGCAGCCAGGCCTGGCCGGCGGCGCCCTCGTTGCGGAACGCACCGAGCTGGATCCGGTAGATCGGGCTGGCCGCGGGCGCGGAGCGGACCGGCGCGTCGCTGGCCGGCGCCGCCGGCTGCAGCGAGGCCTGCTCCGCCGGCGGGGCGGGCGTCGCCGGCTCGGCGATCTCGGCGCGCGGCGCGGGCACCGGCGGTGCGATCGGCTGCGCCTGCGGCTCGGCCGCGACCAGCTTCTCGACCGGGGCCGCGGGCTCGACCGGGGCTGCGGGCGGCGGCGCCGGCTCGCTCACCGCGGGTGCGGCCGGTGCGGGTGCGGGCGCAACCGATTCCACCGGGGGCGCCGGAAGGCTGGGCTGCTCCGTCGGCGGCGATTCGCTCAACCGCTCCGGCAGGGGCTCGGTCGCCGGTGCCGGGTCCACGGGCACGGTCCCGGCTGCAGCAGCCGGCGGCGTGCCGGCCGGCGGCGGCACCGGCTCCTCGAGCGTCGCCACCTGCTCCGGCGGCTCCGGCGTCGCCTCCGCCACCGGCGGCAGCTCCGGCGGCGGCGTCTCGTCCTGCTGCGGCAGGACGATCTCGGGGCGCACCGGCGGCTTGTTGCGCTCCATCACATTGGCCGACGCCGAACCCTCGTTCAGCACGTCCATGCCGCCCGGATCGTCGGGCTTGATCCGGTACGGACCGGGCTCGGCCTGGACCAGCGGCGGCGGACCGTCGCCGTCGAGGCCGATGACCTCGACATAGGCGTACCAGAGCACCGCCGCGAACACGGTGAAGACGACCACGCCGGCGGCGGCGATCGTCCAGAAGCCGAAGCGGGGCTGCTTCCTGTAGCGGCTGCTCATCGCAGCTCCTCGACCGGGGTCACGCCAAGGATCGCGAGGCCGGCGGCCAGCGTCTGCCGCACCGCCCGCAGCATGCCGAGGCGGGCCTGCGTCAGCTCCGGCTCGTCCGGCTGGATGAAGCGCAGGGTCGGCTGCTCGTTGCCGCGGGTCCACAGCGCGTGGAAGGCCCCGGCGAGGTCGCCGAGATAGAACGCCACCCGGTGTGGCTCGCGATGCTGGGCCGCGGCCTCGACGAGCCGCGGGAAGAAGGCCGCCAGCCGCAGCAGCGCCAGCTCGGCCGGGTCGGCGAGCAGCGCCACCTCGGCGCCGGGTGCGGCATCGACGGCCAGCCCGGCCTCGGCGGCGTTGCGCAGCACCGAGCAGATCCGGGCATGCGCGTACTGCACGTAGAAGACCGGGTTGTCCTTGGACTGCTCGGTGACCTTGAGCAGGTCGAAGTCGAGCGGCGCGTCGTTCTTGCGGGTCAGCATGATGAACCGGACGACGTCCCTGCCGACCTCGTCGACGACGTCGCGCAGGGTGACGATCCGCCCTGCCCGCTTGGACATCTTCAGCGGCTTGCCGTCGTCGAGCAGGTTGACGAGCTGGCACAGCCGCACCTCGAGGCTGGCCTGCTCCTCGGTCACCGCCCGGACCGCGGCCTGCATGCGCTTGACGTAGCCGCCGTGGTCGGCCCCCCAGACGTCGACCATCAGCCGCGCGCCGCGGCGGAACTTGTCGAGATGGTAGGCGATGTCGGCGGCGAAGTAGGTCCAGTCGCCGGTCGAGCGGCGCAGCGGCCGGTCGCTGTCGTCGCCGTAGCCCGACGAGCGGAACAGCAGCTGCGGCACCGGCTCCCAGTCCTCGGGCGGCTTGCCCTTCGGCGGCGGCAGCGTGCCGGTGTAGACGAGGTCGCGCGCCTGCAGCGTCGCCAGCACGTCGTCGATGCGGCCCTCCTCGATGAGCCGCCGCTCGGAGGTGAAGACGTCGTGCCGCACGCCGAGGGCGGCGAGGTCCTCGCGGATCAGGGCCAGCATGGCGGCCACCGCCTCGTCGGCGAACGGCCGCAGCCAGGCGGCCTCGGGCTCATTCGCCCACCGCGGGCCGTCGCGCCGCGCGATCGCCTGCGCCAGCGGGATCAGGTAGGTGCCGGGATAGAGCCCGGCCGGGATCTCGCCGATGGCCTCGCCCAGGGCCTCGCGGTAGCGCAGGTGCAGCGAGCGGGCGAGCGTCTCGACCTGGGCACCGCCGTCGTTGACGTAGTACTCGCGGGTGACGGCGAAGCCGGCCTTCTCCAGCAGGTTGGCGAGCGCGTCGCCGAAGACCGTGCCGCGGCCGTGGCCGACATGCAGCGGTCCGGTCGGATTGGCCGAGCAGTACTCGACATTGACCGGCAGACCGGCGCCGACGGTGCTGCGGCCGTAGCCGGCGCCGGCGGCGATGATGCCGGCGATGCGGCCCTGCCAGAACGACGGCTGCAGGGTCAGGTTGAGGAATCCCGGCGGCGCCGGCTCGGCCTTCAGGATCTCGGGCCGCGCGCGCAGCCGCTCGGCCAGGGCCGCCGCCAGCTCCATCGGCCTGGCCCCGGCGGGCTTCGCCAGCAGCATCGCGGCGTTGGTCGCGGCGTCGCCGAAGGCGGCATCGCGCGGCAGCTCGACGCCGACCCGGTCGAGGTCGAGCCCCTGCGGCAAGGCGCCGTCGGCGACGAGGCCGGCGAGCGCGTCGCGCACGAGGCGCTCGAGCTCCTGGAACGGGTTCATGTACGGTCGCGGCCCAGCTTGGTCAGGCGCTCATGCTCGTCGAGCGCGAAACGGTCGGTCATACCGGCGATGTAGTCGCGCACGGCCTCGGCCGTCGCCCGCGAGCCCGGCGACCCGGCCCGCTCGCGCCAGCCGTCCGGCAGGCATTCCGGCGCCGCGGCGAGCACCTCGACCAGCTCGCGGACGACGCGACGCGCCTTCAGCGCCATGCGGTTGACCTTGTAGTGGCGATACATCCGGGCGTGCAAGAACTGGCGCAGCTGCCGCACCGCCGGGGCCACCCCGGCGGAGAAGGCGACCACCGGCTCGGCCAGACGCCGGACGTCGTCGGGCGAGGCCGGGCGGTGCAGCGCCAGGCGCCGGTCGGTCTCGGCCAGAAGATCGCGCACCATGGTGTCGATCAGCCGGCGGATGGTCTCGTGCTTGCGGCGCGGCCACGCCAGCGCGGGATGCGCCCGGTCGACCTCGCGCAGCAGGTCACCCAGCACCGGCAGGTCGAGCAGCTCGTCGAGCGCGAAGAAGCCGGCGCGCAGGCCGTCGTCGAGGTCGTGGTTGCAGTAGGCGACATCGTCGGCGATGCCGGCGACCTGCGCCTCGAGCGGTCCCTGCAGCGACAGGTCGACGGCGGCTGCCAGCGGATGCTCCTGGACGAGGCGCGGCGCGGCGCTGACCGGGCCGTTGTGCTTGATCACCCCTTCCAGCGTCTCGAAGGTCAGGTTCAGCCCGTCGAACAGGGCGTAGCGCTGCTCCAGCCGGGTCAGGATCCGGAAGGTCTGCAGGTTGTGGTCGAAGCCGCCGAAGTCGGCCAGCGCCTGGTCGAGTGCCGCCTCGCCGGCATGGCCGAACGGGCTGTGGCCGAGATCGTGCGCCAGCGCCACCGCCTCGGCGAGGTCCTCGTCGACGCCGAGCGGACGGGCGAGGGTCCGGGCGATCTGCGCCACCTCCAGCGTGTGCGTGAGGCGCGTGCGGAAATGGTCGCCCTCGAAGTTGGCGAACACCTGCGTCTTGTACTCGAGCCGGCGGAAGGCGGTGCAGTGGAGGATGCGGTCGCGGTCGCGCTGGAACGCGCTGCGCACGTTGCTGTCGGACTCGGCAACGACGCGGCCGAGGCTGGCCTCGGGGCGGCAGGCGAAGGGTGCGCCGCTCATCCCGCCGCCGGGATCAGCGTCGTCATCAGGTTTGACAAGGCTCTGCGGCCGCTTACATCTGCAACGGGCAAGATTTCCCGCAAGGATAGGTGGTCGCCATGGGCGAGATCAAGGCCCGCCCCGCTCCGTTCTCCCTGACGCCGGGCGCCGCCCGCCGCATCCGCACGATCGTCGCGGGCGAGGGCAAGCCGGGGCTGCGCCTGCGCGTCAGCGTCTCGGGCGGCGGCTGCTCCGGCTTCCAGTACGGTTTCGCCCTCGACGACAAGGACGAGGACGGCGACGTCCGCATCGACCGCGACGGCGCCACGGTCGTCGTCGACGGCATGTCGCTGATGTACGTGCTCGGTGCCGAGCTCGACTATGTCGAGGACCTCAGCGGCTCCTACTTCCGCGTCAGCAACCCGAACGCGTCGTCGTCCTGCGGCTGCGGCAGCTCGTTCGCGATCTAGCCGCCCGGCTCAGCCATCGCGGGCCATGGCCCGCTGCGAGGCCGGCCGGGCGGCGAGCTTCGCCACATAGTCGCCGAAGGGCGCGCGACGCTCGATGTGCCCGGCATAGATCGCCCAGCGCAGGCCGGCGCCGACCAGGATGTCGGCGGCGGTGAAGCGGTCGCCGAGCAGCCAGGGCCCCTTGTCCAGCGCTCCGGCCAGCACGCGCATGACGCTGTCGAAGTCGCCGTAGCCCACGGTCCGCGCCGGCCCCGCCGGCCGCTGCAGCACGCGGTCGACGATCGCCGGCTCGAGGCAGCCGGCGGCCCAGAACATCCAGCGCAGGTAGGGCCCCCGCTGCGGATCGCCGAGCGCCGGGGCGAGCCCTACCGCCGGCACGGCATCCGCGACGAAGGCGCAGATGGCGGCCGACTCGGTGATCACCGCGCCGTCCCAGACCAGGGCCGGCACCTTGCCCATCGGATTGACGGCCAGGTAGTCGGGGCGCTTGTGCTCGCCGGCGGCGAGGTCGAGCTTGCGCAGCTCGAACGGCAGGCCGGTCTCCTCCAGGAGCCAGAGCACCGTGCCCGAGCGCGTGCGCGGCGCGTGATAGAGGACGATGTGCGGTACGTCGGCCATCCTGGCGGCTCCCCTGCCCTAGCGGCGGCGCAGCAGCGTCACCAGCGCGCCGGCCGCCGCCGCGATCAGCACGCTCTGCACCGGCTTGCTCTCGACGGTGCGCTTGAGCTCGTCGAGCGGCGCCAGGGCCGCGGCACGGGTGGCATCCCAGGTGGCGGCACCCGGCGGGCGGGTGGCCGGCCGCTCGCCCAGCATCATCCCGACGGCGCAGAGCAGCGCCAGCAGGACGAGGCCGCCGGCAACCACGGCGGCACCGGCCGGCGGGCCGTAGCGCTCGGCCAGCGCCATGTAGGCGGCGGCCAGGGCGAACCCGGCGGCGACCAGCAGCAGCAGGACCATGACGGTGCCCAGCACCGCCCGCATCGCCATGCGCCGGGCCATGGCGCGCGCCGCCTCGCGCTCGCCCGGCAGCAGCTGCATCAGCTGCGGGGCGAGCGAGACCAGCAGCGGCAGGAACCTCACCGGCGGCCCCGGAGCGCTCCGAACAGCAGCCCGGCGCCGAACGCCAGCACGACCGCCATCAGCGGCTGCTCCCTGATCCGCCGCTCGACGTCGGCCAGCTGGGTGCGGCCGGTATCGGCGAGGTTGGCGGCCAGCGCCTCGGCCTCGGCGGTCACCCGGTCGACGGTGGCCTGCCCCTGCGTCGTGGCCGCGGAGACCGCGCTGAGGCCCAGCGAGCGCACGGTATCGACCAGCTTCTCGAGCTCGGCCCGCACCGCCGCGATATCGCCCTTCAGCTGCTCGACGTCAGCCGCCACCGCCTTCTCGCCGCGTCCGCCCTCGGCCATCGGCTGTCCTCCAGTTGATCGTGTCGCCAGCGTTCATGTCGGTCGTACCGGGGCCGGCTGCAATGCCGCCCGGTTCAGACCTCGACGACCACGTACTCGCCCTCGACGCTGACCGGGAAGGTCTCGGCGACGTAGGGGCCCTCGACGAGGCGCTGTCCGGGCTCGACGGCGACGGCGTAGCTCTTCACCCGCAGGCGCCGCGGGTCGCACCAGGACTTGCCGGTGCGCAGGTCGAACTCCCAGCCATGCCACGGGCAGCGGACGATCTCGCCCTTGCGCTCCAGCCGGTAGTGGCCGGGGCCGTCGGAGCCGACATGGCCGGTGATCTTGCCGGCACACAGGCTGCCGCCCTCGTGCGGGCAGCGGTCGTAGAGGGCGAACCACTCGCCCTTCGAGTGGAAGACGGCGATCGGCCGGCCCTTGACCTCGACCAGCTTGCTGCTGCCCTCGGGGATCTCGTCCGTGCGGGCGACGACGTGCCGGCTCATGCCCCGAGGCGGTAGAGCTTGCGGGCGTTGCCGGACCAGACCTGGCGCCGGCGCTCGGCCGACAGCGACGCCGGCAGGGCGCGGCTCGGATCGTCGAAGTCCCAGTGCGGGTAGTCGGTGGCGAACAGCAGCCGGTCCCAGCCGACCGCCTCCATGGTCTCGACGAGGTGCTCCGGCCGCTCCGGCTCCTCCATCGGCTGGGTGGTGATCCAGATGTGCTCGCGGATGATTTCGGACGGCAGCCGGGTGACGTGCGGGACCTCGGCGCGCAGCCGCGCCCAGTGCTTGTCGAGGCGCCACATCAGGGGCGGCAGCCAGCCGAAGCCGCCCTCGACGATGATCACCTTGAGGTCCGGGATGCGTTCGAACACGCCCTCGAGCACGAGGCTCGCCACCTGGCCCTGGCAGGCGGCCGAGTGGCCGGTCATTTCCTCGAGGTAGTAGGAGGGCCAGCCGCCGCCGCTGACGGGATAGCCGCCGAAGCCGAAGACGTGCGCCGCCACCGGCAGGCCGGCGCGGGCGGCGGCCTCGTAGATCGGCCAGTAGCGCTTGCGGCCGAGCGGCTCGGCGGTGCGGGCGAGGAGCAGGACCTGGGCGAAGGCCGGATCGCCGGCGCGGCGCTCGATCTCGGCGACGGCCGCCGGCGTGTCCTCGTAGGAGACCAGCACCGAGGCGCGCAGCCGCGGCTCCGGGCGGACCCAGGATTCCTTCTGCCACTCGTTGCAGGCCGCGCACATGGCGGTCGTGAAGTCGACGTTCTGGTCGCCCTGGGCGGTCGGGTAGAGCGGATTGAGGATCGCGGTCTCGATCCCGCAGGCGTCGAGATAGTGCCGGCGCATGAAGGCGAGGTCGCTGCCCGGTACGGCACCGTCCGGCGCCCAGGAGTCGCGCCGGGCGGCGCGCGGCTGGGCCTTGGGATAGGGCTCGCTCATCACGAAGCCGTGCCGCGGGCGCAGGCCGTAGCGCTGCAGGCGTTCCCACCAGCGCTTCTCGAGATAGGGCTTCAGCTCGGCGAGGCTCTTCACCGTCGGGTGGACGTCGCAATCGATGACGGCGGGCTTCGCCGGGCTGACCGTCGCGCGATCCGGGCCCTCGGCGGTGTCGACGCTCGTCCGATCCAGGGTGTCCAGGGTCATGCCGGGCCTCCCAGCCGGGCATAGGTCGCCCGGGGATTCTCCACCATCATCTTGTACTGCAACGCGGGCGACAGCGCATCCGGGACGATGGCGTCGCCGTCGAACTGCCAGTGCGGGTAGTCGGAGGAGAACAGCAGCATCGCGTCCGAGCCGATCTGGTCGGTGAAGCGCTCGACCTGGCCCGGGCCCGGCGGCGCGTCGAACGGCTGCAGGGTCAGGCGCAGATGGTCGCGGGCGATCTCGATCGGCGGCCGGTCGACCCACGGCACCTCGATGCGCAGGCCGCGCCAGATCTTCGACAGCCGCCACAGGAACGGCACCAGCCAGGTCACGCCGGACTCGGCGAGCACGACCTTGAGGTTGGGAAACTTCGCGAAGACGCCGTGGGTGATCAGGCTGGCGACCGCCGCCTGGAAGCCCTGCGCCTGGTCGACATAGTCCTCGACGTGCCAGCTGGGCCAGCCGGAGGCGGTCACCGGGTGGCGGTAGCTGCTGCCGAGGTGGAGGCAGACCGGCAGGCCGTGCCGCTCGGCGGCGCGGTAGATCGGCCAGTGGTAGCTCTTGCCGAGCGGCAGGTCGCCCATGGCCAGCAGCAGCACCTGGACGAAGCGGCGGTCCGGGGCCAGCCGCTCGATCTCGTCGACGGCGAGCTCGGGGTTCTGCACGGGCACGACGATGGCGGCGCGCAGGCGCGGCTCCTTCGCCAGCCATTCCGCCGCGATCCAGTCGTTGACCGCGGTGGCGAACGCCGCCGCCAGCCGCTCGTCATTGATCAGCTGGACGCCATAGAGGCAGTTGCAGATGGCGGTCGCGGCACCCCAGCGGTCGAGCAGGTCCCGGCGGATGGCGCCGACCTCCTCGGCACCGCGGCCGGTCGGCGACGTCCATTCGGGACGGGCGTTGATCGCGGCACCCGGCGGAAAGCTGCGGTTCTCGAAGCCCTCGATGCCGCGGACCTCGACCATCTCCTGCCAGTACGGATCGAGGTAGGGGACGAGTGCCCGCACCGACGGCACCATGGGATGGACGTCGCAGTCGATCGCCCCCTCGGCCGCCCTCACCGCCGCCGCCCCGCGTTCACCGACCGGCCTCCCTCTGCCCCGGCCCCGAGAATAGCGGGAGCGCCAGCGGCGGTGGAGGGGCCGCGGCGCGGATCAGGCCCGCCGCGGCCGCGGGTCAGCCGTCGAGGCTGACGACGCTGCCCCGGCCGGCATCGTAGGTGCAGGTGACGTCGCGCTCGTCGCCGTCGCCCTGCCGCACCCGCATCTCGACCTCCATGTTGTTCTGGCCCGACGATTCGGCGCGGTCGCTTTCCAGCACCCGCCAGCCGCGCTCGCGGACCTCGTCCATGCAGGCGGCGACGGCATTGCCGCGCTCGGACCGCGTGCTGCCGGCGCTGCCGCCGTCGTTGTCGTTGCGGCCGAGGATCCGGTCGACATCGTTGCCGGAGCAGGCGGCGAGCAGACCGGCGAGCAGCAGCAGCGCGGCGAGACGCGCCGTTCCGGCGGCAGAGCGGTGGGACATGGCTGGACTCCTGACCTCGTGGTCAGGTCAAACAGGATGCGTCGAGGTGCGTTCCGCCGCTTCGGCGGCGAACGCCGATCGCGCGAACTTCCGGATGCACCCGGCTTCCCCCGCGACCGCCGCCCCGATCGGCCGAGTTCCGCTTCCGACGGGCGATCGCGCTCGAGAGACGCGCGATCCCGCACCATGGCCCGGCGACGCCCGCCAGCCCGTCTACAGACCGTGCACCTTGGCCTCGCCCCGGGTCTTCCACAGCGAGTAGACGATTCCGAGCGCGATCAGCGCGAAGGTGACGCCGAGGCTGAGGACCGGCGGGAACTTGGCGCCGCCGAGGATGAAGTCGCTGACGAAGATCTTGGCGCCGATGAACACGAGAACCGCCGCCAGCGCGTACTTCAGGTAGTGGAAGCGGTGCACCATCGCCGCCAGCGCGAAGTAGAGCGCGCGCAGGCCGAGGATGGCCATGATGTTCGAGGTGTAGACGATGAAGGTGTCGGTGGTGATGGCGAAGATCGCCGGCACGCTGTCGACGGCGAAGACGAGGTCGGCGAGGTTGATCACCACCAGCGCCAGGAACAGGGGCGTGGCCGAGGTCACGAGCTTGCCGGTCTTCGGGTCGGCGGTGCGCACGAAGAAGTGCTGGCCGTGCAGCTCCCGGGTGACCGGCATGTGCCGCGAGATGAACCGCACCGCCGGATTGTTGGCCACGTCCATCGGCTCGTCGCCGGCGAAGAACATCTTGATGCCGGTGAAGATCAGGAAGGCCGCGAACAGGTAGAGCACCCAGTAGGCCTCGTTCACCAGCGCCGCGCCGCCGGCGATCATCAGGCCGCGCAGCACGATCACGGCGATGATGCCCCAGAGCAGCGCCCGGTACTGGTACTTCGCCGGGATGGCGAAGTAGGTGAAGATGAGGCTGATGACGAAGACGTTGTCGATCGACAGCGCCTTCTCGATGAAGAAGCCGGTGTAGTACTGCATGCCGGGCTCGGCGCCCCGGGAATGCCAGATCCACGCCCCGAACAGCAGCGCGATGCCGATGTAGAAGGCCGACAGCTTGAGGCTTTCGGCAATCCCCATCTCCCGGTCTTCCTTGTGCAGGACACCGAGATCGAAGGCGGTCAGGGCGACGACCAGGAGCAGGAAGGACAGCCAGAACCAGACGGGCGTCCCGAGCCAATCGGCGAACAGGAATTCCATGGATTCTCTCGCTCAAGGACGGGTTGCGAAATCGGCCGGGCCGCGGGCTGGCGCCTCGCGGCCTCGGGCTCAATGGGAGATCAGGGTCGGCAGCCGCGCGGCCAGGATGCTGCGCGTGGCACCGCCGAGGACGAAGTCGCGGAACCGGGAATGACCGAAACCGCCCATCACCAGGAGGTCGGCGCGACGTTCTGCGGCTGCGGCGTTGATCGCGTCGCCGATGTCGCGGCTGCCACGCTCGACCTGCCCGTAGCCGACGCCACGGTGCGGACGCGACCAGCACGTCGTCGGGCGACCGCAAGATGCCTCGCCGCCGACCGACTGCGCGCCCCAGGAAGGGCGCGCGTCGGCACGCGCGGGCCGCGGCCGCGCCCATCGTCGGCTTCTCCGGCGAAACGCTGAAAGATCAGGTCGAGCTTGCGGGAACACCGCGATGTCGGCCACGTGCGCGGTCGGCGGCGATCGTCGGCATCGCTCGGTGATCATCCGATGCGCCGCCTGGCGCACATCGAGCCCCCGTGCCCGGGCTCCCGGCTCGCGGGCGTCACGACGTCCAGGTCAGCACCAGCGCCTCGAGACGGGCGTCGAACGCGCGGGCGAGGCCGATGGCGTAGGGTGGAGCGCCCCGGGCCGGATCGAGGTCTCGGCGGCGGCATGCAGGAAGATGGTCCGGATGGTCATGGCTGCTCTCGTCTGGCGGAGATCGTCGCCGGCCAGCGCCGCCATGCACGGAACAAGGGGTGGCGATGCGCCGCTTTCAATCGCAAGCGATGCGCCGTATTCTTCGGCGAAGGTACGCCGGACTGTGGCCTCGGAGGACGCAGGCCATGCGCGATCTTCCGATGCGACATCACGCACGCTCGTCAGAGGGCCCGGCCCGCTCGGCACATGTGAACTGCGCACCCCGCTTTCAATGCGCCGACGTGGACACGGCAGCGACTGTGGCCCCGGCGCCGCAGGCGACATGGCCGATGTAATACGGTTCCGAGTGCAGCGCGGCTCGCCGGCGACGGTGCGCACGCCAGAATCGAAGCGTCGAGCAGGTTCAAGCGCGGAGGCGGAGGGAGCGGGATTCGAACCCGCGAGGGGCTGTTAACCCCTACACACTTTCCAGGCGTGCGCCTTCGACCGCTCGGCCATCCCTCCGTGGGCGGCGCCGTCTTAGCGACGGGGCCAAGGTCCCGCAACATGGTTGCCGTCACGGCGCGCCTCGGCCAAGCTGCGCCGCGTCGCGGTTGATGGAAACGGGAGTTCGGCTTGCGCCGCTTCGGCTTCGGGCTCGGCGTGCTTCTGCTCGTGTTCGCCGCCGCGACCGGCTTCGCACAGCTCTTGGCGCTGGCGACCGGCACCACGGTCACCCCGGTGACGCTGGGCTCGCTGTGGGCCGGGGTCAGTGCCAACAGCCTCGTCGGCTTCCAGGCGCTGGTCGAGAAGTCGATCAGCCCGGCGCTCTGGGTTCCGGTGGTGTGGATCCTGCTGCTGCCGGCCTGGGTCACCTTCGGCGTGCCCGGGCTGCTACTCGTCCTGCTCTGCCGGCGGCGCGGCCGCGGCTTCGACTGAGGACCTGCGCATGACGGACGCCCTCACCCGCCGCAGCTTCGGCACGCTGCCCGACGGCCGCGCGGTCGAGCTGCTGCGCCTTGCCGGCCATGGCGGCTTTGCCGTCGAGATCCTGACCTGGGGCGGCATCGTCCATCGCATCGACGCGCCGGACCGGGCCGGGCAGCTCGCCGATGTCGTCCTGAGCCGGGGAACGCTGGCCGACTATCTCGCCCGCAACCCGCACTTCGGGCACGATCACCGGCCGCTTCGCCAACCGCATCGCCGACGGCCGGTTCACGCTGGACGGCACCGCATACCAGCTGGCCCAGAACAACCCGCCGGCGCACCTGCACGGGGGTCCGACCGGCTTCGACAAGCGGCTGTGGACGGTGGCGGCCGCCGACGCCGGCGTTCCTTCCGTGACCCTGACCTACCGCAGTGCCGACGGCGAGGAGGGCTATCCGGGCCAGCTCGACGTCGCCGTCACCTACGCCATCGACGACGGCAACACGCTGCGCATCGACTATGCCGCGACGACGGACAAGGCGACCGTCCTCAACCTGACCAACCATGCCTACTTCAACCTCGCCGGCGAGGGCAGCGGCGACGTCCTCGACCACGAGCTGCAGCTGTTCGCCGGACGCTACCTGCCGACCGACAAGCACTCGATCCCGCTGGGCGAGCTCGCCCCGGTCGCCGGCACGCCGTTCGACTTCCGCACGCCGGTGGCGCTGGGGGCGCGCATCCGCGAGGCGCATCCGCAGCTGCTGCTGGCGCGCGGCTACGACCAGTGCTGGGTGATCGACCGCAAGGCGGGCGAGCCGGCGAGCCTCGCCGCCCGGGTCCGCGAGCCCGTTTCCGGTCGCGTGCTCGAGGTGCTGACCACCGAGCCGGGCGTGCAGCTCTACACGGCCAACCACCTGCTCGGCGACATCGTCGGCAAGAGCGGGCGCGCCTACCGGCAGGCCGACGGGTTCTGCCTGGAGACCCAGCATTTCCCGGACAGCCCGAACCGGCCCGAGTTCCCGACGACCGTGCTGCGGCCGGGCGAGCGCTTCGCCAGCCGCACCGCCTTCCGCTTCCTCGCGACATGAACCGGCGGATCGCCGCCGGCATGGCGACGCTGCTGCTCGCCGGCTGCGCCGGCGACGACCGGCCGGTCGACGCGGGAGGCGACCTTGCCGACATCGCCGGCAAGCGCTGGACGGTCAGCCTGGTCGAGCCGATCGAGCCGGGTGGCCCGGCCTGGCCGTCGACCGGGGCGGACCTGCTGATCGACGCGGCGAGCCGCAGGGCCGCCGGCACCACCGGCTGCAACCGCTGGACCGCCGGCCTCGACACCGACGGGCCCGGGACCTTGCGGCTGCAGGGGATCGCCTCGACCTTCATGTACTGCGCCGAGCCGCACGGGATCATGGAGCGCGAGCGCGAGCTGCTGACGGCGCTGGCGGCCGTCGGTTCCTACCGGCTGAGCGGCGGCAACCTCGTGCTCGAGGGCGACGGCGGCACCAGCATCCGCCTCGAACGCGGCAGCCCGGCCGACGCGCCGCGCGTGGCCGAGGCCAGCGGAGGCGAGCCTTGAGCGTCACCCGGGTCGGGCAGCGACAGCGGCGGTACGGACTGCTCCCGATGGCGCTGGCCCTGGGCTCGCTGGCCGCCTGCGCCGGCGGGCCGGCCGACGACGGCGCGCTCGCCGCCTATCCGGGTGCCGAGGAGCAGATCCGCGACTTCTACGATGCCAACGCCATCGAGGGCGACGGACGCTGCCGAGGAGGTGGTCCTGGCGTCGATCCTGGGCGCCGAGGTGGTGAGCCAGGAGGCGGCGCGGATCACCTTCAGGGTCAACTACCGCTTCCTGCCGGCGGCCGAGGTCAACGCGGTGACGCAGGAGTGCACCGGCTTCGCCGAGCGCCGCTTCATGTTCGACAGGGACGGCGAGACGCTGGTGCTGACGGGCATGAGCGGCGACCAGGGCGGCTGAGCGGCAGCGTGGCAGGCGTTGCCGAGGCCCCTTGGCAGACCTAGTCTCGGCCTTGACCGCTCGGGGAGGTGAGCATGCGCGGACTTCGAATTCTCCTGGCCGGCGGCGGCCTGCTGGCGCTGGGCGCCTGTGCCGCCGAGCAGGCCAACAATGCCGTGCTGAGCCAGTACCCGGGCATCCAGCAGCAGATCATCAACTTCTACGACGACAACGCCACCGAGGACGACTGGACCTGCACCGAGGTCGACATGCTGGCGATCGCCAAGATCCAGGTCGCCCAGCAGGATGCCGACTCGATCTCGTTCGCGGTCAACTACGACTTCCAGCCCGAGGACGGGATCACGGTGTCCGGTCCGGGCTGCGAGGGCTTCGGCACCCGCATCTTCACCTTCGGCAAGGGCAGCGGCGGCGGCGATCTTCAGAGCATGAGCGGCCCGCAGCGCAAGCCGGCGTCGAGCAAGCCCTGTCGACCGTACCACCCCTGTCCGGATCGCAACGATGCAGCGTCGCCTCCTCATGGCCGGCCTTATCGGGCTGGTCGCCGCCTGCCAGAAGCAGGACCCGGTCGTGAAGGAGGCCCTGCAGAGGCCCTGACCGCGGCCCCGCGTCGGACCCGCGACCCAGCCGCAACGATGCCCATGGCCGACATCGTCGACCGCAAGTGGGTCGTCGACAGCCTGACGCCCAGCTCGGACAACGCCTTCGACTGGTCGCGGATCGGCATCAACATCCGCCTGGTCTCGAAGGACCAGCGTGCCGGCGGCTACAGCGGCTGCAACACCTTCTCGGCACCCTACCGCAGCGACGGCGACGGCAACCTCAGCTTCGGGCCGGCGGTGTCGACGCGGATGGCCTGCGCCGAGCCCAAGGGTGTCATGGGCTACGAGAGCGAGTTCCTCAACGCGCTGGCCCGGGTGAAGGGCTACGGCCGGACCGAGGACCACCTCTACTTCCACCTCGACGGCGGCGGCGAGATCACCCTGATCCGCGACAACGTCTCGTCGGGCTAGGTGCCGAGCACGCCGCTCGCGTAGACCGGGGCACCCTCGAAGTCCTGCTTGCCCAGCGCGAACCCGCGCTGGCGCAGGATCGCGTAGGCCATGCCGACGTGGAAGAACAGGTTCGGCAGGACGTAGGCGAAGAGGAAGGTCTCGCCGGTGAAGATGCGGGTGCTGCCGTACATCGCGACGACGATGGTCCGCGTCTCCGAGCCGGCGAAACGCGCCTCGGGACAGGCCGAGATGGCGGCGATGCCGGCATCGACCCGACCGGCCAGCTCGGCCAGCGACGCCGCGTCGGGCCCGAAGCCCGCGTCGCTGCCGCGGTTGAAGACGGCGTAGTCGGCATCCTCGGGGTCGCCCGGCTCGCTGCCGGCGAGCCGGAAGGCCGCTCCCCGAGCCCCGTCCACCGCGATCTGCACCTGGCGGCCGAGGCCGAACATGTCGGGGTGCAGGCGCGCCTGCAGCAGCTCGCCGTCAGGGATCCCGCGTGCCTTCGCCTCCCGCTCGACCTTGCGCAGGAAGGCCGCGCAATTGCCGAGCGAGCGGACGAACACCGGGACCGAGGCCCGGTACATGCTGATCGCCATCGCCGCCCGCGCCGTCAGCCCATCTTCAGGGCGGCGAGAAAGGCCTCCTGCGGGATCTCGACATTGCCGACGTTGCGCATCCGCTTCTTGCCCTCCTTCTGCTTCTCGAGGAGCTTGCGCTTGCGGGAGATGTCGCCGCCGTAGCACTTGGCGAGCACGTCCTTGCGGAACGCCTTGACCGTCTCGCGGGCGATGATGCGGCCGCCGATCGCGGCCTGGATCGCCACCTGGAACATCTGCCGCGGGATCAGGTCCTTGAGCTTCTCGCACATGCCGCGGCCGCGCGGATCGGCCATGCTGCGGTGGACGATCAGCGACAGCGAGTCGACCCGGTCGCCGTTGATCAGGATGTCCATCTTGACGAGGTCGCTCTCGCCGTAGCCGTCGAGCGCGTAGTCGAAGCTGGCGTAGCCGCGGCTGATCGACTTCAGGCGGTCGTAGAAGTCGTAGACGACCTCGTTGAGCGGCAGGCGGTAGACCAGCATCGCCCGGTTGCCGACATAGGTCAGGTCCTGCTGGATGCCGCGCTTGTCGGTGCAGAGCTGGAGCACGCCGCCGAGGAAGGCGTCGGGAACGAGGATCGTCGCCTTGATCCACGGCTCCTCGACATGGTCGATCTGCGACGGATCCGGGTAGTCGGCCGGATTGTGCAGCTCGAGCACCTGGCCGTCGGTGCGGTGCACCCGGTAGACGACGCTGGGGGCGGTGATGACGAGGTCGAGGTCGAACTCGCGCTCGAGCCGCTCCTGGATGATCTCGAGGTGCAGCAGCCCGAGAAAGCCGCAGCGGAAGCCGAGGCCCAGCGCACTCGAGCTCTCGGGCTCGTACTCGAAGCTGGCGTCGTTGAGGCGCAGCTTGCCCAAGCTGTCGCGCAGGTTCTCGTAGTCGCCGGCATCGGTCGGGTACATGCCGCAGAACACCACCGACTGCGACGGACGGAAGCCCGGCAGCGGCTCCGGCGCCGGCTTGCGGTCGTCGGTGATGGTGTCGCCGACGCGGGCGTCGCCGATCTCCTTGATGCTGGCGGTGACGAACCCGACCTCGCCGGGGCCCAGGCTCTCGACCTCGTACTTCTTGGGCGTCGAGACACCGACCCGGTCGATCAGGTAGCTGGCCCCGCTGCCCATGAAGCGCAGCTTGAGGCCCTTGCGCAGCACGCCTTCGCGGACCCGCACGAGCGTCACGACGCCGAGATAGGAATCGTACCAGGAGTCGACGACCAGGCGCGCAGCGGCGCCCCGGCATCGCCCTTGGGCGGCGGCAGGCGGGTGACGATGGCCTCCAGCACGGTGTCGATGCCGAGCCCGGTCTTGGCCGAGATCATCAGCGCGTCGGAGGCGTCGAGCCCGATGATGTCCTCGATCTGCTGCTTGATCCGGTCGGGCTCGGCCGAGGGCAGGTCGATCTTGTTGAGGACCGGCACGATCTCGAGGTCGGCGTCGATCGCCTGGTAGGCGTTGGCCAGCGTCTGCGCCTCGACGCCCTGCGTCGCGTCGACGAGCAGCAGCGCACCTTCGCAGGCGCGCATCGAGCGGCTGACCTCGTAGGAGAAGTCGACGTGGCCCGGGGTGTCGATCAGGTTCAGGATGTAGTCCTGCCCGTCCTGCGCCCGGTAGGTCAGGCGGACGGTCTGCGCCTTGATGGTGATGCCGCGCTCGCGCTCGATGTCCATGGAATCGAGGACCTGCGAGGTCATCTCGCGGGCCTCGAGGCCGCCGCAGGCCTCGATCAGCCGGTCGGCGAGGGTCGACTTGCCGTGGTCGATATGCGCGACGATGGCGAAATTGCGGATGCGGGAGAGGTCGGTCATGGCGCCTATCTAGCGTCCGTCGAGCCGTCCGTCGCTAGGTGCTTTGCGCCTGCGGCATGCGGCCCCGCCATCCGCCGGCGGGGCCGCAGCCCTGGTCGGCCGGAAGCGCTCAGGCGGCGGTGCCGATCTCCGCACTGTACTTGGCGCGCATCGCCTCGACCGCCTTGCTCTGCTGGTCGGCGAGGTCGGTGCGCACGGCCCGGGCACGGTCGGCGGCCCCGATGGTCGAGCGCGACTGGCCCTGGAACTCGGGCATCACGTAGCGCGCGATCAGGTCGTAGCTGCGCTTGGTCGCCTCGGGATTGGCCCACTCGTGCGCCAGCATCAGGTAGGCGCCGAAGCCGCCGTTCGACTGCTTCTCCAGCCGGCGGATCTGCTCGGCCACCATGTCCGGCGTGCCGACCGCGCCGAAGCCCGAATCGTTGATGAAGCTGATCATCTCGGCCGGGTTGTTGCCCGGCACCGCCATCTGCGGGAAGGCGGCGACGTTCTGGAAGTACTTGAACCACTGCTCGATGCCGTACTCGACATCCTTGTAGGCCTGCTCCCTCGTCTCGGCGCAGTGGACGAGGCCGACGAGGCGCCACTTGCTGCGGTCGACGGTCTTGCCGTAGTGCGCAGCCCGCTCTTCCATCACGCCCCAGTGCAGCGCCAGGGCGTCGAAGCCGGCAGCCATCGTCGCGCCGACAGAAAGCAGCCCGACGCCGTACTTGCCGGCGAGGCGCGGGCCCGACGGCGAGGCCACGGCGGCGACGGCGATGTCGAACAGCGGGTTCGAGTAGGGCCGCAGGTGCAGCCGCGCGTCGCGCAGGTCCCAGCGCTCGTTCCTGAAGGTGACCGGCTCGTCGCTGGTCAACAGGCGCATGATGATGTCGAAGCTCTCCTCGAGCAGCCGGCGCGTCTCCGACTGCTGCACGCCGATCATCTGCGCGTCGGTCGGCAGCGCCCCCGGGCCGACGCCCAGCATGACGCGGCCGCGGGTCATGTGGTCGAGCTGGACGATGCGCTCGGCCACCCACAGCGGGTTGTGGTAGCTCAGGCTGACCACGCCGGTGCCCAGCTTGATGTTGCGGGTGCGCTCGGCGGCGGCGGCGATGAAGATCTCGGGGCTGGCGATGATCTCGCTGCCGGCCGAGTGGTGCTCGCCGATCCAGGCCTCGTCGTAGCCCAGCGCGTCGAGATGGCTGACCAGGTCGAGGTCGCGCTGCAGCGCCAGCGTCGGGTTGGTCCCCGGCGCATGGAACGGTGCCATGAACATGCCGAAGCGCAGGCGGTTGGACATCGTCGTTCAGCTCCCTGGATGATTGCCCGCCTGGGGCGGACCCGCACCGAGTTGGCCGCGAACGCCGCCGCCGGGCAAGCGCTTTCGCGCGCGCCCTGACCCGCGCCGGTCAGCCGGTGAAGCTGGCCGACACCGTGCCGATCGGGCCGAAGTCGATGGTGACGGTGTCGCCGGGGAGGATCGCCAGCGGCACCATGCAGGTGCCCGTGGTGACGACCTGGCCCTCGGCCAGCGGGATGCCGAGGCCGGACAGCTCGTTGGCGAGCCAGGCCAGGGCCACCCGCGGATCGCCCAGCACGTTGGCGCCGGTCCCGTCGCGCCTGAGGCCGCTGCTCACCGTGCCCGAGACCGGATGCCGCGACAGGTCGATGCCGCGCCAGCTGTCCGGCGCGGCGTCGCCGAGGACGAAGTCGCGGGCGCAGGCGTTGTCGGCGATCAGTTGCGGTGCCCCGACGACGACGAAGTCGGTGTAGCGGGAGTCCGGCACCTCGATCGCCGGATGCAGGCTGGCCACGGCATCCAGCACCTCGGCCGGCGCGTAGGCGGCAGCGCGGGGTGCCAGCGTCCGGCCCATGCGGAAGGCGAACTCGGGCTCGGCGACGCGCATCCGGTTGACGGCGATGTCGAGCCTGCCGCCGTTGCCAACGACGCGCTCGGCCAGCAGGCGGCCGGCGAGCGGGCCGTCGACGCCGATATGCTCCTGCCCGGCCCGGCTGGTGGCGGCGATCTTCCAGCCGAACAGCGGCTGGCGGCTGCGCCGCTCGACCAGCTTCTGGACCGCATAGCCCTCGGCCCGGGTCGCCGGCCTGGCGCCCGGCGGCAGCGCCTCGATGGTGCGGCCGCCGCGAAAGCAGGCGTCGAGCAAGTCGGCCGCCTCGTTGTGCGATGTCATGTCCGGCCCCCTGCCCTTGCGTCGCCTCGTAGGCGGCTTGTGCCGCCGGCGACCACGGTGGCGCAAGCGCCAAGGCATCGCTACGAGGTGCCGGAACCCGATGCGCCAGCTGCCACGCCTGCCCCTCATCGTCGCCATCGCCGCGATCGCGGCCATCCTGCTCGGCTGGTGGCAGCTCGAGCGGCTGTCGGATGGCATCGTCGCGACGCGCACGAGCTTCGACGGCGTCCCGGCGACCGTGTTTCAAGGCGAGGACGGCGGACCGGCGCCGGTCGTCGTCATCGCCCACGGCTTCGCCGGCTCGCAGCAGCTGATGCTGCCCTTCGCGCTGACCCTCGCCCGCAACGGCTATGTGGCGGTGACCTTCGACTTTCCGGGGCACGGCCGGAATCCGCTGCCGATGCGCGGCGGGCTGACCGACGACGCGGCGGCGAGCCGGTCGCTGCTCGACGCCCTCGCGGCGGTGATGGCCGGGGCCCGGCCGCTCGGGGACGGCCGGCTGGCGCTGCTCGGGCATTCGATGGCGGCCGACATCCTCGTCCGCCATGCCGAGACCGACCCGTCGGTCGACGCGACGGTGGCGGTCTCGCTGTTCACGAAGGGCGTCACCGCCACCGCCCCGCGCAACCTGCTCGTCGTCGACGGCGCCCTCGAGCCGGCGATGCTGATCGACGACGGCTACCGTATCATCCGCATGGCCGGCGGACCGGACGCCGTCCGGGCGAGACCTACGGCAGCTTCGCCGACGGCACGGCGCGCCGCCTCGCCCTCGCCGGCGGCTCGGAGCACATCGGCGTGCTCTACGACGGCGAGAGCCTGACCGAGGCGCTGGGCTGGCTGGACGCGGCCTTCGGCCGCCAGGGGTCGGGCGCCATCGACCGCCGCGGCGGCTGGCTGGGCCTGCTTCTTCCTCGGCCTCGTGGCCCTGGCGTGGCCGCTGAGCCGGCTCCTGCCGGCCGCCTGCCCGGCGCCGGCCGGCTCGGGGCTGCGCTGGCGCTGGGTGCTCGCCGTCGCCGGGGCCTCGGCCATCCTGACGCCGGTGCTGCTGACCAGCGTCCCGACGGCGTTCCTGCCGATCCTGCTCGGCGACTACCTCGCCGTGCACTTCGCGCTCTACGGGCTGCTGACGGCCGCCGGACTGTGGTTGCTGCGGCGGCAGCAGGCCGGACAGACGGCACCGGTGTCGCGGGCTTCCCTTGCCGCCGGCGTGGTCGCCATCGCCGCCTACGGGCTCATCGCCCTCGGCGCCCCGCTCGACCGGTTCGTGACCTCGGTGGCGATCATCCCGGAGCGGATCTGGCTCATCTTCGCCGTGCTGGCCGGCCTGCTGCCCTGGTTCCTCGCCGACGAGTGGCTGGTGCGCGGAGCGGGGTCGCCGCGTGGCGCCTACGCCGCGACGAAGCTGCTGTTCGTCGCCTCGCTGGCGCTGGCGATCGTCCTCGCGCCGCAGCGGCTGTTCTTCCTCGCCATCATCGTGCCGGTGATCCTGATCTTCTTCACCGTGCAGGGCCTGTTCAGCGGCTGGAGCTACCGGGCGACCCGGCACCCCTTCGTGGCGGCGGTGGCCAACGCGATCGTGCTGGCCTGCGCGATCGCGGTGACCTTCCCGTTGATCGCCCGCTGAGCGGTCAGCCGCGCAGGGTCGCGCCGGTCGCCTTGCCCGCGCCTTCGACGATGCGCCTGACCACGGGCTCGACCTCGGCCTCGGTCAGCGTGCGGTCGCGCGCCTGCAGGCGGACCGAGATCGCCATCGACTTGCGGCCGGGCTCGACGCCGGTACCGCGGTAGACGTCGAACAGGCGAACGTCGCGGATCAGCTTCTTCTCGGCCTGGCGGATGGCCTTGACCAGCGCATCGGCAGCGACCGCCTCGTCGACGATGAACGCGAAGTCGCGCTCGACGGCGGGATAGGGCCAGACATCGAGGGCCGGGCGCGTCTTGCCGGCCTTGGCGCGCTGTGCCGGCAGGGAGTCGAGGTCGAGCTCGAAGCCGACGACCGGAACGTCGATGTCCAGCGCCTTCAGCACGCTCGGATGCAGCTCGCCGAACGCGGCGAGCTTCAGCGGGCCGAGGCCGAGGCGACCGAGCGGCCCGGGTGGAACCACGCCGGGGCGTCGGTCGAGACCTGCAACTGCTCGGGCTTGATGCCGCCGGCAACCAGGGCCGCGATCGGCATCGGCCTTGGCGTCCCAGGCGTCGACGGCCCGCTCGGGCGCGCTCCAGCCACGGCCGACGGCGCGGCCGAAGCGGATCCCGGCGAGGGCGATCGCCTGCTGCCCGGGCTCGCTGCCGGTGAAGCGCGGGCCCAGCTCGAACAGGCCGCCATCGATCTCGCCGCGGTCGACATTGCGCCGGGCGGCAAGCACGAGGTTGGGCAGCACCGACGGGCGCAGGGCGCCAAGCTCGGAGCTGATCGGGTTGGCCAGCATGACCGGCTCGGCAGCGCCGAACAGGCGGGCGAACTCGGCCGGCATGAACGACCAGGTGACGGCCTCGGCGAGGCCCTGCGCAGCGGTTGCCCGGCGGACATGGCCGCGGCGGCGCTGCTCGGCCGTCAGCAGGCCCGAGCCCACCGGCCCGTCGCGGACGACCGAGACCGCCGGGATCGCGTCGAAGCCGACGACGCGGGCCAGTTCCTCGACGATGCAGGCCTCGGTGTGGACGTCGTGGCGCCAGGTCGGCGGCGTGACCGTCCAGCTGTCGGGTCCGCCGTCGAGGCCGAAGCCGAGGTCGCCGAGGATCCGTTCGATCGAGGGCGTCGAGGTCGATGCCGGCGAGCTTCGGCAGGGCCGTCTTGCGGAAGCGGACCGGCGGCAGCCCGGACGGGGCCGATCCGGCGATCACGGTCGGGGCCGGCGCACCGCCGCACAGCTCGAGGATCAGCCGCGTGGCGATCTCCGTGCCGTCGATGACGAAGCCGACGTCGAGGCCGCGCTCGAAGCGCTGGCGGGCGTCGCTCTCGATGCCGAGCGCGCGGCCGGTGGTGCCGGTCCGGACGGTGTCGAACAACGCCACCTCGAGCACGACGTCGGTCGTGTCGAGCGACACCCCGGTCGCTTCGCCGCCCATGATGCCGCCGAGCGAGACCGGGCCGCTGTCGTCGGCGATCACGGTCATCGCCGGGGTCAGGGTGTAGGTCTTGCCGTCGAGCGCCTGCAGCGTCTCGCCGTCGCGGGCGAGGCGCAGGACGATGTCGCCCTTCAGCTTCGCCGCGTCGAACACGTGCAGCGGGCGGCCGAGGTCGAAGGTGACGTAGTTGGTGATGTCGACCAGCGCCGAGATCGGGCGCAGGCCGATCGACTTCAGCCGCTCCTGCATCCAGGCCGGGCTGGGCCCGTTGCGCACGCCGCGGATCAGGCGGCCGGCGAACAGCGGGCAGGCCTTCGCCGCCTCGGGCGCGAACTCGAGGCGGATGGCCGGGCCGGGGCTGCCGGCCGACGGCACCGGCTCGGCGCGCAGCGGCCTGAGCCGGCCGACGCCGGCGGCGGCGAGGTCGCGGGCGATGCCGCGCACGCTCAGGCAGTCGGCGCGGTCGGGCGTGACCGAGATGTCGATCACCGGGCCTTCCATGCCCAGCGCGCGTGCCGCCGGGGCGCCGGCCTCGGCGGCCTCGGCAGCTCGATGATGCCGGCATGGTCCTCGCCGAGGCCGAGCTCGCGCGCCGAGCAGAGCATGCCCTGGCTCTCGATGCCGCGGATCATCGCCCGCTTCAGGACCTCGCCCGATTCCGGGATGACGAGGCCCTCGCGGGCGAACACGGCCTTGATGCCGGCGCGGGCGTTGGGGGCACCGCAGACGACCTCCAGCACCTTGCCGCCGGTGTCGACGGTGCACAGCCGCAGGCGCTCGGCCTGCGGGTGCGGCCGGGCGGCGGTGACGTGGCCGACGACGAAGCCGTCGAGCGGGCGGGCGCGGTCGTCGATGCCCTCGACCTCGAGGCCGAGGTTGGTCAGCGCCTCGGCGATGCGCTCGGCCGAGGCATCGGTGTCGAGGTGCTCCTTGAGCCAGGGCAGCGTGAACTTCATCGCGACAGCCCCGCATAGGTCGTCGGCACGTCGAGCGGCAGGAAGCCGTAGTGGCGCAGCCAGCGCAGGTCGGCCTCGAAGAAGGTGCGCAGGTCGGGGATGCCGTACTTGAGCATCGCCACGCGATCGATGCCCATGCCGAAGGCGAAGCCCTGCCACTCCTCGGGATCGAGGCCGACGGCCCGGATCACGTTGGGGTGGACCATCCCGCAGCCGAGGATCTCCAGCCAGTCGTCGCCCTCGCCGACGACGAGCTCGTCGCGGCCGCGGCGGCAGCCGATGTCCATCTCGGCCGACGGCTCGGTGAACGGGAAGAAGGACGGGCGGAAGCGGACGCGCAGGTCGTCGCGCTCGAAATAGGCGCGGACGAAGTCGCGCAGGCAGCCCTTGAGGTGGCCCATGTGGATGGCCCGGTCGATGGCCAGGCCCTCGACCTGGTGGAACATCGGCGTGTGGGTCATGTCGCTGTCGCACCGGTAGGTGCGGCCGTGACAGATCAGGCGGAACGGCGGCTTGCCGGCCTGCATCGCCCGGATCTGCACCGGGCTCGTGTGCGTGCGCAGCAGCAGCGGCTGGCCGTCCTTGGCCGCCTCGAGGAAGAAGGTGTCGTGCATCAGCCGGGCGGGATGCTCCGGCGGGAAGTTCAGGGCGGTGAAGTTGTGGAAGTCGTCCTCGACGTCCGGCCCCTCGGCGACGGCGAAGCCCATGTCGGCGAAGATCGCGGTGATCTCCTCGGCGACCTGGCTCACCGGATGGATGCGGCCTTCGGGCCGCTCGCGCACCGGCAGGGTGACGTCGATCCGCTCGGCGGCGAGCCGGGCGTGCAGCGCCTTGGCCTCGAGCTCGGCGGCGCGGGCCTCGAGGGCGGCCTCGACCTCGCGCTTGAGCGCATTGAAGGCCTGGCCGGCCTCGCGGCGCTGCTCGGGCGGCAGCGCGCCCAGCGACTTGGTGAGCTCGGTGACGCGGCCCTTCTTGCCCAGCGCCGCGACGCGGACCTCGTCGAGGGCGCGCAGGTCGCCGGCCCCGGCGAGCTGGGCCAGGATCTCGTCGCGCAGACGGCCGGTATCGGATTCCATTCGCTCGTCCCCGTGGGCGGCGGACAACAAAAAGGGGCCTGTCGAGGCCCCTTTCCGTCGCCGCGATCCGTCCAGCGACGGATCGTCGGAAGTTGCAGGCGGTCCGGCTTACGCCGGCAGGGCGGCCTCGGCACGCTTGACGAAGCCCGCGAACGCCGTCGCATCGTGGACGGCGAGATCGGCCAAGACCTTGCGGTCCATCTCGATCCCCGCGAGCTTCAGGCCCTCCATAAATCGCCCGTAGGTCAGCCCGCCGAGGCGGCAGGCGGCGTTGATGCGCTGGATCCACAGCGAGCGGAACTCGCGCTTGCGCACGCGGCGGTCGCGGTAGGCGTACTGGAGCGCCTTCTCCATCGACTGCTTGGCGGTGCGGATGCAGCTGTTGCGCCGACCGCGGTGACCCTTGGTCTGCTCCAGCACCTTCTTGTGCCGGGCGTGCGACGTGACGCCGCGCTTTACACGAGCCATCTGGGCAATCCTCTCTGGCGCCGGCGGTTCAGCCGTGCGGCAGCATCATGCGGACGAGCTTGGCGTCCCCGGCGACCAGGATGGCACCGCCACGATCCTGGGCCTTCTTGGCGCGCGGCTTGTGGGTCAGGTTATGGCGGTGGTAGGCCGCCGCCCGCTTGACCTTGCCGGTGCCGGTGAACTTGAAACGCTTCGCGGCGGCGCGCTTGGTCTTCTGCTTCGACATCTGGGACGGGACTCCGACGACAACAGCTTCGCCCGCGCCGCTGCGCGTCGAAAGCGGGCGGCTTATAGCCAAGCGTCCGATGCCCTGCAAGGGCAGTCTGCAGCCGCATCGATGTGCCTTTTCGCATAGAATGGCCTCGACATCCAACCGATGATGGCGGTTATCTACCGGGAGCTTCAACCGGGATAACGCCTCGTCGGAGTGAAGCCATGACGCCCCAGGACGCCGGTCCGCAGCGGGATGCGGACCATCGCCAGCGTTGCGACCAGAAGAGCGTGCGCCTGCGCGAGCTGCTCAAGCCGCGCCCGCGGCGCCGGCCGGCCGACCAGCAGTCGGCACCGCCGATCGTCCGCGGCCGGTCGCGCGACGAGGAGGCGGGCGCCTAGCGACGCAGCAGCAGCGTCGTCCACGGCCCGATGTCGCGCCGGCGGCGCAGGCGCAGCCCGTGCCGCCGATGGGCCGCGACGACGGCGTCGGCCTGCCGGTCGAGCAGACCCGACAGGATCGCGTCGCCGCCGGGCCGCAGGAGCCGCGCGAGGTCCCCGGCCATCTCGATCAGCGGGTCGGCCAGGATGTTGGCGAGGATGATGTCGTAGGGCGCCCGGCGGCGGACCTCCGGCCCGGCATAGCCGTCGCCCACCCTGCAGCTCACGCGGGCGTCGACGCCATTGATCTGCACGTTCTCGGCCGCAACCCGGACGGCGATCGGATCGTTGTCGACGGCGAGGACGCGAGCGGTCGGCCAGAGGCGGGCGGCACCGATCGCCAGCACCGCCGAGCCCGTCCCCATGTCGAGCACCTGCCGCGGCCGCCGGGCCCCGGCCAGCGAGGGCCAGCAGGCAGCCCTGCGTCGTCGCGTGCTCGCCCGAGCCGAAGGCGAGGCCGGCATCGATCTCGATCGGCAGGAGCCCTTCCGGCACCCGGTCGCGGGCGTGGCTGCCATGGACGATGAAGCGCCCGGCCAGCACCGGCGGATGCTGCCGCGCCGTCGCCGCCACCCAGTCGGCCTCGGCCACGGCGGCGACCTCGAGACCTCGGATGTCCCCGCCGGCCGTGCCGCAGGCCGCGGCCAGCCAGTCGACCAGCCCCGGGCGGTCCGGCTCCGCCTCGAGGAGCAGCTCGACGGTCCAGTGCGGCGCCGGATCGCCACCGTCGCCGTCATGTTCGAAGGCGGAGACGCTGAGCGCCTGCTCGTCGAGCGTCTCGAGTGCTCTGGCTGCGGCCGCGGCGTCGACGACGAAGCGCACCCGCCACAAGGGGCCGGCGGTGAAGATCGGGCCTGTGCTCATCCGGAAATCCTGGTCCCCAGTCCGGGTGCAGCTGAATGGGCCGGCGGTCCGCGCAACACAAGCCACGCGCTATTGCATAGTTTGTCACTAGGCTTTTAGATCTTCAAGCGAGCGCGTCATCGGCCTGCCGACGCGCCGGTGGAGATCGAGACCATGACGAACCGATGGGACCACACTGCCCGCAGCCTGAGGCGGACCTTCATCCGGGTGGCTCTGGCCGCCGCGCTGGTGCTGCCGCTGTCGGGCGGCTTAGCCGCAGCCGCGACGACCGCGACACCGACCGTCGCCTTCGCCAGCGACTGGATCGTCGACGCGGCGACCGCACGCCAGCTGATCGCGGGCGGTGCCCTCGTCCTCGACGCGCGCGACGACAAGCTCAAGGCGGCGCAGCCGCTGCCCGGCGCCGTGCCGGTGCTGTGGCGGCAGTTCACCGAGACCGAGAAGCCGAACATCGGCAAGCTGCTGGCCGACGACGGCGAGCTCACGCGGCGCCTGCAGGCGGTCGGCGTGTCGGCCGGCACGCCGGTGGTGGTCATCGCCGACGCTACCCAGGGGTGGGGCGAGGACGGCCGCATCGTCTGGATGCTGCGCACGCTCGGCCACACCGAGGCGATGAGCATCGACGGCGGCATCGCCGCGCTGGTGGCGGACGGCGAGCCGGCGATCGCTGCCGTCGGCACCCCGGGTGACTTCGTCGTCGCGCGGACGGAGGCCTACGAGGTGACCCGCGACGACCTCAGGTCGCTCCTTGGCCGCCCGGACGTCGTCGTCCTCGATACCCGCGAGCAGCGCGAGTACGACGGCCAGACGCCCTACGGCGAGAGTCGCGGCGGCCATGTCCCGGGAGCGAAGCACATCTGGTACAAGGACCTGCTGGCCGCCGACGGGTCCCTGCTGCCGCGTGACCAGCTGCAGCAGCGCCTCGCCGAGCTCGGCGTCAGCCCCGATGTCGAGATCGTGTCCTACTGCACCGGCGGCATCCGCTCGGGGTGGGTCACCACGGTGCTCAACGACCTCGGCCTGAAGGCCAAGAACTATGCCGGGTCGATGTGGGAGTGGTCGGCGCAGCCGGCGGACCAGTTCCCGCTTGTCACCGCCGCCAACTGACCCACACTCAGGACGCCGCTCCATGCGGCGTCCGCTGCCTCGGGAGGTCCGCGCGTGGAAGCCGCCATCCGGCTCGGCATCTTTCTCGGCATCTTTGCCGTGGTGGCGCTGCTCGAGGTCCGCTTCCCGCGCCGGCCGCGCCAGCAGACCCGCCTCGAGCGCTGGCGGACCAACCTCGGCATCCTCGTCGTCGACGTGGTGGCGCAGCGCCTGACCGTCGGAGCCGCCGCCTACGTCACCGCGGTCTATGCCCAGGCGCACGGCTGGGGCCTCTTCAACCTGCTCGGCTGGCCCTGGTGGGTCGAGGCCGTCCTCGCCTTCCTGATCCTCGACTTCGCGATCTACCTGCAGCACGTCATGTCGCATGCCCTGCCCGCCTTCTGGCGGCTGCACCGGGTGCATCACTCGGACCTCGAGGTCGACCTCACCACCGGCATCCGCTTCCATCCGGTCGAGATCGTCATCTCCATGGTCTACAAGGCAGCGGTGGTGGCGGCGATCGGCGCCGATCCCTGGGTGGTCGTCGCGTTCGAGGTCGTGCTGAACGCCTCGGCCGTGTTCACGCACGGGAACGTGCGGCTGCCGGACAGCCTCGACCGGGCCCTGCGCCTGCTGGTGTGCACGCCGGACATGCACCGCGTGCACCATTCGGTCGTGCCGGTCGAGACCAACTCCAACTTCGGCTTCTTCCTGTCGGTCTGGGACCGTCTGTGCGGGACGATGCGCCATGCCCCGGCCGCCGGTCAGGTCGGCGCCACCCTCGGCCTCGGCGAGCTGCGCGATCCGCGGGCGCTGGGGCTGCTGGGCCTGCTGCGGCTGCCGCTCGACCGGCCGCACGACGGCACCAGCTTCCTCGGCCCCGACCGCGAACCGGCCGGTAGCGAACCTGCGCTCGGCCGCCGTCAGGCCGGCTGAACGAAGCTGTCGACGACCTTCTTGGTGCCGGCCTTCTCGAAGGCGATCTCGAGCCGGTCGCCTTCCACGGTCTGCACGGCGCCGTAGCCGAACTTGTCGTGGAAGACGCGCTGGCCGACCGTGAAGGTGCGGCTGCCGGGGGGCGGCCGGCTGGTCAGGATCTCGGCCCGACCCTCGATGACCGGCCCGCGTCCGGCCAGCCGCGTGCTGGCGAAGCGGGTGCTGCGCGCGGCGTTGGGGGCGAGGTCGAACATCGGCTCGTAGTCGGGCCGCGTCGCCGGGTTGCGGAACAGGTGCTCGATGTGCGCCGCCGGCAGCTCGTCGACGAAGCGTGACGGTGTGCTCGAGGCCCACTGGCCGTAGACGCGCCGGTTGGCGGCAAAGCTGATGAACAGCTGGCGGCGGGCGCGCGTGATGCCGACATAGGCCAGCCGGCGCTCCTCCTCGAGCGCCTTGGCACCGCCCTCGTCGATCGCCCGCTGGCTGGGGAACACACCCTCCTCCCAGCCGGCGAGGAACACGCAGTCGAACTCGAGGCCCTTGGCGCCGTGCAGGGTCATCACGTTGACCATGTCGGCGGAAGGATCGGCGGCGTTGTCCATGACCAGGCCGACATGCTCGAGGAACGCCGTCAGCGTCTCGAACTCCTCGATCGCCTTGACCAGCTCCTTGAGGTTCTCGAGCCGCCCCGGCGCCTCCGGCGTGCGGTCGGTCTTCCACATCTCGGTGTAGCCGGATTCGTCGAGCACGATCTCGGCGATGTCGCGGGCCGGCCGCTGCAGGGCCTCGCCGCGCCAGCGGTCGAAGGCCTGGACGAGCTGCGCCAGGGCGTTGCGGGTGCGGGCCGGCAGCTCGTCGGTGGCGACCAGCGAGCGCGCCGCCATCAGCAGGCTCGTCTCCTGCCGCCGCGCCGCCTCGCGCAGCGTGCGCACGGCCGTGTCGCCGATACCGCGCTTGGGCTGGTTGATGATGCGCTCGAGCGCCAGGTCGTCGTCGGGCTGGACGACGACGCGCAGGTAGGCCACCGCGTCGCGGATCTCGGCGCGCTCGTAGAAGCGCAGCCCGCCGATCACCCGGTAGGGCAGCCCCATCTGGACGAAGCGTTCCTCGAAGGCGCGGGTCTGGAAGCCGGCACGGACCAGCACGGCGGTCTGCACCAGCTTGCCGCCCTTGGCCTGCCAGGCCTCGATCTCGCCGCCGACGAACTGGGCCTCTTCCTGCTCGTCCCACAGGCCGGCGATGCGGACCGGGATGCCGGCCTCGTCCTCGGTCCACAGCGTCTTGCCGTGCCGCGCCTTGTTGCGGGCGATCAGGCCGGCGGCGGCGGCGAGGATGTTGCCCTTGGAGCGGTAGTTGCGCTCCAGCCGGACGATCTGCGCGCCCGGGAAGTCCTCCTCGAAGCGCAGGATGTTGCCGACCTCGGCGCCGCGCCACGAGTAGATCGACTGGTCGTCGTCGCCGACGCAGGTGATGTTGCGGTGCTGCTGGGCGAGCAGGCGCAGCCACAGGTACTGGGCGACGTTGGTGTCCTGGTACTCGTCGACCAGCACGGCGCGGAAGCGGCGCTGGTACTGCGCCAGCACGTCGGGCGCCTTCTGGAAGAGCGTCAGGCCGTGCAGCAGCAGGTCGCCGAAGTCGGCGGCGTTCAGGGCCAGCAGGCGGTCCTGGTAGGCGGCATAGAGGGCGAGCGAGCGGCCGAGCGCGAAGTCGCCGACCTCGCTGGCGGGAACCTGGTCGGGCCGCCAGCCGCGATCCTTCCAGCGCTGCAGGATGCCCAGCAGCACGCGCGGCGCCCAGCGCCGCTCGTCGAGATCGGCGGCGGCGATCACCTGCTTGACCAGCCGCTGCTGGTCGTCGGTGTCGAGGATGGTGAAGTTCGACTTGAGCCCGACCAGCTCGGCATGCTGGCGGAGCAGCCGCGCGCCGATGGCGTGGAAGGTGCCGAGCCACATCCCCTGCACGCTGCGGCCGATCAGGTGCTCGACCCGCTCGGCCATCTCGCGCGCGGCCTTGTTGGTGAAGGTGACGGCCAGCACCTCGCCGGGGCGGACCCGGCCGGTCATCAGCAGGTGCGCAAGGCGGGTCGTCAGCACGCGCGTCTTGCCGGTGCCGGCCCCGGCCAGCACCAGCAGCGGCCCGTCCGGTGCCGTCACCGCCTCGCGCTGCTCCGGATTGAGGCGGGCGAGGTAGGCGGGCTCGCCGCCGGCGTCTGACGAGGATGGCAGGGTCAAGGACGGGTCCCGGGAACGACTGGACCCCCGATATGCCCCCGGCAGCCGGGCGGAGCAATGCGCCCCGGGCAGCCGCGCGGCGGCGGGCTCAGATCGTCTCTTCCTCTTCCTCGGATTCCTCGATCACGCCATTCGATCCGAACCGGCCGGCACGCAGGTCGGCCAGCTCGGCGGCACCCAGCGGCACCCTGGCCCAGCAGGCGAGCTTCTTGCCCTCGACCAGCAGGGCCACGGTGTCACCGTGGCGGCCGGCCTGGCCGAGGTCGCTGTAGACGAGGACGACAAGCGAATCCTTGAGCGCATCGAAGGCGGCAACGCGCCAGCTGGCCGGCATCTGGCCGACGAGACCGGCGGAGATGCAGACCACCGGCACGCGGCGGGCGCGGACCGCGAGGATGTGCAGGGCCCGCAGGGCCCAGCGCGGGATCTCGGCTTCCCAACGCGATGCCGGCAGCCGATCCATCCAGCCGGCGGTCGCCCAGTCGGTGGTAGCCCCCTTGGGCAGGAACGGCAGCAGCTGGCGCGCCAACTCGGCTTCGTCGACGCTCGCGTCGAGCAGGAAGTTGGTGCGCAGCGACACGGTGCTGTCGAGGGCTCCGTCGGTGACCTCGACCGGCGGGACGTAGGCATTGCCGAGCGGGCAATGCTCGATGAGGAGGTTGCCGAGGCCAACCCGGCCCGGCATCACGCCCCCGAGCCCCACGCGCGTGCCGGCAGCAAGCTCCAGCGTCTCCACCTCGCGCTGCGGACCCGGCAAGGTCACCCGCAGCGGCAGCATCGGCGCGGCGTGAAGGCCGCCGTCATCCGCCATCGCCGGCTTGCCGGCCTCGAGGAACAACAGGAACCGCTCGATCTGGGCGTGCGAGCGGCCAAGGCTCGCAGCGAGGCGGCTCAGGCTGACGAAGTCGCCGAGCGTGAAGCGGACGGCGGCGAGATAGGCGGCCACGGCGGCCCAGCTCCGCGTGCCGGCCTGGATCTGGAAGCCGACCATCAGGACGACGCCGCCGAGCAGCAGCCCGCTCGCCACCCGCGAGGCCAGGGTCGCCGACTCCGACACCATCGACCGCTCGGCTATCAGGTCCAGGTTGTCGCGCAGGGCGCCGCTGCCGAACAGGCCATCGACCTCGCGCGAGTCCGGGCTCAGCAACACCGGGTCGCGGCGAAGCCTAGCGAGGAAGTCGGCCACCTTCTGCCCGGAGTCACGCCGGCTCCGTTCCCACTGCCGGCTCAGCTGAACGGCGCTGTGCGTGGCCGGATACTGCGCGGCGAAGCCGAGGGTGGCGAGGATGCCGACGCCGATCGTCAGCACCCAGTCGAGCCAGATCAGCACGAAGCAGCTCAGCACGAAGCTCGCTGCCACCGGCAGCAGCTGGACCACCTCGCGGGCGCAGTACGCCGACAGCCGGCAGTAGCCGAGATAGACCTGCGGGGGCTCATCCGCGAGCATCCGGCTGGCTTCCGGGGCGGCCGGATGCGGCAGCCGGCTGACCAGCGCGATCACCCGCCGCATGCAGATCTCGGTGTAGGCGCGGCCGAGCGCGACGCTCCGTCGCCGGACGTCGTAGCGGAGCTGCGCCGTCACCGTCAGCAGGAGCGTGCCGGCCACCACGGAACCGAACAGCAGCGTCGTGGGCTCAAGGTCCGCCAAATTGAAGTACGGAATCGACGGCACATGGCCCGAAAGACTGGACACGCCGACATAGATGACGGCCATGGCGGCGAACTTGGTCGCAATCGTCGCCGTTCCGGAGACGACCACAGAGGCCAGCTTCCAGCGCGCATCACGGGCCAGGTCGCGGACCAGCCATGTGCCGATTGTCACATATTCGCGCGCGCGCAGCGCGTGCTTTCGAAGTTTGCGCAGGGCACTCGCCGGAAGCATGGCGTGGGCCTTAGTGGCGACTACCGGCAACGTCAAACAAGAACCGAGCCGTTACCGGGCCACCGGTGTCAACAGGCCGCATCGAGGCCTGTTCCGCCGCGCGGCCAGGCCTGAGCCTGACGTGCTTGACAGCCAAAGACCGCCTTCGTAAGGCCGCGGGCGCCGTCAAGGAAGCGAGGCCTCCGGCCCGAGTGAACCGCCAATCGGTTCGAACCGCATGATCGATCGGAACGCTCGTCGGAGAATGCATGAGGAAGCTCAAGCGCTGGGCGTCTAGGGCGGCGTCGAGATTCGTTACCGACGTCGATCAGGCCGCCCGCCTCGCCACCTGGCCCGTGGTCGGCAAGCTGGCCGCCCGGGCCGCCATGGGTCGGTTCCGCGGCAGGGACCTGACCCTCGTCGCCGATGCCCTGGCGGCGCGCGATCCCGACGACACCACGGCCCTCGAGGTCAGCGCGCTGGCGGCGCACCAGCAGGGCTTCGACGTCTATGCCGACCAGCTGTTCCAGAAGGCCGCCAGCCGCGGCCGCCTGTCCGACACGGGCCGCGTCGCCGGGATCGTCGCCGCGCGCCGTCTCGACCCGAAGCTGGCGCTCAAGCGCAGCGAGCAGGCCCTGGCCCTGTCGCCGCGGTCATCGGCCATTGCCGCCGAACATGCGATCAACCTGTGGCTCACCGGCGCGACGGCGGAGGCGGCGGCCTTCGCTCGCCAGGGTCGGCGCGGCCGCAAGGACATGGGCAACCTCGACTGCCTCGTCGACTACCTCGCCCATGATGCCGGTGCGCAGCCACCGTCGCGCCGACGCCTCGCCAGGACGCTCGAGGCACGCCGCGAACTCGCGGCCGGAGCCGATGACGTCCTGATCGGCATTCTCGATTACAAGTCGCCGGAGCTTGCCGGCGCGAGTACGGACATCGGCGACTACGTCCGATCCTATGCCGCACTCCGGCTGTTGCTGCGCCGGCAGCGCGCCGGCTTGTGTGCCGGCTCGTCATCCCTGTCGCAATTCATCGCCGACCTGGGCAGCGGCACCGGCCAGCCCGAGGACGGCGCCCGGCTGGCGCGGCCGCTGCGACTCGTCGAGATCGACCGGGATGCCGTCTCCACCGAGGCGGCGGCCCACGCCGACCGCATCGTCTGGCTGCCGGTCTTCGGCTGCCCGCGGCCCAGCCTCTTCGAGGCCCGCCGCGCGCCCATCTACCCGGAGAACGTCCGGCCGATCTTCCTTTCCTTGCAGCTGACCACGCCGGCGATGCTGACCGAGGAACTCGCAGCCTACCTGAAGCGCTACGAGCCGATCGGTTGCCAGGACTGGTCGACCGTCTACTGGCTGCGCTCGGTCGGGGTCGAGGCCTTCCTCGCCGGCTGCGTCACGCTGACCGTCGAGCCACTCGACGACGTGGAAGAGGATCCGCGCACGCTGGCCCTGGAACCGCCAGCGCAGTTCTCGCCGCCGCCCAGCGAAGTCGTGCTGACGCTCAAGATGGTGGCGCCACGCCTGGCAACCGACAGTCTCGCCGCCGGTCTGGCCATCGCCCGCAAGCATATCGCGCGGGTGCAGGCGGCGCGGCGTGTCGTCACCTCACGGCTCGACTGCTACCTGCTCAGCCGGGCCCTCGGACGAGAGGTCGAGTTCACGCCGAAGCAAGCGACGGACCGGAGCCTCGATGGCGCATTCCCGCTTGGCGACCACGAGCGGACGAGGCTTGCCAGCCGGATGGTGGCGAGGCTCGACGCGGTGCTCGATGCCGTCGCCGACGGTGTCGACGAAGCCGGCGTCTATGCCAGGTGGCGTGCAGCCTGCGCTCCGGCTGTCGCCGAAGCGAAGGCGCACTTCGAAGCCGATCCGCCCCTCGTCGGCAGCGGCGCAGAGACCACCGCCGAGTCGACGAGCCTCGCACGGAACCGGATCGATGTCGCCCTGTCGTTCGACGCGAACTACCTCCGTTTCGCCGCGACGATGGTCAACTCGCTGCTCGCCAACACCTCCGATCGGGTGTGCTTCCATGTCCTGACCCGGGGCATCGAGCCACCCGCGATCGATGCCCTGCGCGAGCGCTTCCCCGACCACGACTTCCATCACCTGCAGACCGACGGGCAGCTCGAGGGGCTGCGCATTCCCATCCTGTCGCATCACTCGATCGCGACGATGGACCGCCTGTTCCTGCCGTCGCTGCTCCCGGACGTCGACCGTCTGGTCTACGCCGACGTCGACACGATCGTGCTCGGCAACATCGCGGAGCTCGCAGCGCACAGTCCAGGGCATCGAGGTGTCGCCGGCCGCCCGAGCGTCCGCATCTCGCACACGCGACAGGTCAATACGCTGGAGGCCATCGCGCGCAAGCAGACCCCGGCCGAGGCCTTCGCGGTTCGCCGACTGGGTGCGCGCGAGCTCGACATGCTGGCCCCGCGCTTCAACGGCGGGGTCATCGTCATGGATCTCGAGCGGCTGCGGCAGCTCGACTTCACCGGCGTCGTCATGCGCCTCGTCGAGCGCTTCGGCGTCAACGACGAGGAGGCGATGAACCTGTTCACCAAGGGGGACTACAACCCGGTTCCCCGCTGGTGGAACTCGTTTCCGTACCAGGAGGACCTCGCCGAGGCGAAGCTGATCCATTGGGTCGGCAGGACCAAGCCCTGGAACGAGCGGAACACGCCGGCGCGGGACAAATGGTGGCGCTACGCCCTCGACTGGCCGTTGTCCAAACCGGCCTGAGGGCCTTATTGCTTCTCCTTCGCCCCATGGCCGCGCGGTCATGCCCATGCTCCCGACGCGTTTGCCGGTGTCGGGAGCCGAGCAACAACAGAGACTAGCATGCGAGCCCTGCAAGAGCTTCGAACCCGCCTGTCGACCTGGCTCCTGGCGAGCCCCGAGCGGGTCGCGCGGGCGAGCCTGCTTCCGGGTGTCGGTGAAAGCATCCTCGATCACGCCCGTCGCAGCAGCAAGCGCTCGGCGCTGCTGACGCTGGCCGATGCCCGGGCGGCCTTGAGCCCGACGTCGCGGCAGACGCTGGAGCTCTATGGCCATTCGGCGCATCTCGCCGGCCTCTTCCCGTTCGCCATCGCGCTGTTCGATCGCGCCGGCGGCAGCGCCGCGCTGTCGGGTCCGGCGCTCCTGGCCTACATCGAATCGCTCAGGGTGGAGGATCTGCAGCGCGCCATCATGGCGGGCGAGGCGGCGATCGCACGGTTCCCGCAGGAGCCCCATCTGCTGTTCGCCCATGCCGTGAACCTGTGGCTGGCGGGACGGCGGAGCGAGGCGCTGGAGGTGGCGCGAAAGGCCGCGGGCCTGGCACCGGACGCGATCAAGATCCGGCACTTCGTGAATTACGTCGCCCATGAGGAGCGGAAGAAGCCGCTCGCCGACGACGACACGCTGGTCGGCGCCCTGCGCTCGCGCCACGCCGTCCGGCCGCGCGCCGCCGACACGGTGATCGGCATTCTCGACTACAAGTCGCCCGACTACGAGGCGACCAGCGGCAACATCGGCGACCACATCCAGAGCCTCGCCATGCTCCGGCACGTCGCGCGGTACTTCGACGACGGCTGGCAGGTCACCTCGCCGCGGCTGGCGGCGATCCTCTCCGACCTGCGCTCGACCTGGCGCGACGGCGGCCGTAGATCGGCGGCGTCGGGCAACGTCACGCTCGTTCAGGTCGATCGCGACTACGCCGATGCGGAAGTGCGCGCCCTGGGCGACAGGCCGGTGTGGATGCCAGTCTTCGGCTGGTTCATGCATCCCCCCTTCGGTTGCCGACCGCCCTTTCCCTATCCCGCCAACGTCCGCCCGTTCTTCATTTCCTTCCACCTCAACAAGCCCGACCACCTGTCGCCCGAGCTGGTCGCCTATCTGCGTCGCTTCGAGCCGGTCGGCTGTCGCGACTGGTCGACCGTCTACTGGCTGCGCAACGCCGGCGTTGACGCCTTCTTCTCGGGCTGCGTGACGCTCACCCTGGCGCTGCCCGAACAGGACATCGCCCGGCACGGAACCCTCGCCGTGGATGCGTCGCGCGGCTGGTTGGCGAAACACGGCGCGACCGCCCGGACGCTGACGCACCAGACGCTCGACGCCAAGTCTGGGGAGTTCGCCAGCTACCTCGACAAGGCCGTCGAGCGGCTACGCGAGTTCCAGTCAGCGGAGAACGTCGTCACCACCCGGCTGCACTGCTACCTCCCGTGCCTCGCACTGGGTGTTCCGGTGAGCTTCCGTCCGAACAATCCGGCGGACCGGCGCTTCGACGGCCTGCGCGATCTGGATCCCGAGGCCCACGCCCGACTGCGCCAGGGCATCGAGACCAAGCTGCGCGACGTCCTCGGTGCCGTGCTCGAGGGCCAGGGCGAAGCCGCGGTCTACGCCCTGTGGCGACGCCTTTGCGCCGACGATGTCGCGACCGCTAAGGCGAGACTGGAGGCCGGCAAGAGCGCGGACCAGCCCCTCGCTGCGCCTGCCGTCGTCTCACGGTCAGGGTCGGGCGTCGACATCGCGATGTCGTTCGACCGCAAGATCCTGCCGCAGGTTCCCACGGTCATCAACTCTATCGCCGCCAATACCAAGTCACGCGTCAGGTTCCACCTGCAGACACGCAGCATTCCCGAGAGCTATGCCACCCGGCTTGCCAAGAAGTTCCCGCAGCACGAGTTCCGGATGCTGCCGATGGACGGGTATCTCAAGAACGTCAAGCTGGACCTGATCGCGCATACCACCGTCGCCACGATGGACCGGTTGTTCCTGCCCGATCTGCTGCCCGACATCGACCGCCTTCTCTATCTCGACATCGACATCATCGTGCGCGGCGATGTCCGCGAGCTCTACGAGCACGACGTGGGGACGTCGGGGATTGCCGCCCGTGCCAGCGATCACCCGACCTGGCGCCGCCAGGCCAACGTGCTGGAGATCGTGGCGGCGAGGAAGCCGCCCGAGCTGGCCGCCGAAGCGCGCCGTCTCGGAGCCCGCGACGTCGACCTGATGGCCAATGCCTTCAATGCGGGCGTCCTGGTGCTCTCCCTCGATCGGCTGAGGGCGCTGAACTGCACCGAGATCACCGTCGGACTCGCCAAGCAGTTCGGCATGAACGACCAGTATGCGCTCAACATGTACTCGCGGGGTGCCTTCGCCGAGCTTCCCTGGTACTGGAATGCGCTGCCCTATCACGAGCTTGTCGAGGACGCGAAGCTCATCCACTGGGCAGGCCCGGCAAAGCCTTGGGCCGACCGCGAGGTGCGCGCGAAGGCGGAGTGGCAGCGCTACAGCCTCAATCTCGGTCCCAAGGGCACGCCGTCCCAGCCGGGCAAGGCGACCGCGCCGGCTAAGAGCGCCTGACGCGCAGCGGCCCCGGGCCGGCGGTCGGACCACCGGCGATCGCCCTTGCGCTGTGGCCGGAGCTACCGCATAGGCGCAACGCGATTTGCGAAAGCGCGGTCGGCGGCCTTCCCCGACCGGCCGAAGGCCCGACGGGTCCGTGTGCCCGGCCCCTCCGATGGCGTGAGAACCGATGAGCAGGGTTGACGATCTGCTGGCGAAGCTGTTTCGCAGGTTGCTGGCCGAGCCGGAGCGCGCCGCGGCCGTCGCCGTGATGCCCGTTATCGGAGGCCGCCTCGCCGAGTTTGCGCGGCAGACCTGCAAGCGGCAGACCTTGCTGGCGATGGCCGACTCGCTGGAGGCGCGGCGGCCCAACGGAGCCCTTGCCCTCGAGCTCCACGCAGCCTCGGCCTCGATGATCGGTCTGAACGAGTTCGCCGACACGCTCTACGCCGAAGCGGCCCGCCGCCGGGCCCTGGCACTATCGCCGGCCCTGGACCAGATCCGGGTGGCCCGCTCCGTCGACCCGGCCCGCGCCCGTTCGCTCAGCACCGCAGCCGCGAGCAAGTTCCCGCGAGCCGCCAGGGCCATCTTCGCGCAGGCGACGGATCTCTGGCTGGCCGGCGATACGGAGGCGGCGCTGGCCGCCTGCGAGAAAGCTCTCGGGCTGGACCCGTCGCTGGCCGATGCCCAGCATACGCGGGCGTACCTGGCCTATCAGCTCGGTCGCGCCGACGCGAAACCGCAAGGCCTGGCCGCAGCTCTCGCCGCGCGGCTGCGCTTCAGGCCCGGCGAGGGCGACACCCTCATCGGCATCTTCGACTACAAGAGCCCGGACCTCGCCGCGACGAGCAGCAACCTCGGCGACCACATCCAGAGCCTCGCCATGCTCCGGCATATCGCACGCTATGCGACGCCGGACTGGCGGTTCACGGGCAAGGAAGTGGCCAGCATCGTCGCCGACCTGCGCACGACGTGGGGTGACGGCGTTGCGGACGCGGCCCAGCCCGCGCCGGTGTCGTTGCTGGAGGTCGACCGCGACTGCGTCCAGGCCGAGGCCGACAAGCATCCCGGCCGGATCATCTGGCTGCCGACCTTCGGCTGGTTCATGCACCCGCCGTTCGGCGCCCGCCTGCCGTTGCCGTTCCCGGACAATGTCCGACCCTTCTTCATCTCGCTGCACCTCAACCGCTCGCACCACCTGACGCCCGAGGTCATCGCCTACCTGAAGCGCTACGAGCCGATCGGCTGCCGCGACTGGGCGACCTGCTACTGGCTGCGCAATGTCGGGGTCGAGGCCTTCTTCTCCGGATGCGTGACGGTCACGCTGTCACTGCCGGGCGAGCGCAAGGTTACGGCAGGCCCCCTCGTGGTCGATCCGACCAAGCGCTGGCTGGCGGCCAACCCGGGCCCGCACAAGACGCTCACCCAGGTCGGCGGCGGGGTCCGTCACGGCCGCTTCGGCCGGCTGCTGGAGCGGGCCGTCGAGCGCCTGCGGCAGTTCGAGGGGGCCGAACGGATCGCGACCTCCCGGCTGCACTGCTATCTGCCCAGCCTCGCACTCGGCGTGCCGGTCGAGTTCGAGCCGCATCGTCTCGGCGACCGGCGGTTCGACGGCCTTTACGGCCTCGACGCGAATGCCAAGGACCGGATCCGCAACGGCATCATCGACAAGCTCGCCGTCACCCTGGGCGCGATCACGGCGGGCAAGAGCGAGGCGGACGTCTACGCCATCTGGCGTGCCGCCTGCGCCGAGGATGTGGCCGCCGCCAGGGCCAAGCTCGAGGCCGGCAGGGTTGCCCGCGCGCCGGTCGTCGCCAGCCCGGCGATCGTCAAGCCCGACCTCATCGACGTGGCGATCTCGTTCGACAGGAAGATCTTCGCCCAGGTCCCGACGGTCCTGAACTCGATCGACAAGACCGCGCGCAAGCGTGTCCGCTTTCATGCCCAGACGCGCGGACTCAAGCCCGCGGATGTCGAACCCCTGGCACGCTACTTCGCCCGCCACGAGTTCAACTTCATCCCGATGGATGGGCGGCTGGAGAAGCAGAAGGTCCACCTGATCAGCCACACGACGCTGGCGACGATGGACCGCCTGTTCCTTCCCGAACTGCTGCCGGACGTCGACCGGCTCGCCTATGTCGACATCGACACCGTCGTGCTGTCGGATATCGACGAACTCTACGGGCAACCGGTGGGCGAGACCGGTATCGCCGCCCGGCCGAGCATCAGCGAGGAGTTCAGCAGCCAGATCATGGTCGTCGAGCGCGTGGCCCGGCCCCTCGGCCTCATCGAGGCGGCCGAGGCGCGCCGGATCGGGGCGCGCGATGTCGACCTGCTGGCGCCTGCGTTCAATGCCGGCGTCCTCGTCCTCTCGCTCGAGCGCCTCCGGGCACTCGACTGCACGGCGCGCACGATCGAGCTGGTCGAGCGCTTCCAGATGAACGACCAGTACGCCCTCAACATCTTCAGCGGCGGCCGCTTCGCCCACCTGCCGCGAGCCTGGAACGCGTTCCCCTACCAGGAGGATGTGGGCGGGGCGAAGCTGCTGCATTGGGCCGGCCTGCCGAAGCCGTGGACGGACCGGCCGGTACGCGCCCAGCGCTTCTGGCGGCAGCACGCCCTCAGTCTCGACGCGGTCAGGGCCGCGCCGGCCCGCCGCCTCGCCGCCTGACCGCCCGGCCGTGGACCGGACGGTCGCCGTCTGCGTCTGCACCTGCCGACGACCGCAGCAGCTCGATCGCCTGCTGCGCCGGCTGGCCGAAGCCGACCTCGCCGCTGCACGGATCCTCGTCGTCGTGGACAACGCCCCCGGCGGCGATGCCGGAGCCGTCTGCGAGCGGCTGCGGGGCCAGCTTCGGCTGCCCCTGCGTTTCGCCGAGGAACCGGTGCAGGGAATCGCCACGGCCCGCAACCGCGCCCTCGAGGTCGCCTTGCGCGACGGGGTCGACCGCGTCGCCTTCCTCGATGACGACGACCTGCCGGAGCCGGACTGGCTGCGCCAACTGGTCAGCGTCGCCGATGCTACGGGCGCCGACCTGGTCTTCGGCAGCGCCAGGGCCCCGGCCGACGTCGTGGTGCCGAGGCACCTCCGCCGCGTCGATCCGCTGGCCTCCGCGCCGCTCGAGCGGCTGAACCGCTATGCGCTGCCAGGCTCGGCGGGGACGCACAACGTGCTGCTGTCGCGCCGCCTCGTCGAGGCCCTGCGTGCCCAGGGCCCGGTGTTCCGGGCGGATCTCGGCCGGACAGGCGGCAGCGACACCGAGCTGTTCGTCCGCGCCACCCGCCAGGGCCTCAGCTGGGCGGCGGCGCCCGGCTCGGTCATCGTCACCGGCCACGATCCCGCCCGCATGACCGTCACAGGCGTGATCCGCCGCGCCTATCGCCACGGCGTCACGCAGGTGCTGGTGGACCGGATTCATCGTCCGGACGCCGCGACGACGAGCCAGCTGCCGTCGGCGGCATGGCAGCTTGTCCGCAGCGTCGCGACGCTGCCGATGTCGCTGCTGCCACCCGACCGCCTCGTCGCCCAGCTGTGCAAGGTGGCGAGGGCCGCCGGAAAGCTGCAGGCGCTGCGCGGACGCCGCTTCAGCTACTACAGCTAAGTCGCTGGTCGCCCGCGACGCGACAAGCCTGTTGCGGATTTCTTGACCCATGTGCCGAAACGCACTGTCAGAGCGACGAGGCTCGCGCATCCTGCAGATGCTGAGGGCTGAGCATTGGACGGACCTGTGAGCGATCCTCTCCGGAGGCAGTCTCACAGGTCCTTTTTTCGTTGGTCGCGTCCCTCCCGCACGCCCTTCATCGCCGTTGCCGCTGCCGGTCGCCGCTGGCATGTTCCGCTCCGCCCGAAAGCCGGGGTTCCAGGGAGGTCGGATCGATGCAGCTTGCCGCCGCGATGTCGCGTCTGGGCACCGAGAGTGCCTTCGAGGTGCTGGCGCGCGCCACGAAGCTGGCGCAGTCGGGCAAGTCGATCATCAACCTCGGCATCGGCCAGCCCGACTTCCCGACGCCGCCCAACATCGTCGAGGCCGCCTGCAAGGCGCTGCGCGACGGGCATCACGGCTACACCCCGGCCAACGGCATCCTGCCGCTGCGCGAGGCCGTCGCGGCCGACATGAAGCTGCGCCGCGGCGTCGAGGTGAGCCCCGACCATGTCGTCGTCGTGCCCGGCGGCAAGGTGACGATGTTCATGGCGATCGCCATGTTCGGCGAGCCGGGTGCGGAGATCATGTACCCGGACCCGGGCTTCCCGATCTACCGCTCGCTGATCCAGTACACCGGCGCCGAGGCGGTGCCGATCCCGCTCCACGAGAGCAAGGGCTTCGCCTTCTCCGCGACCGAGGTGCTCGACAAGATCACCCCGCGCACCCGGCTGATCATCGTCAACAGCCCGGCCAATCCGACCGGCGGAATCGTGCCCAAGGCCGAGCTGGACCGCCTGGTCGCCGGCCTCGCCGACCATCCGCAGGTCGCGGTGATGTCGGACGAGATCTATGCCCGCATGTGCTACGACGGCATCCCGCACGCCAGCATGATGGCCTATCCGGAGTTGCGCGACCGGCTGATCCTGCTCGACGGCTGGTCGAAGACCTACGCGATGACCGGCTGGCGGCTGGGCTGGGGCGTCTGGCCGGCGGCCCTCGCCGAGCACGCCACCCGCCTCGCCATCAACACCCACTCCTGCGTCAACGCCGCCACCCAGTGGGCCGGCGTCGAGGCGCTGAACGGTCCGCAGGAGTCGGTCGACCGCATGGTCGCCGCCTTCGACGAGCGGCGCGGCATCATCGTCGACGAGCTCAACCGGATCCCGGGCTTCCGCTGCGTGACGCCGGGCGGGGCGTTCTATGCCTTCCCCAACATCGAGGGCACCGGCAAGACCGCACGCCAGCTGCAGGACGAGCTGCTCAACGAGGTCGGCGTCGCCATCATCAGCGGCACCAGCTTCGGCATCTACGGCGAGGGCTACGTCCGGTTCTCGTATGCCGCCTCGGTCGACGCCATCCGCGAGGCCTGCGCGCGGATCCGGCGCTATCTCGGCTGACGCGCCATGGACCGCCGGGTCAGCCTGATCACGCTGGGGGTGCGCGATCTGGCCCGGTCGCGGCGGTTCTACGAGGCGCTGGGCTGGATCCCGTCCGGCTCCGGCGGCGACGGCGTCGCCTTCTACCAGGCCGGCGGCTCGGTCCTGGCGCTGTTCGGCCGGGACGACCTGGCCGCGGATGCCGGCGTGCCGGCGGACGGCAGCGGCTTTCGCGGCATCAGCCTCGCCCAGAACCTGCCCGACAAGGCGGCCGTCGACCGGGTGATGGCCGAAGCCCTGGCGGCCGGCGCCACGCCGGTCAGGGCGGCGGAGGACGTGTTCTGGGGCGGCTATCGCGGCTACTTCGCCGATCCGGACGGCCACCTCTGGGAGATCGCCTGGAACCCGTTCTGGCCGCTGGCCGAGGACGGCTCGATCCGCCTGCCGGACTGACGGCCGACGCGGTGGACGGCGCGCTCGACCGGCTGCTCGGCGAGATCCGCGGCTGCCGCCGTTGCGAGGGCACGCTGCCCCTCGGTCCGCGTCCCGTCCTGCGCGCGAGCCCGACAGCGACGGTCCTGGTCATCGGCCAGGCGCCGGGCACCCGCGTCCACGCCACCGGCATCCCGTGGAACGATCCGAGCGGCGACCGCCTGCGCGCCTGGCTGGGACTCGACAGGGACACCTTCTACGACGAGCGCCGCATCGCCATCATGCCGATGGGCTTCTGCTATCCGGGTACCGGCCGCTCGGGCGACCTGCCGCCGCGGCCGGAGTGCGCGCCCGCCTGGCATCCGCTGCTGCTGCCCTTGCTGACGGCGCTGCGGCTCGTGCTGCTCGTCGGGTCCTACGCACAGGAGCGCTACCTGCCGGACTGGCGCAGGCTGACGCTGACCGAGCGCGTCGCCCGCTGGCGCGAGGCGCCCGAGCCCTATCTCCCCCTGCCGCATCCCAGCGGCCGCAACAATGGCTGGCTGCGACGACACCCGTGGTTCGAGGCGGAGCTCGTCCCCGAGCTGCGGCGCCGCCTCTTCATGGCCCTGGAGCCGGCCGGGCCTCGACCGATGATGGAGGAATGCCCCTGAACCCGCTCTCGAGCCTTGCCGAGCTGCAGCAGAGGCTTGGCGATCATGGCCTTACCTGCATCGGCGGCTTTGCGCCCGCCGCCACGGACGATGCCGGGACGGCGGCGCAGATCCTCGTCGTCGCCAACATCGGCTCGGCGATGTTCGAGCGCTTCCGCAAGGCGCCGGAGGCCGGCGACGGCAAGCCGGATCCGCTCGACCGCTGGACGCGGCGGATCGTCGACGTCATCGCCGCCGACGCCGCGGCGCGACCGGTCTACCCGTTCGACGGACCGCCCTGGCCGCCGTTCCAGCGCTGGGCCCTGCGGGCCGATCCCGGCCTGCACCGCTCGCCGATCGGGCTGCTGGTCAGCGCCGCCAGCGGTCCCTGGCTGGGCCTGCGCGCGGCCTTGCTGCTGGCCGAGCCCCTGCCGCTGCCGGAGCGGCCGGCGATCGCCAGCCCGTGCGACGATTGCGCGACGAAGCCCTGCCTGACGACCTGCCCGGTCGGCGCCTTCCGGCAGGACGGCTACAGGGTCGCCGACTGCCGGGCCTATCTGGGAACGCTGTCGGGACAGTCCTGCATGATGCTGGGCTGTGCCGCGCGGCGCGCCTGCCCGGCCGGCCGCGAGCATGCCTACGGCCAGGCGCACGCGACGTTCCACATGCGCGCCTTCCGCAGCTCGCCCGGCGCTTCCGCACCGGGCTCGGTCACTCCGCCGCCTGGGCCAGCGTCGGCGTAGCGGTCCGGAAGGCGGCCAGCAGCTCGGCCTCGCGGGCCCTGGCCTTGTCGCGGTTGGCATCCTTGACGTGGCCGAAGCCGCGGATGGCCTGCGGCACCGCCGCGAGCTCGACGGCGATGGCGTGGTTGTGCGGTGCCAGCGCGCGGACGAGCTCGTCGAGCAGGGCCGTGTAGTCCGCGATCTGCTGCCGCTCGCCGCGCCGCTCGGCGGTGTAGCCGAACGGGTCGAGCGCGGTGCCGCGCAGCCGGCGCAGGCTCGCGAGGAAGCGGAACGCGGTCATCATCCAGGGACCGAACCGTCGCTTGCGAAGATGCCCGGAGACCGGATCGCGGTCGCCCAGGATTGGCGGGGCGAGATGGAACTCGAGCCGGTCCCAGCCCTCGAACTCGCGGCCCAGCTGCGCGGCGAAGCTGCCGTCGGTGTAGAGCCGGGCAACCTCGTACTCGTCCTTGTAGGCCATCAGCTTGAACAGCGAGCGCGCGACCGCTCCGGCCAGCTGCTCGGCTCCCGGAACCGCCTTCTGCTCGGCGGCCCGGATGCGGCCCACCGAATGGCGATAGCGCTGCGCCCAGGCAGCGTCCTGGTAGGCCTCGAGAAACCGCGCCCGGCGCTCGACGATCTCGTCGAGGGTCTCGGCCACCGGCGTCTCCGCCTGGCCGGCCGCCGCGCGCACGGCCTGCGGGTCGACGGCATAGCGCCGGCCCCAGCGGAAGGCACGGCGGTTCATCGCCACGGCGACACCGTTGAGCTCGATGGCCCGCTCGATGGCCTCGGCCGACAGCGGGATCCGTCCCTGCTGCCAGGCGATGCCGACCATGAACAGGTTGGTGCCGATGGCGTCGCCGAGCAGGCGGGTAGCGATGCGCGTGGCATCGACGAAGGTGACGGCGTCGGAGCCGGCCGCGTCCGTCAGCGAGCGGCGCAGGCGGTCGCCGGGGAACTGGAGGTCGGGGCTCTTCGTGAACGCCCCGGTCATCGTCTCCTCGAGGTTGGCGACGACACGGGTGAAGCCCTTGCGGACGGTCGGCAGGGCCGTGCGCCCGGCGGCGACGACGATGTCGCAGCCGATCAGCAGCGACGCCCCGCCGGCGGCCACGCGCGGGCTGCCGATCCCGTCGGGCGTCGGCGCCAGCTTGAGGTGCGAGACGACGGCCCCGCCCTTCTGCGCCAGGCCCACCATGTCCAGGGCGACGAAGCCCTTGCCCTCGAGGTGGGCGGCCATGCCGAGCAGGGCGGCGATGGTGATGACGCCGGTGCCGCCGATGCCGGTGACGACGATGCCGTAGGGGCCGGTCATGACCGGCAGCACGGGCTCCGGCAGTGCCGGCTCGGGACCGGCGTCGACCGGCCCGCCGCCGCGGCGCAAGCGGCCGCCATGCACGGTGACGAAGCTCGGGCAGAACCCCTTCAGGCAGGAGAAGTCCTTGTTGCAGGAGGACTGGTCGATCCGCCGCTTGCGCCCGAACTCGGTCTCCAGCGGCTGGACGGCGACGCAGTTCGACTTGACGCCGCAGTCGCCGCAGCCCTCGCACACCAGCTCGTTGATGACCACGCGGCGGTCCGGATCGGCCATCTCGCCCTGCTTGCGGCGGCGGCGTTTCTCGGCGGCGCAGGTCTGGTCGTAGATGATGGCGCTGACGCCGCTCACGGTGCGCATGTGCCGCTGGACCTGGTCGAGGTCGTCGCGGTGGTGGATGCGGGTGCCAGCCGGAAAGGCGGCGAGCGGGTACTTCTCCGGCTCGTCGCTGACGATGGCGATCTCGGAAGCACCCTCGACGGCGAGCAGGCCTGCGACCTGCGGCACCGTCAGGTTGGCCGTCTCCATCTTCTGGCCGCCGGTCATGGCGACGGCGTCGTTGTAGAGGATCTTGAAGGTGATGTTGGCGCCGGAGGCCTTGGCGGCGCGGACGGTCAGCGAGCCCGAATGGTAGAACGTGCCGTCGCCGATGTTCTGGAAGACATGCGGCGTGTTGGTGAACGGCGCCTCGCCGGTCCACGAGGCGCCCTCGCCTCCCATCTGGGTGAAGCCGGCGGTGTCGCGGTCCATCCAGGTTGCCATGAAGTGGCAGCCGATGCCGGCGACCGTGCGGCTGCCCTCGGGCGAGCGGGTGCTCGTGTTGTGCGGGCAGCCCGGACAGAACCAGGGCAGGCGGACGAGGGCCGCCGGGCCGGCGCCGGCGGCGCGCTGGCGCTCCTCCAGGGCAGCGGCGGCGGCACGGATCGCGGCATCGTCGACCCGCTCGGCGAGCCGGCTGGCGATGGCCAGCGCCACGGTGTTGGAATCGAGCGCTCCGTAGCTGCGGAACAGCTCCGCGCCGCGCTCGTCCTGCTTGCCGACGACGCGCGGCCGGTGCTCGCTGCCGTAGAGCAGCTCCTTGAGCTGGCTCTCGATGAGGCCGCGCTTCTCCTCGACGACGATGACGAGCTCGGTACCGGCGACGGCGCGCTCGAGCATGACGGGCTCGAGGGGGAACACCATGCCGACCTTGTAGACGCCGAGCCCGAGCGCCTCGGCGCGCGCCTGGTCGATGCCCAGCGCCTCCAGCGCCGCGGCGACGTCCTGCCAGGACTTGCCGGTGGTGACGACCATGACCCGCGCGCCGGCGCGGCCGAGGACGACCCGGTCGAGGCCGTTGGCGCGGGCGAAGGCGCGGGCCGCCTCCATCTTGGCGGTATGGATGCGCTTCTCGGCCTCCAGCGCCATCGGCGGCCACGGGATCTCGGGCGGCACGTAGTAGCCGAGGCCGCCCGGCGGCATGGCGAAGTCGTCGGGCTCGACGATGACCGGCCGCGCCGGGTCGACCTCGATCGAGGCCGTGCTCTCGACGGTGTCGTGGATGCACTTCAGCGCCACCCAGGCACCGGAGTAGCGCGACATGGCAATGCCGTAGAGGCCGTACTCGAGGATCTCCTGCACGCCCGACGGATTGAGGATCGGCACCATGGCGTCGACCATGGCGTACTCGGACTGGTGCGCCGTCGTGCTCGACTCGCAGATGTGGTCGTCGCCCAGCAGCAGCAGGACGCCGCCCTTGCGGGCCGAGCCGAACAGGTTGCCGTGCTTGATGGCGTCGCCGGAGCGGTCGACGCCGGGCCCCTTGGCGTACCAGATGGCGAAGACGCCGTCGTAGCGGGCGTTGCCGTCCTGCCCGACGGCCTGGGTACCCTGGCAGGCGGTGGCGGCGAGATCCTCGTTCACACCGGGCTGGTGGACGACGTGATGCGCCTGCAGCAGGCCCTTCGCCCGGCTCAGCTGCTGGTCGTAGGCACCCAGCGGCGAGCCGCGATAGCCGGTGATGTAGCCGCCGGTGTTGAGGCCGGCGGCGAGGTCGCGCCGGCGCTGCTCCATGGGCAGGCGGACAAGCGCCTGGATGCCGGTCAGGAAGACGCGGCCGCGCTCGAGCGCGTACTTGTCGTCCAGCGAAACGTCGAGAAGCTCCGGCACCGCCTGCCCTGCCCCGGTTCCGATGACGGGCTAGAGGATCGAGCGGACGACGCCGCCGTCAACCCGCAATGCCGCACCGTTGGTCGCCGATGAACGCGGGCTCGCGACATAGGCCACCATGGCCGCCACCTCGTCGATGGTGGCGAAGCGCTTCAGCAGCGAGCTCGGGCGCATCGTCGAGAAGAACTCGCGCTCGACGTCGGCGGCGGTGATGCCGCGCGAGGCCGCGACCTCGCCGAGGAACTGCTCCACCCCTTCCGAGCGGGTCGGGCCCGGCAGCACCGAGTTGACGGTGACGCCGGTGCCGGCCGTGGTCTCGGCGAGGCCGCGGGCCAGCGCGATCTGCATCGTCTTGGAGACGCCGTAGTGGATCATCTCGGCCGGGATCTGCACGCCCGACTCGCTGGCGATGAAGATGATCCGGCCCCAACCGGCCTTGAGCATCTTCGGCAGGTAGTGCCGCGACAGGCGTACGCCGCTCATGAAGTTGGCCTCGATCATCCGCTGCCAGTCGGCGTCGCTGATCGCCTCGAAGGCCTTCGGCTCGTAGATGCCGAGATTGTTCACGAGGATCGCGACGTCGGGATAGCGGGCGATGCAGGCCTCCACCCCCTCCGGCGTGGCAAGGTCGGCAGCCAGCCCCTCGACGCTGCCCGAGCCGGCGAGGGCGCCCAGCGCCGCATCGACCCGGGCGCCGGTGCGACCGTTGACGATGACGCGAGCGCCCTCCTGGGCGAGGGCACGGGCAATGGCGAGCCCGATGCCGGCGGTCGAGCCGGTGACGAGGGCGAGCTTGCCGGCGATCTGCAGATCCATCGGTGATCCTTGCGAAGGGTCAGGGCATCAGCTGGCCGCCGTTGACCTCGATGACCTGGCCGGTGATGTAGCCTGCGAGGACCGGCGATGCGAGGAACAGGAAGGCGCCGGCGCAATCGTCGCCGCTGCCCAGGCGCTGCAGCGGGATCCGCTGCCGGGTCGCCTCGAGCTTCTCGGGCGTCGAGTAGCGCTCGTGGAAGGGCGTCATGATGGTGCCGGGCGACACCGCGTTCACCCGAATGCCCTTGGGCGCCAACTCGGTGGCCAGCGAGCGGGTGAAGGTCGAGACGAAGCCCTTGGCGGCGGCATAGAGGCTGGAGCCGGCGCTGCCGCCGGACCGTGCCGAGATCGAGCTGGTGCTGACGATGCAGCCGCGGCTGGCGGATAGCGCCGGCAGCGCCGTGCGCGAGGCCACGACCACGGACATCGCGTTGAGCTCGACGATCCGGTCGATCGCCGCGTCGTCGGCCTCGGCCAGCGGCACCCGTCCCAGCATGTGGCCGGCGTTGTTGATCAGCACGTCGAGGCCGCCAAGGGCCTCCACGGCGCGCCCGACGGTCCAGCGGACCGCATCGCGGTCGGCGAAGTCCTCGCGGAACACCGCGATCGCGTCCGTGGCGCTGGCCACCCCATCGAGCCCGGCGGCGTTGGCATGGCCATGCAGCACGAGCCTGGCCCCGGCCGCCGCGAGCAGCGCGGCCACGGCGGCGCCGATCCCGGAGCTGGCACCGGTGACGAGGACGCGCGCTCCGTCCAAGCCGAGGTCGATCGCCACCGCGTACCCCCTTCCCTTCGCCTGCGAAGGCCTTACCTGTCAGCGCACTCAAGCTCAACGCCCGGTCCGGAACCCGCTGCCATGACAACCCCCGTGTTCGCCGATGGCATCGGCGCGTTCGCGGACCGCTACGAAGCCTTCGTGATCGACCAGTGGGGTGTCCTGCACGACGGGATTCGCCCCTATCCCGGTGTCGTCGAGGCGCTGGAGCGGCTGCACGACGCCCGCAAGCGCATCGTGCTGCTGTCCAACTCCGGGCGCCGCAAGACGGTTTCCGAGAAGCGCCTGCTCGACATCGGCTTCGACCTCCGCCTGTTCGACGCGGTCGTGACCTCGGGCGAAACCGCATGGCAGGGGTTTCGCGAGCGCATCGAGCCGCCGTTCACCACCCTCGGCCGCCGCTGCATGCTGCTCACCCGCGAAGGCGACCTCAGCGTCGCCCAGGGCATCGGCCTCGACCTCGTCGCCACGCCCGAGGACGCGGACTTCCTGTTCGTGTCCGGGGTCGAGCCGCCGCCGATGACCGCCGACGACTACCAGGAGACGCTGGACCGCAGCCTCGCCTGCGGCCTGCCGATGCTGTGCGCCAATCCGGACCTGGTTGCCGTCACCGGGGCCGACCTGACCCTGGCGCCGGGCACGCTGGCCGAGCGCTACAAGGCCGCCGGCGGCACGGTGCACTATGTCGGCAAGCCCTATGCGCCGGTCTACCGCGCCTGCCGGCATGTCCTGCCCGATCTCCAGCCGGCACAGATCATCGGCATCGGCGATTCGATGGCGCACGACGTCCGTGGCGCCAATGACGCCGGCATGGCCTCGGCCTTCGTCACCCAGGGCATCCACCAGGAGGCGTTCCCGCCGGAGGCGCCCGTCACCGACCTGGCCCGGGCCCTGCACGCGCTGGCCGCGGAGCACGCCGCCCGGCCGGACTGGGTGATCCCCCGCCTCGCATGGTGAGGCGGGCGGCGCTGCTCGCCGGCGGAGCCTTGCTGCTGCTGGCCGGCTGCGAGCCGCTGCCCCCGGTCGGGAGCACCACCGTGAGCGCCGACGGGCCGGTCGAAGTGACCGACTGCCAACCTTGCGTGATGGCCCTCGCGCAGGACTCGAACGGCTGGCTTTTCTTCTTCGATTACAATGTCCTGCCGGATCGACTTCAGGTGATCCGGCAGATCAGGGTGCGGGCGCCTCGCTCGTCCAGGGACATGGTGCTGCCGGTCGAGAGCATGCTGCCGGCCGAGCCCGGAGGCGGCTATCGCTTCGGCGGCGAGGACCTCGACGGCGACGGCTGGCGCGACCTCGTGCTCGTCACCGCCGATGGCGGCGCCAACGCCTACGCCGACTACTGGCGCTACGACCCGGCCGACGGCAGCTTTGTCGCCCTCGGAACCCTGCCGCTGCTCGGCCGCGACCCGGATAGCGGGCACCTTGTCGGCCTCGAGCATGGCAGTGCCGACGGACTCTTCTTCACCCGTACGGACTACGGCTTCGAGAACGGCGAGCTGGTCGTGCTCGCGGTCGAGGCGATGCTGCCGGCCGACGATCCCGCCAAGGTGCATCGCGTGGTCCAGGAGCGTCGCCAGGGCCAGCTGGTCACCACCATCGACGTGCTCGTGCCGCTGCAGGGCTGACGGCCGGCACCTGGCGGTGGACGGCACACGGGCGCCGCCTATGATCGCGCGCCGCAACGGAAAGCGCGGGGGGCGCATGGTCTCGGTGGTCTGCGTCGGCGTCTCGGTCTGGGACGTCGTCTTCCGCGTGGCGGCACCACCGGTGATCGATGCCAAGACCTACGCGCTGGACCGAACCGAGGTCACCGGCGGCATCGCCCCCAACGGCGCGCGCACGGTGGTCCGCCTCGGCGGTCGCGCCGTGCTCGGCAGCCGCCTCGGCGAGGACCTCACCGCCCAAAGCGTGCTGGCCGAGCTGCGAGGCGAAGGCATCGTCGTCGATGGCGTCCACTTCGTGCCGGGCGGTCGGACGTCCTATTCCGCGGTGATCGTCGACCCGTCGGGCGATCGCACCATCGTCAACGATACCGACCCGCGCACGCTGCGCGGCACCGAAGGCGTGCCGCTTGCGGCGATCGACGGCGCCGACGCCGTCCTCGCCGACACCCGCTGGGCCGACGGTGCGCTCGTCGCCATCGAGCGGGCGGCGCGGCGCGGCATCCCGACGGTGATGGACTTCGACCGGGCACCGGACGATGGCGGTGCCGAGCGCATCCTCGCCACGGCAACGCACGTGGTGTTCGGCCGCCAGGGACTGGCGTCGTTCATCGGCACCGACGACATCGCCGAGGGCCTGAAGCGCGTCCGGCCGATGGCACGCGGCTGGATCGGGACGACGTCCAGCGCCGACGGCATCTACTGGCTGGAAGGCGAGCGCCTCGCCCATGCACCGGGCTTTCCCGTCGAGGCGGTGGACACGCTGGCCGCCGGCGACATCTGGCACGCCGCCTTCGCGGTCGGCCTCGCCGAAGGCATGCCGGAGGCGACGGCGGCGAGGTTCGCCAACGCGACCGCCGCCCTGAAATGCAGCCGCCCGGGCGGCGGGGCCGGCGCGCCGACGCGGCCCGAGGTGGAACAGCTGCTGCGCTCGGCCGGTTGAGCGCGCCCGCGGGTCGCAGTTGCCGCACGGCCGCGGCGGACCCACTTGTGTTGCAGTGCAGCATGAACAGGAGCCGAGCATGGCGCGCCGCCCCCGGACACCCAGCCTTCGCCGTGCCACCGCCACGGCCAAATCGGCGACGCGCAGCGCCACGCGGCTCGGCGAGCTTGCCCTCGCCGCCGGCGACGTGGTCGATGCCCGCGTGCGCCAGCTGGCGGCGGCCGGCGCCGATCCGGTGAAGCTGGCGCACCCGGAATTCCAGATGATGGCCAGCGAGAAGGTCGTGGCGCTGGCGGCCGCGACCTCGGCCCTGGGCGAGTCCGTGCCGGCGGTGCTCGAGACCATGCAGCGCTGGCTGACGGCGCATGGCCAGATCGCCCTCGCGACCGGCGCACGGCTGGCCACGACGACAAGCCCGGCTGCGTGGTGGCACCTGTGGCAGGATCAGGCGACGGCCAGCTTCAACGCGTCTTCGCGGGCGACCGAGGAGCTGATGGCGACCACCGTGCGTGCCTTCGGCGCCGCCCTGTCGCCCGTGCATCGCAAGGCGACGAGCAACGCGCGCCGGCTCGCCGGCGGCTGACGATCACGGCCCCCGCAGGCCCATAGCAACGGATGGATGGACCAGGGATGTCGGCCTTGCGGCGCCTGCTGAGCCTCGCCTTCGTCGTCGTCCTTGCCGGCTGCGCCGGGACGCCAAGGCCAGCACTCGAGCATGTCGACGACTTCCAGCTCGACCGCTACCTCGGCACCTGGCACCAGATCGCCACCATTCCCGCCTGGTTCCAGGACCAGTGCGTCGGCGACGCCCAGGCCGTCTACGCCCTCGACGAGGCGAATCCGGGGCTCGTCGTGGTCACCAACAGCTGCCGCGTGGAATCCGGCGCCACGGATGTCGCCGAGGGCCGGGCACGCTTCGTCGGACCGCCGAGCGAGGGCCGGCTCGAGGTGACCTTCATCAGCCTCTTCGGCCACTGGATCTGGCCGATCCCGGGCGGCTACGTGGTCGTCGCGCTCGACCCCGACTATCGCTGGGTCCTCGTCGGCCACCCGACGCGCGACTACGCCTGGATCCTCGCCCGCGACCGCACCCTGCCGGACAGCACGCTGCTGGCGCTGCGCCAGACGCTGCAGCGGAACGGTTACGATCCCTGCCGCCTGCTGCTGACCGAGCCCGGGCGCAACGGGCCGTCCTTGTGCACCGTCGCCGGCTGAGCGCTCAGCCGTCCGCCTCGAAGGTCGTCCGGTAGGCGTGCAGGCCGACCGCACCGCCGGTGTGGATGAAGACGACGTTGTCCCGCCGCGAGAAGAAGCCCTTGCGAACGAGATCGACCAGACCCGCCGCCGCCTTTCCGGAGTAGACCGGGTCGAGCAGGATCCCGTCGGCCTGCGCGAACAGCCGGACAGCCTCGATCATGCCCGGCGTCGGGATGCCGTAGCCTTCGCCGACATAGTCGCAATTGGCGATGACGCGCTCGCGGCGGATGCCACCGCGGACGGCGAGTTTCTCGGCCACCGCCTCGGCAAGGCGGTGGACGTTCTCCTCCTGCCTGGCCCGTGGCGCCCGGACGCCGATGCCGAGCAGGGGGATGCCGCTGTTCATGGCCTCGAGGCCGACGACGAGGCCGGCCTGCGTGCCGGCGGAGCCGGTGGCGTGGACGATGTAGTCGAGGCGCAGGCCCTGTTGCGCGGACTGCCAGAGCAGCTCCTGGGCACAGCCGACATAGCCGAGGGCGCCTGTCGGGTTGGAGCCCCCGCCGGGGATGACGTAGGGACGACCGCCGGCCTTGCGGACCTCCTCCGCCACCGGATCGAGCGCGGCGTTCATGTCCCCGCCGCCGGGAAACGGCCGCAGCTCGGCGCCGAACAGCCGGTCGAGCAGGACATTGCCGTTGCGCAGGTAGTCGACGTCGTCCGTCGCGACCCGCGATTCCAGCAGGATGATGCAGCGCATCCCGAGGCGCGCCGCGGCCGCCGCCGTCTGGCGGCCATGGTTGGTCTGGACCGCACCCTGGGTGATCACCGTGTCGGCGCCTTCGGCCAGCGCCTCGGCCATCAGGTACTCGAGCTTGCGGGTCTTGTTGCCGCCACCGCCGAGGCCGGTCGCGTCGTCGCGCTTGATCCACAGCTTCGGTCCGTCCAGCCGGCGGGTCAGGCCCTCGAGCGGCTCGAGGGGCGTAGACAGGTGGGCGAGGCGGACCCTCGGGAAGCGGGCGAGATGCATCGGGTGCGGGCTCCTCTCAGCCGGCGGATGGCAGGGGACGACGGCCGAGGGCCACGGCGACGGTAGCCTCGGCCAGCGCCGCGGTGCTGTCGACGAAGGGGCACGGCACGTCACCCGCCTGCAGCACCAGCGGCAGCTCGGTGCAGGCAGCGACGATCGCCTGCGCTCCGTCCGCGACGAGCCGCCGCGCCAGGGCCATGGCCTCCTCGCGCACGCCGCCGCCGCGATCCCCGGCCTTGATCGCGTAGATGAGCGCCATCAGCCGGGCCTGGGCCGCCGCGTCGAGCTGGACGGGAAGAATGCCGGCATGCTCGAGGGCCGGCTCGTACAGCCGCGCGCGGCGGCAGCCGTCGGCCGCGAGCAGGCCGGCGCGGCTCGCCCCCGGCGCCGATCGGCGCAGGCTGTCCACGGTCGCCTCGATCATGCCGAGGAAGGGGATGCGCACGGCCGGGCGCAGCGCCGGCAGGAAGGCGTGCGCGGTGTTGCAGGCGATGACCAGGAAATCGGCCCCGGCCGCTTCCAGCCGCCGCGCCATCGCGGTCAGTGCTGGCACCGGCGACGGACCCGTGCCGGCCAGCGCCTCGTTGCGGTTCGGAACACGCGGATCGCAGTCGACGAGGAGGTGCAGGTGGTCCTGGTCGCACCGGGCCGGCGTCAGCGCCAGCACCCGCGCCATGAAGTCGACCGTCGCCTCGGGCCCGAGCCCGCCGAGGACGCCGACGGTCAGCGCATCCCGCATCGATCGGGCTCCCGAACCGGCCGCATTGTCTTCCGGCGCCGGCTCTTCTAAGCCTCGGCCGCCTGCAGCCGCAACCGTCGGAGCCGTCCATGCCACAGCTCGTGGTGGTCGACCACCCGCTCGTCCAGCACAAGCTCACGCTGATGCGCACCAAGGATACCTCCACGGCCGAGTTCCGCCGTCTCGTCCGCGAGGTCGCCCTGCTGCTGGGCTACGAGATCACCCGCAACCTGCCGCTGGTCGATCGCGACATCGAGACCCCGCTGATGCCGATGCGGGCGAAGGCCCTGGCCGGCAAGAAGGTCTGCCTTGTCTCCATCCTCCGCGCCGGCAACGGCCTGCTCGACGGCATGCTCGACCTGATCCCCTCGGCCCGCGTCGGCCACATCGGCCTCTACCGCGATCCGGCGACGCTGCGCCCGGTCGAATACTACTACAAGGTCCCGGTCGACATCGCCGAGCGCCCGGTCATCATCGTCGACCCGATGCTGGCGACCGCCAACTCGGCGGTGGCCGCGGTCGACCGGATCAAGCGCGACGGCGTGCGCGACATCAAGTTCGCCTGCCTGCTGGCCGCCCCCGAGGGTGTCCAGCGCATGCAGGAGGCCCATCCCGACGTGCCGATCTACACGGCGGCGGTCGACGAGGGGCTCAACGACCATGGCTACATCCTGCCGGGCCTCGGCGATGCCGGCGACCGGATCTACGGCACGCGCTGAGGCCGCGCCGCTGCGCGAGTCATGACTTGTTAAGCATGGCGCGCTAATGCCGGTCGTGCGGACGCCGGTCTGGCGTGCCCCAAGGTAGGACTGAGCGGATCATGCGGGGCGGCCTGCGCTGCTGCGTCATCGAAGCCTTTCCGGGCAGCCTCGCCGGCCTGGCCGAGGCGCTCGCCGGCTGGGGCATCGCCTGCCAGGAACTGCCGGCCAATGCCGGCGAGAGCCGCATCGCCGGCGCCGCCGCCGACGCCTTCCTCGTCGACACCGGCAGCCATGCCGGAACCCAGGCGCTGCGCCGCCTGACGGCGGCAAGGCACGATGGCGGCCCGCCGGTCGTCGCGCTGTGCCGCAACGACGCGGTGACCGCGATCTCCCAGGCCCTCGCCAGCGGCTGCGACGACGCCATCGTCTTCCCGCTCGACGAGATCGAGCTCGAGGTCCGCGTCCGGGCGCTGTCGGCGCTGGTCGTCGCCGAGCGCGAGCGCGACCGCCGTTCCGCGCTGCTCGCCGACTACGCCCCCGGCGACCGCAAGGGGCGCACCCGCCAGCGCCAGGAACGCGCCGCCGATCGGCCGCAGGTGCTGCTCGCCGGCCCCCCGTCCGACAATCAGGTCCGGGTTGCCAACGGGCTCGGACCGGCCAGCATTGCCTATGCCGACTCGCAGCGCAGCGCCCAGCGGATGCTGGGCGAGCGCGAGTTCGACCTCGTCGTCGCCACCCTGCCCGGCACCGGCGTGGCGCCGACGCTTCGGCCGGCCGATCTCGAGGACCTCGACGTCCCGCTCAACGCCGCCATCCTGCTGGCCGGCCCGGTCGGCGAGGACGCCATCCGGGCCGCCCTCGAGCAGGGCTTCAACGATGTCCTGCCGCTGCCGCAGGCGCCGGAGCTGATCCGGCTGCGCCTCGAGCTGTGGCTGCGCCTGCAGCGCCTGCGCGGCTGGCTGCGCGACCCGGTCGACGGCGTCCCCGCCACGCTGGCCCAGGACTCGCTGAGCGGCCTGTTCAACAGGGGCTTCGTGCTCGACTACCTGGCGACCGCCCTGCGCGGCCGGCCGGCCGGAGCACCGCTGGTGGTCCTCGGCGTGGCCATCCGCGATCTCGCCGAGCTCGGCCACCAGCACGGCCACGCCCTCGCCAACCGGCTGGTCGCCGGCACCGGCCGGATGCTGCGCTACCTCGTGCGCGCCGAGGATCTCGCCGGGCACATGGGCGAAGGCGAGTTCGCCGTGGTCATGGAGGGTGCTTCCGAGCCCGCGGCCCAGGCCATCGCCAACCGCATCCGCACCGCCCTCGCCCGCATCAGCGTCGAGACGCGCGCCGGGCGGCAGATGCCGATCGAGGTCGGCACCGGCGTCGTCGCCATCACCAGGGCCGAGGACGTCGAGCGGCTCCTCGCCCGGACCTTCCGCGACATCGCCGGCTCGCGTCGCCAGGTGGCCTGAGCGCCGCGAGCCGAAGACCGGCGGCTCAGATCATGTACTGGCCGCCATTGGCGGTGATCGTCGAGCCGGTGATGAAGCCGGCATCGTCGCTGGCGAGGAAAACCACGCAGCGGGCGATCTCCTCGGGCTCGCCGAGCCGGCCGGTCGGGATCAGCGGCAGGATCCGCTCGTTGAGCACCTTCTCGTCGACGGCGCGAACCATCTCGGTGCCGATGTAGCCGGGGCAGACGGCGTTCACGGTGATCCCCGCCCGCGCACCTTCCTGTGCCAGGGCCTTGGTGAAGCCGATGTCGCCGGCCTTGGCCGCCGAATAGTTGGCCTGACCGGCCTGGCCCTTCTGGCCGTTGACCGAGCTGATGGTGATGATGCGGCCGAACTTGCGCTCGCGCATGCCCGGCCAGAGCGGATGGGTCATGTTGAAGACGCCGGTCAGGTTGGTCGAGATGACCTCGTGCCACTGCTGCGGCGTCATGCGGTGGAACATGGCGTCGCGGGTGATGCCGGCATTGTTGACCAGCACCTCGACCGGCCCGAGCGCCGCCTCGACCTGCTTGATGCCGGCGGCACAGGCGTCGTAGTCGGCGACGCTCCACTTGAAGGCCGGGATGCCGGTCTCGGCGGTGAAGGCGCGGGCCGCCTCGTCGTTGCCGCCATAGTTGGCGGCGACCTTGTAGCCGGCCGCCTTGAGCGCGACCGAGATCGCGGCGCCGATGCCGCGGCTGCCGCCGGTGACGAGTGCGACGCGTGCCATGCCTTGTGTCCTCCCTGGCCCGGCATGGGTGGCCGCGCGCGGCGGCCGTTCGTCGCCCGGAGCGGCCGGGCCGCTCGCTCCGGGCGATCGTCGGTCAGTTCAGTCGCGGGCGACGCAGAGGGCGATGCCCATGCCGCCGCCGATGCACAGCGTGGCGAGGCCCTTCTTGGCGTCGCGGCGCTGCATCTCGTGCAGCAGCGTGGTCAGCACCCGGGCGCCCGAGGCGCCGATCGGGTGGCCGAGCGCGATGGCGCCGCCGTTGACGTTGACCTTGGCGGTGTCCCAGCCGAGGTCCTTGTTGACGGCGCAGGCCTGGGCCGCGAACGCCTCGTTGGCCTCGACCAGGTCGAGATCGCCGGTCTTCCAGCCGGCCTTCTCGAGGGCACGGCGCGACGCCGGGATCGGGCCCGAGCCCATGATCGCCGGGTCGACGCCGACCTGCGCCCACGAGACGATCCGGGCCAGCGGGGTCAGGCCGCGCTTCCTGGCCTCGTCGGCCCCCATCAGCACGAGGGCGGCGGCACCGTCGTTGATGCCCGAGGCATTGCCGGCCGTCACCGAGCCGTCCTTGGCGAAGGCCGGGCGCAGCTTGGCCATGCCGTCGAGCGTGGCCCCGAAGCGCGGGTACTCGTCGGTGTCGACGACCACGTCGCCCTTGCGGGTGCTGATCGTCACCGGGGTGATCTCGTCCTTGAACCTGCCGGCCTTGATCGCCGCCTCGGCCTTGTTCTGCGAGGCCACCGCGAAGGCGTCCTGCTCGTCGCGGGTGATCTGCCACTTCTGGGCGACGTTCTCGGCGGTGGTGCCCATGTGGTAGCCGTGGAAGGCGTCCCACAGCCCGTCCTTGAGCATGGTGTCGAGGAACTCGACCGAGCCCATCTTGGTGCCGTTGCGCAGGTGCGCGACGTGCGGCGCCATGCTCATGCTCTCCTGGCCGCCGGCGACGACGATGCTGCTGTCGCCGTTGACGATCGCCTGGTAGCCGAGCGCCACCGACTTCAGGCCGGAGCCGCAGAGGATGTTGACGCCATAGGCCGGCACCTCGCTGGGGATGCCGGCCCGGATCGAGGCCTGGCGCGCCGGGTTCTGGCCCTGCCCCGCCGTCAGGATCTGGCCCATGATCACTTCCGAGACCTCGGCCGGCTCGACCTTGGCCTTCTCCAGGGCCGACTTGATCGCCACCTTGCCGAGGTCGTGCGCCGGCAGCGACGCGAGGGCGCCACTGAACGAGCCGATCGGGGTGCGGGTGGCGCTGACGATGACGACCTCGGTCATGGGCGTCGCTCTCCTTGGTTCTTCGGTTCGGGCTGCCCGGCAGGCGCATCCTGCAGCACCTGCGGCCGGGCGATCCGCTCGGGCGAGCATATAGGGAGCGGCGCAAGACCCCTACAGGCTCAAAGTTGTCCCAGAGCGATTCGTCGCAGCCACGCCACGAGCGGCTGCCACAAGTGCACGGTGGCCCGGCGGCCGGCGACCATCCCGACATGGCCGCAGGGCGGCTCGACCACGGTGGCGTTCGCCAGCAGCCGGGCCAGCGGTGCCGCCGACGCGTGCGGCACGATCTGATCGGCCCGCGGCAGGGCCACGAAGGCCGGCAGCTCGAGGCGCTCCGGCCGGACCGGCGTGCCGGCGACGCGCCAGCGGCCGCGCGCCGGCTGGTTGGCGCCGTACCAGTCCTCCACGCATTCGCGCGCCACCGGCCCCGCCAGCGGCACCCCGTCGCCGAGCCAGTCCTCGACCGCGATGAAGCCGCGGGCCTCGTCGGAACCGGGCGCCAGCGTCGCGAACGCCGCGAAGCGCGCCACCACCCGGTCCGGGTCCATCAGGCCGAAGCCCCAGTCGAGCAGGCTGACCGGCACCTCGCCGAGGCTGGTCGTCGTCGCCACGAGGCCACCCACGGCCAGGGGCGTCGGCAGCGGCTGCAGGCTTCGCGCCGCGACGAAGTCCCAGGGCGTGGCCAGCAGGGCGATCCCGCCGAGCCGGACCTTCCGGCTGGCCGCGGCGAGGGCGAGCAGGCCGCCCATGCAGTAGCCGAGGAGCACCGGCGGGCGCGGATCCAGCGTGGCGCACAGGCGCAGCGCGGGCATCAGCCGTTCGTCGACATACCTCGCTATGTCGAAGTGGCGTTCCGCCGTGTCCGGCGCGCCCCAGTCGAGCAGCAGCGGCCGCAGTCCGCCCTGGGCCAGCGCCTCGGCGAGTGACCGGCCGGGCATCAGGTCGAGGACGTAGGCCCGGTTCACCAGCGACGGCACCATCAGGACCGGCAAGCCGCCGGCGCCGCCGCAGTCGAGCAGACGGGCCGAGCCGGCCCGCCAGAGCTCCGCCCGCGGCGCCGGCGGGCCGATCCGCGGATGCCGCCAGTAGGCCTTGAGGCCATCGACGAAGGCGGCGAACCGGCTGGCATCGCCGCCGGCGCCGGCCCGGGCAAGGTAGAGCGCCAGGGGACGCGGGCCGCGTTGCCGGGACGCGTCCTCGCTCGCGTCCGCCGGGCTCGTTGGCATCGCCACCTTGCGTCCTTCCGAGCGTGTCATTGCCGCGGGCCCGTTGGACGCCCGGGAAGCACAGGCTGGCCGTTCATGGGTCCTTAAGGTCGCCGGGCGACAGTGGGGCCATCGCGCATCCACCAGCAGGAGACCTGACCCATGCGCACCCTCCGCCGCCTCCTGGCCGACGAATCGGGCGCCACCGCGATCGAGTACGGCCTGATCGCCGCCCTCGTCTCGGTGGCCATCATCGGCATTCTCGGCACGCTCGGCGAGAACCTTCTGACCACCTTCACCACCGTCGCCGACGAGCTCGGCGGTAACTGAGCCCGCGTCGCCGGGATGCCCGCTGCCGGCGGGCGTCCCGGCGCCCGGCCAGTCCCGCCGGTTGCCGTCACCTCGCCCGGGCGGGCGGGTGCGGCCTCCGCGACGTCTTTCCAGCGCGAACGAGGCAGCTGCATGTGGGCCGAAGCCGGCCGGGTCGTCGTGACGACCGGTCTGTTAACCTTGCTGGCGCACGCCGCCTGGACGGACCTCACCGCCCGGCGGATCGCCAACCGCACCTGCGCCGCCCTGGCGCTGGCGTGGCCCGTCCAGCTCCTGCTCGTCGTCCCGCCCCCGAGCCTGACCGCCGCGGTCCTCGGCGCCGCGGCCGTCGCCGTGCCGGCCGGCCTGCTCTGGCAGCGTGGCATCCTCGGCGGCGGCGACGTCAAGCTGCTGTCGGCCCTCGCCCTGTGGGCCGGGCCGGCCGACCTCCTGCCGTTCCTGCTGCTGACTGGCCTCGCCGGCGGCGCGCTCGCCGTCGTCTGGCTCCGGCTGCGTCAGGGTGGCGGACTCCTGGTCGGCGCCGTCGCCGGGCGTCTTGCCGGGACGCTGGCCCCGGCGACGGCCAGCGCGCTCGCCGACCCGGCCCTGCCCTACGGCCTCGCCATCGCCGGGGCCGGGGCGTGGCTCCTCGTCACGCGGCTGACCAGCTGAGAGGCCCCCGAATGTCCGTCCGCCGTCTCGTCCTTCCCCTCGTCGCCCTGGCCCTTGCCGGCGGCGCGGCCTGGACCGCGCGCAGCTGGCTGGCGGCACAGCATCAGGGTGCCGTCGCTGCCGCGACCGAGCCGGCAGCGCCGCACAAGCAGGTGCTGGTGGCTGCCGTGGACCTGCGGGCCGGCCAGTTCGTCGAGCCGGACGCGGTGCGCTGGCAGGATTGGCCCGACGTCAGCCTGCCCGACAGTTACCTGGTCAAGGGGGTTGCCGCCGAGGACGAGCTGACCGGTGCCGTGGTCCGCCTCGATCTGCCGGCCGGCCAGCCGATCGCCCGCAGCGGCGTCGTCCGGCCCGGCGACCGCGGCTTCCTCGCCGCCGTACTGGACCCGGGCATGCGCGCCATCTCGGTTCCCGTCGACGAGGCCTCGGGCAACGCCGGCCTGATCTTTCCCGGCGACCGGGTCGACCTGATCCTCACCCAGACGCTCGGCGGCGACGGCGGCGGCGATGCCAAGGAGCCAGCGCGCCGGGTCAGCGAGACCGTCCTCGCCGACGTGCGCGTCATCGCCATGGGCCGACGCCTGCGGACCGAGACGGAGGAGGAGCAGCCGGCCGACAAGGCGCGCACCGCGACCCTCGAGGTGACCCCGGCCGGGGCCGAGAAGGTCGCCCTGGTCACCGACCTCGGACGCCTGTCGCTGAGCCTGCGCAGCCTCGCGCTTGCCGAGGAGACGCCGGCGGATCCCGCGCCGGGGTCGCGCTTCACCTGGGACAGCGACGTCGCGCGGGCCCTCCGCCCGGAAAACCAGCCGACCACGACCCTGGCGGTGATCCGCGGTGGCGAGAGCCTCGTGCTGAACGTGCCGAAGGGGGCACGGCCATGAACCTCGTCCGCCGTCTGCACCATGCCGTATGGCAGGGCGCCATCCTTGCCATCCTGGTACTGGCCTGCGGCGCCGTCCTGTCCGCGCCGGCGGCACAGGCCCAGGAGGAGACGGTCGTCGCCCCGGCGGCACCGCTGACCCTGGAGGTCCGCAAGGGGCGGGTGATCCGCCTCGACCGGCCGGCGGCCGCCGTCTTCGTCGCCGACCCCGATACGGCCGATGTCCAGGTGCACTCGCCGAGCCTCATCTACCTGCTCGGCAAGCGGGCCGGAGCGACCAGCCTCTATGCGGTGGACGAGAACGACAACGTCCTGCTGCGCCGCGACGTGATCGTCGAGCACAACCTGAGCGGGCTCGACGCCGTGCTGCGCGAGATCGCTCCCGGCCAGACGCCGCAGGCGCGTTCCATCGACGGCGGCATCCTGCTCACCGGCAACGTCGCCGATCCGCGCCAGGCCCAGGACGTGCGCGAGGCGGCCAGCCGCTTCCTCGGCGAGAACGAGGCCCTGGTGAACCGGATCGGCGTATCGGCGCCGACGCAGGTCAGCCTGCGGGTGCGCGTCGCCGAGGTGTCCCGCGAGGCCTTCAAGCTCTTCGGCGTCAACTGGGAGAGCCTGTTCTCGCCCGGCAACTTCACCTTCGGGCTGGCCCAGGGTCGGCTCGTCGGCGGGGCCTCGGCGCTGACCTCGCGCTTCGTCGACGCCAACGGGCTCGGCAACGCGCTGTCCGGCGCCTACAGCGGCGACAACCTGTCGATCAACGCCATCATCGACGCGCTCGAGCGCGAGGGCGTGGTCAACGTCCTGGCCGAGCCGAACCTTACCGCCCTGTCGGGCGAGACCGCGAGCTTCCTCGCCGGCGGCGAGTTCCCGATCCCGGTCGGCGTCGACGACAACGACATCCAGATCGAGTTCAAGCCGTTCGGCGTGAGCCTGGCATTCACGCCGACGGTCCTGTCGCCGGAGCGGATCAGCCTCAAGGTGCGGCCGGAGGTCAGCGAGCTCAGCGACCAGGGGGCGATCAAGCTCGCCGGCATCACCATCCCGGCGCTGACCACCCGCCGCGCCGAGACCACGGTCGAGCTCGGCAGCGGCGAAAGCTTCGCCATCGGCGGCCTGATCTCCAACGCGACCCGCAGCAACCTCGAGAAGTTCCCCGGGCTCGGCGACCTGCCGGTGCTCGGCACGCTCTTCCGCTCGAGCAACTTCCGGCACAAGGAGTCCGAGCTCGTGATCGTGGTGACGCCCTACCTGGTGCGTCCGGTCGCCACCGCCGCTTCCATGGCCACGCCGTCCGACGGCTTCACCCCGGCCAGCGACCTCGAGCGGATCCTCGAGGGCCGCCTGATCCGCACCCGCCTGCCTGGCAAGCCGAGCAGCGCGGCCGGGCTGCACCTGGTCGGCCCCGCCGGCTTCGCGCTGGACTGAGGAGACGCGACGATGGCCGCCACCCTTCCGTCGCTGCTGCGCGCCGCCGGCCTCGCCGCCGTCCTTGCCGGCTGCACCTCGCTCGATCCGGTCCCGCCGCCGGATGCACCCAAGGCGCTCGAGGTCGCGCCGGTCACGGCGCTGCACACCGTCTGGTTCGACACCGACCGGGACCGTCCCGACGCCGTCGAGGCCGGGCGGCTCGCCGCCTTCGTCGCCTCGCTGCCGCCCGGGGACCGCCAGACCGTTCAGCTCGCCGGCCATGCCGACGACCGCGCCAGCGATCCCTACAACCTCGACCTCTCGGCACGCCGCGCGCGGACCGTCGCCGCCCTCGTCGCCGCCGACGGCGCCACCGACACTGCCGTCACGCTGACGGCGTACGGCGAGCGGGCGCCGCGCGCCGCCGGGACGGATGCGGCGTCCCGCCAGGCCAACCGGCGCGTCGACATCGTCGTGCGCAGCTGGACCGTCCGGGTTCCCGGCTGTCCGGACTGGTCGCGCGATCCGGCCTACAACCCGCTGAACCAGCCGATGAGCAACCTCGGCTGCGCGACGCTGTCCAATCTCGGCCGGATGGTCGCGGACCCGGCGGACCTCGTCCGCGGCCGGCCGCTCGGACCGGCCGACGGCGTCCACGCCGCCGAGGGCGTGTTCCGTTACCGGACCGACAAGGTGAAGGCCCTCAACGAGGAGCTCGCCGGACCATGAGCGCACCGGGCGTCAAGGAGGTCGCCGGCGCGACCGAGGAACGCGCGCAGTTCCGCGCCTTCGTCCAGGACGACGACACCCGCCGGGTGGTCGACCAGGTCCTCGGCGAGCTCATGATCCCGAGCGCCGTCGTCGCCAGGGGCGGCATCGAGCTGGCGGTACGGACCCTCGGCGAGGGACGCTCGCCGCGCCTGCTGCTGGTCGACATCGCCGGCATCGACCTTCCGCTCTCGGCGATCAACGAGCTGGCCGAGGTCTGCGAGCCGGGCGTCGTCGTGGTGGTGATCGGCGACCGCAACGATGTCGGCCTGTTCCGGGACCTCATCAATCGCGGCATCAGCGACTATCTGGTGAAGCCGATCACGCCGGCCCTGCTGCAGCGCGCCCTGCTCGCCAGCGCCGAGGGCAGCGGCGCGCCGCGCCAGACCACCCGGCTCGGCCGGCTGATCGCGGTGGTCGGCACGCGCGGCGGCGTCGGCGCCACCATGCTCGCCGCCAACACCGCCTGGAGCATCGCCAACCAGCGCCGCCGCCGGGTGGCCATCCTCGACCTCGACCTGCAGTTCGGCAGCGTCGGCCTGGCGCTCGACCTCGAGCCGGCCCAGGGCCTGCGCGAGGCCCTCGAGAATCCGGGCCGCATCGACGCCCTCTACCTCGAGCGGATGATGGTCAAGCAGTCGGAGACGCTGCATGTCCTGGGTGCCGAGGAGCCGCTCGACGACCCGGTCCTGCCCGACCCGGCCGCCATCGACCTCCTGCTCAAGGAACTGCGCAGCCGCTTCCACTACGTCATGATCGACCTGCCGCGCAGCGTCTCGCCGGTCTGGCAGCATGTCCTGCAGGCCGTCTCGAACCTCGTCGTCGTGACCGACCTGTCGCTCGCCGGCATGCGCGACACGCTGCGGATCATGTCGCTGCTGCCGGGGACCAACGCCGCCTGCCAGCTGGCGATCGTGGTCAACCGCGCCGGCGAGCACCGCCAGGGCGAGATCGGCCGGTCGGAGTTCGAGAAGGGCATCGGCCGCAAGGTCGATCTCGTCGTCCCGTTCGACGGCCGCGCGGTGGCGGCGGCGATGAATGTCGGGCAGCCCCTCGCCAGCGGCAACGGCGCGACGGCGCGCTCGGTCGCCGCCCTCGCCGACCTCGTCTGCGGCACCGCCCCGGCGGCCCGGCCCGGCATGCTGCGCCGCTGGTTCGGCCGCAAGCGGACCTGAGCATGTTCGGGCGACGACCGACCGAGCTTGCCGTCCAGCCGCCGCCCGTGTCGCCCGCGGCCCGGGCCGACGCTAGCCCGGCGGCACCGGCGCTGCCGGCCAACGCGGCGGCGGCCGCCCGCGCCTCCGGTCCCGGCGCGGAACGCCGTGCGGAGACGCTGAAGCTGGTCTACGGGCGGATCCAGCAGGCGCTCTACGATCGCATCGACGCCGCCGCGGCCACCAAGGTTCCCCGCGACGAGCTGCACCGGCAGATCCTCGAGCTGATCGCCGAGATCGTCGTCGAGCAGCGCCTGTCGGTGTCGAGCCGCGAGCAGGAAGTGCTGGGCGCCACGCTGGTCGACGACATGGTCGGCCTCGGGCCGCTCGAGCCGCTCCTGCGCGACGACGCGGTGACCGACATCATGGTCAACGGGCCCTACCAGATCTACGTCGAGCGCCGCGGCAAGCTGGAACTGACCGAGGTCCGCTTCCGCGACGGCCAGCACGTCATGAACGTCGCCCAGCGGATCGTCACCAAGGTCGGCCGCCGGGTCGACGAGACCTCGCCGATCTGCGACGCCCGCCTCGAGGACGGCAGCCGGGTCAACGTCATCGCCCCGCCGCTGGCGATCGACGGCTGCTCCATCTCGATCCGCAAGTTCGCCAAGAAGTCGATCACCCTCGACACCATGGCCCGGCAGGGCAACATCAGCGAGCCCCTGGCCCGGGTCCTGAAGATCGCCGCCGCCTGCCGGCTCAACCTCGTCATCTCGGGCGGCACCGGCTCCGGCAAGACGACCATGCTCAACGCCATGTCGCAGCTGATCGATGCCGGCGAGCGCGTGGTCACGATCGAGGATGCGGCCGAGCTGCAGCTGCAGCAGCCGCACGTCGTCCGCCTCGAGACCCGCCCCGCCAACCTCGAGGGGCAGGGCGAGATCACCATGCGCAACCTCGTCAAGAACGCGCTGCGCATGCGCCCGGACCGGATCATCTGCGGCGAGGTCCGCGGCGAGGAGGCCATGGACATGCTCCAGGCCATGAACACCGGCCATGACGGCTCGATGTGCACGCTGCACGCCAACAGCCCGCGCGAAGCGATCACCCGCCTCGAGAACATGGTCGGCATGGCGGCGGCGAACCTGCCGACCAAGGCGATCCGCACCCAGATCGTCGGTGCGGTGAACCTGATCCTGCAGGTCTCGCGCATGCGCGACGGGGTGCGCCGCGTCACCCACGTCACCGAGATCGTCGGCATGGAGGGCGACGTGGTCACCATGCAGGACCTGTTCACCTACGAGTACCAGGGGGAGAACCGGGACGGCAGCCTGCTCGGCAGCTTCGTGGTCGCACCCGTGCGGCCCTACTTCATGAAGCGCGCCGCCTATTACGGGCTCGATCGGGCGCTGATGGCGGCGATGGCGGCCTGAGCGTGCCGACCCCGGCCAGCCTGCCGCCCGGCCTGCCGGTCGCCGGCATCGCCCTCGCCGTCGGCCTCGCCGTGCTGCTGCTCGGCTACGCGCTGATGCCGGCCGGTGGCGACGCCCGCCGGCTGCGCCGGCGGATCGAGGAGGCGCGGCGGGCGGCGGTGCGCGCCCCGGCGCGCCATGGGCCGTCGGCGCCGACCAGCGTCCGGCGCGGCCAGGAGGCCGGCTGGCTCGGACCGCTGGGCCGCAGCCTGCTGGCGCTGGTCCCGCGCGCCGGCACCCTGCGCGACCGCCTCGACCGCGCCGGCCTCGCCGTGGGCGTGCCGGAACTGGTCACCGGCTGCGCCCTCGGCGGCCTCGCCGTGCTGCTGGCCCTCGAGCTCGTGTGGCACCTGCCGCTGGCCATCGCCGCCTGCTGCGGGATCCTCGCCGCGACAGGGCTGCCGCACCTCGTGATTTCCGGTCGCATCGCGCGACGCCGCCGGCAGTTCGTGTCCACGCTGCCGGACGCGGTCGACCTCATCGTCCGCGGCATCAAGTCGGGCCTGCCGGTTGCGGAGGCGCTCAATGCCATCGGACAGGAGCTGCCCGACCCGGTCGGCGCCACCTTCCGCGACGTCACCGGCAACCTGCGCCTCGGCATGACCCTCGACGAGGCCCTGTGGGCGGCGGCCCGCCGGCTCGGCGTGCAGGAGTTCAAGTTCTTCGTGATCAGCCTGTCGATCCAGCAGGAAACCGGTGGCAACCTCGCCGAGATCCTGCAGAACCTCGGCCAGATGGTGCGCCGGCGCGAGCAGGTGAAGCTGAAGATCAAGGCGATGTCGTCGGAGGCGCGGGCCTCGGCCATGATCATCGGCTCGCTGCCGTTCATCATGAGCATCGTGATCTACGTCATCAACCCGGGCTACATCATGCAGCTGGTCGAGGATCCGCGCGGCTGGCTGCTGATCGGGGCCGGCCTGACCAGCATGACCATGGGGCTGGCCGTCATCGCCCGCATGGTGCGGTTCGAGATATGAATGCCGTCGACCGCTACCTGCCCTTCGGCCTGACCCTCGAGCAGCTTCTTGTGGCTCTCGTGGCGCTGGCGACCTTCGCCAGCGTGCTCGCGGTGTGGACCACGCTGCTGCACCGCGACCCGATGGCGGCCCGCGCGCGCGCCGTCGCGAGGCGCCGGACCGAGCTGCGCGCCAGCCAGCTGCGCCAGCCGGCGCCCGGTCGGGCGCGCCTGCGCCCCGAAGCCAACCTCGCCGGGCTCGCCCGCCGGCTCCAGCTGGCCCGCCGGAGCCAGACCGAGCGCATCCGCGAGCGGCTGCTGCAGGCCGGCCATCGCAGCCGCGAGGCCCTGCTGGTCTACCTCGCCTGCAAGCCGATCATGCCCATCGGCTTCGGCATCGCCGCGGTGGTGATGTTCTACGGCCTCGACTTCGGCGGTCTGCAGGGGCCGCTCAAGCCGGCGGCCGTGGTCGCCGCCGCCATCCTCGGCTTCTACGCCCCCGATCTCTACCTGAGCAACGCCGCCAAGAAACGGCAGCAGGCGCTGCAGAAGGGGCTGCCGGACGGCCTCGACCTCCTGGTGATCTGCGCCGAGGCGGGCCTGAGCCTCGACACCGCGCTCACCCGCGTCGCCAACGAGATCGGCCCGTCGGCACCGGAGCTGGCGGAAGAGCTCGGGCTGACCGCGGTCGAGCTGAACTTCCTGCCGGAGCGCCGGCTGGCGCTGCAGAACCTCGGCCGCCGCTGCAACCTTCCGGCGCTGCGCGGCGTGGTGAACACCCTGCTGCAGACCGAGAAGTACGGCACCCCGCTGGCCCAGTCGCTGCGCGTGCTGTCGGCCGAGTTCCGCGAGCAGCGGATGCTCAGGGCCGAGGAGAAGGCGGCGCGGCTGCCGGCGACCCTGACCGTGCCGATGATCGTCTTCATCCTGCCGACGCTGTTCATCGTCCTTGCCGGCCCGGCCATGCTCAACGTCTACGACAAGCTGATCCGTCACTGAGCCATCCGGACCGGCGACGGCCGCTGGAGAGGGCGAAGGTCAGCGCTGCCCGCTGCCCGCTGCCCGAGTCTTCGAGCCTCGCTCACGGCGCCGCCGTGGCGACGAGGCCCGCGTCAACCAGGATCTTTTGCCCGGACGGACCATCCCTGGGCCGTGGCCAGGCGACCTCGGCACCGTCGCCCGGTCTGTCGCCGGAAGGCGACGAGCCCTCAGGGCACCTCGGCCAGGCGTCCGGCACCGACCCGCCGCGAGAGCAGCGCCAGATCGGCAGGCTCGAGTGCCACCCGCAGGTGGATGCCGGCGTCGCGGTCGTCGCGGGCGAGGACCTCGCCATGCTGGTGCAGCCAGGCCAGCAGCGCGCCGTCGGCATAGTCGATGTCGAGCTCGACGCAGCGCCGCCGCGCGGCCCAGCGCCGGTCGAGCCGCGACAGGAGGTCGTCGAGCCCGCTGCCGTCCACGGCCGACACCAGCACGACATCGTCGTGCCGGGCAGCGCGGTTGTGCAGTTCCTCGAGAGTCGCGGCATCGAGGAGGTCGATCTTGTTCCAGACTTCGATCACCCGGGCCGATCGCGTCGCGGCATCGAGGCCGAGCTCGTCGAGCACCTGGACGACGTCGCTGGCCTGCCGCTCGGTGTCGGGGTGGGCGATATCGCGGACGTGCAGGATCAGGTCTGCCGACAGCACCTCCTCGAGCGTGGCGCGAAAGGCGGCGACGAGGCTGGTCGGCAGGTCGGAGATGAACCCGACGGTGTCGGAGAGGATGGCCGGACGGCCGGACGGCAGCGGCAGGCTGCGCATCGTCGGATCGAGGGTGGCGAACAGCTGGTCGCGGGCGACGACCCCGGCGCCGGTAAGCCGGTTGAACAGCGTCGACTTGCCGGCATTGGTGTAGCCGACCAGCGCCACCACCGGGTAGGGAACCCTCGCCCGCGCCGCGCGATGCAGGCCGCGGGTCCGCCGCACCTCCTCGAGCTCGCGGCTCAGCATGGCGATGCGCTCGCCGATCCGGCGCCGGTCGAGCTCGATCTGGCTCTCGCCCGGGCCGGCGAGGAAGCCGCGGCCGCCGCGCTGCCGCTCGAGATGCGTCCACGAGCGGACGAGGCGCGAGCGCTGGTAGGAGAGCGCTGCGAGCTCGACCTGCATGACACCTTCGCGGGTGCGGGCGCGGCGGCCGAAGATCTCGAGGATCAGCCCTGTCCGGTCGATGACCTTGACCTTCCAGCGTCGCTCGAGGTTGCGCTGCTGGACCGGCGACAGGGTACCGTCCACGACGACGACTTCAACGGGCTCGGCGCCAAGGAGCTCGCCGATCTCGGCGATCTTGCCGGTGCCTAACAGGGTGGCGGGCGTGCGTTGCCGGAGCGGCACCGCCTGGGCGATGACGACGTCGAGGTCGAGGGCGCGCGCAAGGCCCACGCCTTCGGCCAGCCGGCCGGCGGACTGGGCCTGGGCGCTGCGCTCCGCGGCCTCGAAGGGGTGCAGGACAGCAGCCCGGCCGGCACCCTTGAGCTCGCCGTGGCCCGATGCCGGGCCCGCTCCGGGTTCGCTCACCCCGCCGGCTGGCCTTCGTCGGCAGCGCCCGGATCATAGAGGCGGACCGCAGCGCTCGGCATCACCGTCGACACCGCATGCTTGTAGACGAGCTGCACATGCCCGTCGCGTCGCAGCAGCAGACAGAAGTTGTCGAAAGAGCTGATCACGCCCTGCAGCTTGACCCCATTGATCAGAAAGATGGTTACCGGGACCTTGTTCTTCCGGACGTGATTGAGGAAGACGTCCTGAAGATTCTGCTGCTTCTCAGCGGCCATGGTCCGTCCTTTCTTCTTTTACGCCACCTGTCGCCATGTCTGGGCAACACACACACGCATTCCGCCACGACAACGATGGCCCGGCCGACGACAGAAACCGGAACACCTGCGGCTGTCCATGCCGCAACCCTTGGGATAGTCACGCCAACGCCACGTCGCAAGCGCCAACCATCCGGATAGTTCCGCATATGGTCATTGCGCCAAGTCACGGCCAGAGGCGCGACGGCAATCCTTCACGTTCGGCATAGGCGCGCAACAGCCGCCGGCCGATCTCGCCCGGTGCACCGTTGGCCACCGGCCGACCGTCGATCGCGACCACCGGCAGGAGCAGCGACGTGGTGCTGCTCAGCAGGGCCTCGCGTGCCGCGTGCGCCTCATCCACCGAGAAGGGCCGCTCGACCACCTCGATACCGGCAGCCCGCGCCGTCTCCAGGACGACCGATCGCGTCACGCCACCCAGGATCTCGGGACCGAGCGGACGCGTCACCAGCCGGCCCTCGGCGTCGACGATGTAGGCATTGGAGCCCGAGCCCTCGGTGACCAGCCCGTCGCCGTCGACCAGCCAAGCCTCCCGGCAGCCAGCCTCGGCCGCCGCCTGGCGGCAGAGCACGTTGGGCAGCAGCCCGACGCTCTTGATGTCGCACCGCGCCCAGCGCGGGTCCGGCATGGTGACGACCCGGACACCGCCCTCGATCTCGCGCCGGGACGGAAAGGAGGCGCGCCGGACAGTGATGGTGAGCGTCGGGCGCGCCATCTTCGGGAACAGGTGGTAGCGCGGCGCGACGCCGCGTCCGACCTGGAGATAGACGGTCGCCTCGCGCAGGCCGTTGCGGGCGAGCGCCTGCGTCACCAGCCCGCGCAGCACCGCCGGGGTCACCGGCCACGCCATGCGCAGCTCGCGCAGCGAACGATCGAGCCGCGCCAGGTGGCGGTCGAGGTCGAGCGGTCTGCCGTCGACCGCCTTGAGCACCTCGTAGACCGCGTCGGCGAACTGCAGGCCGCGGTCCTCGACCGGCACGGCCGGAGCCGCGATCGGCAGCCAGCGTCCGTCGTGATAGGCGATACGCGTCACCGGCTCACTCCGTCCCGATGCTCAGAAGTAGTCGAGACGCACCGCAAACAGCTGCTCGACCTTCTTCACCATGTCGCTGCGCGCGACGACGATCACCCGGTCGTGGGCGTTGATCACGGTGTCGCTGCGCGGCGTGATCATCTGCCGGTTGCGGATCACGGCGCCGACGATCAGGCCGCCGGTCGAGCGCAGGTCGCGCAGCGGCTTGCCGACCAGTGGCGACGTCTCCAGCGCCTCGGCCTCGAAGATCTCGGCGTCGCCATCGCGGATCGTGTGCACCGCCTTGATCCGGCCGCGGCGGACATGCTGCAGGATACTGGAGACGGTCGTGTCGCGGGGGTTGATGGCGACGTCGATGCCGATCGACCGCATCATCGTGTTGTAGGTGCTGTTGTTGACGAGAGCCAGCGCCCGGCGGCAACCCATCCGCTTGGCCAGCAGCGCCGTCATGATGTTGACCTCGTCGTCGTTGGTCACGGTGACCACCGACTCGCAGGCCTGGATGTTGGCCTCCTCGAGCAGCTCGCGCTCGCGGGCGTCGCCGCGCAGGACGACGGTGCGGCGCAGCCGGTCGGCCGCGTTGGCCGCCCGGGCCTCGCTGGCCTCGATCACCTTGATCGCCAGCTGCGGATGGCGCTCCTCGAGCTCCTCGGCGAGGAACAGGCCGATGTTGCCACCGCCGGCGATGACGAGGCGGTCGCCCATCCGGCCCTCGTGGCCGAACACCGGCAGCGCCCGGCCGATCTGCGCGGTCTCGACGACGAAATGGACCTCGTCATGGGCGAGGATCTGGTCATCGGCGTCGGGGATGAAGAACGCCTCGCCGCGGCCGATGCCGACCACGACGATGTGCAGGTCGGGAAACAGGTAGGTCAGCTGGCGCAGCGAGGTGTTGAGGATCGGGCAATCCTCGTTGGCGCGCACCGCGACCAGCCGGACCTTGTCGTCGGCGAAGGGGACGACGTTGAGCGCCCCCGGCACCTCGAGGCGAAGCGCGATCGCATGCGCAACCTCGCGCTCGGGCGAGATCACCACGTCGATCGGCAGGTGGTTGCGGCGGAACAGGTCCTGCCAGCGGCTCTCGAGGTAGGCCTGCTGCCGGACGCGGGCGATCTTGGTCGGCACGTTGAACAGCGTGCTCGCCACCTGGCACGCCACCATGTTGACCTCGTCGGTGTGGGTGACGGCGATCAGCATGTCGGCGTCGTCGGCGCCGGCCTGGTCGAGCGTGGTCGGCAGCGAGGCGTGGCCGACGATGGCCTGGATGTCGAGGCTGTCGCCGACCCGCTGCGCCAGCTCGACGCTCTGGTCGACGATGGTGACGTCGTTGCCGGCGTGGGCCAGGTAGCGGGCGATGTTGTACCCGACCTGCCCGGCGCCGCAGACGATGACCTTCAAGCGGCGATCCCTGCGGCGACCGCGGCGGCCGGCCTAGTCGTCACTGTTGAGGCCGAGCGTCTTCAGCTTGCGGTGCAGCGCCGACCGCTCCATGCCGACGAAGCTCGCGGTCCGCGAGATGTTGCCGCCGAAGCGGTCGAGCTGGGCCTGCAGGTAGGCCCGCTCGAACTGCTCGCGCGCCTCGCGCAGCGGCATCGTCACCAGCTCGGCGTTGGTGTTGGGATCCATGTCGCCGGCGGCACTGCTGGTCAACTCGGGCGGCAGCCCGTCGACGCCGATCGGCGTCGACGGATCGCCCGGCGCCATGATCAGCATCCACTCGATGGTATTGCGGAGCTGGCGGACGTCGCCCGGCCATTCGGCCGTCTGGAGCACGGCCATGGCATCGTCGCTGACGGTCCGCGGGGCGAGCCCGGCGCTGCGCGCCGCGCGCTGCATGAAGTGCTTCACCAGCAGCGGGATGTCGGTGCGGTGCTCGCTCAGCGCCGGCATCTGCAGCGGCACGACGTTGAGACGGTAGTATAGGTCCTCGCGGAAGCGCCCCGACGACATCTCCTGCTTGATGTCGCGGTTCGTCGACGCGATCACGCGCACGTCGACCTCGACCCGCTGGTCGCCGCCAAGCCGGGTGAAGCGCTGGACCTGCAGGAGCCGCAGGATGCGGCCCTGGGTCTCGAGCGGCATGTCGGCAACCTCGTCCAGCAGCAGCGTGCCGCCGTGGGCGCGCTCGAACATGCCGACGAGACGCGGCTGGTCGCTGCCGTTGTAGCCGGGCTCGGCGCCGAACAGCTCGAGGTCGACGCGTTCCGGCCCCAGCGCCGCGGCGTTGACCACGATGAACGGCCCGTCCGAGCGCCGCGACTTCTGGTGGATCAGGCGGGCGGCCAGCTCCTTGCCGGAGCCGGGCGGTCCGGCGATGAACACCCGGCTGCCGGTCGGCGCCACCCGCTCGATGGTCTGGCGGACGCGGGCGATGGCCGGCGAGGCCCCGATCAGGTCGACCTCGGCCGTCGAGCGGTCGCGCAGCTCGGCATTCTCGCGGCGCAGGCGGCTCGTCTCCAGGGCCCGGGCGATGGCCAGCAGCAGGCGGTCGGACTTGAACGGCTTCTCGATGAAGTCGTAGGCGCCCTTCTTGATGGCCGCGACCGCGGTCTCGATGGTGCCGTGGCCGCTGAACATGATCACCGGCAGATGCGGATGGTCGGCGCGCAGGCGCTCGAGGATCTGCACGCCGTCGAGCTGGCTGCCCTCCAGCCAGATGTCGAGCAGCACCAGGGACGGCTCGCGGCTCCCGGCCTCGCGCAGCGCCTCGTCGCTGTTGGCGGCGAACCGTGGGCGGTAGCCTTCATCCTCGAGGATGGCGCCGACGACCTCGCGGATCGCGGCCTCGTCATCGACGATCAGGATATCCTTGCTCATCCATTGGCCCCGGCGGGAATCCTGGCCGTCGCCCCATCGGCGGCTGCCTCTTCGCGAGCAGCAGCGGAACTCGAACGGCCTGCGGGCCGCCCGACCGCGTCGGGAAAGATCAGCCGGACCAGCGCCCCGCCGTCCCCGCTTTCGGCCAGCTCCACCCTGCCGGCATGTTCCTCCATGATCTTCCGGACGATGGCAAGCCCCAAGCCGGTGCCCTTGGCCCGGGTCGTGACATAGGGCTCCAGCAGCCGGTTGCGGTCGGCGGTCGAGAACCCGGGTCCGTTGTCGGCGACCTCGACGTGCAGGGCGGAGCCGACGCGTCGCAGCCGAACGGTCACCGCCGGCGGCGGCGCGTCGCCCTTGCGCTCGGTGATCGCATCGACCGCGTTCTGCAGCAGGTTGGTCAGCGCCTGCGACACCTTCTGACCGTCGCAGGCGAGCATGACGTTCTCGTTGGCGGCGACGTCGAGGCGGAAGGTGATCTGCGGCCAGGCGGTCTGCTGCAGCAGGATCGCATGCCGCGCCAGCTCGGCCATCGATTCCGTCCGCATCACCGCTGCCGGCATCCGGGCGAAGGCGGAAAACTCGGTGATCAGGCGGCCGATCGTGTCGACCTGGCGGACGATGGTCGAGGTGCAGTTGGTGAAGGCCTCGCGATCCTCGCTGATCTGCGGCAGGTATTTCCGGTTCAGCCGTTCCGCCGACAGGCGGATCGGCGTCAACGGGTTCTTGACCTCGTGGGCGATGCGGCGGGCGACCTCCGACCAGGCCGCCTGCCGCTGCGCCGCCAGCAGCTCGGTGATGTCGTCGAAGGTACAGACGAAACCCGACACCGTCCCCGCATCCTGCTGGGCGGCAACGCGGACGAGCAGCGTGCGCTCGGCACCGCCGTGCCGCACCCGCAGCTCCTCGCGGACCGGCTCGTCGGGCCGCTCCTCGGCGCGCTCGAGCAGCGGTCCCACCTCCGGCAAGACCTCGGCGAGCGGCTGGCCGATGAGCGTGTCGCCGCCCAGGAAGTCGCCGGCCGAGCGGTTCGGCAGGACGATGCGGCGCTCGGCGTCGAGGCCGATCACGCCCTCGCTGACGCCGGACAGCACGGCCTCGGTGAAACGGCGACGCTCGTCGAGCAGCTGGTTGGCCTCGATCAGCTCGTGGCGCTGGCTGGCGAGCTGGCTGGTCATCCGGTTGAAGGCGCGGCTGAGCACGCCGACCTCGTCCTGCTCGGGACCTTCCGGCACGCGGGCCATCAGGTCGCCACCGCGCACCCGGTCGGCGGCGGCGATCAGCCGGCTCAGCGGCGTCGCCAGCTCGTTGGCGAAGGTCAGGCCCACCCAGACGGCGGCGAACAGCAGGAGCAGCGCCACCACGCCGAAGATCAGCGCCGAAGTGATCTGGATGCCCGTCCGCTGCCGCTCCATCTGCTGGTAGTCGGCAACGATCCGCTGCGTCCGCTCCATGAAGCCGAGTACGGTGGAATCGACGAAGCGGCCGACGAACAGGTAGGCGTCGCCGAAGCCGTCCAGCCTTACCAACGCCCGCACGCGGTCGTCGGTATCGCTCGTCAGCGTCACGACCTCGCCCGCAGCGGCCTGCTCGAGCTCGGCGGGCGACAGCCGCTCGAGCTCCATGTCCATCGTGAAGCTGAGGCCGGAGCGGGCGAGCACGTTGCCGGTGCTGTCGAAGACGATGGCCTCCGACAGCGAGCGCAGCACCGCCTGGGCATTGACCAGCTGGCGCAGCTGCTCGGGGTTCTCCATCAGGAGGTCGCTGTCGCGGTTGAGGTCCGCGGCCATCGCCAGCGCGTCGGCCCGGATCACCTCGCGGTGCTCCTTGAGGTAGGCCTCGGCCACGGCCAGCGAGTTCTCGAGCGACGTCTTGACCCGGTCGCTGAACCACGCCTCGAGGCCGTTGCTCAGGAACACGATGGAGAAGATGGCGACGACGATGGCCGGGGCGGAGGCGACCAGGCCGAAGAGGGCGACCAGTCGCGTGTGCAGCCGCGAGCCCGCCATGCCCTGGCGGCGCTCGAGGAACAGGGCGACCAGCCGGCGGGCGATGATGACGCCCAGCGCCAGCAGCAGGATCAGGTCGAGGTTGAGCAAGACGAGGACGGTGCGGACATCCGAACCGTAAGGCGGGGCGCCGGAGATCGCGACATAGGTCGCGATGCCGGAGACGATGGCGCCGACGGTCAGCAGCAGGGCAAGCCTGCGCTCCACGTCGTAGCGACGCAGCCGTTCCCGCAGGCCGGTCTCGGATGACCGGAGGTATGCCAACACCGGGCGCGTGACCTCGAAGCCCCTTGGCGCGATGCGCCTCAGGCAATCATGGTCCGCGGACGAGCTGGATGTCCAGTTCGCGGATTTTCTTGCGCAAGGTGTTGCGATTGAGGCCGAGGATGTCGGCGGCCTTGAGCTGGTTGCCGCGCGTGGCCATCAGCGCCCGGGCGATCAGCGGCTTCTCGATCTCGCGCAGGATCCGGTCGTAGACGCCGGGCGCCGGCAGATTGCCGTCGTGGGCGCGGAAGTAGCGCTCGAGGTGCCGGTCGACCGCCGCCGACAGGCTGTCGTCGGCCGGCGGCGTCGCGGCGGCCGTGGCCGCCGGGGCCGCCACCTGGTCAAGCTCGGCGGCGATGACGTCATCGCCGAGCTCGTCGTCGGCATAGAGCACGGCAAGGCGGCGGACGAGGTTCTCGAGCTCGCGGACATTGCCCGGCCAGGCGTGGGCGCGCAGCCGTGCTATCGCCTCGGGCGACAGCGTCTTCAGCGGCAGCCCCTCGGCGTGGGCCCGGCCGAGGAAATGATGGACGAGCGCCGGGATGTCCTCCAACCGCTCGCGCAGGGCCGGCAGGCGCATCGGCACGACGTTGAGCCGGTAGTAGAGATCCTCGCGGAAGAGGCCCTGCGAGGCCATCAGGCGCAGGTCGCGATGGCTGGCCGCGACGATCCGGACGTTGGTACGGATCGGATTGACGCCGCCGACGGGAACGAACTCGCCCTGCTGGAGCACGCGCAGCAGGCGCGTCTGCGCCTCCAGCGGCATGTCGCCGATCTCGTCAAGGAACAGGGTGCCGCCATTGGCCTGCTCGAAGCGGCCGGCACGACGTCCGGAAGCGCCGGTGAACGAGCCCTTCTCGTGGCCGAACAGCTCGCTCTCGATCAGCTCGCGCGGGATCGCCGCCATGTTGACGGCGATGAACGGACCGTTGCGGCGCTTGCCGAAGTCGTGGAGCGCGCGGGCGACCAGCTCCTTGCCGGTGCCCGATTCGCCGGTGATCAACACGGTGAGGTCGGTGGCCACCAGCCGGGCGATGACACGGTAGATGTCCTGCATCGCCGGCGAGCGGCCGATGATCGGCAGCTGCTCCTCGCCGAGATCGGCGGTGTCGGCCGTCGCCTGACGGCGGCTGCGCTGGCTCAACGAGCGCTGCACGGTGGCGACGAGGTTGCCGATGTCGAACGGCTTGGGCAGGTATTCGAAGGCGCCGCGCTCGGTCGCCCGGACCGCGGTGAGCAGCGTGTTCTGCGCGCTCATCACGATGATCGGCAGGTCTGGCCGGAAGGTCTTGATGCGCGGCAGGAGATCGAGGCTGTTCTCGTCGGGCAGCGCCACGTCGGTGATCACGGCGTCGCCGGCACCGTCGGCGATCCAGCGCCAGAGCGCGCTCGCCACGCTGGTCGCCTGCACGCGGTAGCCGTGCCGCGACAACGCCTTGACGATGACGGTACGGATGCCCGCGTCGTCCTCCGCGATCAGGATCGTCTCACCGCTCACGCCGGCCTCCCCGCGCCGCTGCGCGGCCGATGCGCCGCCGGGAGGCGGACGCGGAAGATGGCGCCCGGATCGCCGGAAGCGTAGGACACGATCCCGCCGTGGTCGGCGACGATCTTGGCCACCAGCGACAGGCCGAGGCCCCTTCCCTTGCTCTTGGTGGTGACGAAAGGCTCGAACAGGTTGTCGCGCATATCGTCGAGCACGCCGGGTCCGTTGTCACGGATCTCGACGGTGATCGGCAGGTCCAGGCGCTCGCGGCTGTTGGTGACGCTGAGGCGCAGGCCGTGCTGGTAGTGGGTGACGATGGTGATCTGGCCGCTGTCGGCGGACGTGGCCTCGGCGGCATTCTTGACCAGGTTGAGGAACACCTGGACGAGCTTGTCGCGATCGCCCTCGACCTCGGGAAGGGACGGATCGTACTGCTCGACGATCCGGTGGGCCCGGGCGAAGCCGGCGCTGGCGATGCGGCGGACATGCTCCAGGACGAGATGGATGTTCACCGGCGCCCGCTCGACGGGGCCCGAATCGGCGAACTCCTCCATCCGGTCGACAAGGTCGACGATGCGGTCGGCCTCGTCGCAGATCAGCCGGACAAGGGGCTTGTCCTCCTCGCCGATGTAGGGCTCGAGCAGCTGCGCCGCGCCACGGATGCCGGACAGCGGATTCTTCACCTCGTGCGCGAGGGTCCGCGCCATCGCCGCGGCCGAGCGCGACGAGCCGCGGTTGGCGATGTGCTGGTCGAGTCGCTTGGCCACCGAGCAGGGGTGAAGCACGATCAGGACGAGCTCCGGCAATTCGACCAGAGGTGTCAGGTGGCTGTCCACGCTGATCACCTCGCCACGAGCCAGAGCAAGTTCCACGCCATAGTCGGAGATCGAGCTACCCGATTGCCGGGCCTGCCTTATCAGGTCGAGCAGCTTGGCATGGGCCACCAGGAAGTCGGAGAGCGGGCGACCTTCGAGCATCGCCAGGCTGGCCGAGAACAGCTGTTCCGTCGCGGGATTTGCCCAGCGGATCTGCAACTCCTGGTCGACGGTGAGGACAGCGCTGGGCATGTTGGCGAGCAGGACGGCCGCATCGGGGGGAACACTGCGCTGCCGCAGCCGGGTCGCTGTCATCGTCCGGGGTCAGCTCCGAGGCATGTCTGCCTAAGATTTATGCAGCCTGCCACGCCTGCACAATCTGCACGCATGCATTAGCGCAGTCCGCGCTGCCTCACAAGGCACCCGCTTGGCATGCGACAGGTGCATCCTTAGGGTCCGCCCATGCTCGAGCCCGAACACATCAGCGCAACTCGGCCCCGGTGCGTGGCCCTCATCGTCGCCGCCGGCAAGGGCGCGCGCTTCGGCGACACCACGCCCAAGCAGTATGCCCGGCTGGCCGGACGACCCGTGCTGCGCCGCTCGGTCGAGGCCTTCATGAACCATCCACGGATCGATGCTGTCCGCGTCGTGATCGATCCGTCACATGCGGCACTCTACGCGGAGGCGACCGAGGGTCTCTCCCTGCTGGAGCCCGTGGCGGGTGGCGCGACCCGGCAGGACTCCGTGCGTCTCGGCCTGGAGAGCCTCGAGCCCAAGGCGCCGGACCTCGTCCTGATCCATGACGCAGCGCGACCGCTGGTGTCGGCAGCCGTCATCGATGCGGTCATCGATGCCCTGGCGGAGGTCGACGGGGCCTTGCCGGTGCTGCGCGTGGTTGACACGCTCAAGCGGGTCGAGGCCGGCCTCCTCGTCGGCGACCAGCCGCGCGAGGGGCTGGCCAGGGCGCAGACGCCCCAGGGCTTCCGGTTCGCCACCATTCTCGACGCGCACCGACGGCACCGCGGCCACGAGCAGACCGACGACACGATGCTGCTGACGGCGCTCGGCATCCCGGTGCGGGCGGTGCCCGGAGAGGAGCGGAACCTGAAGATCACCACCGGCGAGGATCTCGCAGCCGCGGCGCGGCACCTGGCACCGGCACGGCGCTGGCGCACCGGCTCGGGGTTCGACGTCCACCGGCTGGTGCCGGGACGACGGCTGATGCTGGGTGGCATCGAGATCCCGCACGAGCTCGGGCTCGACGGCCATTCCGATGCGGACGTCGCCCTGCATGCGATCACCGACGCCCTGCTCGGGGCCATCTCGGCCGGCGACATCGGCCAGCACTTTCCGCCTTCGGACGAGCGCTGGCGCGATGCCGATTCGGCGACCTTCCTCGCCCATGCGGCGTCGCTCGTGGCTCACGCGGGCGGCACGGTCGAGCATGTCGACCTCACCATCCTGTGCGAGCGGCCGAAGATCGCGCCGCACCGGACCGCCATGCAGGCGCGGATCGCCGCCATCCTCGGGCTGCGACCCGATCAGGTGAGCATCAAGGCGACGACGACCGAAGGCCTCGGCTTCACCGGCCGGCGCGAGGGCATCGTCGCCCAGGCCGTGGCCTCGGTGGCGCTCGATGGCTGAGGCGGCGGCATTCACGCCGGAGTTGCTGCGGCGTGCGGGCACCCTGCTGGAGCGCTGCCGGCAGCGCGGCTGGCACCTGGCCACCGCCGAATCCTGCACCGGCGGCCTGATCGCCGGCTGCCTGACCGAGCTGGCGGGCTCGTCCGACGTCGTCGACCGCGGCTACGTCACCTACAGCAACGGGGCCAAGGTCGAGCTTCTCGGCGTCCGGTCCGAGACCCTGGCGCGGCACGGGGCGGTCAGCGAGGCGACGGCACGGGAGATGGCCGAAGGGGCGCTGGCGCGCGCCGGCTGCGACCTTGCCATCGCCGTCACCGGCATCGCCGGCCCCGGCGGCGGTAGCGCCACGAAGCCGGTCGGCCTCGTCCATCTGGCGGTGGCCACCCGCTCGGGCACGCAGCATCGCCGCTGCCAGTTCGACGGCGACCGCACCGCCGTCAGGCTGGCCACCGTCGCCGCGGCGCTGGAGATGGCCGCGGTCGCCGCCTCGGCGTCAGCGGTGGCCTGAGAGCGTCGCCGCCGAACCGGCCGCCACCGTCACCGCCGGCTTGGCGGTGCCGTCGCCGTAGAGCTCCTTCGCCCGGGTCTCGAACGCCGCGACCATCCGCGACACGGCCTCGTTGAACAGCAGGCCGATCAGGTTCTGCAGGATCTTCGAGCGGAACTCGAAGTCGACATAGAAGTCGACGATGCAGCCGCCCTCGCCGTCGGGCAGGAAGCGCCAATGGTTGTTGAGGTAGCGGAACGGGCCCTCGATATACTCGACGTCGACGCCGCTCTCCGGCTGCAGCGTCACCTTCGAGCTGAAGCGCTCGCGGAACATCTTGAAGGCGATGACCAGGTCCGCGAAGAACACCGTCCCTTCGCGCCGGGTGATGCGCGCCGCCCGGCACCAGGGCAGGAACTCGGGATAGCGCTCGACCCCGGCGACGAGCTGGTACATCTGCTCGGGCCGGTAGGGCAGGCGCCGCTGCTCGGCGTGGGTCGGCATGCGTCGGATGCGATCAGGCGGACGCGGCGCCGAGCTGGGCGTCGCGGGCGGCGCGCAGGCGGGCGAAATCCTCGCCGGCATGGTGCGACGAGCGGGTCAGCGGCGTCGCCGACACCATCAGGAAGCCCTTGGCCCGGGCCATGCGCGCATAGGCCTCGAACTCGGCCGGCTCGACGAAGCGCTCGACCTTGTGGTGCCGCTGGCTCGGCTGCAGGTACTGGCCGATGGTGATGAAGTCGACATCGGCCGAGCGCATGTCGTCCATCACCTGGTGGACCTCGCGCCGCTCCTCGCCGAGCCCGACCATGATGCCGGACTTGGTGAACAGCGACGGGTCCAGCTCCTTGACCTTCTGCAGCAGTCGCAGGGAGTGGAAGTAGCGCGCACCGGGCCGCACCGTGCGGTACAGCCGGGGGACCGTCTCGAGGTTGTGGTTGTAGACATCGGGCCGGGCCGCGACGATGGCCTCGACCCCGCCCGGCTTGCGCAGGAAGTCGGGGGTCAGGATCTCGATGGTGGTGCCGGGTGTCGAGCGGCGCAGGGCCTCGATGCAGCGGACGAACTGGAAGGCGCCGCCGTCCGGCAGGTCGTCACGGTCCACCGAGGTGATGACGACGTGGGCCAGGCCCATCTCGGCCACCGCCTCGGCCAGATGCTCGGGCTCGCCCGGATCCACCGGCAGCGGCGCACCGGTCTTGATGTTGCAGAAGGCGCAGGCCCGGGTGCAGGTGTCGCCCAGGATCATCACCGTCGCGTGCTTCTGCTGCCAGCACTCGCCGATGTTCGGGCAGGCCGCTTCCTCGCAGACCGTGTGGAGACCCTTGTCGCGCATCAGCCGCCGGGTGGCGTGGTAGCCCTCCGAGGTCGGTGCCTTGACGCGGATCCAGGCGGGCTTGCGGGCGAAGGGACGGGCCGGGCCGGTATCGGCCGCGCGGTCGAGGACGGTGATCGCTGCCATGGCTCAGAAGTGGATGGCGCGCTTGTAGGCGTCAAGCACCGCCTCGTGCATCATCTCGGACAGGGTCGGGTGCGGGAAGACCGTGTGCATCAGGTCCTCCTCGGTCGCCTCCAGGGTCCGGGCGATGCTGTAGCCCTGGATCAGCTCGGTCACCTCCGCACCGATCATGTGGGCGCCGAGCAGCTCGCCGGTCTTCGCGTCGAACACCGTCTTCACCAGCCCCTCGGGCTCGCCCAGGGCGATCGCCTTGCCATTGCCGATGAACGGGAAGCGGCCGACCTTGAGCTCGTACCCCTTGGCCTTGGCGGCGGCCTCGGTGAGGCCGACCGAGGCGACCTGCGGGGTGCAGTAGGTGCAGCCCGGGATCTTCGTCACGTCGAGCGGGTGGACGCCCTTCACGCCGGCGATCTTCTCGACGCAGAGCACGCCCTCGTGGCTGGCCTTGTGCGCCAGCCAGGGCGGCCCGGCGAGGTCGCCGATGGCATAGACGCCGGGCTCGCCCGTCCGGCACCACTCGTCGATGACGACGTGGGTCCGGTCGACCTTGACCCCTGTGCCTTCAAGCCCGAGGTTCTCGACGTTGCCGACGATGCCGACCGCCATGATGACGCGCTCGACGGTGATGTCCTCCGTCTTGCCGCCGCTCTCGACGGTGACGGTGACGCTGTCCGCCCCCTTCTTCAGGCCCTTCACCGTGGCCCCGACGCGCAACTTGATGCCGCGCTTCTCGAAGGCCTTGTGGGCGAAGGCCGAGATCTCCTCGTCCTCGACCGGCAGAACACGCGGCAGGACCTCGACGACGGTCACGTCGGCACCCATCGAGCGGTAGAAGCTCGCGAACTCGATGCCGATGGCGCCGGAGCCGACGACCAGCAGCGACTTCGGGATGCTCTCGGGGACCATCGCCTCCTTGTAGGTCCAGACCAGCTTGCCGTCGGCCTCGAGCCCGGGCAGCTGCCGGGCGCGGGCGCCGGTGGCGAGGATGATGTGCGGTGCGGCGACGGTGTCCTCGCCGCCGGCCTTGAGCTTGACGGCCAGCGTGTTCCTGCCGGCGAGGCGGGCCTCGCCGTCGATGACGGTCACCTTGTTCTTCTTGAGCAGGTGGGCGACGCCGCGGCTCAGCTGGGTTGCCACGCCGCGCGAGCGCTTGACGACGGCGGCGCCGTCGAACCGCGGATTGTCGACGGCGAGGCCGAAATCCTTGGCGTGCCGCATGAGGTCAAGGACCTCGCCCGAGCGCAGCAGGGCCTTGGTCGGGATGCAGCCCCAGTTGAGGCAGATCCCGCCCAGGTGCTCGCGCTCGACCAGCCCGACCTTCATGCCGAGCTGGGCAGCGCGGATCGCCGCGACGTAGCCGCCGGGGCCGCCGCCGACGACGACCAGATCGAATGCCTGCGGCATCAGCCAACTCCCTTGTCTTGTCGCCGGTGCCGGAGCGGCCGCAGCCGCCCTGCCCTCACAGCATCAGCGAGATCGGATCCTCGATCAGCGCCTTGAACTCCTGGAGCCATTCGGCGCCGAGGGCACCGTCGACGACGCGATGGTCGACCGACAGCGTCACGGTCATCACCGTGGCGATCGCCAGGGCATTGTTCTTGACCACCGGCCGCTGCTCGCCGGCACCGACGGCCAGGATGCAGCTCTGCGGCGGGTTGATGACCGCCGCGAACTCCTTGATCCCGTACATGCCGAGGTTCGAGATCGAGAAGCCGCCGCCCTGGAACTCCTCGGGCTTGAGCTTGCCGGCCTTGGCCCGGGCGGCGAGGTCCTTCATCTCGGCCGAGATGGTGGCCAGGCCCTTCTGGTCGGCCTTGCGGATGATCGGGGTGATCAGCCCGCCCTCGATGGCGACCGCCACCGACACGTCGATGTCGAGCAGCTCGAAGACCTTGTCGCCGCCCCAGTAGGCGTTGACCGCCGGCTTGCGGCGGATGGCGATGGCCGTCGCCTTGATGACGAGGTCGTTGACCGAGAGCTTGTAGTCGGCGCCCTTGCGGCCGTTGAGGTCGGCGCGGAGCTTGAGCAGCGCGTCGAGCTCGACGTCGACCGACAGGTAGAAATGCGGCACGGTCTGCTTCGACTCGGCGAGCCGCCGGGCGATGACCTTGCGCATGTTGGAGAGCGTCACCTCGCGGTGCGGCGCGCTGGGCGCCCCGACCGGAGCCGGTGCAGGTACAGCAGCGGCGGCAGGCGGAGCGGCGGCGGCGGCAGGAGCCGCAGCGGCAGGCGCCGTGGCCGGGGCAGCCTTGGGCGCACCCGATGCCTTCTCGACGTCGGCCTTGACGATGCGGCCGTGCGGCCCGGTGCCGGCGACCCCGGCAAGGTCGATGCCGGCGAGCTTGGCGAGGCGCTTGGCGAGCGGACTGGCGAAGATGCGGTCGCCGGCGGCCTTGCCGTTGCCGGTGGCCGGAGCGGCCGCAGCAGGGGCGGCCGCCGGAGCGGCGGCCTGGGGCGCGGCAGGTGCCGCGGCCGGTGCTGGAGCAGCCGCCGCCTTGGGCGCTGCCGACAGGGCGGAGGCATCTTCCCCCTCGCCCAGCAGCACGGCGATCGGCTGGTTCACCTTGACGGCCTCGGTCCCGGCGGGGACCAGGATCTTGCCCAGCGTCCCCTCGTCGACCGCCTCGACCTCCATCGTCGCCTTGTCGGTCTCGATCTCGGCGATCACGTCGCCGGACCTGATCGGGTCGCCTTCCTTCTTCAGCCATTTCGCGAGGTTGCCCTCGGTCATGGTCGGCGACAGCGCCGGCATCAGGATCTCGATCGGCATGCGCGTTCCTCCCCGCAGGTCCGGCGTCTCAGCTGCGGTACAGCACGTCCTTGGCCGCGGCGACGATGTGGTCGGCCTGCGGCACGGCAAGGCGCTCCAGGTTGGCGGCGTAGGGCATCGGCACGTCGAGGCCGTGCACCCGCTTCACCGGTGCGTCGAGCCAGTCGAACGCCTCCTCCATCATCACCGCCGCCATCTCCGAGCCCATGCCGAAGCGCGGCCAGCCTTCCTCGACCGAGACGAGGCGGTTGGTCTTCTTGACCGACTTCACGACCGTGGCGGTGTCGAGCGGACGGATCGAGCGCAGGTCGATGACCTCGGCCTCGATCCCTTCGGCCGCCAGCAGCTCGGCCGCCTTCAGGGCCCGCTCGACCATCAGCGAGAAGGCGGTGATGGTGACGTGGCTGCCCTTGCGGACGACCTTGGCCTTGCCGATCGGCAGGACGAAGTCGTCGACCTTCGGGACCTCGAAGCTGTGCCCGTAGAGCACCTCGTTCTCGAGGAACACCACCGGGTTGGGATCGCGGATCGCGGCCTTGAGCAGGCCCTTGGCATCGGCCGCCGAATAGGGCGCCACGACCTTGAGGCCCGGGCAGTGGCCGTACCAGGTCGAGTATTCCTGGCTGTGCTGCGCGGCGACGCGGGCGGCGGCACCGTTGGGTCCGCGGAAGACGATCGGCGAGCCCATGCCGCCGCCGGCCATGTAGAGCGTCTTGGCCGCGGAGTTGATGATGTGGTCGATCGCCTGCATGGCGAAGTTCCACGTCATGAACTCGACGATGGGCCGCAGCCCCGCCATCGCGGCACCGACGCCGAGGCCGGCGAAGCCGTACTCGGTGATGGGCGTGTCGATGATCCGCTTCGGCCCGAACTCCTGGAGGAGCCCCTGGCTGACCTTGTAGGCGCCCTGGTACTCGGCGACCTCCTCGCCCATCAGGAAGACGTGCGGGTCGCGCCGCATCTCCTCGGCCATGGCGTCGCGCAGGGCCTCGCGGACCGTCTGCTTGACCATCTCGGTGCCGGCCGGAACCTCGGGCTCGTCCGGCTCCTCGGCCTTGCCGACGATGGCGGGTGCCGCCACCGGCGCGGCAGCCGGGGCCGGCGCGGCGGCCGGCGGTGCCGTGGGCGTCGCCTGGGCCGTAGCGCCCGATGCCGCCGCGGCGTCCTCGCCCTCGGCCAGCAGCACGGCGATCGGCGTGTTGACCTTGACGGCCTCGGTCCCGGCGGGGACCAGGATCTTGCCCAGCGTCCCCTCGTCGACCGCCTCGACTTCCATCGTCGCCTTGTCGGTCTCGATCTCGGCGATCACGTCGCCGGACCTGATCGTGTCACCCTCGTTCTTCAGCCACTTGGCGAGGTTGCCCTCGGTCATGGTCGGCGACAGCGCCGGCATCAGGATCTCGATCGGCATCGTCGTCTCTCCCGCGGCCTCAGGCGTCCACCAGCACATCCGTCCACAGCTCGGACGGATCGGGCTCCGGGCTGTCCTGGGCGAAGCGTGCCGCCTCGTTGACGATGTCGCGGATCTCCTTGTCGATCGCCTTGAACGTGTCGTCGTTGCCGACCCCGCTGTCGACCAGCACCTTCTTGAGGCCCTCGATCGGGTCGTGCCGCTCGCGCATCTCCTGGACCTCTTCCTTGGTCCGGTACTTGGCGGGATCGGACATCGAGTGGCCGCGATAGCGGTAGGTCATCGCCTCGAGGATCATCGGCCCCTTGCCGCTGCGGACATGCTCGACCGCCTCGACGGCCGCGGCGTGGACCGCCGACACGTTCATGCCGTCGACCTCGACGCCGGGGATGCCGTAGGCCTCGCCGCGCTTGTAGAGCTGCGGCACCGCCGCGTGCCGGTTCTCCGAGGTGCCCATGGCGTAGCGGTTGTTCTCGATCACGTAGAGCACCGGCAGCTTCCACAGCGCCGCCATGTTGAAGCTCTCGTAGACTTGGCCCTGGTTGACGGCACCGTCGCCCATGTAGGCGACGCAGACGCCGCCATCCTCGCGGTACTTGTGGGCGAAGGCGATGCCGGTGCCGAGCGGGACCTGGCCGCCGACGATGCCGTGCCCGCCGTAGAAGCCGACATCGCGGGCGAACATGTGCATCGAGCCACCCTTGCCCTTGGAGTAGCCGCCGATGCGTCCGGTCAGCTCGGCCATGACGCGGCGCGGATCCATGCCGCAGACCAGCATGTGGCCGTGGTCACGGTAGCCGGTGATCACCGAGTCGCCGGTCTTCAGGGCGTGCTGGATGCCGACCGCGACGGCCTCCTGGCCGATGTAGAGGTGGCAGAAGCCACCGATGAGGCCCATGCCGTAGAGCTGGCCGGCCTTTTCCTCGAAGCGGCGGATCAGCAGCATCTCGCGATAGTAGGCGAGCAGCGTGTCGGCCGACGGTCCGGTCGCCGGTGCGGCACCTACCGCGGGCTTGCCCTGACGCTTGCGTGCGGCCATTGCAGCGCTCTCCCACATCGTTCTCTGCCGTCGGCGGACCCGCCTGCCGGCATCTGATCTCGACAGCCCCTGCTCTGCAAGGGCGGCGGTCGGCTACCACGGCCCCCTCAGGCTGCGTAGCCTGCGGGCGCCATAGGCCCATGCACCTGACGAATGGCGGCTAGCGCGCGGGCTCCTCCGCACGCGGCACCAGGATCAACACCTCCCGCTCGCCGATGTAGCCGAGCTTGCGCAGCTCCTCGTCGAGCATGTCGGGGTCGATGGCGTCCGGCTGCAGCCCGGCGATCCGCCGCTCGAGCGTCTGGCGCTCGCCGCGGACCTGCTCCAGCTCCGCCTTCACCAGCTCGACCTCACGATTGAGGTCGAGCCAGGCGATGAGGCCGCGGCCGCCATGGATGCCGTGCCAGCCGAAATAGGCGAGGCCCAGGATCAGGATCACCGGCACCCAGCGCCGCTTCAGCATGCGCCGCAGCGGCATCCAGTCGATGGCCAGGAGACCCCGCAGGTTCACGCCGGTCAGCCCCTCGCGAGGGCGGCGCGACCGAGATAGCGCGCTCCGGCCCCCAGCTCCTCCTCAATACGCAGAAGCTGGTTGTACTTAGCAAGCCTGTCGGAGCGCGAAAGCGAGCCGGTCTTGATCTGCCCGCACGAGGTGGCGACCGCGAGGTCGGCGATCGTCGCGTCCTCGCTCTCGCCCGAGCGGTGCGAGACGATCGAGCGGTAGCCGGCCAGCGAGGCGACCTGCATGGCGTCCAGGGTCTCGCTCAGCGAGCCGATCTGGTTGACCTTGATCAGGATCGCGTTGGCGATGCCCTTGGCGATGCCCTCGCGCAGGATGCCCGGATTGGTGACGAACAGGTCGTCGCCGACCAGCTGCACCTTGCCGCCGAGCGCATCGGTCAGCGCCTTCCAGCCGTCCCAGTCGCCCTCGGCCATGCCGTCCTCGATCGAGACGATCGGGAACTTGGCGCACAAGCCCTCGAGCCAGCGCACCATGCCGGCCGGATCGAGCGACTTGCCCTCGCCCTCGAGCTCGTACTTGCCGTCCTTGAAGAACTCGCTGCTGGCGCAGTCCAGCGCGAAGACGATGTCGTCGCCGACCTTGTAGCCCGCCGAGATCACCGCCTTGTCGAGGAACGACAGCGCTTCCTCGGCGCTGGCGAGGTTCGGCGCGAAGCCGCCCTCGTCGCCGACATTGGTGTTGTGGCCGGCGCTCTTCAGCGCCTTCTTCAGCGCGTGGAAGACCTCGGCACCCATGCGCAGCGCGTCCGCGAAGCTCGCGGCACCCACCGGCATCACCATGAATTCCTGGATGTCGATCGGGTTGTCGGCGTGCGCCCCGCCATTGATGACGTTCATCATCGGCACGGGAAGCGTGCGGGCACCGACGCCGCCGAGGTAGCGGTAGAGGGGCAGACCGACCGCATCGGCCGCCGCCTTGGCGACGGCGAGGCTCACGCCGAGGATGGCGTTGGCACCCAGCCGGCTCTTCGCCTCGGTCCCGTCGAGCTGGATCATGGCGGCGTCGATGCCGGCCTGGTCGAGGGCGTTGAAGCCGGTGAGGAGATCCGAGATCTCGCCATTGACGGCCTCGACCGCGCGGCGAACGCCCTTGCCGAGATAGCGGCCGGCATCGCCGTCACGCAGCTCGAGGGCCTCGCGGGAGCCGGTCGACGCGCCCGACGGCACCGTCGCGCGCCCGCGGCCACCGCCGATCAGCCGGACGTCGACCTCGACCGTCGGGTTGCCGCGGCTGTCGAGCACCTCGCGGCCGTGGATGCGCGCGATCTCCAGGTCTTCCATGAAGGCTCCTTCCAATGATCGTGGCGCAGCTCAGAACTGCGGCAGCGGCAATTCCTTGGCCAGCGCGTCGAATCGCTTCAGTTGGCCGAGCAGGCCGGGCATGGCGGCGAGCGGCACCATGTTCGGGCCGTCGCTGATTGCCTTGTCGGGCTGGTCGTGGGTCTCGATGAACACGCCGGCGACGCCGACGGCCAAAGCCGCCCGGGCCAGCACCGGCACGAACTCGCGCTGGCCGCCGCTGCGGCCGCCGAGGCCGCCCGGCTGCTGCACCGAGTGGGTGGCGTCGAAGATCACCGGCCAGCCGGTCGCGGCCAGCTGCGGCAGCGCGCGCATGTCGGAAACCAGCGTGTTGTAGCCGAACGAGGCGCCGCGCTCGCAGACGAGAATGCGCTCGGAGCCGAAGCTCTCGAGCTTGGCCGCCACCTGCACCATGTCCCAAGGTGCAAGGAACTGACCCTTCTTGACGTTGATGGCCCGCCCGGTCTTGGCGGCGGCGGCGAGCAGGTCGGTCTGGCGGCAGAGGAAGGCGGGAATCTGCAGCACGTCGCAGACCTCGCCCACCGGCGCGCACTGCCAGCTCTCGTGGACGTCGGTCAGCACTGGCAGGCCGTGCGTCGCCTTGACCTCGGCCAGGATCTCGAGCCCGCGCTCGAGGCCGAGCCCACGCCCCGTGGTGGCGCTGGTGCGGTTGGCCTTGTCGAACGAGCTCTTGAAGATCAGCGGGATGCCGAGGTCGCCGCAGATGCGCTTGAGCTCGCCCGCCATGAACAGGGCGTGCTCGCGACTCTCGATGGCACAGGGCCCGGCGATCAGGGCGAACGGCAGGTTGGCCGCGATCCTGACGTTGCCGACGGTGACGGTGTGCGGGGCCGTAGCCATGGTCATACCAGCCTTGCCTGCTCGAGGGCGGCGCGGACGAATGCGGCGAACAGCGGGTGCGGCGCGAACGGCCGCGACTTCAGCTCCGGATGGAACTGCACGCCGACGAACCAGGGATGGTCGGGCAGCTCGACGATCTCCGGCAGCCGCCCGTCGGGCGACATACCGGAGAAGCGCAGGCCCGCCTGCTCGAGCACCGGACGGTAGTTGATGTTCACCTCGTAGCGATGCCGGTGGCGCTCGCTGATCTCGGTGCTGCCATAGATCCGGCTGGCGAGGCTGCCCGGCTCGATCTGGCAGGTATAGGCGCCGAGCCGCATCGTGCCGCCGAGATCGCCGCCGGCCTCGCGGCGCTGCAGGGCCCCTTCCTTGTCCCACTCGGTGAGCAGGCCAACGATCGGGTCGGCGCACGGGCCGAACTCTGTCGAGCTGGCGCCGTTGATGCCGGCCCGGCGCGCCGCCTCGACGCAGGCCAGCTGCATGCCGAAGCAGATGCCGAGGAACGGCAGCTCCTCGTTGCGGGCGTAGGTGACGGCCGCAATCTTGCCCTCCGAGCCGCGCTCGCCGAAGCCGCCGGGGACGAGGATCCCGCTGACCCCGTGCAGCACGTCGGTGACGTCGGCGCGGCCGAACTCCTCGGCGTCGATCCAGCGCAGATGGACGCGTACGTTGTTGGCGATGCCGCCGTGGATCAGCGCCTCGTTCAGCGACTTGTAGGCGTCGAGCAGGCCCGTGTACTTGCCGACGATGGCGATGTGCACGTCGCCTTCGGGCCGCCGCGCGCGCGCCACGATGTTGCGCCAGCTGGTGAGATCCGGCAGCGGCTCGGTCGGCAGGCCCAGCACCTTCAGCAGCTGCAGGTCCATGCCCTCGGCATGGTAGTTGATCGGCACCTCGTAGATCGACGCGGCGTCGAGTGCCGGGATGACCGCCTCCTCGCGGACGCTGCACTGGAGCGCGATCTTGCGGCGCGCGTCCTCGGGAATCGGGTGCTCCGAACGGCAGACGAGGATGTCCGGCTGGATGCCGGTGGCGCGCAGGTCGCGCACCGAATGCTGCGTCGGCTTGGTCTTCAGCTCGCGGGCCGAGGCGATGTAGGGCACCAGCGTGACGTGCATGAAGGCGACGGTGCCGCGCTCGCGCTCGAGCGAGAACTGGCGGATCGCCTCCAGGAACGGCAGGCCCTCGATGTCGCCGACCGTGCCGCCGATCTCGCAGATGACGATGTCGGCATCGCTCGTGTCGCGGGCGATGAACTCCTTGATGGCGTTGGTGACGTGCGGAATGACCTGGACGGTGCCGCCGAGATAGTCGCCATGGCGCTCACGGGTCAGCACGGTCCAGAAGATCCGGCCCGACGACACCGAATCGGCGGCCTTCGCCGGCACGCCCGTGAAGCGCTCGTAGTGGCCGAGATCGAGGTCGGTCTCGGCGCCGTCGTCGGTGACGAAGACCTCGCCGTGCTGGTACGGCGACATCGTCCCGGGGTCGACGTTGAGGTAGGGATCGAGCTTGCGCAGCCTGACCTTGTAGCCGCGCAGCTGCAGGAGCGAGCCGAGGGCGGCGGCGGCCAGTCCCTTGCCGAGCGAGGAGACGACCCCTCCGGTGATGAAGACGAAGCGGGTCATCCGCGCCGGCGCCGCGGGGCTCAGTTGGCCACCGGGGCAGACGGCTGCGCCGGAGCGGCCGGAGCCGGCTCGGCGGGCGCGGTCGGCGCCGGCGCGTCGAGGATCGACGACGGGCCGCGCGACTGCGCCGCGAGGATGGCGAGCAGCATGCTCGTGCAGACGAAGGCCGTCGCCAGGATCGCCGTGGCACGGGTCAGGAGATTGGCGCCGCCGCGCACGCTCAGCAGGCTGCCGGCACCGCCACCGCCGATGCCGAGGGCCCCGCCCTCGCTGCGCTGGAGCAGGATCACGCTAACCAGCGCGATCGCCAGCAGGAGATGAATGACCAGAATCACCGTAGACATGTCAGATCCCGAACCTTTCAGCCACCGCCCGACCCCGGAGGTGGCGCCGGCCGCGCCTCAGGCGCCGGCACCGGCCCTAGAGATGGCGAGAAACTCGTCCGCCACCAGACTGGCGCCGCCGACCAGCACCCCGTCGACATCCGGCTGCGCCATGATCTCGGCCGCATTCGATGCCTTCACCGAGCCGCCGTAGAGCAGCCGCAGCGCCGCCCCGTCCGGCAGCCTGGCCACCAGCAGCCGGCGCAGATGGGCGTGCACCCGGGCGATGTCGGCGGGCGCCGCGGTACGTCCGGTGCCGATCGCCCAGACCGGCTCGTAGGCGACGACGACGGTTTCGGCCGTCGCCTCGCGTGGCAGGCTGCCGGCCAGCTGCTCCTCCAGCCGCGACAGCGTCTTGCCGTCCAGCCATTCCTGCTCGGTCTCGCCGATGCAGACGACGACGATGAGACCCGCCGCCAGCGCCGCCTCGGCCTTGGCCCGGACCATCGCGTCGGTCTCGCCCAGACCATGCCGCCGTTCCGAATGGCCCGCCAGCACGGCCGCCGCGCCGACATCCTTCAGCATGCCCGCCGACAGGCTGCCCGTGAACGCACCGGACGGACGCTCGTGGCAGTCCTGGCCGCCTGCCAGCACACCGCTGCCGGCGATCCTGCCCGCAACCTCGCCGAGGATCGTCGCCGGCGGGAACACGGCCAGCGTTCCCCTGGCCGAACGGGCTCCCGCCGCCACCGCCGAAGCGAGGGCCAGACCGTCCGACCGCAGGCCGTTCATCTTCCAATTGCCGAACACGAGCGGCCGGGCGAACGCCATCGACGACCCTTCGATCCGAAAGCCGGGCGCCGTGTAGCACAAGCGTTTTGGACGTCCAAGCTGTCGGGCCAGCGACAAGCGGATTGCCGCTGCGGTGCGCCCTCCCTATTGTCCGCCGCCAATCTGGCGCCCCGCGTATCGGTTTCTTTCCATGCTCGACTCGTTCCGCGAACACCTCACCGGCTGGCCGGTCCGCATCATGCTGGGCCTGCTCATCGTCGCGTTCGCGATCTGGGGCATCGGCGACGTGCTGCGCGGCGGCTTCGGCGGCGATGCGGTGGTCACGGTCGGCGACCAGGAGATCAGCAGCGTCCAGTTGCGCCGGGCCTTCGACGAAGACTATCGCCGCCTGCAGGAGCAGGCCGGCGGCGCCATCGACCGACGCCAGGCGGTGCAGCTTGGCGTGATGCAGCAGTCGCTGCAGGGCCTCGTGGCGCAGCGGCTGGTCGACGCCCATGCCGCCGAGCTCGGCATCACCGTCTCGGACGAGACCCTGGGTGCACGCGTCCGCGACATCCCGGCGTTCCGCAGCGACACGGGCTTCGACCGCGAGCGCGTCGCCCTGATGGCCCGGTCGCTCGGCCTCACCGAGGACCAGTACCTCGAGGACATGCGCGCCGAGATGGTGCGGCGGGAGATGGTGCGCGGGATCGCCGACCCGGTGGTCGCGCCGGCGGTCCTCGCCCGCCAGCTCTGGCTCTACGACAACGAGACGCGGGCCGGGCGGGCGCTGGTGGTGCGCTTCGACGCCATGTCCGTGGCCGAGCCGGACGACGCGACGCTGCAGGCCTATCTCGAGCAGACCAAGGACCGCTGGCAGGCGCCGGAGCGCCGCGACGTCAGCGTCCTGCTGCTCCGCCCGGCCGACCTCGCCGCCGAGGTGGAGGTGAGCGAGGATCAGGTTCGTGCCGAGTACGACGCGCGGATCGCCGAGTTCCAGGCGCCCGAGAAGCGGGTCGTCGAGCAGCTGCTCGCCACCAGCGAGGACGTCGCCAAGGAGGCGGCGACGCTGCTGGCCGCCGGCCAGGCGATGCCGGACGTCGCCCGGCAGCTCGCCGCCAAGGGAGTGACCACCGAGAAGCTCGGCGCCATGGCCCGCGACCAGCTGCCGCCGGAGCTCGGCGACGCGATCTTCGCGATGGCGGCCGAGCAGTACAGCGCGCCGGTCAAGAGCGCCTTCGGCTGGCACATCTTCCGCCTCGACGAGGTCGTGCCGCCGGCGACGATCCCGTTCGAGGCCAAGCGTGCCGAGCTCGAGCAGGAGCTGCGGCTGCACGGCGCGACCGACCGCCTGCCCGATCTCGCCAACAAGCTCGAGGATGCGATCGCCGGCGGCGCCAGCCTCGAGGACGCCGCCGCCACCGTCGGCGCCAGCGTGCAGAAGGTGACCGGCACCGACAGCCAGGGCCGCGGTGCCGACGGCATGGCCATCGTCGCCGACGGCATCGGTCCGGAGGTGCTGCAGAAGGCCTTCGCCGCCACGCAGAACGAGGTTCCTTCGCTCGGCGAGACCCCGGACGGCGGCTACTTCATGGTCCGCGTCGATGCCATCCAGCCGGCGGCCACCCGTCCGCTGGAGGAGGTGCGCAGCGAGCTCGCTGCCGCCTGGCAGCAGGACGAGCGGCAGAAGGCGGCCGACGCCAAGGCGAAGGAGCTGCTGGCGCGGGCCCAGGCCGGCGAGACGCTGGAATCGCTGCAGGCGGCGACAGCCGAGAGCGAGCTGCGTCCCGTGCCGGCGACGCGCCGGCAGGGTCGCGGCGTCGAGGATCCCTTCGTCGCCGCCACCGAACTCCTGTTCGCGACCGAGCCCGGCAAGGTCGGCGCCGAGGTTGCGACGCTCGCCGACGGAATCGCGGTCGTGGCGCTCGACACGGTCGACCGTCCGGAGCCGCCGACGGACCTGGCCGCCGCCCAGCGCGACCTTGCCCGTGCCCTGCGCAGCGACGTGCTGGAGCAGTACCAGGCGGCCCTGCGGCTGCGCTTCCCGCCGCTGATCAACCAGAACCTCTTCGACGCCACGGTGCGGGCCGAGGAGGGCTAGGCGATGCAGACGACGCCATCGGCCGAGGACTTCGCCAGCGTCTATGCCGCCGGCAAGGCGCAGGTCGTGGCGACGACGCTGCTGGCCGACCTCGAGACGCCGGTCTCGGCGATGCTCAAGCTCGCCGAGGGACGGCCCTACAGCTTCCTCCTGGAGAGCGTCGAAGGCGGTGCCGTCCGCGGCCGCTACTCGATCATCGGGCTGAAGCCCGACCTCGTCTGGCGCTGCCGCGGCAACCGGGCCGAGATCAACCGGCGCGCCCGTGCCGATCGCGATGCCTTCGTGCCCGAGGCCCTGCCGTCGCTGGACAGCCTGCGCGCGCTCATCCGCGAGTGCCGGATCGAGCTGCCCGCCGACCTGCCGCCGATGGCGGCCGGCCTGTTCGGCCAGCTCGGCTACGACATGGTCCGCCTGATGGAGCGGCTGCCGTCGCACACGGTCGACCGGCTCGACCTGCCGGACGCCGTCTTCCTGCGCCCCACCCTCGTCGCGATTTTCGACAACATCCTCGACCGGATCACTGTCGTCACGCCGGTCTGGCCGGACCCGCAGCTGTCGGCGGAACGTGCCTACGCGCTGGCCTGCGAGCGCCTTGCCGACGCGGTCGACGAGTTCGACCGCGGCGTCGGCCATGGCGCCCGGCGCAGCAGCAGCCCGCCGCCGACGCCGGTCAGCAACATGACCCGCGAGCAGTTCCACGCGATGGTCGAGAAGTCGAAGGAGTACATCCGCGCCGGCGACATCTTCCAGGTGGTGCCCGGCCAGCGCTTCGCCGTCCCGTTCGAGCTGCCGCCCTTCGCGCTCTACCGGGCGCTGCGCCGGCTGAATCCGTCGCCCTTCCTGTTCTTCCTCGATCTCGACGGCTACGCGCTCGTCGGCTCCAGCCCCGAGATCCTCGTCCGGCTGCGCGACGGCAAGATCACCATCCGCCCGCTCGCCGGCACGCGCCCGCGGGGCAGCGACCGCGCCACGGACGAGGCGCTGGCCCGCGAGCTCCTTGCCGATCCGAAGGAGCTGGCCGAGCACCTGATGCTGCTCGACCTCGGCCGCAACGACGTCGGCCGGGTGGCCGAGATCGGCTCGGTCACCGTCACCGAGAAGATGACCATCGAGCGCTACAGCCACGTGATGCACATCGTCTCGAACGTCGAGGGTCGCATCCGTCCGGAATTCGATGCGCTGGACGCCCTGATCGCCGGCTTCCCCGCCGGGACGGTCAGCGGAGCGCCGAAGGTGCGGGCGATGGAGATCATCGACGAGCTCGAGCCGGAGCGCCGCGGGTTCTACGGCGGGGCGGTCGGCTATTTCGGTTGCGACGGCTCGCTCGATACCTGCATCGCGCTGCGTACCGCCCTCGTGAAGGACGGCACCATGTACGTCCAGGCGGGCGGCGGCGTGGTCTACGACAGCGACCCCGAGGCCGAGTTCCAGGAGAGCTGCAACAAGGCCCGGGCCCTGATCCGCGCGGCCGAGGAAGCGGTGCGCTTCGCCAGCGCACGGCGCTAGGCGGTCAGGGCGCCGTCGCCTTCGCGGCAACGCGCGTCAGCTCGGACGGACAGCCCGGGCGTGGCGCCTTGGTGCAGGTGCGGTCGGCGATGATCCGGCTGACCCCGACGAAGCGGAACCCTCGGGCCTTCGCCGCCGGAATCCAGGACTCGAGGACCTCCAGCGTCGCCGGCAGCGGGTGGCCGATGGCGACGACGCTGCCATTCGTGCGGGCCTGACGCTCGACCTCGGCGAGCTGCCGTCTGACGAAGGCGGAACCCGGGAAGTGGTCGAGAAACACGTCGCGTCCGACATGCGCGATGCCGGCCTTCTCGGCGGCCCCGTCGGCGACCGAGCGCGGGCTGGTCCGGCTGTCGACGAAGGCGAGGTCGTGCTCGCGGAGCACGTCCATCACCGTCGCCATCGCCTCCGGCTCGGCCGTCAGCCGGCTGCCCATGTGGTTGTTCATGCCGATCGCACCGCTGACGCGGCCGATCGCCCAGGTGAGCCGCTGGCGCAGGGTCGCGGCGTCCATCCCGTCGAGCAGGGCGTTGGGGCCAGGATCCTCGCGGCCGATCGGCTGCATCGGCATGTGCAGGAAGATGTCGTGGCCGCGGCTGCGGGCCTGTGCGGTCAGCGCGTCCAGGTCGTCGGCATAGGGCAGGAACGCCATCGTCAGCGGGCCGGGCAGCGCCAGCGCCCGGCGCGACCACGCCGGCGCCGGCCCGACATCGTCGATGATCAGCGCGATCGTCCCGCTGCCCGGCCGCATGGCGGGCGGCTCGTCCGGCGGCAGCCGGGGCCGCGGACCGGGCGGCGTCACCACCGGCGCGGCGTGCGCATCCATCTCGATCCGCGGCTCGGGGGCGACGAGGGCGAGCTCCTGGCCGGTCTCGCCGGCAGCGACGGGATCCGCCGCTTCCTCGGCCGGGATCTCCGTCGGCCCCTCGGGGACCGGCGCCTGCTCGACCATCTCGACGGGTCGCGGCAGCGGAACGGCCGCCGGCGGCTCTTCATCGGCGAGCTGCCGGGCCACCTCGACCGGCGCGGTGACAGGCTCAGGCAGCGGCGCGGGTTCCGCCTGTGGCGGAGCGGACGGTACGGCCTCGGTCACCGCCTCGGGCGGCGGTGCCGGCGTTGGGCTCGCGACGGTGGGCGCCGCTTCGGGCGCCTGCAAGATCCGGGCAGGCGCTGCGGGCGGCAGAGCGGGCGTCTCGATCTTCGGGACCGCGACCGCTGGCGCCGGTGGAACCTCGACCGCGGGCTTCCGCGTCGGCTCGTCCGACGGCTCCGGTGCCTTCAGGACGAGGCGATCCCCGTACTCCGGCAGCACCGCCGGCGTGGCTGGCGGAGCCTCCGCCGACTCGACGGCGGTTTTGGGCGGGCCGCCGGACCGGACGAACAGCGGGGCCAGGGCAATGGCGCAGACGGCCAGAAGGATGAGCCGCCGGCGCAGTCGCCGGCGGCGTGCGTTCACAGGATGCCGCGGCCGGTAGGGGTCCCTTCCTTCCAGCATGCGACGTACCAAGGTGCGCGCCTTCGTCGGCAGCCTACGTCTCCCTCACCACGGGCAGCGGGTCCTATCATGGATTTTGTGCAGTGCAGTGTGAAGCGCGTCACAGGCGTGGACGTCGCGGATCGCCTTGACGTGACATCTGCGCACGGGTTTCCTGCGCGCCGCCGCAAGGGCCTGCTGCCCGAGGGGGCACGGTGCATCATGCTGCTGCTGATCGATAACTACGACAGCTTCACCTACAACCTGTATCACTACCTGGGTGAGCTCGGGGCCCGGGTCGAGGTACGGCGCAACGACGCCCTGAGTGTCGACGAGGCGCTGGGCCTCGAGCCTGAAGGCATCGTGGTGTCGCCCGGTCCCTGCGATCCGGACAGGGCCGGTATCTCGCTGGCCCTCATCGAGCGCGCCGCCACGCGCTGCCCGGTTCTCGGTGTCTGCCTCGGCCACCAGGCGATCTCCCAGGCATTCGGCGCAACCGTCGGTCGTGCGCGGCAGGTGATGCACGGCAAGCTGTCGTCGATAACGCATGACGGCACCGGCGTATTCCGCGGCCTTCCGTCGCCATTCCGTGCGACCCGCTATCATTCGCTGGTGGCGATGCCCGAGACCGTCCCTCCCGCATTGGTCGTCAATGCCAGGACCGAGGACGGAACGATCATGGGAATCCGTCACCGCGAGCTGCCGGTGCACGGTGTCCAGTTCCATCCCGAGAGCATCGAGAGCGAGCACGGCCATCGCCTGCTGGCCAATTTCCTCGCCATGACCCGGACCGGAGGGCAGGCATGACCGCCGAGCTGCAGCGCTTCAAGCAGCTGATCGGGCGGGCCGCCACCGGGTCGCCGCTGACCCTCGACGAAGCGCACGACGCCTTTGACCTGATGATGACCGGCAACGCGACGCCGGCACAGATGGCGGGCCTGCTGATTGCGCTGCGGGTTCGCGGCGAGACGCTCGACGAGATCACCGCCGGCGCCATGGCGCTGCGCGAGCGGATGACGCGCGTCAGCGCCCCAGCCGGCGCCATCGACACCTGCGGCACCGGTGGCGATTCGTCAGGCACCTACAACATCTCGACCGCAGCGGCGCTGGTCGTTGCCGGCTGCGGCGTGCCGGTCGCCAAGCACGGCAATCGCGGCCTGTCGTCGCGCTCCGGCTCGTCCGACGTCCTCCAGGCGCTGGGCGTCAACATCGACTGCGACATGGCGCTGACCGAGCAGGCGATCCGCGAGGCGGGTGTCGGCTTCATGATGGCACCGCGCCATCACGGGGCGATGCGCCACGTCGCCGGGCCGCGCGTCGAGCTCGGCACGCGGACAATCTTCAACCTGCTGGGCCCGCTCGCCAATCCGGCCGGGGTGAAACGCCAGCTGATGGGAGTCTTCGCGGCCGAATGGGTGGAGCCCCTGGCCAATGTGCTCGGCCGCCTCGGCAGCGAGCGGGCCTGGGTGGTGCACGGCCAGGGTCTGGACGAGCTGACAACCACCGGCCCCAGCCTCGTCGCCGAATGGGATGGCGCCCGCGTCCGCACCTTCGAGGTCACGCCGGAGGAAGCCGGCCTGCCGCGCGCCTCGCTGGCCGACCTCAAGGGTGGCGACGCCGAGCACAATGCCGAGGCCATCCGCGCCGTGCTGAGCGGGCTGAAGGGACCGTTCCGCGACGCCGTCGTACTGAGCACGGCGGGCGCGCTGGTCGTCGCCGGGCGCGCCGCGAGCCTCGCCGAGGGGGCCAGGCATGCGCAGGCCTCGATCGACAGCGGCGCCGCCGCCACGGCGCTCGAGCGTCTGGTCAGGATCACCAACGAGAAGCCGGACTGATGGCGGACGTCCTTGCCCGCATCGTCGAGGTGAAGCGCGAGCACGTCGCGTCGTGCAAGGCGCGTACCTCCGGCGCCGAGCTCAGCGACCGGCTGGCCGTGGCGTCGCCCGTACGCGGCTTCGCGGCCGCGCTGCGCCAGGCCGCGGCGACGCGTCCCGCGCTGATCGCCGAGATCAAGAAGGCCTCGCCGAGCAAGGGCCTGATCCGCGCCGACTTCGACCCGCCGTCGTTGGCCGTCGCCTATCGCGCGGGCGGCGCCGCCTGCCTGTCGGTGCTGACCGACGAGCCGTTCTTCCAGGGCGCCGACGGCTATCTCCAGGCCGCCCGCGCGGCTGTCCCGCTGCCGGTCCTGCGCAAGGACTTCACCATCGATCCCTACCAGGTGGTCGAGGCGCGGGTCCTGGGCGCGGACTGCATCCTGCTGATCATGGCCTGCCTCGACGACATGCTGGCCCGCGACCTCGCCGCGCTCGCCCGCGATCTCGGCATGGACGTCCTCGTCGAGGTCCATGACGGCGAGGAGCTCGACCGCGCGCTCACGGTCGGCGGGACCCTGATCGGGATCAACAACCGCAACCTGAAGACCCTCAAGGTCGACCTCGCCACGACCGAGGCCCTGGCGCCGCGGGTCCCGGCGGACCAGCTGCTCGTCGCCGAGAGCGGCCTCGGCACGCTGGCCGACCTGCAGCGGATGCAGCGCGTCGGTGCGCGCGCCTTCCTCGTCGGCGAATCGCTGATGCGGCAGCCGGACGTGACCGGCGCCACCCGCGCGCTGCTCGGCCTGGACAAGGCGGCTTGAGCGGCCTCACCCACTTCGACGCGGCCGGCAACGCCGTCATGGTCGACGTCGGCGACAAGCCGGTCACGCGGCGAACGGCGACGGCCTCCGGTCGGGTCGTCGCCGCTGCGGAGACCATCCGGCTGATCGAGGCTCGCGGTTTCCGCAAGGGCGACGTGCTGGCCGTCGCCCAGCTGGCCGGGATCATGGGGGCGAAGCGCACCGCCGATCTGGTGCCCTTGTGCCACCCGCTGCCGTTGAGCGCCGTCGAGGTCGAGCTGCGGGCCGACGCCGACGCGTCGGCGATCGCCATCACCGCGACGTGCCGGACCACCGGCCAGACCGGTGTCGAGATGGAAGCGCTGACCGCCGTGTCGGTGGCAGCATTGACCGTCTACGACATGTGCAAGGCCATCGATCGGGGGATGCGGATCACCGACATCCGCCTCGTCCACAAGGATGGCGGCAGGTCTGGCGAGTTCCGGGCCGGCGCCTGATGATCCCCGTCGCCGAGGCGCAGGCCCGCGTCCTCGCCGCGTTCGCGCCGGGTCCGGTCGAATGGGTGATGCTGGACCGCGCGCTCGACAGGATCCTCGCGGAGCCCCTGTCCGCCCGCCACGACCAGCCACCGCAGGCGGTCTCGGCCATGGACGGCTATGCCGTCCGGTCCGCCGACACCGTGACCGGCCGCCCGCCCCTGCGCCTTGTCGGCGAGGCGCCGGCGGGCAAGCCGTGGGCCGGCAGCCTGGGCGCCGGCGACACGGTCGCGATCTACACGGGCTCGGTGATCCCGGACGGCGCCGATGCCGTGCTCATCAAGGAAAATGCGCGGCCCGAGGGGAATGCCGTCCATGCCCTCGAGCCGGTGACGGCCGGCCGGCACATCCGCGCCGCCGGCCAGGACTTCGCCCGCGGCTGGACCGGCCTGCAGCCCGGCACCTTGCTCGGGCCGCTGCAGCTGGGCCTGGCGGCCGCCATGGGGCATGGCTGGCTACCGGTCAGGCGCCGCCCGCGCGTCGGGCTGCTCGCCACCGGCGACGAGCTCCGGCGGCCCGGCGAGCCGCTCGCTCCGGGCCAGATCGTGAGCTCCAACACTACCACCGTCGGCGCGCTGGTGAAGCGGTGGGGCGGCGAGCCCGTGGACCTCGGCATCGTCCTCGACCATCCGGATGCCCTGGCCGCGGCGCTGGACCAGGCCCGTGGCCTCGACCTGCTGGTGACGATCGGCGGGGCTTCCGTCGGCGCCTACGACCTGGTGCGCGCGGCACTCGACCGGCAGGGCATGCAGCTCGATTTCTGGCAGATCGCCATGCGCCCGGGAAAGCCGCTCGCCTTCGGCCGGCTCGGGTCCATTCCGGTGCTGGGCCTGCCGGGGAATCCGGTCTCCGCGGCCGTCTGTTCGATCCTGTTTCTTCGCGGCGCGCTCCGCCGTAGCCTAGCTCTCGATCCGGCCGTTCCGGCGGGCAAGGCGACACTTGCCGTACCGATGGAGGCGAACGATCGCCGGCAGGACTATGTCCGCGGACGCTTCGTCGACATCGCCGCCGGTGACCGGCGGATTGCCGTCGCGGCACGACAGGACAGCGCCATGCTGTCGGCCCTGGCGCTCGGCGATGTGCTCGTCGTCCGCCCGCCTTTCGCCGAGGCCGTTCCGGCCGGGGCCGAGGTTGAGGTCATCGCGCTTGCGGATGTCGTCTGTTGAATCAGGACGTTAACCGCTAAACCGCTAGAAACCATTACAAATCGATATAAACGACGATCAGGTTGCAGTTTTGTTTCTTTCGCGGCTTGACCCACAGCGCGAACCAAACTAGAACATTTAACACGCCGTCCAGACAGCGCCCATCAGGGAGAGTTGCGTGCTAACGCAGCGCCAGCGGCAGTTGCTGCAGTACATCCAGCAGTTCATGCAGGCCCATGGCGTTCCTCCCTCCTTCGAGGAAATGCGCACTGCCCTGGGGCTTCGCTCGAAGTCCGGAATCCACCGCCTCATCTCCGGGCTCGAGGAGCGCGGTCACATCCGCCGCCTCGCCTACCGGGCGCGAGCCCTCGAGATCATCCGCCCGGCGCAGGAGGCGCAGGCCGAAGGCCAGCGGCTGGCGGCACCGGTGGCGGCTGCCGTTCCCGGCTCGAACATCGTCCAGGGGGCGTTCCGGCGGCGCGCCGGCGTCCCCCCTGACCTCCTCCAGGGAGCCCGCGGCACCGTCGACCTGCCGGTCTACGGCAGGATCGCCGCCGGTACGCCCATCGAGGCCCTGGCCGACGGCGGCACGACCGTCGACGTGCCGACCTCGCTGGTCGGCGACGGCGAGCATTACGTCCTGCAGGTGGTCGGCGACTCGATGATCGACGCCGGTGTGTTCGACGGCGACATGGTGGTGATCCAGCGCACGGAATCCGCCGACAACGGGCAGATCGTGGTGGCCCTCATCGAGGATCGCGAGGTCACCCTGAAACGGCTGCGGCGTCGCGGCGCCTCGATCGCGCTCGAGGCGGCCAATCCGGCCTACGAGACCCGCATCTTCGGCCCGCACCAGGTCAAGGTGCAGGGCCGCCTCGTGGGCCTGCTGCGCCGCTACTGAGCGGAGGCGCCCAGCAGGTCCGGCGTGTCGGTGATCACGGCGGCGGCGCCGATGCCGAACAGGGCCGCCGCCTCGTCGCTGTCGTTGACGGTGTAGCAGAGCAGCGGGATGCCCTCGGCCGCGACCGAGCGCATCGCCCGGTTGCTGTTACGCCGATAGGAGACGTGCAGCGAGACGCAGCCGCATTCCTGCACCGTCGCCCGCCAGTCGCGCGGCACGCCGCCGACGAGGTAGCCACGCGGCAGCTCCGGTGCGGCCTCGCGCGCGGCCCGCAGCGAGTCGATCGAGAAGCTCGAGATCAGCGGCGGCAGGCGGTCGGCGGGCCACAGCTCGCGAACCATCGCGCAGACGACCGCCGCGGTTTCCGCCTCACGTCCCGGGCAGGGCTTGATCTCGATGTTCGCCTGCATGTCGAGCTCGACCAGCAGGCGCAGCGCCTCGGCCAGCAGCGGCACCCGCTCGCCGGCGAACTGCATGCCGAACCAGCCGCCGGCGTCGAGGTCGCGAATCTGGTCGAGGGTGCGCTCCTTGACCCGGCCACGCCCGTCGGTGGTCCGCCGCAGCCGCTCGTCGTGCATCAGGATCGGCACGTTGTCCGAGGTCAGCTTGACGTCGAACTCGACCCAGCGGCAGCCCAGCTCGCGGGCACGGCGGATCGATGCCAGCGTGTTCTCCGGCGCGCGCGCCGCGGCACCGCGGTGGCCGATGATGCGGCCCAGCCCGGCGAGCCGGACCGTCCGCCCCGGCGCCCAGGCCTCCCAATCCCTTCCCACGATCCTGCAACCTCAATCCCATCGGCCTCGCCAGCCGCGCGGCTGCGCGGCAGGATAGCGGGCTCCACGCACCGGCACCATGGACCGCCTCCGCCCTTGCAGGCCGCACCCGATCTCGTCACCGGCACCGTCGAGCGCGTCGTCTACCAGAACCCGGCGAACGGCTGGACGGTGCTGCGCATCCGGCCGGCCGGCAGCGAGCAGCTGCTGACCGTCGTCGGCACCGCACCGGCGGCGCACGAAGGGGTCATGCTGCGCGCCGACGGCAGCTGGCGTGACGATCCGACGTGGGGCCGGCAGTTCGTCGCGGCAAGGGTCGAGCTTCTGGCGCCGACCGATGCGGCGACCATCGAGCACTATCTGGCGTCCGGTATCGTCAAGGGGCTCGGCAAGAAGCTGGCGCACCGCCTCGTCCAGAAGTTCGGCACCGAGGTCCTCGACATCGTCGACCGGGCACCCGAGCGGCTGCGCGAGGTCAAGGGCGTCAACGCCGAGATGCTCGAGCGGATCGTCGAAGAGCTGGGCCGTCACCGGCACCTGCGCGAGCTGATCCTGTTCCTCGACGCCAACGGCATCGGTGCCGCGCGTGCCGGCCGCATCCTCGAGACCTATGGCAGCCGTGCCCTCGACCGGGTGATGGAGAACCCGTGGGCGCTGGCCCGCGACGTCAAGGGCATCGGCTTTCGCAGCGCCGACGAGCTGGCGCGGCGCATCGGCGTCGATCCGGCCTCGCCGCGGCGGATCGCCGCTGCCCTGCTCCACGTGCTGGGCGAAGCTGCCGGGGACGGCGACTGCGGGCTGCCGGAAGGCGATGCCCGTGCCCGGGTCATCGAGCTGACCGGCTGCGATGCCGAGCTCGCCGACGAGGCCTTCCGCGACGAGCTGGCGGGCGGCCGCGTCGTCGCGGTGGCGGCAGGACCGGTCCAGATCCTCATGCTCGAGGAGCTGGATCGAGCCGAGCGCCACGTCGTCGACGGCCTGCGCCGGCTTGCTTCGGGCCCGTTGCCCTGGGCGGTCCGCGACCTCGAATCGGCGATCGGGCGGGCGCAGGTCGACCTCGACCTGCAGCTGGCGCCGAGCCAGCGTACCGCGCTGCTTGCCATGCTCGCGACCAAGCTGCTGATCGTCACCGGCGGCCCCGGCACCGGCAAGACCACGCTGGTCCGCGCCCTGCTGGCCGCCCTGCCCGTCGACGTGCTGCGCATCCAGATGGCGGCACCGACCGGCCGGGCCGCCAAGCGCCTGGCCGAGAGCACCGGGCACGAGGCGCGCACCCTGCACCGCCTGCTCGAGGCCGAGCCCGGCAAGGGATTCCGCCGCAACCGCCACTATCGCCTCGAATGCGACCTGCTCGTCGTCGACGAGACCTCGATGGTCGACCTGCCCTTGATGGCAGCACTCATCGACGCCCTGCCCGACGATGCAGCCCTGCTGCTCGTCGGCGACGCCGACCAGCTGCCGTCGGTGGGACCGGGCCAGGTACTGGGCGACCTGATCGTTTCCGGGCAGGTTCCGGTGCTCCGCCTCACCGAGATCTTCCGCCAGGCCGGCGACAGCGGCATCGTCGCCAACGCGCATCGCATCAATCGCGGCGAGACCCCCGTCTTCGCGCACGGCGAGAGCCACGGCGACTTCTACGGCATCCGGGTGGAGGATCCGGAGACGGCGCAGGCCCGGCTGGTCGAGCTAGTCGCGGCGCGGATCCCCGAGCGCTTCGGCATCGACGCCCAGGACGGCATCCAGGTGCTCTGTCCGGTCAATCGCGGACCGCTTGGCACGCGCGAGCTCAACACCCTGCTGCAGGCGCGCCTGAACCCCGAGCCAGAGGCGCTGCACCAGCGCGGCGACATCCGCTTCGGCGTCGGCGACCGGGTGATGCAGGTCGAGAACGACTACGGGCGCGAGGTCTGGAACGGCGACGTCGGGCGCATCGTCGCCGTCCGCGACCGGGCCCGCGAGCTGGTCGTCTCGATCGACGGCCGCGAGGTCGCCTACGGCTTCGACGACCTCGACAACCTGCAGCTCGCCTACGCCATCACCGTGCACAAGGCGCAGGGCTCGGAGTACCCGGCGGTGGTGATGCCGCTGTCGCGGCTGCACGGGCGGATGCTGCAACGCCGGCTCTTGTACACCGCGGTCAGCCGCGCCAAGAGACTGGTCGTGCTGCTGGCCGAGCCCAATGCGCTGGAGCGGGCCGTCCGCGGCGGCGACCGTTCGCGCATCTCCCTGCTCGCCCAGCGCCTGCGTGACCACGAGGATTCCCGATGAGCCCTGCCGATCTCGATGCGCGCGAGGCGGCGGCGACGCGCGTGATGCGCGACGCCGGCAAGCTGGCCCGGCAGTACTTCGACCGCCGCGGCGAGCTGACCATCGAGCTCAAGGGCAAGCAGGACCTCGTCAGCGTCGCCGACAAGTCGGTCGAGGAGCTGATCCGCCGCGAGCTCGGGCCGCTGTTCCCCGACGACGCATTCCTCGGCGAGGAGGGCGGCGGCACCGGTGCGGACCGCGTCTGGGTGATCGACCCGATCGACGGCACCATGAACTTCCTGAGGGGCCTGCCCTACTGGTGCTGCGTGCTGGCCTATGTCGTGAACGGCCGGCCCGAGATCGCGCTGACGATGGACCCGGTCCATGACGAGCTCTATGTCGCCCGCCGCGGTCGCGGCGCCACGCGGGACGGTGCACCGATCCGCGTGTCGGGCGTGACCAGCCCGTCCTCGGCCTGCGTCGGGCTGTCCTTCAACTTCAAGCAGCCGGTCGAGCGCTACATGGCGATGATGGATCGCCTGACCACCGACGGCTTCGATCACCGCCGCATGGGCTCCAGCGCGCTCAGCCTCTGCCACGTCGCCGACGGCCGGCTGGATGCGACCGTGGCCCTGATGTGCTCGAGCTGGGACGTGATCGCCGGCCTCCTGCTCGTCGAGGAAGCCGGCGGCTACGCCACCGACTGGATCGACGGCGCCAGCCTGACCGATACCCGCGCCATCGGCGCCTGCGCCCCAGGGATCGCCGCGGCCTTCGAGCGCGGCATCGGCTTCAGCCTGCCGCGGCGCTGACCGCCCGGGCCTCGGCAGCGAGCTCGCGAATGCGCTTGTTCATCGACCACAGGCCGTTCGACCGGCCCGGCGTCAGGTGCTGGCCGAGGCCGATCTCCTCCAGCACCGTCGGCGGGTTGGCCAGGATCTCGTCCGGCAGCCGATCGGCGTACAGGCGCAGCAGGATGGCGATCAGGCCCTTGACGATGATGGCGTCGCTGTCGGCGCGCAGGGCGAGCCTGCCGGTCGCCGGATCGGCGGGCGCGATCAGCCAGACCTGGCTCTGGCAGCCGGACACCTTGTTCGCCGGGATCTTGTGCTCCTCGGGCAGCGGCGGCAGTGCCTTGCCGAGCTCGACGATGTGCTCGATCTTGTCGCGCCATTCGTCGAACAGCGCGAACTCCTCGCGCAGCTCGTCCGCCGCTTCCGCAACCGTCGCCGTCGAGGCCATGCCCGTTCCCAACGCTGAACCGACCCCGCATATCGGCGTCCCCGCCCTGCGGATCAATCGCCGGCCATGAGCGGACGGGTCCTCGTCTTCCAGCACCATCCGGCATCGCCGGCCGGCCTCATCGCCGAGGAAGCCGCTGCCCGCGGCGTCGGCCTCGAGGTGATCGACGCCGAGACCGGCTGCGACATCCCCGCCGATGCGATGGCCCGCGACGGCCTGCTGATCCTCGGTGGTGCGATGGGCGCCAACGACGACCATGTCTGCGCCCATTTTCCCGACCTGCTCGAGCTGGCCCGCCGGTTCGGCGCCGCCGGCAAGCCGGTGCTCGGCATCTGCCTCGGCGGCCAGCTGCTTGCGCGCGCGTTCGGCGGCCGGGTGCACTCCGACCGCTACGGCGAGTTCGGCTTCCGCCCGACCCGGGCCACGGCTGCCGCCGCCACCGACCCCCTGCTTGCCGGCCTCGAGCTGCCGGTGCCGCTGATGCAGTGGCACGACGACAGTTTCGACCTGCCGGCCGACGCCACGCTCCTGCTTGAGGGCGAGCCCTGCCCCGCCCAGGGGTTCCGCGTCGGCCGCTCCGTGTGGGGCTTCCAGTGCCATCTCGAGGTTACCCGTAGCGACGCCGAGATCTGGGGCGAGCTTCGGGCACAGGTAAGAGGCCAGCCCGAGGCGCCGGTCCTCGTGCGCCGCCATCTCGAGGATGGCTGGCCCGTCACCGAGGCCTTCGGCCGTGCCGTGGCCGGTCGCTGGCTGGACCTCTGCCGCCGCTGAGGGCTCAGGCCCGCCGCGCCATATGCTTATCATAGGTCGCCAGAGCCCGGGCCCGGCCTTCCTGGAGGTCGACGAGCGGCGGCGGGTAGCCTGAACCGGCACCGCCAAGCAGATCAGGCGGCGGTGGCAGGTGGATCGTCTCGGCGGGACAATCCGCGAGCTCGCGCACCCAGCGCCGCACGTAGGCGCCGTCGGGGTCGAGGTCGATGCCCTGCTTGATCGGGTTGAAGATCCGGCCGAAGCCGGTCGTGTCGGTGCCGCTGCCGGCGACCCACTGCCAGTTCATCGCATTGCTGGCGAGATCGGCGTCGACCAGCTCGTCCCAGAACCAGTCCTGCCCATGCCGCCAGTCGATGAGCAGGTGGCGGGTCAGAAACGAGGCCACCACCATCCGCGCGCGGTTGTGCATCCAGCCGCTCCGGCGCAGCTGTCGCATGCCGGCATCGACCAGCGGATAGCCGGTGCGCCCGCGCTGCCACGCCGTCAGCGCCGCCGGATCGTCGCGCCACGGGAAGCCGCGCATCGCCGGCTGCAGCTCCAGCTCGGGCAGGTCGGGCCGGAAAAACAGGAGCTGCGCGGCGAAGTCGCGCCACGCCAGCTGGCGGGAGAACGCAGTCGTCAATCCTGCCATGGCGACCAGCCGCCGCGGCGCGATCTCGCCGAACCGGAGGTGCGGCGACAGGCGCGACACCCCTTCCCGGCCGAGCTGGTGCCGCCCCGTCCGGTAGCCCGCCAGCCGCTCCGCCATGAAGGCCTCGGCGCTGCGCCAGGCCCCGGCCTCGCCCGGTTCCCAGGCCTCGCGCAGGCCACCGGCCCAGTCGGGCGCCGTCGGCAGGAGCTTCCAGTCGGCGAGACGCTCGCCGGTCAGGTCAGCCACCGTCGACAGCTGCGACGGCGCACGCTTGTCGCCGAGCGGCGGCAGCGCCTGCGCCAGCCACGCCCGATGGAACGGGCTGAACACCAGGGCCGGTCCGTCGGTGCCGCAGATCTCCCACGGCTCGTGGACAAGACTGCCGTTCCAGCTGCGCGCCTCGATGCCACGCTCGCGCAGCTGCGCCTTGATCCGACTGTCCTGGGCTACCGCCCAGGGGTCGTAGCGCCGGTTCCAGTAGACGCCGCTGGCCCGGGTGGCAGCAACGATGTCGCCGATGACCTCGGCACTGTCGCCGGAGCGGAGCACGAGCGCCGCGCCAAGGCCCCTCAGCGACCCGGCAAGACGTTCGAGCGAATGGTGCAGCCACCACCGGCTGGCCCCGCCGGGCCGCCAGCGCCCCGGGGCCTCGTCGTCCAGCACGTAGAGCAGGACGAGGTCGCGACCGGAGGCGACGGCCGCCTCCAGGGCCGGATTGTCGGCGAGGCGCAGATCGTTGCGGAACCAGACGACGACCGGACCGCTCAAGGGCGCACCCGCGTGCGCAGCTCAGGCTCCAGCCGGTCGTGGGGCACCCGGAACACGCGTTCCTCGCCCAGAAGGAACGCGTCGAAGCCCGCCGGGAACAGCGAGGCGATGGCCGGGTCGAGCACGTTGAGCCCGCCGGTGAAGGCTCCGAATGCCGGCAGCAGCAGGCGCGTCCCGTCGCTGGCGAAGCACGGACGGCTCATTCGCCGCCGGCTGCCGGCGAGCCGCGCCTTGGGGTGAAGGTGCCCGGCAATCTCGGCTCCCGTACCACCGCGGGCGTGGTGGCGCAGGACGACGCCGCCGATCTCGAGCTCGGCCGCACTCTCGCCGCCCAGCCCCGGCGGCGGCTCGGGATCGTGGTTGCCCTGGATCCAGACCCAGCGCAGGGCACCGGTCAGGCGGCGCAGGCCGGTCGCGACGTCCTCCTCGAGCGCCTCGATCCCGCGCCGGTCGTGGAAGCCGTCGCCGAGACTCACGACGATGTCGGGCTGGAGCCGGGTGACCAGCATTTCCAGCCGGGCGAGGGTCGCGCGCGAATCGTAGGGTGGCAGCGGGACGCCGCGGCGGGCGAAGGCGCTGCCCTTCTCGAGATGGAGGTCCGCCACGACCAGCAGCCGGCGCTCGGCCCACCAGGCGGCACCGACCGGATCCAGGCGAAAGATGGCCTCGCCCAGCGTCACGGCGTGCGGTGAAGGCTCAGCCAACCCGCGCCTCCTCGACCAGCTCGCGGGTCAGCTCGTCCAGCGTCTGGTCGAGGTCGTCGCCGTCCACATGGATGCGGCCGATGTCGGCGACGATGCCGATCGCCATGGGCGAGATCCGGTCGAGCGGGCGGTGGCGGATGCGGCCCTGCACGCTCACCAGGAGATCGGCCAGACGGCGGATGTCGGTGAGGCCGGTGGCGGCCTCGTCGCGGGCGGCCCGCAGCAGCACGTGGTCGGGCTCGTATTTGCGCAGCACGTCGTAGATCAGGTCGGCATTGATCAGCACCTGCCGCCCGGTCTTCTCCTGGCCCGGATGGCGCCGTTCAATCAGGCCCGCGACCACCGCACAATTGCGAAAGGTCCGCTTGAGCATCGAGCTTTCGGCCATCCACTCCTCGAGATCGTCGCCCAGCATGTCGACGTCGAACAGGCCGTCGATGTCGTCGACCGGCTCCATGCCCCAGGTCGCGACGCAGTAGTCGGTGGCCGTGAAGCCCAGCGGCCTGAGCCGCCGCCGCTGCAGCCGCCGGGTCAGCAGCATGCCCAGCGTCTGGTGCGCGTTCCGGCCCGCGAACGGATAGGCGACCATGTAGTGGCGACCATTGCGCGGGAAGGTCTCGACCAGCAGCTCGTCGCGGGCCGGCAGCTCCGAGCGCTCGCCCTGCCACTCGAGCCATTCGCGCAGCGGCAGCGGCAGTTCCGGCCAGCGCTCGCGGTCGGCGAGCAGCGCTCGCACGCGATCGGCGAGGACGCTGGTGAGCGGCAGCCGGCCGCCGGCATAGGCGGGGACCTTCGGCTCCCGGGCGTCCTTCGCCAGCGACACGATCACGTCGTTCTCGCGCAGTCCCTCGAAGCGCAGCAGCCGGCCGGCGAACAGGAAGGTGTCGCCCGGTGCCAGCATCGAGACGAAGTACTCCTCGACCTCGCCCAGCTTCGGCCCGCGGCCGAGCCGGACCCGCATCAGCGGCTCCTCGACGATGGTGCCGACATTCATCCGGTACTGCCGCGCCAGCCGGCCGTCGGCCAGCCGCCACAGCCCGTCCGCCCCCTGCGCCAGCCGCTTGTAGCGGTCGTAGACGTTGAGCGCGTAGCCGCCGGTCGCGACGAAGCGCAGCACCGCGTCGAAGTCGGCGCGGGCAAGGCCGGCATAGGGTGCCGCCAGCCTGACCTCGTCGTAGAGGGCATCGGCCGAGAACGGGCCGTTGCAGGCCACCCCCACGACATGCTGGGCCAGCACGTCGAGCCCGCCGTGCGCGATGCCGCCGCCGTCGAGCTCGCCCTCCTCGAGGGCTCCGCGCGCCGCCAGGCACTCCATCAGCTCGAAGCGGTTGGCCGGCACCAGCATCGCCCGGCTGGGCTCGTCCAGCCGATGGTTGGCGCGGCCGATCCGCTGGGTCAGCCGGGCGGCCCCCTTGGGCGCCCCGATCTGCACGACGAGATCGACGTCGCCCCAGTCGATGCCGAGGTCCAGCGACGAGGTGCAGACCACGGCGCGCAGCTGGCCCTTCGCCATGGCCGCCTCGACCTTGCGCCGCTGCTCGACGGCAAGACTGCCGTGGTGCAGCGCGATCGGGAGGCCCTTGCGGTTGAGCCGCCACAAGGCGCCGAACGCCAGCTCGGCCTGGGCGCGGGTGTTGACGAAGACCAGCGCCGTCCGCGCCTGCTCGATCAGGCTGTAGACGTCGGGCATGGAGAACAGCGCCATGTGCCCGCCCCAGGGCATCGTCGCCTCGGGCACCAGCATGCCGACCTCGGGCGCCGCCCCGCCCTCGCCGCGCACGATCGTCGCCCGTGCCGGCTCCGGCGTCAGGTAGCGGAGCAGCTCGTCCGGGCGCGCCACCGTGGCCGAGAGGCCGACGAAGCGGGCGTGCGGGGCGAAGCCGCGCAGCCGCGCCATGCCGAGCGCCAGCAGGGCGCCGCGCTTGCTCTCGGCCAGCGCGTGGATCTCGTCGAGGATCACGGCGCGCAGGCTGCCGAAGAACGCCGCCGCGTCCGGATAGGACAGCAGCAGCGCCAGCGACTCCGGCGTCGTCAGGAGGATCTCGGGCGGATGCCGTCGCTGCCGCTGGCGGCGGTTCTGCGGCGTGTCGCCGGTCCTGACCTCGAAGCGGATCGGCAGCCCCATCTCCTCGACGGGGGCGGCGAGGTTGCGGCCGATGTCGGTCGCCAGCGCCTTCAGCGGCGAGATGTAGAGGGTATGCAGCCCCTCCCCGCCGGAGCCTCCCGCCAGCTCGACCAGGCTCGGCAGGAAGCCGCCCAGCGTCTTGCCGCCCCCGGTCGGCGCCACCAGCAGGGCGTCGCGCCCGGCCCGGGCGGCGTCGAGCATGCCGGCCTGGTGCGCGCGCAAGTGCCAGCCGCGCCGCGCCAGCCAGCCGGCGAACGGCTCCGGCAGCGTCGGTTCGGGGCCGGTATCCATGCGCCGCGGAACCTACTCCGGAACCGCCTGCGGACCAGAGGCCATCGTTCGGATCGAGGCCGGCGTTAACGCCGCCTTGACCAGCGCTGCGCTACCGCCATGCCCATGCGTACCCCGCCGCTGCTGCCGACCCTCGCGACCGCCCTCTGCGGCGGCCTCGCCACCGGCACCGCCCTCGCCTGGCTGCTCCTGCCGGCCGAGCTCACCGAACCCTTCCTCCGGCAGCTCCGCCTCGTCACCTTCCTGAGCACGCCGTTGGCCCTCGCCGGTGCCCTCGCCATGGTTCGCGGCGCCCGTCCGTCCGAGGAGCCGGAGCCACCGGTGACGCGCGCCGAGCTGCAGGATCTCCTGGGTGCCCTGCACCGGTTGCAGTCGAGGTCTGCGCTGGGAGCGCCGCCGCCCGGCTGAGGGGTGGCGTCCGGCGGGCCAATCGCTATGGTGTCGCCCGCTCAGCGACAGTCCCGATCCGGAATTCCGATGTCCATCGACCGCTCCCTTGTCGAGACCGGCAAGGCATGGCCCATCACCGAGGCCCTGCGCCTGCGCGAGCGGATCACCCGGCGTCCCCCCAAGAAGGGCTTCGTGCTGTTCGAGACGGGCTACGGTCCGTCGGGCCTGCCGCACATCGGGACCTTCGGCGAGGTGTTCCGGACGACGCTGGTGCGCCGGGCCTTCGCCCGGATCTGCGACGTCCCGACCGAGCTCTACGCCTTCTCGGACGACATGGACGGGCTGCGCAAGGTTCCGGACAACGTGCCGAACCCGGCGATGGTCCGGGAATTCCTCGGCCGCCCGCTAACCGCCATCCCCGATCCGTTCGGCACGCACGAGAGCTTCGGCCACCACATGAACGCGCGGCTGCGCGCGTTCCTCGACCGCTTCGGCTTCGCCTACAGCTTCAAGAGCGCCACGGACTGCTACCGGGCCGGCCTGCTCAATGGCGTCCTGCGCAAGGTGCTCGAGAACCACCAGGCGATCCTCGACGTCATGCTGCCGACGCTGGGCGCCGAGCGGCAGTCGACTTACAGCCCCATCCTGCCGATATCGCCGAAGTCCGGCAGGGTGCTGCAGGTGGCGATCGAGGAATGCCGGCCGGCCAGCGGCACCGTCGTCTTCCGCGACGAGGATGGTACCCTGACCGAGCTGCCGGTGACCGACGGCCACTGCAAGCTGCAGTGGAAGGCCGACTGGGCGGCGCGCTGGGCGGCGCTCGACGTCGACTACGAGATGTACGGCAAGGACCTGATCCCGACGGCCGAGCTGTCGAGCCGGATCTGCCGCATCCTCGGCGCCCAGCCGCCCGACGGCTTCTCCTACGAGCTGTTCCTCGACGAGCACGGCCAGAAGATCAGCAAGTCCAAGGGCAACGGCATCACCATCGACGAGTGGCTGCGCTACGCCACCGAGGAGAGCCTCGAGCTGTTCCTCTACCGCGATCCGCGCAAGGCCAAGCGCCTGTACTTCGACGTAATCCCGCGCCAGGTCGACGACTACCAGCAGTTCCTCGACGCCTACCCGCAGCAGCCACCCGAGCAGCAGCTGGGGAACCCGGTCTGGCACATCCACGACGGTTCGCCGCCGGTGGCGCCGATGCCGGTGAGCTTCGCCATGCTGCTCAACCTCGCCAGTGTCGTGAATGCCGAGAAGCCCGACGTGCTGTGGGGCTTCCTCGGCCGCTACGCGCCCGGTACCGGGCCCGAGACCTCGCCGAAGCTGGCCGCCCTGGTCGAGCACGCGGTCGCCTACTACCAGGACTTCGTGAAGCCGGCGAAGGCGTACCGGGCGCCCGACGCGGCCGAGCGCGCCGGGCTCGAGGAGCTGGCCGCCTGGCTCGCGGCCCAGCCGGACGGCACCGCCGCCGAGCCGATCCAGAACGAGGTCTACGAAATCGGCAAGCGCCACGGCTTCGCCAACCTGCGCGACTGGTTCAAGGCCCTCTACGAGATCCTGCTGGGCCAGAGCGAGGGGCCGCGGCTGGGCTCGTTCTTCGTGCTCTACGGCCTCGACAACAGCCGGCAGCTGGTGGCGTCGGCACTGGCCGGCAAGCTGGTGACGGCGTGAGCGAGGGCGGAGGATCCGACCGCCGCCGCGCCGGCCGCACCGGCGAGCGCGACGGCCTTGCCCGGCGGCGTCCCGGCGCCGCGGCACCGGTCAAGCCGGCACCGCTCCCGGCGCCGGTCAAGAAGGCCAGCCGGCCGCCGCCGGCCAACGCCCGGCAGGTGGCGCTCGACGTGCTCGACGCCGTCCTCGGCGAGCCGCACCGTGCCTTCGACGAGGCCTTCGAGGCGCATCCGAAGCTCGAGCGCCTGCAGCTGCGCGACCGCGCCTTCGCCCGCCTGCTGGTGACGACGGTGCTGCGGCGCCTGGGCCAGATCGACAAGGTCGTGGCCCCGCTGCTCCGCTTCCGGCCGAAGGAGCGTCCGGTCGAGACGATGCTGCGCCTCGGCGTCGCCCAGCTGCTGTTCCTGAACACGCCGGCGCACGCCGCGGTCGGCGAGACCGTGCGCCTCGCCGCCGCCCGCTTCAGCCGCCAGGCGCCGATGCTGAACGCCGTGCTGCGGCGCGTCGCCAGCCTCGGTACGGCGGCCCTCGAGGGCCAGGACGCGCCGCGGCTGAACACGCCCAAGTGGCTCTGGGACTCATGGTCCGGCGCCTATGGCGAGCTGACGGCGCGCGAGATCGCCGAGGCGCACCAGCTGGAGCCGCCCCTCGACCTCACCGTGCCGCGCGACGCCGAGGCCTGGGCCAGCCAGCTGGGTGCGGAGATCATCGCCGGCGGGACGCTGCGCCGCCGTGCCGGCGGCCTCGTCGAGACCCTGCCCGGCTTCGAGGAGGGCGCCTGGTGGGTCCAGGACGCCGCCGCAGCGCTGCCCGTTTCCCTTCTGGGCCCTGTCCGCGGCCTGAAGGTCGCCGACCTTTGCGCCGCTCCCGGCGGCAAGACGGCGCAGCTCTGCGCCGCCGGCGCCGAGGTGACGGCGGTCGAGCGCTCGCCCAAGCGCGTGGAGTACCTCGCCGGCAACCTCGCCCGGCTCGGCATGACGCCCGAGATCGTCACGGCCGACGTCAACGAGTGGCAGCCGGCCGGCCTGTTCGACGCGGTGCTGCTCGACGCCCCTTGCACCGCCACCGGCACCATCCGCCGTCATCCGGACATCCCGTGGACGAAGGTGCCGGGCGACGTCGCCCGCCTGGCCGAGGCACAGGCGCGCCTCCTGCAGACCGCGCTGCGGCTGGTCAGGCCCGGTGGCACCCTGCTCTACGCCGTCTGCTCGCTGCAGCCCGAGGAGGGCGAGCAGCGGATCGAGGCCCTCCTGGCCGAGGGCGGCGCCGTGCGCGTCCCGGTCCAGCGCCCCGAGCTGCGCGGCCTCGAGGCCCGCATCGATTCCCTGGGCCAGGTCCGCACGCTGCCCTGCCACATGGCGGCCAGCGGCGGGCTCGACGGCTTCTTCATCGCCCGCCTGCGCCGCTCCGGCGGCTGAGTCCCTGGACCCGGAAGACGACCCGATGACCGTGCGCCCGGTGCACCGCGCCCTGCTGTCCGTCCACGACAAGACCGGCATCGTCGAGCTGGCGCGAGCACTCCACGGCCACGGCGTCGAGCTGCTGTCGACCGGCGGCACGGCACGGACCCTGCGCGAGGCCGGCCTGCCGGTCCGCGAGGTCGCCGACGTGACCGGCTTCCCGGAGATCCTCGATGGCCGTGTGAAGACCCTGCACCCGGCGGTCCATTCCGGCCTCCTCGCGAAGCGCGACGATGACGCCCACCGCGCCACCATGGACCGGCACGGCCTGCCGTGGATCGACCTGCTCGTCGTCAACCTCTACCCGTTCGAGCGGACGGTCGCCTCGGGTGCGGCAGCCGACGACTGCGTCGAGCAGATCGACGTCGGCGGCCCGGCGATGCTGCGCGCCGCCGCCAAGAACCATGACGGCGTCGCCGTGCTGGTCGACCCGGCCGACTACGCCGCGGTGCTGCAAGCGCTCGCGGAAGGCGGCACCGACCTCGCCCTGCGCCGCCGGCTCTCCGGCAAGGCCTTCGCCCACACCGCCGCCTATGACGGCGCGATCGCCGCCTGGATGGCCGGCGACGCCCTGCCGGACACGATCGTGTTCGCAGGCCGCCTCAGGCAGACCATGCGCTACGGCGAGAACCCGCACCAGCGTGCGGCCCTCTACGTCGGAGGCGCCGCCCGCCCCGGCATCGCTACCGCCACCCAGCTCCAGGGCAAGGAGCTGAGCTGGAACAATCTCAACGACACGGACGCTGCCTACGAGCTGGCCGCCGAGCTGGCCGAGCCCGCCGTCGTCATCGTCAAGCACGCCATTCCCTGCGGCGTCGCCACTGGTGCCACCCTGACCGAGGCCTGGGCCAAGGCCCTGGCCTGCGATCCCTTGAGCGCCTTTGGCGGCATCGTCGCCTGCAACCGCCCGCTCGACGGTGCCACCGCCGCCGAGATCGCGAAGATCTTCACCGAGGTGGTCATCGCCCCGTCGGCCGACGAAGCGGCGCGGGCAGCCCTCGCCAACAAGACCAACTTGCGCCTGCTCGTCACCGGCAGCCTGCCCGATCCCCGCGCCGGCGGCCTCGTCGTCCGCAGCCTCGCCGGCGGCCTGCTCGTCCAGGAGCGCGACGGACTCGTCGCCGCCGACGAGACGCTGTCCGTGGTCACCCGCCGTGCCCCGACCGAAGCCGAGCGGCGCGACCTGCTGCTCGCCTGGACGGTGGTCAAGCACGTCCGCTCGAACGCCATCGTGCTGGTCCGCGACGGTGCCGCCATCGGCATCGGCGGCGGCCAGACCAGCCGCGTCGATGCCGTCGAGCTCGCGGCGTTGAAGGCCGAGCGCGCCGGTCTCAAGGGGCCGTGCGTCGTCGCCTCCGACGCCTTCTTTCCGTTCGCCGACGGACTGCAGATGGCGGTCGCCGCCGGTGCCACCGCGGCCATCCAGCCGGGCGGCAGCGTGCGCGACAAGGATGTCATCGCCGCCGCCGACGCCGCCGACCTGGCGATGCTGTTCACCGGCAACCGCCACTTCCGTCACTGAGCCGGAAGCGGCGCAGCCGGGCTCAGTTGTCGTCGTCGCCGTCGCGGTCGCGGCGGCGGTCCTGCAGCGTCAGCACGCCGTCGCCGTTGCGGTCCATCCGCGCCACCATCCGCGCATAGCGGTCGCGGAACTCCTCGACGGTGAGCACCGCGTCGCCGTCCTCGTCCTGCGCCTGGAACTGCCGGACCATCGGTCGCTGCATCGCGTCGATCCACAGGAGCTTGTACTCATCGAGCGACAGCCTGCCGTCCTTGTTCGAATCGAACGACGCGAACCGCTGGTCGCGCACCGCATCGATCTCGACCTGGGTGATCCGGCCGTCCTTGTCGAAGTCGAAGGTCTCCATGAGCATGAAGGCACCGCCGCCGTCGCCGCCGCGATGGCCCCGCCCGCCATCGGCCATGGCCGGCATCGCCGCCAGCACCGTTCCGGCCACTGCCAACGCCATCCTCGTCCGCATCCGTCCGCTCTCCGCTGGGTCTGTGGGTGAGAAGTGCCGTCAGGATGCGCGAGGACCGCGCCCAACAGGCTGCACGATCGTTGCGGACCGTGTCCGCCGCCCGACATCGTTACATTCGGTTACATTAAACTCCGTCCACGCGGGCCGATGGCCGTCGGCCGGCCAACGACACTCACGCTGATACGGTGGCGGAGCCGGCCGTTGACCGCGATGTGTCCGCCCGCGAGCCGCCACGACCGGCATCAGGTGGGGCCGCCCCCGTGCTGCCGCCGATGCGCAGCTGCGCCTCGAGCCGCAGCTCGCGCTCGTCGGGCAGAATCGTCGCGCCGTCGATCGAGCGGAGCAGCATCGCCACGGCCGACCGGCCCAGCGCCTCGCGCGGCTGCCGCACCGTCGTCAGCATCGGCGTCGTGTAGTCGGCAAAGGTGATGCCGTCGAACCCGACCAGCGAGAGGTCCTCCGGCACCCGCAGGCCCCTGGCCCTGACCCCGGCGAGGAAGGCGATGGCCATCTCGTCGGACACGGCGAACATGGCGGTCGGGCGCGTCGCCGCCGGACAGGAGGCAATGGCGGCCGCGGCGGCCAGCCCGGCTGCGCCGAAGAAGTCGCCCGGCAGGCGCATGACCGAGGCCGGAGCGATCCCGGCCGAGGCGAGCCCCGCGCAATAGCCCTCCCAGCGCTGGGCGTCGTTGTAGTTGCCTTCCGGCCCGGCGAGGTAGGCGAACCGCCGGTGGCCGAGGCGCAGCAGGTGGCGTGCCACCTCCTCCGAAGCCTCGCGCTCGGTGACCAGCACGCGCGGCACGTCACGGCCCGTCGGCACGCCGACCGCCACCATCGGCACGTCGCTTCCGGCCAGCGTCCGCTCCGCCGTCTCCAGGATCTTGCCGTCGAGCAGGATGACGCCGTCGACGGCACCGCTGAAGACCAGGTCCAGCAGCAGCTCGACCTTCTTCGGGCGGTCGTGGAGATTGCCGATCAGCATCCCGTACCCGCCTTCGGACAGGGCCCGGTCGACGCCGAGCAGGAGCTCGGAGAAGAACGGCGTGATGATGTTCGGGATGACCACGAGCACGAGGCGCGAGCGGGCGACGCGCAGGGTCCGGGCGGCGAGGTTCGGGGTGTAGCCGCTGCTGCGCACCGCCTCGAGCACACGCTGCCGCGTCTCCTCGGCGACCAGGTCCGGCGCGGCCAGCGCCCGGCTGACGGTGGCCGTCGACACGCCCGCGATCTTCGCCACCTCGGCGATGCGCACGCCGGCACCGCGCGACCGCGCGGCGGTCCGGCGGCGGCGTGGTCCCTCGGCGGGCGGCTCGGGGGCGGTCATCGAAAGACCCTTTGCAACGGTGCGGGCCTGTGATACCCGATCATGTAATCGATTACAAACCGGAACTCAGGGAGTTCGACATGCAGCTGTTCCGCCGTACCCTGCTGGCCAGCGCCCTGGCCCTCGCCCTGCCGGGCCTCGCCCAGGCCCAGGAGAAGGCCGAGGTCATCCACTGGTGGACCTCCGGCGGCGAGTCCGCGGCGGTCGCCGTGTTCGCCGACAAGTTCAACGCGGCCGGCGGCCAGTGGGTCGACACCGCCATCGCCGGCGGGCAGAACGCCCGGACGGCCGGCATCAACCGCATCGTCGGCGGCAATCCGCCGACCGCCATGCAGTTCAACACCGGCAAGCAGTTCGACGAGATCGTCGCCAACGGCTTCCTGCAGGACCTCGACGCCATCGCCGCCGCCGGCAAGTGGTCGGAGGTACTGCCCCCGGCCCTGCTCGAGGCGGTCACCCGCGATGGCCACGTCTACGCCGTGCCGGTCAACATCCACGGCATCAACTGGCTGTGGTTCAACACCAAGCTGTTCGCCGACAACGGCATCGCCACGCCGGCGAGCTGGTCCGACGTGCTGGCGGCGGGCGAGAAGCTCAAGGCCGCCGGCGTCATCGGCCTCGCCCAGGGCGGCCAGCCCTGGCAGGAGCGCACCCTGTTCAACTCGGTGCTGATCGGCGAAGGCGGCACCGACCTGTTCTACAAGATCTACCGCGACGGCGACACGTCGGCAGTCGAGGGTGCCGACTTCAAGCGCGTCGCCGAGCTGTTCAAGAAGCTGCAGGGCCTGGTCGATCCGGGCAGCCCGGGCCGCAACTGGAACGACGCGACCTCGATGGTCATCACCGGCAAGGCCGGGATGCAGGTCATGGGCGACTGGGCCAAGGGCGAGTTCAACGCCGCCGGCCTGACCGCCGGCAAGGAGTACGACTGCGCCGTCATCGGCCAGGGCGGCTATCTGATGGGCGGCGACGTGTTCGTCTTCCCGAAGGTCGGCGACGACGCCAAGAAGGGCCAGACGATGCTGGCCGAGATCATGTTCGCGCCGGACACCCAGATCGCCTTCAACATGAAGAAGGGCTCGGTGCCGTCGCGGCTCGACGTCGACGTGTCGTCGATGGACAAGTGCGCCCAGGCCGGTGTCGCGGCGCTGCGCGATCCCGCCCGCCAGGTGCCGACGACCGACTTCCTGATCTCGCCCGACCTGTCGGGCGCCCTCGACGACGTCATCACGCAGTACTGGAACACGCCGGACATGACGTCCGACCAGTTCGTGGCGAAGTTCGTCGAGGCGATGCAGACCGCCGGCTGAGCCAGACCGGAGCGCGGAGGCCGGCCCCTCGCCGGCCTCCGCAGCGTCTGCGGAGACCCCAGATGGCCTCGATCGCGATCGCCGCTGCCTCGGCCCCGCCGCGCTGGTGGAAGGCGCGGCGCCAGCTGCCGGCCTTGCTGGCCCTGGCACCGGCCGCCGTCATCGTCGTCGTCGCCTATCTCGGCTGCATGCTCTGGACGGTGCGGCTGTCGTTCTCGAGCTCGAAGCTGCTGCCGGCCATGGACTGGGTCGGCCTGCAGCAGTACTGGCGCCTGTTCGCCAACGACCGCTTCACCGTCTCCGCCATCAACATCGCCACCTATGGCGTGCTCTACCTGGTCGGCACGCTGGCGGCCGGCTTCCTGCTGGCCGTGTTCATCGACCAGCATGTCCGCGGCGAGAGCGTCTTCCGCACGATCTTCCTCTACCCCTACGCCATGTCGCTGGTCGTCACCGGCCTCGTCTGGCAGTGGTTCCTCAATCCCGAGCTCGGCCTGCAGAAGCTCGTCCGCGACATCGGCCTCGAGAGCTTCACCTTCGACTGGATCGTCAACCAGAAGATGGTGATCTACGCGCTGGTGATCGCCGGCATCTGGCAGGCCTCCGGCCTCGTCATGGCGATCATGCTGGCCGGCCTGCGCGGCGTCGACGCCGACCTGTGGAAGGCCGCTCGCGTCGACGGCATCCCGACCTGGCGCGTCTACCTGTCGATCGTCCTGCCGCTGCTCGGGCCGATGATCGTCACCGCGACGGTGCTGCTCTCCGTCCAGGTCGCCCGCCTTTACGACCTCGTCGTCGCGATGACCCGCGGTGGTCCCGGCATCTCGTCGGAGGTGCCGGCCAAGTTCGTCATGGACCACCTGTTCGAGCGCAACAACATCGGCCTCGCCACCGCCGCGGCGTCGATGATGCTGCTGACCGTCATCGTCGTCATCGCGCCGTTCATCTACGCCCGCTACGTCCGCCAGCCGAGGCGCCGCGGATGACGCCCGCCGAAGCCTTCGGCCGCCGGCCGCAGCGGATCACCCCGGCGCGCATCGGCATCTATGCCTTTCTCCTGGTCGCCGCGGCGTTCTTCCTGACGCCGCTGTGGATCATGGTGATGACCTCGCTGAAGACGATGCCCGAGGTCCGCCTCGGCAACATCCTCGCCTGGCCGCAGGAGATGACCTTCGAGGCCTGGACCAAGGCCTGGGCGGAAGCCTGCACCGGCCTCGAGTGCAACGGCATCCGCGTCGGCTTCCTCAACTCGGTGCGGATCCTGATCCCGTCGGTGATCGTCTCGATCGCCGCCGGGGCGGTGACCGGCTACGCGCTGTCGTTCTGGCGGGTGCGCGGCGCCAACCTGCTGTTCGGCATCCTCCTCTGCGGCGCCTTCATCCCCTACCAGGTGTTCCTGTACCCGCTGGTGCGGCTGTTCTCGCAGGCCGGCGTCTACAGCTCGCTGTCCTGCATCGTCATCGTCCACGTCATCTTCGGCCTGCCGGTGATGACCCTGCTGTTCCGCAACTACTACGCGTCCCTCCCCGTCGAGCTGTTCAATGCCGCGCGCATCGACGGCGGCGGCTTCTGGCCGATCTTCCTGCGCGTGATCCTGCCGATGTCGACGCCGATCCTGATCGTCGCGACCATCCTGCAGGTCACCGGCATCTGGAACGACTTCATCTTCGGCCTCACCTTTGCCGGCCGCGAGAACCTGCCGATGACCGTGCAGCTCAACAACATCGTCAACTCGACGCAGGGCGAGCGCGCCTACAACGTCGACATGGCCGCCACCATCCTGACCGCGGCCGTCCCGCTGTTCGTCTACTTCGTCTCGGGTCGCTGGTTCGTGCGCGGCATCGCCGCCGGTGCGGTGAAGGGCTGAACCATGGGTGCGGTCTCCGTCCGCGACGTCACCGTCGCCTTCGGCAACATCAACGTCTTCGACAAGCTCTCGCTGGAGATCGAGCAGGGCGAGTTCATCGTGCTGCTGGGCCCGTCGGGCTGCGGCAAGTCCACCCTGCTCAACGCCATCGCCGGCCTGCTCGACGTCGAGACCGGGCAGATCTGGATCAACGGCCGCAACGTCACCTGGGACGAGCCCAAGGACCGCGGCATCGCCATGGTCTTCCAGTCCTACGCGCTCTACCCGCGCATGTCGGTCCGCGAGAACATGTCGTTCGGCCTGCGCATGGCCAAGACGGCGAAGCCCGAGATCGAGAAGCGCGTGGCCAACGCCGCGGCGATGCTGCAGATCGAGCACCTGCTCGACCGCCGCCCCGACCAGCTGTCGGGCGGCCAGCGCCAGCGCGTCGCCATCGGCCGGGCGCTGGTCCGGGACGCCGCCGTCTTCCTCTTCGACGAGCCGCTCTCCAACCTCGATGCCCAGCTGCGCAACGAGCTCCGGGTCGAGATCAAGCGCCTGCATGCGAGGCTCGGCTCGACGACGATGATCTACGTCACCCACGACCAGATCGAGGCGCTGACGCTGGCCGACCGCATCGCGGTGATGAAGGACCAGAAGATCCAGCAGCTGGGCTCGCCCGCCGACATCTACAGCCGGCCGGCCAACCTGTTCGTCGCCGGCTTCGTCGGCTCGCCGCGCATGAACTTCGTCGAGGGCACGCTCGCGGCCGACGGCGGCGACCTCGCCTTCACCGCCGGCAGGATGCGCCTGCCGGTGAACGGCTACGCCTTCCAGCAACGCCCCGAGACGGGCCGCAAGGTGATCCTCGGGATCCGCCCGGAGCACCTTGCCGGCGACGCCGCCGGCGCCAGCACCCTCGATGGGTTCAGCATCGAGATGGTCGAGCCGATGGGTGCGGACACCCTCGTCTGGTGCGGCGACGGTGGCGTGACGCTGGGGGTCCGCATGCCCGGCGACCGCCCTGTCAGCCCGGGAGCGCCGATGCCGCTGAGCGTGTCGCCCGACCAGTTCTCGCTCTTCGCCGCCGACGGCGGCGCCCGCCTCTAGCCCGATCCCCTGGGGAACCTGATCGCATGAGCCTCAACGACGTGCTGTCGATCCAGCTCTACACGCTGCGCTCGATGGGCGACCTCGACCTGATCCTCGACGCCGTGGCCGGCGCCGGCTACCGCAACGTCGAGACCATCGGCAGCCATCTCGACGACGCGAAGGCCGTGAAGGCCAAGCTCGACGCGCGCGGGCTCCGGGCCTCGTCCAGCCATGTCGGCCTGCCGGCCCTGCGCGAGCGTCCCGACGCCATCGCCGACGCCTGCGCCACGCTGGGCTTCACCGACCTGTTCATGCCGGCGGTGCCCGAGGGCGACCGCGACATGGCCGCCGCCGGCTGGCGGGCGCTGGGGGCCGAGATGGCCGGCATGGCCGACCGCTTCGCCAAGCGCGGCATCCGCCTCGGCTACCACAACCACCACTGGGAGCTGGCGACGAAGGAAGGCCAGAAGACGGCGCTCGAGCTGTTCTTCGAGGGCGCCGGCGCCAGCCCGCTGAGCTGGCAGGCCGACGTCGCCTGGCTGGTCCGCGGCGGCGCCGAGCCGAAGGCCTGGCTGAAGCGCTACGCCGCGCGCCTCGCCGCCGCGCACGTCAAGGACATCGCCCCCGCCGGGCAGAACCTCGACCAGGACGGCTGGACTGACGTCGGTGCCGGCGTGCTCGACTGGCGCGACCTCTGGCAGGCCTGCCGGGCCAACGGGGCCCGCTGGATGGTGGTCGAGCACGACAAGCCGGCCGATCCGGCGGCTTGTGCCCGCAACAGCTATACCTTCCTCGCCGGCATCGGAGCCTGAGCATGGAGCCGCTCAAGGTCGGCATCGTCGGCTGTGGCGTCATCGCCGACATCTACTGCCAGAACGCCCGGCGCTTCCGCGACATCGCCATGCACGCCTGCGCCGACATCGTGCCCGAGGCGGCCGAGCGGCGGGCCTCGGAGTACGGCCTCAGGGCGATGACCGTGCCGGAGCTGATGGCCAGTCCGGAGGTCGACATCGTCCTCAACCTGACGGTGCCGGTCGTCCATGCCGAGGTCTCGCTGCAGGCCCTGGCCGGCGGCAAGCATGTCTACTCGGAGAAGCCGCTGGCGACCGACATCGCCGCGGCGCGCAAGGTGACGGCAGAGGCGGCGGCCCGCGGCCTGCGCGTTGCCGTCGCGCCCGACACGGTGCTGGGTGCCGCCGGCCGCGAGGCCCGGCGGCTCATCGACAGCGGCGCGCTCGGCGAGGTCACGGCCGGTGCGATGTTCGTCATGTCGCGCGGCATGGAGCACTGGCACCCCAATCCGGGGTTCTTCTTCGCTCCCGGCGCCGGCCCGGTGTTCGACCTCGGCCCCTACTACCTGACCCAGCTCGTCTGCCTGCTCGGTCCGGTGAGGCGGGTCGCCACCTTCGCCGGTGCCGCGTTTGCGGACCGCCTCGTCACCGCCGCCGGGCCGATGCAGGGCCAGCGCATCCCGGTGACCACGCCGACCACGCTGTTCTCGCTGCTCGAGCTCGCCAGCGGGGCGCGCATCATCTACGGCGCCAGCTGGGACGTGGCCCGGCACGGGATGAAGCCCATCGAGCTCTACGGCACGCAGGCCTCGCTGCGCGTGCCCGACCCCAACTTCATGGGCGGGGCGCTGGAGATCGGCACCCGCGACGACGACTGGCGGACCCTGCCGACCGACTACCTGACCTTCGGCAAGGACAATTGGCCGGTCGACGCGCCGCGCGCCGCCAACGACCGCGGCCTCGGCCTTGCCGAGATGGCCCGCGCCATCCGCGAGAACCGGCCGCAGCGGCTGTCGGCGAGCCTGGCCCTGCACGTCACCGCCGTCATGGCCGGCATCCTCGAGGCCGGCGAGACCGGCCGCATCGTCGAGATCGGCGAGAGCACCGACCGCCCTGCCCCGCTCACCGAGGCCGAGGCGCGCGCGTTGCTCGTCGCCCCCTGAATCCTGCCCGACTCCCCCAATCAGGGCAGGAGGTGGCGGACCGCGCAGCCGAGTTCCTCGGCGAGGCGGTCCGCCACGATGTGCCGGTGGCAATGCTCCGGCTGCCGCTCGAAGCACAGCAGGCAGGCGCGTCGACCCCGGGCGACAATGCCGGCAAGGTCGGCCAGCTCGGCCTGCGCTTCCGGCGTCGCCAGCTGGACGTCGTAGATCCGCTTCAGCCCGGCATAGTCCCCGGTCCGCGCCGCATGCCGCCCCGCCGCCGGCGTGCCGAGGGCGCGCAGGTGCAGGTAGTCGATCCCCGCCTCGGCCAGTCCCGCCGCCAGCTGGCGCTTGGAGAAGCCCGGCCGCCGCGACGCCGTGACTGCGCGCACGTCGACCAGCAGCTGCACGCCGGCCGCCTTCAGCGTCTCGGTCACCGCCGCCGGCAGCGCCTCCTGGTAGCCGATGGTGAACAGGGTCGCAGGCTCAGCCATCACGGTGCCTCCCCGGCTCGCGTACCTTGAGCAGCAGCAGGCCGCCGACCGTCAGCAGGACGAGGATCGTGGCCATCCCGGCCCGCTGGCTCGAGAACAGCCAGGTGGCGGTGCCGAACAGGAACGGGCCCATGAAGGCCGTGACCTTGCCGGTCAGCGCGTAGAGCCCGAACATCTCGGTCCGCTTGTCCGGCGGGGCGAGGCGGGCCATCAGCGAGCGGCTGGCCGACTGGGCCGGGCCCACGAAGATCCCGACACCCAGCCCGGCGATCCAGAACAGGGTCTTGTCCGTTGCCAGCAGGGCGACGGTGCCGAACACGAGCAGGCCCACCAGGGCCACAAGGATCGTGGGCTTGCTGCCGACCTTGTCGTCGGCCCAGGCGAAGGCGAAGGCGCCGATGCCGGCGGTCACGTTCAGCGCCACGCCGAACATGATGATCTCGTTGGTGGTCATCCCGAAGGTGCCGGCGGCGTAGACTCCGCCGAAGGCGAACAGCGTGTTCAGCCCGTCGTTGTAGATCAGCCGCGCGACGAGAAAGCGGAGCACGTTGCCCTGCTTCGGCAGGCCGCGCAGGGTCGCGGCGAGCTCGGTAAGCCCCTGACGGACCGCCAGGCCCATGCGCAGGCTGCCGCGCGGCCGGTCCGGCACCACGAGCAGCAGCGGCAGGGCGAACACGACGAGCCAGACGGCGATGATCGGGCCGACGATGCGGATGTCCTCGGCGTTCGCCGGGTCGAGGCCGAACGGCGGCGGCTCCGGCTCGATGACGCCCTTCAGCAGCAGCAGCAGGGCGACGATCCCGGCGACATAGCCCATGCCCCAGCCCCAGCCGGACCAGCGGCCGACCTGCGCCGGCGGGGCGAGGTCCGGCAGCATGGCGTTGTAGAAGGCCTGGGCGATCTCGAGCGCGGTGTTGGCCAGCACGACGAGGACCAGCGCCGTCAGCATGAACGAGGGTGCGGGCTGGACCCACCACAGCGAGAACGTGGCGGCGGCGCTGACCAGGCTGAACAGCAGCAGCCACGGCTTGCGCCGGCCACCCTTGTCGGCGATCGCCCCCAGCACCGGGCTGGCGACGGCGATCAGCAGGGCGCTGACGGTCATGGCCCAGCCCCACTGGGCCGTGCCGGTGACCTCGTCCGGGGCCACCGCCTTGGTGAAGTAGGTGGCGAAGACGAACGTGATGATGACCGCGAAGTAGGGCGAGCTGGCCCAGTCGTAGAGCGCCCAGCACCAGAGCTGGCGCCGGCTCGCGCCGGGCGTCGCTGGGGGTGCGGACAGGGCCATGCTTGCATCTCCGCGCGCCGGCGCCATCTTCGCCGCAGGCCGCCGCAAGGTGGGCGAAACCGTCGGTGCTGGGCAAGCCGAAACGGCGCCTCGGGCACCTGCTCTCCGGAGGCTCCTGGATGGCCGCGTCACCCCCCGTCTGCGACTTCGGCGCCCCGGCGCTGCCGTTCCGGCTGCCGTCGACCGACGGCCGCTGGCTCGGCCTCGACGACGTCCGCGGCCCCAACGGCACGCTGATCGTCTTCATGTGCAACCACTGCCCGTACGTGAAGGCGGTGATCGACCGGCTGATCCGCGACGCCCGCGAGCTAGCGGCGCTGGGCGTGAGCACGGTCGCCATCTGCTCGAACGATGCCGACGCCTATCCCGCCGACAGCTTCGACAACATGCGCCGCTGGGCCGAGGAGAAGGCCTTCCCCTTCCCCTACCTGCACGACGCCGACCAGAGCGTCGCCAGGGCCTACGGTGCCGTCTGCACCCCCGACTTCTTCGGCTACAACGGCAGCCTCCTGCTGCAGTACCGCGGCCGCATCGACGCCTCGCGCAAGGAAACCGCCCCCGACGCGCGGCGCGACTTGTTCGAGGCGATGAAGCTGGTCGCCACGACAGGCAAGGGCCCGGCCGAGCAGATCCCGTCGATCGGCTGCTCGATCAAGTGGAAGGCGGCGGCGTAGAAGACGGGTCGTCAGCCCCCGCCCCGGAGCCATCCGTTGCCCTTCGACTCGCTGCGCGACTTCATCGGCCATCTCGAGGCCAGGGGCCGGCTCGTCCGCGTCCGGGCCCCGGTGTCGCCGGTGCTGGAGATGACCGAGATCCAGACCCGCCTGCTGGCCGAGAAGGGGCCGGCGGTGCTGTTCGAGAATGTCACGGGCTCGGCGATGCCGGTGCTGGTCAACCTGTTCGGCACCGTCGAGCGGGTCGCCTGGGGCATGGACCGCGAGCCGCACCAGCTGAAGGAGCTGGGCGAGATGCTGGCCTTCTTCCGCCAGCCACAGCCGCCGGAGAGCCTGGGCGAGGCGTGGGAGATGCTGCCGCTGGTCAAGGCGGCGCTGGCGATGAAGCCGAAGACGGTCGGCCGGGCGGCCTGCCAGGAGGTGGTGCTCAAGGGCAGCGACATCGACCTCGGTCGGCTGCCGGTGCAGACCTGCTGGCCCGGCGAGCCGGCGCCGCTGATCACCTGGCCGCTGGTGGTGACCAAGGGTCCGTCGAAGGCGCGCGAGGACGGCTTCAACCTCGGCATCTACCGGATGCAGGTGCTGGGCCGTGACCGGACGCTGATGCGCTGGCTGAAGCATCGCGGCGGAGCGCAGCACTGGCGGCGCTGGAAGGAGAAGAACCGCGAGCCCTTGCCGGCGGCCGCCGTGATCGGCGCCGATCCGGGCGTCACGCTGGCGGCGGTGACGCCGGTGCCCGACACCATGTCCGAGTACCAGTTCGCCGGCCTCCTGCGCGGCCGCAAGGTCGAGCTGGTCGACTGCGTCAGCGTGCCCCTGAAGGTCCCGGCGACCGCCGAGATCGTGCTCGAGGGCCACGTCATGCTCGACGAGTACGGCGACGAGGGCCCCTACGGCGACCACACCGGCTACTACAACAGCGTCGAGCCGTTCCCGGTGTTCCGCATCTCGGCCATCACCATGCGCCGCGACCCGATCTACCTGTCGACCTTCACCGGCCGGCCGCCGGACGAGCCGTCGGTGCTGGGCGAGGCGCTCAACGACGTCTTCCTGCCGCTGTTCCGCCAGCAGTTCCCGGAGGTCGTCGACTTCTGGCTGCCGCCCGAGGGTTGCTCCTACCGGGTCGCCGTCGTCTCGATCCGCAAGGCCTATCCCGGCCATGCGCGGCGGATCATGATGGGTGTCTGGTCCTATCTGCGCCAGTTCATGTACACCAAGTTCGTGATCATCGTCGACGACGACATCGACGCCCGCGACTGGAAGGACGTGATCTGGGCGGTCAGCACCCGGGTCGACCCGGCCCGCGACCTGGTCACCATCGAGCACACGCCGATCGACTACCTGGACTTCGCCTCGCCGGAGTCGGGCCTCGGCTCCAAGCTCGGCATCGACGCCACCGACAAGTGGCCGCCGGAGACGAAGCGCGAGTGGGGGACGAAGATCCGCATGGCCGACGAGGTGGTCGAGAAGGTCACCCGCTCCTGGGCGAGCTACGGCCTGCCCGGCAGCGGCAAGCCGATCTGGAAGTAGGCCCGAGCCCCTTCCTGTCGGCGGTGCGGCTGCTACATCAGCGGCCATGACCGACATGACCCTGCTCGACGACGCGCTCGCCGTCGCCCGGAGCGCCGGGGCGGACGCCGCCGATGCCCTCCTCGTCCGCCGCCAGTCGCTGGAGGTGTCGTGGCGCCTCGGCGACCTCGAGGAGCTCGAGCGCAAGGAGGACCGCGACCTCGGCCTGCGGGTGTTCGTCGGCCGTCGCCAGGCCTGCGGCTCGACCAGCCGGCTCGATCCGGACTCCCTGCGCGGCTTCGTCCGCGAGCTCGTCGCCAGCGCCGCGCACCTGCCGGAGGACCGCTGGGCCGGCCTCGCCGGACCGGACGAGCTCGTCCGCGAGCTGCCCGACCTCGACCTGGTCGACACCGCCGAGCCGACACCGGACCAGCTGATGCAGCGGGCGGCCGCCGCCGAGGATGCCGGGCGGGCCGTGCCGGGCATCAGCAACTCGCAGGGTGCCTCGGCCTCCTGGTCGCGGAGCACGGTGGCGCTGGCCGCCAGCAACGGCCTGCGCTGCAGCTACGGGCGCACGGCGCACCGGCTGGGGGCCACCATGCTGGCCGGCAGCGGCACGGCGATGGAGCGCGACTCGGAGTACCGGGCCGCCACCCACCTCGCCGACCTGCCCGCGCCCGAGGCCGTCGGCCGGCTGGCCGGCGAGCGGACGGTCCGCCGGCTGTCGCCGCGCAAGGCCGCCACGGCCGCGGTGCCGGTGGTGTTCGACCCGCGCGTCGCCTCGGGCCTGATCCGCCACCTCACCGGTGCCATCTCCGGCGAGGCGGTGGCGCGCGGCAGCACCTTCCTCAAGGGCTGCGTCGGCGAGGCGCTGTTCGGCAAGGACGTGACCATCGTCGACGATCCGCTGCGGTTGCGCGGCCTCGCCTCGCGGCCCTGCGATGCCGAGGGCCTGCCGGGCGTCTGCCGCAAGCTGGTCGACAGCGGTGTCCTGACGACCTGGCTGCTCGACCTCGCGACCGCCCGCCAGCTCGGCCTGCGCAGCACCGGCCATGCTGCGCGCGGCACCGGCGGGCCGCCCTCGCCGGCGGCGACCAACCTCGTCATGCTGGCCGGCCGGCTGTCCCCGGCCGAGCTCATGGCCGACATCCGCGAGGGGCTCTACGTCACCGACCTCATGGGCATGGGCGTGAACGGGGTCACCGGCGACTACAGCCGCGGGGCGACCGGCTTCTGGATCGAGAACGGGGCGCTGGCCTGGCCGGTCGGCGAGGTCACCATCGCCGGCAACCTGCGCGACATGTTCGCCCGGCTGGTGCCGGCGGCCGACCTCGAGGTCGAGGGCACCTGCGACGCGCCGACCGTCCGGGTCGACGGCATGACGGTCGCCGGGCGTTGAGCCTCGATGCCGCCCTGGTCGAGGGGACGCGGAGCGCCGTCGCCGAGGCCGGGCGGATCGCCATGCGCTACTTCCGGCAGGCGCATGGCCGCTGGGAGAAGGGACCGGGCCAGGTCGTCACCGACGCCGACATCGAGGTCGACCGGTTCCTCCGGTCGCGGCTGGGCGCGCTGGCGCCGGACGCCGGCTGGCTGTCCGAGGAGACCGCCGACGACGGCAGCCGGCTGAGCCACGCCCGCGTCTGGGTGGTCGACCCGATCGACGGCACCCGCTCGTTCGCGGAAGGCAAGCCCGAGTTCACGATCTGCGTGGCGCTGCTCGAGCAGGGACGGCCGGTGCTGGGCTGCATCCTCAACCCGGCGACCGGCGAGCGCTTCCATGCCGAGCGCGGTGGCGGTGCCTGGCTGGACAGCAACCGCCTGCGGGTCATCGAGCCCGACGGGATCGCCGGGGCGCGGGTCGGGCTGAGCCGGACCGAGAAGCGGCGCGACGCCATCGCCGCCGCCCTGCCCGAGGCGGAGCGCCTCGACATCGGCTCGCTCGCCTACAAGCTGGCGCTGATCGCCGCCGGGCGGATCGACGCCTACGTCTCGCTGCGGCGCAGCCACGACTGGGACATCGCCGCCGCCGACCTGCTGCTGGCCGAGGCCGGTGCCCGGCTCAGCGACGCGGCCGGGGCGCCCATCCGCTACGACCTCGCCGTGCCTTCGCGGCAGGGTCTCGTCGCCGCGGCCGCGAAGCTGCACGCGGCCCTGGTCGCGCGGATCGCCGGGCTGACGACGGCCTGAGCGCATCTCACAGCGTGCTGCGGACCTGCCAGAGCTCGGGGAACAGCACGTAGTCGAGGGCCCGGCGCAGGTAGCCGACGCCGCTGGTCCCGCCGGTACCGATGCGGTGGCCGATGATCCGCTCGACCGTGGTGACGTGCCGGAACCGCCACTGGCGGAACCAGTCCTCGACGTCGACCAGCTTCTCGGCCAGCTCGTAGAGGTCCCAGTCGCGGGTGCTGTGGCGGTAGACCTCGGCCCAGGCGGCGGCGACCGTCGGATCGGCGGCGTGCGGCGTGGTGAGGTCGCGCTCGAGGACGGCAGGTGCGATCGCATGGCCGCGGCGGGCGAGCAGGCGGATGGCCTCGTCGTAGAGCGTCGGCGTGGCGAGCTCGGCCTGCAGTTCGGCCAGCAGGTCGGGGCGGTGCGCGAACACGGCCAGCCGGCCGGCGCGGCGGTTGCCAAGGACGAACTCCAGCGCCCGGTACTGGTGCGACTGGAAGCCCGAGGCAGGGCCCAGCAGGTGGCGGAACGCCAGGTACTCGGCCGGGGTCAATGTCGACAGCACGTCCCAGGACTGGATCAGCTGCGCCTGGATGCGCGACACGCGGGCCAGCATCTTGAAGCTCTCGCCGAGCCGGTCGGCGGCGATGCAGCGGCGCGCCGCGCGCAGCTCGTGCAGCACCAGCTTCATCCACAGCTCGGTGGCCTGGTGGATGACGATGAACAGCATCTCGTCGTGGCTCGGCGAGACCGGGTGCTGGCAGGCGAGCAGGCGGTCGAGGTCGAGGTAGCGGCCGTAGTCGAGGCGGTCGCCGAGCTCGGTGTGGAGGCCGGCCTCCTCGGCCTGAACCGCGGCGTCGATGGGCGTCATGCAAGGCTCTCCGGCGACGCGCCCGGTCGGGCGTGCTAGCGTCGAGGACGAGGACGGCAGCTTGCCGTTCATCCCCAGTTTACCAGAAGCGGGCCAGTCTCAGCGCATGCGTCACGTCCCCCCGGAGCGCCTCCATGCCCTGGCGCTCCGCATCGTCCGGGCCACCGGCTCCGGCGAGGCCGAAGCCAGGGCCGTCGCCGACCATCTGGTCCGCTCTAACCTGTGCGGCCACGACAGCCACGGCGTCGGCATGCTGCCCGACTATGTCCGCATGGCCAGGGGCGGCATGCTGCTGCCGAACCAGGAGCTGAAGACGGTCGTCGACTTCGGCGCCGTGCTGGTGCTCGACGCCGGCCGCGGCTTCGGCCAGGCGATGGCCGGCGAGGCGATGCGGCGCGGCATCGAGCGGGCGCGGAGCACCGGCGCCGCCATCGTCTGCCTGCGCAACAGTGCGCATATCGGCCGCATCGGCCACTGGGCCGAGCAGTGCGCCGCCGCCGGCATGGCCTCGGTGCACTTCGTCAACGTCTCCGACCATGCGGCGATGCAGGCACCCTATGGCTGCAGCGACGCCCGGCTCGGCACCAACCCGTTCTGCGCCGCCCTGCCCGGCCCCAACGGCCCGGCGGTGCTGCTCGACATGGCGACCAGCGCCATCGCCTACGGCAAGGCCCGCGTCGCCCGGAACAAGGGCGTGCCGGTGCCCGACGGCTCGCTGATCGATGCCGAGGGCCGGCCGACCAACGACCCGGCGCCGATGGTCGACGGCAAGGGCGGCGCCCTGCTCGCCTTCGGCCTGCACAAGGGCTCGGGCCTCGCCATCCTCTGCGAGCTCCTGGGCGGGGCCCTGACCGGCGGCATGACACTCCACCCCGGTCATCCGCAGCTCGGCGGCATCGTCAACAGCATGCTGTCGATCATCATCGATCCCAAGGTCACCCGCGGCGACGGCCTCGCCGAGGAGGTCGGTGCCGTCGAGGCCTGGATCAAGGCGTCGCCGGTGGCCCCGGGCTTCGCCGAGATCCTGATGCCGGGCGAGCCGGAGCAGCGCTCGTTCGCCAGGCGCTCGGCCGAGGGCGTGCCGCTCGACCCGCGCACGCTGGGCGACATCGTCGCCGCCGGCGTCTCGCTCGGCCTCGAGCGCGCCGAGCTCGCGGCCCTGGCCGGGCTCGACGGCTGATGGACCGGGTCGACTGCGTCGTCGTCGGCGCCGGCGTCGTCGGGCTGGCCGTCGCCAGGCGCCTCGCCATGGCCGGGCGCGAGGTCATCGTGCTGGAGCGGGCCGACGCCATCGGCACCGAGACCAGCTCGCGCAACAGCGAGGTGATCCACGCCGGCATCTACTACCCCAAGGGCAGCCTGAAGGCGCAGCTGTGCGTCGCCGGCAAGCAGTTCCTCTACCGCTACTGCGCCGACCGCGGCGTGCCCCACGCCAATTGCGGCAAGCTGATCGTCGCCACCGACCAGGAGCAGATCGCGACGCTGGCGGGCATCCGCCAGAAGGCCGCCGACAACGGCGTGCACGACCTCGAGTTCTGGGAGGCCGAGCGGGCGATCGCGCTGGAGCCGGCGCTGCGCTGCACGGCGGCGCTGTGGTCGCCGTCGACCGGGATCATCGACAGCCACGGGCTGATGCTCGCCTACCAGGGCGATGCCGAGAACCTCGGCGCCATGCTGGCCTTCGAGAGCCCGCTGCTGGCGGCCGAGGTGACCGGCGAGGGCATCGTGCTGGACGTCGGCGGGGCCGCACCGATGCAGCTGATGGCCCGCTGCGTCGTCAACAGCGCCGGCCTGAGCGCCCCCGACCTCGCCGCCACCTTCCGCGGCCTCGACCGCGCGCACGTGCCGACCGCCTACTACTGCAAGGGCAACTACTACAGCCTGCTCGGCAGGCCGCCGTTCAGCCGGCTGATCTACCCGGTGCCGGAGAAGGCGGGCCTCGGCGTGCACGTGACGCTCGACATGGGCGGTGCCTGCCGCTTCGGCCCCGACACCGAGTGGGTCGACAGCCTCGACTACGACGTCGACCCGCGCCGGGCCGACGTGTTCTACGCGGCGGTGCGGACCTACTGGCCGGACCTGCCGGACGGCGCCCTGGCGCCGGGCTATGCCGGCATCCGCCCCAAGCTCGGGCCGGCCTCGGCGGCAGCCGCCGATTTCGTGATTCAGGGACCGGACGAGCACGGCGTGCCGGGCCTCGTCAACCTGTTCGGCATCGAGAGCCCGGGGCTCACCGCCTCCTGGCCGGTCGCCTGCATGGCCGCCGCGAAGCTCGGCCTGCCGGCGCTCAACGACGACCTGCGCTGAGCCATGCCGAGCGGGAGCCCGTCCGTTGCGGCATGACGATGCCCGGACCATCCGGCAGGCGGTCAGCCCTGCCGAGATCCGCAGGCTCGCCCGGCGCAGCGACGCGCGCGGGCTCGTCTTCCTCGCCGGCCACCTCGTGGCGCTCGTCGCCGGCGGCTGGCTGGTGCTGCAGGCGGGCCCGGCCTGGCTGGTCCCGGCGATGTTCCTGCAGGGCGTGCTGATCGTCCACCTGTTCGCCCCGTTCCACGAGACCTCGCACGGCACCGCCTTCGCCTCGCCCTGGCTGAACCGCGCGGTGTGCTGGTTCACCGGCCTGGCGCTGGGCCTGCCGCCGACGCATTTCCGGCTCGAGCATCTCGAGCACCATGCCTGGACGCAGGATCCCGAGCACGATCCGGAGATGATCCCGCACACCGCGACGCGGCGCGGCTACCTGCTCTACGCCACGGCCCTGCCCTACTTCCGCAGCCTGTTCTCCAGCCTCGCCCGGCACTGGCGCGGGGCGTTCACGCCGGGCGAGCTGGCGTTCCTGCCGCCGCACGCGCAGCGCCTCGTCATCCGCGACGGGCGGATCATGCTGGCGGTGTACGCGGCGATCGCGCTGGCCTCGCTGGCGACCGGCAGCTGGCTGGCGGTGAAGGTCTGGCTGCTGCCACGCATCCTGGGCGAGCCGGTGATGCGGCTGATCCGCATGTCCGAGCATGGCGGCTGCGCCATGCTGCCGGAGATCTTCCGCAACACCCGGACCGTGCGGACCTTCCTGCCGTGGCGCTGGCTCAACTGGAACAACGCCTTCCACGCCGAGCACCACGCCCTTCCCGGCATCCCCTTCCACGCCCTGCCCGCGCTGCACGCGCGCATCGGCCCGCATCTCGGCGAGGTGACCGACGGCTACCTGGAGGCGCAGCGGGTGATCCTCGCCCGCGCCGGCTGAGGCGCCGACGGCGCAACGCCGACCGCCGCGCGGCCCGTCTGGGGCGGCACGGTCGGAAGGATCGGGTCGAAGCTGGCGGACGAGAGAACCGGAAGGCGGGGAGACGGGACCGGTCAGGGTCCCTGCGGGCGCATCCGGCGGCGCCATCGCGCCTCGGCCTGGCCGAAGCGGTCGAGGAAGGCCTCGTACTCGCGGTTGCGCTGCTCCGGGGAGCACGGACCGCGGGTGAAGTGCGGCTTGGCCTTGCGCCCGCGGCGGGGACCGGCCGAAGCCGGCGCGCCGGCGTCACCCTTAGACGCGCGGTCAGGCGAGGCCGTGCCGGCCGGCACGGCGGCGGGCTCGGGAGCCGGCTCCGGCTCGTCGGGCACGCCCGGACCGGCCGTCGCCTCGGCGACCTGGGTCAGGGCCACGATCTCGGCATGCACCTCGCGGCGCAGCCGGGCGGTGATGCGGCCGATCTTGCGGCTGAAGTCGCGCAGGAAGTCCGGCTCGGGCCGCTTGCGGTCCTGGCCGCAGACCCGGTCGAGACGGGCGCTGGTGCCGGAAGCGCGCATCGAGCGCAGGACCTGGTCGGCCAGCTCCACCGTGGGATCGAGGCCGTCGTCGAGGGTGTAGAGGTACCAGACGGCAATGCCGACATCCTGCTCGCTTACCGCGCGCAGGACGACGCCGCGGCAGAGCTTCGCGATCATCAGCAACGACTCGTCGGGCGGCAGCTCCAGCAGGTAGCGGTAGCCCGCGGCGGCGGCCAAGAACTCGGGATCGTCGGCCAGCCTGTCGGCCAGCCGTTCGCCGGCACCGTTCATGCGCGCGGCGAGCCAGGGCGGCGCGCCCGTGCCGACCCGGAACGCCAGCTTGCGGCGCTGCACCAGGTCGGGCTGCGCGGGCGGCTCACGGCGAAGGGCGGCGGAAGGGCTCATGTGCGGGACCGTAGTCAGCCTCCCAACCCCTGTCAAGGATTTTCTTCCTTATCTCTGACAGTCATCCTCATTCCTGCCGCACGGCCTGGGGCGCATCAGCACGAGGGCACCGGCAGGCGCCTGTCCAGGCCGCTTCGGCGTGAGGGAACGTCGGAATCCCATGCCGTAAAGGCCCGCTTGACCGTTGTCGTAGCGCAAGTTACGCAACCTGTGGTTGGTCGCCGGACGATGCAGCGGACGGCGCGCCGACAGAATGCCTCGAGATCGACAACAAGCCGAAGACGACACAGTCCGCCGTTCCCGACCCGATGAACCGGAGAGCCCGGTCCAGCGTCCCGCGCGGAGGGACGCAAGCCTGGCGCAAGCCCCGGGACAAGAGCCCCGGATCGAGCCGTCTCCGAGGGCCCTGGGGCCGCCGGGCACGGTAGGCCGATCCGGTGCCACGGACAGGCCGTGCTCGTCCCGTCTGCCGGGAGTCGCGCGCCATGCCCTTCAGCCGTTCCCTGCCGAGCCTGCGCGAGAACCGCGCCCTGCAGCCGGCCGACCCGCAGACGATCGAGACGGCGCCGATGACGGCGGCCAAGCGCAGCGAGGTGCTGGTCACCTTCGACAGCGAGGGCGCCGTCTTCCAGAACGCCGTCGGCGGCTACCAGATCGGCGCCGACGGCACGATCCACGCCGTCAAGATGCTGTTCGGCCGGGTCAATTCGGCCGACTACGATCCGGCGAAGCCGCGGATCCTCGACGGCAAGGGGCCGCTCGAGGGCGGCGAGACGGTGTCGCTCGGCACGCTCGACGCCGGCGAGTCGTTCGGACTGTTCATGCTGCGCGACGGCTGGAGCCTGAACCCGCTCCTCAAGGGCGACGTCGGCGCGATGCAGTTCCGCTTCGTCAAGGCCGGGACAGCCGCCACCCCGGCCAAGGTCACCGACACCGCGCCGCCGGACCTGCAGGTTCTCAAGGGCGGCACCTGGCTGACGCTGAACGGCGACATCTTCCACACCGCCGACAACAATGCCGGTGACGGCAACCGCAACCTGCTGAATGACGGCGGCAGGCTGCAGGCGATCGGCGGGCGTGACGCCCAGGGCCACGACAGCATCGCCTTCGAGGACCTGCGCACGGACAGGCCGGGCTCCGACCGGGACTTCAACGATGCGGTCTTCGATTTCCGCCTCGAGCAGCGCCTCGCGGCGCCGACCACGCCGGTCCTGAGGAATCCGGTCGACTGCATCGAGGAGAACCAGGCCGGCCCGATCAGGGTCGGCACCCTGTCGAGCCGCGACCCGGACGGCGGCACGGTCCGCTTCAGCGAGGCCTCGTCCGTGTTCGAGGTCCGCAACGGCAAGGAGCTCTGGTACACCGGACCGGCCATCGACTACGAGTCCCTCGCCGCGGGCAAGACCTATGTCGCGGTCAAGGTCACCGCGACCGACGACGAGGGGCAGAAGGCGCAGCAGACCTTCCGCATCGACGTGTGCGACGTCAGCGAGCCACCTCCCCCGCCACCGCCGCCTCCTCCTCCGCCACCGCCGCCACCGCCACCTCCTCCTCCGCCGCCGCCCGAGCCGACCGAGCCCGAGGCGCCGGCGTTCACCGCCGAGGTCGACGGCATCGACGAGGGCATCGACTACAGTACCGGCAGTCCGGACGGGATCCGGCTGGGCACGCTGTCGGGGCAGGACAGCGACGGGCTGGGTCCGACCGGCGTCACCTTCAGCGAGAGCAGCGCCGACTTCGAGATCCGCAACGGCAACGAGCTCTGGTATGTCGGGCCGGCCCTCGACTTCGAGACCGACGCCGACGGCCTGCTCACCGTGACGATCACGGCGACCGACAACGAGGGTCAGACGGCGAGCAGCGACGTCTCCGTCGCGATCCGCGACGTCGACGACGGCCCGCCGCCACCTCCGCCGCCTCCGCCGCCCCCTCCACCTCCGCCGCCGCCACCCCCACCACCGCCGCCTGCGACGACGCCGCCCGCGGAGCCCGTGCTGACGGATGCGGGCGACGGCAGGATCCCGGAAGGCACCGACTACAGCGCCACCGGCTTTCTCGTCGGCACGCTGTCGAGTGCTGACACCGATGCGGTCGGGCCGACCGGGGTCACCTTCAGCTCGGGCAGTGCGGACTTCGAGATCCGCAGCGGCAACGAGCTCTGGTACATCGGCGGCACGCTCGACTTCGAGACCGGTGCGCCGCTGAAGGTCACCGTCACCGCCACCGACAACGATGGCGAGACGGCAACGAAGGAGCTGGAGATCGCGATCGGCGACGTCACGGAGACGTCAGCCCCGGCCACACCGGTCCTGACCCCGGACGGCGACGGCAAGATCCCTGAGGAGAGCGACTACCGGACGACCGGCTATCTCGTCGGGACGCTGGGCAGCCAGGACACCGATGCGGTCGGTCCGACGACCGTCACCTTCAGCGAGGCGAGTGCGGACTTCGAGGTCCGCGGCGGCAACGAGCTGTGGTTCGTCGGCAATGCCCTCGACTACGAGACCGACGCCGACAAGCTGGTCAAGGTGACGGTCATCGCCACCGACAACGAGGGCGAGACCGCCCAGAGCGAGCTCGAGATCGGCATCCGCGACCTGCTCGAGCCGCATGCCGGCTGCCTCGGCCTCGCGCCGGCCGGCTACGTCATCAAGACCGGCACCGACGGCAACGACACCTATACCGACGGGGCCGAGACGACGCCGTATTTCTACGTCGCCGGCAAGGGCCAGGACCGGATCCAGGGCAGCGACCGGCCGGACATCTTCCAGCTGGACGGTGCCTTCGACGACGTCATCGACGGCCAGGAGGACGGGCCGGCGACGACGACCTCGGTCTCGGCCGACATCGTCTGCATGAACACCAGCTGCGACCTGCGCACCCTGTCCACGACCCAGCTCAAGAACATCGAGGGCTTCGCGCTCTACGCCACTGCCACGCTGACCATGTCGGTCGCCGACATCATCGAGCACTTCAGCAGCTTCGACCCGCCGCTGGCATCGACGCCCAGCGTCGACACCGCCTTCGTGTTCGGCGGCAGCGGCGCGAGGATCGCGCTCGATCTCGACGGCGTCGACGACACCGTGACGCTGGAGCGCGACGACCTGACCATCACGGTCAACGGCCATGCCATGGTGTTCGACCTCTACTACATCGACCAGCGCATCGGCCTGACGACCAACACCACCGACGACGCGCGGATCTGCGTGGTCAGCTCGATGACCTTCGACAGCGTCAACGACATCATCTGACAGCGGCATCAAGCACTTGCGCCGCCGCGCCAGCGCCCTCATCTGGTAGGCGGTGTTCGCCGGAGAGCGGCCCGCAGTCCGCGGGCGCGGCGGCCGCCCGAAAGGACGACCCGCCCCGCATGCCGCACGACACGCCGCTCATCGCCACCATCGTCGCCGGCCTCGGCCTCGCCTTCGTCTTCGGCGCCATCGCCAACCGGCTGCGGATCCCGCCGCTGGTCGGCTACCTGCTGGCCGGCATCGCCGTCGGCCCGCACACGCCGGGCTTCGTGGCGAGCCAGGAGCTGGCGCCGGAGCTGGCGGAGCTCGGCGTGATCCTGCTGATGTTCGGCGTCGGGCTGCACTTCTCGCTCAAGGACCTGCTGTCGGTCCGCAAGGTGGCGGTGCCGGGCGCGGTGGCGCAGATCGCCTTCGCCACCCTGCTCGGCGTCGGCCTCGCCACCTGGCTCGGCTGGTCGATCGGCGCCGGCATCGTCTTCGGGCTGGCCCTGTCGGTCGCCAGCACCGTCGTGCTGCTGCGCGCCATGCAGGAACGGCGGCTGGTCGACACCGAGCGCGGCCGCATCGCCGTCGGCTGGCTGATCGTCGAGGACATCGCCATGGTGCTGGCGCTGGTCCTGCTGCCGGCGGTGGCCGGCCTGCTCGGCGGCACCAGCGCCGGGCTGTCCGATCCGCTGGCGGCGAAGCTCGGCCTCGGGCTGTGGGGGGTCATCGGCCTGACCGTGGCCAAGGTCGCGGCCTTCGTCGCGGTGATGCTGCTGGTCGGGCGCCGGGTGATCCCGTGGCTGCTGCAGGTCATCGCCAAGAGCGGCAGCCACGAGCTGTTCCGCCTGGGCGTGCTGGCCATCGCCCTGGGCGTCGCCTTCGGCGCCGCCAAGCTGTTCGGCGTGTCGCTGGCCCTGGGCGCCTTCTTCGCCGGGATGGTGCTCAGCGAGAGCGAGCTCAGCCACCGGGCGGCCGAGGAATCGCTGCCGCTGCGCGATGCCTTCGCGGTGCTGTTCTTCGTCTCGGTCGGCATGCTGTTCGACCCGACCAGCCTGCTGCGCGAGCCGCTGCCGATCCTGGCGACGCTGTTCATCATCGTCGTCGGCAAGTCGCTGGCGGCGTTCGCCATCGTCCGCATCTTCCGCCATCCGACCGGCACCGCCCTGCTGATCTCGGCGAGCCTCGCCCAGATCGGCGAGTTCTCCTTCATCCTGGCCGATCTCGGCGTGCGCCTGCAGCTGCTGCCCGAGCAGGGCCGCGACCTGATCCTGGCCGGCGCCATCCTGTCGATCCTGATCAACCCGCTGGCCTTCGCGCTGGCCGACCGGCTGGGCCACAAGCGCGAGCGGCCGGACAAGCCCGAGGCGGCCGCCGCGGTGCCGGAGCCGCCGCCGCCGACGGCGCTGCACGACCACGTCATCCTCGTCGGCTTCGGCCGCGTCGGCAGCCTGATCGGTCGGGACATGCTCGGCCGCGACGTGCCGATGGTGGCGATCGAGGACGCCGACAAGCCGCTGGCGCATGCCCGCGAGCTCGGCGTCGAGACGATCGTCGGCAACGCCGCGCGCACCGACGTCCTGACCGCCGCCAACCTCGCCGGGGCGCGGATGCTGATCGTCGCCATCCCCAATGCCTTCGAGGCCGGCCAGGTCATCGCCCAAGCTCGGGCGCTGCGTCCCGACCTACCGATCGTCGCCCGCGCCCACTCCGACGCCGAGGTCCTCCACCTGAGCGAGCGCGGCGCCAGCGAGGTGGTACTGGGCGAGCGCGAGATCGCCCGCGGGATGCTGGAGCGGCTGGCGGGCACGCCGGCCTGAGTTACGGCACCGCACCAGCTGCGGAAAGGCGGGTCAGCCCTGAAGTGGTGCCGCTCGCCTCTTGTTGCGTAACCGCACAGACGAGCCGACGCGTTCCGTCTCGATAAGGCGAGATTTCCATCCGATACGAAGCCTCGGCAACGCCGTTCGGCAAGCTTGGCCTCGCTCATCCAAGGACGTCTCGTCATGCGCGGTACGACGCTCTCAATTCTCGCGCTCGTTTCCCTGACAGCCTGTGCCACCCCCGATCGGAAGCCCGTTGCGGGCTCGAGTCAAAAGGCCTCGCCATTGATGGGACATGTCTTCGCAACTAACGGCGATGGCGACGCCTACGCCCGCAATAACGATCTCCCCGACATCAAACAAGACTTCAGCACCAACCAAGAGTGCGTTAGCTCCCAACATAAAGACAACGATATCATCGCCCGTCTCTTCTCGTGCATCGTAAACACTGCAGCCAAGCAACACGCAGAATGGATCTCTGACGGCTTCATTAACGGAAACGAACCTCTGCATTTGTTGTTCTACTTTAATGGCGGTCTCAATACCGCCGCCGATGCCGGCGAAACGGCGCTGGGAACTGTCGAGGCCATCCAAAGGGAACATCTCTTCCCAATCTACATGATCTGGCCGACCGGCGCCTTAGACACCTACAAGGAAGACGTCACGCGGGTGCGTAATGGCCGGCAAATCAAGCCGGAGGACGGGGCCCTGTGGCCGAGCCTCGTCGTCGGCGACCTCTTGCGCGGCCTCGGCGACACTCCGGTATCCGCCAACAATTCCGTCGAGGAGTTCTGGGGCCGGAAGACTTCACCCGAGCGCTACAGCCTAGCCTACGATGAGGCGAAGTATCGGGAATACGGGAGCGGAATCCTTAGCTCCGAGATCCGGGTGGCGGCCAGCGTCAACGTCGATCAGATGACGAAGGGCGACAGCACCGCAACGACCTCGGTCGGCGATACACTATACTACAACGCTATGACGCCGGTACGCGCGGCAACGCTGCCGCTCACGGCGGGGTTTGGGCAGACCATGTGGGAGAACATGGTGCGGCGCTCGCGGACCACGGTCCATGCCGTTTCCGAGTTCGCCACCGACGAGCAAAGCGAGGACGCGGAAGCCGAGCGGAAGCGAGAGGAGACGCTGAAGGCGGATCTCGCGACCTTCCCCCACGGTAGCGGTGGATTCGGGCGCTTTTTCCAGTGGCTGACGAACTGCCGGCAGGACCTCTCGTCACCGACTTCCGGCTGCCCGGCCGATGTGCGGGAAGGCACGCGACGTCTGCTGGCGAACGCAGACATCTCGCTGATCGGGCACAGCATGGGCGCGATCGTCATCAACGAGCTTCTCGTTGCCTATCCCGACCTGCCGTATCGCAACATCGTCTTTCTGGCCGGTGCGGCCAGCGTGCGGGAGACCGCGCGGGCCGTGGCTCCGATCCTGCGGGCGCGCGGCGGCGAAACCCGCTTCTACAGCCTGTCGCTCCATCCCGCCAATGAAGCGAGCGAGCCCACGGCTGGCGGTGTCCTTTTGTCCGGCTCGCTCCTGGTCCTCGTCGACGAACTGTTCGAGCATCCCAAGACAATAGGCGATCGCACGGTCGGCCAGTGGCGCAATATGCGCGCCGCCTATCAGCTGTTCCCGCCCGATGTTCGCAACAGGATCACGGTGCGCGTGTTCGACAGATTACCCGAGCCTGCGGATTCGGGAATTTGGTCGCCGACACCGCTGCGTCACCAGGACTTCAATGACGCGACTATGCCGTTCTGGTGTCCCACGTTCTGGGGTGCTCCGGCAGCGGCTTCCGCCGCAACGATGAGTGCCACCAGTCCTGCGCCCCAAGACCAGATCGGCCGATGCGCGGAGCTCGTTCCCGCGGAGTCATTACCCTTCGAGCGCATTCAGCCGGCAGTCACGGGTGCACCGTCAACTTAGCGGGATCGCCGGGAACAGCCTCGGCGGCTCGACCAGGTGGCCCTGCGCCGCCACCAGCTCGAGCTCCTTGGAGCCGGCGATGCGGGTGGCGTCGACCAGGGCATACATGGCGGAGACGGCGCGGCTCAGCGCCTCCGGGATGCTGCCGCAGCGCAGGTACCAGCCGAGCAGCAGCGCCGTGAAGGCGTCGCCGGTGCCGTTGAGGGTGACCTCGAGGCGCGGGTGGGTGCAGACCCAGCTGCCCTCGGCGCTGTCGGCGATCACCGACAGCTCGTCCGGGCGGTCGGGGTCGCGCACGCTGGTGACGACGACGAGGCGCGGGCCGGTGGCGCGCACCGCAGCCGCCGCCTTGCGGGTATCGGCGACGCCGCCGACGTCGCGGCCGGCGAGGTAGGCCAGCTCGAACTGGTTGGGCGTGATGATGTCGGCCTGCGGCACGATCCGGTCGCGGAACAGCTCGGGGATGCCGGGCTTGACGAAGAAGCCGCCGACGTCGCCCATCACCGGGTCGCAGACATGGAGCGCGCCAGGGCGGATGGAGCGGACCCGCTCGACGGTGCGCAGCACGGCCTCGCCCAGTGCTGCGGCGCCGAGATAGCCGCTGAGCACGGCCGCCACGCGCGGGAACACGCCGCGCTCCTCCACGCCCTTGATGATCGCCTCGATCTCGTCCAGCGCCACGACATGGCCGCGGAAGGCGCCGTAGCCGAGGTGGTTGCTGAACAGCACGGTGTTGACCGGCCAGACCTCGATGCCCAGGCGCTGCAGCGGGAACACGGCGGCGCTGTTGCCGACATGGCCGTAGGCGACGGCGGACTGGATCGACAGGATGGCATCACGCATGGGCGAACAGATCCGGCTGCACTCGCCGCCGCCGGCCAGCAGGGCTATGTCGGGGACGGCAGGTCCGGCTGCCGTCCGGCCGCCGGTGTCCCCCTTGTGGAGCTTCGTGCCGATGCCGATCAAGCCCGCCGACCTGCGGCAGAACTACGACCGTGCGGTGCTGCTGGAGGAGCACGCCGGGAGCGACCCGTTCGACCTGTTCGACACCTGGTTCCAGGAGGCGCTGGCGGGCGAGCTGGTCGAGCCCAACGCGATGACGCTGGCGACGGTGGCCGCCGACGGCCAGCCCTCGGCCCGGGCGGTGCTGCTCAAGGACTTCGACCGGCGGGGATTTACCTTCTACACCAACCAGGAGAGCCGCAAGGCGGCCGAGCTGGCGGCCAATCCGCGGGCAGCCCTGCTGTTCTGGTGGGACAAGCTGCACCGCCAGGTGCGGATCGAGGGCCGCGTCGAGCCGGTCGAGGCGGCCGAAGCCGACGCCTACTTCGCCTCGCGTCCGTGGGGCAGCCGGATCGGCGCCTGGGCCAGCCCGCAGAGCCGGACGATCCCGGATCGCAGCGTCCTCGAGGAGCGGGTGCGCGAGCTGGAGGCGAGGTATCCGCAGGAGGTGCCGCGTCCGGCCCACTGGGGCGGCTACCGCGTCGTGCCGCAGGCGATCGAGTTCTGGCAGGGACGGCCCAGCCGGCTGCATGACCGGCTGCGCTTCCGGCTGGAGGACGGCCGCTGGACCCGCGAGCGGCTGGCCCCCTGAGGGTCCGCGGCTGGGCCTCGGGCGACGGCCGGCAGGAGCTGGCCGAGGCCCCGTCCCGGCTGGTCGCGTCCGGCCACGCGGCGCGCGTCGTCGGCTATCGCGAGACACGGGCCGCGGCCCAGCGCTGGCGCGAGGTGCCGCATGCCGGGGTGGTGCTGGTGCTGAGCCTGGGCGAGCCGTTCCGGGTCGGCTTCGGCGACGGGGTCCCCGAGCCCCTGCCCGGCTTCATGGCCGGCCTGCACGACCGGCACGCGACGGTCGAGTCCGACGGCCGGGCCGAGTGCGTGCAGGTCAACCTGACGCTGCCGGCGGCGGTGCGGCTGGCCGGGATGCCGCTGGCCGAGCTCGCCAACCGGACCGTCGCGGTCGACGACGTGCTGGGCCGCTGGAGCCGCGAGCTGACCGGGCAGCTGGCCGAGACGCGGAGCTGGGCGGCGCGCCTGGCGCTGGCCGAGGCCGCGGTGGCGCGGCGGATCGAGCAGGCGCCGCCGCTGGCGGGCGATCTCGCGCTGGCGCTGCGCCGGCTGCAGGCGAGCGATGGTGCCGCAGGGATCGCCGGGCTGGCCCGCGAGATCGGCTGCTCGCGCAAGCACCTGACCACCCGGTTCCGCGCCGCGCTGGGCCTGCCGCCCAAGACGCTGGCGCGCATCCTGCGCTTCGTCCGGCTCACCGAACGGCTCGATGCCACCGGCGGTGCCGGCTGGGCCGACCTCGCCGCGCAGGCCGGCTACTTCGACCAGCCGCACCTGAGCCGCGAGGTGCGCGCCTTCACCGGGCTGCCGCCGGGCGCCTGGCTGGCGCAGCGGCATGTCTATTCGACGGGGTAACATCCGTCCAAGACCGGACCCGGCGGACATGGCATCGAGGCCGCTGCGTCACCGCCAACGGAAGGCCGCCATGCCCGAGCCCAAGATCTATCCCTGCCTGCGCTATCTCGACGCTCCGGCGGCCATCGCCTGGCTCGGCCGGGCGTTCGGCTTCACGGAGCTGCTGGTGGTGAAGGGCGAAGGCGACGGCAGCATCGCCCATGCCGAGCTGGCGATGGGCAGCTGCGTGGTGATGCTGGGCAGCGCCCGCGACGACGCCTACGGGCAGAGCCCGCGCACGCTCGGCGGCGTGACCCAGACCGTCTACATGGCCGTCGACGATCCGGACGCATTGCACGCGCGGGCGGCGGCGGCAGGGGCCGAGATCATCCGGCCGCCGGCGGACACCGACTACGGCGCCCGCGAGTTCTCCTGCCGGGACCCCGAAGGTCACGTGTGGAGCTTCGGCACCTGGCGGCCCTGATCGTCGCGGGTTCCTTCTGCCGCGACGGACGGGGTGCTAGCCTGCCGGCCGCCGCCGCGGAGGGACGGGCGCATGGGGATGATCGTCAACTGGCTGCTCGGCATCGCCGGCGGCATCACCGCGTTGTTCGTCTCGCGCTCGGCCACCAACTTCTTCCTGCTGCAGGCGGCCGTCGCCCTGCTGGTCGGCGTGGCGATCGTGGGAATTCTGGTGTTCCTCGGCCGTCGGCGCTAGCGCGCGGCCGATCGCCACACGATATGTTGGCGGCGCCGGGCACGCGGCACCGCCCAGGGATTCCTGCATGTCGCCACGCAAGACCGTCTTCATCACCGGCGCCAGCCGGGGCATCGGCCACGCCACCGCGGCGTATTTCGTCCGCGAGGGCTGGCGGGCGATCACCTGCTCGCGCGACGAGGTGCCGCCGCAGTGCCCGCGCAACGAGCGGCATGCCCACATCACCGCCGACCTCGCCGAGACCGAGAAGCTCGAGGACGTGGTGGCGCGGCTGCACAACGTGCTCGAGGGCCAGCCGCTGCACGCGCTGGTCAACAATGCCGGCTACTCGCCCAAGGGCGAAGGCGGCAAGCGGCTGGGCTGCCTGGATGGCGACCTCGATACCTGGCAGCACACCTTCGCCATCAACTTCCTGGCCCCGGTGTTCTTCAGCCGGGCCTGCGCGCCGCTGCTCGAGGAGGCCGGCGGGGCCATCGTCAACATCACCTCGATCGCCGGCAGCCGCGTGCATCCCTTCGCCGGCAGCGCCTACAGCACGTCCAAGGCGGCGCTGACGGCGCTGACCCGCGAGCTCGCCGCCGACCTTGCCCACATGGGCATCCGCGTCAACGCGGTGTGCCCGGGCGAGATCAACACGGCGATCCTGTCGCCAGGGACCGAGAAGCTGGTCGAGCGGATTCCGCTGCGCCGCCTCGGCTCGCCCGACGAGGTCGCGGCGGCGATCTACTACCTCTGCAGCGAGCAGGCGTCCTACATCACCGGCGCCGAGATCCCGGTCAACGGCGGGCAGGACGTCTACTAGAGCCGTCGCGGGCGGCGCGGATCAGGGCGATCTCGCGCCGCAGCCGCTGCCAGAGGACGAGGTCGACCAGCGCCAGCACGGGAATGCAGGCGAGCGTCAAGAGGGCCAGCTTGTCGGTGGCGTTGAGCCGGCCGGCGACGATGCGCCGGCCCATCGCCTCGAGCCGCCATTCGCGCGGGACCATCGACCAGACCCGCTCCAGGGTCAGCCCGTCGAAGGCCATGACCCCGCCGGCCAGACCGGTCAGCACACCGGCCGTCACCGCCGCGACGATCACCCACTTGCCGAGCCGCACCGCCGGCACCCTTCGCCCGCGAACCTCCCGCATTGGTAGCAGAAGGCGACGATCCCCGCCCAGCGGCTTGCGGGGCTTGAACGCGGCCGCCGGCTATGGGAGTCGGCAGTCGGGCTGCAGTGCTGGACAGGCATGTCACTGGATCGACGCAGCTTCGTGCGCGGCCTCTCGGCGACGGCAACACTGCCGGGCGTTGCCGGCTGCGCCGGCCTGCTCGGTCCGCAGGGGCGCTCCTACCCCGTCGAGCCGCATCCGCCCGGCAAGCGGCGGCTGGTGCTGTGCCTCGACGGCAGCCTCGCCAAGACCGACGATGCCACCAACATCGACTGGATTGCCGCCAACTGCCAGGGCGCCGAGGCCCGGCCGATCCCGCAGCTGGTCGCCTACTTCCCGGGTGTCGGCACCCAGCCGGGCGAGGAGCTGCTGGGCGGCGGGCTGGGCTTCGGGCTCGCCCGCCAGATCAAGGACGGCTACCACTTCATCCAGGCCAACTGGCAGCGCGGCGACCAGATCTTCATCTTCGGCTTCTCGCGCGGCGCCTACGCCTCGCGCAGCCTCGCCAGCTTCATCGGCCTGCTCGGCTGGATCGAGGATCCCGAGCTGGCCAGCATGGCCTACGAGAAGTGGTACCGGATCCAGGGCGAGCGCGATCCGATGCTGCGCCGGCTGCTCCAGGATTCGATCGAGAAGATCACCGCCGAGAAGCCGATCCCGATGGAGATCGACTTCCTCGGCGTGTTCGACACGGTGGCGGCCCTGGGTTTCTCCAACATCGACCTGCCCCCCGTGCTGCGCGAGGTGTCGCAGATCGTCAGCTACTCGATCGACGGCTTCCACCGGGTGCATGTCGGCCCGCATGTCCGCCGGGTCTGCCACGCGGTGGCCCTCGACGAGATGCTGGCGCATTTCTCGCCGACCCTGCTGGGCCCGGTGCCGGACGAGGTCATCGCCCGCGAGGTCTGGTTCGCCGGCGGGCATGGCGACGTCGGCGGCGGCCACATCGGCAGCGAGGACAACCGCAACCTCGCCAAGGTGGCGCTGGTCTGGATGATGGAGATGGCGCGCGCGGCCGGGCTCGAGCTCGAGCCGCAGGCCTGGAAGCGGCTGCGCCGCCAGGCCGACCCGCTGGCGCCGCAGCACTACGCACCGCCGAACATCAGCCCGGAGATCGCCAGCGCCCTGTCGCTGCTGAAGCCGCGGGCACCGCGCCTCGTGCCGGACGGTGCCACCGTCGACACGTCGGTGATCGAGCGCCTGCACAAGCCCGTCGAGTATCGCGGCATCGACGGGCTGCCGGCGCCGCGCCAGCCCTACGAGCCGCGCAACCTGCCGCCGACCTACGCCCGCATGGCCGGGGCGGCGTGACCTCGCCGGGGACCGGACGATGCTGACCGAGGAGCTGTTCCGCGACGACGCCTACCGGCGCCACTGCGATGCCGTCGTCGTCGGTGCCGACGAGGCCGGCATCCAGCTCGACCGGACGGTGTTCTATCCGACCGGCGGCGGCCAGCCGGGCGACCGCGGCCGGCTGGTCCTCGCCGACGGGACCGCCATCGAGATCGTCGACACGGTCAAGGGCGAGGGTGCCGGCACGATCCTGCACCGGCCGGCGGCGGACACGCCGCTGCCCGAGTTCGGCGCGCGGGTCAGCGCCGAGCTCGACTGGGACCGGCGCCTGCGCCTGATGCGGATGCACACGGCCCTGCACCTGCTGTGCCGGGCGGTCGACGGCGTCGTCACCGGCGGCCAGGTCGGCGATGGCCGCGGCCGGCTCGACTTCGACATTCCGGACCCGGTGCTCGACAAGGAGGCGATCGCGGCGACGCTCAACGCCTGGATCGCCGGCGACCATGCGGTCAGCCATCGCTGGATCGAGGACGCCGAGCTGCTGGCCCGGCCGGAGCTGGTCCGGACCATGTCGGTGCGGCCGCCGATCGGCCAGGGACGGGTCCGGCTGGTCGAGATCGCCGGCGTCGACCTGCAGGCCTGCGGCGGCACGCATGTCCGGCGGACCGGCGAGATCGGCCGGCTGGTCGTCGAGAAGATCGAGAAGAAGGGGCGTCAGAACCGGCGCGTGGCGATCGCCTTCGCCGAGCCGGGCGGCGGCTGATCAGCCCTCGGCCGGCTCTTCCGCCTCGGCGTCGGCGGCCGGCGCCGGATGCAGCAGGCCGCGCACCCGCACGATCCGCTTCTGGAAGTGCGGATCGGGCAGGTCGCCGTACTCGGCGACGCAACGCTCCAGCAGCCCGTCGGCGGTCGCCTGATCGCCGCCGGCATGCGCCAGGCGAGCGGCCAGGAGCAGCATCGTCGCCTTGCCCTCGGCGTGCTCGAGGGCACCGTGCAGGCGCATGACACGCTCGACCCGCTCCGCGGCGGTGAAGTCGTCGTTGGCGACGCGGGCCAGCGAGTCGGCCGGCAGCGGCTTGACGTAGCGCAGGACCAGCGACGGCGGCTCGACCGCCTCGATGACGAAGCTGTCGAGCAGCTCGCCCATCGCCACCTGGATCCAGGGGGCCTCGAGGTGGACCGTGTCCTGCTGGATGTAGAGCGTCTCGCCCGGCACCCAGGCCGGGGCGAAGCGGGTGTAGATGGCCTTGTTCAGGCCCGGCGACTTGGCGACGTCGACGAAGCAGAGCTCGATCGGCCGCTCGGCCGGCCACCGCATGTGGCGGAAGTCGCCGTTGTAGACGTTGATGTAGGTCGCCAGCGGATCGACGTTGGCGGCGAACAGGTCGAAGAAGCTGCCGTCGGGCGGGCAGGCGTCGCCGAGGATGCGCCGGTGCGCCGGCGTGCTGTTCTGGAACTTGTCGTAGGCGTGGATCCGCCGGCGGAACCTGCCGCGGTCCGGCCGGTCGTCGAGACCCCTGGCCATGGCCAGCGTGCTGCCGCCGAGGAAGCAGCCGGCGTCGATGATGGCGCCCATGCCGGTGTAGCGCTGCCGGGCGAGGCCGTAGAGCATGCGCAGCTCGGCCGGCCGCGCCATGTGGCGCACGTGCGGGAAGACCTTGTCGAAGTCGAAGGTCGCCACGGCCCGCTCGATGTCCGCGGCGAGCCTCGCCAGAATCGCGGCACCGTCCTCGGCGAGGTCGACGAAGCCCATGCCGTAGCCGGCGCTGCGGCTGGACGGGACCACCTGCGCGGCGTTGGCGGCACGGGGTCCGAACGCCTCGACCAGCTCGCGCCACAGGTCGGTGACCGTCGAACGCGTGGCGATGTCGTCGATGACGAGCCAGCGCACCGGTACGCGCGCGGTCAGGCCGGCGGCGACGCCGAGGACGAAGGCCCGGTCCTTGCGGCCATCGATGTAGAGGATGTCGACGGGCCGCGAGCCGAGCAGGGTGGCGGTCAGGTCGAGCATCGCCGGCGTCGAGCTGTCGCCGACCAGCTTGACGATCTCCGGCTCGGCCTTCAGGCGCTCGCGATTGAGATCGACGATGTCCGAGGTGATCAGCAGCGGCCCGCGGCCACCGCCGAGCCGCATGCCGGTGGCCATCGACAGGGCCGAGCCGCCGTAGTGGGTGCCGGCCTCGACGATGGTCCGTGCGCCGAGCGACGCGGCAAGGCCAGCCAGCAGCCGGTAGTAGGCCGGCGCCTTGTCCATGAAGCCGCCATGGGTCTCCGACGGACCGTAGGCGAAGCCGCTGACGTCGATGGTGCCACCGCGCTTCCAGGCCTGACGTATCGCCTCTTCGGGGTTCATCGAGCGGGGACCTGAACGCTGCGGTGAATTGCGCTGGGCTGATAGACCCCGGCGCGGGTCGTGGCAACGGCAGCCGGGACGGTCCTCACCGGCGCCGCCAGCGGTCGGCTCCCCGCGCGTCGAGCTCCCGCTCGACCCGGCCCTCGGCCAGCAGCCGGTTGAGGTGGGCGCGGGTCTCGGCCAGTGCGAAGCCGGTCTGGTGCAGGTCCAGCGCGCGTGGGAACAGGCCCTGCATCACCGCCGCGGTCGTGGCGGGCGCGGCGCACAGCCCGAGAGTCTGGTCGAGGCGCTGGCGGTGATGCTCGAGCAGCTGGGCGATTCGTTCGTGCAGGCCACGATAGGGCCGGTCATGCGACGGCAGGACGAGGATGTCGTCGGGCAGGCCGGCATAGCCGCCGAGGGACTGGTCGAACTCGCCAAGCGGGTCGGCGTCGGGCTCCGAGAACCAGGCGCCGATCACCGGGGTGATCCGCGGCAGCAGCTGGTCGGCAGCGACGAGCAGGCCCCGCTCGCCCGACCAGAAGGTCAGCTGCTCGGGCGCATGGCCACGGCCGACGATCACCTGCCAGTCGCTGCCGCCGAGGCGCAGGCGGTCGCCGTGGCGGATGCGGCCGAAGGTCGCCGGCACCGGGGTGACGCCGCGCCGGTAGGCGTTGCCGCGGGCGCGCAGCCGGGCGCGCAGGTCGGCCGGGAGGTCGGCCCGGACATAGTAGAGATCGGCGGCGTCCAGCATGCCGTCGGTGGCGTCCAGCGCCAGCCAGCGCGCCGTCAGCCATTCGGTGCGCGCCATCAGCAGCTCGGCCCCGGTCCGCTCGGCGAGCCAGCCGGCGAGGCCCGAATGGTCGGGATGGAAATGGGTGACGAGCAGGCGGCGCACCGGCCTGCCGGCGAGCGGCCCGGCCAGCACGGCCTCCCAGATCGTCCGGCAGGCGGCATCGCCGTAGCCGGTGTCGACGACGGTCCAGCCGTCAGGGTCCTCGATCAACCATACGTTGACGTGATCGAGCGCGAAGGGCAGCGGCAGGCGCAGCCAGAGCAGGCCCGGTGCCACCTCGACCGGCTCGCCGTTGGCCGGCTGCTCCCGGGCAAAGACGATTCGCTGCACCCCGTCCTCCTCGACGCCGAAGCGGCGCCGCCTCTATCATGCGGCCGATGACGAGGACACCTGCTGAACTGCGCAGCGGGCCCCCGGCGCGCTTTTGTCCCGCCCGGCCGGACGAAGCGTGCAACCACCGGTCGTGCCGGTGGAGCCCTTCGCCATGAACGCCGATACCCCGGGCAGCACCGTCCGCCGCCTGATCCGGTCGATCCCGCGGGTGGCGCTGGGGACGCGCCTCGTCGCCGACGGCCAGCCCTACGTCTCGCTGGCCATGGTCGCCTGCGACCATGCCGCGCGCCCCCTGCTGCTGCTTTCCGACCTCGCCGACCACACACGGAACATCAAGGCCCACCCGTACGTTTCCTTGCTGTTCGACGGCACGCTCGGGCTCGAGGTGCCGCTGACGGGGAGCCGGGCGAGCGTGCAGGGCAAGGTGACGGTCTCGGACGATCCGGCCGATCGGCAGCGCTACGTGGCGCGCCACCCCGACGCCGCCCAGTACATCGGCTTCGGCGACTTCCGCCTCTATCGCGTCGAGGTCGAGAAGGCGCACCTGGTTGCAGGCTTCGGCCGGATCCACTGGGTCGATGCCGACGCCATCCTCTACCCTGCCGACAGGAGCGTGTCCCTGGCCGGACACGAGGCGGACGTCGTCGAGCACATGAACAGCGACCACGCCGACGCCGTGCAGCTCTACGCCCGGCAACTGCTCGGCCGCGACGGCGACGGCTGGACCCTGACCGGGGTCGATCCGGAGGGCGCCGACCTGCGGCGCGCCGGCGAGACCGCCCGGCTGTGGTTCGACAAGCCGGTGGCCGACGCCGAGGAATGCCGGGTCGAGCTGGTGCGTCTGGTGAAGCGAGCCCGGGCCGTCGCGACAGGGTCGCCGCCCGCCGCCTGAGCGGCGGCAGCGGACCGCGGATGGAACGAAAGGGGAACAGAGACGTGGACAACAGCAGCGCCGGTCCCGATGTCCTCGGCATCCTGAGGGAAGCGCGCCCGGCGCGGCTGTTCTGGAACCCGACCGCCCCCCGGCTGGTCAGCGACGCCATCGCCCGCGGCGAGGCCCGCCTCAACCATGCCGGCGCCCTGGTGGCCGCCACCGGCCGCTGCACCGGACGTTCCCCGAAGGACAAGTTCTTCGTCGACTACCCCGAGTTCCACGACAGCCTCGACTGGGGGCCGAACAACCAGCCGCTCGAGCCCGAGGCGTTCATGCAGCTGCGCCAGGACGTGCTGGCATCGCTGCGCGGCCGCGAGCTCTACGTGCAGGACCTCCATGCCGGGGCCGACCCGGCCTACCGCCTGCGGGTGCGGGTGATCACCGAGCAGGCCTGGCACAGCCTGTTCGCTCACAACATGTTCCGCCGGCCGTCGGTGGACGAGCGCATCGGCTTCGTCCCCGACTGGACGGTGCTGCAGGTCCCGGGCTTCACCGCCGACCCCGAGCGCCACGGCACCGCCAGCGGCACCGCCATCGTCATCGACCTCGTCGGCCGGCTCGTCATCGTCGCCGGCACCGCCTATGCGGGCGAGATCAAGAAGGCGATCTTCACCGTCCTCAACTACCTGCTGCCCGACGAGGGCGTGCTGCCGATGCACTGCTCGGCGAACCACGACGGCGACGGCCGGGTGGCGGTGTTCTTCGGGCTGTCGGGCACCGGCAAGACGACGCTCTCGGCGGACGCGTCCCGGACGCTCATCGGCGACGACGAGCATGGCTGGTCGGCGCGCGGCGTCTTCAACTTCGAGGGCGGCTGCTATGCCAAGGTCATCAAGCTCGACGCCGCCGCCGAGCCGGAGATCTGGGCGGCATCGAACCGCTTCGGCGCCATCCTTGAGAACGTCGTGCTCGATCCGGCGACGCTCGAGCCGGACTTCGCCGACAGCTCGCTGACCGAGAACACGCGAAGCTCCTACCCGCTGGAGTTCGTCGCCAACGCCAGCGCCGACGGCGTCGCCGGCCATCCGCGCGACATCGTCATGCTGACCGCCGACGCCTTCGGCGTGCTGCCGCCGATCAGCCGGCTGACCGCCGAGCAGGCGATGTACCACTTCCTCTCGGGCTACACCGCCAGGGTCGCCGGCACCGAGCGCGGCGTCAGCGAGCCGCAGGCGACGTTCTCGGCCTGCTTCGGCGCGCCGTTCATGCCGCGTCACCCGGCGGTCTACGCGGCCCTGCTGGGGCAGATGATGCGCCGGCACGGCAGCCGCTGCTGGCTGGTCAACACCGGCTGGACCGGCGGTTCCTACGGCACCGGCCGGCGGATGCCGCTGGCGGCGACCCGCTCGCTGCTGCAGGCAGCACTGGGCGGCGTCCTCGACCCGGTCCCGCACCTGCCGGAGCCGCATTTCGGCCTGCTGGTGCCGCAAGCCTGCCCGGGCGTCGATCCCGCCCTGCTCAACCCGCGGGCCGCATGGAACGACCGGAGCGCCTACGACCGTACGGCGGCAGCCGTGGCGGCGCGCTTCGACCGCAACTTCGCGCCGCTGGCGCGCCACGTGCCGGAGGAGGTGCGGCGGGTGCAGATCCGCGCCGCGGCCTGAACCCGTTCAGACGAGGCCGGCAGCGGCCGCCGCGTTCATGATCTCGTGGCCGCCTTCCCAGATCATCCGCACGGCGACGAACAGGATGATGACGAGGCCGATATAGGCCAGCCACGGGTGGCGGTCGATGAAGCGGGCGATAAAGCCGGCGGCGACCGCCATCAGCGCGATCGACAGGACCAGGCCGAAGATCATGATGTAGGGGTGCTCGCGCGCGGCACCGGCGACGGCCAGCACGTTGTCGAGCGACATCGAGATGTCGGCGACGGCGACCTGGGTCACCGCCGAGGCGAAGGTCTTCTGGCCGGGATGCGAATCGGCCGCACCGGGAACGACCGCCGGGATGTCGTGCTTGGCATGCGCCGCCGAGGCGCGGATCTCGCGCCACATCTTCCACGCGACCCACAGCAGCAGGATGCCGCCGGCGAAAAGCAGGCCGATGATCGCCAGCAGCTGGGTCGCGATGAGCGCGAACAGGACCCGGGCGATGAGCGCCAGGGTCGCGCCGAACAGGATGACCTTGCGCTGCTGCGCCGGCGGCAGTCCGGCCGCGGCGGTGCCGACGACCACGGCGTTGTCGCCGGCGAGCACGATGTCGATCAGGACGACGCTGACGAGCGCCGTGAGCGCGGAGAGGATGACGGGATCCATGCGGTTCTCGCTCGAGGCGGGCCAGGCGGACCGACGCGGCTCTTAGGGGAGCCGGACCGCCACCGCAACAGGCCCCGTTGACGGCACAACGGCCGCTGGGCATAGGCGCTGCGTGCCCGAGACCCTTGCCCGGCTGACCCTCGTCCTCGGCGGCGCCCGTTCGGGCAAGAGCCGCTATGCCGAGGCGCAGGCGCTGCGCTCCGGCCTCGAGCCGGTCTACCTCGCCACCGCCCAGGCGCTCGACGCCGAGATGCAGGCGCGGATCGACCGGCACCGCGACGACCGCGACCGCCGCTGGCGGACGGTCGAGGAACCGCTCGAGCTGGCCGCCGTGCTGCGCCGCGAGGCGACCGCCGGCCGGGTCGTCCTGGTCGACTGCCTGACCCTGTGGCTGACCAACATGCTGCTCGCCAAGCGCGACGCGGCGGCGGCCCGGCAGGAGCTGCTGGCCGCGCTGTCGGCATCGGCCGGTGCGGTGATCCTCGTCTCCAACGAGGTCGGCCTCGGCGTTGTGCCGCTGGGCGAGCTGACGCGCCAGTTCGTCGACGGCTCCGGCCTGCTGCACCAGGCGGTGGCGGCGGTGGCGGAGCACGTGGTGCTGATGGTCGCGGGCCTGCCGCTGGAGCTCAAGCGGCCGGCCGCGGGCTGAGCCGCCTTGCACCTCTTGGCGACGACCCCGGCGGGCGGCGACGGCGATGCCGCCGTCGACCTCGGCCAGACGCCGGGCGACATCGTCGTCCTGTCGGCGGCAGACAGCGAGCTCGCGGCGCTGGCGGCGGCGCGCCGTCGCCAGGCTGCCGACGCCCCTTCCCTCCGCCTGGCCAGCCTGCTGCGGCTGGCTCATCCGCTGTCGGTGGATCTCCATGTCGAGCGCGTGATCGCGCACGCGCGGCTGGTCGTGGTCCGGCTCCTGGGCGGCCGCGGCTACTGGAGCTACGGGCTGGAGCGGGTCGCCGAGACCTGCCGGGCGGGCGGCATCGACCTCGCGGTCCTTCCGGGTGACGAGCGGCCCGATCCCGAGCTGGCGGCGTGGTCGACGCTGGCTCCGGACCGCGCCGAGCGGCTGTGGCGCTACCTGGTCGAGGGTGGCCCCGACAACGCGGACGGCTTCCTGGCGCTCGCTGCGGCGCTGATCGGGCGCGGTCCGGAGCCGCCGCCGGCGGTGCCGGTGCCCCGCGCCGGCCTGTACCGGCCCGGCCACGCCGGACAAACGCTCGGCGACGTGCCGCTGCAGCGGCCGAGGGCCGTCGCGCTGTTCTACCGGGCGCTGCTGCAGGCGGGCGATCTCGCCCCAGTCGACGCGTTGCTCGCGGCGCTGGACCGGGCCGGGCTCGAGCCCGTCG
>JAXMCM010000015.1:0-2500 GCA_046349355.1 Geminicoccaceae bacterium
CGCCGACTTTCGTCTCTGCGCGGCCCGTCGGCCTTGCAGTCAGGCGGGCTTGTGCGCTTGCACGCGACGGCTGGTTTCCGACCAGCCTGAGCCCACCATCGCGCGCCTCCGTTACTCTTTGGGAGGCGACCGCCCCAGTCAAACTGCCCACCATGCAGGGTCCCGGATCCGGATCACGGACCGCGGTTAGACGCCAGACGCGACAAGGGTGGTATTTCAAGGTTGCCTCCACCAGAGCTGGCGCCCCGGCTTCAATGGCTCCCACCTATCCTACACATGTCTCGTCTAGTGCCAGTGCAAAGCTGCAGTAAAGGTGCACGGGGTCTTTCCGTCTGACCGCGGGTACCCCGCATCTTCACGGGGAATTCAATTTCGCTGAGCCGACGTTGGAGACAGTGGGGAAGTCGTTACGCCATTCGTGCAGGTCGGAACTTACCCGACAAGGAATTTCGCTACCTTAGGACCGTTATAGTTACGGCCGCCGTTTACCGGGGCTTCGGTTCGGAGCTTGCACCCCTCCCCTTAACCTTCCGGCACCGGGCAGGCGTCAGACCCTATACGTCCTCTCTCGAGTTCGCAGAGCCCTGTGTTTTTAGTAAACAGTCGCCACCCCCTGGCCTGTGCCACTCTCCACCGGTTGCCCGGCCGAGAGTCCCCCTTCTCCCGAAGTTACGGGGGCAATTTGCCTAGTTCCTTCGATGTCGTTCTCTCAAGCGCCTGGGTATGCTCAACCAGTCCACCTGTGTCGGTTTCGGGTACGGTCCATACGGAGGGGCTGTTTCCTGGACGGCCTTCGCGGCACCCCCAATCCGATAAGGGGATACCACTTGCGGCCGCCGTCACCACCTCCGGGCCCAGGAATCTTGACCTGGTTCCCATCGCCTACGGCTGTCGCCCTCGGCTTAGGGGCCGGCTCACCCTGCGCGGATTAGCCTTGCGCAGGAACCCTTGGACTTCCGGCGGGCGTGTCTCTCACACGCCTTTTCGCTACTCATGTCAGCATTCGCACTTCCGATGCCTCCACCACCCCTCACGGGATGGCTTCGCAGGCCTACGGAACGCTCCGCTACCGCTCGTCTCGCGACGAGCCCGCGGCTTCGGTGCGTGGCTTGAGCCCCGTTACATCTTCGGCGCAGGACGGCTAATAGACCAGTGAGCTGTTACGCTTTCTTTAAAGGATGGCTGCTTCTAAGCCAACCTCCTGGTTGTTATGGCCTTCCCACATCCTTTCCCACTTAGCCACGACTTGGGGACCTTAGCCGGCGGTCTGGGCTGTTTCCCTCTCGGCGACGGACCTTAGCACCCGCCGCCTGTCTGCCGCGCTTACATCCTCGGTATTCGGAGTTTGGTTAGGTTTGGTAAGGATCGCTCCCCCCTAGCCCATCCAGTGCTCTACCCCCGAGGGGCAACGCGCGACGCGCTACCTCAATAGCTTTCGCGGAGAACCAGCTATTTCCGGGTTTGATTGGCCTTTCACCCCTAGCCACAACTCATCCCCGACCTTTTCAACGGGCGTGGGTTCGGCCCTCCAGCAGGTGTCACCCTGCCTTCAGCCTGGTCATGGCTAGATCACCCGGTTTCGGGTCTCGTCCCGGCAACTCAAGCGCCCTGTTCAGACTCGCTTTCGCTGCGCCTCCGCCTAGCGGCTTAGGCTCGCTGCCGACACGAACTCGCTGACCCATTATACAAAAGGTACGCGGTCACCCGCCCGCCGGGCCGAAACCCGGCGTCAGGCTCCCACTGTTTGTAGGCATTCGGTTTCAGGGTCTCTTTCACCCCCCTCGTCGGGGTTCTTTTCACCTTTCCCTCACGGTACTGGTGCACTATCGGTCGTCGAGGAGTACTTAGGCTTGGAGGGTGGTCCCCCCATCTTCGGACAGGATGTCTCGTGTCCCGCCCTACTCGAGGACAATGTCGCGTTCTACCCGTACGGGGCTGTCACCCGCTATGGCCCGACTTTCCAGACGGTTCCGGTTCTGACGACATTGCCACTGGCCTGGTCCGCGTTCGCTCGCCGCTACTGACGGAGTCTCGGTTGATGTCCTTTCCTCCGGGTACTGAGATGTTTCAGTTCCCCGGGTTCGCCTCGCCAGCCTATGGATTCAGCTGGCGATACCGCTTGCGCGGTGGGTTGCCCCATTCGGAAATCCCCGGATCAAAGCCTGCTCGCGGCTCCCCGAGGCTTAACGCAGCGTGCCACGTCCTTCATCGCCTCTCGACGCCAAGGCATCCACCAAATGCCCTTCGTTCACTCGCCTGCCACCCCGCCCCAGCCGCAAGGCCGGCCGTCCCTGTCGGAACGACCCGCACCCGCGCACCGGACACGGGATGCCAGAGCATACCCATGCCAAACGCGCACGGCCGACGCCGCCTGCACCCGGAGGTCCAGGAACCGTCATGCCGAACGCGCCCGCGTTCACTAGCTCGCCTCTTCACCATGTCATCGAACGATCCCGCATCGCGGCCAGCGCCGCGACACCTTTCCCGGAACGGCTCCCGC
>JAXMCM010000015.1:5000-421241 GCA_046349355.1 Geminicoccaceae bacterium
CCGGTTGAGGAACTCCGGGCGGAACGACCGGCGCACCACCTCCATCACCTGCTCGCGCGCCGCCGCCGCCGGCTGGCCCTCCGGCAGCTGCGCCAGGAACTCGCTGCCGAGGTTCGAGGTCAGCACGATCAGCGTGTTGCGGAAGTCGACGGTGCGGCCCTGGCCGTCGGTCAGGCGGCCGTCGTCGAGGACCTGCAGCAGGACGTTGAAGACGTCGGGATGCGCCTTCTCGACCTCGTCGAACAGGACGACCTGGTAGGGCCGGCGGCGGACCGCCTCGGTCAGCGCGCCGCCCTCCTCGTAGCCGACATAGCCCGGCGGCGCCCCGATCAGCCGCGACACCGCGTGCTTCTCCATGTACTCGGACATGTCGATGCGGACCATCGCCTGGTCGTCGTCGAACAGGAACGCCGCCAGCGCCTTGGTCAGCTCGGTCTTGCCGACGCCGGTGGGCCCGAGGAACAGGAAGCTGCCGATCGGCCGGTTCGGGTCCTGCAGGCCGGCGCGGGCCCGGCGGACGGCGCTGCTGACCGCGGCCACGGCCTCGTCCTGGCCGACCACGCGCTCGTGCAGCTTGGCCTCCATGCCGAGCAGCTTCTCGCGCTCGCCCTCGAGCATCTTGTCGACCGGCACGCCGGTCCAGCGGGAGACCACGGCGGCGATGTCCTGGTCGACCACCTCCTCCTTGAGAATGGCGGCCCCGCCCTGCGCCTCGGATTCGGCCAGCGCCTTCTCGAGCTCGGGGATGTCCTTGTAGGCGAGCTCGCCGGCCCGGGCGAAATCGCCCTGGCGCTGGGCGCGCTGCAGCTCGAGCCGGGCCTGCTCCAGCCGCTCCTTGACGCTGGTCGAGGCGGCGAGCTTGTCCTTCTCGGCCTTCCAGCGCGCGGTCAGCTCGGCCGAGCGCTGCTCGAGCTCGGACAGCTCGCGGGCGAGCTTGCCCAGCCGGTCCCTCGAGGCCTGGTCCTGCTCCTTCTGCAGGGCCGCGCGCTCGATCTGCAGCTGCACGATGCGGCGGTCGAGCTCGTCGATCTCCTCGGGCTTGCTGTCGATCGCCATGCGCTTGCGCGCCGCCGCCTCGTCGACCAGGTCGATCGCCTTGTCGGGCAGGAAGCGGTCGGTGATGTAGCGGTTGCTCAGCGTCGCCGCGGCGACGATCGCCGCGTCGGTGATGCGCACGCCGTGGTGCAGCTCGTACTTCTCCTTGAGGCCGCGCAGGATCGAGATGGTGTCCTCGACCGTCGGCTGGGCGACGAACACCGGCTGGAAGCGCCGCGCCAGCGCCGCGTCCTTCTCGACATGCTTGCGGTACTCGTCGAGCGTGGTAGCGCCGACGCAGTGCAGCTCGCCGCGGGCCAGCGCCGGCTTCAGCATGTTCGAGGCGTCCATCGCCCCGTCGGCCTTGCCGGCACCGACCAGCGTGTGCAGCTCGTCGATGAACAGGATGATGTCGCCCTCGCCGTGCTGCACCTCCTGCAGCAGGGCCTTCAGGCGCTCCTCGAACTCGCCGCGGTACTTGGCGCCGGCGACGAGGGCGCCGAGGTCGAGCGACAGCAGCCGGCGGTCCTTCAGCGACTCCGGCACGTCGCCGTTGACGATGCGGTTGGCCAGGCCCTCGGCGATGGCGGTCTTGCCGACGCCGGGCTCGCCGATCAGCACCGGGTTGTTCTTGGTCCGGCGCGACAGCACCTGGATGACGCGGCGGATCTCCTCGTCGCGGCCGATCACCGGGTCGAGCTTGCCCTCGCGCGCGGCGGCGGTGAGGTCGCGCGTGTACTTCTTCAGCGCGTCATAGCCCTGCTCGGCCGAGGCGGTGTCGGCGGTGCGGCCCTTGCGGACCTGCTCGATCGCCGCGTTCAGGGCCTGCGCCGTGACGCCGGCCTGCTTCAGCACACCGCCCGCATCGGTGGCGGACGCCGCGATCGCCAGGAGCAGCCGCTCGACGGTGACGAAGCTGTCGCCCGCCTTCTGCGCCACCTTCTGCGCAGCGTCGAACAGCCGGGCGGTCTCCGGCGCGAGATAGACCTGGCCGGCGCCGCCGCCCTCGACCTTCGGCTGCTTGCGCAGCAGCGCCTCGGTGCGCTCCAGGGCCGCCTTCGGGTCGCCGCCCGAGGCGCGGATGAGGTTGGCGGCCAGCCCCTCCGGATCGTCCAGCAGCACCTTCAGCAGGTGCTCCGGCAGGAAGCGCTGGTGCCCCTCGCGCAGGGCCAGCGCCTGCGCCGACTGCACGAAGCCGCGCGCCCGCTCGGTATACTTCTCGAAGTCCATGTCCCGTCTCCCCAAGGCCCCGTCAAGGCGGCCCCAATGGACGAAGCCCGTACCGGCACCCCGCCCGCACTATCAGATTGGCAGCCGTCCGCCCGGCCACAAGCTCTTGAAATCCTGAGCCGAAGCTACACCGCCGGCAGACCGGCAACGACGGGCGTGCTAGGCAGCCGGCAATTCGTGCAGGCGGGTTTCCATCCATGCGTCAGCTGCTCGGAGTCTTCCTGCTGGTGGCAGCGTTGCTGGGGCTGCCAGCTGCGGCACAGGCACAGACCGCCCAGCCGGCGCCCAGCGCCGAGCAGCTGCGCGACCTCGCGGCCCTGCTGCGCGACCCGGCGATCCAGAACTGGCTGCAGAACCAGGCCGCCGCTCCCGCCGCCGAACATGCCGCCACGCCGAACGAGACCGCCACGACGACGGCCAGGCGCTCGACCGGCGGGTTTCGCAGCCAGGTGGCGGCGATGCGGGCCTTCATCGTCGACCTTGCCGAGGCGTTGCCCGACGTCCCGGCCGACCTTGCGCAAGCCTGGCTGATCCTTTCGCTCGACCTCAACGAGCGGGGAATCTGGCAGATCCTGCTGCTTCTGGTCGCCTTCATCGGCCTCGGCTTCCTCGGCCAGTGGCTCTACTGGCGGGTCACCGGCAGGTTCCGCAAGTCGATCATCGCCAGCTCCCTCGACACCGTGACCGAGCGCCTGCGGGCAGTCGGCAAGCGCCTCCTCTTCGGGCTCGGCTGGGTCGCAGCCATCGCCGCCGGCAGTGTCGGCAGCTTCCTCCTGTTCTCCTGGCCGCCGCTGCTCAAGGAGATCCTGCTCGGCTACCTTTCGGTCTTCCTCCTGGTGATCCTGGTTCGCGTCATCTGCGGGTTCCTGCTGGCGCCGGGAGCCGAGCGCTTCCGGATCGTGCCAATGTCCAATGCGGCCGCCGCCTACTGGCGGCGCAGCGCGATGGTGCTCGTCGGTATCTTCTTCTTCGTGCAGGTCACGCTCGAGCTTCTCGAGCTCCTCGGCGTGCCGCACCATTCGACCTACGCCATCGGCATGATCCTCGGGCTGACCCTGCTGGCTGCCGCCCTGCTCATCGTCTGGAAGCGCCCATCGTCAGCACCGGACGGCGCATCGGCCCGGCCCAGCCGTGCCGTGAACTGGCTGCTGACCGGCTATCTCGTGCTTGTCTGGCTGGCGCTGTTCACCGGCACGCCGGCCCTCTTCTACGTCGGCATCGTGCTGATGCTGCTCGTGCTGGCCATCACCTGGGGCCGCCGCGCCGTCAGCCATGTGCTGCGTCCGCCCGGCTCGGTCGAAAGCTCCGAGAACGTGCCGTCGATGCTGGCAGTCGGTCTCGAGCGCGGGCTGCGCGCCGCCCTGCTGATCGGCGGCGCCTACGCCATCGCCTACATCCTCGAGGTCGACCTCGGCGCGCTGACGGCCCAGGACACGACCATGAATCGCCTGGTCCGTGGCGCCATCCATGCCGTGATCATCATCCTGCTGGCCGACCTCGCCTGGCATCTGCTGCGGGCCTGGATCGACGGCACGCTCGCCGGGGCTGCCGCCAACTCCGGCATCGGCCCTGAGGAGATCCGCCGCCGCGCCCGGCTGCGCACGCTGCTGCCGATCCTGCGCAACGTGTCCTTCGTCGTCCTCACGGCGATGGCGGCGCTGATGGCGCTGTCCGCTCTCGGCATCGAGATCGGGCCGCTGATCGCCGGCGCCGGGGTCGTTGGCGTGGCCGTCGGCTTCGGGGCGCAGACGCTGGTCAAGGACGTCATCTCGGGGATGTTCTACCTGCTCGACGACGCCTTCCGCGTCGGCGAGTACATCCAGAGCGGCAGCTACAAGGGGACGGTGGAGTCGTTCTCGCTGCGCTCGGTCAAGCTGCGGCACCATCGCGGGCCGCTCTACACGGTGCCGTTCGGCGAGCTCGGGGCCGTCCAGAACATGAGCCGCGACTGGGTGATCGACAAGCTGTCGGTCGGCGTCACCTACGACACCGACCTCGACAAGGTGAAGAAGGTCATCAAGAAGGTCAGCGCCGAGCTGATGGCCGACCCGGAGCTGGCACCGCACTTCATCGAGCCGCTGAAGATGCAGGGCGTCGACGCCTTCGGCGACTTCGCGATCCAGGTGCGGATGAAGATGATGACCAAGCCGGGCGAGCAGTTCGTCATCCGCCGCCGCGCCAACGCGCTGATCAAGAAGGCCTTTGCCGCCAACGGCATCGAGTTCGCCTTCCCGACGGTGACGGTGACGGGCGGCGACGCCGATGCCGCATCGGCGGCGGCGCAGAAGGCGATCGAGCTCGTCCGCCCGGCCACGGCCGACGCGGCGGGCTGAGCGGCCGTCCGGCCGGCATGGACACGACGTCAACCGACAGGGGGAGGCCGACGATGCGCCTCAAGGAGCAGCTGGCCGGCATGATCCGGGCGCTGGGCGTCGTCCTGGCCCTCGCGGTCGCGGCGCCCTGCGCCCTGGCCCAGGAGGAGGCCGAGCCGGCGGCGGCCGGGGCCGCCGTCGAGCCGCCGCCCCAGGTCAAGCAGTTCGTCACGCTGCTCGACGATCCGGCGGTTCGCTCGTGGCTGGCGGCGCAGCTGGCCGCACGGCCGGCGCCGGAGGGCCCGGCCGACGCCTCCGCGGGCGACGGGGTCGAGCAGGAAGGCATCGTCGCGCTCGAGGTGCTCCGCCAGCACCGCGAGCGCCTGTTCGCCGCCCTGCCCAACGTGCCGGTCGAGCTGGGCGCGGCGATCATGCGGCTGAAGGCCGAGGTGTCCGACCTCGGCCTGATCTTCCTGCTGCCGCTGGTGATCGGCTTCATCGGTGCCGGCTGGCTCGCCGAGTTCCTGTTCGTCCGCGGCTCGCGCCGCCTGCGCCGCAAGGTCCTCGTGGCCTCCGAGGCGACGATCGCCGAGCGGGTGCGCAAGCTGGCGCTGCGGCTGCTGCTGGCCCTGGTCGCCGTCGGCGCCTTCGCCGCCGCCAGCCTCGGCGCCTTCCTGCTGTTCGAGTGGCCGCCGCTGTTCAGGGCGGTCGTCGGCCGGTTCCTGTTCGCGTTCCTGCTGGTCCGGATCGGGCTGGTCCTCGCCCGCATCCTGCTGCAGCCGCGCCTGCCCAAGCTGCGCGTGATCCCGCTCAACGACGAGGATGCGCTGTTCTGGTTCCGGCGGTGGATGGTCTTCCTCGGCGTGTTCGCCTTCGGCTGGGCGGTGGCGACCTCCTTCCGCGAGCTCGGCGCACCGCTGCCCATCGTCCAGATCGTCGCCTACCTGTTCGGGCTCGGGCTCGTCGCGGTGTCGATCGAGGCGATCCTCAACCGGCGCAAGGACGCGGTCGCCGACGCCAGGTCGGACGGCGACCTGAGCGACATGCCGAGCGCGGTGCCGACCATCATCGCGATCATCTACGTCGTGGCGCTCTACGCCCTGTGGCTGGCCGGGGCGATGCGGATCTTCTGGCTCGGCTTCGTCATCGGCTTGCTGCCGTCGGCGATCAAGGTCGCCCAGCAGGCGGTCAACAACCTGCTGCGCCCGGTCGGGGCCGAGCAGAACAGCGACGTCGAGCCGACCTCGATCCTCGCAGCCATCGTCGAGCGCGGTGCCAGGGCGGCGCTGATCGTCGGCGCCGCCTTCCTGCTGGCCTGGGCCTGGAACATCGACCTCGCCGCCGTGGCCAGGGGCGATTCCGGGCTGGGCCGCCTGTCCGGCGGCCTGATCAGCGTCGTGGTCATCGGGCTGCTGGCCGACTTCGTCTGGCACGTGGCCCGCACGACGATCGACGTGTCGCTGCGCAAGGCCTCCGTCGACGGCACCAGCGACGACGCCGACGAGACGCGCCGCCGGGCGCGGCTGCGGACGCTCCTGCCGATCCTCCGCAACGTGCTGTTCGTGGTCGTCCTCGTCACGGCCATCCTGATGGGCCTGTCGGCGCTGGGCGTGCAGATCGCGCCGCTGATCGCCGGCGCCGGCGTGGTCGGCGTCGCCGTCGGCTTCGGCGCGCAGACGCTGGTCAAGGACGTGATCTCGGGCGTCTTCTACCTGCTCGACGATGCCTTCCGGGTCGGCGAGTACATCGTCAGCGGCAGCTACAAGGGGACGGTCGAGTCGTTCTCGCTGCGCTCGATCAAGCTGCGCCACCAGCGCGGCCCGATCTTCACCGTGCCGTTCGGCTCGCTGGGCGCCATCCAGAACCTCAGCCGCGACTGGGTGATCGACAAGCTGATCTTCAACGTCCCGCACGACACCGACCTCGACAAGATGAAGAAGGTGGTGAAGCAGGTCGGCAAGGACATGATGGCCGAGCCCGAGATCGCGTCAGGGATCCTCGAGCCGCTGAAGATGCAGGGCGTCAACCTCGTCGGCGACTTCGCGATGACGGTGGCGCTGAAGATGAAGTGCCGGCCGGGCCAGCAGTTCGGCGCCCGGCGCCGCGCCTACGCTCTGCTGCAGAAGGCTTTCTCGCAGAACGGCATCCAGTTCGCCGTGCCGACCGTGACCGTGGCCGGCCATGCCGATCCGGCGACGGCCGCGGCCAAGCAGGCGATGGACCTCGTGCAGAAGCCGGCCGCCGAGTAGGCGGCGGTCAGCTGCCGTCGTAGTCGGTCAGGTCGGCCTTCTCGGCGGCGCCGAAGTCGACGTGGACGTGGTTGCCGTCGGGGTCCCAGATGTTGATCTGCGAGATGTTGAAGCCTTCGCCTGGCGCCACGCCGCTCTTATAGGCGACCTTGTGGCGGCGCAGGTGGGCCAGGAAGTCGGCGAGGCCGACGCCGCTGATGGCGAAGTGCTCGAGCTTCGGGTCGGCACCGGTCGCCGGCTTCGCCACCTCGACTAGATGCACGATCGGGTAGCCGTCGAGATACATCCAGGCGCCGCCGAACCCGAAGGCCGGCCGCGGGCCCGATTCCATGCCGAGGATGTCCCGGTACCAGTCGATCATCGCCGCAAGGTTCGCGGTGCGGATGTTGACGTGATCGAGCCGCTTGAGCTGCATCGCCTTCCCCCCTGACGTCGGCGGCCGCACGGTGTGCCGTGCCGCCGCGGACGTCAACCGGCGAACCTCAGGCGGGGTGGACGGCGGGTGCCGCTTCTGCCGCTGCCGGCTTGGCATCGGCCGGCTTCGCCGGCGGCTTCCAGCCGGTCTTCTCGCGCATCCACTGGAACACGATGTAGAGCATCGGGATCACGAAGATGCCGATGATCGAGGCGGCGAGCATGCCGGCGAACACCGGCGTGCCGACGGCGCGGCGGCTGGCGGCACCGGCGCCGGTGGCGACGACCAGCGGCAGGAGGCCGAGGATGAAGGCGAAGCTCGTCATCATCACCGGGCGGAACCGCATCCTGGCGCCCTCGATGGCGGAATCCACCAGGGACGCGCCATGGGCCCGCTGCTCGAGGCAGAACTCGTTGATCAGGATCGCGTTCTTGGCGGCGAGAGCGATCAGCACGACGAGACCGATCTGGGCATAGACGTCGAAGGCGAGGCCGGCGACGTAGAGCCCGAAGATGGCGCCCAGAACGCCCGAGCTCACCGACAGCAGCACGGCGATCGGCACGTTCCAGCTCTCGTAGAGGGCCACGAGGAACAGGTAGGCGAAGAGGACGGCGAAGCCGAGCACGATCGGCGTCTTGCCGGCGGCTTCCTTCTCCTGCAGCGCCGTGCCGGTCCATTCGTAGGCGTAGCCGGCCGGCAGGGCGGTTGCCGAGATCTGCTCCATGGCGGCCAGGGCCGTCCCGGAGCTGATGCCGGGGGCCGGCGCGCCGTTGATGATCGCCGCCCGGTAGTTGTTGTAGCGGATGACCGCCTGCGGGCCGAGGACGAGGCGGGCGGTCGCCAGGGCGCGCATCGGCACCATCTGGCCGGCGCGATTGCGGACATAGATGTTGAAGATGTCGTCGACGCGCCGGCGATAGTCGGCCGTGCCCTGGATGTTGACCTGCCAGCTGCGGCCGAACAGGTTGAAGTTGTTGACGAAGTAGCCGCCGAGCGTGGCCTGCAGGGCGTTGAAGATGTCGCCGATCTCGATGCCCAGGGTCTGGGCCTGGTCGCGGTTGATGTCGAGGTAGATCTGCGGCGTGTCGGCGGCGAAGGTCGAGAACACGGCGCGCAGGTCGGGGTTGCCGTTGGCCTCGACGATCAGGTTCTTCATCACCGCAGCGACGTCGGTGAACTCCTGGCCGGTCAGCGCCTCCAGCGCGTACTGGAAGCCGCCGGTGCTGCCGAGGCCGATGATCGGCGGCAGGTTCAGCGGGATGACGAGCGCATCCTGCACGGCCATGAACTCGCGGCCGAGCTTCTCGATCAGCGCCCCGGCGCCCATCGCCGGGCCGACGCGCTCCTCGTAGGGCTTCAGCCGGATGATGAAGAAGGCCTTGTTCGACGAGGCGACGCTGTTGATGAAGTCGTAGCCGTTGATGGTGGTGACGCTCTCGACCTGCGGCTCGCGGCGGATGATCTCCTCGACCTGCGCCGTCACCGCCTGCGTGCGGACGACCGAGGCCCCTTCCGGCAGCTGGGCCACGGAGAAGATGGCGCCCTGGTCCTCGATCGGCAGGAAGCCCTGCGGCGTCTTCATGAAGAGGAGGCCGGTGCCGAACCACATCAGGCCCAGCAGCGCGATGCTGAGCACGGCGATGCGCACGAGACGGCGCACGATCCAGGTGTAGCCGGCGGTCAGCTTGTCGATGCCGGACAGCATCCAGCCGACCGGGCCGCGCGGCCGCTTGCCGTGACCCGGCTTCAGCAGCACCGCGCACAGTGCCGGCGACAGGGTCAGCGCGTTGATCGCCGAGATCAGCATCGACACCGACACGGCGACCGCGAACTGGCGGAACAGCTCGCCCGAGATGCCGGGGATGAACGCGGTCGGGACGAACACCGACAGCAGCACCAGGGTGATGGCGACGATCGGGGCGGTGATCTCGCCCATGGCTTTCTTGGTCGCCTCGGCGACCGATAGCTCCGGTTCCTCCTCCATGACGCGCTCGACGTTCTCGATCACGACGATGGCGTCGTCGACGACGATGCCGATGGCGAGGACGAGGGCCAGGAGCGAGACGGTGTTGGCGCTGTAGCCGATCGCCAGCAGCACGGCGAAGGTGCCGATCACCGAGACCGGCACGGCGATCAGCGGGATCAGCGTCGTGCGCAGCTTGCCGAGGAACACGAACACGACGATGCCGACGAGGACGAAGGCCTCGAGCAGCGTCTTGATGACCTCGTGGATGGTGTCCTCCACGAAGATCGTCGTGTCGTACATGATGTCGTACTTGAGGTCCTCCGGGAAGCGCGTCTGCAGCTCCTTCATCGCCTCGTCGATCGCCTGGGCGACGGCGATCGCGTTGGCGCCGGGCGACTGGTAGATGCCGATGGTCGCCGAGGGCCCGCCGTTGAAGGTCGAGGTCCGGTCGGCCGACTGCGCGCCCAGCTCGACGGTGGCGACGTCCTTGATGCGGACGAAGGAGCCGTCCGGGTTGGCGCGGATGACGATGTTCTCGAACTGCTCGGTGGTGGTCAGCCGGCCCAGCGTGTTGATGGTCAGCTGGAACTGCTGGTCGGCGCCGATGGGGGCGGCGCCGATGCGGCCGACCGGGGCCTGCACGTTCTGCGTCGCGATGCCGTTGGCGACGTCGTTCATGGTCAGGTTGAAGTTGGTCAGCTTCTGCGGATCGACCCAGATCCGCATCGAGTAGTTGAGCGGTCCGAACAGCGTGGCGTTGCCCACGCCGTTCACGCGCTTGAGCACGTCGAGGATGTTGATGGTGGCGTAGTTCGACAGGTAGAGCGCGTCGAAGGTCTTGTTCGGCGAGTAGAGGGCGATGACCTGCAGCAGCGCCGAGGAGACCTTCTGCACGGTCAGGCCCTGCGAGGTCACCTCCGACGGCAGCTGGGCGATGGCGAGGTTGGCGAGGTTCTGGACGTTGACCGTGTTGATGTCGGGATTGGTGCCGAGCTCGAAGGTCACGGTCAGGGTGTAGCTGCCGTCCGAGCCCGAGGTCGACTGCATGTAGATCATGTTGTCGACGCCGTTGACCTGGGCCTCGATCGGCTGGGCCACGGTCTGCTCGACGACCTGCGAGCTGGCGCCGGGATAGGATGCGGTGACCTGCACCTGCGGCGGCACGATGTCGGGGAACTGGGCGCGCGGGATGGTCGCGATGGCGATCAGGCCGGCGATGGTGATGACGATCGAGATGACGAAGGCGAGCCGCGGCCGCTCGACGAAGACGCTCGACAGCATGGCTCAGGCCCCCTGCGCCGCCGGGACCGGCTGCGCCTTCACCTCCATGCCGGGCCTGACCCGCTGCAGGCCCTGGACGATGACGTTGTCGCCGGCCTTGAGCCCGCTGGTGACGACGATGCCGGTACCCTGGCTCTGCCCGAGCGTCACGCGGCGCTGCTCGACCTTGTTGTCGGCGCCGGCCACGAGGACGTAGCTGCCGGACTGGTCGGCGAGGAGCGCCGCCTGCGGGATGACGAGGCTGGGCTCGGCCTTGGCGAGCTCGACGATGACGCCGGCAAGCTGGCCGTCGATCAGCTCGCGCTTCGGGTTGGGCATCACCGCCCGGACCTCGACCGTGTCCGTCGTCGCGTCGACCTTGTTGTTGACGAAGTCGATCTTGCCGGTCTGGTCGTAGAGGGTGCCGTCGCTGAGGCGGAGCTTGACCGCGAGGGAGCCGCTGGCGTCACCCGACTTCTGCGCCTCGAGCAACTGCCGCGTGGTGACCGGGAAGGTCACGTAGATCGGATCCTGGCTGACAATCGATGCCAGCGGCTCGCTGCTGGGTCCGACGACGGCACCGACGCTGTAGATCGACCGGCCGATCTTGCCGCCGAACGGAGCGGTGACGCTGGTATAGCCGAGGTTGATCTGCGCTTCCTCGAGCGCCGCCTGCGCGACCTGCACGTTGGCCGTGGCGCTGTCGAGCTCGGCCTTGCGGGTGTCGACCGTGGCCTGCGGGATGTTCTGCTGCTTGCCCAGCGTGGCGGCGCGATCGTACTGCAGCTGCGCATTGGTCTCGACCGCCTGGGCGGAGGCGAGATTGGCCGCAGCCTGATCGACGGAGGCCTGGAATGGCGCCTTCTCGATGGTGAACAGCAGATCGCCCGCCTTGACCTCGCTGCCTTCCGTGAACAGGCGCTGCTCGAGGAAACCCTGCACCCTCGCGCGCAATTCGACGCTGTCGATGGCGACGACGCGGCCGACGAACTCGAAGCCGCGCTGGACGTCGCGGGTGGCGACGGCGACGACGCCGACCTCGGGAACGGGCCGCGGCGCCGCTCCTTGCGCCTCGTCCTTCTTCTCCTCGCAGCCGGCGAGAACGACACCGGCAAGAACCAGGGCTGACAGCGTGATTCGACGGAAGGGTAGCGTCATCGCCGGTCCTGTTCGTTCTGCGCCATCAAGGCACTAGCACGGATCGACGGCGCGCGAAGGGTCTAACTCCGGCCTCACCGCACCGCCGCGAGGCACCGCGGGATGCCGGCCAGATCGTGCCGGACGCCCAACCGCCGGAGCTGCGACCGCTCGACCAGGGTGCCGACCGCCTCGGCCTGGCCGCGGCCGATCTCCAGCAGCAGCAGGCCCCCGCCGCACAGCCGGGCCGCCGCCTCGGGGACGAGCGCCCGGTAGGCGTCCAGACCGTCGGCTCCGGCGACCAGGGCCGCTCTCGGCTCGTGCACGCGGACCTCGGGCTCGAGCTGCGCGAGCTCCGCTTCCGCGACATAGGGCGGATTGCTGACGACGATGTCGAAGGGGCCCGGCGGGGCCGCGTCCCAGCCGCCCTCGACCAGGGACAGGCGACCGGCGACGCCGAGGCGCCGGGCATTGGCCGAGGTGGCCGCCAGCGCGACCGGCGAGCTGTCGACGCCGACGCCGGTCGCCGCCGGCCACAGCCGGAGGAGGGTGAGGAGAATGCAGCCCGAGCCGACGCCGAGGTCGAGCAGGCGCAGGCCGGCGGCACGATCCGGCCGGCGCTCCAGCGCCTCCTCGATCAGGGTCTCGGTCTCCGGCCGGGGGACGAGGACGCCGGGCCGCACCACGAACTCGGCGTCCCAGAACGGGGCCACGCCGCGCAGGTAGGCCATCGGCTCACGGGCGCAGCGGCGCCCGGCCAGGGCCTGGAGCGCCTCCGCATCCGCCCCGGCGAGCGCCTGCTCCGCACGCAGCAGCTGCTGCTCGCGCCCGAGCCCGGTGGCCAGCTCGACCAGCCGGCGGGCCTCGGCCCGGGGCTCCGGCACGCCGGCCTCCCGCAAGCTCGCGGCGATCCGCCGGAGGGCGTCGCCGAGGCGCTCCTGACCAGCCGGCACCCCAGCCGCCCGGCTCAGGCCATCGCCGCCAGCCGGGCGGCCTGGTCCTCGGCGATCAGCGGCTCGATCACCTCGTCGAGCGACTCGCCGGAGATCACCCGGTCGAGCTTGTAGAGGGTCAGCTCGATGCGGTGGTCGGTGATCCGGTTCTGCGGGAAGTTGTAGGTGCGGATGCGCTCCGAGCGGTCGCCGCTGCCGACTTGCGCCTTGCGCTCGCCGGCGCGGGCCGCGTCGCGGGTCTGCCGCTCGAGGTCGTAGAGCTTGGCGCGCAGGATGGTCATCGCCCGCGCCTTGTTGCGGTGCTGCGAGCGCTCCTCCTGCTGGTAGACGACGATGCCGGTCGGCAGGTGGGTGACGCGGACCGCGCTCTCCGTCTTGTTGACGTGCTGGCCACCGGCGCCGCTCGCCCGCAGCACGTCGATCCGCAGGTCGTCCTCGGCGATGGCGAGGTCGATCTCCTCGACCTCGGGCAGGACGGCCACCGTCGCCGCCGAGGTGTGGATGCGGCCCTGCGCCTCCGTCGCCGGGACACGCTGGACGCGATGCACGCCTGCCTCGAACTTCAGGCGCGCGAACGCGCCGCGGCCGCCGATCTCGGCCACCGCCTCGCGCATGCCGCCGAGGTCGGTCTCGCTCATCGACAGCACCTCGAAGGTCCAGCCTTTGAGCCCGGCATAGCGCTGGTACATGCGCAGCAGGTCACCGGCGAACAGCGCCGCCTCCTCGCCGCCGGTACCGGCGCGGATCTCGAGGATGGCGCTCTTCTCGTCGGCCTCGTCACGCGGCAGCAGCAGGATCTGCACGTCGCGCTCGAGCCGCTGGACGCGTTCCTCGACCTCGCCGACCTCGGCGTCCGCCAGTGCGCGCATCTCGGGATCGCCAGCCGGATCGTCGCGCAGCGCCAGGAGATCGGCGTGCTCGCGCTCGGCCCGGCGCAGCGCCTCGACCGCATCGACGATCGGGCCGAGGTCCGACCACTCCTTGGCCAGCGCCGCGTAGTGCGAGGACGCCGCCTGGCTCATCAGGCTCGCCAGCTCGTCGCGCCGGGCGAGGATCGCGTCCAGCTTGCCGGCGAAGGCCGCCGTGCTCATCGCCGCATCATCCGCCGAGACAGCCGACCACGGCCTCCGGTGCCACATCCGCCTCGCTGCCGGTGTCGAGGTCGCGCAGCTTGACCACGCCGCGGGCGAGCTCGTCGTCGCCGAGGAACAGGGCGGCACGGGCGTTCAGGCGGTCGGCACGCTTCATCCGCTGCGCCGGCTTGCCACGGAAGGCCAGCTCCACGGCGAGGCCGGCGCGGCGCAGGCGGGCGGCCAGGAGCTCGGCCTCGGCCTCGGCCGCGGCACCGATCGGCACGATCGCCACCGGCCGGTTGCTTGCGGGCGCATCCTCGACGAGCATCGCCAGGCGCTCGATGCCGGCAGCCCAGCCGACGCCCGGCTGATCCGGCCCGCCCATCTGGGCCATCAGGCCGTCATAGCGGCCGCCGGCCATGATCGCCCCCTGGCTGCCGAGCGCGGTCGTCGTGAACTCGAACGCGGTGTGCGCGTAGTAGTCGAGCCCGCGCACCAGCCGCGGGTTCAGGGTGAAGGCGACACCGAGGCGGGCGAGGCCCTCCTGCACGCGGGCGAAGAAGTCGCGGCTCGCCGGGTTGAGGCTCTCCTGCAGCAGCGGCGCACCGGCGACCACCGCCCGGTCGCCCTCGTCCTTGCTGTCGAGGATGCGCATCGGGTTGCGGCCGAGCCGCTCGAGGCTGTCGCGCGACAGGCTCTCCCTGTGCCCCTCGAGATAGGCGACGAGGCGGGTGCGGTAGGCCTGCCGGCTCTCCGGATCGCCCAGGCTGTTGAGCTCGAGCGTCGCCTTGCCGGCGATCCCCAGCGCCTCGAGGATGTGGGCGCCGGTCGCGATCACCTCGACGTCGCCGCGCGGCTCGGGCGCGCCGATCAGCTCGATGCCGATCTGGTGGAACTGCCGGAGCCGGCCCTTCTGCGGCCGCTCGTAGCGGAACATCGGGCCGGCGTAGAAGAACTTGAGGGGGACGTGCTGCGCCAGCCCGCCCGAGATCACCGCCCGGACGACACCGGCGGTGTTCTCCGGACGCAGCGTCACCCGCTCGCCGCCGCGATCCTCGAAGGTGTACATCTCCTTGGTGACGACGTCCGAGGTGTCGCCGAGGGTGCGGGCGAAGACCTCGGTGAACTCGAGGATCGGCGTGGCGATCTCGTCGTAGCCGTAGAGCGCCGCGATCTCGCGGGCGCGGCCGACGACATGCCGATGCCGGCGCATGTCGTCGCCGATGAGGTCGTGGGTGCCGCGTACGGGTCGGAGCTCGCTCATCGTCCTGCAATGGCTGAAGGTTCAGGCGGTCCCGCCGAACCGGGTCTCGACATAGCGCTGGACGATCGCCTGGAACTCCTCGGCGATGCGCTCGCCGCGCAGCGTCTGGGCCTTGTGGCCGTCGATGAAGACCGGCGCCACCGGCGTTTCGCCGGTGCCGGGGAGGCTGATCCCGAGGTCGGCGTGCTTGCTCTCGCCGGGGCCGTTGACGATGCAGCCCATCACCGCGACCTTGAGCGTCTCGACGCCGGGATAGCGGTCCTGCCACGCCGGCATCTGGTCGCGCAGCCAGGTCTGGATGCGGTCGGCGAGGTCCTGGAAATAGGTGCTGGTCGTCCGCCCGCAGCCGGGGCAGGCGGTGACCTGCGGCACGAAGGAGCGCAGCCCCAGGGCCTGCAGCACCTCCTGGCAGACCACGACCTCGTTGGTGCGCGGCTCGTTGGGGCGCGGCGTCAGCGAGGCGCGGATGGTGTCGCCGATGCCCTCCTGCAGGAGCAGGGCCAGCGCCGCGCTGGTCGCGGCCACGCCCTTGAGGCCGAGGCCGGCCTCGGTCAGCCCGAGATGCAGGGCGTAGCGCGAGCGCCGCGCCAGCTCGCGGTAGACCGCGACCAGGTCGGGCACCCGCGAGACCTTGGCGGAGAGGATGATCCGGTCGGCCGGCAGGCCGATCGCCTCGGCCTTGGCGGCGCTGTCCAGGGCGGAGCGGACCAGGGCCTCGCGCATGACGTCGTCGGCGGGCCGCGGCTCCGGCAGGGCGGCGTTCAGGTCCATCAGCCGCGTGGCGAGGTCCTGGTCGAGGCTGCCCCAGTTGACGCCGATGCGCACCGGCCGGTCGTGGCGGATGGCCGCCTCGACCATGCTCTCGAACTGCGGGTCGCGCTTCTCGCCGAAGCCGACATTGCCCGGGTTGATGCGGAACTTGGCGAGCGCGATCCCGAGGTCGGGGACCTCGGCGAGAAGGCGGTGACCGTTGTAGTGGAAGTCGCCGACGATCGGCACGTCGCAGCCGCGGGCGTCGAGGCGGAGCCGCAGCTCCGGCACCGCGCGGGCCGCCTCGACGGTGTTGACGGTGACCCGGACGATCTCCGAACCCGCGCGCGCCAGTTCCAGGGTCTGCTCGAGCGTGGACTCGACGTCGGCCGTGTCCGTGTTCGTCATCGACTGGACGACGACGGGTTCTCCGCCCCCGACGATGATCTTGCCGACGCGGACAGCGTGCGTGCGATGGCGGGAAATCGGCGAAAGCGCGACCATGAAGCCGTCCAGCGGACGCGGGCCCGTCGGGCCCGCAAGCGCACGAGCCGACGAGCGGCTAGCGCATCGCCGTCCGTCTAGCCTCCAACGCCTCGACGCTCAAGGGAAGTGCCCGGAGGACATCGCCCCGGCGACCGAGCAGCCCGATGCTCTGGCCATCGACCAGGACCTCGACGCCGCCGGCGTTGCCGGTCCACAGCGCGAGATCGTCGCGGTTGGGCAGGACGAACATCTGCCCGGCATCGAGCGTCTTCGTCCGCACGTAGTCACGGCTTTCGCTGCGGATCTGGATCCAGCTGGTCTCGTGGGCCAGCAGCGCCACCCGTCCCGGACCCGCATCGCCCGCGACACCCGGCCCCCTCGCCCGCTCGGCCTCCAGCTCTGCCAGCATCGACCCTGCGGTCACGGCGGGGCCCTCGGCAGCCTGGGCACTCGCGGCATCGCTCGCGCGCGCCGTCGGCGGCGGCCGCACCGGCTCGGCCTCGGGCGCATCGAGGCGAAGCTGCTCGAGCGACGGGGTCGGGGCGGAGAGCAGGACGAGACTGGCGTCGCCAGGCTCGTTCACCGGAGCCGCAGGCTGCACCTCGTCGCCAGCGACCATCTCGGCGGCGCGATCACCGAGAACATCGCCAAACTCCGCCACCCTGGAACCAAGGTCCACCTGCCCGCTGCTGTAGACGTACCAGCCGACATAGAGCAGGGCGGCGGCCGCCACCGCCGCGGCACCCAGCAGCTTGTAGGAACGCGCCGCCTCGGCGACAGGCTCGCGATACCTGAGGGTCGCGACGTCGCGGATCGGCGCCGTCGACTCCTTGAGCACACGGATGCAGGAATCACCATCCAGGTCGAGGTAGTCGCAGTAGGTCTTCAGGAAGCCCAGCGCATAAGGACGCCCCGGGAAGGTCCCGAAGTCGCCGGCCTCGAGCGCACGCAGATAGTCGACCCGGATCCGCAGCGCCGACGCGGCATCGTGGATGTCCTCGCCGCGCGCCCGGCGCGCAGCGGCGAGCGCACGCCCGATCTCGGCGAGGAGATCGTCGGATTCATGGGCGACGTTGCGGGCTGACGCAGGTCGACGGCTGGGCATGCGTGAACCGGGGGGCGAGAGCGGGGCGGGATCGGTCCTGACCCGATCTTGTGCCCCCGATTCATAGCAAACCGTTTACGCCCGCGCCAAAGTTGTTTGCGTGCCGCACGCTCACATCGTGGCGTAGGCGCCGTCCGGCAGGACGATGCGGTGGTCGAGGGCGTAGGACCGTAGCCGGCCGCGCAGGCTGCGGTCGGGCAGGTGCAGGATCGATCGAACGTAGGCCGACAACGCGCCGAGATCGACGCTGCGCAGCATCGCCTTGATGGGTCCGATGTCGGTGACGCTGACCGACAACTCGCGGACGCCGACGCCGAGCAGCGCCATCGCGTCGAGCGGCCTGCCCGCCATCTCGCCGCAGAAGCACAGGCGGACGCCGGCGGCACGACAACGCTCGACGATGTCCCGGAACAGCGAGAGCGCCGAGGGCGACAGGCTGTCGTAGCGATCGGCCAGCGCCGGGTTGCCGCGGTCGCAGGCGAACATGAACTGCAAGAGGTCGTTGCTGCCCACCGAGAGGAAGTCGACCCGCTGAAGGAGCGCGTCGAATTGCCACAACAGGGCCGGCACCTCGAGCATCGCCCCGACCTCGAGACGCTCAGGGGTCAGCTGGCCGGCCGCCTCGGCCCGGGACAGCTCCCGGCGCAGCAGCGCGCGGGCAGCGTCAAGCTCGGCGACCTCGGCGACCATCGGGAACATGATCGCGAGCGGCCGTCCGCCGGCGGCGGCGATCAGCGCCCGCAGCTGGTCGCGCAGCACGGCCGGCCGGTCGAGGGCGATGCGCAGCGCGCGCCAGCCCATGGCGGGGTTCTCCTCCGCCGGCACCGTCCAGTAGGGCAGGCGCTTGTCGCCGCCGACGTCGAGCGTCCGGAACACGACCCGGCGGCCCTCGGCCTGCTCGAGGACCTTGGCATAGAGCTGCGTCTGCGCTGCCAGATCCGGATGCTGATGCCGGGACATGAAGGCGAGCTCGGTGCGGAACAGTCCGCAGCCGTCCGCTCCCGAGGCGGCGAGTTCGTTCATGTCGATGAGGAAGGCGGCATTGATCGCCAGGCTGACCGGAACGCCGTCGGCCGTCACCGATGGTGCATCGCGCAGCGCCACCAGGGTCTGCCGGCGCTCGGCCCGGGCGCGGATCGCCAGATGGAACGAGCTCTGCACCTCCTCGCTCGGCCGGACGAAGATATGCCCGTTCTCACCATCGAGGACGACGACGTTGCCCTGGTCGATGACGGACATCGCCGCGTCGACCCGGCCGACGACGGGCACGTCGAAGGCGCGCGCGACGATGGTCACATGCGCCGTCTTCGACCCTTCCTCCAGCACGATGCCGCGCAGCCGACGACGATCGTACTCCATCAGGTCGGCCGGGCTCAGGGTACGCGCCACCAGGATGAGGTCGTCGGGCAAGTCCTTGGGTTCAATCGTGGTCGGCCGGCCTACCAGATGGCGCAGCAGGCGATCGGCGATGTCGTCGAGGTCGAGCAGGCGCTCGCGCATGAACGGGTCGGCGGCATGGCCGATCCGCGCCCGGGTCTCATCCTGGACACGGCGTACGGCGGCCTCGGCGCTCAGCCCGGAGTCCACGGCCTCGCGGATGCGTCGCATCCAGCCGCGGTCGTTGGCGAACATCCGGTAGGCCTCGATGACCTCGCGCTGCTCGCCCGCGGCGAGGTCGGGATGCGCCAGCATGGCGTCTAGGGCGGCGCGCAGCTCGATGAAAGCCTGCTCCAGCCGACGATGCTCCGCTTCCGGATCGTCGCTGAGGATCCGGGTGATCTCGACGCGCGGCTCGTGCAGCCAGGCGCGGCCGACGGCGACACCTTCGACCAGGCGCAACCCCTCGAGCCGGCGCGGCTCGCGCTGAGCGGAAGCGACGTCGCCGTACTGGCTGAGATCGACTAGCCCGCCGCTGACGAACATCTCGGCGAGGACGGTGGCGATGATCTGCATCGCCTCGACCTCGTCGTCCTGGTAGGCACGACGCGCCCGGTTCTGGACGACGAGAACGCCGACGACCTTGCCGGCCCGCAGGATCGGGACGCCGAGGAAGGTCTGGTAGAGTTCCTCCCTGGTCTCGGGGAAGTAGCGGAAGTTGGGATGCTGCTGGGCGTTCTCGGTGCTGATCACCACCGCCTGGGCGGCGATGGTGCCGACGAGGCCCTCGCCGACCCGCATCCGGGTGCGGTGGACGGCCTCGCGGGCCAGACCCTCGGTGGCGAACAGCTCGAGGATTTCGCCGGCGCGCAGCACGTAGACCGAGCACACCTCGGCGACCAGGTTGGCCGCGATCATCGAGGTGATGCTGTCCAGGCGCTGCTGTGGCGTCGTCGGTTCGGCGACGACCTCGATCAGGCGGCGGAGCAGCCGCCTCGCACCGGTCGGCGGCGCCGACCCGGCCTTGGGGGCCGACGGCTCGTCGCCGCCCCAGCCACCCCGGCCGGCAATCACGATGCCTCGTCGGGGGCGGGGCCAGCCCGTTCCCGGGCAAGCGCGGTTTCGGCCTGGCTGACGAGGTCGCCGACGATCGCCGAGACGGGTCGCTCCTCGCGCACGAGGCCCACGCTCTGCCCCGCCATGAGCGAGCCGTACTCGACGTCGCCCTCGATGACGGCACGCCGCAAGGCCCCGGCCCAGTAGTGCTCGATCGCCAGCGAGGCCTCGTCGAAGGTCAGCTCGCCGCGACGATAACGGCCGATCACGTCGACCTGCAGGGCGGCAAAGCGCTGGGTCCCGGCATTGGCCAGCGCCCGGACCGGGATCACCTTGAACTCGGGGTCGATCTGCACCGAAGGGACAGCGTCGCGGGCGCTGGCCCGCAGGAACGCCTGCTTGAACCTCGGATGCGCGATCGACTCGGTGGCGCAGACGAACATGGTGCCGATCTGGACGCCTGAGGCCCCCATCCGCAGGTACGCCGCGATCGCCTCGCCGGTACCGATGCCGCCGGCCACGAAGATCGGCACATCGCGGACGTTCGGCAGGATCTCCTGCGCCAGGACCGAGGTTGCGACCGGGCCGATGTGACCGCCGGCTTCCATGCCCTCGATGATGAGCGCATCCGCGCCGCTCCGCACAAGCTTCCGGGCGACGGCGAGGCTGGGGGCAAAGCACAGGGTCCTGGCCCCGCCGGCGCGCAGTCGCGGCAGCAGGCCGCGCGGCGGCAGGCCCCCGGCGAGAACGACGTGGCCGACCTCGAGCGACAGGCACACCTCGACCAGCGCGTCGAGCTGCGGATGCATCACGATCAGGTTCACGCCAAAGGGTCGATCGGTGCGCTCGCGCGACGCCCGGATCTCGGCGGCCAGCATGTCCGGCGACATCGAGCCGCAGGCGATCACCCCGAAGGCCCCGGCATTGCTGATGGCGGACACGAGGTGCCGCTCGGAGACCCAGGTCATCGCCCCGCCGAGGATTGCCACCTCGCTGCCGAGGAAGGCGCAACCGCGCTGCCACCAGCCATGCAGGCGGGGATGGCTCGGCAGCGGGCCCACGCTTCAGGCCCCGTCTAGTCCGTACGCAGCGTGCAGGGCACGCAGCGCCAGCTCGGTGTAGTCCTCGGCAATCAGCACGCTGACCTTGATCTCGGACGTCGCGATCGCCTGGATGTTGATGCCTTTCGCGGCCAGCGTCGCGAACATCTTGTGGGCGATGCCGGCGTGGCTGCGCATGCCGACGCCGACCACCGAGACCTTGGCGACGTTGTCGTCGGCGAGGACCCGGTCGTAGGCCAGCGAGGAGCGGGCCTTCTCCAGAACGTTGAGTGCCCGCGGCAGGTCGGCACGACTGACCGTGAAGGTCAGGTTGGCGTTCTTGCCGTCGCGCGACACCGACTGGACGATCATGTCGACATTGATGTTGGCTTCGGCCAGCGGCCCGAAGATGGCCGCTGCCATGCCCGGCCGATCCTCGACCTGAACGAGCGTGATGCGGGCCTCGTCGCGGCTGTACGCGATCCCGCTGACGATCTGGCTTTCCACGATCTCTTCCTCGTCGGTAACGAGCGTGCCCGGCTTGTCCTCGAAGCTGGAGAGCACCTGCACGCGAACCCGGTGCGACATCGCCAGCGCCACCGACCGGGTCTGCAGGACCTTGGCGCCCAGGGACGCCATCTCCAGCATCTCCTCGTAGGTGATTCGCTCGATCTTGCGCGCCTTCGGCACGATCCGCGGATCGGTCGTGTAGACGCCGTCGACGTCGGTGAAGATGTCGCAGCGATCGGCCTTCAGTGCAGCGGCGAGCGCCACCGCCGAGGTGTCCGAGCCGCCGCGACCCAGGGTCGTGACCCGGTTGTCGGGAGAGATCCCCTGGAAGCCGGCGACGACGGCAACGCTGCCGGCATCGAGGCAGGCCAGCACCGGCGCCGGGTCGATGTCGAGGATGCGCGCCTTGCTGTAGGCGGTATCGGTGTGGAAGCCGGCCTGCCAGCCGAGGAACGAGCGGGCCGGCACGCCCAGCGACTGCAGGGCGATCGCGAGCAGGCCGACGGTGACCTGCTCGCCGCTGGCGACCACCTGGTCGTACTCGGCCGTATCGAAGGTCGCCGGATCGAGCTCGTTGACCCAGCCGACGAGGCGGTTGGTGGTGCCGGCCATGGCCGAGACGACGACCGCGATCCGCTCGCCCATGGCGACGTGGCGCTTGATGCGGCCGGCGACGTGCCGGATGCGGTCTGGATCGGCGACGGAGGTGCCGCCATACTTCTGCACGACAAGCGTCACGACACGACTCGCACGGCGCCAGTGCCAACCGGCCCGAGGGCGAGCACCGGCGACCTCTTATGTTGTCGGGAGTGGCGCTCTCTTAGTGCCCGCCGTCCATGCGGGCAAGCTCCGGAGGCATGCCGTTGCCGGCATCGAGCCGCATCCGATCCGACCGCGTCGACGCCGGGGAGGTTGAGAAGTTCGGCGAGCTCGCCCGATCCTGGTGGGACCCGGGCGGCCCGATGCGCCCGCTGCATCTGCTGAATCCCTGCCGCGTCGGCTGGGTCCGCGACCGGCTGTGCGACCACTACCGGCGCGACAAGGCGTCCCTTGCGCCGCTGGACGGCCTCGAGGTCCTCGACGTGGGGTCGGGTGGCGGCCTGCTCGCTGAGCCCATGGCGAGGCTGGGGGCCCGGGTGACGGGTCTCGATCCGACGGCGGAGCTGGTCGAAGTCGCCCGCTGGCACGCGGCTCAGACCGGCGTGAACGTCGACTATCAACTCGGGGAGACGGGTTCCCTGGTCGGCGCGGGATGCAAGTTCGACGCCGTCCTCGCGCTCGAGGTGATCGAGCACGTGCCGGATCCGGCAGCTTTCCTCGGCGACGTGGCGGCCCTGACGCGCCCGGGCGGCATCGCGCTGCTTGCCACCGTCAGCCGCACGTGGCGGTCATGGGCGTTTGCCATCCTCGGTGCGGAGTACGCGTTGCGCTGGCTGCCGCCCGGCACGCACGACTGGCAACGCTTCCTGCGGCCCTCCGAGATCGGCCAGTTGCTGCGTCGGGTCGGACTGCGTCCGGTCGCGTTGACCGGCGTCGGCTACGACGCGGCCCGGATCGAGTTCCGGACGGTGCGCGACACCTCGGTCAACTACATGCTGGCGGCCGCGCGCGACTGAGTTCCGCGCGGTCAGCCGTCAAGCTTGGGCAGGACGGGCACCGGCATCACCGGCACGCCCTCATCGCGGAGCGAGCGGGCCTCCTCCGGCGTCGCCTTGCCATAGATGTCGCGTTGTTCGATCTCGCCAGCATGCATCTTGCGCGCCTCGTCGGGGAAGCGCTCGCCCACATTGTCGAAGTTCTTCTCGACGTAGTCCTGCACCTTGCGCATCGTCTGCAGCATCTGCGCCATGGCGGCACGACGCGGATCGTCGGCCGCCGCAACGCCGCGGCCGCGGGCGATCGCCGGCGCCATGACCGCCTTGCGGATGTCCGTATCGGCGCAGACTGGGCAGGACAGCGACCCGGTGGCCGCCTGCTGCTCGTAGCTGGTTCCGTCGCGAAACCAGCCCTCGAACTCATGCTCGCGGCTGCATTGCAGTCCGAAGCGGATCATGTCGTCGGGCCCGGGGCGCCACCGCCGAGAAGGCCATCGAGTTCTCCCCTGGCCTCGAGCGCGTGCAGATCGTCGCTGCCCCCGACGTGGCGGCCGTCGATGAACACCTGCGGCACGGTGCGACGACCGTTGGCGCGCTCGACCATCTCCGGCCGGCGCTCGGGCTGCGCCCAGAGGTCGAACTCGGTGTAGGCAGCGCCCTTGCTGTCGAGCAGGCGCTTGGCGCGGGCGCAGTAGCCGCACAACGGGGTCGTGTAGATCTCGATCTCTGCCATCGAGGCGTTCCGGGAGTTCTACGCCAGGGAGCGTGCCTTGCAGCCGCGTTGTCATCATATGGTGCGGCTCTCGTCCAGCACCACTCGTGCCAGGGCCAGCGCATAGACGTGGTCCGCTCCGGCGCGGCGCAGCACCGAGGTGCAGGCGGCCAGCGTGCTTCCGGTGGTCATCACGTCGTCCACCAGCAGGATCCGCGAGCCACGAACCGTCTCGCCATGCCGCCTGGCGACGCGGAATGCCGAAGCCGTGACGTTCCGCGCCCGGGCCATGGCGCCGAGCCCTTGCTGGGAGGCGGTGGCATGGCGCCGCTCGAGCAGGTCCGGACACCATCGCAGCCCCGCCGATCGGGCGATGAGCCCGCCAAGGATTGCAGCCTGATTGTAGCCGCGACGCAACAGTCGCCAGCGGTGCAGCGGCACGGGTGCGACGACGTCGCAGTCCGGCAGGACATCAGCTCCGGCCGCCACCATCCATCGGGCGAACGTCCTCGCCCCGGCAAGCCGGTCGCGGTGCTTGAAGGCCAGGATGAGGCTGCGGCTGGCGTCGTCATAGGCAAGGGCCGCACGGGCGCGGCCAAAGGGGGGCTCGGCTCGGGCGCAGGCCCCGCACAGCGGTTCTCCTGCTGCGGCGTGCGGCAGCGGACGCCCGCAACAACGGCACCATGGTGGCTGGAAGAACCGCAAGCCCGACCAGCAGCCGGCGCACAGTTCGCCCTGGCGACCTACCGGCTCGCCACACCCGATGCAGCGCGGTGGCAGCAACACGTCGAGCAGCACCCTGGCTGCCCTCGAGCCGACCGCCCATGCCCCTTCCGGCACCATGTCGCGATCCTAGCGAAACAGGCGCTATCAACCAATGATTGAATCCTGACCGTTGCCGGTCCGCCCCCAGCGGCACGTCGCCTTTGCCGACGCGCCGACCGCCTGTTCAATTCACGTAGTATTTCCGATAGGCACCGGCATAGTAGCCGCTATCCGCATAGTTGTATCGTGCATGCTTGCGAACATCGACCCGCGACAGGGCGACCCCCGCTATGCGGGCTCCGGTGGCGGCGAGCTGACGCAGCGTGGCGGCCGCCATTCGCCGTGGCGTCACGTCCCAGCGTACCACGAACACCGTGCGGTCGACCTGCGGCGCCAGGATCAGCGAGTCGGAAACGGCGCCGACTGGTGGGCTGTCGATGAGGACAAGGTCGTAGCCGTCGCGAACGGTGGCGATCAGCTGTCGCAAGGCCGCCGAGCGGAACAGGTCGGGAGGGCTGGACGACGGCGTACCGGCCACGAGGAAGTCGAGGCCACAGGAGGCGTCGGTGCGCACGGCGTCGTCGAGGCGCACTGTTCCGTTCAGCACGTCGCCGAGACCGTCACGATTGTCGCACCGCATGACCTGGTGCAGGCGAGGCCGGCGCATGTCGGCGTCGATGACCAGCGTGCGCAGCCCGGACCGGGCCGACTGCCGGGCCAGCGAGGCGCAGAGCAGCGACTTGCCTTCACCAGGCAGGGTCGAAGTCACCAGCGACACCTTTACCGGTTCCGCCGACGCGTCGAGGAACAGGCTCGTGCGGATGCGCTGCACCGCCTCGCTGAAGGCCGACTGCGGGCGGCGCAGCACATAGTCCTCGGCCGGGTGTCCCTGCAGCTCGCGACGCCCGAGGGCCGGCAGCAGGGCGAGCGTCCGCTCACCCAGGGCCGACTCGATCTCCTCGGCGCTGCGCAGGCCGTGTCCGTTGCCCCATTGCTCGACAGCGAAGGCGAGGACCACCCCGAGCATCACCGAGGCCCCGGCAGCGACGAGAACGATGAGCAGCTTGTTGGGAAACGCCGGGTCGAGCGGAACCTCGGCGCGGGACAGCAGCACCGCATCCGGCTGCTGCAGCTCGTGCGCCTCGGATACCTCGCGGAGACGGTTGAGGAAGGCCTCGTAGATCGTCCGTGCGCTGGCGGCTTCGCGCTCGACATCCCGCAACTCGACCGACGAGCGTTCCTGACCCTGAACCTGGTCCTCGATGGCGTCGAGGCTCGCCCTGAGCTCGCGCTCGCGCGCCCGCGCCACGGCGACCTCGTTCTCGAGATCCTGAACGTAACGCTGGGCCTCCTCGGTCATGCGGGCGCGGATGGTCTTGAGCTGGGCCTGCGCGTTCAGCATCTGCGGATGGCGATCGCCGAACTGCGTCGCCAGTTCGCTGAGGTTCCGCTGCGCCTCCGTCTCTTGCGCCCGGAGCTCGGCCATCAGCGGCGAGTTCATGACCTTGACCGCGGCGCCGATGCCGGCCTTGGAGCGGACCAGCTGCGCGATCTGACCGTAGCGTGCCTCGGCCTCGGCGCGGGCCGCCCGTGCATCGGCCAGCTGGGTGTTCAGCTGGCCGATCTGCTGGGCCAACGGATCGACGCGGTCGGCGGAGACGATTCCCTTCTCGGCCTGCAGGGAGACGATCCGGGTCTCCGTGTCCACCAGCCGGTCACGCATCTCGGCGACCCGCTGCTGCAGCCATTCGCGGGCCCGCTCGGTGGTCAGTAGCTTCCGCTCGAGCTGATCGCCGATGTAGGCCTCGGCCACCGCGTTGGCGATGCGCGCAGCCGTCTCCGGGCTTTCGGCCATGAATCGGATGTCGAGCACATAGGACTTGCTGACCTGTTCGACCGACAGCGAAGCCTCGAAGCGGTCGACGATACGGCCTCGTGCCGATGTCGATGCGGCGGCGTCGGTCGCCACGCCCGGCACGAACCGCCCGACCAGACGGCCCAGAGGAGCAGGCAGACGGGACACGACGTCGGCTACCTTCGCGGAAAGTCCCGACGGCGTCGGCCGCAGGGCGGGATTGAACTCCGGATCGTTGGCGAGGCCCAGCCGCTCCACCATCCGTTCGGCGAAGGCCTGCGAGCGAAGCAGCTCGATCTCGCTCTCGATGCTGGAATCGTCGAGCTCGAAACCCTGGGCCACGTCGGGAAGGTCGACCACCAGCGGCTTGCTCGGCTCGATCCGGACCAGGGTCTGGGCGCGGTAGAGGGGTGTGGCCAGCTGGACGTAGGCGACGGCCGCTCCGGTGACGGCGAGAACGGTCGCCGAGACGAGCAGCTTGCGCCGCCACAGGGCCCGCCAGAGGCTGCGAAGCTCAAGCTCGTCGCCGCCTCCCTGAGCGGGGATGGAGGCGGGGACAAGCTCGGCACCCCCGGCATAGCGAATGACGTCCCTCGCCATTGGCGTCGCGGCCCTCCTCGACCTCGCGGGAGGCGACCGGAGCCAGCGCTCCGGCGGCCTTTTCCCCACCGGCCCTGCGACCGGCGGAGAGTTCACCGCGAACCTAGCCCCGGGTTCCAAAGACAAGCTTAACGCGGAGCACCCCGGTGTTTACCGAGGTATGCTTCCCTCAACGACGCGAGGAACGGGGATCGAGCCTGTCGCGCAGGTGATTGCCGAGCACATTCACGGCAATGACGGTGGCAAAGATCATCAGCCCGGGGAGCAGCGCCAAGCGCGGCGCCTCGAACAGCAGATCCTGAGCGCCGCTCAGCATGTTGCCCCAGCTCGGCAGCGGCGGCTGAACGCCGAGGCCGAGGAAGCTCAGCACCGATTCGGTGAGGATCGCATGGCCGACGGCGAGGGCTCCGGCGACCAGTGCGATGGCGGCGACGTTCGGCAGCAGGTGACGCAGCGCGACCGTCACCGCGCCGGCACCCAGGGCACGCGCGGCGAGCACGAACTCGCGCTGGCGGAGGCTGCGGACCTCGCTGCGGACCAACCTGGCCGTCGTGGTCCACATGAACAGGGCGATGACGACGGCGATCCGTGCCACGCCGGTCCACGCCCCCTGCCCCTCAAGGCCGAGCTTGGCCGGGTCCAGCGCGGCCAGCACGATCAGCAGTGGCAGGAGGGGCAGTGCGATGACCGCGTCGGTGAACCGCATCAGGGCGGCATCGATGCGGCCTCCGGCAAGGCCGGCGACGAGGCCTACCGCAGTGCCGATGAGCGTGGCACCGGCGGCACCGGCAAGGCCGACGACCAGCGACACCCGGCCGGCGAGCAGCAGCCGCACCGCGAGGTCGCGACCGAGTTCGTCCGTGCCCAGCAGATTGGTGTCGTCAGGCTCGGACAGCCGCCTGAACAGGTCGACACCCTGCGCATCCACGCCGAGCACGGCTTCGAGCCAGGGTGCCAGGACGGCGCCTCCGGCGAGCACCGCGAGCACGCCGGCTGCCAGCCAGGCCGCCCATGGCCGACGCTCAGGACGGCCGCGCAAGCCGCGGATCCAGGTACTGGTGCAGCAGGTCGGCTGCCAGGTTGGCGACGAGCGTCGTCGCGGTGAGGAGCAGCAGCGCCGCCAGCGCCAGGTTGAAGTCGTTGCCCATCACGGCGTCGAAGATCAGGCGGCCCATGCCTGGCCAGGCGAACACGGTCTCGACCGCGAGGGCTCCCGAGACGAGGGAGCCGAGGTGGAGGGCAACCAAGGTCACCACGGCCGGCAGGGCGTGCCGCCATGCGTGCCCGAGGACGACGCGACGCTCGCTGCAGCCCTTGGCCCGCGCCGTGCGCACGAAGTCCTGGCTGAGCGACTGCAGCATGGCATTGCGGACGAACGGGACGAGCCCGCCGGCGGTGACGAGGCCGAGCGTCACGACCGGCAGCAGCAGGTAGCGGATGCGGCCAAATCCAGCGGCAGCGGCACCGCCGTCACCACCGGCCGGCAACCAGCGCAGCTCCACGGCGAACAGCACGATCAGGACGAGGCCCAGCCAGAACGCGGGGACCGATGCGGCAGCATAAGCCAGCGTCGAGGCGGCTCGGTCGGCCCACCCGCCCGGGCGGCGCGCCGCAGCGATACCGAGCGGCAACCCGATGACGAGGCCAAGGGCCAAGCCGGAACCCGCCAGCAGCAGGGTGGCGGCGAGGCGCGGCCCCAGCACGTCGAGGACCGGCTGGGCGTAGAGACGCGAGTAGCCGAGATCGCCTTGCGCGGCGGCCATCAGCCAGGACCACCAGCGCCCTGCCAACGGGCGGTCGAGCCCGTACAGCGCCTTGAGTCGCGCCGCGTCACCGGCCGAAAGGCTTGGGTCGGCCTGGATCATCAGGTCGATCGGATCGCCGGGCATCAGCCCGATGAGCCCGTACACGACGAACGACATCGCGAGGATCAGCAGCAAGCCGCCGCCGACCCGGCGCAGCAGGAGGGCCGTCAAGGGTCCGTCAAGGCTCCTCCACCCGCCATTGCTCGATCGCCATCGTCGTCGGCGTCATGTGGCCGGTAGGGACCACGCCCCGCAGCCATTTCGGCCAGACATGCGCGTTGGCGCGAAAGAACAGCGGCAAGGCCGGCAGGTCGGTGGCGTAGAGCTGCTGCAGCTCGGCCCAGAGCGCCTTGCGGCGATCACGGTCAAGCTCGACCTCGATGGCGTCGATGAGCTCGTCCATGCGCGCGACCGCATAGCCGGTATAGTTCTGCCCGGACCAGCCGTTCGCCTCGGTCGGGACCTCGGCCGAGTGCAGGGTCGACCGCGGCACGTTCTCGGGCGAGCTGATCCACGCGAACATGGCGAGGCCGTCGAAGCGACGCCTGGACAGGGTCTCGCCGAAGAACACCCGCGGCGGTTCGTTCTCGATAACGGCCTCGACGCCGAGCGCTCGCCACTGGTCCTGGAGAACCTGCTGGATTAGCTCGCGCGTACGATTGCCGGCGGTGGTCATGAGCTTGAAGCGAAGGACCGTACCTTGCGCATCACGGCGCATGCCGTCGTCGCCAAGCGTCCAGCCCGCCTCGTCGAGCAAGGCCGCAGCGTGATCCGGCTGGTAAGGATAGCTCGGGACGTCGGTGGCATGAACCCAGTCGAGCGGGTTGACGCTGGTGTCAGCCACCGGCTGGCGGCCACCGAAGAGACGTTCGCTGATGGCCTTGCGGTCGATGCCAAGAAGGAGCGCCTGCCGGACGCGACGATCGGCCAGCAGCGGATTGTCGAGCCTGACATCGATGTGCTCGTAGGTCAGGCCGGGCTTGTAGAACACCGTGAACCGGTCGGCATGGCGCTTCTCGAGTGCCACCGCCTGGTCGAGAGACAGCCCGAGCTCGCCATCGATCATGTCGATCTCGCCGGACAGCAGGTTGGCCTCGAGCGCCGCCGTGTTCTCGATGGTCCGCACGATGACGCGATCGAACGCCGGCTCCTTGCCGTACCATGTCGGGTTGCGCTCGAGCGTGATCTCGCTGCCTGACCGGATCTCGGCGATCCGGTAGGGGCCGAAGCCGAGGCCGGGATTGGTCGGTTGCGTGTCGAACAGGGTCCGGTTGCGGTAGGTGGCGGGATCCTGCTCGAACACCGGCCGCTCGAGATGTTCCGGGAGCAACCGGAAATCGTTGATAGCGTTGTAGTTGAAGCTGAGCTTCGAATCGTGCAGCACGAAGGTCCGCTCGTCGACCACGTCGACCTTCCAAAGCCGCCGGTAGAGCTCGCCGTTGGTGACCCCGCTCTGCGGATGCCGACCGACCTCCCAGGTGAACAGCACGTCGCGCGTCGACACGGGGACACCGTCGGCCCAGGTCGCGTCGGGCCTTATGGTAAAGGTCATGGCGACGCCCTTGCTGCCCTCGGGCGATGTCTCCGCAACGGCCTTGCCGTTCTCGATGGTCGGCAACTCGGTGCAGAGGTGGCACACCAGTTGCCAGTCGGCGTCGAAGGCCGTGAACGGGCGCATGGTCATGCCGTGGACGAAGCTCTTGGCGGCCATGCTGTCGATGTTGGGATTGAGATTCGACGGGAACTGGCTGATGCCGATCGTCAGCGTCCGTCCTTCGGCCCCGGCCGGCGAGCCGGACAGCAACGCGCCGCCGAGCACCATGGCCGCAATGCAACAGCGGATCGCCATCCCCATCGGTCCGTTCGCTCCACGCTCGCTGCCGGAATGACCTAGGCCGGTCGCTCCGTTGTCAAGCGGAACCGGAGGCCAGGACGGCCGCGGAATAGCGCTCGAGGACGAGGACATGGTTGTGCTTGCGGGCACGACGGGGGCCGACAGACTGCGTGGAGCGGCGACCGACGACATCATCGGCGGTGGCGACGGCAATGATACCGTCACTGGGCTCGACGGAAACGATCAGCTCGAAGGGGGTGTCGGCAGCGACACGCTCTGGGGCGGTAACGGGGACGATCTGGTCCTCGGCGATGCCGGCGATGACAGGATGACCGGGGGAAGTGGCAACGATGTTCTCGACGGCGGTGACGGCAGGGACATCATCTACGGCGGTGACGGTGATGACATCGTCCGCGGCGGTACTGGAGCCGACAATCTGAGCGGTGCCGGAGGCAACGACACGATGTACGGCGGCGGTGGCGCCGACGTCGTTTCGGGCGGCGATGGCGACGATTTCATTCTGGCGCTGGGTGGCAGTGCTACGGCGATGTTTGGCGGATCCGGCAACGACCTCATCCAGGGTGCCGACAACATCGATCGGCTGTTCGGCGGCGATGGTGACGATACCGTCCGCGGCGGGCTCGGCTCCGATCAGATCACCGGTGGAAACGGCGATGACGTACTGATCGGCGGGGTCGGCGCCGACCGGATGATCGGCGGGGAAGGTGCCGACCATTTCCTTTATGCCAGCCGCCATGCCGAGGCGAGCGCATTTCGCGAGACAATCGTCGACTTCGAGTCGGGCCTGGATCGCATCGACCTGCACCTGATGGACGCCAGCTTCGTCAGTGCCGGCAAGCAGGCATTCTCGTTCATCGGCAGCGATGCGTTCAGCGACATCGGCCAAGTGCGCTACTCGGTCGTGGACGGCGGGGTCCTCATCGAGGCTACGCAAAGCGATTCCGCCCATCCGACCTTTGCGCTGCTTCTCGCCGGGCTCACGGGCATGAATGCGGACGACCTCGTGCTCTGATCCTTGACGAGGGCGACCGTTACGACAGTCGCCCTCGTCAACGCCCTGGTCGCAAGGCAACCCTGTGCCGCCCCGGCTGACAGGGCCGGGTCTCTGGTCTATGCATCTGCCCCCCGAGCCGTACACGACCAGGTGACCCAAGATGCGTCGCTCCCGCTGCGCCAAGATCGTCGCGACGCTGGGTCCAGCCAGCTCGACCAAGGAGCGCATCCGCGAGCTTGCCGATGCCGGAGCGGACGTGTTCCGGTTCAACTTCAGCCACGGCTCGCACGAGGATCACGCCGAGCGGTTCCGGATGGTCCGCGAGGTCGAGGCCGAGCGCAACCGGCCGATCGGGCTGATCATGGACCTGCAGGGACCGAAACTGCGGGTCGGGCGATTCGCCGACGGCAAGATCACGCTCGCGCGGGGCGACAGCTTCAGGCTCGATCTCGACATGCAGCCCGGCGACAAGCAGCGGGTCGGCATGGCCCACCCGGAGATCTTCCGGGTCCTGCGGCCGGGCCAGCAGCTGCTGCTCGACGACGGCAAGATCCGGCTGCAGGTCGAGCGCGCATCGGAGCAGTTTGCCGAGACCATCGTGCTGGCCGGCGGCCCGCTGTCGGACCGGAAGGGCGTCAACGTCCCCAATGCCGTGCTGCCGATCTCGGCGCTGACCGACAAGGACCGGGCCGACCTCAATTTCGGCCTGGAGCTCGGCTTCGACTGGGTCGCCCTCTCGTTCGTCCAGCGTCCCGACGACCTGGCCGAGGCCCGTCGCCTGATCGCCGGCCGCGCCGCGGTCATGGCCAAGATCGAGAAACCCTCGGCGATCACCACGCTCGACGAGATCATCGACCTCAGCGACGGAATCATGGTCGCGCGCGGCGATCTGGGCGTCGAGATGCCGCCGGAGGTCGTGCCGGGGCTGCAGAAGCGGATCATCCGGGCCGCGCGCAATGCCGGCAAGCCGGTGATCGTGGCGACACAGATGCTTGAGAGCATGATCTCGGCACCGGCTCCGACCCGGGCCGAGGCCTCCGACGTGGCGACGGCCGTGTATGACGGGACGGATGCCGTCATGCTCTCCGCCGAAAGCGCTTCGGGCGAGTATCCGGTCGAGGCGGTGACGATCATGGACCGCATCATCGCCTCGGTGGAGCGCGACGATCTCTACCGGTTCTATCTGGACGCGTACCATGCCCAGGCCGAGCACACGCAGGCCGACGCGATCACCCTGGCGGCCGGCATGGTCGCCCACACCATGCCCTGTGCCGCCATCGTCACCTACACGACCTCGGGGGCGACGGCCGTCCGGGCTTCCCGCGAACGTCCGGACCGTCCAATTCTCGGCCTGATCACGCGCATGGTCACGGCCCGCAAGCTGACACTCGCCTGGGGCGTCCACCCGGTGTTCACCGAAGATGCCAAGGACCTTGACGAGATGGTCAACAAGGCCCGAGCGATCGCCAAGGCCGAGGGCTTCGCGGAACCCGGCAACAGCATCGTCATCACCGCAGGCCTGCCCTTCGGCACGCCTGGTGCCACCAACCTCCTGCGTATCGCCTGGGTATCGTAGCGCCGGCACCCGTAGGGCGCGGAAGAACTTCCTCCGACGGCGGCACCCGCGGCGTTCTCGCCGTTTCCACCCTCCCCTGGCCTCGGTAGGCTGGTTCCAACGAACGCATTCAGGGGAAGTGCACCATGCCGCAGCCGATGGCGCCGGAAGAGCTGGCAGCGCTGGTCGACACGCTGATTCCCGGCGACGAAAGGTTTCCGACGGCGTCGGCAGTCGGCGTGCACGGTGTGATGACGCTGCGCTGGCGGGACCTGCTGGGCAGCGATGCACTGGTTACCCTGGCGTCGGCCCTGGCCCGGCATGGCGGGCCGCTGTCGCCCCTGTCCGCCGATGACCGCGCCGCCGTCCTGCGCCGGCTGGAGTTGGCCGAGCCGCCGCTGTTCGCGGCCCTGCGGATGACCGTCTATCTCGCCTACTACGAGCAGCCGGCGGTGACCGAGCAGGTCCGCGCCCTGGGCTTCGCCTACAACGAGGCCCCGCTGCCCGAGGGCTATGCGCTCGACACCTTCGATCCCGCCGAGGATGCGCCGAAGCACCGCCGCGGCCATTTCGTTCCGACCGGGGCGGTCTCCCGCGTCGATCTCTCTGGCCTCGACTTCCTGAAGGGAGCCGGCCGGTGAGGGCGCGCACCGAGCAAGATCCGGTCGACGTCGTCATCGTCGGCTCGGGCTGCGCCGGCTCGATCATGGCGATGACCCTGGCCGAGGCCGGGATTCGCACCGTCTGCCTCGAGCAGGGCGACTGGTGGCGGCCGGAGCAGTACCCGCATTTCCGCTCCGACTGGGAATGGCGCCGGCTGACCGACTGGAGCACCTCGGTGGCGACCCGCCGCAAGGCGCACGACTACCCGGTCGAGTCGACCGACGAGAACACGCTGATGTGGTCGGGCGTCGGCGGCTCGACGACGATCTACACGGCGACCTGGCCGCGCTTCCGGCCCTCGGACTTCCGCAAGGGTGTGGAGCACGGCCTCGCCCCCGACTGGCCGATCGCCTACGAGGACCTGGCTCCCTTCTACGACGCCACCGACGCGCTGGTCGGCGTTGCCGGCTGGGACGGCAACCCGGCGATCCCGCCGCGCGGTCCGTTCCAGACGCGACCGGTGCCACCAACGAAGATGGGCCGCTACGCGCGGCGCGCCTTCGAGAAGCTGGGCTGGCACTGGTGGCCGATGCCGGTGGCCATCCTCGGCGAGGATTTCCAGGGCCGCCCGGCCTGCAACGGCTGCGGCAACTGCCAGAACGGCTGCCCGCGCGGCTCGATGAACAGCACCGGCTTCACCATCTGGCCGCGGGCGCTGGCTGCCGGCTGCGACCTGCGCACCGGCGCGCGCGTCGAGCGCATCGAGACCGACCGCTACGGCCGCGCCACCGGCGTCGTCTACATCGACCGGGCCACCGGGGTCCGCCACCGGCAGAAGGCCGCCGCGGTCGTGGTCGCCGCCAACGGCGTCGGCACCGCCCGGCTGCTGCTGCTGTCGGCGTCGGGCAAGCATCCCAACGGCCTCGCCAACCGCAGCGACCAGGTCGGCCGCAACCTGATGCACCACGTGCTGTCGATCACCGAGATGTGGGTCGACGAGCCGACCGACAGCCATGCCGGCATCATCTCGGCGGCGCACATCTGCGAGGAGTTCGCCGAGACCGATCCGCGCCGCGGCTTCGTCAACGGCATGACCCTGCACATCGTCCGCCAGAACGGCGCCGGCTTCCAGGCGCTGGGCTCGCACTCCGGCAACGTCGCCCCCTGGGGAGGCGGCCACCACGACCATTTCCGCCGCCACTTCGGCCGCAGCATCGGCATGCTGCTGGTCGGCGACGACCTGCCCCAGCCGTCGAACCGCGTGACGCTCTCGGACAGCGTCGTCGACAGCTCGGGCCTGCCGGCGCCGAAGATCGCCTACCGGCTGCACGAGAACGACATCCGCCTGATCCGCTTCGCCGCCGACCGGGCCCGCGAGTTCGCCTCGGCCGCCGGGGCCTGGGATTTCCGGCTGAACGATTTCGGCCTGTCCGGCGACGGCTACCGCCCGCCCGCCTGGCACCTGCTCGGTACCGCCCGCATGGGCTCCGACCCGGAGACCTCGGTAACCAACAAGTGGCACCAGGCCTGGGACTGCCCCAACCTGTTCATCGTCGACGGCAGCTCGATGCCGAGCGGCGCCGCGGTCAACCCGACCAGCACGATCTCGGCCATGGCGCTGCGCGCGGCGGTGAACCTGCGCGACAACTTCGCGACGCTGCGGCGGGCCCGGAAGGTCGCCGCCTGAACCGGCTCAGGCGGCGCTGGCCCAGAGGATGGCCAGCATCGCCGCCCCGGCGAGGATCCGGTACCAGCCGAACACAGTGAAGTCGTGGCGCTGCAGGTAGGCGATGAAGGTCTTGATGCAGATCGCCGCGGCGACGAGCGAGACGACGAAGCCCACGGCCAGCATCTCGACCTGGCCGAGGTCGAGCAGGTCGCGGCCCTTGTAGAGGTCGAGCACGGCCGCGCCGACGATCGTCGGGATGGCGAGGAAGAACGAGAACTCGGCGGCCGCCTTGCGCTCGACGCCCAGCACCACGGCGCCGATGATGGTGGCGCCGGCGCGCGACACGCCCGGCACCAGCGCCAGGCACTGGCAGAGCCCGATGCCCAGCGAGGTGCCGACCGGCAGCGCCTGGGCGTCCCGGTGGCGGACCCGCGGCACGCGGCGCTCGATCCACAGGATGGCGATGCCGCCGACGATCAGGCTGACCGCCACCACCCAGGGCGAGAACATCAGCTTGATCAGCGGATGCAGCACGACCCCCAGCACTGCCGCCGGGAGAAAGGCCAGGATCACCGACAGCGCGAAGCGCCGCGCTGCCGGGTCGTGGCCGAGGCCGGTGAGCGCCTTCCACAGCCGCTGGAAGTAGAGCACGCAGACGGCGAGGATGGCGCCCACCTGGATGACCACCTGGAACATCTCGGCGGCCGGGCCCTCGAAGCCGAGGAACCAGCTCGCCAGGATCAGGTGGCCGGTCGACGAGACCGGGATGAACTCGGTCAGGCCCTCGACGATGCCGAGGACGACAGCGGCGAGCAGGGTCGGGCCAGAGTCCATCGCGTGTCGGTCCAGGCGGCGGGCGGGTCGGCGCGCCGCGGAGGCCCCGACGGCAGTGCCGGCGGCTGGATTGCCAGCGGCTGCCGCTGTGTCAAGGCAGCGCCGCGCCTCCGGGGACGCTATGCCTCAGTTCAGGCGCGGCCGCCGCGGCTTGGGCGCGAAGGGGATGCCCTCCTCGGCGAGGGCCCGACGCCACTGCGCCGAGTCCTCGGCCGCCGCCAGCTCGGCCATCCGGTCGAGCAGGGCCATCACCCGGTCATGCGTCGTGTCGGTCCGGTCGTTGAACGTCCAGAGGTCGTCCTGCGGCCCGCCGCCGAGCTCGCGCACGGCCTGCGTGGCGAGGCGAAGGTAGGTCTTGTAGCTGCCGATCTCCGGGTTGGCGATCCGGATGAAGGCGCCGCTGATGCAGAAGCGCTCGGCCTCGTCGTCGAGCGGGTCGACGGGGTCGCCGAATCCGTTGCGGGCTTCCGCCTCGCGGGTCCAGCGGCTCTGGTCGGCAAGAAGCTCGCGCACGGCGGCCACGGCCTTCAGCATGTCCATGACGATGACTCCGGGGGACAGGCGGAGCCGCGGGCCTCGCCGCCGCTCCGATGCCGCCGGTCTGGTCGTCGCGGGCGCGTTGCTGAAGTGAGTCACGGTCACTAACGTGGCGTGACCAATGCCTGCTGCGTCGCGGAAAAAGCGCGAGCAGGCGCATGACAGGGTACGAGCCGGACCTGGATACGAACGGTCCCGTGCCGGGCGAGGCACAGATCCGCGAGGCGCTGCAGCGCGCCCTCGACAGCGAGGCGTTCGCCCAGTCGGGGCGCCTGCGCGACCTGCTGCGCTACCTGGTCGAGGAGACGCTGGCCGGCCGTGGCAGCCGGCTGAAGGGCTACACGCTCGGCGTCGAGGTCTTCGGCCGCGGCGACGATTTCGACCCGCAGGCCGATTCGATCGTCCGCGTCGAGGTCGGCCGGCTGCGCACCCGTCTGGTCGAGTACTATGCCGGCGAGGGCCGCGACGAACCGGTCCGCATCGACCTGGCGAAGGGCACCTACGCCCCGCTGTTCCGGACCGTGGCCACGACGGTATCGGGCGTGGCTGAGGTCGTTCCGGAGCCGGCAAGGGTGCCTCCGCCGGCGGCGCCAGGGTGGCGGCGCCGCGGCATCGTCGGCAGCCTCGTCCTCGTGCTGCTCGCCGTGGCGCTCGCCACCTTTTTCGTCCTGCGCGGCAGCACGGCTCCGAGTGCCGAGGAGATCGTCGCCCGCACCGGGCCGCTGACCGGACCGCGCGTCCTTGTCCAGCCGTTCACCGATCTCGGCCAGACCGGCGAGGATGCCTGGTTCGCCGCCGGCCTGTCGGAAGAGATCTTCACGGACCTTGCCCGTTTCCGCGGGCTCACCGCGCTCAGCCGGCCCGGCACCTGGTCGGGCGGCGGCCGCCCGGTCGACGTCCGCGTGCTCCGCCAGGAGCTGGGCATCGACTATGTGGTGCAGGGCAGCGTCCGCCGGACCGCCGACCGGCTCGTCGTCACCGCCCAGCTGATCGACACCGACGATGCCTCGGTGCTGTGGGCGTCGACCTACGACAAGCCGCTGAATGTCGAGTCGATCCTTTCCGTCGAGGGCGATATCGGCAGGGCGGTGGCGGCGGCGGTCGCCGGGCCGTCGGGGCCGATCATCCGCGCCGAGATCGCCGACCGCCTGCGCGCCCCGCTGGGCGATCTCGGCGCCCTCGACTGCGTGATCTACGCCCACGACCGTCGGCACGAGTTCTCCGCCGAGCGCCGCGAGCGCCTGCGCAGCTGCCTCGCCAAGGCGGTCAAGGAAGAACCCGACTTCGCCGCCGCCTGGGCGCTGCTGGCGCTGCTCAACGTCGAGGAATACGCCTTCGGCCTCAACGTGCCGGTCGTCGGCTCGCTGGACGCGGCTCTCGAGCAGGCGCAGCGGGCCGTGCAGCTCGATCCCGACATGTCTTTGGGCTGGCGCGCCCTTGCCGCCGCCCGCTTCTTTACCGGCGACGACGAGCTGTTCCGCGAGGCCGCGGCCCGAGCCCTCGAGCTCAATCCGGCCAACCCGGACAACCTCGCCCAGATCGGCGCGCTGATGGTGTTCGACGGCGACTGGAAGCCGGGGACCGCGCTGGTCGAGCGCGCGCTGGCGCTGAACCTAGGCCACACCGGCTGGTATCATGCGCCGCTGTTCTGGGCGGCGCTGCACGCGGGCGACTATGCGGGAGCGCTGCGCTCGGCCAACCGGATGTGGCTGCCCGAGTACTACGGCGTGCCGCTGATGCGCGCCGCGGCGCTGGGCCTGCTCGGCAACCGGGATCGCGCCGCCCTTGAGCTCAAGGACGCCCTGCAGCTGTTCCCGGAATGGCCGAAGCTCGGTCCAGACCGACTGCAGCGCCTGCGCCTCGAGCCGGAGCTCATCGCCCGTTTCCAGGAAGGACTGGCGGCCGCCGGCCTGCCACCGGTGCCGCCATCCTCGTGAAGGCTCAGGCCTGGACGGTGCGCTGGGTCTGCTCGCCCAGCCCCTCGATGCCCAGCCGCATGGTCTGGCCCGGCCGCAGGTAGATCGCCTCCGGCTTCTGGCCCATGCCGACGCCCGGCGGCGTGCCGGTGGTGATCACGTCGCCCGGCTGCAGGCTCATGAACTGCGACAGGTAGCTGACCAGGAACGGCACCTTGTAGACCATCGTCGCGGTGCTGCCGTTCTGGAAGCGCTTGCCGTCGACCTCGAGCCACATGTGCAGCGCCTGCGGGTCCGGAACCTCGTCCCGGGTCACCAGCCACGGCCCGATCGGACCGAAGGTGTCGTGGCTCTTGCCCTTCACCCACTGGCCGTGGCGGTGGATCTGGAAGTCGCGCTCGGAGACATCGTTGACCACGCAGTAGCCGGCGATGTGGTCGAACGCGTCCTTCTCGGCGATGTACTTGGTCTGCTTGCCGATGACCACGCCGAGCTCGACCTCCCAGTCGGTCTTGCTCGAGCCGCGCGGGATCTCGACGTCGTCGTTCGGGCCGACGATCGTGCTGGTGGCCTTCATGAAGATCACGGGCTCGGGCGGCACGGTGAGCCCGCTCTCGGCGGCGTGGTCCGAGTAGTTGAGGCCGATGCAGATGAACTTGCCGACCTTGCCGACGCAGGGTCCGAGACGCGGGTTGCCACCGACCAGCGGCAGGGAGTCGACGTTGACGCCCTTGAGCTTCGCCAAGCCGTCGGCGCCGATCGTGCTGCCGTCGATGTCGCCGACCAGCCCGCTCAGATCGCGGATGCGCCCCTGCGCATCGAGGATGCCCGGCTTCTCATGGCCCTTCGGCCCGTAGCGCAGCAACTTCATCGGCGTCGATCCTCCCCTCGTCCCGGACGGCGGGCGGACATGTGCACCGGTGGCCCGGCGGAGGCAAGGGGTGAGGCCCTCGTCACTCGGTCCGCTGCGAGCGACGGCCGACGGGCCCGCGGCGATGCCGTGTCGACTCGACAAGGATGCCGGAACACGACTGCGAAAGCGTGATGCCCCGCCGGTCGACTCCATCCTCGCGTCATGCGAGATACCGCCGGCTAGCTGCTGCGTTGCAGCAAGGCGCGGAGACACCATGGCCCGGACGCAGGCGAAGCTCGCCAAGACCCACCGCGAGGACAAGCGGCCGCCCTTCGAGCAGATCGCCCTGCTGCTTCAGGGCGGCGGCGCTCTGGGTGCCTACCAGGCTGGCGTCTTCGAGGCGATCGCCGAGGCCGGCCTCGAGCCGGACTGGATCGCGGGCATCTCCATCGGCGCCATCAACAGCGCGATCATCGCCGGCAACGCGCCCGAGCATCGCGTCGAGAAGCTGCGCGCGTTCTGGGAGGAGATCACCACCGACCTGCAGGCGCTGGAGCTCGGGCCGATGCTGCCCGACGCCCTGGTCGGCGACGCCTATCGCGGGATGCTCTCGCGGCTCGGCTCGGCGCTGAGCCTCGTCCAGGGCCAGCGTGGCTTCTTCGCGCCGCGCCAGGTCCCGCCGTTCCTCGCCATGCCGGGCTCGCCGGCCGCGACCAGCTTCTACGATACCACGGCCCTCGAGAGCACCCTGACGCGCCTCGTCGACTTCGACCGCATCAATGCCGGGCCGATGCGGTTCTCAGTCGGTGCAGTCAACGTGCGCACCGGCAACTTCGTGTACTTCGACAACCGTACCCACCGGATCGGGCCGCGCCACGTCATGGCCAGCGGCTCGCTGCCGCCGGGGTTCCCGGCCGTCGAGATCGAGGGCGAGCACTACTGGGACGGCGGGCTCGTCTCGAACACGCCGCTGCAGTACGTGCTGGAGACCCTGCCGCGCCGCGACACCCTGGCCTTCCAGGTCGACCTCTGGAACGCCAGGGGCGAGCTGCCCCGCGACATCGCCGAGGTGATGAGCCGCGAGAAGGAGATCCGCTTCTCCAGCCGCACGCGGCTCAACACCGACTACATGACCCGCATGCAGCGGCTCCGCCAGGCGGCGGACGCGCTGATCAAGAAGCTGCCACCGGAGCTCGCCGCCTGCGTCGAGGCCGAGATCCTCAAGCCCTTCGCCTGCGAGCGCGTCTACAACGTCGTGCACCTGATCTATCGCTCGAAGGGGTTCGAGGACCAGGCCAAGGACTACGAGTTCTCGAAGCTCGGCATGCGCGAGCACTGGACGGCGGGCTATCACGATGCCGTCCACACGCTGCGGCACAAGGAGATCTTCGAACGGCCGGCGCACGGCGATCCGGTGCGGGTGTTCGACCTCACCGACGAGCGCTGAGCCTTCCTTCCCCCCGAAACGAGGACATGCCGATGAACGAGGACGAGGTCCGGAAGCGCGCCTTCGCGATGCCGCTGACCAGCCCGGCCTATCCGCCCGGGCCCTACCGCTTCGTCGACCGCGAGTACCTGATCATCACCTACCGGACGGACCCGCAGAAGCTGGCCGAGCTGATCCCCGCCCCGCTGCAGATCGACCCGGCCCGGCCCTACGTGAAATACGAGTTCATCCGGATGCCGGATTCGACCGGCTTCGGCGACTATACCGAGACCGGCCAGGTCATCCCGGTGACGTTCGCGGGACGCCATGGCGGCTACACCCACTGCATGTTCCTCGACGACCACCCGCCCATCGCCGGCGGCCGCGAGCTGTGGGGCTTCCCCAAGAAGCTGGCCTCGCCGAAGCTGCGCCGCGAGATCGACACCCTGGTCGGGACGCTCGACTACGGGCCGGTCCGCGTCGCCACCGCGACCATGGGCTACAAGCACAAGGTGGCCGACCACGCGGCCGTGCTGGAGTCGCTGCTGGCGCCGAACTTCCTCATCAAGATCATCCCGCACGTCGACGGCAGCGCGCGCATCTGCGAGCTCGTCGAGTACAGGCTCGAGGACGTCGACCTGAAGGGCGCCTGGAACGGGCCCGGTGCCCTGGAGCTGCACGCCCATGCGCTGGCGCCGGTCGCCGAGCTGCCGGTGCTCGAGGTGATCTCGACCGTTCACATCCTCGCCGACCTGACCCTCGGGCTGGGCAAGGTCGTGCACGATTATCTGGCCTGAGCCGCAAGGAGCGGAACATGCAGCTGAAGGACAAGGTGGCGCTGGTGACCGGTGCCGCCAGCGGCATCGGCAAGGCGATTGCCGAGCTCTACGCCCGCGAGGGTGCGCGGGTGGTCATCGCCGACCTCAACCTCGACGGCGCCAACGCGACGGCCAGGGAGATCGGCAGCGACGCCATGGGTGTCGCCATGGACGTCACCGACGAGGCCCAGGTCGACGCCGGCTTCGCCAGGGTCGCCGAGGCCTGGGGCGGGGTCGACGTGCTGGTCAGCAATGCCGGCATCCAGATCGTCGAGCCGGTCGACCAGTTCGAGTTCGCCAAGTGGAAGAAGATGCTGGCGATCCACCTCGACGGCGCCTTCCTGACGACCCGCGCGGCGCTGCGCCAGATGTACGCCCGCGGCCGCGGCGGCAGCATCATCTACATGGGCTCGGTGCACTCGAAGGAGGCGTCGATGCTCAAGGCCCCCTACGTCACCGCCAAGCACGGCCTGATCGGCCTCGCCAAGGTGGTGGCCAAGGAGGGTGCCAAGCACAACGTCCGCGCCAACGTGATCTGCCCGGGCTTCGTCCGCACCCCGCTGGTCGACAAGCAGATCCCCGAGCAGGCCAAGGCGCTGGGCATCACCGAGGACGAGGTGATCCACAACGTCATGCTGAAGGAGACCGTCGACGGCGAGTTCACGACCGTCGACGACGTCGCCCAGGCGGCGCTCTTCTTCGCCGCCTTCGGCAGCAACGCGCTGACCGGCCAGTCGCTGGTCGTCAGCCACGGCTGGTTCATGCAGTAGGCTTCAGCTGGGCGGATCGCCCCCGGCGCCCGCCCAGTTGGCCGTCTCCGGCAAACGCCCGTCGTCGAGGGCGGCCAGCGCCCCGCTGGCTTCCAGCAGGGCGAGATAGCGGTCGCTGAACTGCTCCCTGAAGCGCGGCGCCACGTGGTCCGCGGCGTCGCCCACCGCGGTCAGCGGGATGCAGACCGGCGCGCCGGGCAGCGGCCTGAGCCCGCTGGCGTCGACGATGGCGGCGGTCTTGCGCAGCAGCGGCACGCTCTCGCTGCACAGGGGCTCGACCAGCGGTCCCGTTGCGTAGACGCAGGCGATGCCGTGCTCCCGGCACAGCTCGCCGAGCGCTGCGAGGTCGTGCTCGTTGCCATCGCGCGGGCCGTGCCGGAGCAGGCGGTCGCGTCCATCGAGCGCCCGGCCGCCGATGTCGGCGAGGCTCGTTCCCTGCCCGACATAGTCCCGTGCCGCGAACGTCGCCCCGGCATCGCGATCCGGCGGCTCGTCCTTGAGCAGGTCGACCAGCGCCTGCGAGCGGTAGAGTTGGTAGAGCCCCGGGATGAGGGCCCGCGGATCGATGTCGCGCAGGCTGGGCGCCGTCACCAGCCGGCTCCAGTAGGGCACCGGCCGCGTCGCGATGTCGGCGGTGTGCATCACCACCACCAGCTTCGGCGTCCAGCGCTCGAGCGTCCGCCGCAGCATGTTGAGCGAGCCGGCGTAGCCGAAGTCGCCCGACAGGGCCAGCGACAGCACCGGACGGTCCAGGGCCTCGCTCCAGCGCCGCGCGTCGATGGCATTGCCCAGCGAGCTGTCGCCGACCAGCACCACGTCGGCCGGGGCCGCGGCCTCGAGCTTGTCGATCTGGTAGCGCAAGAGCGCGCTCTCCCAGTTCGGCAGCTGGCCGCGGACGAAGGCACCCCAGCTGACCAGGGCCACGAGGATGCCCGCAACAAGCGCTCCACCCGCGGCGGCCAGCAGCCAGGCCAGCGGGCGACGGAGCAGGCTCCACGAGACGCGAACGGAGAGAACGGCGCGATCCACGCCCGCCACTTAGTGTCGGATCGTGCGTTCCGCCAGAGTCCAGAAGTCGCGGTCGATGCCGGCCGGCTCCGGGTACACCAGCCGCTGCGTCATCAGCACCCCGGTGAAGTCCAGCGCCGGATCGGCCTGCCAGGACGTCCCGAAGCCGCCGTCCCAGCCGAAGCGGCCTCGCGTCGCGCCCTCGGTGACGACCGACAGGCCGAGGCCCCAGCCGCGCCCCTCCCAGAAGCCGGGGAAGAACGGCGAGACCGCCTTCTGCGCCGGGGTGAGCTGGTCGGTCGTCATCGCCGCCACCGTCCCGGGCTGCAGGATGCGGACGCTGCCCAGCCTGCCGCCGCCGAGCAGCATGCGGCCGAAGGCGAGATAGTCGTCGACGGTCGAGACCAGGCCGTCCTTGCCGGCCGGGAGGGCGGGTGGCCGGGTCCACTGGCTGATGGCCAGCGGATCCTGGTCGACCAGCGCCCCCGTCGCCGGATCGTACCGGTAGCAGCCGGCCAGCCGGTCCCGCTTCTCGGGCGGCACATGGAAGTCCGTGTCCGTCATCCCGAGCGGCGCGAACACGCGTTCCGCGAGGAACCGGTCGAACGGCTGGCCCGACGCCCGGGCGACGAGGATGCCGACGATGTCCGAGGCCGAGCCATACATCCAGCGCTCGCCTGGCTGGTGCATCAGCGGCAACGTGCCGAGCCGCGCCATCCAGCCGTCGGCCCCGTGCGGGGTGCGCGGCATCGGCGGCCCGGTCATCAGCTGCAGGCCGTCGATCGCCTGCTGGATCGGCCAGTGGCACGACGGCTCGAGAATCATGCCGATGCCGGCCCGGAACGTCAGCAGATCGCGCAAGGTGATCGGCCGGCGGGCCGGCTCGGTCTCGTCCAGCGGTCCGTCCAGCCGGCGCAGCACCCGACGGTCGGCGAGCTCCGGCAGGAACCGGTCGACCGGGTCGTCGAGCCCCACCCGGCCGTCCTCCACCAGCAGCATCGCCGCCACGGCGGTGACCGGCTTGGTCATCGAGGTGATGCGGAACAGCGTGTCGCGCCGCATCGGTGCCGGGTCGTCCAGCCGCTGCCGGCCGAGGACCTCGACATGGACCTCGGGCCCGCGGGCGACGGCCGCTACCAGGCCGGGGACGGTCCCGCGCGCGACGTGCTCCGCGAGGCCCTCTTGGAGCCGGCGAAGGCCCTCCGGATCGAGCCCGCGGTCAGCCACCCTCGACCTCCGTCGCGAGCAGGTCCAGGAGCTCCTCCGTCCCGCCCCGGCGCTGGGCAAGATTGTCGTGGCCGTCGAGGAACGCCGCCTGCTCGGTGAACAGCATGCGCGTGCCCGTGCCGTCGGCGTGGAACTCGACCGTCGCCAGCGACACCGAGATCCGAACCGCATCGAGGTGCATGTCGTAGGCGTAGATGATCCGCTCGTTGGGCACGATGTCGAGGTAGTGCCCGGCGAAGGCATGTTGCGGTCCGTCGCCCGGCCCGCCACGCCAGACCTCGCGGCCGCCGACGCGGAAGTCGAGCTCGTAGAGGGCGGTCGTCCACCCCTCCGGCGCGGCGGCGAACCAGCGGCCCTTGGCGGCCTGCTCGGCCCAGGCGGCGAACACCATGGCAGGCGGTGCGCGAAACGTTCGCTCGATGGCGAAGCTGCCGTGCGCGACGGAACGCTCGACCATCAGGCCGCCCCTTCCTTCGGCTGCGGGATCAGCTTCATGAACGGCTCGCCCTCGGCGATCGCCCGGGCGAAGGACGGCCGCTGCTTCAGCCGCTCCAGATAGCCGGCCAGCACCGGGAAGGACCCGCCCAGCGGCAGCGTCATGTCGGCATAGCGCAGGGCCGGGGCCGCGGCGCAGTCGGCCATGCTGAAGCCCATGCCGTTGGCCCACGCGCGGCCGGCGAGGCGCGCCTCCAGCACACCATAGGCCTTGAGCAGCAGCGCCCTAGCGTCTTCCACGCCCTGCGCATCGCCGCGCCCCTCCGGCCGCAGCCGGTCGGTGACGATCTTCTGCATCGGCACGTTGACGTAGAGGTCGAACAGCCGGTCGAGCTCGCGGGTCTCCAGCGCCAGGCCGGGATCGGCCGGCACCAGCGCCGTCGACCCCGGATAGAAGTGGCTCAGATACTCGATGATGATCGTCGACTCCGGCACGGTCCGGCCGCGCGCGTCGTCGCGCAGCACCGGAAACCTGCCGACCGGCCACAGCCGCAGGAACGCCGCGCGCTGCGCCTCGTCGAACAGGTCGACATGCTGCGGCCGGAACGGCGTGTCGTTCTCGTAGAGGGCGACGAGCACCTTCTGGCAGAACGACGAGAGCGGATGGAAATGCAGCGTGAGTCCGCTGGCCTCGGCCATCGCGGGTCTCCCTGGTGAAGGATGAGGGTGAAGCCGGTCGTCGCCGGCGGGGTCAGCGTTCCGGCTTGCGCCGGTAGTGCGCGCGCATGACCTCGGTCCAGCTGCCGTCCGCCCGCTGCATCACCGAGCGCAGCACGCGGCTGTCCTCGTCGACCAGCTCGTGGATGTCCTCGAAGGCCGCCGTCCGCCCGGTCGACATGTCGGGCCCTTCGGTGCGCAGCGTCAGCACCCGCCGGGTCTCGTCGAGGCTGCCCTCGTAGACCCACAGGTTGGTCATCATCGAGCCGACGAAGCAGCCGACGAAGCGCTCCCTGGCCGGGTCGTAGCCCAGCGTCAGCTGGGTCAGGGCCGGGCTGCCGTCGGGCATGAGCCCGCGGCCCTCGCCGACGATCCAGCAATCGCCCAGCGCCAGCACGGTCTCGTCCGCCTCGAAGGTCCACGGCGGCTCGCCGGGCGGGCCGGCACCCTCGCCCCGGCATTCCCAGCTGCCGACGAGCTGCTGCAGCCAGCGATGCTCCGGCCTCGGTCCGCTTTCCATGGTTCCTGCCTCCCCTGGTCCCGGGCCCGCTCAGGCGGCGGCCAGCGTCTCGGCCAGCCGGTCGAAGGCGCTGGTCCAGCCGCCGCGATGGCCCTCGCGCGACGCCTCGGATGGCAGCCGCTCCTGACGGAAAGCCATCAGCGTCCGTCCGTTCCGCTCGGCCAGTGTCACGGTCACCATCATCTCCGGCCCGGGCTGCCCGTCCGCCTGGTCCCAGGCGAAGCTGAAGCGCAGCCGCTCCGGCGGAACGATCTCGTGCAGCGTTCCGCCCTGCCACAGCACCGGCCCGCCGTCGGGCGGCTGCAGGCCCAGCCGCCAGCGGTCGCCCGGCTCCCGACCCATTGAGACCCCGGTGGCGGTGAAGCCACGCGGGCCCATCCAGCGCTGCGCCAGCACCGGATCGGCCCAGGCCCGGAACACCAGCTCGCGCGGCGCCTCGAACAGGCGGCTGATCTCCAGCACGTCCTCCGCGGGCAGCGACCCGGCCACCGCCTCGCCGAGCCGGTCCAGGCACTGGCGCCAGCCGTCCTCGTGGGACGCCCGCGCGTCGTCGCTGGTGAATCCGGTCTTGCGGAAGGTCAGGAGCGTCCGCCCCCCGCGCTCGGCGAGGTCGACCGTGACCAGCATCGGCTGGCCCGGCTTCCCTGCCTCGTCGAGCCAGGCGAAGGTGAAGGCGAGGCGGCGGTGCGGCACCACCTCGCGGTACTCGCCGTGCATCGCGTGCAAGGCGCCGTCCGGCGCCAGCATCCGCGCCCGCCAGGCGCCGCCCGGACGGACGTCGAGGCTGGCATCGGCGGCGGCGAAACCGGTCGGCCCCCACCAGCGCACAAGGTGCTCCGGTCTGGTCCAGGCGGCGAACACCAGCGCCGGCGGGGCCGGCAGCAGCCGCGTGATCTCGAGAGCCGGCGGCGGGGCCGCGGGCTCAGGGCGTCGCATCGCCATCGCCATTCTCCTTGTCTCCGGCCTCGGCCTGCAGCTCGCGCAGGTAGGCGTCGAGCCGGTCGAAGCGGTCCTCCCAGAACTGCCGGTAGTGCCCGAGCCAGTCCGCGGCCTCGCGCATGGGTGCCGCGTTGAGCCGGCACGACACCGTCCGCCCGCTCTTGCTCCGGCTGATCAGGCCGGCATCCGACAGCACGTCGAGATGCTTCATGATCGCCGGCAGCGAGACCGCGAAGGGGCGCGCCAGCTCGCTGACCGAGGCGCTGTCCTGCGTCCCCAGCCGCGCCAGCAGCGCCCGCCGCGTCGGGTCGGCAAGGGCGGCGAAGGTCCGGTCGAGGCCGGCGTCGAAATGGTTAACCATGTGGTTAACCTTCTGCCTCGAGCCCGCCCCTGTCAAGCGCCCTTGCGAAGGCCGGCCCCGCCGCTCAGGATCGCCCGGCTGTCAGGGGGCCAAGAGACACCGCGATGACCGCCGACCTCACCGCCCGGCTCGAGCGCTGCTACACGGGCGTGCTCAACGACGTGATGCGCGGCATGGGCCTGCGGAACTTCGTGCTGCCGCCGGAGATCCGTCCGCTGTTCCCGGAGCGGCCGCTGGCGGGGCCGGTGTTCACCGTCTCCGGCCACGCCGACGAGGCCGCCGACCGGCACACCACGCTGCTGGAATGGACCGGCCTCCTGTCGAAGGCGAAGCCGGGCCATGTCGTCGTCTGCCAGCCGCACACCCATGCGGTGGCGCTGATGGGCGAGCTGTCGGCCGAGACGCTGCAGCACCGCGGCGTGCGCGGCTACGTCGTCGACGGCGCCTCGCGCGACGTCGAGTTCATCCTCAAGCTCGGCTTCCCGCTCTGCTTCCGGCACTACACGCCCAAGGACATCGTCGGCTTCTGGCTGCCCGACGGCTTCGACGTGCCGATCGTCATCGGCGACGTCCGCATCCATCCCGGCGACTGGCTGCTCGCCGACCGCGACGGCATCGTCATCGTGCCCAAGGACCGCGCCGCCGAGATCGTCGCTGCCGCCGAGACGGCCATCGGCACCGAGAACCTGATCCGCAAGGCGATCCTCGAGGGCATGGACCCGCAGCAGGCCTACCTGAAGTACGGCAAGTTCTGATGGACCCGACCGATCCCCGCCTGCTCGTGCTCGATCCCGCCGACAACGTCGCCGTCGCCTGCCGCGATCTCGCCGCCGGCGAGCGGCTGCGGCTCGACGGCGGCGAGCTGGTCGTCGAGCGCGACACCCCCACCGGCCACAAGCTCGCCCGTCGCCCCATCGCCCCCGGCGAGAAGGTCGTGAAATACGGCGCTCCCATCGGCAGCGCCCGCACCGCCATCCCGGCCGGCGCCTACGTCCACACCCACAACCTCGCCAGCGACTACATCCCGACCTGGGACCGCGAGGGCAGGGAGATGCGCTGATGCGAGGCTGGCTGCGGAGCGACGGGCGGAAGGGCATCCGCAACACGGTGGTGGTGGCCTACCTGGTCGAGTGCGCGCGGCACACCGCCGAGGCGATCGTCCGGCCGTTCGAGGACGACGACGTCCACGTCATCGGCTTTCCCGGCTGCTACCGGAACGACTACGCCTTCACGATGCTGGAGCGGCTGACGACGCATCCGAACGTCGGTGCGGTGCTGCTGGTCTCGCTGGGCTGCGAGTCCTTCGACCGCTCGGGCCTGCGCGGCCGCGTCGAGGCCAGCGGCCGGCCGGTGCGCACGCTGGTGATCCAGGCCGCCGGCGGGACGCGGCGCACGGTCGAGGCCGGGCGCGACTGGGTGCGGACGACGCTGGCCGCGCTGGCCGCCCAGCCGACCGTGCCGCTGCGCCACGACGAGCTGGTCGTCGGCACCATCTGCGGCGGCTCCGACGCCACCTCGGGCCTCACCGCCAACCCCGCCATGGGCCGCGCCTTCGACCTGCTGGTGGCCAGGGGTGCCGCCTGCATCTTCGAGGAGACCGGCGAGCTGATCGGCTGCGAGGGCCACATGGCGGCGCGCGCCGCCTCCCCCGAGTTGGCGCGCGAGATCGTCGCCTGCGTCGACAAGGCGGCGCGCTACTACCGGGTGATGGGCCAGTCGAGCTTCGCCCCGGGCAATGCCGAGGGCGGGCTCACCACCATCGAGGAGAAGTCGATGGGCGCCTATGCCAAGTCCGGCGCCTCGCCGATCGTCGGCCTGCTCAAGCCGGGCGACCGGCCACCCGTCGGCGGGCTCTACCTGCTCGACGTCGTCCCCGACGGCGAGCCGCGCTTCGGCTTTCCCAACATCAACGACAACACCGAGATCGCCGAGCTGATCGCCTGCGGGGCGCAGGTGATCCTGTTCTCGACCGGCCGCGGCTCGGTGGTGGGCTCGGCGATCAGCCCGGTCATCAAGGTCTGCGCCAACCCCGGCACCTACCGGCGCATGGCCGAGGACATGGACGTCGACGCCGGCCGCATCCTCGAGGGCCGGGCGACGCTCGACGAGGTCGGGGCCGAGATCCTGGGCCTGATCGAGCGCGTTGCCGGCGGCCAGCGGACCTGCTCCGAGGCCCTCGGCCACCGCGAGTTCATCATGGGCTACAAGCAGTTCGAGCCGACCGGCCCGGCCTGCCTGCCAGCGGTGGCATGAGCGCCGATCACGCGGGGAGCAGCTTGCGGATCAGTCCGTCCTGCTTGCTCATGATGTACATCGCACCGCCAGGGCCCTGCCCGAAGCGCATGTCGACACGGTTGAACTGCCCCTTGACCAGCTCCTGCATCGTCGTCGTGACGCCGTTGCGCTTGAGGGTCAGCTCGTAGATCGTAGCCTGCGTACCCTGCTGCAGGGACGTCACCGGGAGGTGGAACACCCGGCCGTTGATCAGGTCGCCGAAGATGTAGTGGCCGTCCAGGGCCGGAATCTTGGTGCCCCTGTAGACGTAGCCGCCGCAGATTGCCGCCCCCTCGCTGTGGTCGTACTGGGCGACCGGATAGGTGAAGCCCCGCGTCGCGTCGTCCTCAGGCAACGCATAGAGGGTGGTCTGGTCCGTCCGGTCGGTGACGAACGTCCCTTCGCGGAGAGGCCATCCGTAATTCGCGCCCTTGATGCCAAGGTTGATCTCCTCGATCTGGTCCTGGCCGATGTCGACGATGATGAGGGTCTTGTCGCCGCCAAGATCCCACGAGAAATACTGCGGGTGACGCAGCCCGGTTGCCCAGATCTCTGGAAGGTAGGCGGTGTTGCCAACGAACGGGTTATCCACCGGGATCTGGTAGCGTCGGCCGTTGCCGCCCAAGGGATTGATGCGCAGGATCTTGCCACGCGGGCTCAGCGGGTCCTGGGCCTGATTGTAAGGGTCCGGATTGGGATTGTAGCGCCCTCCATCACCGGTCGCGATGTAGAGCATCCCGTAGTCGGCATCGCCCGGCATGGCATGCGGATTGAACATCGGGAGGTCGCTACAGTGATCCCTGAAATAGTTTGATATCCGGAGGATCTCGCGTCGCGACGACAGGTCCACCTTCAGCTCATTCGGCGACGTCACGCGCCATTCGGTCAGCACGTTATGGAACTGCGTGACAAACGGCCCATCGAAGATCGTCACGCCGGTCTGGGCACCCCCGACCGATTCGGTCGCCAACGTGTAGAACCGTCGGTACCCGCGCTCGCTGGGGCGATAGAAGTCAGGATGGAAGGCGAAACCTCGAAGGCCTTTCTGCTGGCCAGTTTGCAGCAACGTCCCGCGGGCAGACGCATAGTTGAAGAAGAGTCTCGCAGCGCCGGTCACACGATCAACGCGCCAGATCTTGCCGAGCGTATCGTTCACGTAGAGCCAGGAGGTACCCAGGCCCGCGTGATAGAGTTGATTCAGCATGGCGAAGGGCTTGGTTGCGCTCGACCGCGGAGGCTGACAGAAGTCGACGATCTCCACTGCGATGCCGCTTTTCTCGATCGGCGCCTTGATCGGGTCGGGCGTAACCACCGGTCCGGCCGACGGATCGGCTGGTGCGGCAGCGGCACCTCGCCCGAGCAGAACCGCCGCAGCGGCGGCGCCTTGGAACAATCCGCGCCTGTCAAGGCAGAGTTTGCGATGTGACTCTACCAAATCGTTCATATTAGCGACACTCCTCACGCATGGATTGATAGCGTGAGCAGTGATGAAGTCTCGCGTCAAACGGTGGTGGAGATAAGCTAACTCTCGCTTGAAGTGGGACGCTCGACTTCTACGAGCCACTCTTTGCTTGGCTGCTGGAAGGCCGGCTAAACGTGTAGCGCGAGTCAATTGCCGCGAATTTGCGGAAGGCGTTTATGCCAAAGATCTTGGTAAGAAGAAGAGGAATGATCACAAGCTCGTGATCAACTCAATGGTTGACCAACTACATGACGTTGATCGGCACCTTGAGATAACGAACTCCGTTGTCCTCCGCCGGCGGCAGCTCGCCGGCGCGGACGTTGACCTGGATCGACGGGATCAGCAGCTGCGGGGTGCCCAGCGTGCGGTCGCGGGCCGTGCGCAGCGCCACGAAGTCGGCCTCGCTGCGGCCCTCGCCGACATGGATGTTGCGCGCCCGCTCGTCGGCGACGGTCGTCTCCCAGCCGGCCTCGCGGCCGCCCGGCTGGTAGTCGTGGCAGACGAACAGGCGGGTCTCGTCCGGCAGTGCCAGGATCCGCTGGATCGAGCGGTACAGCGTCGCGGCATCGCCGCCCGGGAAGTCGCAGCGCGCGGTGCCGCCGTCCGGCATGAACAGCGTGTCGCCGACGAAGGCGCAGTCGCCGACGACATAGGTGCAGCAGGCCGGGGTGTGGCCTGGCGTGTAGAGCACCCGGCCCTCCTGGCGGCCGATCGCGAAGGTCTCGCCATCGGCGAACAGGTGGTCGAACTGGCTGCCGTCGGTGTTGAAGGTCCGCTCGAGGTTGAACACGTCCTTGAAGATTCGCTGCACCTCGGTGATCCGCGCGCCGACGGCGATGCGCCCGCCGAGCTTCGCCTTGAGGTAACGGGCGGCGCTCAGGTGGTCGGCATGCGCGTGCGTCTCGAGAATCCAGTCGACGATCAGGCCGCGCGCCTCGACCGCCGCGACCACGGCGTCGGCCGACGCGGTCCGCGTCCGGCCGGCCGCCTGGTCGTAGTCGAGGACGGGATCGACGATGGCGCAATGCCGCCCGTTGGGCTCCACCACCAGATGGGTGATGGTGCTCGTCGCCTTGTCGAAGAAGGACTCGACGGGAACGTGCATGGGTCCGTCTCCGCAGCGCTGCCGGGCGGCAGGTTAACGTGAAGCCTTGAGGAAGAGGTAGCGCGGCGGGGCCACGCCGCGAGGGCCGCCCCGGCTGCGTCAGCCTGCCCCACCCATTTTGCTGCAGTGCAGCATGAGACCCCTTGCACCGGGCAGGGCGTGCTCCTAGCTATTGTGCATCGCAGCATGAGCGACCCCTGGAGAACCGACATGGCCGCCAAGTCCGCCGCCCCCGCCTTCCCGGCGATCAGCATCCCCACCGTGAATCTTGATGCCCTGGTCGCCCTGCAGAAGGCGAACATCGAGGCGCTCGCGCAGGTCCAGAAGATCTTCGCGGATGCCGCCGAGGCCGCGTGGCAGCTGCAGATGAAGCGCTTCGACGCCTGGAAGGCCCAGGCCGAGCTGGCGCTGAAGAGCTACGATCCGGCGAAGAAGCCCGAGGCCTACGTCAAGGAGGCCCAGGCTGCCGTCGAGACCGCCGTCGCCGACGCCAAGGTCGTCGTCGAGGGTGGCGTGAAGGCGCAGCGCGAGGCGGCCCAGGTTCTGGCCAGCCGCTTCGTCGCCAACCTCAACGAGCTCAAGGCTCTCGCCGCCTGAGGACGCCGGGGCCGGCCTTCCCCCCGGCCAGCCCCGCCCTCTCGGCTCCCGGACGCCCCGGCCGCACCAGCGGCCGGGGCGTTCGTCGTTTCAGGGCCGGTCTTGCGCCTGCAGATCGCATATTGTATACACCATCCAATGATGGTCCAGCCGATCAGCCGCCGCACCGTCGCCGACGAGGTGGCCACGAGCCTGCGCAGCCGCATCCTGTCGGGTGCGCTCCTCGCCGACGCGCCGCTGCGCCAGGACGCCATCGCCGCCGAGCTCGGCGTCAGCCGCATTCCCGTGCGCGAGGCGCTGGCCCAGCTCGAGGGCGAGGGGCTGGTCCGTCTCGAGGCGCACCGCGGCGCCTTCGTCGTCGGCCTGTCCGACGTCGAGGTCGGCGAGCTCTACGACCTGCGCGCGGCGATCGAGCCGCTGCTGCTCCGGCACGCCATCCCGCACATGACGACGGCCGACCTCGCTGCGGCCGACCGGGCGCGCGCCGACTTCGACCGCGCCGTCGCCGCCGGCGAGGCCGAGCACTGGGGCGAGCTGAACTGGCAGTTCCACGCGGCGCTCTACCGCCCGGCCGGACGGGCCCGGACGCTCCGCCTCGCCCAGGATCTGCACAACAACACCTACCGCTACATCCGCGTCCACCTGGCCCTGCAGGGGACGCCGCTGCTGGCCGGCGAGGACCACCGCCGTCTCGTCGAGCTCAGCCGCGCCGGCGACATCCCCGCGGCCGAGGCCCTCGTCGTCCGCCACATCCGCGACGCCCAGGCCGCCCTCGCCGCCTGGATCGCCCGCCGTTCCGCTGCCGGAGAGCGCTGATGCGCATCACCCAGATCCGTGTCTTCCAGGTCGACCTGCCGCTGCACGAGGGACGCTACGCCTGGTCCGGCGGCAAATCCGTGGACGTGTTCGACAGCACGCTGGTCGCGCTCGACACCGACGAGGGGCTCACCGGCTGGGGCGAGGTCTGCCCGCTGGGACCCGTCTACCTGCCGGCCTACGCCGCCGGCGCACGCGGCGGCCTCGCCGAGATGGGCCCGCAGTTGCTGGGCCTCGATCCGACCCAGCTCGGCTCTCTCAACGCCGCCATGGATCGCGCCTTCAAGGGCCATGCCTACGTCAAGTCGGCGGTCGACATGGCGGCCTGGGACCTGCTCGGCAAGGCGGCCGGGCGCTCGGTCGCGTCGCTGCTGGGCGGCCACCGGGGCGAGGCCGTGGCCCTGTACCGCGCCATCTCGCAGGACACGCCCGCGGCGATGGCCGGCCGCGTCGCCGGCTACCGCGCCGAAGGCTACCGCAAGTTCCAGCTCAAGGTCGGCGGCGATCCGGACACCGACATCGAGCGCATCCGCGCGGTCCGCGCCGCACTCGAGCCCGGCGACGTGCTGGTCGCCGACGCCAACACCGGCTGGCTGCAGCACCAGGCGCTGCGCGTCGTCCGCGCCGTGCGCGACGTCGACGTCTACATCGAGCAGCCCTGCCTCTCCTACGAGGAGTGCCTCGTCGTCCGTCGCGCCACCGACCATCCGTTCGTGATGGACGAGTGCATCCACGACCTGCCGACGCTGCTGCGCGCCGCCCGCGACGGTGCCGCCGACGTGGTCAACCTCAAGATCAGCAAGGTCGGCGGGCTCAGCCGCATCCGGCTGCTGCGCGACACCTGCGTCGAGCTCGGCATCGCCATGACGCTCGAGGACAGCTGGGGCGGCGACGTCGTCACCGCCGCGATCGCCCATCTGGCGCACAGCACGCCCGAGGCTTTCCGTTTCTCCGCCACCGACTTCAACAGCTACGTCACCCGCCGCATCGCGCAGGGCGCGCCGCGGCGCCGCGACGGTTGCATGGCCGCCTCCGAGGGACCCGGGCTCGGCGTCGAGCCGCTGCCCGAGGTCCTGGGCGAGCCCGTCCTGACCATCCGCTAGGGAGAACCTTGATGGCCGCTACCAGCTGGCGGGGCGTCTACCCCGCCGTCACCACGCTCTTCAAAGCCGACGAGAGCATCGACCACGACGCTACCGCCAAGCACATCGACTGGCTGATCCAGGAAGGCGTGCACGGCCTGATCATGCTGGGCACGGTCGGCGAGAACTGCTCGCTCGAGGCGCACGAGAAGCTCGAGGTGCTGAAGCTCGCGAAGGAGGTCTCGAACGGCCGGGTCCCGGTGCTGTCCGGCGTCGCCGAGTACACGAGCCGGCTGGCGGCCCGCCACGCCGAGGGCTGTGCCAGGGTCGGTATCGACGGCCTGATGGTGCTGCCGGCCATGGTCTACAAGACCGAGGGCGACGAGACGCTGGCGCACTTCCGCACCGTCGCCCGCGCCACCGACCTGCCGATCATGGTCTACAACAACCCGATCGCCTACGGCGTCGACATCTCCCCGGAGATGTTCGCCGATCTCGCCGACGAGAAGACGCTCGTGGCGATCAAGGAGTCGTCGGACGACGTGCGTCGCGTCACCGACCTCGTGAACCGCACCGGCGACCGCTACGTGCTGTTCTGCGGCGTCGACGACATCATCCTCGAGAGCGCCATGCTGGGCGTCGTCGGCTGGGTCTCGGGCCTGGTCAACGCCTTCCCGCGCGAAAGTGTGTGGCTGTGGGACAAGGCGGTCGCCGGCCAGTATGCCGAGGCGCTGCCGCTCTACCGCTGGTACGCCGACCTGCTGCACCTCGATACCAAGCCGAAGCTCGTCCAGTACATCAAGCTGGTGCAGGCGATGGTCGGGCGCGGGTCGGAGCTGTGCCGCGCGCCGCGCGGGCCCGTGACCGGTGCCGAGCGGGCGATGGTCGAGAAGATCGTCAAGGACGCGCTGGCCAACCGGCCGAAGCTCGGCTGAGCCGCGGCTGCCAGCAGGCTGAAGCTGAACGGGGGCCGGTGATGCCGGCCCCTGTCAGCGCAGGATCAGTAGGAGCGCGGGCCGCGCGGGCCGCGGGGCGGATAGCCGCCCGGGCCACCGCCCGGACCGCCGCGGCGCTCGCCGAAGCCACCGCCGCCACCCGGGCCACCACGGCCGCCGCCGAAGCCGCCGCGATCGCCGAAGCCGCCACGGTCACCGAAGCCACCGCCGCCGCCATCCGGGCGCGGGCCACGCGGGCCACGCGGGCCGCCGCCCGGCCCACCGGGGCCACGGCCGCCGGGACGCTCCTCGGCGACGCGGACGGCCAGCGGGCGACCGCCCATCTGGAACCCGTCCAGCTCGCGGATCGCGGCCTCGGCCTGCTCGGCCGACTCCATCTCGATGAAGCCGAAGCCGCGCGAGCGGCCGGTCTCGTGATCGGTGGCGATCTTGGCGTAGACCACGCTGCCGTGGCTGCCGAACAGGGACTGCAGCTCCTCGACCGTCGTGGTGAAGGGGAAGTTGGCGACGAACAGCTTACGCGACATTGACGCTATCCAGGGTCCGGGACGTGACGACAACCGGGCGCACGACTGCGGGGAAGACACGAAGGACCACCACCCCGGCCCTCGGGGCCGCAGGCCAGTTCGACAAGCTGGCAAGGCTGTCGACGCCGGTCTGGGGATAAAGGCGCATGCCCGTCGGGAGGCTCGAGACGAGCGCCGCCGGGCCGATGGAGGACGGGAACAAGAAGGGGCGTCGACCTTGGGAAGTGTGCCGGTTGGCTGACTATAGTAGCGAAGCGCAAGCGGGGCGAGCGAAAAAGCAAGGCTCGCATGCGCCTACGCTATCGCTGGCCCGACCTCGTCAAGTCGCGGTGGCTGCCCTATGCGGTGCCCACCATGCTTCCTCGGCGTCCCGTCCCATGAGCCTGCGCCTCGGCATCGACACCGGCGGCACCTTCACCGATGCCGTCCTGCTCGACGCGGCCGACCGGGTCGTAGCCTCGGCCAAGGCACTGACCACGCGCGACGATCTCGCCCGCGGCATCGGCGAGGCCGTCCGCAAGGTCCGCACCGCCGTTCCGGGCCCTGTGGGCCTCGTCTCGCTGTCGACCACGCTCGCCACCAACGCCATCGTCGAGGGTCGTGGCGGCCGCGCCGCCCTGGTCCTCGTCGGCCTCGACGAGGCAGCCCTGCGCCGCGGCGGCCTCGACCGGGCGCTGGCCGACACGCCCGTGGTCCTCGCCGCCGGCGGCCACCGCGCCGACGGGACCGAGCAGGCGCCCCTCGACCGCGCCGCGGTGGAGGCGGCGGTGGCGCTGCTCGCCGGCGAGGTCGAGGCGTTCGCCGTCTGCAGCCAGTTCGCCGTCCGTAATCCGGCGCACGAGCGCGCCGTCGCCGCCATCGCCACCGCCGCCGGCCGGCCCGCCACCTGCTCGCACGAGCTGACCGCACGGCTCGATGCGCCGCGCCGGGCGCTGACCACCCTGCTCAACGCCCGCCTGCTGCCGGAGATCGCGGCGCTGCTCGATGCCGTGGCCGCCCTGCTGCAGGCCGAGGCGATCGACGCGCCGGTGATGGTGGTCACCGGCGACGGCTCACTGCTGGCGGCCGGGGCGGCGCGCCAGCGTCCGGTCGAGACGATCCTCTCCGGCCCGGCCGCCAGTGTCGTCGGCGCCGCCTTCCTCGCCGGGCTCGACGAAGCCCTGGTCGCCGACGTCGGCGGCACCACGACCGACATCGCCGTGCTGCGCGGCGGCCGGCCGCGGCTCTCGGCAAGCGGAGCCGTCGTCGGTGGCCTCGCCACCATGGTCGAGGCCATCGAGGTCCACACCTCGGGGCTCGGCGGCGACAGCGAGGTGCGCCGCGATCCCGGCGGCGGCCTCCGCCTCGGCCCGCGCCGCGTCGTGCCGCTCAGCCTGCTGGCCCACCGCCATCCGGCGGTGCTGGCCGTCCTCACGGCCCAGGCCGCCCGTCCACGCGGCCGCCAGCATGACGCGGCCTTTGCCCTGCGCCGCCGCGATCCGGCGGCCGGCATCCTCGGACCGAGCGCCAGTCGCCTGTGGGAGCTGCTCGCCGCCGGGCCGCAGCCGCTGGAGGAGGTGATCGACCGCGCCCATCTCGGCCTGCCGCTGCGCCAGCTGGAGGCGCGCGGCTACGCCATCGCGGCCGGCTTCACCCCCAGCGACGCGGCGCACGTCCTGGGCCTGCAGCAGGGCTGGTCGGTCGAGGCCGCCCGCCTCGGCGCCCTGCTAGTCGGCCGCCTGCTGTTTCCCGACGAGGAGCCCGCGGCCGAGACGATCGCCGCCCGTGTCCTCGAGCGTGCCGGCCTGCGGACGGCCGAACTGCTGCTCGGCGCCGCGCTCGCCGCCGAGGGCGAGCCGGCCGATGCGATCCTCGACGGGCCGGCGCGCAGCCTCGTCGCCCGCGCCCTCGCCGGCGACGCCGCCGGCCTGGTCCGGCCGCGGCTCGAGCTGGGCCTGCCGGTGGTCGCCGTCGGTGGACCGGCGCCGATCTTCTACCCGCTGCCGGCCGAACGGCTGGCGACACGGCTCGTCATTCCGCCGCACCATGCGACCGGCAATGCCGTCGGCGCCGTGGTCGGCCGCGTCGAGCGCCGCGCCTTGGTCCTCGCCACGGGCTCGGCCGAGGACACCTGGACGGTGCATCTGGCCGACGGGCCCCGCGCCGCCGCCACCCTGGACGACGCCCTCGCTCTGGCCGAGGCCGCCGCCCGCGACGCAGCGCTGGCGCTGGCCGCCGCCGCCGGGGCGCCCGACGCGGCCGTGGCGTTGGTGCGCCAGGAGCGCGCCTGGGACGACGCCGGCGGCCAGCGCCGGGTGCTCGATGTCGAGGTGGTGGCGACCGCGACCGGCCGCCCTCGGATCGCCACGCCCGCCTAGGACGCGGTCAGATCGAGGCGGCTGGCGATGGCCGAGCCGCGGCCGCTGGCCTGGACGCGGTTCCGGCCAGCCGCCTTGGCGGCATACATCGCCTGGTCGGCGAGCCGCTGGAGTTGCGGGTGCGGCAGCCGGCCGCCCTCGGCGGTGGCGCAGCCGATGCTGACGGTGAGCGCCGGCGGCCCCGGCTCGGCCGCCACCGCCTCGCGGATGCGCTCGGCGACGACCATCGCCGCCTCCATGCCGGTGTGCGGGAGGAGCACGACGAACTCGTCGCCGCCGTGTCGGGCGGCGGTGTCCGTCTCGCGCAGGATCAGGCGCAGGATCTGCGCCACCCGCACCAGCGCCTGGTCGCCGGCGGCATGGCCCTCGCGGTCGTTGACCTCCTTGAACCGGTCGATGTCGATCATCAGCAGCGACACGCTCTGCCGGTAGCGCCGCGCCATCGCCAACGCGGCGCGGGCCTGCCAGGCGAACTGGCGCCGGTTGGCGAGCCCGGTGAGCTCGTCCTCGCCAACCAGGCGGATCAGCCGCTGCTCGGCCGTCGAGCGCCGCTCGACCTCGTCCTCGAGCCGGTCGCGCAGGCCGCACAGGTGCTCGACCATCCGCAGCCCGACGATGATCGCCGGCGAGACGATGGCGGAGGCGGCGCAGGCGATCAGCACGGGAGCCGCCCCGGCCGGCCAGCCGCCGAGATGCAGCGCCAGCCTCGCCACGCCGGCCAGGGCCAGCATGATGATCAGGAAAGCGGCGATGCCGCAGGCGGCGCTCAGCCGCCAGCCGTGGCGCTCGACGGCACGCAGCACCATCGCGGCCACCGGTCCGAGGCCGCCGCCCATCGGCGCGCGGCTGTCGGCATCATCCCGTGCCCCCGCACCGTCATGTTGGCTCTCGGCCTCGCGCTCGCCTGGTCCGGTCATCCGCGTCGCGAAGGCTCAGGAGTCGTCGGTCGGGCGGCCGCAGGCCGCACATGGAGCATCATCAGGCCGGCAGAAACGCATGCTCGTCGTTTCCTCTCGCCTCCGGCCTCGTGCAGCGGGCCGGTCACGGTCCGCTGGCGAACGGTCATTCCGTGATGTCGACCTGCCGCCAGCCTGCCTCATCCTTTCTTATCACGCAGTCCGGCCGGGCGCGAAGTCAAACGGTCGACGGGACCATCCGGTCGCTCGGCGGCGGGTCGGCGAACTGCATCCGGTAGAGCCGGGCGTAGCTGCCGCCGCGGGCGAGCAGCGACCGGTGCGTGCCGCTCTCGACCACCCGGCCATGGTCGAGCACGACGATCTGGTCGGCATGCAGGACCGTCGACAGCCGGTGCGCCACGACCAGCGTGGTGCGGCCTTCCATCAGCCGGTCGAGGGCTTCCTGGATCTGCCGCTCGCTGGCGGTGTCGAGCGAGGAAGTCGCCTCGTCGAGGATCAGGATCGGCGCCGCCTTGAGCATTGCCCGGGCGATCGACAGGCGCTGCCGCTCGCCGCCGGAGAGGCGCACCCCGTGCGGGCCGATCCGCGTGGCGTAGCCGTCCGGCAGCGCCTCGATGAAGGGCTCGGCCGCCGCCGCCCGCGCCGCCGCCCGGATCTCCGCGTCCGACGCGCCCGGCCGGCCGTAGGCGATGTTGGCGGCCACCGTGTCGTCGAACAGGTTCACGTCCTGGCTGACCAGGGCGATGGCGCCGCGCAGCGAGTCGAGCGTCACCTCGCGGACGTCCTGGCCGTCGACGAGGATCCGCCCGGCATCGGCGTCCCAGAACCGCAGCAGCAGGTTGCACACCGTCGACTTGCCGCTGCCGGAGCGGCCGACCAGCGCCATCGTGCTGCCGGCGGCGATGTCGAGGTCGATGCCGTCGAGCGCCGGCTTGCCACCGCCATAGGCGAAGCGGACGCCCTCGAAGCGCACCCTCCCCGGCCCGCGGCGCAGCGCCGGCGCGCCCGGCCGGTCGCGCACCGACGGCTCGCGGTCGAGCAGGGCGTAGATGCGCTCGGCTCCGGCCAGGCCCTCCTGCAGCTGGGCGTTCATCCGCGACAGGCTCTTGATCGGCTGGTAGGCGAGGATCAGCGCCGCGATGAACGAGAAGAACGCACCCGGGGTGGTCGCCCCCTGCATCACCTGCGAGCCGCCGTAGAGCACGACCAGGGCGATGCCCAGCGCCGTCGCCGCCTCGACCAGCGGGGTCGCCAGCGAGCGGATCTGCGTGGTGCGGTTCTGCAGGGCGACGAAGGCGCGCAGCTGGGCCTCGGTCCGCGCCGCCTCGCGGGCCTCCTGGGCGTAGGCCTTCACCTGGCGGATGCCGTGGAAGGTCTGCTCGAGCCGGCCGGAGATCTCGCCCATGCCGCGCTGCATCTCGCGGACCAGCTGGCGCACCTTGCGGCTCAGCCAGGTCAGCGGGACCATCGCCAGCGGGAAGGCCACCACCGCGAAGATCGCCAGCCGCCAGTCCTGGTAGAACATCAGGGCGGCCAGGCAGATCGCGGTGAGGCCGTCCTTGAGCAGGCCGGTGACGCCGATCGACACCGCCGTGCGCAGCATCGTCGCGTCGTAGGTCAGGTGCGACATCAGCGGGCCGGTGCCGCGGCTGACGAACATCGCCATGTCGGCGCGCAGCAGGTGCGCGAACAGCCGCGCCTGCACGTCGGCGACGACGCGCTGGCCGATGCGCAGCATCATCACGTCCTGCCCGTACGAGGCCAGGCCCTTGACGAGGCCGAGGCCGATCAGCGCCGCCGGCAGCAGCAGCAGCATCGTCCGGTCGTGGTCGAGGAAGATCCGGTCGAGCACCGGCTGCATGAGCCAGGCCTGGCCGGCCGTTGCGGCCGAGGCCACCAGCATGAACGCGAAGGTCAGGACGAGCCCGGCCCGCTGGCCGCGGAGATGGTCCGCGGCCAGGCGCCGGATCAGCGTCAGGGCGGGCTGGTGCCCGTCAGCGGGACGGGGCGGCGTGGACGAAATCCGCGACTCGGCGGTAGCGCCAGACGGCGGCCGGCGGGAAGTTGAGCGGCACCCAGCGCACCAGCTCGGCGCGGATGCCGAGGCGACGCGCCGGCACCGGCGACACCGGCGAGTAGCTGTACTGCAGCATGAACGCGCCGCGGCGCATGACCTTGAAGCCCTGGTCGATGACCGCCCGCTGGAAGGGGAACGGCATGCCGACCATGGGCAGGCCCGAGATCACCGTACCGACCGAGGTCACGCCCAGCCGCTGCAGGATGTCCTCGAGCTTGGTGGCGTCGCCCTGGATCACGGTGGTGCCGGGCAGGCGCTGGCGCAGGTGCTCGTAGAGCGCCCGCTCGAGCTCGATCACGACGAGGTTCTCGCGCGGGATGCCGCGCTCGATCAGGCCCTGGGTGATCGCCCCGGTGCCGCCGCCGAGCTCGACGATGTGCTGGCCGGGCTCCCATTGAACCACCTCGGACATCGCCCGCGCCAGGTAGCGGGACGACGGGATGATCGACCCCATCGACTTCGGCGAGCGCAACCACTGCCGGAAGAAAAGCTCGCCCTCTTTGAGGGCCTTGCTCTGCTGCATCAACGAGTCTCCGGCATGGCGCCCTTTAGGGGGTCTCGCCTTGCGTGCCCGACCACGGGAGAGGATGGCGCGGACGATAGCCTTGGCGGACATGAATGGCAAAGTCCCCGACGCAACACTGGTGCGGTCATATGCCTCGCCCGAGGTCCCCGAGCGCACGCACGACGACGCTCAGCCGCGCGAGGTCGAGGTCGGGTGTCTGGGCAATCTCGCCGGCAAGGCTGCGGTAGCGGGCGAGGCCGTGCGCGTGCGCCGCCAGCCACGCGGCGACCCCGCTGCGACAGGCCGCCGGATCGCCGCCGCATACCCCCGCCCGCAGAACGGCTTCGGTGAGGTGACGCTGCAGCCGCGACAACTCGTCCTGCAGGCCGGCCAGGGCGAGGCGGTCCCAGCGGCCGCGGATCGGCATGGCGGCGAGGCCGCGCGACAGCTGGCCGATCGCCAGCTCGGCATGCAGCGCGAAGTAGACGCGGGCGACCAGCTGCGGATCGTGGTGCGCCTCGCCGAGGGCGACGATGTCGCAGGCGGCGAGGTGGTAGGGGAGCATGGCGAGGCGGCGGGCCAGGGTGCGGCCCACGGCCGGCCCGTCCCAGGCCTCGATCGCCCGGTTCAGGCTGTCGAGATGCTCGGCCGAGAGCACGCCCTCGAGGCCCTCGAGGACCGCGGCGATGCCCGGCCGGTAGCGGCCGACGGTATCGCGCAGGCCCAGCGACCGCCCGGTCTGGCCGAGGAACCAGCGGGCGCCGCCGGCCAGCGTGGCGCGCAGCTCGAGCAGCATGGCGAGCTGGCGCTGGGCCGGCACCTCCTCCCCCAGCGCCTCGATCTCGCTGCTCACCGGCACCAGGGCGAAGGCGTCGCGGGTGATGACGCAGGCCATGGCGATGCGCTCGAGGTCGGCGCCGGTCTCGTCCTCGAGCTCGCTGACGAACACGTCGAGGCCGCGGTTGACGATGCTGTTGGCGAGCCAGGTGGCGACGATCTCGCGACGCAGCCGGTGCCGCTCGATCGCCTCGTGGAACCGCTTGCGCAGCGGCCGCGGGAAGTACTTGCGCAGGTCGGCGAGGAAATACTTGCGGTCCGGCAGCTCGGTGCGCAGCAGGTCGGCGTAGAGGGTCATCTTGGCATAGGCCATGACCACCGCTGCCTCCGGGCGGGTCAGGCCCTGCCCGGCCTTGCGCCGCTCGGCGATGGCGGCGTCCGACGGCAGCAGCTCGATCGCCCGGTCGAGCTGGCCGCGCCCCTCGAGCTTGCGGATCAGCCGGGCCTGCGCCTCGAGCTGCTGCGGCGCCAGCGCCTGGCTCATGCTCAGCGTCTGGTTCTGCAGGATGTTGTCGCGCAGCACGAGCTGGCCGACCTCGTCGGTCATCTCGGCCAGCAGCTGGTCGCGCTGCTTCATCGTCAGGTCGCCGGCCTGGACGACGCCGCCCAGCAGGATCTTGATATTGACCTCGTGGTCGGAACAGTCGACCCCGGCCGAATTGTCGATGAAGTCCGTGTTGATCCGCACCCCGGCCATGGCGGCGGCGATGCGGCCGCGCTGGGTGAAGCCGAGGTTGCCGCCCTCGGCGACGACCTTGCAGCGCAGGGTCTCGCCGTCGGCGCGCAGGGCATCGTTGGCCCGGTCCTGCGCGTCGGCGTGGCTCTCGGCGGCCGCCTTCACGTAGGTGCCGATGCCGCCGTTCCAGAACAGGTCGACCGGTGCGAGCAGGATCGCGTGCATCAGCTCGAACGGCGACAGCGTCCGCGCCTCGGTGCCCAGCGCCGCCGCCGCCTCCGGGCTCAGCTCGATCGCCTTCAGGCTCCGCGGGAAGCAGCCGCCACCCTTGCTGATCTTGACCTTGTCGTAGTCGTCCCAGCTCGAGCGCGGCAGGTTGAACAGCCGCTGCCGCTCGGCGAAGGACACCGCCGGATCGGGGTCGGGATCGAGGAAGATGTGGCGGTGGTCGAAGGCGGCGACGAGGCGGATCTGCGGTGACAGCAGCATGCCGTTGCCGAACACGTCGCCCGACATGTCGCCGACGCCGACGACGGTGAAGGGCTGCCGCTGCGGGTCCATGCCCAGCTCGCGGAAATGCCGCTTGACCGACTCCCAGGCCCCCCTGGCGGTGATGCCCATGCCCTTGTGATCGTAGCCGGCGGAGCCGCCCGAGGCGAAGGCGTCGTCCAGCCAGAACCCGTAGTCGCGGCTGACGGCGTTGGCGATGTCGGAGAAGGTGGCGGTCCCCTTGTCGGCGGCGACGACGAGGTAGGGATCGTCCTCGTCGTAGCGGACGACGTCGCGCGGCGGGACGATGACGCCCTGCACCGAGTTGTCGGTGATGTCGAGCATGCCGGACAACAGAGTCCGGTAGCAGCGGATGCCCTCCTCCTGCAGTGCCGCGCGGTCCTTGGGCGGCCGCTTGACGACGAAGCCACCCTTGGCGCCGACCGGGACGATGACGCTGTTCTTGACCATCTGGGCCTTCATCAGGCCGAGGATCTCGGTGCGGAAATCCTCGCGGCGGTCGGACCAGCGCAACCCGCCGCGGGCAACCTTGCCGCCGCGCAGGTGCACGCCCTCCATCCAGGGCGCGTAGACGAAGATCTCGAACGCCGGGCGTGGCTGCGGCAGGTCGGGGACCCGGTGCGGGTCGAGCTTGATCGACAGGTAGTCCTTGCGCTCGCCCGTCGCCGGATCCGTCTGGAAGGCGTTGGTCCGCGTCGTGGCGCCGATCATGCCGAGAAAGCGGCGCAGGATGCGGTCCTCGTCGAGGATCTGCACCCGCTCGAGCCCGGCCCTGATTCGCGCCTCCAGCTCGGCCACCCGCTCGTCCCGCGCCTCGCCCAGCGCCGGATCGAAGCGCGCCTCGAACAGTCGGGCGAGGTTGCCGGCGACCTCGGGATTGGCCGCCAGGGTCTGCTCGACATAGGCTTGGCTGAACGGCGTGCCGACCTGCAGCAGATACTTGCAGTAGGTCCGCAGGATGGTGATCTGCCGCGCGTCCAGCCCGGCCGCCAGCACCAGGCGGTTGAAGCCGTCGTTCTCCTGCCGCTCGGTCCAGACCCGCGAGAAGACGTCCTGGAAGGCCGCGCGGATGCTGTCGAGCTCGGCGGCGTCGCCGACCAGCGGGCGCACGCCGAAGTCGTGGATGGCATAGGTCCGGCTGTCGCCGGCCTTGACCATGAACGGCTCCTCGGAGCGGACCTGCACGCCCATGTTCTCGAGGACGAGGAACGCGTCCGACAGCAGCACCGGCCGGTCGCGGCGCATCAGCTTGAAGCGCAGCTCGCCGTCGGGGTCCTCGAGCCGGCGGTAGAGGCTCATGCCCAGGGCCCCGGCCTCGCCCTCGGCCAGCCGGTCGAGCTTGAGCACGTCCGGCACCGCGGCCCGGCCCGGCACCTGCTCCTGGTAGGCGGTCGGGAAGGCGCGGCCGAACAGCCGGAACAGCCGGTTGCCCTCCTCCTCGCCCTGCGACTCGATCAGCGCGTCGCGCAGCCGGTCGGGCCAGTTCTGCGCCGCCTCGACGAGCTTCCGCTCGAGCGCCTCGATGTCGAGACCGTCGGGGATGCCGTGCGGCGTGCGCACCGTGAACAGGATGCGCGCCAGCGAGGATTCGGAGACCTGCGCCTGGTACTCGGTGTCACGCCCGGCCAGGGCTTCCTCGAGAATGGTCCGGATGCGCTCGCGCAGCGCCGTGGTGTAGCGCTCGCGCGGCACGTAGACGAGGCAGGAGGCCGAGCGGCCGAAGGGGTCGGGACGGATGAACAGGCGCAGCCGCTGGCGGTCCTGCAGGCGGACGACCTCGGTCGCCGTGGCGAACAGCTCGTCCTCGCTGCTCTGGAACAGCTCGTCGCGCGGGTAGGTCTCGAGGATGTTGGCCAGCGCCTTGGCGGCATGGCCGCCGGCCGGATAGGGGGCGCGGGCCATCACCCGCTCGAGCTTCTCGCGCAGGAGCGGGATCTGCCGCGGGCTGAGATTGTAGGCGGCCGAGGTGAACAGGCCGAAGAAGCGGTTCTCGCCGATCGGATGGCCGCTGGCGCCGAAGCTCTTGACCCCGACATAGTCCAGCCAGGTCGGCCGGTGCACGGTGCTGCGGCTGTTGGCCTTGCTCACGGTCAGCGGCGAATCGCTGGCGGCGGCCCGTGCCCGCACCCCTTCCGGCAGGTCGGCGAAGCTGCGCGACAGGTGCCCGGCCTCGCTGCCGCGCAGGATGCCGAGGCCCGGCTCGGTCATCCGCATCTGCAGGGCGCCCGACGCGTCGTGCTCGAGCGCGTAGGCGCCGTAGCCCAGGAAGGTGAAGTGATCCTCGGCGAGCCAGCGGAGGAACGCCCGGGCGTCGTCGAGCTCGGCGGCGGTGGCATGGCCCGCGGCCGGCTCCAGCTCGGCCAGCGCCCGGCCGATCCGGTCGCGCATCGCCTGCCAGTCCTCGACGGCATGGCGGACGTCGGCCAGCACCCGGGCGAGGTCGGCCTCGAGGCTGGCCAGCACCCCGGGGTCGCTCTGCCGGTCGACCTCGAAATGCATGAAGCTCTCGGCCTGGCCCTCGCCGTCCTCGGCGATGCCGACGAGCCGGCCCTTGCCGTCGCGGCGGAGCCGCAGCACCGGGTGGATGATCAGGTGCACCGACAGGCCGTGCCGGTTCAGCTCCATCCCGACGCTGTCGACGAGGAACGGCATGTCGTCGTTGACGACCTCGACGACGCTGTGGGTCGACTGCCAGCCATGCTGCTCGAGGTCGGGGTTGTAGACCCGGATCCTGGCCTCGCCCGGCTTGCGCTGCTGGCCGAAGCGCAGGTGCGCCAGCGCCGTGCCGTAGAGGTCCATCAGCTCGCGATGGACGACATCGCCGGCCGCCACGTCCCTCCAGTAGCGGCGGATGAAGATCTCGGCGACCGGGGCTTCGGCCGGCGACAGCTTGGAGCGGACCAGCTCGACCAGTGCCTCCACGAGCTCGGCCTTGCGCTCGTCCGTACGGCTCGCCATGGCCCGGCTCCTCGATCGACTGTCGGCCCGATTGCCACGATCAAAGCACAGCCGTGCGACCGTTAGAAGGTTGCGGCGTTACCTGACCCCAATCCCTCGAGGTTGCGCGGCGCCGGTGCGCTCCCTCCACCCGGGCGACGATGTCCTTCAACAGCCTCGATTTCCTCGCCTTCGCCGCCGTCGTCCTGCCGCTCTATCACCTCCTGCGCGGCCCGCCGCGCCAGCTGTTCGCCCTCGCCGCCAGCTACCTGTTCTACGCTTGGGGCCAGTGGCCGCAGGCCCTGGTGCTGCTGGTCGTCCACCTCGCCGCCTGGAGCCTGGCGCTGCGCATCGGGGCGGCTGCCGGCGAGGCGGCGCGCCGGCGCTGGCTGGCGGCCGGCGTCGCCTTCCACCTCGCGCTGCTGCTGGCCTTCCGCCAGGCCATGCCGATGGCCCTGACCCTGGGCCTGCTCGACGGGACCGTGCCCGCCGTCGCGGCCGTCCCGCTGGGCATCTCGTTCTACACCTTCCACGCCATCGGCTACCTGGTCGACGTCCACCGCCGGACGGTGGCGCCCGACCCGAGCCCGGTGCGCGTCGGGCTCTACCTCGCCTTGTTCCCGCACCTCGTCGCCGGCCCGATCCTGCGCGCCCGGCGCTTCCTGCCGCAGCTGCGCCGGCCGTCCTCGGCGACCTGGGCCCGCGCCGGGCGCGGTGCCGAGCTGGTCGCCTGGGGCTACTTCCTGAAGCTCGGCCTCGCCGACAACCTGGCCCCCCTGGTCGAGCGCCGCTTCGCCGACCCGGCCGCCTTCGGTGCCCTCGACCACCTCACCGGCACGGCCCTGTTCGCGCTGCAGATCTACGGCGACTTCGCCGGCTACTCGCTGATCGCGATCGGCCTCGGCCGCATCCTCGGCCTCGACTTCGGCATCAACTTCCGCCGTCCCTACTTCGCCACGGGCATGGCCGACTTCTGGCACCGCTGGCACATCAGCCTGTCGACCTGGCTGCGCGACTACCTCTACATCCCGCTGGGCGGCAACCGGCACGGCGCCGTCCGGACCGCCTGCAACCTGATGCTGACCATGCTGCTGGGCGGCCTCTGGCACGGCCTCGGCGCCACCTGGCTCGCCTGGGGCTTCTGGCACGGCGTCCTGCTGGTGGCCGAGCGCCGCTTCCGCCCGGTCGTCCGCGGCGCCTGGCGCGTCCCGGCGGCCCTCGCCGTCTTCGTCCTCGCCGGCATCGGCTGGATCCTGTTCCGCTCGGCCTCGCTCGCCGATGCCGCCCTCATCCTCGGCCGCATCGCCGGCCTCGCCCCTTCCGAGGGCATCGCCGGCTTCGAGCAGATGCACCTCTGGCGCGGCCTCGTCGCGGCCGGCCTCGTGCTTGCCGTCGACCTCGCCGTGGAACAGGGCCGCCTCGCGGCTCGTTATCGGAGATCGCCGGCCTGCCGCGTCGCCGGCTTCGCCGTGCTGTGCTGGCTGATCCTGCTGGGAGGAGGCTTCGCTGCGACGGAGTTCTTCTACTTCCGCTTCTGAGCGGCACCCGCTGCTGGTCGCCGCGGCGGCGCTGCTGCTCGTGCTGGGCGGCGACCGCCTGCTCGCCGCGACGCTGCGGCTGCACGTCGAGGCCAGCCCGCAGGTCCATGCCCGCCTCTACACCGGCCGGGCCGGCGCCGCCGAGGTGCTGTTCGTCGGCAGCTCGCGCTCGCGCGAGCATTTCCCGGCCGGCGCCATCGCCCGGCAGACCGGCCGCAGCAGCCTCAACCTCGGCTGGGGCGGCCTGTCCAGCGAGCAGGTCGAGGCCATCCTGCTCGACTACATCGACCGCTACGGCGCCCCGGAGATCGTCGTCCTCGAGGTCACCAGCCCCGAGATCGACCAGCTGATGCTCCGCAACCTGCGCCTGTTCGAGGCGGACTCGCCGCGCATCGACGCGCTCGTCGCCGCTTACGAGCCGGTGCTGCACGCCGCCGGCCGCCTGCTGGCGCTGCTGCGCTACAACAACAAGCTGTTCTTCGACATGGTCCGCTACGACCTCGACGACACCGACTACCGCTCCGACCGGGTGATCGATCCTGCCGAGCTGGCCCGGCTGCGCCACGACGACAACGACTGGAGCTATCGGGATGCCGACGTCGCCGTCGTCGGCCAGCTCCTCCGCACGGCGCGGGCGCGGGGCATCGAGGTGGTGCCGGTGATCACCCCGATCCTGCCGGCCTACCTCGACGGCCTGTCCGGCTTCGCGGACTGGCGCGACGCCGTCGCCCGGGCGCTGCCGGCGGACGTTCACCTGTGGGACTTCAGCGGCGCCGTCGGCGACCCGGCCGGCTTTCGCGACGACCTGCACCTGAACGCGCGCGGGGTGGCGATCATGCTCGAGCGAATGCGCGCGGCCGGCATGCCGGGACTGGTGACATGAATCACCGCCGCCGCCCTGCCAGGCGCGAGGTCGCTACCCATGTATGGGAGGAGCCTCGTCCGACCGGGAGGAAACCGATGCAGGAGCGTGTCGACGCAGCGCCGCAGCGCATTCCGCGGCGCACCGAGCATCCGGCCGCGGTTGCCCGCCGCCGGCGCCGTCGCCTGCGCATCCTGCTGGTTCTGCTGGCCGTCCTGCTGGCGGCGCCGTTGTTCTTCGCCTGGAACCAACCGCCGACCGCGACGGAGCCACCACGAATCGCCGAGGGTCCCGATCCCGTGCCCCCGGAATCGTCCGACAGGTCACTGTTGCAGGCGACGCGCGAGCAGCTTCTTGAGCTGATCAGGCCGGTCGCTCAATAGGCTCGCCGTTGAGGCCCGCACGTCGCGGGCCGTCAGTCCTCAACAGCCGTGCAGGGACCCGATCACGAGATGCCGGTGTTGGGGTAGGGTTCGGCGGGAGCGGTACCGGTCGTCGTCGGACGCCGCACGATCAGATCGACGATGCCGGATTGAGTGCGCGCTCCGTAGGCCCTGGCGTGCTCGAACCAAAGGCTGCGCCGGACATGCTCGGCCAGTTCAGGGCGATGGCCGCAAGCAGGGCAGCGGATGGTCCCTTTCAGGACGTGGCGGCCCGGGTATTCGCCGGTGCCGGAACAGTTCGGGCAATGAACCTTGATCAGGGCATCGAGCACGCTGGCCCGCCCGTAGCCCGCCTTGATCCGCACGCGTGTGGTCATCGGAAACTCCGTCTTTGGTCAATGTCAGGACAATGAGGGACCGACCCCGGCCGGTCAGGAAACGGGGCGAAGGCAATGCGCGACAAACGGCAGCGAGGCCGACCCAAAAGGGTCCCGGCGCCTACGGCCAAGGATTCTGCCTCGATGCCCATGAGGGAAGGATTGCAGCAGAGGCTGTTGGGGTAAATCGGTTGCGCGTGGAAAAAAGTGGAAGACACTATCTTCCACAAATTTCCACGGGCGGTGGCGCGACCGGCGTCAGACTTCGCGCCGATCGCCGACTTGCTCCGCGCCGACCTCCGCGATTGGCCAACAGATTCGGTGAGGAGCTCCGACGCCTTTGAGAGAATGCGCGACGGCCCACCCTCCAAATGTTGATTCGCCTGCCAATGGCACGAAGCGGAACGTCCCCAGAAGCTATGGAGAGTGCGCCTGGCTGCGTCAGTGAAAGCTGGCAGACGACAGTGAACGGCTCGCGCGTCGACGCAGCCCCAGCATAAGGGCGCTCGTCAGACGGTCCGACGACGCTGTTCGTTCGACCTCAGGTCAATGTACTGGGGAAGATGACGCCATTCGCCCTGAACGATTGGGGGGCGATCGTATCGCTATGCGCCCCAGGGGCCAACCCCAGTGCTCGCTCTGACCCGAGCGACGGGTTGCCTCGCCTCATGGAAAACACGGCAGCGGGCGGGCGCGGCGAACAATGTCACAAACGCTGGCGTGCCCGACAGGACTCGAACCTGTGACCTCCAGCTCCGGAGGCTGGCGCTCTATCCGACTGAGCTACGGGCACGTCGACGCCCATATAGCGGACGATGTCGCCGGTTGCTACCCCCGGGTCAGCTGCAGGGTCTCCCGCTTCGACGGCGGGATCGCTAAACTGATGAGAGATCGTTGCCTTGGAGCCTGATGCGATGCCGCTCTACACCTACGCCTGTGACGACCATGGCGAATTCGCCGCCTGGGCGCAGATGAGCTCGTCGGATGCGCCGCAGCCTTGTCCCTCCTGCACCACCCCGGCGAAGCGGGCGCTGGCGCATCCGTCGATTGGTGGCAAGCAGGCCTCGTCCGCCGATGGCATGAGTTGCGGCATGGGTGGCGGCGGCGAGGGCATGCCCAAGGCTCCCGCTGGCGGTCATGTCTGCGGCGGCGGTTGCGTGCATTGACGCGCGCCTGATCGGTCAGGCGACATCGTCATGCAGGGAAGATCCGGCGTGCGACGGCTATAGCGACTCGCCGCGCATCAGCCGGGGCAGGTCGCCGACAAGTCCCATGGCGTGGCGCATGAAGAAGCGCTTGACCGGGGGCAATCGCTCGACGGCCGCAAGCCCAGCATTGCGGGCCATGCGAAGCGGGAAAAGGTCGTTGGCGAACAGCCGGTTGATGCCGTCCGTCACGGCGACGAGGACGAGGCTGTCGAAGCGTCGCCAGACGGCGTAGCGCTCGAGCGCGATGGCGTCACCAGGATCGAGGCCCAGCCGCAGGCGATCCACGACCAGCTCCGCAACGGCCGCCACGTCGCGCAGGGCCAGATTCCACCCCTGGCCGGCAATCGGGTGGATCCCGCGTGCCGCATCGCCCACCAGGACCAGACGCTCGGCGGTGTACCTGTCGGCCCAGACGAGGACCAGCGGATAGCTCCAGCGTGGCCCTTCGAGGGCAAGGTCACCGAGCTCGTTGCCGCACCGCTCGGCCACCTCGCCAAGGAATGCACGGTCATCCAGCGCGGTTACGGTCTTGGCGAGGTCCTCACGCAGCGCCCACACGATCGACGACCGGGTCCCGGTCATCGGCAGCATGGCAAATGGGCCATCCGGAAAGAACCGCTCGACGGCCTTGCCCTGATGCGGCCGATCATGCCGGAGCGTGCAGACGATGCCGACCTGATGATAGTCCCAGCGCTGCACGCCGATGCCGGCGGCCGCCCGGGTGGGAGATTGCTTGCCTTCGGCAGCGACGACGAGGCGGGCTTGCCACTGCCGGCCGTCGGCGAGCTCGACGACGACGCGATGCGGGCCGCGGTCAAGGCTCCTGACGGTGGCCGGGGCGGCGAGCGTGACGCTCGGCAGCTCTTCGATCCGGGCCAGCAGGGCCTCGCGGATCTCCCTGTTCTCGACGATCCAGCCCATCGGCTCGCCACCGACCTCGCGATGGTCGTAGGCAACCGTCGCTGGCGAGCCCCGCTCGCCGACCTCGATGTCGCGGATCGGCTGGGCGCTGGCGCCGAGGTGCCGCCAGACCCCGACGCCGTTGAGCAGCATCATCGAGCCCCTGGCGATGGCCGTGACCCGGCCGTCGAACGCCGGCGCCGTCAGCCGCGCGAGACCTTCGCGCTCGACGACGAGAACCCGTGCGGCGGCGGTTCCGAGGGCCGCGGCCAGGGCGAGACCCGTGACGCCCCCGCCGATGATGACAACGTCCACCTGGTTCACGGTCGTTCCGGTCCGCTAGCGGATTTCTGTGCCCAACGGGCTGGCACTTGCCCAATGCTTCGGCGCTGGATCGCGACGCTGCCGCCCCCAAGCGCCCGAGGACGCCAGAAACAGTGCTGGCACGCGCCTTGCGTAGCTTGTCGCGGGTGGCCTGATCACCGACTGCGCCGCAACGGGATTGCCTCCCTGACCCGATTGCAGTGCAGGCCCGGCCAGGTCACGCGTGTGGCCCGAGCGCCGCGCTCGACAGCGATGCCGACGCGGCGAACTTCCGCCCGGAAGGCTATGCCTTCCGGGCTTTCTTTTTGTGGTGGCGTCAGGTTGCGAAGACAAGGGCCGCGAGGGCGGCTAGGCGCACCTCGGTCCTCGCAAGGACCCACCCCCCGACCAGGTCGACGCGGCTGGCCGCGAAATCGGCAGCGACCTGCGAGGAGAGTCTGCAGCGCAGCGTCTTCGGGTCGAGTTCCAACATCGTCCCCAGCGAATCCTGGAGCTCCCGAAGAATTGCTGCCGGGCTGACCGCTGCACCGCGTAGCCAGACGGCGCCGACCTGTGCGGCGCCGGCCGGATCAGAGAGCAGGCCCACGAGCTTCCGGATGGCAGCCTGGTCGGTAGCCATCGCGTCCAGCGGCGAGGCAATCACGACGACGCTGCCGGCCGCGCCGAGAAGAGCCGTCCGTCGGGCGATGCGCATTGGCTGCGTCATGCGAGGCGCTGCCTGAGGTGATCGGCAAGCCGCAGGGCCAGGGTCACCAGCAGCAGGGTCGGCGTGCCTCCCGGCGGCGTCGAGAACACCGAGCTGCCGGCCACGTAGATGTTGTCCATGCCCCAGATCCGGCAATCACGATCGACGACCCCGTGACGGGGATCGCTGCTCATCCGCGTCGTGCAGATCGCATGACCCACCCCTTCGATGTCGATGTTCCAGTCGAGACTGTCGTCGATGAGTTTCTTGACGCGGCCAAGATTGAGGCGACCGGCTTCCCGCGCGAACAGGTCGACCGTGGCGGAGAAGGTCCGGCGGTCGATCTCGCTCAGCCGCCAGTCGAGAACCACCCGGGGCATGCCGAGGGGATCGCGCTGCTCGCCGAGCATCACCCGACTGTCGGGGTTCGGTGCCGGCGAGATCGCGACGCGGACATCGACCGAGCTGACCGGGGCCTGTCCGTAGACGAGGCGATGCCAGGCGAGCTCCGTCAGCGGGCTGATATCGGCCGCCATCTTTGCAACGCTCTCGGCCAGATCGTCGGGAAAGCGGCCGTGGTAGAGGTCGTTCTTGATGGATCGCAGGGCATCAAGACCTGGGCCGGCAAGATCGGGATCGTCGACAGGGTCGAGGCGAACGCTGCCCAGCACCAGCTGCTGCCGCCGCATCGTCTCGTCGGTCAGCAGCAGGTGGCCGATCGAGGCGTAGTCGCTCACGAAGACGCGGTCGTAGAAGCGAAGCGGCGGATGGGGGTCGGTGGGAACCAGCGAGCCGGCGAGGACGGCCGGATGATCGGTAAAGTACCGCCCGACCTGGTCGTGGGCATTGCCGATGCCGCTGGCCTGCACCCGATTGCAGGCCAGCAGCAGCCTCGCGTTCTCGATCCCGCCGGCACAGACAACGACGATGCGGGCGACGACGCTCGTCGCTATGCCGCTCAGCGTGCGAACCGCCACTGCGCTGCAGCGGGTACCGTCGGCGCTCAGCTCGAGGTCGACGACGTTCGCGTTCAGCCAGACATGAACGTTGCCCGCCTCCTTCATCACCGGCTCGAACTGCGGCCCCATCCGGGTCGGCAACATCAGGAACATCTGCGAGTGGAACAAGGCGGGATCGACTGGCAGCAGCGGCGCATCGAGCTGTCTTTCCCACGACTCATTGTCCCAGCGATCCGTGGGAAGGCCGATCTGCGCGGCTGCCTGCGTCTGATAGGGCTCGAGATCGCCGGGCCGGATGGGCCAGGCGTCCCGCTCGAGCCAGGCGACCCCGCCCATCTCGTCGCCGAGCACAGGACGGCAGATTCCGGCCCAGTGACCGGTAGTTCCCCCGAAATAGCGTAGCCGGCAGACATCGAGCGGAAAGTAGGGAAGCCCGATGTTCGCGCCCTCGTAAAGCGCCTGCGACTCGGCGTCGATCTCCAACCCGCCGCCTTCCAGGACGCAGATGCGCAGGCCGGAATCGCGCAACGCGTTGGCGATGGTGAGACCGGCGGCACCGGCACCGATCAGACAGAGATCATATTCCAGCCGCTGTCCGCTCGGCTGGCTGCGCATGTCGAGGATCATGCGCCGGAAAAGACAAGACAGGGCACGACTGTCAAGTGCGCATTATGGCACGGTGATGAAATATTTGCCACTGATCGCATCACGGGAAATCTCATGCTTCCGGTCGGCAAAGAACTCGTCAATTGCCTTACGCGCACCCGGAAAATAGGCGTGCTCTCTTGTTCCGAGATACTCATCGAACAAGATCACACCCCCGGAAGCCATCTTGGGGGTCAAGGTCTTCAGGACGGTCACATAAGAGTCATATAAATCGACATCAATATGCAATAGAGCTATCGATTTTCCGGCAAACTTTTCTAGGGACTGCTCGAAATAGCCCTGGACAAGAGTGACCTGCGAACTGACAAATTCGTCGCCAAGACGAGCGTCCTTCAGCAACTTCTCGACGCTGTCGATGCTGACCACTGTACCCTTGAGGCGGCGAAGCTTGCGTGGCGTGGCCGTCTGGTCGACTTCTGTGCCCGAACTCAACGGTTCGAACGAGTCAAAGCCCCAGATCTTGCGCAGTCGCCCCTCCTCCGCAACGAGGAAGCTAAGCAGGAGGAGGCTCTCTCCATAGAGGACGCCACACTCCACGACATCCCCTGGTACATCCTTGACCTTGTCGAGCATTCGTCGGAAATACAACAGACGGCGCACCGTATTGTCCACCATCGGCACAAGATCAGCGCGACGTATCTCAAATCCGAGCGCTTGCTCCGGAAGCTCGATATCGATTCGGCCCTTGCGAAGCGCCCACTTGGCGGCCTCGCGTACGACGCTCCCCATTGTCATCTCCCTCTCGGCGGGAAGGATCGATGACAACATTAGCGTGCGGCGGTCCGGAAACCATCCCCCGCCCCCTTATGGCATGTGCGAATTCAGGAATATGGATCAGCGGCGTCGCGCAGCCCGTCGCCGAGGAAATTGAAGGCCAAGACCACGATCACCACCGGAACCACCGGCAGCATCAGCCAGGGATAGAGCGCCACGACGTTGACGTTCTGCGCATCGTTCAGGAGCACGCCCCAGCTGGTGATCGGGGCGCGGACGCCGAGCCCGAGGAACGACAGTGCCGTCTCGCCGAGGATCATGCCCGGTATCGACAGCGTGGCCGAGGCGATCAGGTGGCTCATGAAGCTCGGCACCAGATGGCGGCCGATGATCCGCGACGGCCTCGCGCCCATCAGCCGTGCCGCCTGGGCGAACTCCTCCTCGCGCAGGGCCAGGATCTTCGAGCGCACGGCACGGGCGAGGCCGGTCCAGTCGACGAGGCCCAGGATGATGGTGATGCCGAAGAAGACCCACAGCGGGTCCCACGTCACCGGCAGCGCCGCCGACAGCGACATCCACAGCGGAATCATCGGGAAGCTGCGGATGATCTCGATGATCCGCTGGATCACGTTGTCGACCCAGCCGCCATAGTAGCCCGAGATGCCGCCCAGGGTGATGCCGAGGACGAAGCTGACGGCGATACCGATCAGGCCGACCGTGAGCGAAACCCGCGCACCGTAGAGGATGCGGGAGAACAGGTCGCGGCCGAGGCGGTCGGTGCCGAGCAGGAAGAACGTGCCGCCCTCCGGCGGACAGACGAGATGGAGGTCGGCCGGCACCATGCCCCAGAAGCGGTACGGGTCGCCGCGGCAGAAGAAGCGCAGCCGCTGCACCTTGGTGGTGTCCGGCGCGTACTCGCGCTTCAGGGTCTCCATGTTGAGCTTGTAGCCGTAGGCGTAGACGAAGGGACCGACGAAGCTTCCCTCGTGGAACAGATGCACGGCCTGCGGCGGCGAATGGATGAAGCGGGCGTTGCGGGTCTGGACGCCGTAGGGGGCGAGGAACTCGGTGATCAGGATGGAGGCGTAGAACACGAGCAGCACCACGCCGGCGGCAACAGCGATCTTGTGGCGCTTGAACCGCCACCACATCAGCTGCCACTGCGAGGCCGTGTAGAAACGCTCCTGCTCGGCCGTGAGCGGCTTGGTCTCGTCGGGATTGAAGGGCGCCGTGTCGACGAAGCGGGAATTCACCGGCCATGCCCCCCGCCGAAGCGAATGCGCGGATCGAGCCAGGCCAGGAGCAGGTCGGAGACCAGCACGCCGACCACGACGAGGAACGATTCCAGCATCAGGAACGAGCCGGCGAGGTACATGTCCTGCGTCTGCAAGGCCCGCACCAGCACCGGACCGGTGGTCGGCAGGGAGAGGACAACGGAAACCAGGGCCGACCCGGAGATGAACTCCGGCAGGAGGTTGCCGATGTCGGCGATGAAGGGATTGAGCGCCATCCGCAGCGGGTACTTCACCAGCGCCTTGCCGGGCGGAAGACCCTTGGCCTTGGCAGTGACCACGTAGGGCTTTTGCAGCTCGTCCAACAGGTTGGCCCGCAGCCGCCGGATCATGCCGGCCGTGCCCGACGTACCGATGACGAGCACCGGCACCCAGAGGTGCGCCAGAACGGAGACGAACTTGTCCCACGACATCGGCTGGTCGAGGTAGACCGGATCGACCAGACCTCCGACCGAGACACCGAACCAGACATTGGCAAGGTAGAGGAGCACCAGCGCGAACAGGAAGTTGGGTGTCGCCAGGCCGAGGAAGCCCAGGAAGGTTAGGCCGTGGTCACCCCAGCTGTATTTGTGGGTTGCCGAATACACTCCGATCGGGAATGCGATGGCCCAAGTAAAGAGCACTGTCGCAAATGAAATGATGAAAGTCAGGAAAATGCGATCCCCGATCACTTCGGTCACGGGTCGATCATATTCGAACGAATAGCCAAGATCGCCGTGCAGCAGCCCCTTAGCCCAAACCAGATATTGTTGCCAGATCGGCAGGTCCAGCCCGTAGAGTTGCCGCAGATACTCGATCTTGTCCGTCTGCACGCCTTCGCCCTGGGCACGCAGCTCGTTCAGCTGGGCCGTCAGGAAGTCGCCCGGCGGCAGCTGGATGATGATGAAGGTGACGATGCTGATCGCCACCAGCGTCGGAATCATCACCAGAACGCGACGAATCACATAGCGAAGCAATGGCGCCCTCCTCCGGCGCCGCCATACTAGCGGACCCCGGGCGACCTGCCAGCCCTGCCCGCGTCGCGTCGCGGTTGCAAGGCTGCGAGCACCCGTCTGCAGACCGTCTCAGCCGGCATGCCGCGCTGCCGACAGCGAAGTTCGGCACCCTGAAGAGCCTCGAGAGCTGCAGCGATATCGCGAGAGCGCCAGCGCTGCAGGGCTGCAGCTGTGGTGTCGCGCGTCCGCCAGAACAGCGGTGGACGCAATCCGCCGATCGCCACGTCGGCTGGCGTTCCGGCTTCGACCTGCAGGGACAGCCGCAGCAGCGTCACCATGAAGCGTGTCAGCTGGCGCAGAATGCCTTCGGGACGCTGCCCTTCGGAGAAGAGCCGCACCAGGCGCTGGTCGAGTTGGGGCTCGCCGAGAAGCATGGCATGGATCGCATCGTCGATGGCGAGAGCGGCATTGTCGTCGACGACTGCAGACGCATCGTCGAGGTGGACCCGGCGGTCCTCGCGCTCGCCGATGTAGATCGCGAGCTTGTCGAGCTCGCTGCGGGTCACGGCGCGGTCGGAGCCGAGGTGGGTTGCCAGATACGCAAGCGCGTCCGGGTCCGCCGTGAGGCCCTCCGCCTCGAGCGCAGAGCGGATCAAGGTTGCGAGGTCGCGGTCCTCGTCGCGAAAGCAGGGCAATGCCATGCCATACGGGGCCGCCTCGACGAGCCGCCGTATCGAGGAGTTGCCGCCGAGCTCACCGGCCTCGACGAGGACAAGGGCGGCGGGTGCGCCATGCTCCGCAAGCAGGCGCAGGGCCGCGCCGACGTCCTGATCGGTCGCTTGCCGCACACGAACCAGTCGCCGACCGCCCAAGAGGCATAGCGCCTGGGCCTCCTCGGCAAGCAGCTGCGGTTCGGCGCGCAGCCGGTCTGCTGCGAGATCGCTGACGCGAAAGGGGTCGCCCAGATCATCCACGACCTTGAGCGCCAGTCGTCTCGCACGTTCGGCGACGAGGCCCGTATCCGGGCCGTAAAGCAGGATCAGTGCTGCTGCCGGATCGGGCCGGGCGACGAAGCCCTCGACGGCCTTGGCGGCGAGTTTCACGCAGGCTTGCGCGAGAAGTAGAGCGCGATCTGCGTACGAATGAAGTCGCTGATCTCGCGAGCGGCGCGGTCCTCGGCATTCTGCTGCGAGACCAGGGTTGCGAATGGCGCGCGCCGCTGATTGTAGCTGGCCGAGCGACGCGTCGCCGATCGGTAGACGACCATTCCGTCGGAACGCCGGGACAGTTCGTAGAAGGCCACCAGCACCATGTCGTAGCGGGTGATGTCGTCGTTGAGCTGAATGATCAGCGCGTTGCGGGTGCGCTGCAGCCGGACCTTAAGGTCGTACTTGGGATCGACGACAATGCCGCGCGGGTTGAAGTCATCGAGAAGATCGTTCTTCAGAAACTGACCGAGCCGATCTTCCGGCGCAGTCACCGCCACCGCGGCGAGTTCGGCATCGATGGCCTCGCCCTCGCTGCCGGCGTGGAGCGGGCGCAGGCCGCAGCCGGCGAGGAACGGCAGCGGAGCCGTCAATGCGAGTCCGAGGACCCGCCGCCGCGCGAGACCATCAGACCACCACATTCACGATCTTGTCCGGCACCACGATGATCTTGCGCGGCGCCCTACCTTCCATGGCCCTCAGGACATTCGGCTCGGCCAGCGCCGCTGCTTCGGCCTGCTCACGCGGACATCCCGGCGGCAGCACGATCTCGCCGCGACGCTTGCCGTTGACCTGCACGGCCACGGAGATGGACTCCGCGGTCAGCCAGGCGGTGTCCGCCTCCGGCCACGGCGTCGAAGCCAGCAGCGTCGTATGGCCGAGCCTTTCCCAGAGTTCCTCGGCCAGATGCGGCATCATCGGCTCGAGCAGGCGGACCAGCGTGTCCAGGGCTTCGCGCTGGAGGGTGGGCGACGCGTCGGACCTGGCTTCCAGCGCGTTCGAGAACTCGCGGACGAGGGCCACGGCCTTGTTGAAGTGGAACCGGTCGAGCTCCCCGGTCACGCCGGCGATGGTCCTGTGGATCAGGCGCTTGAGGGCGGCGTCGGCGGGCGTCAGCTCCGATCCGCCACCACCGCCCGCCGTCGGCAAGCTGCCACGTCGATCCTCGATCAGGCGCCACAGCCGATTGATGTAGCGCCATGCGCCATCGATCCCGCCCTCGGTCCATTCGAGGTCGCGGTCGGGCGGGCTGTCCGACAGCATGAAGAGGCGGGCGGTATCGGCCCCGTAGGCACCGATGATCTCCGCCGGATCCACCGTGTTGAGCTTCGACTTGCTCATCTTCTCGACACGGCCGGCGACCACCGGCCGGCCGCCGTCGACGGTCACCCAGGCGCCGCTCTCGTCCTTGCGGACCTTCGCCGGCTCCAGCCACTCGCCCTTCTCGTCCTGGAAGGTCTGGTGGTTGATCATCCCCTGCGTGAACAGGCCGGTGAACGGCTCGTCGATGCCGACGAGCCCGATATCGCGCATCGCCCGGGTGAAGAAGCGCGAGTAGAGCAGGTGCAGGATCGCATGCTCGATGCCGCCGATATACTGGTCGACCGGCAGCCAGTAGTCGACGTCCTCGCGGCGGAACGGGCCGCTCGTGAGGTCGGGCGAGCAGAACCGCGCGAAGTACCAGGAGCTCTCGACGAAGGTGTCGAACGTGTCGGTCTCGCGCGTGGCCTTCCTGCCGTCCGGCAGGATCACGTGCTTCCACGTCGGATGCCGATCGAGCGGATTGCCACCCTTCGAGAAATCGACGTCCTCGGGAAGCTCGACGGGCAGCATTGCGTCGGGCACCGGCTCGATGCTGCCGTCCTCGAGCCGCACCATCGGCACCGGGCAACCCCAGTAGCGCTGGCGCGAGACGCCCCAGTCGCGCAGGCGCCAGGTCGTCTCGCCGGTACCGATGCCCATCGCTTCGAGTTCCGCGATGACCCGGCGCTTGGCCGTCTCGACGTCGAGCCCGTCGAGGAATTCGGAGTTGTAGAGGCGGCCGTCGTCGACGTAGGCATCGCGATCGACGCGGAAGGTTGCCGGATCAGCGCCCTCCGGCAGCACCACCGGACGGACCGGCAGCCCGTACCTGTTGGCAAAGTCGAGGTCGCGCTGGTCGTGGGCTGGGCAGCCGAAGATCGCGCCCGTCCCGTAGTCCATCAGCACGAAGTTGGCCACATAGACCGGCAGCTCGATGCCCGGGCGGAATGGATGCGGGCAGCGCAGGCCGGTGTCGTGGCCGCGCTTCTCGACCGTCTCCAGCTCGGCTGCGCTGGTCCCGCCCTTGAGGCAGTCGGCGACAAAGGCTGCCAGCGCCGAATCGCGGGCGGCAAGCTCGGCGCTCAGCGGATGGTCCGGAGCGATCGCCATGAAGCTCGCCCCGAACAGCGTGTCGGGTCGCGTCGTGAATATTTCCAGGCGATCGTCCCGACCGGTCAACGCAAAGCGGACCCGTGCTCCCTGAGAGCGACCGATCCAGTTGCGCTGCATCAGCCGGACCTTCTCCGGCCAGCCGTCGAGGCGATCCAGCGCGCCCAGCAGGTCATCGGCATAGGCCGTGATCTTGAAGAACCACTGGGCGAGCTTGCGGCGCTCGACCGGTGCACCCGAGCGCCAACCGCGGCCGTCGATCACCTGCTCGTTGGCCAGGACCGTCTCGTCGACGGGATCCCAGTTGACCCAGCTCTCCTTGCGATAGACCAGTCCCTTGCGCCAGAGCTCGATGAACATCTTCTGCTCATGGCGATAGTATTCGGGGCCGCAGGTGGCGATCTCGCGGGCCCAGTCGATGGACAGACCCATCGACTGTATCTGCGACCGCATCTCGGCAATGTTGCCGTAGGTCCAGGTCTTCGGGTGAATGCCGCGCTTGATGGCCGCGCCTTCGGCCGGGAGACCGAAGGCATCCCAACCCATCGGATGCAGCACGTTGAAGCCCTGCGCCCGCTTCAGGCGGGCGACCACGTCGCCCAGCGTGTAGTTGCGGACATGGCCCATATGGATGCGCCCCGACGGATAGGGGAACATCTCGAGCACATAGTACTTGGGCCTGTCCGGGTCGCGCCGGGCGGCGAAGACGCCAGCCTCGGCCCAGCGCTGCTGCCACTTGGCTTCGGTCGCACGGAACGGATACCGCGCAGGAACTTCGCTGTTGTCGCTCATCGCGGCGCAGGACTCGTCAGGTCGGAAACGGCGGCGGGAGAAGGGACGTCGGGACCGGTGCTGCTAGCCTGCCGCCTCGACGGAGGCAACGCGGAGCTCGCGCGCCCGGGTGAGGATGCTGTCCTCCAGCCGCGTCGCCGTGGTCGGATCGACCGTTGCGTCGACCCAGCCTTCGCCTTCCTTCACCTGCCGGAAAACCGAGACCTTGAGGCCGTCGGCACGCAGCGACTGGTCGCGGATCAGGATCTGCACCTTCAGGCGTTCGCCCGGGCTCTCGGGCGGCTGATACCAGTCGGTGATGATCAGGCCGCCGAACGGATCGGCCGACGCCAGGGGCATGAAGTTGATCGTCTCAAGGGTGCCGCGCCAGAGGTAGGCATTGACCCCGATGCCGCCACCGCCGCCGCTTCCCGTACCCTCGTCGGACTGCGGGCGCGGCTTCTCCGTCGACAGCAACGTCACGCCACTCGTCCCGGTCACCGTGCCGAACAGGTCACGGTCCCGCTGCTCCTTCTGGTCGTACTGCCGGAACTCCGGGGGCTTCGTATAGGCGCAGCCGGCAAGGACCGACGTCAGGCCGACCATGGCGGCAAGGGAAGCGATGATGGCTGGCGAACGCATCGTGCTGGGCACCTGCTTGACGGCTCGTTGGCCCCTTGTGCCGGGGGCGACGGCCGCCGGTCTATAGCACGGCCCCGCCCGAACGCCAGCGAACGGGCGAGGAGCGCTAGAAGTTCAGGCGAATGCCGACGCGGCCAGCGGCCATCGGCTCGCGGTCGCTCTCGGGCGGTGAGCCCACGGCGATGTCGCTCTCGACGCTGAGCCAGGACAGCGCGTCGAGGTTCGTGCTGAACATCAGCACGTCGAGCTGGTCGGACTGCCGCTCGGACTGGCCATAGGCGAGGCTTGCCTGAAGCTTGCCATAGCCTACCGAGGCCGACATGAGATCGGCCTCGCCGCCGAATAGCGGCGCCCGGGTGTAGCCGCTGCCAAGCGTCCAGTCGGACCACTGCAGCGCACCGCCGACCTCGAGGGCGCCGGCGCTGTCCGGCGCGACGTCGCCCTGATCGGGCGCTCCGCCCAGGCTGGCGAGGCGTTGGCCGACAGAAGGATCACTCACCGCGCTGAGCGTGACGCGGATCGGCGCAAGGGTTTCCGCACCCTCGCCATCGCCGAAGAGCAGCGACAACGGATTGCGTGGCGTGAAACCGAAGCCGATGGTCGCCTCCGACCGGTCACGGGCAACGCGCGGCAGGTCGCCCGACGGGGTGCTCGTCGCGAGCTGGGCGGTCGCAAGATCCAGCAGTTCGGACGAAACCATCGACCCGGCGTGCGCCGCGGAGGCGCCACCGACCACGATGGCCATGCCGAACATGAGTGCCAGACGCTTCACGGTTCGCCTCGGAAACGAACAGCCGGATTTGACAGAATGGATATAGTCGGACGCACGCCAGTTTGCGAGTGCTGCATTGCCACATGAGGCCAGGAACGGCCGCTGGCTGCAGCATGCGTGTCCACGACGCCGCAAAGACAGGGAGGAGCCAAAACGCAAGCGGCGGGCCCGAAGGCCCGCCGCCGCGAGTCGATCCGCCGAAGCGGTAGGATCAGAACGCCAGGGCCAGACGTCCGACGGCCTGGACGCCGCTGTCGTCGGTGTCGCCGATCGAGCCGGCCGGCGCACCGTCGTTCACGTCGTTGTCGAAGAAGCCGACGTCACCCTGCAGCACCAGGCCGGGCATCAGCAGCAGGTCGGCCGAGACGACCAGGTTCTGCGGGTTGCCGAGCTCGTTCTGGTTCACGACGTAGTTGGTGTCGGTGATGTAGCCGTAGGTCACCGAGAAGTTCGCCGGGCCGTAGCCGTAGCCGATACCGGCGTTCAGCCAGTCGCGCTGTGCCCCGCTGATGTTCTCCGAGCCGTAACCACCGCCCAGCTTGAAGCCGAACAGGTTGACCGTGGCACCGCCGAAGATCGTGTGGCAGCTGTCGTTGGCGTTGCCGTCCTTGATGTCGCAGACGCCGCCGACCACCGAGGCCAGGATGTCCACGCCGGCGAACGCGCCAGTGTAAAGTGCGCCACCTTCGAACCAGTCGCCCTGCGACACGTCGACCGGAGCGATCTGGTCGCCGCCGCCGTCGATGTTCGGCGTGTACGAGCCGACCAGCTGGAAGCCGGCCAGCGACGGGGTACGGTAGATGACCTTGGTGTTGTCACCGCTGTTCGACGGGCCGACCAGGCCGATGGCGATCGTGTCGACCACCGAACCGTCGATACCGCCGGTACCGGCGCCGACCGAGAAGCCACCGACCTTGTCGTTGTCGGTCGGGCCGTCGTCGTCACCGAAGCGGAACTCGCCGAAGCCGCCGCGCATGAACACCCAAGCCTCGTCGTTGCTGACGCCGCCGTTGGCGTCATCGACGTTCACCTGGATGTTGCCGCCGTACTCGATGCCGGTCGCGTCGTGGCGAGCACGGGCCAGCACGTCGATACGCGCGTCGTTGGCGAAGTCGAGGCCGTCCGACACGGTGCTGTTCAGGCGCGCGGCCTGCAGATCACCGCCGAACGCCTTCGTCCGGATACGGCCGGTCAGCGTCAGATCGAAAGCGCCACCAGGGGAAACCGTGGCGGCAGAAGCGGCGTCGGCGGCGAACATGGCGGCGACCAGTGCCGTCGAGCCGAGAAGGAGCTTGGTGGACCTCATTGACGATCTCTCCTCGAGTTTCGACCGGACGAGCGTGGATCCGAGCCTTGCTGATCCGTGCCGCCTCGCACCGCTCGCGGCACGGACTCGACGACACCGTCCGAAATCACGCCCCGAATAAACGGGCACGCCACGGTGGCGGCAACCGGTTTGTGCACGGCCTCGGCAGACTGACGATGCTTTGTGCTCGCCTCGCAACAGGAATGCCGGGGCTATGCCACGTCGATCAGGGCCATCCGGCGGAGATCGTCCAGCAGCTTGTCGAGCTTCCCCGGCGAAGCCGCCGCGAATGCTGCAGCAAGCTCGCTCCGGGCGAACTCGGCACGGCCGATGATCCACGCAATCTCGTCTTTCACCGCCAGCGGGACTTCGACGGCTTCGCGGCTACCTTCACGGACAAGTCCGGCACGGCCGTTGGCCTCGACCAGGCGGATCCCGCGCGCCTTGACCCGCCACTTGTCGTCCGCCGCCTCGATCAGCGTCGGCAGGTCGTACTCCGGCCGCGGATAGCGGAAGGTCCGCAGGATCTGGTCGACCGTCCGCCGCATGGTGTCGTCACGGATCACCGCGGACGCTCGCTCCGCCAGCTCGGCCAAGCGCGCCTGCAGGGCCACCGGGTCACCCTGCGGCAAGTTCCGCCGGGCCGCCGGCTCGGCAACCATCCGCTCGAACAGATGGGAGATCACGTCGAGCCCGATCGGGTAGGTGACGCCGAAGGCGATGTGCGCGCAGGGGCCGTCCTCGGCCAGTGCATAGTGGTACTGGCCACGCGGCAGGTAGAGCAGGTCGCCGGCGCGCAGCGTGATCTCCTTCCACAGATTGCCCTTGGCGTCCTCGTGGTGCTGCTGCGGCAGCGTCTTGAACATCGGATGCGCGATCGGCGCGTCGGCGCGGCCTTCGAACACGAACCAGCGCTTCTGCCCCATGGTGTGCACGGCGAAGACGTCATGCGTGTCGAAATGCACGCGAAAGCCCTGGCGCCGCTTGGACGACAGATAGAGGTTGCCCTGGACCTTGCCGCCGAGCTGGTCCTCCATCGACTTGGCGAAGGCTCGCAACCCGGGGCTCAGCTGCTCGATGTCGTTGGCGACGAGGGTGGCTCCCTTGCGCAGGAGCTCCTGTACTTTCACCGGGTTCGGGCGAAGCACCTGGCCGCCGTCGCGTCCCACCGCCGGCTCGCAGTAGCTGGCGATCGGCACCGGCTCCTTGTCCAGCACCATCGGCAGCGAGTGCGCCGACCAGATCGCGGTCATGCCGAGCAGCCGGTTCAGCTCGTCCCAGCTCATCACCGACTGCCACTTATCGGGCGGGCCCTCGAGATGGAGGGGACGCTGGCCCAGGTAGTCGCGGCAGAACGCCTCGGCGCCGAGCGGCGCCACGATGGCGGCAAAACTGTCGAGCATGCGGCTCCTCGCTTGACAGCCGCGCCGGCGGCGGCTGCTTCCTGATCGCATGACCGACTGTACCGAACAAGCCGAGGGCCCGCTCGCCGAGGTGCGCCGCAAGGTCGCCGCGGCGGCGGCGGCCTCGGGCCGCCCGGCTTCTGCCGTCACCCTGATCGCTGTCAGCAAGTCGCAGCCGACCCATGCCATCGCCGCTGTCCTCGATCGCGGGCAGCGGATCTTCGGCGAGAACTATGTCCAGGAGGCGGCGGGCCGCTGGCCGGAGCTCCGCCAGCGCTACGCCGGCGTCGAGCTGCACATGATCGGCGCCCTGCAATCCAACAAGGCGGCGCAGGCGGTAGGCCTGTTCGATGTCATCCAGACGGTCGACCGCGAGCGGCTTGCCGACGCCATCGCCAGGGAGGTCGCACGCCAGGGCCGGCACCCGCGCCTCTTCATCCAGGTCAACACCGGCGACGAGAGCCAGAAGGCGGGCGTGGCTCCGGCGCGCCTGGAGGTCCTGGTGCGGCACTGTGCGAGCCTGTCGCTGCGTGTCGACGGCTTGATGGCGATCCCCCCGGCCGGCGAGGAGGTGACGCCGCATGTCGTCCTGCTCCGCGACCTTGCCCGCGAGCATGGGCTGGCGGCCATCAGCTGCGGCATGAGCGCGGACTTCGAGGCCGCCATCCTGGCCGGCGCCACCCATGTACGCGTCGGCAGCGCCATCTTCGGGGCGCGGCCAACAAAGCACGCCTGATCGTCCGCCCGGGAATTGCCACGCGACGACAGCGCCTTATCTGCCCGAATGCCAGCAGCCCGAGCGACGGCGCTGCGGCTTCACGGAGGGATCATGCTCGCAAGGTTTGTCTTCGCCGCAGGCCTGCTTGTTGCCGGGACCGGGCTCGCCCGGGCCGACGGCGATGCTGCCGAGGGCGCCAAGGTGTTCAAGAAGTGCTCGGTCTGCCATGTCGTCGACAAGCCGCAGAACCGGGTCGGTCCGTCGCTGCTGGGCGTCATCGGCAGGCCCGCCGGAACCGTCGAGGGCTTCAAGTACTCCGAGGCCATGAAAGGTTCGGGTATCGTCTGGAGCGCCGAGACCCTGGACGCCTACATCGCCGACCCCAAGGGCTACATACCCGGCAACAAGATGGCCTTCGCCGGTCTCAAGAAGCCCGAGGAGCGGGCGGACGTGATTGCCTACATCATCGAGGCGTCGGCCCCGAAGTAGGGCCGCTCAGGCCTCACTGAGCAGTTCCGCATAGAGGCTCTGGGCCTCGGTAGCCGGTCCGCGCCGTCTGCCGAGGTCCAGAACCTTGAGGATCCTCAGCCTGTCGGCCTGGCGCAGGGTAACGACGTCGCCTGGCCGGACTTTGTGATGGGTCTTTGCAACGACGAGGTCGTTGATGCGGACCCTGCGCTCGCCGATGAGCTCGGCAGCGCCTTCGCGCGCCCGGATGAACCGGGCGTGCCACAACCACTTGTCGAGCCTCAGGCTCCCGATCTCGTTCATCGGCCTCCCTTCAGCACCGCCAGTGCGGCAAACGGAGAAACGACGCGGCCGGCACTCGGCGGACGCGCTGTCCGGCTCTGCGCCTTCTGGATGCGCCGGCGCTGGTGGCCGTCGACCCGACGGTAGACGGTCTCGCCGCCCTCGACGGCCGCGCCGCGGAAGCCGAGGGCCTCGATCACCCGGGTGAGCTCACCGCGGCTCAGCCCGGCGGCTGCGCCGAGCTCGACGGGCAGCGGAAACGCATCGCCGTCGCGCGACCGGCCGCGCAGCCCTGCCGCCAGGCGCTCGAGAACGTCGACCCGCAGCGCCAGCCCTCCCGTCAGGGCAAAGCCCAGCTGTCGCCACGACGAGGGGGACACGGTACCGGGGCAATCCTTGATGCTGGTGAGGCCCGGCGCCGGCGTCGGAAGCGGCTCGCCGCTCCACAGCCGGAGCAGCAGCGCCCGCGCCTCGACCGCAGCCGGCTTCAAGAGGTCGGGAACGTAGAGGTGCATCAGGCCGAAGCGCACGCCGAGGCGGGTCAGCGGTTCCCGATCCGGCCCGTCGAGCGAGTCGAGGAGAGCGGTTGCAGCCTCCCGACCGATCGTTCCGAGCCCTTCGATCATCAGGTAGGCGATGCCGCGAACCGCACCGTTGCCGGAACTGGCATCGGCGGCCTGCTCGAGTTTCCGGAGCGCTTGCAGGCGGTGGTCGAGCCAGCGTTCGAGCCAGCTACCGATGCGCTCGGTCACGGCGGCCCTGGAGCGGACCGGCAGCTCCTCCGACGCGATGCAGTCCACACCGGGACGGCGCAGGTCACGGCCGCGGATGAGCCGCGCCACAGGAACGTCCCGCCAGTTCACGATGTCGCCCGGGACGAGCACGAAGGCCGTGTCGGCGGATCCGACGATCTCCGCAGCGCGCCGTGCCAGTTCCGGCACCACAACCTTGCGAGCCGCCTGGGCAAGCACGCGACGCTCGACGTCGGCTTCGGCCATGGCCGCCCGGAAGGACAGCCCCGTCATCTCGCCGACCGTATGGCCGTCGACCTCCACGCTGCCTGTGCGGTCGACGGCACCGTAGAGGTCGCCCTGATCGCGCAGGCTGCGTAGCAGCGCCGTGGTCCGCCGGTCGACAAACCGCTGCGTCAGCCGCTCGTGCAGGGCATCGGACAGCCGGTCCTCGACCTCCCTGGCGCGCGCCTGCCAGTACAGCGGGTCGTCCATCCAGCCGGGGCGATGCGAGAGATAGGTCCAGGTGCGCACATGCGCGATCCGCTGGACGAGCGCATCGACATCCCCCTCGGTACGGTCAAGGCGCGCGATCATCGCCGCCACCCAATCGGGCGGCAGCAGCCCGTTGCCTTCCGTCAGGTGTCCGTAGACCGTGGCCAGCAGGTGCAGGTGCGCGTCGGTCAGGGTCTTGCGGAAGTCGGGGATCTGGCAAACCTGCCACAGCAGGCGCACGCGGGCGTTGCCTTGCGCCCTGTCGCGGATTTCGGGCCGGCGGCCGAGCAGCCCCAGGCTGCGGTCATCGAGCGCGTCGCGAACCTTGATGAGGCAGCCGGCCGGCGGCGGCGCGTCGAGGCTCGCATGCAGGGCGTCGAGCGAGTGATAGTCGAGATTGGCGTTGCGCCAGCGCAGCGCCTTGAGCGTTGGGAACTGATGGGTCTCGATCGCCTCGACCAGCGTCGGCTCGAGGATGGGCGCCCCGTTGGTCGTTCCGAAGGTCCCGTCGGCCATGTGGCGCCCGGCCCGGCCGGCGATCTGCGCCATCTCGGGTGCGGTGAGGCGCCGGTCGTGCCGGCCGTCGAACTTGCGGATCTCGGCAAACGCGACGTGCGACAGGTCCATGTTGAGGCCCATGCCGATGGCGTCGGTGGCCACCAGATGCTCAACCTCGCCCGCCTGGTACATCGCGACCTGGGCGTTGCGGGTGCGCGGGCTCAAGGCCCCCAGGACAACGGCAGCGCCGCCACGCTGTCGCCGGAGCAACTCACCGAGCGCATAGACGTCAGCGGCGGTGAAGGCGACGATCGCACTGCGCCGCGGCAGCTTGGTCAGCTTGGCATGGCCGGCGTGGGTCAGCACCGAGAAGCGCGGGCGCGTCGTGATTTCTGCCGACGGCACCAGCTGGCGCAGGATCGGGCGGATCGTCTCCGAGCCGAGGAACATCGTCTCGTCGAGGCCGCGCGCATTGAGCAGCCGGTCGGTGAAGATGTGGCCCCGCTCGCGATCGGCACAGAGCTGGATCTCGTCGACCGCCAGGAACGAGACACGCCGCTCCAGCGGCATCGCTTCCACCGTCGCCACGACATAGCGGGCGCTGTCGCTGCCGATCTTCTCCTCGCCTGTGATCAGCGCCACCGCGGCGGGCCCGCGCAGGGCGACGATCCGGTCGTAGATCTCGCGAGCCAGCAGCCGCAGGGGGAAACCCATCATGCCGGTCGGATGGGCCAGCATGCGCTCGACGGCGAAATGGGTCTTGCCCGTGTTGGTCGGGCCGAGAACGGCGAGGATGCGAGCGTCGCTCGAAGGCTCACGCGCCATGGACAGACAATCGGGGCGAACAAGGCGTTTGGCAAGGGGTTGTGGTGGCGGCGAGCCACGGCCGCCTGATGTGGTAGCCTGGCTCCGCCATCGCCGGAACGATCGCAACCGCGTCGGGCGACGGGCACGGGGTCACGACCGCCGGCCGCATGGCAGCTCCGACCGTGATTCCACGGGTTGTGTTAGTCGGCCTTTAATCGCATAATCGCGCATATAGCGGCGGAGGATGAGGAACATGCGGAGGGGTTCGCCTTGAGCGCGGAAACCCAGCCCCGCATCGTGAGCGATCCGGAGAAGATGATCGGCAAGCCGATCGTCCGGGGCACCGTCGTTACCGTCGAGCTCCTGCTGGCCCAACTCGGTGACGGCCTGACGGTCGAGGAAGTCGCGGCCTCGCATCGAGGACTTGCGCCGAGCGATGTCCGGGCGGCCCTCAAGTTCGCTGCCAGGGCGTTCCGGACCGCCTGGAATGGCGAGGCGCAACGTCTCCAGCCGGAAGGTGACGCGAAGCGGCAGCGTCCCCGGGGAGCCACGCCACCTTCCGGGTGACGCACGGTCCGCGCCGCAGATCAGCGCAGCGGCGACAGCCGTCGCATTCTGATGTGCGGAATGCCGTCCTCGTCGAACGGCTCGCCCTCGGCGGCATAGCCCAGGCGCTCGTAGAACATCCTCGCGTGAACCTGCGCATGCAGGACCGTGTCGCGCAGGGCCATCGCATCGAGGCGCTCGAGCACCCAGAGCATCAGGGCCCGCCCCAGACCGGTGCCGCGGTGCGAACGCGCCACCGCGACCCGCTCGATCTTGGCCCGCGCCCCGCCGCAGATCGGCCGCCACCGCAGTGTACCGACGACCGTGCCGCGGCAAATGGCGACGACATGCGTCGCTGCGTCCTCGTGGGCGTCGAGCTCGAGCTCAAGCGGGACGCCCTGCTCGTCGCAGAACACCGCGATCCGCAGGTCAAACGCAGCGTCGCGCTCGGCGGGATCGGCGACGTGGATATCGATCGGCTCGACCAGCGATGCATCCTCCGGGGAGGCGTGGCGTTGCCGTTCTCGCCGCCACCACCCAAGCGTCCTAGCTTGCGGACGACAACCGTTCACCGGACATTGCCGTGCGCACCCTCACTGTCGTCGCCCTGCTCGCCCTCCTCGCCGCCAGCGGGCTTGTCGCCTGGTGGATCTGGGAAGAGCTCGGGGATGTCGAGCTGGGTCTCTATGGCTGGCTGGCCCTCGGCGGCGGCAGCGCCGCCACCCTGCTCCTTGCCGTCGTGCTGGTCGTCCTGATGCACATCAGCGCCCGACGCGGCTTCGACGACCGCGCCGGGCGAGAAGACTGATCTCCTCAGGCGGCCGCCTTGCGCAGGGCCTGATCGAGATCGGCGATGATGTCGTCCACGGTCTCGATGCCGACGGAGATGCGGATGACGTCCGGACCGGCGCCGGCCGCGATCTGCCGATCCTCGGTCAGCTGCCGGTGCGTCGTCGAACTGGGATGGATGATCAGCGAGCGAGTATCGCCAATGTTGGCGACGTGGCTCAGCAGCTGGCAGGCATCGACGACCTTGACGCCCATGGCGTAGCCGCCCTTCACGCCGAAGGTGAAGACCGAGCCGAGCCCGCGCGGGCAGTACTTGTCCACGAGCGGCGTCTTGTTGTTCGGCAGACGGGCGTACGACACCCAGGCGACCTGCGGATGGGTACTCAGGAAGGCCGCGACCTTGTCGGCATTTGCGACGTGCCGCTCCATCCGCAGCGGCAGCGTCTCGATGCCGTTGAGGATCAGGAAGGCGTTGAGCGGCGCCAGACACGGACCCATGTCGCGCAGGCCGATCGCCTTGTTGCGCACGGTCAGCGCCAGGTTGCCGAAGGTCTCGTGGAACCGCAGGCCGTGGTAAGCCGCGCACGGCTCGGTCATCTGCGGGAACTTCTTCGACGCCGACCAGTCGAACTTGCCACCCTCGACGATGATGCCGCCGATCGAGTTGCCCTGGCCGCCGAGATACTTCGTCAGCGAATGGACGACGATGTCGGCACCCCACTTCAGCGGCTGGCAGAGGTAGGGCGAGGGCATCGTGTTGTCGACGACGAGCGGCACGCCCGCCTCGTGCGCGATGTTGGCGATCGCCTCGATGTCGGTGACGATGCCGTCCGGGTTCGAGGCGCTCTCGATGAACAGCGCCTTGGTCTTGCCGTCGATGGCGCGACGGAAGTTCTCGGGCTCGCGCGGATCGACGAACTTGGCCGACCAGTCGAACTGCGGGAACGTCGTGCTCATCTGCGAGATCGAGCCGCCGTACATCTTGCTCGACGAGACGATGTTGTCGCCGGGGCTCAGCAGGTTGAGGAAGGTCAGGAACTGTGCGGCGTGTCCCGATGCCGTGGCACAGGCGGCGGTGCCGCCTTCGAGCGCTGCGACGCGCTCCTCGAGCACGGAAACCGTCGGGTTGGTCAGGCGGGAATAGATGTTCCCGAACTGCTGCAGATTGAACAGCGATGCCGCATGGTCGACGTCGTCGAAGACGTAGGACGTCGTCTGGTAGATCGGCACCGCCCGGGCGCCTGTGGTGGGATCCGGAGCGGCGCCGGCGTGTACCGCCAGGGTCTCGAAGCCGTAGGCCATTGGTGACTCCCAGGTCGTGTGGCTAGGTTCTGAAAAGCTGTGCCTTGCGGGTGGCAAGCTGGATGGCCTGACCCTTCTTGGCCGAGATGACGCCGCGGTTGACGCCCAGCCAGCCGATCTCGCCGAAGAGCCGCCCGTATTCGATCTTCGGACACCGGTCCATGACGACGGCGCATCCGGCGGCTTCGGCGCGGGCGGCCGCGGCGTCGTCGCGGACACCGAGCTGCATCCAGATCACCTTGATTCCCTTGGCGATGGCCTCGTCCACGACGGCGCCGGCCTCCTCGCTCTTGCGGAAGACCTGAACCATGTCGGGAACCAGCGGGATGTCGCCAATGCAACTGTACACGGTCTCGCCGAGGATCTTCTCGCCTGCATAGCGCGGGTTCACCGGAATGATCCGGAAACCCTTGTTCTGCAGGTAGAGCATGGCGAAGTACGACGGCCGCATGTCGTTGGCGCTGGCGCCGACCATGGCGCTCACCTTCACCCGCTTGAGGATGCCGCGGATGTAGTCGTCGTCGTAGCGAAGGGGTTCGGGAGTGGTCGGGGTCATGGCGGCGCCGGACTATAGGGAGGGGCCGCCCGCGTGGCTAGCGCACGGCCGCCGGGGTGCGCTACGAGAGCCCGCCAGACCGATCAGCCGGACCGCACCGATGCCCGACTTCGCGACGCTCTCGACGACGTGGAACTACCCGACGACGGTGCTGTTCGGTGCCGGGGCGATCCGCAAGGTGGCGAAGGCTTGCCGCAACGCCGGCATCGCGCGGCCGCTGGTCGTCACCGACGCGGGCCTGCGCACGAGCGCGATCATCGAGCAGGTGCAGGGCATCCTCCGCGAGGACGGGCTCGCCCCGGGTCTGTTCGCCGACGTCCGCTCCAATCCGGTCGCCGCCAACGTCGCCGCCGGCCTCGAGGTGCTCCGCGGCGGCGGCCACGACGGCGTGGTGGCAGTGGGCGGCGGCAGCGGCCTCGACGCCGGCAAGGTGATCGCCTTCATGGCCGGTCAGGCCCGGCCGATGTGGGACTTCGAGGACATCGGCGACTGGTGGACCCGGGCCGATCCGGCCGGCATCCGCCCCATCGTCGCCGTGCCGACGACGGCCGGCACCGGCAGCGAGGTAGGGCGCGCCGGCGTGATCACCGACGAGGCGACGCACACCAAGAAGATCATCTTCCACCCGCTGATGATGCCGAAGACCGCCATCCTCGACCCGCTGCTGACGGTCGGCCTGCCGGCGAAGCTGACGGCCGGCACCGGCATGGATGCGCTCGCCCACTGCCTCGAGGCCTACCTGGCACCCGGCTACCATCCGATGGCCGAGGGCATCGCGGTGGAGGGCATCCGGCTGGTCAAGGAGGCGCTGCCGCGCGCGGTCCGCGACGGTGGCGACCTCGAGGCGCGCGGCAAGATGCTGACCGCCTCGGCCATGGGCGCCGTCGCCTTCCAGAAGGGCCTCGGCGCCATCCACAGCCTGAGCCACCCGATCGGCTCGGTCTACGACACCCACCACGGCCTGACCAACGCCGTGTTCATGCCCTACGTGCTGGCCTTCAACCGCCCGGCCGTCGAGGACAAGCTCGCCCGCCTCGGCGCTTGGCTCGGGCTCGGCGGCGGATTCGACGCCGTCCAGGGCTGGATCCTCGGGTTGCGCGAGGAGCTGGGCATCCCGGCCACGCTGCAGGGCCTGAACGTCGGCAACAACCGCTTCGACGAGCTCGCCGAGATGGCGGTGAAGGATCCCACCGCCGGCGGCAACCCGCGCGAGCTGACAGTCGCGGCGGCGCGCTCGCTGCTCGACCACGCCTGGGCCGGCAGCGGCATCTGACCCCTGCCCGGCGGCCGGCAAGCCTTGGTTAATCCGTCGCCCGTAGGGTCTCCGGCGAGGCGGCCGCAGCCGTGCCGCCACGGTCCTGCCCTGCTCCGGAGAAGCGCTCGCCGATGAACGGCCGGATGCTCGTCGAGTCGCTCTGGGTCCTGGTCACGCGCCTCGCCAACCGCGGCTCGAACTTCCTGGTGTTCCTGCTGCTCGCCCGCAGCCTGCCGGTGGCCGACTTCGGGCTCTACGGCTACGTCGTGGCGACGACCATGGTGGTGTCGGTCGCCTGCGACCTCGGGCTGCGGCAGGCGGCGGCGCAGCAGATCGGCCGCGGTGGCGCCAATGCCGCGGCCGTCACCTCGCTGCTGCTGCTGCTGTGGCTGCCGCTGGGGCTCGCCGCCGGTCTCGGCGCCGCCGTCTCCCTGCACTGGGGCGACTTCTCGCTGACGACCGGCACGCTGGCCCTGGTCGCCGGCTCGACCGCCGCCATGCTGCTGATCCGCATGGGCCAGGGCGTCTTCCTCGGCCAGGGCGCCATCCGCGCGCTGAACCAGTCGGAGCTGGTCTCGCGCGTGGTGATGCTGAACGGCACCATCGCCCTGTGGCTGCTCGGCCGGCTCGACCTCGTCGCGGCGCTCTGGCTGCTGCTGCTGGCGCATGCCGCGGCGGGCCTGTGGCTGGTGATCCAGCTGCGCGGCCTGCTGACCCTGGCGCTGCCGGAGGGCGCGCTGATCCGGCGGATGCTGCGTGCCGGGATCGCCTTCGCCTCCGGCATCCTGCTGATGATCCTGATGGGCCGGGTCGGCATCTGGGTGGTCAACGCCAAGCTGCCGGCCGACTCGCTGGGGATCTATTTCGGCCTGCTGCGGCTGTCGGAGATGATCGTCGAGGTGGCGACGGCGGTCGGCGTCGTGCTGTTCAGCCATGGCGTCCGCTCGGCCTCGGATGTTGCCGCCGCCCGCGACTCGGTGCGGGTGGCGCGCCTGGTGCTCGCCGTGATGGCGGTCTGCGCCGCCTTGCTCGCGCTCGTCGCCGGACCGTTCCTGCGGGTGATGCTGGGAGCGGAGTTCGCCCCGCATGTCACCGCGTTCCGCATCCTCCTCGCCGCCGCCATCCCCGCCTGCCTGACGATGATGCTGTTCCCGAGCCTGACCGCGCGTGGCCATGCCCGCTTCGGCGCCATCGTCTTCGGCCCCGGCGTGGCGGCCAACGGCCTCCTGACCTGGTGGCTGGCGCCGTCCGGCGGCGTCGCCGGCGCGGCACTGGCCGTGCTCGCCGCCAACCTGCTGGTGGCGGTGATCCTGATGCTGCTGTTCCGCCGGCAGATCGGCACCGGCCTGCGCGAGATGATCCTGCCGAGCCTCGAGGACCTGGGCGAGATCAGGGCCATGGCGATGCGCCGGCTGCGCCGCGGCCGCAGCCCGCTGGTGCAGGCCGGCCCGGGCTGATCAGGCCTCCATCAGCGCCAGCAGCCCCTCGAGCAGCTGCGTCGGCGTCGGCGGGCAGCCGCGGATGTGCAGGTGGACCGGCAGCACCTCGCTGACCGCACCGGTCTCGCCGGCAAGGGCGTAGGAGCCGGCGAACACGCCGCAGCCGGCGGCGCAGTCGCCGACCGCCACGACCCAGCGCGGCTCCGGCGTGCAGTCCCAGGTGCGCTGCAGGGCGAAGGCCATGTTCCGCGTCACCGGCCCGGTGACCAGCAGGACGTCGGCATGGCGCGGGCTGGCGACCACGTGGAAGCCGAAGCGCTCGAGATCGTAGACGATGTTGTTGAGGGCGTGGATCTCCAGCTCGCAGCCGTTGCAGGAGCCGGCGTCGACCTCGCGGAACGACAGCGAGCGGCCGAGACGGCGCCGGGCCGCCCGGTCGACCGTCCGGGCAAGCTCGGCCAGGGCATCGGCCGACGGGCGCGGGGCCGGCAGGGTCGCCGGCCGGCCGACCAGGCCCTCGAGCAGGATCCGCCGGGTCAAGCGCCGCCTCCCGTCACAGGTCGTGGCCCGAGTAGGAGCAGTTGAAGCTCTTGTTGCACAACGGGAAGTCGGCGACGATGTTGCCCTCGACGGCGACTTCCAGCAGCGGCCACTGGAACCACGACGCATCGCGCGGATGGCAGCGCTCGATGCACAGGCCGGGCGACAGGCGCAGCCACACCAGCAGGTCGCCGCGGAAGGCCTCGACCAGGGCCATGCCCTCGGCCGACCGGGGTGGCGGCGCCAGCGCCGTCCGCAGCGGCCCGCCGGGCAGCGCGTCGAGCAATTGCTCGATCAGGCCGAGGCTCTGGCCGATCTCCCGGATGCGGATCCAGACCCGGGCGTCGACATCGCCAGCCTCCAGCACCGGCACCTCGAAGCTCAGCCGGTCGTAGGGCGGATAGGGCACGGCCCGGCGGCCGTCGAAATCCCGGCCCGAGGCGCGCCCGACATGGCCGCCGGCCGCCCACTGCCGGACGAGCGCGCCGTCGACCCTCCCGGTCGACACCGTCCGGTCCTGCAGCGACGGCGTGCTGTCGTAGAGATCGACCAGCCTCGCGAACCGGGTCCGGGTGCCCTGCACGAGTGCCGCGAGCTGGCGGCGGCCGGCATCGTCGAGGTCCGCCGCGACCCCGCCCGGCACCACCCGGTCCATCATCAGGCGATGCCCGAAGCAGGCGTCGGCGGCCTGCAGGACCTGCTCGCGCAGGTAGCCGCAGTGGGCGAGCATGACGGCGAAGGCCGCGTCGTTGCAGATCGCCCCGACGTCGCCCAGATGGTTGGCGACGCGCTCGAGCTCGGCCATGACGCCGCGCAGCGCGTGCGCCCGTGGCGGCGCCTCGACGCCGAGCGCCGCCTCGACCGCGCGGGCGAAGCCGAACGCATAGGCCACCGTGCTGTCGCCCGAGACGCGGCCGACGATCCGTGCCGCCTCGTCGACCGGCGTCCCGACCAGCCGCCGCTCGATGCCCTTGTGCACCCAGCCCAGCCGCTGCTCGAGGCGGACGACGGTCTCGCCGTTGGCGGTGAAGCGGAAATGGCCCGGCTCGATGATCCCGGCATGCACCGGCCCGACCGGAATCTGGTGCAGGCCCGGTCCCTCGACGGGCAGGAAGGCATAGGCGCTGAAGGCCGGGCGATGCGGCGTCGCCGGGCCCATGGGCTGGACCAGCGGCCACTGGCCGTGATCGAGCCAGGGCCGGTCGTCGGCGGCGCCCTCGGGCAGCAGCCCGAACAGGTCGTAGACGGTCCGCTCGAGGCGGATGGCCGGGGGATGCACGCGGCCGACGGAGGGGAAGCGGCCGGTCGAGGCGTCGATGCTGGCGACGGCGAGCGTGCCTGCCGGCGGATCGCGCAGCGCCATGTGCACCAGCGGGGGATCGCCCCAGAGGCCGACGAGCTCGAGACGGCCGCCGGCGAGGCTGGCAGCGAGCGCCTGCCAGGCCGCGGCGCCGACAGGATAGCGCGGCCACGGCCGGTGCCCGGCCACGGGCTCGATGCCATCGAGGATGCTGGCGAGGCCCGGCAGGTCGCTCATCCCAACAGGCTCGCCACATGCTGGAACCAGGCGACGACCGGCGGCGGCAGCCACAGGCCGCCGCACAGGACGATGGCGAGGTGGGCGAACAGCGGCACGTAGGTCGCCTTCGCCGGCTCGGTCGAGCCGGTCGGCGGGCCGAAGATCACGCCCTGCAGGCGCATCATCAGCGCGCCCAGCGCCAGCAGCAGGCCCAGCACCAGCGGAACGGCGAGCAGCGGCTCGCGGGCGAAGGTCGAGGTGACGACCAGGAACTCGGACATGAACACGCCCATCGGCGGCAGCCCGGCGATGGCGATCACGCCCAGCGCCAGGCCCCAGGCGAGCAGCGGATGCGTCGCCCCCAGCCCGCGCAGCTGCGACAGGCGCTGCGTCCCCTTGACCTGGGCGATGTGGCCGACGGCGAAGAAGATCGCCGACTTGGTCAGGCTGTGCATCGTCATGTGCAGCAGCCCGGCGAAGTTGGCGAGCGGCCCGCCCATGCCGAAGGCGAAGGTGATGATCCCCATGTGCTCGATCGAGCTGTAGGCGAACAGCCGCTTGATGTCGCGCCGGCGGTAGAGCATCAGCGCGGCGAACACGACCGAGACCAGGCCCATCGTGATCATCAGCGGGCCCGGCGCCAGCGCCGCCGCGTTGCCGGCCATCACCATCTTGAAGCGCAGCACGGCGAACAGGGCGACGTTCAGCAGCAGCCCCGACAGCACCGCGGAGATCGGCGTCGGTCCCTCGGCATGGGCGTCGGGCAGCCAGGCGTGCAGCGGCGCCAGGCCCACCTTCGTCCCGTAACCCAGCAGCAGGAAGACGAAGGCGAGGTTGAGCAGGGCCGGGTCGAGGCGGTGCGCCTCGCCGACCAGCCGGCTCCAGGCCAGCGCCGGCAGCCCCTCGCCCAGCACTTCCTGCGCCGCGAGGTAGACGAGGATCGTGCCGAAGAACGCGAGGGCGATGCCGACGCTGCCGAGGATGAAGTATTTCCAGGCGGCCTCGAGCGCCTCGGCGGTCCGGTAGATCCCGACCATGAGCACGGTCGTGAGCGTCGCCACCTCGATCGACACCCACATCAGCCCGACATTGTTCGACAGCAGCGCCAGGCTCATCGCCCCGAGCATGGCCTGGTACATGGCGTGGTAGAAGCGAAGGTAGAGCGGCGTCAGCCGGCCGGTGTCGATCTCGTGCTGGATGTAGGTGGCGCTGAAGATGCTCGTGGTGAAGCCGACGAAGGTATTGAGCGCGATCAGGTAGACGTTGAAGTCGTCGACGAGGATGAAGTCGCCCGGCGCCGGGCGTGCGGTCAGCAGGACGAGGGCGCCGATCCAGGCGACGAGGGTCGCCAGGATGTTCAGCCGGGCCGAGAGCCGGTAGCTGCGGATCACCGCCAGCGCGACGATCGCCACCGCCGGCGCGCCGATCACGGCCCAGACCGCCAGCGAGCCGAGGTCGCTCAAGCGCGGTCTCCGCGGAACCGGTCGAGGGCCTGGACGTCGACGCTGTCGAAGCGCTCGCGGATCCTGAACAGGAAGATGCCGAAGACGATGAACGCGATCAGCACCGAGAAGGCGACGCTGATCTCGACGACCAGCGGCATGCCCCGGGCACCCGTGGCGGCGAGGATCAGCCCGTTCTCGAGCGACATGAAGCCGACCACCTGGCTGACCGCGTTGCGCCGGGTGATCATCATCAGCAGGCCCAGCAGCACGACGGCCAGGGCGAACGCGACGTCCTCGCGGGCCACGGCATCGCTGCTCACGGTCACCGGCAGCACCACGAGGATCGCCAGCGCCGTCAGCGCGATGCCGGCCAGCATGGTCAGGCCGACGCCCACCACCTGCTCGACGGAACGATGGATGCCCAGCCGCACGACGATCCGGCGAAGCGCCACCGGGATGACCAGCGCCTTGAAGACGAGCGCGATCAGCGCCGTCACGTAGAGGTGCGGCGCATCCTGGATCCAGGCCTGCCAGGCCACCGCCAGCGACAGCACCAGGGCATGCAGCGCGAACGCGTTCAGCATGCCGTACATGCGGTCCTGGTAGAGCAGCATGAAGCTCACCAGGACCATGCCGCCGGCGAGCAGGTGCGAGATGTCGAAGGCGAGGCTGCCGGTCATCACATGCCCCGCGAGACGAACAGCAGCAGCGTGGCGAGAAAGCCCAGCATCAGCGCGCCGCCGAGAAACTCGCCGACCCGGAACACCCGCATCTTGGCGATGCTGGTCTCGAAGACGGCGAGCAGGCAGCCGCCGACGGCGAGCTTGACCAGGTAGGTCGCCAGCCCGGCCAGCATGGCGACCGGGCCGCTGCCCGGCGTCGCCATGCCGTAGGGCAGGAAGAGGCAGCCGATCATCGAGACGTAGAGCAGCAGCTTGAGCGCCGCGGCCGCCTCGATCATCGCCAGGTGCCGGCCCGAGTACTCGAGCACCATGGCCTCGTGGACCATGGTCAGCTCGAGGTGCGTCGCCGGGTTGTCGACGGGGATGCGCCCGTTCTCGGCGATCGCCACCATCACCAGGGCGACGAGCGACAGGCCCAGCGACACGCGCAGGCCGACGTCGTGGGACAGGATGTAGCCGGCGATGCCGGAAAGCTGCGTCGTCCCGGCGAAGAGCGCCATCGTGAAGGCGATGAGCAGCATGGCCGGCTCGGCCAGCGACGCGATCATCATCTCGCGCGAGGCGCCGATCCCGCCGAAGCTGGTGCCGACATCCATGCCGGCGAGCGCCAGGAAGAAGCGCGCGGTGCCGAGCAGCGCCACGATGGCGATGAGGTCGACCGACCAGTTGAACAGCAGCCCGGTGGCGAAGGTCGGCACCAGGGCCGCCGCCACCCAGATCGCGGCGAAGATCACGTAGGGCGCCACGCGGAACAGCCAGGACGCGTTCTCCGCCAGCAGGGCGTCCTTGCGCAGCAGGCGGAGGATGTCGCGATAGGGCTGGACCAGCGCCGGCCCGCGCCGGCGCAGCAGGCGCGCCTTCACCTTGCGCACCAGGCCCAGCAGCAGCGGGGCGAGCAGCAGCACGAGGAGCATCTGCACGCCCTGGGCGAGGAACGCCTCGATCAGCGCCACAGCGCCACCACCGCCAGCAGGGAGACGAGCGCCCCGAACATCAGGGAAAGGTACATGCGGATGGTCAGGAACTGCAGCCGGTTGAGCCGGTCGGCGACGCCCAGCACGGTGTCCCCGACCGGCCGGTACAGCGTATCCCAGACCAGGTCGCGCAGACTGACGGAGAAGCGGGCCGGACGCAGGTCGCCGGGTCGCGGCATGTCGACCTGCTCGCGCGCCCGGAACGCCAGCGTGCCGAAGACCCGGCGGATCGGCTGGCCGAAGCTCGAGGCGCCGTACTGGGTATTCGTCGCCGGCTCGGGATAGCCGCAGTCCCAGATCGGTCCGCGGGTCACGCGGCGCGAGGCGAGGCGATGGACGAGGCCGGCGACCAGGCTTGCGGACACCGCGATGAACAGCAGCAAGATCAGGCCGTTGTAGGAGCTCTGCCGGGGATCCACCGGCACCAGCGACAGCCAGCCGAGGCCGCCCTGCGCCGGCAGCGTGACGCCGCGGTTCAGCTCGGCGACGACGGGCCGCAGCATGTCGATCACCGGCCCCGGAAACACGCCGAGCAGCACGCAGAGCGCGGCGGGGATCGCGAGGCCGGCCAGCGACCAGCGGTCGACCTCATGCGCCGACGCCGCCTCGGCGGTACGCGGCCGGCCGAGGAAGACCACGCCGTAGGCGCGGACGAAGCAGGTGGCGGCCAGCGCCGCGGCCAGGGCGAGAAGCGCCCCGACCGCCGGCGACAGGAAGCGGAGGGTCCAGGACGGGACCTCCGGGCTCTGCAGGACGGCCTGGAAGAGCAGCCACTCGGAGACGAACCCGTTGAGCGGCGGCAGCGCCGAGATGGCGCAGGCGCCGACCAGCATCAGGGCGCTGGTCACCGGCAGGCGATGGATCAGCCCGCCCTGCCGGTCCATGTCGCGACTGCCGGTGGCGTGCAGCACGGCACCGGCGCCCATGAACATCAGCCCCTTGAACAGCATGTGGTTGAGGGCGTGCAGCAGCGCCGCGGTGAGGCCGAGGGCCATGCCGGCCGACAGCCCGCTGCTGCGGAACGCCAGCGCCAGGCCGATGGCGGCGAAGATGAAGCCGATGTTCTCGACCGTGCTGTAGGCGAGGAGCCGCTTCAGGTCGGTCTCCATGATCGCATAGAGCAGGCCGAGCACGGCCGAGGCGGCACCGACGACCATCAGCAGCGGCCCCCAGAACGGCGCCGGATCGCCGATCAGGTCGAGGAGCAGGCGCAGCGCGGCATAGACGGCGATCTTGGTCATCACGCCGCTCATCAGCGCCGACACGTGGCTGGGCGCCGCCGGATGGGCGAGCGGGAGCCAGGCATGCAGCGGCACCAGGCCGGCCTTCGAGCCGGTCCCGACCAGCACCAGCGCGGTGGCGAGGATCGTCACCCACGGCGCATGCCGGGTCAGGCGCATCGTGGCGAAGTCGTAGCCGCCCTGGGCGCCGGCCAGGAGGCCGAACGCCAGCAGCAGGCAGGCCGTCCCGATCGCCGCCATGAGGAGATAGACCAGCGCCGCCCGGCTGTTCTCGGGGTCCTCCGGACGCGCCAGGACCAGCGCCCAAGAGCTGAGCGACATGAACTCCCAGGCGACCAGGAAGGTGAACGCGTCGTCGGCGAGGAGCACGAGGTGCATGGCGGCGAGGAACGCCGGAACGAAGGGCAGGACGCGGCGCGGCTCGGGCTCGTCGAGGCCGTAGCCCATGGCGAAGATGCAGGCGATCAGGCCGCCGAGGTCGACGATGAGCAGGAAGAAGCTGGCGAGGGCGTCGATCCGCAGGTGCAGGCCGATCCACGGCAGCCCGAGCGGCAGGACCAGCGAGGACGGCGCGGCGGCCCCGACCAGCCGGCCGAGGACGAGGACCGCGCCGATCGCGCACAGCGCCGCGGCGAGGCCGTAGACCCGGCGCGTCGCCGCCGCCGCCGGAGCCGGCAGCAGACCGGCACATGCCGTGAGCAGGAGACCCAGGGCCACGAGCAGGATCGGCACGACGCCGGTCACGTCATTTGTCTTTCCGTCGCACCGCGAGCGCCGCCAGAAACCACGACGGGCCAGTAAGACCCTTTGAAAGCAAATGGCAATCGCCGCGCCGGGAACGGGGGTGCGACGTTGCGCCATCGTCACGGTATGGGCCTTGCGGCATCCGGCGGCGACCGACGCCGGCAGACGACTCCGCCAGCGTGACCTGCGATCTGTTAGGACCGTCGCCGGGGCCGCGACGCGACCTCCAGGCTGGAACAGTGATGGCGACCACCCGCGCTGCGCTCTCGACGACCTTCGCGGACGAGCGCGCGCTCGCCCGCCGCGGCATCCTGCTGGCGCTCGGCTCGTTCGCCGTGTTCACCGCCATGGATACCTCGATCAAGCTGCTGAGCGACCGCTACGCCACGCTGCAGATCATGGCGATCAACGCCGCCCTGGCGGCCGCCATCGCCGCGATCGTGGCCCTGCGCCGCGGCGGACGGGCGCAGCTGCGCACCGCGCGGCCCGGCCTGCACCTGATGCGCGGCTGCCTCAGCGTCGTCGGCGCCTGGCTCGGCTTCCACGCCTACGCGAAGCTGCCGCTCGCCGACGTCTACGCCATCTTCTTCGCGATGCCGCTGATCATCTCCGCGCTGTCGGTGCCGCTCCTGGGCGAGCGCGTCGGCTGGCATCGGTGGGCGGCGATCGTGACCGGCTTTGCCGGCGTGTTCGTGATGCTCTGGCCCAGCGGCGAGGCGATCCAGCTGGCCGCACTGGGTGCCGTCGTCGCGGCCTTCATCAACGCCTTCGTCACGATTCTCGTGCGCGTGGTCCGGGGCGACCCGCCGGAGACCTTTGCCGTCTACGGCAATCTCACGGTTGCCGTCCTGACCGGACTGACGCTTCCCTTCGTCTGGGTCAGCCCCACCCCGGCCGACTGGCTGCTGTTCCTGTTCTGCGGGTCCTGCTGTGGCATAGGCTTCCTGCTGCTCGTCGCCGCCTATCGCACGGCGCCGGCGGCGATCATCGCGCCCTTCCAGTACAGCCAGATGCTCTATGCGCTGATCCTAGGCGTGCTGCTGTTCGGCTCCTGGCCCGACGCCCGGATGCTGCTCGGGGCCGCCATCGTGGTCCTGAGCGGGCTGTACGTGCTGCATCGCGAAGCCCTGCGCCGAGGCAGCTGAAGCAAGCTCAGCGCAGCACCACCGGGGCGCCCGGGGCTTCGGACACTGGCCGATACCACGTCCCCACCAGCTGCGCGGGGCGCTCGCGATCCTCGACCAGATAGCAGTCGATGTCGGCCAGGGAGCGGTAGCAGAAGACCGGCTGTACGGCCGTGCCATCCGCCATCGTCGACGCCGGACGCTGGCCCGAGCAGGCGACGAGCAACGGCACGAGAAGCATGGCGAGGGCTCGGAGCATTCCGCGACCATGCCATCGAATGCCGGGCCTCGGGGTACGGCTCGCCGTCGAGCATACCCCGGTAACCCGCATGCTCGCTTGTTCCCACCTGCCGGCTCATGCCAAACAGGCCTATCCCGGCGTTGAGGCGGAGGGACCGATGCTCGGCCGCATCCTTGTGCTTGTCGTGGCGCTGCTTGGCGCAGCCTGCGGCGCCTCGGCCGCCGAGCTGGTCGGCAAGGTCGTGAGCCAGGATGGCAAGGCCCTCGTCCTGCGCGGCCCGCAGATCGCCACGCTCGAGGTCGGCGCCTCGCTCTTCGTCGACGACGAGGTCCGCACGGCCGCCGACGGACGGGTCGTCATCGAGAGCGACGACGGCGTCCGCCTGGTCATCGGCTCGGCCACCGAGATGAAGCTCGCGCGCTGGGAGGCCGATCGACCGAAGCGCCGGCTCGATGCGGTGATCAGCCTCGTCACCGGCGTGATGCGGCTGATCGGCCGGGAGACCGGGGGCGAACGCCAGCTGAGAGTCGAAAGTCGTGCGGCCGTCGCCTCGGTGCGATCGACCGAGTGGCTGGTCGAGGCGACCGGCGTGGGGATGGGTGTCTTCGTGATCGAGGGGTCGGTGGCCGTGGCGTCGCCCGCTGGCGAGGTCACCCTGGCGGCTGGCCAGGGCACGGAGGCCGTGCTTGGCGCAGCGCCGACGGCGCCGGCTCCGTGGTCGGCCGCGCGTCTCGAGCGCGTTCTCGCCCGCGTGCCCAACTGAGCGCCGTATCGCCGGCTTCCGGTTCCGGCTCCGGGACGCGCCGGGCACGCTACCTCGCGCCCCTGCTGGCGATCCTGGCATGTCTTGGCCTGGCACAATGGCAGGCGGCGGCTCTTGTTGTCCGGCCACTCGAGCTCGCCACGCTCGACTGGCGTTACCGCCTGCGGGGGCCGCTCGAGCCAGGGCCCGAGACCGTGCAGGTCGTCATCGACGACCGCACCGTGACCCGCCTTGGCCAATGGCCGGTGCCGCGCACCGCGATTGCCGAGGGCATCCGGCGCATCGCCGCATCCGGGGCCCGCGTCATCGCCATCGACCTGCTATTCAGCGAATCGACGACCGCCCTCGTACCCGAAGCCCGGCAAGCCATGGCCACGGCCCTCGCGGAGCTGCCGGCCGCAAGCGATGCCGCCAAGGCGCTCGGGTCCGCCCTGGAGCACGCCGATCCGGACGCCGACCTCGCGGCGGCAATCGCCTCGGCGGGCGACGTGGCCCTCGCCTATGCCTTCGTGTTCGAGGCTGCCAATGGCAACGCGGTGGGCACGCCTGCGACGCTCCGCCAGTCCGCCCTGCCCGTGTTCACGCAGCCCAGGGGAACCGCCCTTCCCGCGGCTCCGCCGGCCGCTGGTCTGCTCATGCCGGCGGGCCCGCTTGCACCTGCCAGCCAGAGCCTGGGCCATGTCACGGTGCTGACCGAAATCGACGGCTCCTTGCGCTACGGCCTGCCGGTCTTCGCCTACGAGGACAAGCTCTTCCCGTCGCTGCCGGTCGAGGCCGTCCGGCTGTGGTCGGGAACGCCGCGCGGCGGTACGCAGGTGGTCCTCGGCGAAGGGTTGCGCATTGGCGACCACGAGGTCCCGACCGATGACGGCACCCGCCATTGGGTCAATCACTACGGACCCGAGGGCACCATCCGGCGGGTGTCGCTGATCGACCTGCTCGATGGCAAGGTCGACCCGGCAGGCCTGCGCGACCGCATCGTCCTGCTCGGTGCCACGGTCACCGCCGCCGGCGATCGCTTCGCCACGCCGTTCGACGGCTCCCTGCCCGGGGTCGAGCACCACGCCACGGCTATCGACAACATCCTTCACGGCCGCTCGCTGATCCGCAATCGGGCCACCGGCCTGGCCGATGTCCTCGCCATCGTCGGCCTTGCGGTCCTTGCCGCCGCCCTTGCCGGTCGTCGTTCGCTCAGCTGGTCGATTGGCGTGTCGCTGGGCCTCGTGGTCGCCTGGATGGCGGTCGCGAGCTGGGCCTTCATGGCCGCGAACATCTGGCTCGGGATCGTGCTGCCGTCGCTGGCGTGCCTGCTCTCGGCGGCCCTGGTCGAGGCCGCCCGGATCAACGCGGAGCAGCGGCGGCGCCGACGGCTCGAGCGGCAGCGCGCCAATCTCGGCCGCTACTTCGCGCCGACCGTGGTCGACCGGCTCGCCGACAGCGAGACGTCGCTGGAGCGCACCCAGCCCGCCGCCGTGATGTTCGTCGACATCGTCGGCTTCACGCGCCTCAGCGAGCCGATGTCCCCGCAGGCGGCGATGGCGATGCTCCGCGAGTTCCACACCCGTGTGGAACGGGCCGTCTTCGCCCATGGCGGGATGGTCGACAAGTTCATGGGCGACGGGGCCCTCGCCTGCTTCGGCGTGCCGGATGCCCATCCGGCCGCTGCTGCCGACGCCGTGCGGTCGGCACGGGATCTGCTGCGCGACCTTGAGGCCTGGGCGACCGAGCGAGGACGGGTGGGAGAGCCGCCGATCCGGGCCGGCATCGGCATCCATTTCGGCCCGGTGCTGATGGGAGACATCGGCGGTGCCCGGCAGTTCCAGTTCACCGTCATCGGCGATACGGTCAACGTGGCGAGCCGTCTCGAGGCGATGACCAGGCAGCAGGAAACCGACCTCATCGTCTCGGATGACGTCGTCCAGTCCGCCCGTCAGGTCCTCGGGGCGGACGACGAAGACCTTCTGGTCGGTCTGATCCCGCTCAGCGAAGTGCCGGTGCGCGGTCGTGCAGGCAAGATCGGCGCCTGGAAGCTGCAGCGCGCCGCAGCGTAGCAGGCGTCAGGGCCGCGGCGCGCGCTTGGACAGGATGCGCTGCAGGGTGCGACGGTGCATGTCGAGCCGCCGCGCCGTCTCGGAGACGTTGCGGTTGCACTGCTCGAAGACCCGCTGGATGTGCTCCCAGCGGACGCGGTCGGCCGACATCGGGTTGCTGCCCGGATCGACCACCTCCGGCGCCGCGCCCTGGAGCACCGCGACGAGGTCCTTCATCTGGACGGGCTTGGCGAGGTAGCCGGCAGCGCCGGCGCGAAGCGCCACGAGGCTCGAGGCGATGCTGTCGTAGCCGGTGAGGACGACCACGCGAATGCCCGGCCGCAGCTGCTGCAGGCCGCTGACCAGCTCCATGCCGTGGCCGTCCTGCAGGTTGAGGTCGACGACGGCCAGATCCGGCGCGAAGTCGGCGGCGACCTCGTAGGCTTCCTTCAGCCCCGCGGCGGCGGCGACGACGAAGCCCTCCTTCTCGAGGGACCGCACCATGTTCCGGCGCAGGGGCGCGTCATCGTCGACCAGCAGGAGCTTCTGTCCCGCCAGCTGGCCAGCTGCCTCGCCATTCATGGCGCCTGCCTCCCCGAATTACCGTCGCGCGCGATCCTACTCTCGCGGTGCTCGCTTGTTGAGGATGCGCTGCAGGGTGCGACGATGCATGTTCAAGCGCCGCGCCGTCTCGGAGACGTTGCGGTTGCACTGCTCGAAGACCCGCTGGATGTGCTCCCAGCGGACGCGGTCGGCGGACATCGGGTTGCTGGGCGGTGGGGGCAACCCGCTGCCGGTCGCCAGCAGGGCGTTGATGACGTCGTCGGCATCGGCCGGCTTGGCCAGGTAGTCGACGGCCCCGGCCTTCACCGCGGCCACGGCCGTGGCGATGTTGCCGTAGCCGGTGAGGATGACGATGCGGCACTTCGGGTGCAGCTCGCGCAGGCGCTTGACCAGCTCGATGCCGCTGCCGTCCTCCAGCCGCAGGTCGACCACGGCGTATTCGGGCCGGATGGTGTGCGCGAGGTTGAGGCCTTCCTTGAGGCTTTCCGCGCCGTAGACCCGAAAACCGCGGCGCTCGAGAGCACGTTCGAGGCTCTTGCGCAGCGGCGTATCGTCGTCGCAGAGGAGCAGGCCGGGCGCATGGTCGGCCGACCCGATGCCGGTGCCGCCTGGTGCGGCGAGGCGGTCAACGACCTCGTCGCTCATGTGACGTCTCCTCGCTGGCCCGCTCGAGCGCATTCGGGGGCCATGTGACGGTCACACAGGCACCCCTGATGTTGTTGTGAACATGAAGCGTCGCGCCGCTTCGGGCAAGGAGGGTAATCGCGATGAAGATTCCCAGGCCAAGTCCGCCTTCCTCGCTGCGCGTCGAAAGGTACGGCTCGCCCAGCCAGTCGAGGACTTCGGGCGAGAAGCCCGGACCATCGTCTTCGATCGTCAGCGTCACACCGGCCTTGGATGGCCGCACCGTCACCTTGACCGCCTGACGCGCGAACCGGATCGCGTTGTCGATGAGGTTGGCCAGCGAGTGACGCAGCTCGGGCACGGGGACGACCTGCGGTTCGGGCGTGCCATCGACCGCCAGCGTGGTGACCGAGACCTCGACCTCCGGCCGGCCGAATTCCTGGGCCAGGGTCTCGAGAAGCGTACTCAACGGTGCCCGAGTGAACCGCTCGTGGCCCGGGTCGTGCGGCGACCGGCCCAGCGTCTGCAGGATCTCGCGGCAGCGCTTGGCCTGGCCGAGCAGCTCCTGGGCCTCCTCGGTCAGGGGACTGCCGGCCGGCAGCTCGCGCACCAGCTCCTTGGCGATGACCGCGATGGTCGAGAGCGGGCTGCCGAGGAGGTGCGCCGCTGCCGCCGCCTGGCCGCCCAGCGCCGACAACTGCTGTTCACGGGCCAGCGCCAGCTGGGTCGCGGCGAGCGCGCTGGCCCGGCGACGGGCATCCTCCGCCACCGTCCAGGCGTAGGCGGCGACGAGCACGGTCCCGATGGTCAGCGCCGTCCATGATCCCACGATGTAGAGGGCCGGCAGGCTCAGGCCGCCGGAACGCCAGGGGAGATCGCCGGGGAAGAGGGCGAGGAGACCGATCAGCACCAGCGTGATCAGCGTGACCGCTACGGCCCAGACGCGCCCGAGGGTGGACGCGGCGATCGCCACCGGCAGCATCAGCAGCAGCGCGAACGGGTTCTGCACGCCGCCCGTCAGCGCCAGCAGGTAGCCCAGCTGCAGCACATCGTAGCTGTGCAGCACGAAGGCGCCCGGCTCGGGCAGCCTGGTCGTCGCCTTGAAGCCGATCGACAATGCGAGGTTGATCAGGGCACTCAGCCCGACCGCCGGCAGCAGTGCCGCCAGCGGCAACGGGATGTCGAGCGAGAAATGCACGAGCAGCAGCGTGAAGGCCTGGCCGATGATCGCCACCCAGCGGGCCAGCGCCAGCGTGTGCAGGCTCACATGCGTCTGGTCGCGATGGAACATCGCCGCCAGCGAGCGCAGGCTGGAGCCGAGACGCAGGACCAGCGCCGAGCCGGGCCGGCGGCCGCGCAGCGGGTGGGTGCTCACGAGCCCTTGCCGATCCGGGCGATGGTGGCGGTCGTGCTGCGGCCCGGCATCAGCTCGGCAAGGTAGACCTCGCCGCCCCACGCGCGGACGTCCGCGCCGCCCACGACCTGGTCCCGTGTGTAGTCGGCGCCCTTGACGAGAAGGTCCGGACGCAAGGCGCGGATCAGCTCGAGCGGCGTGTCCTCGTCGAAGATCACGACCGCATCGACGCCCGAGAGGGCCGCCAGCACGTGCGCCCGGGCGCGCTCGTCGTTGACCGGCCTCTCGGGACCCTTGAGACGGCGGACCGAGGCGTCGCTGTTCAGCCCGACGACCAGGACGTCGCAGCGCAGCCGTGCCTGGGCGATCAGGCTGACATGCCCCGGATGCAGGATGTCGAAGCAGCCATTGGTGAAGCCGATGCGACGGCCGCGCTGCCGCGCCTCGCCGACCAGGCGTATCGCCGCCTCGCGGCCGAGGATCTTGCTCTCGTGCTGGGTCCCGCGCTGCTCGGCCAGCGCGTTGCGCAGGTCGCTGTCGCTGACGGTGGCCGTACCGCGCCGGCCGACGACGACGCTGCCGGCGAGGTTGGCCAGCCAGGCCGCCGAAGGGACGCCGCAGCCCGCCGCCACCAGCGCCGCCATCGTCGCCAGCACGGTGTCGCCGGCGCCGACGACGTCGTAGACCTCGCGGCGCACGCCGGGGATGCGGGTCCTGCCGTCCGCGCCGGCCAGCAGCATGCCGGCGCCGCCGAGCGTGGTCAGCAGCCAGTCCACCGCGATGCCGGCGCGCAGCCGCTCCGCCGCCGCGGCGACGGCCTCGTCGTCGGCGAGGTCGCCGCCGGACGCGGTGACCAGCTCGGACCGGTTGGGCGTGACCACGGTGGCACCGCGGTAGCGCGCATAGTCCCGACCCTTGGGATCGACCAGCACGGGCTTGCCCGACCGTCGTGCCGCCTCGATCAGCGGGACGGTCAGGGCTCCGTCGACGACCCCCTTGCCGTAGTCGGACAGGATCAATGCGTCGGCGGCGCCGAGGGCGTGAAGGGCTCGGTCGCGCAGGGCCGCCAGCACAGCGGCATCGAGCCGGCCGCCGCGCTCGCGGTCGACCCGCAGCAGCTGCTGGTTGCCGGCGACATAGCGGGTCTTGACGATTGTCGGCCGGTCGGCGGCGCGGACCAGCGCGGCGCTGGCGCGCTCGGCCAGGAGGGTCTCGAGCGCGTCGCCTTCCCGGTCGGCGCCGACGACGGCGACGAGCTCGGCCCGGGCGCCCAGCGAGGCAAGGTTGGCCACCACGTTGGCGGCACCGCCGAGGACCGTCCGCTCGGACTCCATCCGCAGCACCGGGATCGGTGCCTCCGGCGAGACGCGCTCGACGCCGCCCTCGACCGTGCAGTCGAGCATCGCGTCGCCGACGCAGAGGATCCTGGCCCCGCGGATGCGGTCGAGGAACGCGGCCGCCTCGTCGAGGGGATGCTGGGCGGTCACGGCCGGAGCGGCTCAGCGATAGGGGTCATGGGCCTCGAGATGGTCCTGCACATAGCGGCGAACACCCTCCTCGAGCGAGGTCGTCTGCAGCGGGCACCCGGCGGCCCGCAGGCGGTCGAGGCTGGCACAGGTGTAGTACTGGTACCGGTCGCGCAGCGCTTCCGGCATGTCGACGAACTCGATCGCCTCGGCCCGGCCCATGGCCTGGAACACGGCGCGCGCGAGGTCGGCGAAGCTGCGGGCCCGGCCGCTGCCGACGTTGAACAGCCCGCTGACCTCCGGATGCCCGCCCAGCCAGAGCATCACGGCCACGGCATCGTCGACCCAGACGAAGTCGCGGAGCTGACCGCCATCGGGGTAGTCGGGCCGGTAGGAGCGGAACAGGCGGGCGCGGCCGGTCTCGCGGACCTGCGACCACAGCTGCGGCACGACGCTGCGCTGGCCGCCCTTGTGATACTCGTTCGGGCCGTAGACGTTGAAGAACTTGAGGCCGGCCCACTGCGGCGGCCGCGGCGCCCCCGAAGCGTCGAGGGCGACGATGCGGCGGTCGGTGAGGTGCTTGCTCCAGCCATAGGCGTTGAGCGGCCGCAGCCGCGCCAGCGAGAGCGGGTCGCTCGCATCGTCGAAACCGGCGCTGCCGTCGCCGTAGGTCGCCGCCGACGAGGCGTAGACCAGGCGGGTGCCGTGCCGGGCGCACCAGGCCCACAGCGCCATCGTCAGGCGGAAGTTGCTGTCGACGATCAGGTCGGCATCGGTCTCGACCGTCGAGGACACCGCGCCGAGATGGTAGATCAGCTCGACGCTGCCGGCATGGCGGTCGAGCCAGTCCAGCAGCTGCTCGGGCGGCACGATGTCGGCGAGCGCCCGCTTGGCGATGTTGCGCCATTTGTCGTCGCGGCCGAGCCGGTCGCAGACGACGAGCTCGCCCAGCCCGTGCCGCTCCAGCGCCTCGACGAGACAGGAGCCGATGAAGCCGGCGCCGCCGGTCACGACGATCATGCAGTTCCCCAGCCTGCGGCGGAGGTCCGGAAAGCCGCACCAACACCGCCGCGATGTCAAGGCGGCCGCTTTCACTTGACAGTCGCTGCCCGGGCTATGGCAGGACTTGGTCCGGGCAGGACGACCGCTAAGCCTGAGTGCCTGCCGGCGGGATCGACAGGGCATCATGCTGCTGACGCGCGAGGCGCTGCTGTCCGGGGCGCTGCAACGGTTCGTGGCGACGCACGGCAAGGTCCGCATCCTCTCCGAGGAGGAGCTCTGCTGCTCGCGGGCCCAGGTGCTGGCCCGCCATCCGCCTGGCACAGACCTCTGGATCTTCGCCTACGGCTCGCTGATCTGGAATCCGACGTTCCACTTCGTCGAGCGGCGCATCGGCCAGATCTACGGCATGCATCGCCGGTTCTGCCTGTGGACCCCGCTCGGGCGCGGCACGCCGGAGCGGCCCGGCCTGATGCTCGGGCTCGAGCGTGGCGGCTCCTGCCAGGGCGTCGGCTTCCGCATCGCCGCCGATGCCGTCGGAACCGAGCTCGATGCCATCTGGCGGCGCGAGATGGTGACCGGCTCCTACTGCCCGGTCTGGGTCCGCCTGCGGACCGCCGAGGGTCCGGTCGACGCCGTCACCTTCATGATCAATAGCCGTCACGAGCGCTATGCCGGCCGCCTTCGCGACGACGAGGTCGTCGACGCCGTGGCCCTCGCCGAGGGTCCCCTCGGCGCCTGCCGCGACTACCTGTTCAACACGCTCGAGCATCTCGAGGCGCTGGGGATGCGCGACCGCGGGCTGCGCCGGCTGGCCGAGGCCGTGAAGGTCCGCCGCCTCGGCCTCGCCTGACGCCGCGGCTCAGGCGAGGCGGGCGCCGAGGCGCTTGCCCGAGGCCGCGTCGAACAGGAAGCCGCGGTGGACCGGGAAGCGCACGGCCACCTTGCGATCGAAGTCGACCTCGAAGTCCTTCGACATCTTCACGGCCATGCTCTGATCGTCGAGGGTCAGGGTGACGAGCGTCACGTCGCCCGTCGGCTCGGCCGCGAACACGGTGGCATCGAACAGGCCGTGGCCGGGCTCGACGATCTCGGCATCCTCCGGGCGGAAGCCGAGCACCACGTCCTGCTTCTCGGGCGCGTCGGCGACCGGCAGGCTGATGCCGCGCCGCTCGAAGCGTCCGTTCTCGATCCGGCCCGGCACGAAGTTCATCGGCGGCGAGCCCATGAACCCGGCGACGAACAGGTTGGCCGGCATGTCGTAGACCTCGCGCGGCGTGCCGATCTGCTGCAGCACGCCGCGGTCCATGACCGCCACGCGATGCGCCAGCGTCATCGCCTCGACCTGGTCGTGCGTGACGTAGATCGTCGTCGTGCCGAGCTCGTGCTGCATGTGCTTGAGCTCGGCGCGCATGTAGCCGCGCAGCTTGGCGTCGAGGTTCGACAGCGGCTCGTCCATCAGGAAGACCGCCGGGCGGCGGACGATGGCGCGGGCGAGGGCGACGCGCTGGCGCTGGCCACCGGACAGCTGCCGCGGGTAGCGGGCCAGCAGCTGTTCCATGTGCACCTGCGCCGCCGCCGCCTTCACCGCCGCATCGCGCTCGGCCGGCGGCACGCCGCGCACCTTCAGCGGGAAGCCGATGTTCTCGGCGACCGTCTTGTGCGGGTAGAGGGCGTAGGACTGGAACACCATGGCGATGTCCCGGTACTTCGGCAGCATGTGGGTGATGTCGCTGTCGCCCAGCTGGATCTGGCCGGAATCGGCGGCCTCGAGCCCGGCGATCATGCGCAGGCCCGTGGTCTTGCCGCAGCCGGAAGGTCCCAGCAGCACCAGGAACTCGCCCGGGACGACCTCGATGTTGAGGTCGTTCACGACATGGTTGCTGCCGAACCACTTGTTCAGGCTGCGGATCGACAGGCGCTGCGCCCGCGATCCGGCCGCCGCCTTCGGGAGTGCCGTGGCGCTGCTCATCCCTTCACCGCTCCCAGGAGGACGCCCTTGGAGATGAACCGCTGCAGCACCAGGGCCATCAGAATGACGGGCAGGATCATGATGATGATGATGACGCTCATCGACCACCACAGGATGCCCTTCTCGCCGGCGTTCATGGCGGCGACGAGGATCGGCATGGTCTGGGCCTTGGTGGTCGAGAGGAAGAGTGCCAGCAGGTACTCGTTCCAGGCGAGGATCAGGACGAGCAGCGTGGTGGCGGCGAGACCGGTGCGCGCCAGGGGCAGGACGATGTCGAAGAAGGTCAGGAAGCGCGACGCCCCGTCGAGCTGCGCGCTCTCCTCGAGGTCGATCGGGATGGTCTTGAAGAAGTCGTACATCAGCCAGACGACGATCGGCAGGTTCACGACCGTGTAGCAGAGGATCAGCGCGACGTGGGTGTCGAGCAGCCGGACCGTCTGGAACATCATGTAGATCGGGATGACCGCGACCACGGGCGGCAGGATGCGCTGCGAGATCATCCAGAACAGGATGTCGCCGTTGCCGATGCGGCCCTTGAAGCGCGGCGCCACCGCCCGGGCCAGGAACACGAACAGGGCCACGGCGACGGCCGTGGCGATCCGCCAGTCGACGCCGCCGAGGCCGACCACGAGGGCCGTGCCCAGCAGCACCAGGGCGAAGAACAGCATGGTCGCGAAGCGCGGCTGGTACTCGATCCGCGCCAGCGCATAGGCCGCCATGCTGCCGATCAGGGCGCAGAAGCCCGTCGAGATGAACGCGACGATGATCGAGTTGAGGTACGGCCCCCAGACGTCGATGCTGCCCTGGCCGCCGAGCACGTCGCGCCATGCATGCAGGTTCGGCTCGAAGTCGACCCACGGGATGTAGAACGGCCCCGCATTGACGTCGATCGGCAGCTTCAGCGAGGTGACGATCACCCAGTAGAGGGGGAACAGCACGAACAGCGACCAGAGCGTCAGGAGGCTGTAGGTCACCAGCCGGGAGACGAGCGACATCTCGCCGATCCGGGGCGGATCGAAGAGACGGCGGCGGAGCGAGTCCGGGGCGGCCAGCGGACGGCCAAGCGTGCTCGTGCTCATGCGGCCTTGGCCCGCTGCTTCAGGACGACGAGGTTGAAGAACGACACGCACAGCACGACCGACACGAACAGCAGCAGGTAGGAGATCGCTGCCGACTGGGCGAGGTCGGGCGCACGCCAGGCGTAGAAGGCGTGGAGCGTCATCGATTCCGTGGCGATGCCGGGACCGCCGGCGGTCATGATGTTGGGCAGGTCGACCAGCTTGAAGGCCTCGATGACGCGGATCAGCATCACCGTCGCCGCCACCGGCGCGATCTGCGGCCAGGTGATCTCGCGGAAGATCTGCCAGCCGCTGGCACCGTCGACGTCACCGGCCTCGACGAGGTCGCGCGGCACGTTCTCCAGCGCCGCCAGCAGCACGACGAAGATGAACGGGATCCACTGCCAGGAGTCGGCGACGATGATGAACATCCGCGCCGTCCACGGCTCCGACGCCCAGGCGAAGTCGCCGAGCCCGACCCATTGCCAGACCGGGGCGAACGGCCCCTTGGTGGTGTCGGCGAGCATCCGGAACGCGTAGCCGATGCCGATCGGCGTGATCATCATCGGCACGAAGAACACGACCCGGAAGAAGGTCCGGCCACGGATCGGCTGGGCGCACAGGAGCGCCAGCCCGAGGCCGATCAGGAACTGCACGGTGCAGCCGACGACGACGTAGAACAGGGTGACGCCCAGCGTGCCGAACTGATGGCCGCTGAACATCGTCGCCGCATACATCAGGGCGATGCCGAACAGCGTGGCCGCGGTGATCAGCCGGCCGACGAAGCCCAGCACGGTGAAGGCGGAGCGGATGTAGCCGACCAGCCACCAGACCAGGGCCACGGTGACCGCCACGATGACCAGCCAGCCGACGGGGCCCATGCCGCCGAAGGTGCCGAGGAAGTGGAACTGCTCCGTGCCGAAGAACTGCTTCCGGAAATTGGCGAGGCCGACGAACGTGATCTCGTAGGCGCCACCGCGCAGCCGCACCCGCGAGATCGCCAGCACGACCGAGGCGATCAGCGGAAAGATCGAGAAGATGAGGATCATCACGACCGCCGGCGTGATGAACATCCAGCGGGCCTGCCGGTCGAGCCATTCGCCGGCTCGCCGGTTGTCGGGAACCGACGGCGAAGCGCCCGGGGGGAGTCCCCCCGGGCGCACCACCGCCGCCTGATCGGCGGTCGCGACCACGCGCCGAGCCTGTCGGCTCAGTTGTTCGGCAGGCCGAGGGACGCCCGATAGAGCTTCAGCTGCTTGTCGCGGCCGAACTCCTCGGTGACCTCTTCCCAGCCGGCGTCGACGTTGGCCAGCGCCTCCTCGATGGTGATCTCGCCGGCCAGCATGCGCGCCAGCTCGCGATCGAGGACGATGCCCTGGTAGCGCTGCGCGCCGGGGATGCGCAGGTCACCGGCCATGTTCGGGCTGTTCAGGCTGTCGCCGATGGCGCCGAGGTAGTTCTTGGCCGACTCCTCGCTGAAGCCTGCCTTGACCCACGGCTCGATGCTGGCGAACTGCGAGAGCCGGTAGGGGTTGTAACCGGTCCAGCCGATGGTGACGTCGACGTTCGACTGCTCGGGCTGGTTCATGTAGGACAGGAAGCCGTAGGCGGCCTCGATGACCTTGGGATCGGCGTTGGCGTTGATGGCGCCGGTCCAGCCGCCGAAGGCCGCGAACGGGGCGTGGTTCACGCCGTCGATCGCGTAGGGGCAGATGTCGGCGGTGCAGTCGACCAGCTTGCCGGTCTTCCAGTCGAGCACGCGGGTCGTGCCCGGCATGATGACGGCGCCGACCTTGTCCTTGATCTTCGAGGTGTTCGGATCGATCGAGAGCGGGCCGATGTCGCCCCAGTCGATCATCAGGGCGCAGCGGCCGGAGGTGACCAGCGCGCGGGTGTCGCCGATGTCCTGGTTGAGCTCGTCAGGCGGCCCGAACTTGCCCGAGTCCTTGAAGAACTGCATCGCGGCAGCCCAGGCCTCGTTGTTGACCATGGGCTTCATGGTCTCGGTATCGAAGAAGATACCCTGGCTGGTGCCCTTGCTCTGCATGAACTGCGCGGCGATCGACATGATCGCGTAGTAGCTCTGCGCATTGCGCTTCTTGAACATGCAGGAGCCGAAGTCCGGCTGCCCGTCGCCGTTCATGTCCTTGCCGTTGGCCGCCTCGGCGACCTTCAGGTACTCGTCGAGGGTCTTGGGCGGCTCGAGCCCGAGGTCCTTCAGGACGTCGGTGCGGTAGTAGACCATCTGGAAATCACCATCGATGGTGATGCCGTAGGTCTTGCCGTCGACCTTCTGGTTGAACTCGCGGAAGTAGGGCGCGATGTCGTCGATCTTGATCTTGTCGTCCTTCTCGACGAAGGGCGTGAGATCGGCGAGCAGGCCGGCGTCGACCAGCTCGACCGTCCAGCCGGACGAGAACACGCCGACGTCGATCGAGTTGGTGCCGGTCGACCAGTCGGTCAGCAGCTTCTGGAACAGATCGGCGAACGGCACCTCGGCCACCGTGACCGTGGCGCCGGTCATCTCGGTGTATTCCTTGCCGCGCTCGACCATGCGCTGGGCGATGACCGGGCCGGGCCGGGTCAGGATGTTGATGTTGACGCCGTCGTAGATCTTCTCGGCCATGGCGGCAGGCGCCAGCGCCGTCGCTCCCAGCATCGCCAGGAGCAGGGTCTTGCGAACCATTCCTTCTAGCCTCCCGTGGGCATCCTTGCGGCCCCGTCCGGGAGAGTGCGAGACAACTCGCCGCTAGCCGGGGGACCTATGCTCGGGACGCATGCTAGAGGCTAGAAAACGCTGCGACAAGCCGCCGGGACCGGCTGCGGACCCTCAATGCCGCCACGGGCTGCTCGACTCCCGCCGCCCGGGAACCGCGTCGACCTCGATCACCTCGTACTGCCCCTCGATCACCCCCGAGCGGCGCCGCTGGGCCTCGGTCGCCTCACGCAGCTTGCGCCCGAGCCACCAGCGGCCCACCAGCCCGGCGACCGCGAAGACCGGCACCAGCAGCAGGAAAACGAGCCCGAAGACGAGGAGCAGCGCGGCGACGGCGGCCCCGCCAAGCGCCAGTCCCGCCCACGTCCGCCATGATCCCGGCGTGCCGGGGCGGAACTGGTAGGCCTGATAGGCGAAGCGACGGTCCATCGAGACATCCTCCACGAGATGCCTGACATATGGTCCATCGGGCCCGCTGCTGCGAGCCTCAGCCCAGGTTAACTCGAAGCAAGGTTTGCGGCGTCAGTTCTCGGACAGCCGCGGCATCGAGCCCAGGGGAAGCCCGGATGGCCGCTGGCGGCGCTGCAGCCACCACAGCAGAGCCAGGGCCGGGATCGCCGCCAGCGTCGTCAGGATGAAGAAGCCTTCCCAGCCGAGCCCCTGCTGCAGCACCCCGGCGAAGCCGGAGAGCAGCGTGCGCGCCTGGGCCATGAACGACGACAGGAGCGCGTACTGCGTCGCCGTGTAGTTCAGGTTGCACAGCGAGCTCAGGTAGGCGACGAACGCTGCCGTGCCCATGCCACCGGTGAGGTTCTCGACGGTGATCGTCACCGACAGCATCGTCAGGTCGTGCCCGGCCTGCAGCTGCAGGATGTAGACGAGGTTCGAGATCATCTGGGCGATGCCGCAGACCCAGAGGCCGTTGAGGATGCCGAGGCGGCGCACGACGAGGCCGCCGAGGAACACGCCGAGCAGCGTCGCGACGAGGCCCCAGCTCTTGGCGATCGTCGCGATCTCCGTCTTCTCGAAGCCGAGCCCTACGTAGAACGGGCTGGTCAGCGCCCCGAGCAGGGCGTCGCCGAGCTTGTAGAGCATGATGAAGAGCAGGATCACCACCGCCGTGCCGACGCCGTTGCGGGCGAAGAAGTCGGCGAACGGCTCGACGACCGCCTGGCGGAGCCAGCCGGTCACGTCGTGGCTCGTTTCGGCAACGGCCGCGGCGGAGCCGGCCGGCTCGCCGTAGAGCAGCACGGCGACGAGGCCGATCAGGATCAGGGCGGCCATGACCGCGTAGGCGGCGAACCAGCCGTACCACTGGGCGAGGACGAGGGCCCCGGCGCCCGAGGCAAACATCGCCATCCGGTAGCCGAACACGACCGCCGCGGCCCCGGCCCCCTGCTGCCGTTCCGCGAGGATCTCGACGCGGTAGGCGTCGATGACGATGTCCTGGCTGGCGGAGAGGAAGGCGACGATGACCGCCCAGAACGCGGTCGTCACGATATCGGCGGCCGGGTCGCTGCGGCCGAGCTGCAGGATGGACAGGATCAGCAGCACCTGGATCAGCACGAGCCAGCCGCGCCGCCGGCCCAGCGTGCCCGTGAGCCACGGCAGGGGCAGCCGGTCGATCACCGGCGACCACAGGAACTTCCAGCTGTAGGCGATGCCGACCCAGGCGAGGAAGCCGACAACGGCGATGTCGACCTTCGCCTCCGACGCCCAGAACGTCAGCGTGGCGCCGGTGAGGGCGAGCGGAAGGCCGCTGGCGAAGCCGAGCAGCAAGACGACGATGACCGGGGCCTCGCCATAGACCGCCAGCGTATCGAGCCACTTGCGCATCGCGTCTCCGTCTGGCCTGCCGTGAACGGCGGGACGTGGCGCGCCGCCGCTAGAAGAAGCGCTCGGTCACCTCGATGACGTCGCCTGGCAGCATCGGCGTGTCGCCGGTCGCCTGCATCGGGGCAGAGTTGGCGCCGCCGCGCTTGAGGATGATGTCGTCCTGGTCGGCGCGATAGGTGAAGCCCCCGGCCAGGGCCACCGCGGTCAGCACCGTCATGCCGTTGACATAGGGATAGGAGCCCGGGTTGCGGACTTCCCCGAGGATGTAGAAGGGCCGGTAGGTCAGGACCTCGATCTGGACCTGCGGGTCGACCAGATAGCCGTCCTGCAGCTTGGCCTCGATCACATGCTCGAGTTCGGTGGTTGTCAGCCCGCGCGCCTGGATCTCACCGATCAGCGGCATGGAGAAGTTGCCGGCTCCATCCAGCTGGAACTGGCCCGACAGGTCGTCATGCCGGAAGACGCTGACCTTGATCTGGTCGTTGGCATCGACCTTGTAGGTCGACTGCGTCGCCGCGACCGTCGGGGGTGCCTCGACAGTCGGCGCCTGCTGGAGCGGCGCACACGCCGATGCGAGCGCCGCCGGGGCGAGCAACGCCCCACGCAACACGTCACGCCTATGCATCACCGGCCATCCCTGTCGCAGCACAGGACGGGAAATCCCCGGCCCGTCGTCACAAGTTGCATGGTGGTCGCCACACTCCGGCGCCCTGAAGGACACCGGATCATGCGCGCCCGACCAGTAGTCGTCTAGAGGCGGGCATTCAAAGTCAGCATGATCTGATTCCTGTCATAGCCGACGTCATCGACGTTCGAGTCGCGGGTGACGAAGGTATAGATGCCGTCCAGCGAGAAGTTGCGATTAAGGAGATAGCGGACGCCGCCGCCGACCCGGTAGGTGTTGTCCTTGCGGCTGATACCCTCGAAATCGTTACGGACATATTGCCCATAGCCATTGAGGAGCAGGTTCCGCAGCAGCTCGTGCCAGACGTTGATGCCCACGACGCCCTGCAGGTTGGCGGACGCGGGCTCGCCATTCTCGGTGACGGTGGTTTCCTTGGCGGCACCGTTGACGTTGAAGATGACCGAGGTCAGCGTCGTGACATTCCACGTCAGATCGGCGCCCGCGGTCGGCGTGTGGACGTTCTTCAGCTCGTTGCTCTCGTAGTCGACGGCGGCATAGCCGACATAAATCTCGCCGAACAGGATGCTGGTGATGTCGATGCCGGTGCCGGCCCGCAGGGTGTACGCCTCGCTGTTGCGATCGACGTCGTCGTCCTCACGGTCGTAGCGGATCCAGCGGTACCCGCCGTCCAGCCACAGGTCGAAGCGCGGCGAAGCCATGTAGCCGACGCGCAAGCCGGTGTCGTACTGGTTGCGATCGCGGCCATCGGTGTCGATGTCTCCGGCACCGTCATAGTCGAGCCGGGTAAAGACCGCGCGCGGGGCCACATAGAACTTGTTGAAATTGTGCCGGTACTCGAGTTCCGCCAGGGTCTCGTACCATTGGGTGATGTCGTTCGTCGCCTTCAGACCCTGGTCGTCGGGATCGGATCGGTCGTCGTGACCGCGTGCGAACTTCAGCCGAGGCCGCAGCTCGTCGTCCCGCGTGATGTCGACCCGGCCTCGCGCGCCCAGATCAAAGTCGACATAATTGTTCTTGGTATAGTCGCTGTAGAAGGCAGCCTCGGAGCCGGCGCTCACGACAAGCTGGTGCCTCGACCACTGCGACACTGCACGAAGACGGGGCGCCACGATACCGACTAGCGCGTCCTTCTCGTCGGTCTTGTCGGCGAAGACATTGCTGTCGTAGCCGCCGGTCAGGTCCATCTGCGGGTACAGCAGGAACGCTCCCATCCGCATGCCGAGCGGGTCGTAGTCACGACGCGCGCGCTCCTGCACCGGGACGTTGGGATTTGGCTCCTGTGCCAGGGCCGTTCCGGCAGATACGCCCAGGATGGCGATGGCCACAGCGGCTGGGGTCAGGCGTGCGGGCATCGTTCTCCCCTGTTGCAACGCACCACGAACCGGCGGCGTCCATGAACGCGCCGATGCCCGATGTGATAGGCGAGCGTTTCGCGCTATGACAACCGCACAGGCCGATTTTTGCGGTTGCACCCTACCCTGAGCGGCGAATCGGCAGGACTTGTCGCCCCGACGCAACAACGCTCCGAGTAACCTGCGTGCAAGCGGGCGGGAGGGGCTGGAGTGTATCCTTGGTCCTGAAAAAGCTGTTTCAGCGGGTGCGATTCGCCGAGGTCGAGGAGCCTCTGGTCGATGGTCGCGCCCCGCGGCTGCCGGACGGGGTACGCGTCTATGCCATCGGCGATCTGCACGGCTGCCTCGACCTCCTGCTGAATCTCGAGGCCCAGATTCTCGCCGACATCGACCGCTCGGGCGGTCATCTCGACCATTTCCTGGTCTACCTCGGCGACTACGTGGATCGCGGCCCGAGCAGCCGCGAGCTCGTCGACCATCTGATCCGGCGGCCGCGCGATGGCGTCCATCGCGTCCATCTCCTCGGCAACCATGACGCCTGGCTGCGAGCCTACCTCCACGGTGAGTCGGTGGGCGGCGGCTGGCTGCGCTACGGCGGCGACGCGACACTGGTCAGTTACGGGGTGAGGCTGCAGCCCGGCCTCGACGACGATGCACGGCTGGCCGCGACGCGGCCGGCCATGACCGCTGCCGTGCCGCCGGAGCATCTCGGCTTCCTCGATTCCCTCGAAGTCGCCTTCTCGTTCGGCGACTACTTCTTCTGCCATGCCGGGATCCGTCCCAACCTGCCGCTCGACGCGCAGGCGGAGGAAGACCTGATCTGGATCCGCGAGCCATTCCTCGACTGGCGCGGCGATCCTGGCAAGATCGTGGTGCATGGCCATACGATCGAGGAACGGCCTGCGGTCCGGCGCAACCGGATCGGCGTCGACACCGGCGCCTACAGCACCGGCAACCTGACTTGCGTCGTACTGCAGGGCAGGTCGCGCCGCTTCCTCAGCACGTCGGGCGTCGCAATGGCATAGGCCGCCGACGATGGGGGCGCTCGCCTCCCGGGGAACCTTCGTGTTCGCGTCCTGTCCGAGTTCGAGTGCCGCCATGGGTTGCGGCCGGGGAGTTCGCTGGTCATGAGTTCTGTGCGTCGCGGCCTGCGCGTGCTCGTCACGGGCGGTGCGGGCTACATCGGCAGCCACATCATCCGCCATCTGGTCGACGCCGGGCATCGTCCGGTGGCTTTCGACAGCCTTGTCAGCGGCCATCGCTGGGCGGTCCAGGATGCGCCGCTGGTCGAGGGCGACCTCGCCGACCGGTCGCAGATCGTGGCGGCCCTCGACGCCGGTCCCTTCGATGCGGTCATCCACTGCGCCGCCAGCATCTGGGTCGGCGAATCGGTCCGCGATCCGGCCAAGTACTACCTGAACAACACAGCCAACGCCGTGCGCCTCTTCGATTGCGCGACGCGCGCCGGCGTGCGTCTCCTGGTCTTCTCGTCCACCGCTGCGGTTTACGGCGAGCCGGGGGTGGCGCTGATCGACGAGCAGGTGCCGCTCGATCCGATCAATCCCTACGGAGCGTCGAAAATGATGTCGGAGCGCGCCCTCGCCGACATCGCCGCGGCCACCGGCGCCCGTTACGCGATCCTGCGCTACTTCAACGTCGCCGGCGCCGATCCGCAGGCGCGCATCGGCGAGGCCACGCCCGACAACAGCCACCTCATCAAGGTCGCCTGCGAGACGGCGATCGGCCTGCGCCAGGGCATGCGCATCAACGGTGTCGACTATCCGACGCCCGATGGCACCTGCATCCGCGACTATCTGCATGTCGACGACCTCGCCCGCGCCCATCTCGACGCCTTGGCCTACCTCGAAGGCAACGGCACCTCGATCGCCGCGAACTGCGGCTATGCGGCAGGCTTCAGTGTCCGCCAGGTGCTGGACACGGTGCGGCGGATCACCGGCCGCGACTTCCCGATCGCCGAGGCGGCGCGACGTCCCGGCGATCCGCCCGAGTTGGTCGCCGACAATCGCCTCATCCGGCAGGTTCTCGGCTGGCAGCCGAAGCACAACGACCTCGACTACATTGTGAGCACGGCGTGGCGCTGGGAACAGCGCCTTGCCGAGATGCGTCGTGACGGCATGGCCTGACCTGGATCGACCGCTCGGTTGTTGCGGCCCTTAGCCTGGGCTAGACCGCGCCGGACCTCGATCCAGATCGGCTCGGGTAGCTCAGGCGAGGTTGCTCCGCGGCATGCGCATCGTCACGGCAGTGCTTCTGGCGCTATGGCTCGCGCTCCCGAGCTGGATGCCACACGCTCAAGCGCAGGACACCGCAGCCCCCGCCGACGACACCGCCCCGCCACCGGCGGCCGGCACGACCGGCGTCGACCTCGCAACGCTGATCCGCAGCATCGAGGATCCGGACGCCCGCGAGGATCTGCTCGCGAAGCTTCGCACCCTTCGCGACGCCCAGTCCGGGACGGCGGCTCAGCTGCCCGCCGAGACCGACGACGCCAGTGCCCTCGACGACGTGGTCGAGGCCATCGAGACACGGATCGGAACGCTCTCGGACGTGATGCTGGCATCGATCCGCTCGGTGATGCACGTTCCGACGTTCCTTTCCTGGGCCGTCTCGGAGCTCAGCAATCCGGAGCGGCGGGCCTTCCTGCTCGATATCGGTGAGAAGGTCCTGATCGTCATCGCCGCGGGCGTGGCCGCAGCGATCTCGGCCCAGTTCCTCATCCGCCGCTATCGGGCTCGCCTGAGCCTCACCGGCAACCTCGCGCCGTTGCGCGCCGCCGGCGTCATCGGCGCACGCCTCGCCCTCGAGCTCGTGCCGCTCGGGCTCTTCATCGCGCTGACCCGCATCGTCCTGCCGCTGGTCCCGATGAGCTTCGAGGCCAGGCTGGTCGGCCGCAACGTCATCTGGGCAATCGGGTTGTGGGGCCTGATCGCCGTGCTCAGGCGTGCGCTGCTGTTCCCGCTCGACGGTCCCGGCCGACTGCTCGCCGTCTCCGACCAGACGGCCCGCGATCTCAGCCGGGCCGTCGGCGTCATCGGCGCCATCGCCATCTTCGGCCACTTCGCGCTGAGCATCGGGCTGCTGCTGGACATGCCGTGGGAAATCTACGGTGTTCTCCAGCACCTGCTGTTCCTCATCGTCACCGCGCTCACCATCATCTCGATCCTGCAGTTCGCCGAGCGCGGCTGCCGTCACCTGGGCAAGCTCGCCGCCAAGCGGCGGCACAGCACCCTCGTGCGCGTGTTCTACCTGCACCGTATCGCGCAATACTGGCATGTGCTGGCCATTGCCTGGGTGCTGGTCCTGTTCATCGCCTGGGCGCTGCACGTCCCCGGCGGCTTCGAGCGCCTTCTGTTCGCCAGCGTCGGGACGGTGGTGATCGCCGTCGTCTCGCGCTTGCTGATCGCCGCGCTGGTGCCGCCGCCTAATGTTCCAGCTGCTCCGGTCGGCAGCGACGCGGAGCCCGCCGACGACGAGGCAGCTACGGTGAACGCCCCGCCCAAGGTGCAAGGCGTCCGGGCGCTGCTCGCGCTTGCGATCAAGCTCGTGACGGCCCTGGCACTGCTGCTCGTGTGGTATCCCGACGTCATCGCCTGGCTGTCGACACCCGGCGGCGAGGTGGTCACGGCCAAGGTCGTCCGGATTGCCATCGTCGCCGGCATCGCGCTGGCGATCTGGGAAATGGCCAACGCCTGGATCCAGAACTACCTCACCGCCGTCGACGACGACGGCAACACCCGTCACAGCCGCCGCGGCCGCACGCTGGTCACCATCGGCCGCAACGTCCTGCTGGTAGTGATCCTGCTGTTCACGGCGCTCATCGTCCTGGGCGAGCTCGGCATCAACACGGCCCCGCTGCTGGCCGGCGCCGGCGTGGTCGGCATCGCCCTCGGCTTCGGCTCGCAGAAGCTGGTCCAGGACATCATCACCGGCGCCTTCATTCTGGTCGGCGACACGATCCGGGTCGGCGATGTCGTGGACGTCGGCGGACGCTCGGGCGCGGTCGAGGCGCTGTCGATGCGCACGGTCACGTTGCGCGGCTACAACGGCAACGTCATCACGATCCCCTACAGCACGATCGACGTTGTCACCAACATGACCAAGGACTTCTCCTACGCCGCCTTCGACGTCTCGGTCGGCTACAAGGAGGATCCGGACCAGGTGGCGACGATCCTGCGCGAGATCGACCAGCAGCTGCGCCGCGAGTGGCCGTATCGCCGCCTGATGCTCGAGCCGATCGAGATCGCCGGCCTCGACCGCTTCGCGGACTCGGCCCTCGTCATCAAGGCTCGCATCAAGACGCGGGCCGGGGAGCAATGGCGCGTGGCGCGCGAATTCAATCGCCGCATCAAGCTGCGCTTCGACGAGCTCGGGATCGAGATCCCCTACCCCTACCAGACCATCGTCCTCGGCGATAAGGGCGGCGACCTGCGCCGTACGCTGGGAGCTGGCGAAGCCGCGGACGACACCCCAGGACGTCCGGACCGGAACCGTGCGGTCTGATGCCGGAGCTTGAGTTCGGCTGGCGCACGGCCGTTGCCGCCCTCCTCCTCACGCTGCTCGCCGCCTGCTCGCGGGGCGGTGGCGACGAGCCGGTCTTCGATGACGGCGACGATGCGGCGATCGCGATTCCCTACGACGTGCGGATCGAGGGCGACATTCCTCCCGATCTCCGCTCCCACCTGCTTGCCGCATCCAGTGCCGAGCAGCTGCGCTCGCGGCCTCCGGCCAGCGACCTGATCCTGCGCCGGCGTGCCAACGCCGATGTCGCGACATTGGAGAAGGCGCTGCAATCGCAGGGCTACTACGACGGCAAGGTAACCTTCGGCATCGCCCGGGACCCGGGAAAGGACGGCGCAGCAGCCTCGGGTCCGCTCGTGATGCTGGCGGCACCACCAACCCATGTCACCTTCACGGTCGATCCAGGCCGACGCTACGCGGTCTCGGCCGTGCGCATCCAGGCAAGCGGGCCGGACCCTGGCTTCCGCACCCCGACGCCGGCCGAGATCGGGCTGACCGTAGGCTCGCCGGCAACGGCCCAGTCCGTCCTCGATGCCGAGCAGCAGCTCCTCGTCCTGACGCGGCGTCAGGCCCGGCCGCTCGCCAGGCTCGAGCCACGCACCACCATCATCGACCGTGCCAGCGGCTCGCTGGAGGTGACGCTGCGGATCGAGCCGGGCCCTCCGGCGGTGTTCGGCGACATCACCTTCGACGGCCGCACCGATGTCCGCGACAACTTCCTGCGCAAGCGCCTGCCCTTCCAGTCCGGCGACCCGTACGATCCGGAGCTGGTCGAGCGCGGGAGGCGACGGCTGATCGAGACCAACCTGTTCTCCACGGTCCGGGTGATGCCCGGCACCGAGCTCGACGAGAACGGGCGCATCCCGATCGCCTACGAGGTCAATGCCCGACGCCACCGCACGATCGGCGGCGGCCTCGGCTACGAGACCGACACCGGCGCCAGCGCGCGCGCCTACTGGGAGCACCGCAACATCTTCCGGGAGGGCGAACGCCTGCGCACGGAGCTCGATGTCGGCCAGACCGAGCAGAAGGCGCAGGTCGACTTCCGCAAGCCGGACATGGTTCCCGGGCTCGGCCTGATCGCCAGCCTCGTCGCCGGCAACAGCGAGACGGACGCCTACGACAGCACCACCGTCCGGGCCAGCACGGGGCTGGAGTACCAGGTGACGGAACGGGTGCTCGCCACCGGCTCGGTCTCCTACCGCTATGCCGACATCGACGACGACGGCGAGCGGTCGCGCTTCGGTCTGATCTCGTTCCCGGGCCAGGTCGACTGGGACTTCAGCGACGACCTGCTCGATCCGACGCGCGGCGGCCGGATCAGCGCGTTCGCCGCCCCCTACACCAACACCATCGGCTCGCCCCTCACCTTCGCCAAGGCGCAGCTGACCCATACGCGCTACGTGCCGCTGCTCGACGAGCATCGGCTGGTGCTGGCGCTGCGCGGCAGCGTCGGGGCGATGGACGGGGCATCGCGCGCCGACATTCCGGCCGACGAGCGCTTCTACGCCGGCGGCGGCGGCTCCGTGCGCGGCGTCGCCTACCAGCTGGCCGGCCCGGTCGACGACGACGAGAAGCCGCTGGGCGGCCGTTCGCTGGCCGAGTTCAGCGTCGAGTTCCGCACCCGCTTCACGGACAGCATCGGCGCGGTCGCCTTTCTCGACGGCGGAAGCGTCTACGATTCGCCGCTGCCCGACTTCTCGGGAACCATGCGCCTCGGCACCGGTCTCGGCCTGCGCTACATCACCGGCATCGGGCCGGTCCGCCTCGATGTCGGCGTGCCCGTGAACCCGCGCGATTTCGATGACCCGTACCAGATCTACGTCAGCATCGGTCAGGCGTTCTGACGCCATGGATCGATGGCCCGCGCCGGTTCCTGTAGGGTGCGGCAAGGCAAGGGAGTCGTGCTGATGCGCAGGGTGCTGACCGGCATCGCGATCGTCGTCGGGGCGTTGTGCGCCCTGTTCGGCGCCGCCTTCGCCGTCGCCCAGACGCAGACCGCCAAGGACCGCATCGGCAGCGTCCTCCAGCAGCAGCTGTCCGAGCCGGGCCGCGAGGCGACCGTGGAAGGGCTTGGCGGGCTCATCCCGTTCGACATCCGGCTCGGCCGCCTCGCCCTGTCCGACGATCGCGGCACCTGGCTCGAAGTCGACGACGCCCGGGTCGACCTCGCCCCGGCCGACCTGCTCGCCGGCCGGATTGTCGTCCGCGAGGCCGGCGCGCGTCGCGTGCGCATCGATCGCGCGCCCGAAGGCGGGCCGACGCCGGCGCCGGAACGCGAGCCGTCCGGCATCCCGTCGCTGCCGGAGAGCCTGCCGGTCTTCCGGGTCGACCGCCTCTATGTCGACAGCCTCGAGCTCGGCCGCGAGCTTGCCGGCCAGGATGCGGTCTTCCGGCTCGACGGCGATGCCGGCAGCGGCGCCACGGGCCGGAACCTGACGGCAAGGCTCGACCTCGACCGCACCGACCAGCCGACCGCCACGGCCCGGCTCCGCGCCGACCTCGACCTCGCCGCCCGCAGCGTCGACCTCGCCCTCACCGCGAGCGAGACCGGCGGCCTGATGGCCGGCCTGACCGGACGGCCCGATGCCGGTGCGCTCAGCGTCGACGTGCAGGCCAAGGGGCCCCTGCGCGATCTGCGGGCCAGCGTGAAGGCCGACGTCGTCAACCTCGCCGACCTCGACGCCGCGCTGGCGCTGGCCGTCGAGCCCCGCCCCGACATCGACCTCACCGGCCGGTTCACCGTCGCCGACGGCGTGCTGCCGGCCGAGCTCGCCAGCCTGCTCGGGCCTGCGGTGAACCTGCGGGTCAAGGGCGGCCAGCGCGACGCGAACCGGCTGGCGCTCGACGAGCTCGCCCTCGATGCCAAGGCCTTCACCGTCAAGGGCAGCGGTGCCGCCGAGCTCGACCAGCGCAAGCTGGACGGCCGGATCACCGTCGATGTTCCGACCCTTGCCGCTGCCAGCGCGATCGCCGGCACCCCGCTCGCGGGACGGGTGCAGCTCGTCGCCACCGCCACCGGCGATCCCTATCTGCCCGAGGTCCGGCTGGACCTCACGGCCGACGCGATCGAGGCCGCCGCGCTGGCCGCGTCGAGGGTGACGACGCAGCTCGACCTGCGCTCGCTCGGCCCGCTCGACCAGGGCTACGCCGGCGTGTCGCTAGCCGGCGCCGGTGCCGCCACGGACGTGCGCCTCAACGGCGGACCGGCGCCGGGCTTCGCCGCCCCGACCTGGCGGATCGCGGCGCAGGTGCCGCGCGCGGGCGACGCCCGCATCGACGAGCTCGCGGTCGACACCGGCACGGCCAGTGCCCGACTTTCCGGTACCGTCGACGTCGCCACGCTTGGCGGCAAGGCGCGCCTCGACGTGGCGGCCCCCGATCTCGCGAAGCTGATGGCGTCGCTCGGCGCCTTCGCTCCGGCCGGCCTCCCGCTGGCCGGCAGCCTTACCGCTGCCGCCGACGCCGTGATCGAGACCGGCGCCGAGGTGACCACCGCGCAGGTCAGCATCGAGGGTGCCGGCCTGCAGGGCCTCCCGCCGGGCGCCGCCGAGCTTGTCGGAGCCTCGCCCTCCCTGAAGGGCACCGTCGCCTATGCTACCACCAACGAGATCCGTGTTGCCGGGCTGAACTTCGCTGGCGCGGGCGCCTCGCTGGGCGGCGACGTGCGTGCCGGCTTCGCCGACCGCTCGCTGGGCGGCACCGTCGAGGCGAGCGTGCCCGATCTGGCCGTCCTGTCGGCGGTTGCCGGGCAGCCGCTCAAGGGCAGCGCCCGGGCCAAGGCCTCGCTGGGCGGAACCTTGGACCGCCCGGACCTTGCGGTGTCGAGCACCGTCGATGCCCTCGAGGTCGCCGGTCAGGCCTTCCGCAGCGTCACCCTCGACGCGAAGTCGGTGGGTCTGCCCGACTCGATGAACGGCACGGCGCGCCTCGTCGCGACCCAGGAGCAGGGCGAGGCCTCCCTCGCCACAGGCTTCGCCCTCGCCGGCGACAACCTCGACCTGTCCGACGTCCAGCTCGCCGCGCCGGCGACGAAGGTCACCGGCAGTGCCGCCGTGAACCTCGCGAGCCTGCTGACCTCCGGCCGGATCGAGGGCAGCATCGACGATCTCGCCGCCCTACGCCCCTGGCACGGCCAGCAGCTGGCCGGCCGCATCGGCCTGCGTGCCGACCTGACGACACCGCAGGGCCGCCAGGACGCCACCATCCAGCTCGACGCCACCGACGTGGCCGGCGACTTCGGCAGCCTGCGCAGCCTCGACGCCAGGGCTGCGCTCGCCGACGCCTTCGGGCGCGGCGGGCTCGACGCCACGGTCAACCTCAGCGCCTTCGAGCGGCCGGACCTCGCCGTCGATTCGGCCTCCCTTACGGCCAGGGGTGCGATCGCCGATGCGGCGCTCACGCTGGCGGCCAAGGGCCAGCAGCAGGCGTTGCCGTTCGACCTGTCGACCGATGCGCGCGTGCGCATGCTGGGGGCGCCACGCCGCCTGGACGTCGAGCGACTGCAGGGCCTCTACGCCGGCCAGACGATCGAGCTGCGGCAACCGGCCCGGCTCGTCCTCGACAAGGGTGTGCTCGATCTCGACCAGCTCGACCTCAAGGTTGGTCAGGCCCAGGTCCAGGGCAATCTCCGGATGGGTGGCGGCCGCGTTCGCGCCGACGCCTCCCTCAGCCAGTTCCCGCTGGCGATGCTCGCCAGCCTCGGCGGTCCCGATCTCGAGGGCGAGGCCAATGCCCGGCTTGCCCTGTCCGGGTCGACCCGGTCGCCCGACGCGACGCTGTCGCTCGAGATCCCGCACCTGCACGGCGACGGGGTGAGCCGCGACATCCCGCCCGCGGCGCTGGTGGCCGAGGCCAGGATCGGCAACGGCCGCCTCGACGCCGACCTCCGCCTCGACAAGGTCACCGACAAGCCGATCACCGCCTCGGTGCAGGCGCCGGTGAACTTCGCGCTCGAGCCGTTCCTGTTCGACCTGCCGCCGAAGGGAGCGATCAGCGGGCGCCTCGACGGCGAGGCCGACCTCGCCCGCATCGCCGAGATCGCGGCCCTCGACGGCCAGCGCCTCGCCGGGCCTGCCACCGTGGCCGTGAGCGTGTCGGGCACGCTGGCCGATCCGCGGATCGGCGGCCGCGTCGACATCGGCCCGGCCACCATCGAGGACGCCGTCACCGGCGCGCTCTACCGCGACGTCAGGCTGGCGCTGATCGGCGACGGCAGGCGCGTGGTCGTCGAGCAGCTCGCCGCCACGAGCCGCAACGGCGGGACGATCGGCGGCAGGGGCGACCTCGAGCTGCTGCCCGACGGCGGCCTGCGCTATGCCCTCGACGTCGACCTCGCCAATGCCGAGGTCCTGCGCAACGACCTCGGCACGGTGCTGACCTCCGGCAAGCTCGGCCTGCGCGATGCCGACGGCCAGGCCAGGCTGGCCGGCCGCCTCGACATCCAGCGCGCCAGCCTGCAGATCCCGGGATCGGGCGGCCCGTCGATCCCGACCCTCGACATCGTCGAGGCCGGCGCCGCGCCCGAGCCGGCCGCCGGTCCTGCCCGGCGGCCCTTCGATCTCGTCCTCGACGTCACGGTGGATGCGCCCGCCCGGGTCTTCGTCCGCGGCCGCGGCCTCGACTCCGAGTGGGGCGGCAGCGTCACCGCCAAGGGCCCGCTCAGCGCGCTCGATGTCCTCGGCCGCATCGAGTTCCGGCGCGGTTTCCTCGATTTCCTCGACCGCCGGTTCCAGGTCCGGAGCGGCACCGTGACCTTCGACGGCGCCCGGCCGCCGATCCCGGACATCAATCTCGAGGCCACCGCCGAGACCGCGAGCATCGTCGCCGTGGTCAAGGTCACGGGACCGGCCAACGACCCCAAGCTCGAGCTCACCAGCGAGCCGCCGCTGCCGCGCGACGAGGTCCTGGCCCAGCTGCTGTTCGGCCGGGACATGTCGCAGATCACCCCGGCGCAGGGGCTGCGCCTCGCCAACGCCGTCGCCATGCTCGACGGCCAGGGCGTCGATCTCTTCGGCAAGGTCCGCGACACGCTGGGCCTCGACACCCTCGACGTCGCCGGCCAGTCGCAGGAGGACGCCAACCTCCGCGCCGGCAAGTACATCGCCGACAACGTCTACCTGGAGGCCCAGCAGGGTCTGCAGGAAGGCACCGGCGGCCTGCGCATGCAGATCGACCTCACCCCGAACCTGAATGTCTCGACCAGCGTCAACGACGCCTCGCAGACCGGCGTCGGCGTCGGCTGGAAGATGGACTATTGAGCCCGCCCGATCCGTTCCGGGCGCCGGGCGATGCCCATGGCGCCACCTTCGGCACGCCCGGCGACGTCAACTGGCTGGGCCTGTGGACGCTCTACCTCAAGGAGGTGCGCCGCTTCCTCAAGGTGGCGACGCAGACGGTCCTGGCGCCGGTGATCACCACCCTGATCTTCCTGGCCGTCTTCGCGCTGGCCCTGGGCGGTGCGCAACGCCAGATCGGCGGCTTCGACTACCTGCAGTTCCTCGCCCCCGGCCTGCTGACCATGGCCGTGGTGCAGAACGCGTTCGCCAACACCTCGTCGTCGATCATGATCGCCAAGGTGCAGGGCAACATCGTCGACTACCTGATGCCGCCGCTCAGTCCGGGCGAGCTGACCTTCGGCATCGTCATGGGCGGCGTCACCCGCGGGCTGCTGGTCGCCGTGGCCGTCGGCCTCGCCCTGGAGCCGTTCGTATCCATGGTGCCGGCGCATCCGCTCGCCATGCTGGCGAGCCTGCTGCTGGCCTCGACGCTGCTGTCGCTGGTGGGCCTGCTCACCGCCCTGTGGGCCGACAAGTTCGAGCAGCTGGCGACCGCCACGAACCTCGTGATCACGCCCCTCTCGTTCCTCTCCGGCACCTTCTACACCATCCACGACCTGCCCGAACCGTTCCACCTCCTCGCCCTGATCAACCCGTTCTTCTACATGATCGACGGCATGCGCTGGGCGGCGATCGACCATGCGGACGGATCGGTTGCGGTCGGCTATGTCGTGCTCATCGTGGTGACGGCAGCGCTGTGGGTCTTGACGCAGCGCCTCGTCGGTGCGGGATACAAGCTGAAGGCCTGAGAAAAGGGCCGGCGCCAGGGGGGCAGATCGTGGCGGTGGTACGGGTCGGCATGGTCGGTGGCGGCTTCATGGGCCGCGTGTACTCATTGGCACTGGGGGCCGTGAACGGCCTCGCCTCGTCCGACGTGCCGCGCACCGAGCGCGCCCGCTTCGCCGACCAGTCGCCGGAGGTTGCGTCCCAGATCGCAGCGGCCTGGGGCTGGGCCAGGCACGGCACGAACTGGCAGGAGGTCACGCGCGATCCCGAGATCGACCTCGTCCTCGTGCTGACGCCCAACGACACCCATGCCGAGATCGCGGTCGACGCCCTGAAGCATGGCAAGCACGTGCTGTGCGAGAAGCCGCTGAGCAACACCCTCGCCGGCGCGCGGGCGATGTACAAGGCGGCCAAGGCCAGCGGGAAGGCGCACCAGGTCGGGTTCGCCTACCGCAAGTGGCCGGCCATCCAGGTCGCCCAGGAGATCGTCCGCTCGGGCGAGCTCGGCGACATCGTCCACTACCGCGGGCGCTACTTCCACGACTACGCGCTCGACCCCGAGATGCCGTTCACCTGGCGCCTCGACAAGAAGATCTCCGGCGGCGGCAGCGGTGCCGACATCGGCAGCCACGTCATCGACACCGCCCGCTTCCTGCGCGGCCGCGAGATCACCAGCGTCTGCGCCATCCAGCGGACCTACATCAAGGAGCGCCCGGTGGCCGGCCGCAAGGGCGAGCGGCGCAAGGTCGACGTCGACGACCTGACCGACATGCTGGTCGAGTTCGACGACGGCGTGCCGGGCGTGCTGCAGACCAACTGGCTGGTCGGCGGCCACAAGATCGACCTCGGCTTCGCCGTGCACGGTACCCGCGGCTCGGTCGAGTTCACCTCCGAGCAGACCAACGAGCTGAAGCTCTACCGCGGGACCGACCCGGCCCGCGAGAGCGGCTTCAAGACCATCCCGATCGGCCCGGCGCACAAGGGCTTCGACATGTTCTGGCCGGTGCCCGGCATGGGGCTGAGCTTCGCCGACGGCTTCGTCGTGGGCCTGCGCGACATGCTGCGCAGCATTGCCGGCAACACCCCGGCGACGCCCAGCTTCCTCGACGGCATGCGCGCCAACGAGGTCGTCGCCGCGGCCCAGGCCTCGGCCCAGGCCCGGGCCTGGCAGAACGTCGACCACGTCCGGGCCTGAGGAACGCCGCGATGGCCGTCCGCCTCGCCAACAGCCCGTGCTCCTGGGGTGTCGACTATGCCGACGCCCCGGACAACCCGCCCTGGGTGCGCGTGCTCGACCAGATCGCCGAGGCCGGCTACCGCCACACCGAGCTCGGCCCGGTCGGCTACTATCCCGAGGATCCGGTCCGGCTGAAGGCCGAGATGGACCGCCGCGGCCTCTCGGTGGCGGCCGGCTTCATCTTCCAGCCCCTGCACGATCCGGGCGCACGCGCCGGCGTCCTCGAGGTCACCCGCCGGACCTTGCGGATGCTGTCGGGTCTCGGGGCCCGTCATCTCGTGGTGATCGACCACATCTCGCGCGAGCGCGGCATCGCCGCCGGCCGCCCGGACGCCGCGCCGCGGCTCGATCCCGCCGCCTGGCGGGCGATGATGGCGACGATCGCCGAGGTCGGCCGGCTCGCCCGCGACCACGGGATCGGCGCCGTCCTGCACCCGCACGCCGCCTGCTACATCGAGTATGCGGACGAGGTCGACCGGGCGATGGCCGATGTCGGCGAGGACCTGCTCGGCCTGTGCATCGACACCGGCCATTCGGCCTATGCCGGCATCGATCCGACGGCCCTGCTGCGCAAGTACGGGCGCCGGACCACCTACCTGCACTTCAAGGATGTCGATCGCCGGGTCCTTGACGCCGTCGTCGCCGAGCGGCTCGACTTCGACGCGGCCGTCGGCCGCAAGGTGTTCACCCCGCTGGGCAAGGGTTGCGTCGACTTCGAGGCGTTCCGGATCGCGCTGACCGAGCTCGGCTACGACGGCGTGGGCAACATCGAGCAGGACATCGACCCCACCGGCGATGCCGATCCTCTTGCCAACGCGATCGAGAGCCGGCTCTTTCTCGAGCGAAGCGGGGTGGCCGTACCCGCCTGAGGTCCGGCCACCGTTCCGCTCGTCTCACCGTCGGCCCCGTTTCGGGGCTCCAGCTGGATTCCGATTGCCATGCAGAACGCCGCGATGCCTTCGCTGCTGCCCGTCTACAAGCGCGCGGAGTTCGTCCTCGACCGAGGCGAGGGCTCCTGGCTGTTCGACAAGTCCGGCCGCCGCTGGCTCGACTTCGCCAGCGGCATCGCCGTCTGCGGCCTCGGCCACTGCCACCCGCACCTCGTCAAGGCCCTGCAGGAGCAGGGCTCGAAGCTCTGGCACGTCTCGAACCTGTACCGGAACGAGCCGCTCGAGCGGCTTGCCGACCGGCTGGTCGCCAGCAGCTTCGGCGACACGGTCTTCGTCTGCAACTCGGGGGCCGAGGCGGTCGAGGGCTGCATCAAGATGGCCCGGCGCTTCCACTGGGCGAACGGCCGGCCCGAGCGCAACCGCATCGTCACCTTCGAGGGTGCCTTCCACGGCCGGACGATGGCGGGCATCTCGGCTGTCGGCGGCGCCAAGATGGTCGACGGCTTCGCGCCGCTGCTCGACGGCTTCGACCGGGTGCCGTTCGGCGACCACGACGCCCTGCGCGCCGCGGTCACCGAGCGGACCGCTGCCATCATGATCGAGCCGATCCAGGGCGAGGGCGGCATCCGGCCGGTCCCGCCGCAGTGCCTGCGCGGCCTGCGCGAGCTGTGCGACGAGCACGGCATCCTGCTGGTCTTCGACGAGATCCAGTGCGGCCTCGGCCGGACCGGCAGGATGTTCGCCCACGAGTGGGCCGGGGTGACGCCCGACATCATGGGCCTCGCCAAGGGCCTGGGCGGCGGCTTCCCGATCGGCGCCGTCGTCGCCAATGCCCGGGCCGCCTCGGGCATGACCCTCGGCACGCACGGCTCGACCTTCGGCGGCAATCCGCTCGCCTGTGCCGTCGCCAACGCCGTCCTCGACGTCATGCTCGCGGACGGCTTCCTCGACACCGTCCGGCAGAAGGGCGCCTACCTGCGCCAGCGCCTCGACGCGCTGGCGGCGCAGCGTCCCGACGCCATCGCCCTCGTCCGCGGCATGGGCCTCATCCAGGGCGTCAAGACGGTCGAGCCCAACACCGAGGTCGTCGCCCGGCTGAACGAGGCGGGCCTGCTCTGCCCCGGTGCCAGCGACAACGTGGTGCGGATGCTGCCGCCGCTGACGGTGAGCGAGGCCGAGATCGACATCGCCGTGGACACGCTGGCGGCGGCGCTCCCGGCGCGCGCCGCCTGACCGGCGGAGCTTGCGGGGCGGGTCGGCCTCACTAGATTGCGGGAATGTCCGAAAACCCCGCTGTCCAGGCCGACCTGCTGCGCCCGTTCCAGCTGGAGCGGTCCCGCTTGCGCGGCCGCGTCGTCCGACTCGCCCAGACGGTCGACTACGTCCTGCGCGCCCATGACTACCCGCCGGCCGTCTCGGGCCTGCTGGGCGAGCTCCTCGTCCTCGCCGGCGGCCTTGCCGGCGGCCTGAAGTTCGACGGCTCGTTCAGCCTCCAGGTCCGCGGCGACGGTGCCGTCCGCCTGATGGTCGCCGACTGCACCAACGACGGGAAGATGCGTGGCTACGCCAGCTTCGACGCGGACGCCGTCGGCGAGGCGGGAGCCGATCCGGGCCGCCTCCTCGGCCGGGGCCTGATGGCCCTGACCGTCGACCAGGCGGCGTCCGGCGGCGACGTCTACCAGGGCGTGGTCCAGCTCGACGGCCGCTCGCTCGCCGATTCGATGCTGACCTACTTCCACCAGTCCGAGCAGGTGCCGACCGGCATCCGTACCGCCCTCGGCCGCGACACGCTCACCGGCGCGTGGCGCGCCGGCGCCGTCATCGTCCAGGCTGCCCCCGGCACGGGTCCTGCCGCCGGACCGGAGGCCGAGGACGACTGGCGGCGCACGATGCTGCTGCTGCAGACCGCCAGCGAGACCGAGCTGCTGGGCGAGGGCGTGTCCGCCGACGAGCTGCTCTGGCGGCTGTTCCACGAGGAGGGCGTGCGGGTGTTCGATCCGCTGCCGCTGCAGCCGAGCTGCTCGTGCGACCGCGAGCGGGTCGAGAACGTGCTGCGCAGCTTCTCGCCCGAGGATTTCGAATCGATGCGCCTGCCGGATGGCTCGGTGACCGTGACCTGCCAGTTCTGCAGCCGCCTGTACCGGTTCGGGCCGGACGAGGTTGCCGGCCTGCTCCACGAGCACCTGCATTGAGCCGCCGTCTGACGGTCGCGGCGCTGCTCGTCGCGCTGGCAGGCTGCAGCACGCCGCCCCCGCCGCCGGCCCCGCTGGACGGGATCCCGGAGCATCGCCTGGCGGTGAGCACGCTTGACGTCGCCGACGCCTATGCGCCACCCGGCGACAGCGCCAGCTTCATCGACCGGCGCCATACCGGCGAGCTTGCCGCGGCGACGCGCCAGTACCTGTCGACCCGCCTGATCGCCACCGGCGGCGAGGCCGTGGCCCAGGCGAGCATCGTGCAGGCGAGCATCGTCGAGGAGCCGCGCCAGCCATCCGGGAAGCTGGGCGCTCCGATCGTCCGCGAGCCCGACGCCGACCTGCACGGCATCGTCGAGGTCCGTGTCGGCGTCGCCGACGCCTTCGGCAAGGAGCTGGGCTTCGCCAGCGCCAGGGTCGAGCGCCGGCGCAGCGTGCTCGAGATGACACCCGTGCTCGAGCGGGACCGCATGGCCGGCGAGATGATCCGCCAGCTGATGGTCGACCTCGACGAGGCGCTGGACCGGAGCATGCGCGAGAACCTCGGCATCTTCCTGAAGCCGCCGGGCTGACACCAGCCCGCGGTCGCGGGCAAGGACTCGGCGGCTCTACCTGTCAGGAATGCTTGAAAGTCCTTTTGGCACCGGCAGGGTGCGACGGGACGTGATTGCCGTATGAGCGCGCGACAGCGCCGCTTATGCTTTTTGCTGCGCGGGTTTGCGCGGCAGGCGGCAGGGAGGTCCCGATGGCGAGGATGACGGCGGCGGAAGCGGCGGTTCGCGTGCTCGAGCGCGAAGGCGTCAGCGTCGCCTTCGGCGTTCCGGGGGCTGCCATCAACCCGTTCTACGCCGCGATGCGCCAGCGCGGCAGCATCCGCCACATCCTCGCCCGGCACGTCGAGGGCGCGTCGCACATGGCCGACGGCTACAGCCGCGCGCTGCCGGGCAACATCGGCGTCTGCGTCGGCACCTCGGGGCCGGCCGGCACCGACATGATCACCGGCCTCTACGCCGCCATCGCCGATTCGATCCCGATCCTGTGCATCACCGGCCAGGCGCCGCGCCCGAAGCTGCACAAGGAGGACTTCCAGGCGATCGACATCGCCTCGATCGCCAAGACCGTGACGAAATGGGCGATCACGGTGCTCGAGCCCGGCCAGGTGCCGCGCGCCTTCCAGCAGGCCTTCCACCTGATGCGCTCGGGCCGGCCCGGGCCGGTGCTGATCGACCTGCCGATCGACGTGCAGATGGCCGAGATCGAGTTCGACATCGACACCTACGAGCCGCTCCCGGCCTTCAAGCCGGTCGCGTCCCGCCGGCAGGTCGAGAAGGCGCTGGCGATGCTCGACGCGGCCGAGCGGCCGCTGATCGTCGCCGGCGGCGGCATCATCAACGCGGATGCGTCGGACCTGCTGGTCAAGTTCGCCGAGATCACCGGCGTGCCGGTGATCCCGACGCTGATGGGCTGGGGTGCCATCCCCGACGACCACCCGCTCATGGCCGGCATGGTCGGCCTGCAGACCAGCCACCGCTACGGCAACTCGACCTTCGTCAAGTCGGACTTCGTGCTGGGCATCGGCAACCGCTGGGCCAACCGGCACACCGGCACGGTCGAGAGCTACACCAAGGGCCGGACGTTCGTGCATGTCGACATCGAGCCGACCCAGATCGGCCGGGTGTTCAATCCGGACCTCGGCATCGTCTCGGACGCGAAGGCGGCGCTCGAGCTGTTCGTCGAGGTGGCGTCCGAGCTCAAGGCGCAGGGTCGCCTGAAAGACCGCTCCGCGTGGGCCGGCGAGTGTCTCCACCGCAAGCGCAACATGCTGCGCCGCACGCATTACGACCAGGTCCCGCTGAAGCCGCAGCGGGTCTATCAGGAGATGAACGAGGGCTTCGACCGCGACACCTGCTACGTCACCACGATCGGCCTGTCGCAGATTGCCGGCGCCCAGTTCCTGCACGTCTACAAGCCGCGCAACTGGATCAACTGCGGCCAGGCCGGACCGCTGGGCTGGACGCTGCCGGCAGCCCTCGGCGTCCGCGCCGCCGACCCGGACCGCAAGATCGTCGCCCTGTCGGGCGACTACGACTTCCAGTTCCTCGTCGAGGAGCTGGCGGTCGGCGCCCAGCACAAGCTGCCCTACCTGCACGTCGTGGTGAACAACTCCTACCTCGGCCTGATCCGGCAGTCGCAGCGCGGCTACCAGATGGACTTCGAGGTCAGCCTCGGCTTCGAGAACATCAACAGCGAGGAGGTCGGGGCCTACGGCGTCGACCATGTCGCCGTCGCCGAGGGCCTCGGCTGCAAGGCCATCCGCGTGAAGAGCCCGAACGAGTTCAAGGAGGCCTTCGCGAAGGCCGAGGCGCTGATGGCCGAGCACCAGGTGCCGGTGGTGCTCGAGTTCATCCTCGAGCGGGTCACCAACATCGCCATGGGCACCGAGATCCACAACGTCAACGAGTTCGAGGAGATCCTCTGCCTCGATCCGTCGCTGACGATCGACCGCGTGTCGGGCTCGGTGCTCAACACCGGCGAGAGCAGCCAGGCCGCATCCTGAGCATGGCGCCATCACCGGGCCGGCCTTGCCAAGCCGGCAGGGCTCGGTTTCTAGCTGAAGGCCCGGCGCGCGACGGACCCGGCGCCGGACCGACGAAAGGACGCTGACCCGATGCAGGCCGAGCCGCGACGGCTCCTGCGGGCGATGTTCGACGCCGCCGTGGCGGCGGCGCTGCCCGAGCGCATCCTGCCGCCACACCTGCCGGCGCCGCCCAAGGGCCGCACCATCGTGCTGGGTGCCGGCAAGGCCAGCGCGGCGATGGCCCGGGCCGTCGAGGACCACTGGCCGGGCCCGCTCCATGGCCTCGTCGTCACCCGCTACGGCCACGGCGTGCCGTGCAGCCGCATCGAGATCGTCGAGGCGTCGCACCCGGTACCCGACGCCGCCGGTCGCGACGCGGCGCGGCGGATCCTCGAGCTGGCGCGGACGGCCGGTCCCGACGACCTCGTCCTCTGCCTGATCTCGGGCGGCGGCTCGGCCCTGCTGGCCCTGCCGGCGGAGGGGCTGACGCTCGAGGACAAGCAGGCGGTCAACCGTGCCCTGCTCGCCAGCGGCGCCGACATCGGCCAGATGAACATCGTCAGGAAGCACCTGTCGGCGATCAAGGGCGGCCGGCTCGCCGCCGCCGTCCATCCCGCCCGGCTCGTCAGCCTGCTGATCTCCGACGTCCCGGGCGACGATCCGAGCGTGATCGCCTCGGGCCCGACGGTGCCCGACCCCAGCACCTATGCCGATGCCCGGGCGATCCTCGCCCGCTACGGCATCGAGCCGCCGGCCGCCGTCCGCGCGCGCCTGGAGGCGGCTGCGGACGAGACGCCGAAGCCCGGCGACCCGCGCCTCGCCGGGGCCGAGACCATCATCGTCGCCCGCCCGCAGGCGAGCCTCGAGGCCGCCGCCGCGGTCGCCCGCGCCGCCGGTGTCGAGCCCCTAATCCTCGGCGATGCACTGGAAGGCGAATCGCGCGAGGCCGGACGCGTCATCGCCGGCATCGCCCGCCAGGTGCGCACGCACGGCCAGCCGCTCCCGGCCCCCTGCGTGCTGCTGTCCGGCGGCGAGACCACGGTCACCGTGCGCGGCCAGGGGGGTCGCGGCGGGCGCAGCACCGAATTCCTGCTGGGCCTTGCCCTCCAGCTCAACGGCCTGCCGGGTGTCTGGGCCATCGCCGGCGACACCGACGGCATCGACGGCAGCGAGGACAATGCCGGGGCCATCGTGACCCCCGACACGCTCGAGCGGGCCCGGGCCGCCGGCATGAAGGCCGTCGACTGCCTCGCCGCCAACGACGCCTGGGGCTTTTTCGCCGCGGCCGGCGACCTCGTCGTCACCGGCCCGACGCTGACCAACGTCAACGACTTCCGCGCCGTGCTGATCGAGCGCTGAGAGGACTGCCTGCGATGACGACCCCCTATCCGCGGGACATGATCGGCTACGGCCGCACGCCGCCGGACGCGCAGTGGCCGGGCGGCGCGCGGGTCGCGGTGCAGATCGTGCTGAACTACGAGGAGGGCGGCGAGAACAACGTCCTGCACGGCGACGCCGCGTCCGAGGCCTTCCTGTCCGACATCACCGGCGCCCAGCCGATCCAGGGTGCCCGGCACGTCAACATGGAGTCGATATACGAGTACGGCTCGCGCGCCGGCTTCTGGCGGCTGTGGCGGCTGTTCACCGAGCGCGGCATCCCGCTGACCATCTACGGCGTGACGATGGCGCTCGACCGCAACCGCGAGGCCGTCGCGGCCATGGCCGAGGCCGGCTGGGAGATCGCCAGCCACGGCCTGCGCTGGATCGACTACCAGCACATCCCGGTCGAGACCGAGCGGGCGCACATGCAGGAGGCGATCCGCCTGCACACCGAGATCACCGGCGAGCGGCCGCTCGGCTGGTACACCGGCCGCTGCAGCCCGAACACGCTGAGGCTCGTCGCCGAAGAGGGCGGCTTCGCCTATTGTGCCGACTCCTATGCCGACGACCTGCCCTACTGGGTGACCGTCGAGGGCCGGCCGCAGCTGATCGTGCCCTACACGCTCGAAGCCAACGACATGCGCTTCGCCATCCAGGCCGGCTACACCGCCGGCGACCAGTTCGAGCGCTACCTGCGCGACGCCTTCGACGTGCACTACGAGGAAGGCGGGCGCGGCCACCCGACGATGATGTCGATCGGCCTGCACTGCCGCCTCGTCGGCCGGCCGGGCCGCATCGCCGGGCTGATGCGCTTCCTCGACCACGTGCAGCGGCACGAGAAGGTCTGGCTGTGCCGGCGCATCGACATCGCCCGGCACTGGCAGAAGACCCACCCCTACGCCGGGCGGCCGGCGTGAGCAGCCTTGGCCAGAACGTGATGCGGCGCATCGATGCGCTGGCGGCGTTCACCGATGTTCCGGGCGAGCTGACCCGCCTCTTCCTGTCGCCGGCGCACCGTGCCGCGGTGCCCGAGGTGCGGGCCTGGATGGACGACGCCGGGATGACGACCCGCGTCGATGCCATCGGCAACGTCGTCGGCCGCTATGAGGGCACCGCACCGGACCTGCCGACGCTGCTGCTCGGCTCGCACATCGACACGGTGCGCAACGCCGGCCGCTTCGACGGCAATCTCGGCGTCGTCGTCGCCATCGAGGCGGTGGCGGCGCTCCACCGCGACGGCATCCGCCTGCCCTTCGCCATCGAGGTGCTCGCCTTCGGCGACGAGGAGGGCGTGCGCTTCCCGATGACTCTGTCGGGCTCGAAGGCGGTCTCCGGCATCTTCGACGCGCGCGCCTTCGACTGCACCGACAGCGCCGGCGTCCGGCTGCGCGACGCCCTCGCCGCGTTCGGCGGCGATCCCGACGGCGTCGCCGCGGTCGCCCGCCGCCGCGACGCCATCGCCGGCTATGTCGAGGTCCACATCGAGCAGGGTCCGGTGCTCGAGGCCGAGGACCTGCCGCTGGGCGTGGTCACCGCCATCAATGGCGCCACGCGCGCCACCATCGGGGTGAAGGGTCGCGCCGGCCATGCCGGCACCGTGCCGATGGGCCTGCGCCGCGACGCGCTGACCGCCGCCGCCGAGATGGTGCTGGGCATCGAGCGGCGCTGCGGCGCCGTCCCCAACCTCGTCGGCACGGTCGGCCAGCTCGAGGTGCTGCCCGGTGCCGTCAACGTCATCCCGGGCGAGGTCCGCTTCACCATCGACGTCCGCTCGCCCTCGGACGAGCAGCGCCGGGCCGCGATCGACGAGATCTTCGCGCTGACCGACGGCATCGCCGCCCGCCGGGCGCTCTCCGTGACGCATACCGTCACCTACGACGTCGCCGCCGCCACCTGCGATCCGCGCCTGATCGAGGAGCTCGACGGCGCCGTGACGCGGGCCGGGCTCAAGCCGCGGCGCCTGCCGAGCGGCGCCGGCCACGACGGGCTCGCCATGGTGGCGCTGTGCCCGATCGCCATGCTGTTCGTCCGCTGCCGCGGCGGCGTCAGCCATCACCCGACCGAGAGCATCACCGCCGCCGACGCCGACCTCGCCGTCCGCGTGCTGGTCGACTTCCTCCGCCACCACCAGCCCCAGCCGCACTGAGAGCGCGCATGACCTACGCCGCCCGCATCACCGACTTCCTCGACCGCGAGCATGCCGCGCAGCGCAGCTTCCTGGCCGAGCTGGTGAAGGTACCCTCCGACAACCCGCCGGGCGACTGCGCCCGCCATGCCGCCCGCACCGCGGAGCTGCTGGAAGGCCTCGGCCTCGCCGTCGAGCGCGACCCCGTGCCGGCGGCCGAGGTCAAGGCCAACGGCATGATCAGCGCCACCAACCTGATCGTCCGCCGCCGGTTCGGCGACGGTCCGGTGATCGCGCTCAACGCGCACGGCGATGTGGTCCCGCCCGGCGAGGGCTGGACCCGCGATCCCTATGGGGCCGAGATCGTCGACGGCTGGATGTACGGCCGCGGCGTCGCCGTCTCGAAGTCGGACCTTGCCAGCTACACCTGGGCGCTGCGCGCGCTCGAGGCCAGCGGCGCGCCGCTGCGCGGCACCGTCGAGCTGCACTTCACCTACGACGAGGAGGCCGGCGGCAACATCGGCCCCGGCCGGATCATGCGCGAGGGCCTGAGCAAGCCGGACCTCGTGCTCGGCGCCGGCTTCTCCTACGCCGTCGTCAACGCCCACAATGGCTGCCTGCACCTCGAGGTCCAGGTCGACGGGCGCTCGGCGCATGCCGCCATGCCGTTCACCGGCATCGACGCGCTGGAGGCCGCCAACCACGTCCTCACCGCCCTCTACGCCTGGCGCAAGAACCTGACCAGGCGCGCCTCGAAGATCGCCGGCATCGGCAGCCCGCAGCTCACGGTCGGCCTCATCCGTGGTGGCATCAACACCAACGTCGTGCCCGACCGCATCACCATGCGGCTCGACCGGCGGATGATCCCCGAGGAGAGGTCGGCCGAGGTCGAGGCCGAGCTGCGCGAGGTGATCGCCGGCGCCGCCAGGGCCTTCCCCGAGGCGCGGGTCGAGGTCCGCCGCATCCTGCTCGTCGAGCCGCTGACGCCGACGCCCGAGGGCCAGCGCCTGACCGACCTGCTCTGCGAGCACGCCTCGACCATCATGGGCGAGCCGGTCCGGCCGAAGGGCGTGCCGCTCTACACCGACGCCCCGCACTACGCCTCGCGCGGCGTGCCGACCGTGCTCTACGGCGCCGGCCCGCACAACATCGAGGAGGCCAACGCGCACCGCGCCGACGAGCGGCTGCCGCTCAGCGACCTGCGCAAGGCCACCGAGGTGATCGCCCTCACCCTGCTCGACCTGCTGCGCACCGACCGGATGTAGGCCCGGCCGGGCGCTGCCCGGTCAATGCATGTGGATGTATTCGCGCAGGACGGTGGCCTCGAGCTCGACCTCCTCGACGCGGTTCTTGACCACGTCGCCGATGCTGACGAGCCCGGCGAGCCGCCCGCCGTCGACCACCGGCAGGTGGCGGATGCGGCTGCGCGTCATGATCCCCATGACGTCCTTCACGCTGTCGTCCTCGGTGCAGGTGACGACATGGCGGGTCATGATGTCCGCCACGTGAAGTTCCGGGCGCAGGGTATCCTCCCCGCGCTCGGCCAGCGTCTGGATGATGTCGCGCTCCGAGACGATTCCCTGGATCCGGACGCCGTCTTCCGAGACGACGAGCGCCCCGATCCGCTCGAGGGCAAGCCGATGCACCAGCGTGCTGACGCTGGCGTCCGGCCGTACCGTCACGACGTCACGCCCCTTGTGGGCGAGGATGTCCCTGACCTTCATGCGCGGCCCTCCGCTGCCAGGCCGCCGCGGCAAAGCCGCTGAGGCGGCAACCGTCAGTGTCGTTCAACCGGCCGTTCCGCGCAAGTCCGGATGCCAGGGCGTCAGTTTCGCTTGATCTGGTCGTAGACGAACCCGCCGGCGGCACCGGCGGCAGCACCCGTCAGCGTCGAGCTCAGGAAGTCGCCGCGCAGCAGACCGACGGTGGCGCCGGCCGCCGCGCCGACGCCGGCGCCGCCGAGCGTGCGCTGGCCGGTCTGCTGGTCCATCGAGCAGCCGGCGATGGCGGTGCCGGACACCAGCACGGCGGCGACGAGCAGGTTGCGAAACTTGGTCATCGGCATTCTCCGGGATGGCGGTTCAGGAGCAGGGCCAGATCGCGGCAGCGGCCTGCCAGACGCCGTCGACGGGCTTGGCCTTCGCCTGCTCGGGATGGGCCCGGCCCCACTCGACGATCCGGACGCGGATCTCCTCCAGCGTCGGAATCGGGTTGGCGCATGCCCAGTCCCGAACGGCACCGGCGTTGCGAAGTTCCAGGTACAGGTGACCGTTGCCGAGGATGTAGCCTTCGCAGAAGGCCATCGCGACCGGTTCGTCGGTCTTGGCGCAGAGCTCGACGAACTCGCCGAATGTCTGCATCGGCGGCGGCGTGTCCTGGGCGAGCGCCGGCGCCACGGGTGTGGCCATCAAGGCGGCAAGTAGCAGGCGACGGACCATCGTCGTTCCTCGCAGGTGACCCGAAGGCAACACGCTAGCAGACGGTCCGCTCCGCGTCACACCGGCGCTGGCTGCAGCGTTGCCGCACGGCCGACCATGTCGCGGATCACCGGGCTGTGCGGCTTGAGGGCGGCACGCTCGGCGGTGAGCGCCCGGGCAAGATCGGCCATGCCGCCGCGCAGCGCCGCCTCGGCCAGCGTCCAGTCGATGATGTCGCGCTGGGCGTGGCTGCCGCCGGCGCGGGCGGCGACATAGCGAACCGGATGCAGCAGCTCGACGGCGGCGGCGTGGTCGCCGCGGTGGAACGCGGCGAAGCCGTCGACCAGCGGAAGCCCGACGGCGCCGGTCCACGCCGCCACCTCGTTGCTCCCTTCGGCCGTGCGCCGCATCTCGGCCCGCAGCCTTGCCAGCTCCGGCTCGCGGCCGGCGCCGAGACAGGCCATCGCCGCATGCCAGTCGTTGAACGGGTAGAGCTTCCCGTCGGCATGCTGCTGCCAGGCGTCCGCGACCTCGCCCCAGCGGCCGCCGACATCCACGCCGGTCAGCGTCAGCCGCCACAGCAGGGCCGAGGCGTCGACGAGGTCGAGGGCCACCGTGCTCGGCGTTCCGCGGATGGCGCTGTCGTAAAGGTCCAGCACGAACCCGGTCTGGCCGAGGTCGAGATGGCACAGCGCCCGGTGCCACCAGTTGTGGACCTTGAAGAAATTGGAATCGTCGGCCCACCAGGGCTGGCGGGCCAGCATCCAGCCGATGCCGTCCTGCGCGCGGCCCTGCATCTCCATCACGTGGGCCACCGCATGGTGCGCCCAGCAGTCGCGCGGATCGGCGTCGATCGCCGCGCGCCCCGCGTCCTCCGCCCGAGCATAGTCGCCGCATTCCTCGAGCCCGAACGCGTGCATGCCGACGACAATCCCGCGGCCCGGAACGTCGCCGTCCCATGCCGGCAGGCCGCGGGCGACACGGTCGCGCAGGTCGCGCGCGCTGCCGCGATAGAAGTCGAGCAGATGCCCGACCTGGAGCGCCAGCAGGTCGCGCGGCCAGCGCATCCCGTGCAGGTCGAGGGCGACGGCCGCCCGCGTCCATTCGCCGTCGAGCAGGTGGCGGAGGGCGGCGAGGTGCGAGGCCTCGCGGTCGTTCAGCGACAGCGTGGCAAGGGCGTCGGCGACCGCCGCGGCGGCGACCGATGCCGCCGGCTCGGTGGCCAGCGCCAGCAGCTCCGCCCTGGCAAGGAGCGCCATCACATGCGCCGGCGCCTCGGCCAGTGCCTCGTCGAGCAGCGCCAGCGGGTCGCCGCGGTAGACGTTGAAGGCGTCGATCGCCCGGTCGTAGGCGTCGGCCGAGGCCATGGTCGCCCCGGTCATCGGATGGCCTTGTCGGTCGCGCAGCATCGTCCCCTCCCGGCATGGCGGCGGAGATCCCGTCTCCGCCGCCAGGGTTTCAACGCGATGTCGCGGCGACCCGGACCCTCAGGCGGCGAGGCCCCGCGCGAGGAAGCTGCTCATCCGCCGCGAGAAGGCGCCCGGGTCCGGCAGTGGCTCGCCCTCGACGATCCGCGCCTGGTCGAGGAGCAGGCGGGCGAGCTCGTCGAGGTCGGTGCCGGTTCCGTCGCCCTTGGCCATGTCCGCCATCCGGCGGATCAGCCCATGGGTCGGATTGATCTCCAGCACCCGCTTGCCCAGCTCGGCGACCTGGTTGTGCTGCTTGAGAAAGCGCTCCAGCCGGAGGTCGATGCCGCTGTCCTCGGCGACCAGGCAGACGGCGCTCTCCGTCAGCCGCTTGCTGGCGCGCACGTCCTTCACGGCATCGCCCAGCGCCAGCTTGAGGCGCGCGATCAGCCGGCCGAGGTCGGCCTCGTCGGTGGCCGGCTCGTCCTTGCGCTCCTGCTTGTCGGCGACCTTCGACAGGTCGATGTCGCCCTTGGTCAGGGACTGGAGCTTCTTGCCCTTGTAGTCGACGACTGCCGGTACCCAGAACTCGTCGACCGGATCGTCGAGCAGCAGGACCTCGACGCCCTTGGCCATCGCCGCCTCGAGCTGCGGGCTCGAGCGCAGCGCCTCGGCACTCTCGCCGCTGATGTAGAGGATGCTGTCCTGGCCCTCCTTCATCCGGCCGACATAGTCCTCGAGGCTGCTCCAGCCGGTGCCCGACGTCGTGCGGAAGCGCGCGATCTCGAGCAGCCGCTCGCGGCTCTCCTGGTCCTCGTAGAGCCCTTCCTTGAGGACCGCGCCGAACTCGCCCCAGAACTCGTCCCAGCCCGGTCCCTTGGCCTCACCTTCGGACGCCTCGACCGGCGCCCTGGCCTTGCGGGCGAGCTCGTCGAGCACGCGCTTGACCGCCGCCTTGCGCATCTTGGCGACCACGGCACCGTGCTGCAGCGTCTCGCGGCTGACGTTGAGCTGGAGGTCTTCGCTGTCGATCACGCCGGAGACGAAGCGCAGCCAGCGCGGCATCAGCTCGTCGAGCTTGTCGGTGATGAAGACCCGGCGGACGTAGAGCTTCACGCCGTGGTGCCGCTTCGGATCGAACAGGTCGAACGGCCGCTTCGACGGCACGAACAGCAGGGCGGTGTAGGTCAGCGCTCCTTCCGCGGTGAAATGGACGCGGGCATAGGGATCGTCGAAACTGTGCGCGACGTGGTGGTAGAATTCCTTGTACTGCTCGTCGGTGATCTCGCCCTTGGGCCGAGTCCACAGCGCCGAGGCGGCGTTGATCTGCTCCGGCTCGCGGTTCGTCTTGGTATCGCCCGGTGGCGTCTCGACCTCGAGCATGATCGGCAGGCCGACATGGTCCGAGTAGGTGCGGACGATGTCGCGGAGCTTCCACTCCGACGTGAAGTCCCTGGCGTCCTCCTTCAGATGGAGGGTGATGCTCGTGCCGCGCGGCAAGGTCTCCTCGGCCTCGCGCACGCTGAAGCCCGAGCGCCCGTCCGAGGCCCAGACCCAGCCATGCTCGTCGCCGGCCTTGCGCGACCGGACCACGACCTTGTCCGCCACCATGAACACCGAATAGAAGCCGACGCCGAACTGCCCGATCAGCTTCAGGTCGTGGCTCTTGTCGCCCGACAGCTGCTCGATGAAGCGGGCGGTGCCCGAGCGGGCGATGGTGCCGAGATTCTCGACGAGGTCGTCGCGATCCATGCCGATGCCGTTGTCGGCAACCGTCAGCAGGCGCTGCGCGGCATCGAGGTGGATGCGGATCCGCAGCTCGGGATCGTCGGCCAGCAGCTCCGGCCGGCTCAGCGACTCGTAGCGCAGCTTGTCACACGCGTCGGACGCGTTCGAGACCAGCTCCCGCAGGAAGATCTCGCGCTCCTTATAGAGCGAGTTGATGACCAGATCGAGAACGCGGCCGACTTCGGCCTCGAAGGGTTGCAGCGTGTCGCTCATGGCCCCTGGCTTCCCGGAAAATCGCGGCGGTTGAAGCGGATGCGCGCCATTTAGGAAGGCAGCCGGGGCGCTTCAACCGTGCCGCCGCAGCCTGTGGGCACCGTCGACCGTTGAACCTTGTCACCACCATGTCGCCGAGCGCATGGAATCGGACAGGCGAGGGCACGACCGAAGGAGAACGACGATGATGCGTCCCTGTTGGGCGATCGCTGTAGCGGCTTGCACGCTGACATTGGGCGGACCCGTTTCGGCCAGGACGACCATCGAATTCTGGCACGCCATGAGCGGCGCCAACACCGACCGCGTTGCCGCTCTCGCCGCCGACTTCAACAAGTCGCAGGACGCGGTCGAGGTCGTCGCCACGTTCAAAGGCAGCTACGCCGAGGCCCTGACCGCCGGCATCGCCGCCTTCCGCGCCGGCAACCCGCCGGCGATCCTGCAGGTCCAGGAAGTCGCGACCGCATCCTTCATGGCAGCCAAGGGGGCCATCCGCCCGGTCGAGGACGTCATGCGCGAGGCTGGCGCCTCGTTCGATGCCAAGTCCTATGTTGCCGCGGTGACCGGCTACTACACCGCGCCCGACGGCCGGATGCTGTCCTTCCCGTTCAACAGCTCGACGCCGGTCCTCTACTACAACAAGGACCTCCTGAGGACGGCGGGCCTCGACCCGGCGAAGCCGCCGGCCACCTGGGAGGAGGTTGGCGAAGTCACCGCGAAGCTGCGCGAGGCCGGGGTTCCCTGCGGCTACACCACGACCTGGATGTCGTGGATCCAGCTCGAGAACATGTCGGCCCGGCACGGCCAGGACTTCGCCACGGAAAACAACGGCTTCGGCGGCAGCAGCGCCACGCTCCGCATCACGGAGCCGCTGTTCGTCAAGCACATCGGCCAGCTCGCCGAGTGGCAGAAGACCAAGCAGTTCGACTATGGCGGGCGCACCAACAAGGCGACGCCGAAGTTCGTCAGCGGCGAGTGCGCACTGTTCACCGAATCGTCAGCCGGCTACGCCAACGTCAAGAGTGGCGCCAAGTTCGACTGGGGCATCGCTCCGTTGCCCTACTGGGCGTCCGAGGTGAAGGAGCCCAGCAACACGATCATCGGCGGCGCCTCGCTCTGGGTGATGGCTGGGTTGTCGCCCGAGACCTACAAGGGCGTGGCCGCATTCTTCACCTACCTGTCGTCGCCGGAGGTGCAGGCCCGCTGGTCGACGGAGACCGGCTACCTGCCGATCACGCCAGCCGCCTACGACTACATCAGGGCGTCGGGCTTCTACGCCCAGAACCCCGGCACGGAGACGGCGGTTCTCCAGATGAACCCCAACGAACCCGCCCGGATCAAGGGGATCCGCCTCGGCAACTTCCTGCAGATCCGCGACATCATCGACGAGGAGCTGGAGAAGGTGTGGGCCGGCCAGGCCACGGCCGAGGCGGCCCTGCAGGCTGCGGCCGAGCGCAGCGATGCCGAACTCCGCAAGTTCCAGGCCGCCAACCCCTGAGTTGCCGAGAACCGTGGACGTGACGGGGAAGCAGGCGGTCTTTCGCGGCCGCCTGCTCCCGTGGCTGCTGCTGGCGCCGCAGCTGGCCGTGACGCTTGTCTTCTTCATCTGGCCGGCGCTGCAGGCCCTCAGCCAGTCGGTCCAGCGCGAGGATCCGTTCGGCCTCAGCACCGAGTTCGTCGGCCTTGCCAACTTCCGGGCGCTGCTGGCCGATCCCGCCTACCTGCACTCGCTGCGTGTCACGCTGGTGTTCTGCGCTGCCGTGACGGTGCTGGCCCTATCGGCCGGGCTCTTTCTCGCCGCCATGGTCGACCGGATCCTGCGTGGCAGGACGGCCTACCGTTCGCTGCTCGTCTGGCCCTACGCCGTAGCCCCAGCCGTTGCCGCCGCCCTCTGGGTGTTCCTGTTCGACCCGACGGTCGGGATCGTCGCCTGGCTCATTCGCTCCCTCGGCGGGTCGTGGAATTATCTGCTGGATGGGCGCCAGGCGATGCTGCTCGTCGTCCTCGCCGCGGCCTGGAAGCAGGTCAGCTACAACTTCCTATTCTTCCTTGCCGGGCTGCAGGCGATCCCGCGGACGCTCCTGGAGGCTGCGGCGATCGATGGCGCCGGGCCGGCGCGCCGCTTCTGGACGATCTCCTTCCCGCTGCTGTCGCCGACCGCATTCTTCCTGCTCGTGGTCAACATCGTCTACGCCTTCTTCGACACCTTCGGCATCATCGATGCGACCACGATGGGTGGCCCGGTGCAGGCCACCAACATCCTCGTCTACAAGGTCTACAAGGATGGCGTGCTCAATCTCGACCTCGGTGGCTCGGCTGCCCAGTCGATCGTGCTGATGCTCATCGTCATCGCCCTGACCGTCGTGCAGTTCCGCTTTCTCGAGCGGCGCGTGCACTACTGACCGGCCCGTCAGCGATGATCGAGAATCGACCCTTCGGCACCGCCCTCGCCCACGCCGGCCTGATCGCCGGCATAGCCATCCTGGCCCTGCCGCTGTGGGTCGCCTTCAGCGCCAGCACGCTCACCCTGCCCGAAGTGCTCGAGGCGCCGATGCCCCTCGTTCCCGGCGACCGGCTGATCGAGAATTTCGGCAAGGCGCTGGCCGGCGGCCCGGCGCAACTGGGCGGCGTGAATCTCGGCTGGCTGCTGTTCAACAGCGTCGTCGTCGCGATCGGCGTCGCCGTCGGCAAGATCGCCATCTCGCTGCTGTCGGCGTTCGCCATCGTCTACTTCCGGTTTCCCGGCCGCATGCTCGCTTTCTGGACGATCTTCCTGACGCTGATGCTGCCGGTCGAGGTCCGCATCCTGCCGACCTACAAGGTCGTCGCCGACCTCGGCCTGCTCGACTCCTATACCGGCCTGATCCTGCCGCTGATCGCTTCGGCGACGGCGACCTTCCTGTTCCGCCAGTTCTTCCTGACCATCCCCGACGACCTCGCCGACGCCGCCCGCATCGACGGCGCCGGCCCGCTGAAATTCTTCTGGGACATGCTGATCCCGCTGTCGCGCACCAACATCGCGGCGCTGTTCGTGATCCTCTTCATCTACGGCTGGAACCAGTATCTCTGGCCGCTGCTGATCACCACGCGAACCGAGATGACGACCATCGTCGTTGCCATCGGCCGGCTCATCAAGGCGACCGATGCCGCGGTCGACTGGCCGGTGGTGATGGCAACCGTGCTGCTCGGCCTGCTGCCTCCGGTACTGGTCGTCGCCCTGATGCAGCGCTGGTTCGTCAAGGGCCTCGTCGAGCCGGAGAAGTAGGACGCATGGCCGGGGTCGGGATCAGCGGGCTGCGCAAGCGCTTCGGCGGCGCCGAGATCCTGCGCGGCATCGACGTCGACATCGCCGACGGCGAGATGCTCGTGGTGCTCGGTCCCTCGGGTTGCGGCAAGTCCACGCTGCTGCGCTGCATCGCCGGGCTCGAGACCGTCGACGGCGGCGAGATCCGCATCGGCGGGCGCCGGGTCAACGAGCTCGAGCCGATGCATCGCGACATCGCCATGGTCTTCCAGAGCTACGCGCTCTATCCGCACATGACGGTGTTCGACAACATGGCCTACGGGCTGCGCAACCGGCGGATGGCGCGGGCCGAGATCGAGCGCCGCGTGGCCGAGGCTGCCGGACTGCTGGGCCTCGGCGACCTGCTGCGCCGCCGGCCGCGGCAGCTCTCGGGCGGCCAGCGCCAGCGCGTCGCGATGGGCCGCGCCATCGTCCGCGACCCGGCCGTGTTCCTGTTCGACGAGCCCCTGTCGAACCTCGACGCCAAGCTGCGCGTGCAGATGCGGCACGAGATCAAGGCCCTGCAGCATCGCCTCGGCGGCACCTTCGTCTACGTCACCCACGACCAGGTCGAGGCGATGACCCTCGGCGACCGTCTGCTGGTGATGGACGCCGGCCAGGTCGAGCAGCTGGGAACGCCCCTGGAGATCTATGCGAGGCCGGCCACCACCTTCGTCGCCGGGTTCATCGGATCGCCGCCGATGAACCTGCTGCCCGGCCGCATCGGGGCGGATGGACGATCGGTCATCATCGCGGACCGTCGCTTGCCCCTGCTGGTCCCGGAAGCGCCCGGGTCCGCGGTTCTGGTCGGCATTCGCCCTGAATCGCTGGTCCCGGGCGACCCGGGTGATCTCAAGGGCGTCGTCGCCTGGGTCGAGGTGACCGGCGCCGATGCCCTCGCCTCGGTGCGCCTCGATGGCGACTTCGATGTCACGGTCCGCCTCGATGGACGCCTGCCGCCCGCTCCCGGATCGGCCATGTCGCTCTCGGCACGGGCCGATGCGCTGCACCTTTTCGACCCCTCGAGCGGCCGCCGCATTTCGGCAACACCGGCGTGACACAAGCGCCACAGGGAACGTCACGCTCCCGTCCGCGTTTCATGCAGCCGTTGACAAGTGGCGAAGTGACAACGTGCGACGCATCTTTACGCGGGCGATTAACGTCAACATAATCCGCCCGCCCCAAGATGAAGAGCCGAGACGAAGGCTGCGTTCGCGCGGAAAGGCCTCGCTCAGCCGGAGGATAGGAATGGCCGGAATCGCCAGGACGCGACAGGCTTTACCCTGCACGCCCGACGAAGAACCACGGCCCCGTCGCAAGCGTTCCCTTTCGTCGTCGACCATGGCGGTCGGCGGCCTCGTCTATGTCCTGACCGCCGCCCTGACGTTCTGCGCCGTCGGCCTGCTGGCCAGCCGGATGGCGCTGGCGGACAAGGACCAGACCATTGCCGGCCTGAGTGCCAAGGCGGCGGAGATCCAGGCGCAGCAGGCAGCGGCCGAAGTGCATCATCAGGAGGTCGTCAGCGCCCTCCAGGCCACCACGAGCCAGCAACAGGAAGCCATCAGCCGCCTGAGCAGCCTGCACGCGGCGGCGAGCCGCGAGTTGCTGGCAGTCGACCAGCGCCTCGCCGAGGCCACCGCCGAGCGCGACAGGGCCCTGCAGATCGCCCGCTCGCTGGATTCGACCGTGTCGGCGCAGCGGACCGTCGCCAGCACGCAGCGCGAGGCGCTGACGACGTCGCTTGCCGCCCTTGAATCACGGGTCGGCGCGCTGGTCTCCGAGCGCGACCTTGCGCGGCGGATCGAGAAAGGCCTGCGCTGGCGGGTCGAGCAGCTCGAGCAGAAGCTGGCGGCCGCCAATGCCGAGCGCGATTCGATCTCGGCGCATCTCAAGACCTGGGTGTCGAGTCAGGCCGATGCCGTCGCCAAGGTGCTGGCCAAGGCCGGCGTGGAGATCGAGGGCATGCTCGATCGCGCCGAGGACGACATGACGGAGGGCACCGGCGGTCCGCTCAACCCGCTCGATGGCGAGGGCGAGACCCAGCTGGCGAGCCTGTCGCCGGACGTCGCCCCGACCGCCGAGCGGCTCGAGGCCCTGCGCCGGCTGATCGGCTCGCTGCCGCTGGCCCAGCCGCTGGACGAGTACCGCATCATGAGCGGGTTCGGCGTCCGCAGCGATCCGATCACCCGCCGCCGTGCCTTCCACGAGGGCATCGACCTCAGCGGCAGCTATGACGAGCGCGTGCGCGCCACCCAGGTCGGGACGGTCGTCCATGCCGGCCGCGACGGCGACTACGGGGTGGTGGTCGAGATCGACCACGGCATGGGCATCTCGACGCGCTTCGCGCATCTCAAAGGCGTGCTGGTGCGCGAGGGTCAGCGCGTCGCCGTCGGCCAGCCGATCGGGATCATCGGCAGCACCGGCCGCAGCACCGGCCGTCACCTGCACTACGAGGTGCGGCTCGATGGCAAGGCGATCAACCCGTTGCCCTTCCTCCAGGCAACCGAGCAGTTCGCCGTCGTCGCAGGCGGGTGACCGCTCGTCCGCGACGGATTGAAGGACGGCGGCGCGTTCCCCAGCTCCGGACTGATGGCGCGAGGGGACGAGCATGATCGCGACCCTGATCGCGTTGGCGGTCGGCCTGGCGTTCGGTGCGGTCGTCCAGCGCACGCATTTCTGCACCATGGGGGCGATCGCGGACGTCGCCCTGTTCCGCAGCCTCCGCCGGGCCAAAGGTTGGCTGCTGGCGCTCGCCGTCGCCATGGCCGCGACGCAAGCGGCCATGGCGACCGGCTGGTTGCGTCTCGACGACGGCCCCTATGGCTGGAGCGCGATACCGTGGGCCGCGGCAGTGTCCGGCGGCGTCGCGTTCGGCTTCGGCATGGTGCTTGCCGGCGGCTGCATCAGCCGCAATCTCGCCCGCGCCGGAGCCGGCAGCCTGAAGGCTGTGGTGACGCTCGTGCTGGCTGCCACCGTCGGTGCCGTCACGTTGGCTGTCATGGCAACGCCAACGGCAAGCACTTTCCTGCGCGGGCTCGACGTCGACCTGTCGGGTCCGGTTGCCACCACCATCAGAGGCATCACCGGTCTGGGCGTTGCGCTCGCCATGGGGTTGTATTGCGTCGCCGATCGGCGACTCCGGCAGAACCCGCGCGAATTGTGGGGCGGCATCGCCATCGGCAGCCTCGTACCCGTCGCCTGGATCGCCGGGCACTTCGCCACCGCCCCGTCGGCTGCCGGCGGCCTGACCTTCGCCATCCCCCTCGCCTCGACGCTGGCAAGTGCGACGCAGCCCCCGCTGTCGCTGCCGGGCTTCGCGGCCGGCCTCGTCGGCGGCGCGATCGCTGGCGCCCACGGAATGGCGAGGCTCGACCGCCAGCTCCGCATCGAGACGTTCACCGGCTCGTCGGACATGATCCGTCACCTGGTGGGCGGCGTATTGATGGGCGTGGGTGGCAGTCTTGCCGGAGGCTGCACGGTCGGGCACGGGATTACCGGATTGGCCGCACTGGCGCCGGTATCCGCGCTTGCGGTGGGCGGCATGATCGTGGGCTGTCTGTGGGCCTTGCGCTGGTTGGAGACCGGCCGGTTGCTGTCCGCGAGGCGATCGCCCCCGGCCGGAACCGGCCCGTCACTCTCCGCGCGATGAACGTCTGTTACCCGAATCCTACTTGCGTTCCTGCTACTTATACTCCAAAAGTGGTAGGCGCAGCTTTCCTAAACGAGCCGACCGCTCGCGGTTCCGGCTATTGAGGTCCCATGTCAAGCGCCAGCCTCCAACAGCACTTCAAGAAAGCTAGTCGCGTGCTCAAGGCGATGAGCAACCCCCATCGGCTGCACATCCTCTGCGAGCTGCAGGGCGAGGAGTGCTCGGTCGGCGAGCTGGTGCGTCGCGTCGGTCTCAGCCAGTCGGCCCTGTCGCAGCATCTGGCGCGACTACGGCGCGATGAGCTGGTGACGACCCGTCGCGAGGCGCAGACCATTCACTACAGCTTGGCTTCGAGCGAGATACGGGCGATCCTGCAGACCCTGCAGAAGATCTATACGGAGCAGGCAGCCCGGGGTGGCGAGTCTCCCGCACGCAGCAAGTCGCCAAGGGTCGCTGCCCGCGGCTAGGCGTTCCCGGCGCGGCGTTCGCTGGATTGCTGCCCTTGCCCTGGGCGGGTGTGTCGCTTTCGGCACCAACCGGGTCGTTGGCCTCGACGCCGACCTTTCCCACCATCTGATCGCGATCACGACGGCCTTCACCGGCACGGACGTGCTGTTGTTCGGCGTCGTCGACGAGCCCGGCAGCGATGTCGCCGTGGTGGTGCAGGGGCCGGTGGGCGACCAGATCGTGCGCCGCAAGACGCGCGTCGGCCTGATCTGGCTGAACACAGACCAGATGCGTTTTCGCGGGGTCCCGGCGTTCTATGCCGCCGCCGCCAGCAAGCCGCTGGACGAGATCGCTCGTCCGACGGTGCTGCAGCGTCATGGCATCGGCGTGCAGAACCTGCGGATCAGGGCGGCGACGAGCCAGCAGGGCGATCCCGCCCGCGAGGCCGAGTTCCGCGACGCGCTGATCCGCAACAAGCAGCGCCAGGGCCTCTACGCCCGCGAGATCGGCGAGGTGAGCTTCCTCGGCCGCAGCCTGTTCCGCACGCGACTTGCCTTTCCCGCGAACGTGCCGCCGGGCAGCTACCAGGTGCAGGTCTTCCAGCTGCGCAATCGCGGTGTCACCAACGCCCAGTCCAGCCCGCTGGGCATCTCGAAGATCGGGCTGGAGGCCGACCTGTTCGACCTGGCGCACCAGCAGTCGGCCCTCTACGGGCTGGGCTCGATCCTGCTCGCGGGGCTTGCCGGCTGGGCCGGCTATGCGATGTTCCGCAAGCGATGACCACGCCCGTCCCGCAGGCCCAGCGCGTCTTCCTCGTCGTCGTCGACGAGTCGGAGGAGATGCGCAATGCGCTCCGCTTCGCCTGCCGCCGCGCCCAGCGCACGCAGGGTCGCGTCGCCCTGCTCTACGTCATCGAGCCGGTCGAGTTCCAGCACTGGCTTGGCGTCGGCCGGGTCATGGAGGAAGAGGCGCGGGCGGAGGCCGAGCGGCGGATGCAGACGCTCGCCGCCGAGGTCAACACGCAGACCGGGACGATGCCGGTGGTCCACATCCGCGAAGGCGACCGCGCCGAGGAACTGGTCAAGCTGCTGAACGAGGAAGAGGGGATCTCGCTGCTCGTCCTGGCGACAGCGGTGGGCTCGAACCCGGGGCCGCTGGTGACCTACCTGATGTCGAACATCGGCCGCGGCATCCGCATCCCGGTGACGCTGGTGCCGGGCCAGATGACCGATGCCGAGATCGACGCCGTCACCTGACCGGCGCCAGGATCACACCGAAGGCTCGTTGCCGTCGAAGGTGAGCAGCGGCAGGTAGAGCTCGGGCCGGCGGTCGCGGAACAGACCCCAGCTCGCCCGCGCTGTCGCCAGGGCGTCGAGGTCCAGCGTCTGCACGAGGATCGCCTCCTCGTCGCGTGGTGCCTCGACGATCACCTCGCCGGTCCCGTCGGCGATGAACGAAGTGCCGTAGAAGGTCAGCGAACAGCTGTCGCCGACCTCGATCCCGATCCGGTTCGCGGCCACCACCGGCAGCATGTTGGCCGCCGCATGCCCCTGCATGACCCGTTGCCAGTGCCGGCGGCTGTCGAGCCCGGGCGCCTGGGGCTCCGAGCCGATGGCGGTGGGATAGAGCAGGATCTCGGCGCCCATCACGGCCATCGCCCGGGCCGCCTCGGGAAACCACTGGTCCCAGCAGATCCCGACGCCGATGCAGCCGACATGCGTGTGCCAGACCCGGAAGCCGGTGTCGCCGGGCGTGAAGTAGTACTTCTCCTCGTAGCCCGGACCATCGGGAATGTGGCTCTTTCGGTAGACGCCGAGGACCTGCCCGTCGGCGTCGATCACCGCCAGCGAGTTGAAGTAGGTGTTGTTGGCCCGCTCGAAGAAGCTGACGGGCAGGACGACCCCGAGCTCGGCGGCGAGGCGGCTCATCCTGGCGATCAGCGGGCTGCCCTCGTAGCGCTGCGCCAGGGCGAAGTAGTCCGCCTTGCGGTCCTTGCAGAAATAGGGGGTCTCGAAGAGTTCCTGCAGCAGCACGAGCCCGGCGCCGCGGGCCACCGCAAGGCGCACGAGACGCTCGGCTCGCGCGACGTTCGCATCGCGGTCCCAGTCGCAGGCCATCTGTGTGGCGGCAACCGTCAGCCGTCGCATCGCCCCTCCGCGACCATCCGGCGGGCACTATGCGAAACCCCTCGGGGCAAGGCCAGCCGGAAAACGGCGCCATCAACTGGCGTTTGGATTGGCCCGGCTGCAACGCTGCGCAGGCTCTCGGGCTCCGTCGTGCCTTCCCGCGAGACCACTGCCGTGCTGCCTCAACCGCGGGGCGCAACTGCAACGGTGCCCGACCGACCGCGGCGATATCGGTCGTGCACCGTTGGCGGCACGGCCGGCGAGCGTTAACACGCGCGGTAGCCGTGGGGCCGGCTTGGTGACCATCACGGGAGAACGCCTCGATGCGGCTGGAATGCTTCACCATCGGCGAATGGATCGGCGAGTTCGTGCCGGCTAGGCCCGACCGCGAGTGGATGGACCAGTTCGCCGACCGCCACGCCTATCGCTGCCTGCCGCTCGCCATCGCCAACAGCTATGGCTGGCAGATCCTGTCGCCCTGCCAGGTCGACATCGAGTTCAACGGCGGCACCCGGCAGGACGACCTCAAGGTCACGAGCCCGGATGGGCCCACCCCGCTCGACGCGGTGGCCAAGTCGAACTTCTCGCGCGGCATCGTCACCCTGCACACCGGGTACCTGTTCCGCACCAGCCCGGACTGGCAGCTGATCGCCACCGGCCCGTTCAATGCGCCGAAGGACGGCCTGACGCCGCTCACCGGCGTGATCGAGACCAACTGGCTCCCCTATCCGTTCACGATGAACTGGCAGGTGACGCGACCCGGCACCTACAGCTTCGCCAAGGGCGAGCCGATCTGCCACATCCTGCCGGTGCCGATCGGCGCGCTCGATGAGGTGGTCCCTGAGATCCATCGGCTGACCGACGATCCCGAGCTCCTGGCCGAGCACGAGGCGTTCCGCGGCAAGCGCGAGGAGTTCATGAAGCGCTTCCGCGCCGGCGATCCGGAAACGCTCAAGCAGGCCTGGCAGCGCTTCTACTTCCGTGGCCAGCTGCCGAGCGGCCGGAAGGCGCCGGCAACGCACACCAACAAGCTCCGGCTGGCGGCGCCGGTCGACCGGCGCGGGGTACCGACCAGCCGCGAGCGCATCCCGCAGGACATGGACCAGCCGTCGACGCCGCAGGAGGCCGCCGTGCAGCCTGACCCCATCGCGACCGCGGGTGCGGCCCAGCCGACGGAGCCTCGCCGGATCCCGACCTATCGGGCGATCCAGCGCCAGGCCGACACGGACGCGATCCTCTATCACGAGGGCCTGCTGACGCCCGAGCAGTGCCGGATCCTGATGGACACCTTCGAGCGCCATCACAACCTGACCGCACCCAACCAGGACAAGTTCTTCGACAGCCGGGTCATCTGGATGACCAGCCTGCCGCGCGAGGCCGTCGAGGCCCTGCGCATCATGCAGCAGGCCCGCTACGTCGCCTGCCACCTGGTCGGCCGGTTCTTCCGGCACGAGCGGCCGCTCTATGACGACGCCCCGCAGCTGGTGAAGTGGCCGACCGGGTTCGCCATGCCGGTGCATGCCGACAACCAGCATCCCGACGGCTCGGCCAACGGCACGCCGCACCGCCTCTATGCCGGCGTCGTCTACCTCAACGACAACTTCAAGGGCGGCATGCTCTACCTCGACAAGCTCGAGGTGGCGATCGTACCCAAGCCCGGCCTGTTGATCGGCTTCCGTGGCGACGGCACGCACACCCACGGCGTGTCGAAGGTGATGGCCGGCGAACGCTATACCATGCCGATGTGGTTCACCGACGACATCAGCCGGGCGGATCGCAGCCTGTTCAAGGTGTTCTGACCGCCCGGCGGGCGGATACCGGCCATGGTCACCGGCGACAGCGCGGCGCACGAGCAGCTGGTGGAGGAGGCCTCGGCCGAAGTCCGCCGCGCTTTCCTCTGGTTCGGCAGCTTCGCCGCGTACTTCGCCACCACCGTCGCCGCCACGACGCACGAGAACCTGCTGCGCGGCACCGCCGTGAAGCTGCCCCTGCTCAACGTCGACCTGCCGATCGTCGGCTTCTACATCATCGGTCCGCTCACCTTCCTGCTGCTCCATGCCTGGTTGATGTTCCAGCTGTTCCTGCTGGCATCGCGCTCGCGGGCGCTGATCTCGGCGGTCGGACCGCGCCAGGCCCAGCTGCTCGGCTCGTCCTTCCCGCCGACGCAGTACCTGCTGGGCGGGCTCGGCGCCTTCAGGCCGCTGTTCGGGGTCGCCATCTGGCTCGCGATCATCCTCGCCCCGGCCCTGATCCTCTGCTTCGTGCAGGTCCGCTTCCTGCCCTACCACGCGCGTTCGATCACCGGCTTCCACATCGGCCTCGTGGTCCTCGACACGGTGATGGCGCTGATCCTGTGGTGCCTGACGATCCGCGGGCTTGCCATGCGCGAGCGGCACCGCGAGCTCGATCTCGAGGTGCCGTCGCCGCAACGAGCGCCGCGGCTGCTGGCTATCGCCGGCTACACCGGCCTCGGCGCGTTCGCCGTGCTCACCCTGTGGTTCAGCTGGTCGGTGGCCGCCCTGCCGGTCGACGAGGCGGCGGCACCGCGCGAGCTGGCGCCGGTCGCAGGCCGCCCGACAGACCCTTGCGCGCCCGAGCCCGTGCAGGAGGTCGTCGAGGCCACGCCCACGCCGAGCCCGAACCCGCCGGACAATCCGGCCTTCTGCACCTCGCTCCTGCGCCTGCAGGACTACCCGTTCCGCTACGAGCCGCCGCCGGCGTACGAAGGTGCCCCGCCAAGGCGGATGCTGTGCCTTTCCTATCTGCTGTTCGAGGCGCCGACGACGCCGCTCGACATGCGCCGCAACCTCGTCGTCCGCGGCAAGAGCTTCGCGCCGGCCGCGACGTCGCCGCGTCTCGGCACCGGCTTCGACCTGCGCGGCCGCGACCTGCGCTTCGCCGACTTCACCGGCTCCGACTTCACCGCCGCCGACATGCGCGGCGCCGACCTGTACGGCGCGGAGCTCGAGAACACGATCCTCCGGGCTGCCGACCTGGGCGACGTGTCGGCCAGGGAGTTCGACCTCTGCGAGGGCTTCACCTCGGTCGACGGCAACGGCAACCAGTTCTGCCGTACCGTGGCGCGTGCGGCGAACCTGCAGCGCGCCGAGCTGCAGGATGCCCGGCTGCGCAAGATCGACCTCCGCCTCGCCCGGCTCGGCGATGCCGACCTGACCGGTGCCGACCTCGTCGAGGCCGACGCGACGGGAGCCGGCATGCCCGGAGCCAACCTGTCGGCCGGTCGCCTGCGCGGCATCCGCCTCGACGACAGCGGGATGCGCGAGGTCCGCGCTACCGGCGCCGACCTGACCTGCGCCCGTGCCCGGCGAGCCGACCTGTCGGCCGCCGACCTCAGCACCGCCACCGCCGGCCGCGTCCGCCTTGCCGACGCCAACCTCGACGAGGCGCGGCTGGTCGGCACCTACATGCCGCGCGCCGACCTCACCGGCGCGTCGCTGGGCGGCGCGTTCCTGGAAGGTGTCGATCTGCGCGCCAGCAAGCTCGTCGGCGCCAAGTGGTCGGTCGACCCCTACGGTCCGGCCGAGCTCGGGCTGGTCGATCTGCGCGGTGCGCGGCTCGACCTCGGCGCCTTGCAGGAAGCCCTGCTCGGTCCGGACGTCATCCTGCCCGGCAGCGAGGTCGCCCCCGAGGCCCCGGTGCCGGCCGCCTTCGATGCGGCACTCGTCGCCCTGCTCGAGCCGCTGCTGGCCCGGCCCGACTATCGCAGCGGCGTGATCGGCCGGCTCGAGAGCGAGCGCAACGACACCTGCGGCGTGCGCCCCTACCAGGCGACCCTGGCCAACGCCCTGCTGGCGGGAGCCTGCGAGCGCGACGATCGCTTCACCCCGGCCGAATGGTGGGTGCTGCAGATCGCACGCCGCGCCAGCCTCGCCGGCGCGCGCAAGCCGCCCGCGGCAGAGGCCGAAGCACTCACCCGTTGCGTGACCGGCCCGCCCCCGTCCCCGGGTGCCTGCGATCCGCAGCCCTGGGTACCGGTCGACACGCCGGCCACGGCGTCCCCCTGATATCTACCAATGGTTGTTGCTGCACTGCAACATTAGGCCGCACTGCCTCTCCCTTGGGCAGCCTTCACGTTGGCAGATCAACGACATGCCGGCTGCCCGCCCAAGAAACCGGCATCCTGACAAGCTCAGGAGCAGAACTCTCAACTATCTGAAATTCCTCAATAAATCTCTAGCGCTTGGAGAGGCGGCGAGCCTGCGCAGGACGGGCCTGCCGCGCCGGCCGCTGTGACGGCGGGCGGCGCGTGCTATATCCACCGCTGATGTCATGACATCGCCTGTTCGTCGTCGGTCGGGCGGCTTGTTCCGTTGCGGACAGCCCGGCCCGGGTCGTGATCCGCGTCGCGCGGCTCGCGCCCGGTCGCCGCATCCCCGACCTGGACCTGACTGGAGATGCAATCATGGCAATCGCCCGCCCGGACCTCGTTCCCCACCCGACATCCGGCGCGTTCGCCGCCCTGCGTGACGCGATCGACGGCTTCGACCGCTTCCGTTGGCTCCTCCTGCTTCGCTTCGGCATCCTCAACCTCGCCGGCCTCGCCCTGCTCGCCGTCGTCTGGCGGATCGGCTGGCTCGATCCGATCGTCGCCACCGACAGCACCCACATCTGCGCCCTGATCTTCGGCCTGTTCGTGCTCGGCACGATCCGCTCGGGCGAGCGGGCGTGGACGCTCAGCCGCGAGCTCAACAGCCTCGCCAGGGCCCGCGCCGGCGACGGCAGCAAGGCCGGCGAGTTCCTCGAATCCATCCGCGGCGCCGACTCGACGGCGCGCGCGACCCTCGCCTCGGCCCTCAAGCTCAAGCTCGTGCAGCGGCTGGGCGGCATCCGCTACATCGCCTCGTCGCTGGTGCTGCTGGGCCTGATCGGCACCGTCGTCGGCTTCATCATGGCCCTCGGCGGCGTCGACGAGCGCTCCGCTGCCGACGTCTCGGCCATCGGCCCGATGGTTTCCACCCTGATCGAGGGCATGTCCGTGGCGCTCTACACGACCCTGGTCGGGTCGGTGCTCAACATCTGGCTGATGCTGAACTACCGGCTGCTCGAGGGTGCGGCGGTGCACCTGCTGACCGGCCTGGTCGAGCTCGGAGAGCGCCATGCACGGGTTTGACCAGTTCGACGAGGACGACACCGGCACGGTCTTCCGCGATGTCATCACCCTGGCCCTGGCCGGCTTCGTCTCGGCCGTGATCCTGCTGCTGCCGCACGTCGCCCCGCGGGCCGCGCGGACCAGCGAGGGCGTCAAGGCACCGGGCAACGTCATCATCGAGGCCAACTGGCCGGCCGACCTCGACACCGACGTCGACCTCTGGGTCCAGGGCCCCGGCGACATACCGGTCGGCTACTCCAACAAGGGCGGCGCCCTCTTCAACCTGCTGCGCGACGACCTCGGCCACGTGCTCGACGTGTCAGGCCTCAACTACGAGGTCGCCTACTCGCGCGGCGTGATCGCCGGGGAGTACGCCGTCAACCTGCATCTCTACCGCAATGTCGGCGGGCGCGTCCCGGTGCCGGCGCATGTCGTCGCCAGCGTGAAGCCGGACGTCGAGGGCCCGGCCTTCCAGATCGTCGTCAGCGACATCGATCTGACACGCGAGGGCCAGGAGACCACGGTCTTCCGCTTCCGCCTCGACAACGAGGGCAAGCTCGTGCCCGGCAGCGTCAACAACCTGCAGCTGCCCCTCCGCAGCGGGAGCAAGTCATGACGGAGAGCCTCCCCGTCCTGTTCGCCGCGAGCACGGCCATCGCCGCCGCCCTCGGCACCATCGCGATCTGGGCGCCCAGGAGGCTGACCGCCAAGCTCGTCGCCCTCGGCCTGTTCGCGACGCTCCTGCCGCTGGGCTTCGCCGGTTGGTCGGACCTGCTCAGCCGGCCGAAGCCGGTGACGCTGGAATGGCTCTACCAGAAGCAGGACGAGGCGACGGTGCTGGCCGGCTCGTTCGAGGAAGGCCGGGGCATCTTCGTCTGGCTGCAGATGGACGGCGCCGACGAGCCGCGCTCCTACCGGCTGCCATGGAGCCAGGAGCAGGCCCAGCAGCTGCAGCAGGCGATGCGGGATGCGCAGTCCAACGGCACGGGCGTGCGCATGCGCGCGCCGTTCGAGCCGACACTCGATCCGCGTGAGCCCCGCTTCTACGCCATGCCGCAGCCGGCCCTGCCGCCGAAGGACGGCGGTCGCGACGCGCCGCCGGTCGAGCGCTTCGTCCCGCCCCAGCAGGACGTCTGAGGCGTGCACGGTCGAGGGCAAAGCGGTTCCCCCGATATCGTCGGCAGCGGCCATTGACAGGGTACCAAGGCGGGTCGACGGTCCCGGCGAGGCTGTCCGCGACCGACGGGCGGCGACCAACAACCAGGAGAGGATCGCACCGATGCGCACTGCGAGAACCTTGGCCCTGTCCCTCGCGGTTGCCGCTGGTCTCGCGACCGCGGCAATGGCCCAGGAACCGACCCGGATCGTCGTCGTCACCCATGGCCAGGCTGCCGATCCCTACTGGTCGGTCGTCAAGAACGGGGTCGACGCCGCCGCCAAGACCCAGGGCATCACCGCCGAGTACCTGTCGCCCGAGACCTTCGACATGGTCCGCATGGCGCAGATGATCGACGGGGCGGTGGCCAGCAAGCCGGACGGTCTGGTCGTCTCGATCCCCGACGCCGACGCCTTGGGCCCCAGCGTCAAGGCCGCCACGGCCGCCGGCATCCCCGTCATCGTCATTGACTCCGGCGGCTCGAAGGTCAGCCGCGAGCTGGGCGCCCTGCTCTATCTCGGCCAGTCCGAGTACGAGGCCGGCGTCGCCGCCGGCGAGCGGATGAAGCCGACGGGCCTGACCAAGGCCGCCTGCCTCAACCAGGAGGTCGGCAACACCAGCCTCGACGACCGTTGCGCCGGCTTCGCCAAGGGCCTCGGCGTCGACGTCCCCGTGGTCAACGGCACCATCGACCCGATCGAGATGAAGGGTCGCGTGATGGGCCACCTGCGATCCCACCCCGACACCGAGTTCCTGCTGGCGATGGGCGCCACCTCGGCCGAGCCGGCGCTGGCGGCGCTCGACGAGCTCGGGCTCACCGGCAAGGTTAAGCTGGCGACTTTCGACCTCTCGCCCGGCATCCTCGAGGCCATCGTCGCCGGCAAGATGGAGTGGGCCATCGACGCCCAGCAGTACCTGATGGGCTACATCCCGGTGGTGATGCTGGACCTCATGCACAAGTACAAGCTGGCGCCGATCGCCGACTACCCGACCGGCCCCGGCTTCGTCACCAAGGCCGAGGCCGGCAGCGTGATCGAGCTCGCCAAGCAGGGCATCCGCTGAGGCCGGCCGCGGCTGTTGACAGCCGCGGATGCCAGCGCGAGTCTTGACCCAGACCGACAAAGGGCGGCCGTCCCCAGGGGCGGCCGCCGCCATTCAGGGGGCTCGACGATGGCGGCAACGCTGCTCACCAATGTCCGCGTGCTCGACGGCACCGGTGCCCAGCCCTTCCCGGGCGAGGTGCTGGTCGAGGGCAACCGGATCAAGGACATCGCCAAGGGCAAGAAGCAGATCGCCCGCGATCGCGCCGGCCGGGTGATCGACGGCCGCGGCATGACCCTGATGCCGGGCATGACCGAGGGCCACTGCCACATCTCGTTCACCGGCGTCTCCGAGCCGTTCCAGCTCGGCATGATCCCGCCCGAGGAGCACACGCTGAAGACGGCGGCGAACGCCAAGCTGCTGTTCGACTGCGGCTTCACCAGTGTCTACTGCGCCGCCTCGGCCAAGCCGCGACTCGACGTGGTCATCCGCAACGCGGTGAATGCCGGCGAGCTGGTCGGGCCGCGCATCCGCGCCGCCAGCCCCGAGCTGGTCGCCACCGGCGGCCTCGGCGACGAGCGCAAGCTGCACATCCATCGCGAGAGCTTCGCCTGGATCGCCGACGGACCCGAGGAGGTCCGCAAGGTCGTCCGCACCTGCATCCGCGAGGGCGTCGACAACATCAAGCTGAACGTGTCGGGCGATGATTTCTACCCGCACGCGCCGGGCGGGGCCACGACCTACATGGACGACGAGGTCAAGATGGCCTGCGACATCGCCCATGAGTTCGGCAAGGCGGTGGCGACCCACTCGCGCTCGGCCAACTCGGTCAAGCTGTCGGTGCGCAACGGCGTCGACTGCATCTATCACTGCGAGCACGCCGACGAGGAGGCGCTCGACATGATGGAGGCGGCCAAGGACCGCATCTTCGTCGGTCCGGCCGTCGGCCTGCTGCACAACACCTGCTACGAGGCGGGCCCCTGGGGCATCACCGAGGACGTGGTCGAGCGCATGGGCATGCGCCGCAACCTCGAGATGACCGCCGAGGTCTACAAGCAGGTCCGCAAGCGCGGCATCCGCGCGGTGATCGGCGGCGACTACGGCTTCGCCTGGACGCCGCAGGGCACCAACGCCCGCGACCTGCTGCACTTCGTCAACCTGTTCGGCTACTCGCCGATGGAGGCGATCCAGCTGGCGACCCGCAACGGCGGCGAGCTGATGCGGATGGGCGGCGAGCTCGGGCTGCTGAAGCCGGGCTATCTCGCCGACATGCTGCTGGTCGACGGCGATCCGCTGGCCGACCTGTCGATCCTCGTCGGCCCCCACTATTTCGCGATGATCATGAAGGACGGCACGATCTACAAGGATCCGGCCGCCTACGCGCGCGCCCAGCAGAGCGTCGCCGCCGAATAGGCACCCGCGTTCGGGCAAGGGCGCCGGCGGGCCCGCCGGCGCCCTTTCGATTCCTACTCCGCCGCCAGCTGCCAGCGGCTGGCCCGGCCCGGCTTCTTGTGGAAGCGGCCGTTCTTCATGATGCCTGACAGCCGGTTGGCGTCCTGCATGATGCTGATGTCCTGCAGGGGATCGCCGTCGACCAGCAGCAGGTCGGCGTAGTAGCCGGGCCTGACCTGGCCGAGCTCGTCGGGCTGCCCCATCAGCGCGCCGCCGTGCCGCGTCGTCGCCATGATCGCCTCCATCGGCGAGAAGCCCAGCAACTTGACGAAGTGCTCGAGGTCTCGGGCGTTGGTGCCCTGCGGGTTCGACCAGATGCCGTAGTCGCCGCCCGGCAGCACGCGGATGCCGCGCTTGCGCATCGCCTGGCAGTTCCGGACGATCGAGGCGAACTCCTCCTCCAGATGCTTCAGGGTGCGCGCGTCATGCTTTACCCCATGCCGCTCGGCCTCATGCAGCAGGGTGTAGGGAAAGCCGATCGTCGGGGCGACGAATACCTTGTCCTTCACCGACTCCAGCGCGTCGAGCGCCTCCTCGTCGGCGAGCGCCGCGTGGTAGACGACATCGACGCCGTGCCGGACGCACATCTTCACCGCCCCGGCGCTGGTCGAGTGCGCCGCGACCTTCTTGTTGCGGGAGCGGGCCACCTGGACGACCGCCGCCAGCTCCTCGTCGGTGATGACGGTGGCGTCGGTGCCGGCCCCCCAGTCGTCGAAGCCGCGATCGCCCGAGACGTTGATCTTGAAGGTGTCGACCCCTTCGCGCGCGGCGATGCGGCAGGCCTCGCGGAAGGCGTCGGGCGAGTCGCAGGTGACCGCGAAGCGCAGCTGCGGCGGCAGCTTGAGGTCGATGGTGTCGAGGTCGCCCAGGTTGCCGCTGGGCGTCATCTCCTGGGTGGCGGCGCGCAGCCTTGGACCGGGAATCCGGCCCGCCTCGATCGCGTTGCGGACCACCACGTCGAGCCGCGGCTTGGCCGCCGCCGCGCTGAAGCAGCTGGTGAAGCCCTGGTCGAGCAGCAGCCTGGCGTTCTCGATGGTGGCGATCAGGTGCTCCTCGACCGGCATCCGCACGCAGTCGAAGAGGTCACGGAAATTGGTGAAGCTGAGATGGGTGTGCGCCTCGGTCATGCCGGGCATCAGGGTGCGCCCCTCGCCCTCGACCACCGTCGCCCCGTCGCGCGGCAGCGTCTTTGGCGCCCGGGCCACGGCCTTGATCCGCTCGCCCTCGACCAGCACCTCGCCGGCGAACGCGGCCGGTGAAACACCGTCGATCACCTGCACGTCGGTGAACAGGACCCTGTCCATCCCAGCCTCCCCCTGTTGGCGTAGGTTGTTCTTGCAAGCCTAGCACTGACTGCTACGCAACGCATTCGGGAATGCCCGCGCCGGTTCGGCGCTAGCGGCGGAGGCATGTCCTTGAACGCGCAACAGCGCTCGACGGCGACGTTTGCGGGTCGCCACGATTACCTGCTCCGGCTGATCGCCCGACGACTCGACGGCGGGCGCGGCAGGAAGATCCTGTCCTTCGGTTGCTCCGAAGGCTGGGAATGCCTTGATATCGCCGACGCGATGCCCGCGGCGCAGGTGTACGGTTGCGACGTCAACGACAAGGCCCTGGCCGCAGCCGCCGAGCGTTGCGCCGGCCGCGCCACGATCTTCAAGTCAACGCTGGAAGGACTGGCGGAGCATGGTCCGTTCGATCTGATCACCGCCTTCAATGTGCTCTGCCGCTACCCGGAAACGTCGGGGAAATTCGACATCGCCAAGATCTATCCTTTCGCCGAATTCGAGGACGGACTCGTCACCATCGACCGGGCACTCATGCCAGGCGGTCTGCTGGCACTCTACAATAGTCCCTATTTCCTCGAGGATGCTCAGGCCCTGCAGGGCTATGCTCCCGCAGAGGATTGCTTCATCGCCAATAATGGCTGGACAGAAAAGCACAATCCCGACGGCAGCCGGGCAACGCGCGTTCTGGTCAACGCCAACGGTCGAATTTACACGCGCGAGGAGATCTTCGCCCTCGGCAAGCTCAATGCAGTGGCGGGCAGGCGCGAGGAAACGAAGGAATGGCGCCAGCATGCGCTCCCCTACCTGACCTGGCAGGAGTGGTTGCCGGATCGCCAGCGCAAGGCCAGCCTGGTCGACGTGTTCTGGCGCAAGCCCGGCTCCTCGGGGTCGCTGCCGGCTTAGCGTCGCAGTTTTGTCCGCTTCGGGACACTCGCGCAAATCGTGATAGCCGGAGGTGTTCGCGTGTGTATCATCCGCGCAGCCGCTGGTCCGGCCATAAGACCAACTTCTAGCTCGTTGAGAACGACAGGGAGACTGGACGATGCTGAGACGTACGTTGCTGGCGACGGCCGCCGGCCTTGGCCTCCTCGTATCGGTGACCGCGGCGCAGGCTGCCGGCCCGGAAGTCGTCTCCGGACCGGGTTACAATCCCGAGTGCTTCGCACCGTGGTCCGCTGACACCAAGTTCTTCAAGTGGCCGGCCAAGGAAGGCCCGTACCGGATTGCCCTGGTCAACGGCTTCGTCGGCAACACCTGGCGGATCCAGATGATCCAGACCGCCAAGGTCTATGCCGAGACCCCGGGCATCAAGGAGAAAATCAAGGAGTTCAAGGTCGTCTCGACCGGCACCGACGCCGCGGCGCAGCTGGGTGCGATCGAGGACTTCATCAACCAGGGCTTCGACGCCATCGTCACCATCGCGGTCAGCCCCGAGGGCTTCGATCGCGTGATCAAGCTCGCCGACAAGAACGGCGTGGTGCTGGTTCCCTTCGACAACATCCTCGACACCGACAAGGTGATGATGGTGAACGAGGACCAGTTCAAGATGGGCACCATGTCCGCCGAGTTCCTCATCAAGGAGATGGGGAAGAAGGAGGGCAAGGTCCTCGAGGTGCGCGGCCTGCCGGGCAACTCGGTCGACCGTGACCGTCACCTGGGCTTCCGCAGCGTCATGGAAGCCGAGGGCAACAACTTCGAGATCGTCGAGATCGTCGGCAACTGGGACACCGGCACGTCGCAGAAGGCGACCGCCGACGCGCTGGCGGTGCACGGGCGCTTCGACGCCGTGTTCACCCAGGGCGGCTCCGACGGCACCGTCCGGGCGATGATCGACGCCGGCCATCCCTTCGTGCCGATCGCGGGCGAGGGCGAGAACGGCTTCCGCAAGCAGATCGCCCAGTACAAGGACCAGGGCCTGAAGGGCCTGTCCTACGGTCAGTCGCCGGGTCTCGTCGCCATCTCGATGAAGGCCGCCATCTCGGCCCTCGAGGGCAACACGATGCCCCAGCTGATCTCGGTGCCGATCCCGGTCGCCGACTACAACACCCTGAAGGACGGCGAGAACTTCTGGTCCGATCTGACCGACAAGTTCTACACGCCGAACGAGTTCCCGCCCTGCGAGGTCAACATCAAGGCGGTGGACATCATGGCGAAGTCGGCGGACAACGTTCAGTAGTCCGCAGTCCAGCAAGGGGGGCGGCCGCAAGGCCGCCCCTTCCTCGTTCCCCCCGGCTCACGGACCCCGATGACGGCAAGCACCACCTCGCGCCCGTTCCTTGAGCTTCAGGGGGTTTCCAAGCGCTATGGCGGCGTTCGCGCGCTCGAGGGCGTCGACTTCGCCTGCCGCCGCGGCTCCATCCATGCCGTGCTCGGCGAGAACGGCGCCGGCAAGTCGACGCTGATCAAGATCATCTCGGGCGTCGTCCAGCCGGATGAAGGCACCATCCAGCTCGAGGGCCAGCAGGTCCGCTTCCCCGACCCGCTCACCGCCAACGCCTCGGGCATCGTCTGCATCTTCCAGGAACTCTCGCTGATGCCCGACCTGTCGGTCGCGGACAACATCGGCATCTCCAATCCGCCGCGCGGCCGCTTCGGGCTCATCGACAAGCGGGCGCAGCGGCGCCGCGCCGAGGAGCTCCTCGCCCGCGTCGGCTGCGAGGACGTCAACCCGCTCGAGCGCATCGCCAACCTGCCGCTGTCGCGCCGGCAGATGGTCGAGATCGCCAAGGCGCTGGGCCGCAATCCCAAGCTGCTGATCCTCGACGAGGCGACCTCGGCGCTGACCAGCAGCGACGTCACCAAGGTCTACGAGATCCTCAAGAAGCTGCGCGAGGAAGGCTTGTGCCTCCTCTACATCAGCCACCGCATGCACGAGATCGAGGAGCTGGCCGACACCTGCTCGGTGTTCCGCAACGGCCGCCACATCGAGACCTTCGCCGCCGGCACGCGCAGCTCGGACGACATCGTCCAGCTGATGATCGGCCGCGAGATGGCGCACGTCTATCCCGACAAGCCGCAGCGGGCATCGCCGCCAGCCCCCGTCCTCGAGGTCCGCGACCTGTCGTGGACCGATCGCCTCAACGGCATCTCGTTCTCGGTCGGCAAGGGCGAGATCGTCGGCCTCGGCGGCCTCGACGGTCAGGGCCAGCGCGAGCTGCTGCTGGCCCTGTTCGGCGTGCTGCGCAGTTGTTCGGGCGAGATCCGCGTCGATGGCCGCTCCTTCGACGTTTCCAGCCCCGGCCAGGCCAAGGGCAAGGGCATGGCCCTCATCCCGGAGGATCGCAAGACCGAGGGCCTGATGCTGCCCATGTCGGTCGGCGAGAACCTGGGCATGGCCGCCTTGGGCGGCCTCACCTCGGGCCTGTTCATCGATGCCGGCAAGGAGCGTGAGGCCATCGCCCGGATGGTCGAGAAGCTCAAGATCAAGGTCGGTGACATCGGCAATCCGGTGGCGACCCTGTCGGGCGGCAACCAGCAGAAGGTCGTGATCGCCAAGTGGCTCCTGACCGGGCCCCGGCTGATCCTCCTCAACGACCCGACGCGCGGCATCGACGTCGGCACCAAGCAGGAACTCTACCAGCTCCTCCGCGACCTTGCCGATTCCGGCGCCTCGATCCTGTTCTACACCACCGACTACGATGAGCTGATCGGCTGCTGCGACCGCGTGCTCATCGTCTACGACGGGCGGGTGGTCCGCACCCTCGAAGGCGAGGCGATCAACGAGACCAACATCGTCGCCAGCTCCCTCAATCTCGACACGGCGAAGGCGGCGTCCCACCCATGAGCGATCTCCGCCTGCGACTCGGGCAGAACGTCGGCCTGCTGCTGGCGATCGCCCTCTTCCTGATCTTCTGGCTCGTCTACAACAGCCTGCATCCCAAGGGCTTCTCGAACGTCGTCCTGATCCAGAACGCCAACGAGACCTTCGTCATCGGCGCGGTGGCGATTGCCCAGACCATCCCGGTCCTCGCCGGTGGCCTCGACCTCTCGGTCGGCTCGGTGATGACCCTGGTCAACTGCGTCGCCAGCGTCGTCGTCGGCGGCTCGGGCTGGCAGATCGTCGGCGGCATGATCCTCTGCCTCGCCGTCGGTGCGCTCGCCGGCTGGATCAACGGGCTGATCGTCGTCTACGGCCGCATCCAGCCGATCATCGCGACGCTGGCCACCGGTGCCGTCTACATCGGCCTCGCCCTCTTCATCAGGCCGACCCCGGGCGGCGACGTCGACGGCGACCTGTCCTGGGCGATGACCAACGAGCTGCTCGAGTTCTTCGCCACCTACGGCCTGTTCGACGACGGCGAGGCGCCGTGGCTCGCGCCCGTGGCGTGGATCCCGATGGCCATGATCATCATGGTGCTCGCCATCGTCCTTGTGTGGATCCCGTTCCGCAACTCGGTGACCGGTCGCGGCGTCTACGCCATCGGCAGCTCCGAGGGAGCCGCCTACATGTCCGGCGTGCGGATCGCCCGCTGCAAGATCGCGGCCTTCACCATGGCCGGCTTCTTCGCCGGCCTCGGCGGCCTCTACCTGGCGCTGCAGACATCCTCGGGCAACGCCGACGTCCCGCAGGCGGCGCAATACACGCTGAACTCGATCGCCGCGGTGGTCATCGGCGGCACCTCGCTGATGGGCGGCACCGGCGGGGCCATCGGCTCGCTGATCGGGGCCATGGTCATCCGCGCCATCTCGTTCAACTTCCGCATCTTCGAGATCGCCCCGCTGCTGCAGCCCCTGTTCGAGGGGATCGTGCTGCTGGCGGCGGTCAGCATCGGCGCCGCACGCGTGTTCCGCGTGAAGAACCGCCTCGACCTGCTGGGCTAGCCGCACATGCCGACGCTTTCCGCCGACGACAAGCCGATCGTGATCGCCGGGGCGTTCGTCCTCGTCATCCTCGCGGTCGGCACCGCCTACACCCTGAGCACGCAGGGAACCGCCAGCTTCCTGTCGCCGACCTACCTGCTCCAGCAGCTCCAGGTCGGCTCCTTCCTCGGCATCGTCGCCGCCGGCATGATGCTGGTGATCCTGCTGGGCCACATCGACCTGTCGGTGCCCTGGACGCTGGCCGCCGGCGCCATGCTCGGTACCGCCGTCGGCGGCCCGATGGCCATTCCGGTCGGCCTCGGCGTCGGGCTGCTGGTCGGCCTCGTCAACGGTCTGGGCGTCGCCTACCTGCGCGTCCCGTCGATGATCTTCACCCTCGGCGTGAACGCCGTGATGCGCGGATTCATGGTCATGCTCACCGGCGGGTTCGCGCCGCAGTCGGTGGCGACGCCGGTCATGGCCTACCTCGCCACCGGCCACATCCTCGGCATCCCGATGCCGCTGATCGTCTGGGCGGTGCTGTCGATCCTGATCGTCCTGCTGCTGCAGCGCACGCCGCTGGGCCGCTACATCTACGCCATCGGCAACCGCGAGCGGGCCGCCTACCTGTCCGGCATCAACACCCGCTGGGTGCTGATCGCCGCCTTCACCATCTGCGGCGGCTGCTCCGCCCTCGCCGGGGTGTTGCTCGCCGGCTATTCGACCAATGCCTACCAGGGCATGGGCGACGCCTACCTGCTGCCGGCGATCGCGGCGGTGGTCATCGGCGGCACCAACATCCTTGGCGGCCAGGGCCGCTACGCCGGCACCGTCGTCGGCACCGTCCTCATCGTCCTGCTGACCTCGGTGCTGAGCGTCATGCAGATGCCCGAGGCCGGCCGCCAGGTGATCTACGGCACCGTCATCATCGCCATGCTGCTGGTCTACGGGCGCAGCCGGAAGGTGACCGGCTGAGCGACGGGCACACGGGTTCTAACGCAACGATTGCTCGCATTCGGCAGAACTATCCAGTAAGTTGATAACGTCGCGCCATGCGCGCGGCGGGAGTCAACGTTGCGGAGGTCTGTCGATGTTCCTGGCCAAGCGCGAGCCCCAGCCCGATCCCGTCCCCCCGGCCCCGGTCATGCCACCGGTCGCTGCCCAGCCGGCGGTGCCGCCCACCGTGGTCGACATGCCGCGGCGCACGGATGCGCCGTCGATCGTCACCTCGTCGCGCCCGGCCGTCCCGGCGCCGGCAGCGCAGCCGGCCGACGCCAAGCGGCTCATCGTCGGCGAGGGCATCAGCCTGAGCGGCGAGATCACCGCCTGCGACCGTCTCGTGGTCGAGGGCAGCGCCAGGGTCACGCTCAACCAGACCCGTGCCATCGAGATCACCGAGACCGGCCGCTTCACCGAGGGCAAGGCCGAGGTCGACGAGGCCGAGGTCAGCGGCGTCTACGAGGGCGAGCTCACCGTCCGCAAGCGCCTGCTGATCCGCCACAGCGGCCAGGTCCGCGGCACCGTGCGCTACGGCGAGATCGAGATCGAGAAGGGCGGCGTGCTGTCCGGCTCGGTGTCGATGCTGCCCGCCAAGACCTGACGCCAACGCACCATCCCTCCCGCGCGACGGGGGCATCGCGGCGGCCCGCTTCCGGCTAGAACACCGGCAACGGGCCAGCCGGACGAAGGGGGGATTCAGGTGCAGCCATCGAGCCCGGCGGCCGTCCCGTCGCCGCTGCCGGGCCTTGTCGCCCTCACCCTGGCCTACGTGCTGTCCCAGTTCTTTCGCACGATGCTGGCGGTGATCGCGCCCGAGCTCGCCGGCGACCTCGGCCTCGGCGCCACGGCCCTGGGCAGCCTCTCGGCCCTGTTCTTCATCGCCTTCGCCACGGCCCAGCTGCCGGTCGGCATGCTGCTCGACCGCTTCGGCCCGCGCCGCACCGTCAGCCTCGTGATGTTGCTCGCAAGCGCAGGCGCCGTCGTGCTGGCGACCGCCGGCAGCCCGGTCGCCGCCTATGCCGGACAGGTCCTGATCGGCCTCGGCTGTGCCCCGGTGTTCATGGGTGCCCTCTACGTCGTCGCCCGTCGCTACCCGGTCGGCCGCTTCGCCGTGATCTCCTCGCTGCTGCTGGCCATCGGTCAGGGTGGTGTCCTGCTCGGCGCCTCGCCCCTGGCCATGGCCGCCCAGGCGCTCGGCTGGCGCGGCGCGCTGCTCGGCGTCGCCGGCATCACCCTGGCCTCCGCCGGCCTCGTGGCCCTGCTCGTCCGCGACCCGCAGCGGCATGCCGGCCCGTCCGAGAGCCTGGGCGAAGCCTTTGCCGGCGTGCTGGCGACGCTCCGCCTGCGCGAGCTGTGGCCCATCCTGCCGATGAGCTTCGTCTCCTACGGGGTGCTCGTGACCCTGCGCGGCCTCTGGGCCGGCCCCTACCTGGCCGACGTCTTCGCGCTGGCGCCCGGCGCGCGCGGCAACGCGCTGCTCGGCATGTCGCTGGCCATGGTCGTCGGCACGCTCGCCTACGGCGCCCTCGAGCGCCGCCTCGACCGGCGTCGCGATCTGGTGGCGGCCGGCACCGCCGTGACGGTGCTCGCGCTGGGGGGCCTGGCGCTGGCGCCGTCCCACTCCCTCGCGCTCAGCGCTACCCTGCTCGCAGTGGTCGGCGTCACCGGCATCCACTTCGCCATCGTCATGGCACAGGGCCGCCGCTTCCTGCCCGACCGGCTGATCGGCCGCGGGCTGACCATGCTCAACGGCATGACCTTCGCGGGTGCCGCCGTGGTGCAGGTCGGCAGCGGCGTGATGATCGATGTCCTGCAGACCCGGGGCGCCGCCGACGCCGCCGTCTGGACCGCCTTGTTCGCTGCGCTCGGCCTCCTGCTCGCGGTCGCTCTCGCCGCCTATCTCCGCAGCGAGGATCGTCGGGTCTGACCGCGCCTCAGTCGAGCGCCAGCTCGGCCGGATCGAGCCCGAGATGCTCGGCGATCACCCGCACGACGAGGCCATGGTCCTCGCGTTGCGGGATGCCCGAGACGGTGATGCTGCCGACGCAGCCCGTACCGTCGATGCGCAGCGGAAAGCCGCCGCCATGGCTGGCATGGTCCTTCGGGTCGGCGGCGTACTTGGCCTCCAGCGTCGTCCCCTGCTGCTGCAGCATGAGTCCCATCGCGTAGGAGCTGCGGTGGAAGCGCAGAACGACGTTGCGCTTGCGCCGGACCCAGTCGGCATTGTCCGGCGTGGTGCCCCGCATCGCGTGGTGGAACAGGGTCCGCCCGGCGACCTGGATGTCGATCACCAGCGCCGCACCGCGCGCCTCGGCCGCGGCCTTGATGCGGCAGCCGATGTCCCAGGCGGTCGCCGGATCGAACCGCGGGAAGACCAGCCGCTGTTCCTGCAGGGCGATCCGGGCGAGGTCGCGCTCGTGGTCCGGCATCGCCTCAGCTCGCCTTCGGCCTGAACGTTTCCATCAGCTTCGGGCAGTTCTCGGGTGTCAGCCGCATCGACGCGTCGAGCTCGACGCTCTTGAGCAGGTCGGCATACTCGGTGCGCAGCGCCTCGGCGGTGCCGTTGATCAGCGCCGCCTGCTGCTCGGGCGTGAGGATGCCCTTCTCGCCGGCGACCGCCGCTGCCTTGCACACGCCCATCAGCGCCCCGCCGATGCCGCCGCTGACGGCCCCGACGACGGCCCCGCCGCCCGCCCCCAGCATGAACCCGCCGACGCCAACCACGACGAAGGCCAGGATCCACAGCAGGATCTTCACGATCTTCATGACGGTCCCTTCCGCCGGCTCAATGCTCGCGGATGCCGGCCTCGCGCAGAAGCGGTACCACGCTGTCGCAGAAGAAGCGCAGTTCGCTGCGGAAGTCGACGAAGCTCACGGTCGTGCCGGCGAACCCGGCGTCGCAGATGCGCACCAGCTCGGCTGCGACATCCTCGGGCGAGCCGACCAGCGGATAGGTCCCGGCCCCGCCGGCGAAGCGCTTCCGGTACAGGCGGAACGCCGCGTCGTCGTGCGAGTGGGCGAACTGCTGCTTCTGCTTCATGTGATAGTCGACCGCGGCATGGTCCGCCTCGGCGACCGCGTAGCGCTCGTAGTAAGCCTCCGCCTCGTCGCGAGTCGGCCGGCAGATGACATGACAGGTCGTCCAGACCCCGACGTCGCGCCCGGCCGCCGCCGCCCGCGCCGCAATGTCGGCGATGTGCGCCCGGCCCGCGTCGATGTCGCCGAAGGTGGTAAACAGGCAGTCGACGTTGCGGGCGGCGAAGTCGCGGCCTTCCGGCCCGAACGCTGCGTTGAGGGTGAACGGGTGCGGCCGCTGCACCGGCTGCGGCAACCCGCGGACCTGGCGCAGGCGGTAGAACCTGCCGTCGTGGTCGAACGGCGCGCCGCCTTCGTGGATGCGGCGGACGATGTCCCACCACTCCTGGCCCTGGGCGTAGCGGTCCGGCACCGGGTCGATGCCGAACATCGCGAACTCGTCGGGATTCCAGCCGCAGACGATGTTGAGCCCGGTCCGCCCGCGCGACACATGGTCGAGCGTCGCCAGCGCCTTGGCGGCGAACACCGGGTGCACCATCGGGACGTGCACGGTGGCGAACACCGCCAGCCGCTCGGTCAGGGCCGACAGCGCCGAGGCCCAGGTGAAGGTCTCGAACGACCACTCGCGCGCGTCGGTGCTGCCGCCGAAGCCCTTCCAGCGGGCTATCGGCAGGAACAGCTCGATACCGGCCCGGTCGGCGACCCGGGCAACGTCGACGATGTCGTCCCAGCGCGCCCGCCAGCGCTCCGGCACGGTGGTCAGTGCCAGCCCGCCATCGGCGTTGGCGGCGAACACGCCGAGCTTGAAGCGGTTGGGACCGTTCAGCGGATGGATCATGGAAATCGGACCGGACACCAGGGCACGCCAGAGTGGTCCACGGGGCGACCCGTGGCAATCCCGGCTTTGGGCTCAGCGTTTCGGCAGGTAGGTGGCGAACTCGGCCTCGACGGCCTTGGCATCGAGGCTCAGGCCGTGCAGTACGCCGGCCGCCATGCCACCCGGATAGACCTCGTCCTGCCCGAGGATCAGTCCCTGCACGACCGCGTCGGCAACCCGGCGCGGGGCAATCTTGGGGCCGGTGAAGTCGCGCGTCATCGCGGTGTCGACGGCCCCTGGCAGCACACCCATCACGAAGGTCCCCTGCGCCGACAGCTCGGCGCGCAGTGCTTGGGTCATCGACAGCGCCGCCGCCTTCGAAGCACACAGTGACGCCATCTGCGGCAGGTTCATGTGGGCCAGGATCGACAGCATGTTGACGATCGCCCCGCCGCCGTTGCGTGCCAGGACCGGCGCGAACGCCCGGCACATCGCCAGCGTCCCGAGGTAGTTGGTGGCGACCTCGCGCTGCGCGTCGCCCGGATCCTTCCAGCCGATCAGCCCGGCATTGGCGTTGATGCCGGCATTGTTGACCAGCAGCGTGACGTCCGGCGCCGCTGCCGCCGCCCGCTCGACCTGCGCCGGATCGGCGATGTCGAGTGTGACCGGCACCAGCTCGGCCGGGGCCTCGGGCACGGCACCGGAGCGCGAGGCGCAGTAGATCCGCCGCGCCCCGCCTTCGGCCAGCGCCCGGACCAGCTCGGCACCGATGCCGCGGCTGGCGCCGGTGACGAAGGCCACCGCCCCCGCGACCCGCGCCGGATCGGGACGCGTGCGGAACCGCCGGACATGGCCGGTCGCGACCGCCTGCACGATCTCGTTGTCGCAGGCCAGCACCGACAGGCGGAACCCTTGGGCCCGGCGATCCATGGCGAAGGTGGCGCTCGGCGTGAAGATCCCGCAGGGCGTGCCCACGGCCCGGCAGGCGGCCAGGACCTCGAGGCAGGCGGCCTCGTGGCGCGGCCCGAACTCGGGAAAGGTGCCGAGCGACAGGGCGAGGTCGCCGGTGCCGATGAACACCATGTCGACGCCCGGCACGGCGGCGATGGCGCCGGCATTGGCGACGCCGGCCACCGTCTCCACCATCGGGATGACCAGCACCGCCTCGTCCGCAGCGCCGGCGTAGCCCTTGAAGTCCATCAGCGGGCGGACGCCGCCGCCGGAGCGGATGCCGCGCGGCGGGTAGCGCGACCACGCCACGGACCTCGCGGCCTCCTCGGCACTCTCGACCAGCGGCACGATCACGCCGAGCGCACCGGCATCGAGCGCCGTCGAGATCGCATGGGCGCTGTTCTCGGCGACGCGGACCAGCGGCACGCAGCGCTGGCGGACGAGGCCGATCGCCGCCTCCAGCGAGCTGCGGTCCCAGAGCCCGTGCTGCAGGTCGAAGACGGCGGCATCGGGCCCGCCCTGCACCATCAGTTCGGCCACCGCCGGCGAGCCCAGCGACAGCCAGACGCAGCCGGCCGAGCCGCCGGCGGCGATCGTCTCCTTCAGCGGGTTGCGCAGGCTCAAGGTGCCGTCATCGGCAGGTAGGCCGACAGCTCCTTCTCCAGGGCCTTGGGATCGGCCCGGTGCTGGCCGATCCAGCCCTGCGCCATCGGCCCCGGATAGACCTCGTCCTCGCCGGCCTCGACCGCCGCCAGCGCCGCCTCGGCAACCTCGGCGGGCTTGATCTTCGGCACCGGGACACCGTCGGTCATCCGCGTCTCGACCGCCCCCGGCATGACGGCCAGGACCTGCGTCTTCTGCGCCGCCAGCTCGGCGCGCACGCCCAGCGTCATGCTGTAGGCGGCGGCCTTCGAGGCGCACAGCGAGCCCATCAGCGGCAGATGCACCTGCCCGAGGATCGAGATCATGTTGACGATGGCACCGCCACCGTTGCGCCTCAGCACCGGCGCGAACGCCCGGCACATCCGCAGCGTGCCGAGATAGTTGACCCGCACTTCGGTCTCGGCCTGCTCCATCGACGGTGCGGCGAGCAGGCCCGCGTTGAAGTTCACACCCGCATTGTTGACCAGCAGCGTGACGTCGCCGGCCCTGGCGACAGCGGCATCGACCTCGGCGGGGTCGGTGGTGTCGAGCACCAGCGGGACGATGCGCGGATCGGACCAGGCGACGGCATTGCCGGCGCGTGACGCGGCGTAGACCTTGGCCGCGCCCCTGGCCAGCAGCGCCGCCACGAACGCCTCGCCGATGCCGCGGTTGGCCCCGCTCACCAGGGCGACCGCTCCCTCGATCTGCATCGTTCCGCCTCCTCCCTCAGGCCGCCTGCGCCGCGTCGAGCCAGCCCGGGTCCACCACCGGCAGCGGGATCGCCTCGATCAGGGCACGCGTGTAGGCGTGGCTTGGCGCAGCGAACACGGTGTCGCAAGGCCCTTCCTCGACGACGCGGCCCTCGAGCAGCACGACGACGCGATCGCACAGCGAGCGGACCACGCCGAGGTCGTGGCTGATGAACACCAGCGCCATGCCGAGGTCGCGGCGCAGCTCGCGCAGCAGCGCCAGGATCTGCGCCTTGGTCGACACGTCGAGGCCCGAGGTGATCTCGTCGGCGACCACGACGGCGGGCTCCAGCGCGATCGCCCGGGCGATGCCGACCCGCTGGCGCTGGCCGCCCGACAGCTGGTGCGGCCAGCGGTCGACGAGCTCCGGCGCCAGCCCCACCCGCTCCAGCAGCGTCTCGGCCTGCCGCCGTGCATCGGCCCGGCCGCGCGTGCGGCCGAAGGCGACCAGGGGCTGCGCCAGGATGGTGCCGATCCGGTGGCGCGGGTTCAGCGAGCTCTGCGGGTCCTGGAAGATCATCTGCAGCTGGGCGCGCAGCGGCCTCAGTTCGGTCTCGTCCAGACGGGTGATGTCCTGCCCGCCGAAGCGCAGGGTGCCGGCGGTCGGCTGGTAGAGCCGCAACAGGGTCCGGCCCAGCGAGGTCTTGCCGCTGCCGCTCTCGCCGACGAGGCCCACGGCCTCGCCGCGATCGATGGCTAGGTCGATGCCGCGCAGGATCTCGAGCGGCGGCCCACCGCCCCGGCGCGGCAGCGTCAGCCCGAGACCCTGCGCCTCAAGCCGCATCGTAGGCCTCGGCGTCGAGGCGCAGTTGCCGGGTCAGCTCGGCTGGCACCGGTACCAGCGTATCGCCCGGCCGGTCCCAGCGCGGCATCGCCGCCAGGAGCGCCCGCGTATAGGGGTGGAGCGGCCGCTCCAGGAGCAGGGCTGTGGTCTCCTGCTCCCAGATCGTCCCGGCAAAGATCACGCTGACCCGGTCGCACAGCTTGGCGACCACGCCGAGGTCGTGGGTCACGAACAGCACGGCACAGCCATGGTCATGCTGCAGCTCGCGGAACAGGCGCAGGATCTCGCGCTGGACGGTGACGTCGAGCGCCGTCGTCGGCTCGTCGGCGACCACCAGCCGCGGCTGCAGCGCGAAGGCCATGGCGATCAGCACCCGCTGCCGCATCCCGCCCGACAGCTCGTGCGGGTAGAGGCCCAGCACCCGCGACGCCTCGCGGATCCGCACCCGCTCCAGCAGCTCCAGCGCCCGCCGACCGGCTGCTGCCCGACCGAGCCCACCGCGGCGACGCAGGAACCCGCCCAGCTGGGCGCCGATCGTGTGCCCGGGGTTGAGCGCCGTCATCGGGTCCTGCGGGACGAGGCTGATCTCGCGGCCCATCAGCTGGCGGTGCTCGGCCGGCGCCATGCCGTTCAGCTCGCGGCCCTCGAAGCGGATCGAGCCGCCTTCGACCCGCGCCGCCGCCGGCAGCAGGCCGAGCACCGCCCGCGCGATCATCGACTTGCCGGCGCCGCTCTCGCCGACCAGGCCGTGCACCTCGCCCGGCGCGATCTCGAGGCGGATCCGGTGCAGCACGCGCACCGCCCCGAGGCGGACCGTCAGCTCACGGATGGCCAGCGTCGGGCTCACCGGCGCAGCACCGGGTCGAGCCGGTCCTTGAGCCCGTCGCCGAGCAGGTTGAAGGCCAGCACCACGAGCACGATGCACAGCATCGGCAGGACCATGAGCCAGGGCGTCTGGTAGACGACGGTGCGGCCTTCCGCGATCAGGCCGCCCCAGGTCGGCCAGTCGCTCGCCACCGACAGGCCGACGAAGCTGAGGATCGCCTCGACGATCACCGCGATCCCCATCTCCAGCGTCACCAGGACCAGCAGCAGCGGCGCCACGTTGGGCAGGATCTCGCTGGAAAGCGTCCGCCAGCGGCCGAGCCCGATGACCCGGGCCGCCAGCACGTAGTCCTGCGCCTTCTGCACCTGCACCTCGGCCCGCACGACCCGGCAGAAGCGCGTCCAGTCGATGACGACGATGGCGAGGATCACCGCCGGCAGGCCGGCGCCGACGACGGCCACCAGCACGATCGACAAGAGCACCGGCGGAAACGCCATCCAGATGTCGACCAGCCGCGAGATCAGCTCGTCGACCCAGCCGCCCAGCCAGCCGGCGAGCAGCCCGAGGACGGTGCCGAGGATCGCCGCCAGCAGCGCCGCCACCACCGCCACCGTCACGGCGACCCGCGCCCCGTAGATCAGCCGCGAGAGCACGTCGCGCCCGAGGCTGTCGGTGCCCAGCAGGTAGAGCGGGTCGCCGCCCGGCAGGAACGAGGGTGGCAGGAGCCCGGCCATCAGGTCCTGCTCGAGCGGATCGCGCGGCGCCAGCCAGGGCGCGAACGCGGCCGTGACGAACAGCAGGCCGATGACGATCGCGCCGAACCACAGCCGGCCGTCGAAGCGGGTGCTGCGAGCTGCCGCCAGCTCAGCCATGGCGCAGCCGTGGGTTCAGCCACGCGGCCGCCGCGTCGATCACGAGGTTGATGGCGATGAACAGCACGGCGAAGGTCAGGATCAGGCCCTGGATTAGCGGCAGGTCGCGGTCGATCACGGCCCCCAACGCCATGTTGCCGATGCCGGGATAGGCGAAGATCCGCTCGATCAGCACCGTGCCACCGACGAGGAACGTGAACTGCACGGCGGTCAGCGTCACCGTCGGCAGCAGCGCGTTGCGCAGCGCCTCGCCCAGCACGATGCGCAGCCGCGAGTAGCCCATGGCGCGTGCCATCTGCGCGTAGTCCTGGGCCAGCGCCTCGGCGAGGGCCGCCTTCAGCACGCGCGCGATCATCGCCGCCAGCGGCAGGGCGAGGGCGGTGGCCGGCAGGATGAGGTGGCGTAGCAGGTCGGCGACCGTGGCGAAGCGCAGCCGGAGCAGGCTCTCGACGAGGTAGAAGTTGGTCGAGAAGCTCTCCGACACGCGCGGATCGAGCCGGCCCGAGATCGGCAGGACCGGATAGAGCACGCCCAGCACGAGGATGAAGGCGAAGCCCCAGAGGAAGTCCGGCACCGCCATGGCGAGGCCCGAGAACCCGTCGACGACGCGCTCGGGCCAGCGGCCCTGCCAGTAGGCGCCGGCGACGGCGGCAAGCATGCCGATCAGCGTGGCGAGGAGGATCGCCACCCCGGCCAGCTCCAGCGTCGCCGGCAGCCGGTCGAGGACAAGGCCCAGCACGCCCTGCCGCTGGCTGATCGACGTGCCGAGATCGCCCCGCGCGACGCCGCCGATCCACACCGCGAACTGCTCCGGGATCGAGCGGTCGAGCCCGTAGAGGGCGCGCAGGTTGGCGATGTCGGCCGCGCTGGCGCCGGGCGGCGTCATCATCGCGATGGGATCGCCCGGCACCACGCGCAGCAGCACGAACACGATCACCGCGACCCCGAGCAGCGTCGGGATCGCCAGCAGCAGCCGCCGGGCGAGGAAGCGCAGCGCCAACGGCGGCCGCGGCTCAGGCCGGCTGCATCAGCTGCGGCAGCAGGAAGTTGGCGACGTGCGGGGTCACCTTGACCTTGTCGCTGTGGACGATCGGCTGGACGTACTGCAGCAGCGGCAGGACGTAGCTCTTTTCGGCGATGTAGCGGTCGACCGCCTTGTAGCCGTCGATGCGCTTGGTCTCGTCCTGCTCGCCCCAGAGCGGGCCGATCATCGCGTCGACGTCCTCGGTCTTCCACGCCGAGTGCGGCGACGGGCCGAACATGGCGAAGCCGGTCGAGGTCGACGGGTCGCCGATGGCGTTGCCCCAGTTGTAGAACGCCGCCGGCGCCAGCTTGTGCTGGGCGCGCAGCTCATAGTGCTTGGCGATCTCGTAGACCTCGATCTGCGCCTCGATGCCGACCTTGCGCCACATCCCGACGATCGCCTGGATCATGTCGTAATCCTTGGGCTTGAAGCCCCGCGTCGTCTGGATCGTGAACTTGACCGGCTTGTCCGGCGAGTAGCCGGAGGCGGCAAGGCGCTCCTTGGCCTTCTCCGGGTCGTAGGGAACCCTGGTCGCCGCGTCGAAGGCCTCGTATTCGGGGGCCTGCAGGGTGTCGATCGGCACGCCGTAGCCGCGCAGCAGCCGGTCGACGATGGCCTTCTTGTCGACCGCGTGGGTCATCGCGAAGCGGACGTTCTCGTCCAGCATCGGGTCGACGTTGGTGATGAAGATCATGCCGATGTCGGACACCGGCGTGGACACCCCGGCGAGCCCCGGCTTGGCCTTGAGCCGGTCGAACTCCTCGTAGGGAATCTCGAGGGTGACGTCGGACTGCCCGCTCTCGACCTCGGCGATGCGGCTGGCCGGGTCGGTGACGAACTTGAAGACCACCGTGTCGTAGGCCGGCTTGCCGCCCCACCACTTGTCGAAGGCCTTGAGCCGCAGGAACGAGTCCGGCTGGAACTCGTCGACCATGTAGGGCCCCGAGCCGACCGGCTTCTTCTCGAAGCCCTCGGCGCCGACCTTCTCGTAGTAGGCCTTGGGCATGACGTAGGCGGTGAGGAACGCCATCCACTTGAAGATCGTGGGATCGAACGACAGGACGTCGCCGGTGATCCTGTTGCCGTCGATCTGGTAGTTGCCAACCTTGCCCCAGACGAACTGGATCGGGTTGCCGGTCTTGGGATCGCCCGCCCGCTGCAGCGACCAGACGACGTCCTCGGCGGTCACCGGCGTGCCGTCATGCCAGAAGGCACCGTCGCGCACCTCGAGCTCGATCTTGGTCCGGTCGGCGTTCCAGCCCCACTTGGTCAGCAGGCCCGGCTTGAACGACAGGTCGGGGTTCTGGTCGACGAACTGGTCGAGCACCGACTTGTAGAGCGACTGGATCGTCGGGTTGACCGCCGACGGCCCGACCGTCGGGTCCCACGACGGCAGGTCGACATTGTAGGCGATGGTCACGGTCGACGCCTGCGCGGTCGCCGGACGGATGAGGTAGGGCGCGGCAAGGGCGGCGCCGCCCAGGGCCAGCGCCTGACGGCGGGTCACGACGGCCATCGGAGGATCCCTCTTTCCGTTCTTGTCTCGTTGGCTGCGACGAAGCTTACGCAGCGCCCCGCGTCCGGTCTACCGCCCTACCGGGCAGGATGCTAAGGCCGTCCGACAACCAGGGAGGCAGGCGGGGCCGATGGAGCCCGTTCTCCAGCTCGCGGACGTCACCAAGTCGTTCCCCGGCGTGCAGGCCCTGCGCGGCGTCAGCTTCGACGTGCGCGCCGGCGAGGTCCACGCCCTGCTCGGCGAGAACGGTGCGGGCAAGTCGACGCTGATCAAGATCATCTCGGGCGTCTACCGCCCGGACGGCGGCTCGCTGCGCATGGACGGCCGCGAGGCCCACTTCGCCTCGCCGCAGGAGGCCCAGCGCGCCGGGATCGCCACCATCTTCCAGGAGCTGCTGCTCTTCCCCGAGCTGACCGTCGCCGAGAACATCTTCATGGGCCATGCCCCGCGCCGGTCGTGGGGCGGCATCGACTGGGCGACGATGGCGGCGAAGGCCGGCGAGATCCTGGCCTCGCTCGACATCCACGACCTCGACGTCAACGCTCCGGTCGGCGCCCTGTCGGTCGGCAACCGGCAGCGCGTCGAGATCGCCAAGGCGCTGTCGCAGAACGCCCGCATCCTGATCATGGACGAGCCGACCGCGGCCTTGACCCAGGCCGATGTCGACCGCCTGTTCGCCATCGTCCGGCTGCTCCGCCAGCGCGGCGTCGGCGTCGTCTACATCAGCCACCGCATGGCCGAGGTGTTCGAGCTCGCCGACCGCGTCACCGTGCTGCGCGACGGCGCCTATGTCGGCACCCGCGACGCCGCCGCGACCAGCGAGGGCGAGCTGATCACCATGATGGTCGGCCGGACCATCGAGCAGCTTTTCCCCAAGGCCGAGGTGCCGATCGGCGCGCCCGTGCTCGAGGTCCGCGACCTGAGCTACGCCGGCGTGATCGAGAACATCAGCCTGACCGTGCGCGCCGGCGAGATCGTGGGCCTCGCCGGGCTTGTCGGCTCCGGCCGCAGCGAGCTGGCGCAGACCATCTTCGGCATCACCCCGGCGACCTCCGGCGAGATCCGCCTCGGCGGCAAGCCGGTCCGGATCGACAGCCCGGGCACCGCCAAGAAGCTCGGCGTCGCCTACGTGCCCGAGGACCGCGGCATCCAGGGCCTCGTCCGGCCGATGCGGATCCGCGAGAACGTCTCGATGGCCGTGCTGGGCGACCTCGCCCGGCGCTGGTTCATCGACCGCACCGCCGAGATGGCGCTGGCCACCGACGCCATCCGCCGCTTCTCGATCCGCGCCCCCGGCACCGAGCAGGTCGTCGGCAAGCTGTCCGGCGGCAACCAGCAGAAGGTCGTCCTCGGCAAGTGGCTGGCGACGAAGCCGCGGGTGCTGATCATGGACGAGCCGACCCGCGGCATCGACGTCGGCGCCAAATCGGAGATCCACCGCCTGATGAGCGAGCTCGCCGGCCAGGGCCTGGCGATCCTGATGATCTCCAGCGAATTGCCCGAGGTCCTCGGCATGAGCGATCGCGTGCTGGTGATGCGCGAGGGCCGGCTCGTCGGCGAGTTCGCCCGCGCCGAGGCGACCCAGGAAGCGGTGGCGGGAGCCATGATGCGCGTGCCGAAGGCGGCCTGAGCATGGCCGCATCCGCACCGCCGGCCGGGACCGCCGCGACCGGCAGCTTCCGCCGCCTCGCCTTCAGCCAGGAAGGCATCCTGCTGATCGCCATCATCGCCCTGTTCCTCGCCGTCGGCTTCTGGAACCCGCGCTTCCTCGCCGAGAACAACCTGCAGAGCATCTTCCTCGGCAACGCCTACATCGCGGTCGCCGCGATCGGCATGTCGCTGGTGATCATCTCGGGCAACATCGACGTGTCGGTGGGCTCGCTGATCGGCTGCATGGCGACGCTGAGCGGCACGCTCGCGGTCAGCGGCTGGCCGATCCTGCTGAGCTGGGTCGTGCCGATCCTCGTCAGCATCCTGCTGACCGGCCTGATGGGGTGGCTGGTCGCCTACCTGCGCATTCCCTCGATCGTCGTGACGCTCGGCATGATGAGCATCCTCAAGGGACTGCTGATCATCGTCACCGGCGGGGCCTGGATCAACAACCTGCCGGAAGGCTACGCGCTGGCGCAGATGCGCCCGCTCAACGTGCCGATGCCGGTGTGGTTCATGGTCATCCTCACCGCCGCCGCGGCCTTCTGGATGCGCTACGCCGCCACCGGCCGGGCGATCTACGCCGTCGGCGGCAATCCCGAGGCGGCACGGCTCTCGGGCCTGTCGCGCGAGCGGGTGATCATGACGGTGTTCCTGATCCACGGCGGCTTCGCCGGGATCGCCGCCATCCTCTTCGCGACCCAGCTCAGCGTCATCCAGTCGACGGTACCGCCCAACCTCGAGCTCACCATCATCACCGCCTCGGTGGTCGGCGGCGTCAGCATCCTGGGCGGCACCGGCACCGTCATCGGCTCGACGCTGGCGGCGGTGCTGCTGGCGGCGATCGGCTCGTCGCTGATCTTCGTCAATGTCTCGCCCTACTGGCTTCGCGCCGTGCAGGGCGTGCTGATCCTCGTCACCGTGCTGGCCGACCTGGCGCGCCGCAAGCGCCAGGCGGCCGGCCACTAGGGCGCCCGACCATGGCCACGGGACAGCTGGCAGCCGCCGGCGGCACGGGCAACCTGCACAGCCTGCTGCGCCGCCACGAGACGGTGCTGTTCGTCATCCTCGTGGTGGCGCTGATCGTCCTCGCCACCCAGACCGACCGCTTCCTCACCGCCGACAACCTGCTCAACCAGGGCCGGCTGATGACCGAGGTCGGGCTGATCGCCCTGCCGATGACCTTCATCATCATCACCGGCGGGATCGACCTCTCGGTCGGCTCGATCATGGGCCTGTGCGCCATCATGCTCGGCTACGGCTGGAAGAACCTCGGCCTGCCGCTGGAGCTGTCGATCGGCCTGGCGATGCTGCTGGGTGCCCTCGCCGGCTACGTGAACGGCTGGTTCATCACCCGCGTCCGGGTGCCGCCGCTGATCATGACGCTGGCGACGCTGGCGCTCTACCGCGGCCTCGCCGAGGGCATCAGCCAGGCCCGCTCGGTGCGCGGCTACCCCGAATGGTTCTTCGTCCTCGGCCAGGGCGACGTCCTGGGCGTGCCGACCCAGCTCTGGCTGCTGCTGGTGGCGGCCGTCGTCGCCGCCATCGTGCTGGCCCGCACCAGCTTCGGCCGGATGCTCTACGCCATCGGCAACAACGAGACGGCCGCGCGCTTCTCGGGCGTGCCGGTCGACCGCTGCAAGCTCGCCATCTACACGCTGTCCGGCCTCGCCGGCGGGATCGCCGCCTGGATCTTCGTCTCGCGCGTCAGCACGACCCGCTCCGACATGGGCACCGGCGTCGAGCTCGACGTCATCGCCGCCGTCGTCCTCGGCGGGACCAGCATCTTCGGCGGCACCGGCACGATCCTCGGCACGGCGCTCGGCGTGATCCTCGTCCAGCTGCTGAAGAACGGCCTGGCGCTCACCGGCGTGAAGGGCGACGCCACCATCGTCGTGATCGGCACGGTGCTGATCCTGTCGATCCTGGTCAGCAATTTCCTGCAGTCGCGTCGCGGCAGCGACTGAACGGATCATCCCCCGAATCCGGATGTCCGTCGTTCCGCCGCAGCTTCGTGGGTACGGTCGCCGTGATCGGCGATAGGGAGGTCAAAAGAAGATGCTCAAGAAGATCCTGTTCGCCTGCAGCATGGCGCTGCTCAGCAGCACCGCCATGGCGCAGGAGCAGCGCTGGGACGGCGCCGACGAGCTGCCGGTCAACCCGCTGGACTGCAGCGGTGCCGCCTCGGCCGTCGCGGCCAAGCCCTACGACGGTGGCCAGCCGACCGGCGCCCCCGACCTGTCGGGCAAGGAGCTGGTCCTGGTCGACGTGCCCAAGCTGATCGGCATCGGCTACTTCAGCGCCACCACCAAGGGCATGCAGGAAGCCGCCGCCGAGCTCGGCAACGTCAAGGTGACGACCGACGGCCCGACCAAGGCCAACATCGACGAGCAGATCACCTTCATCGACAACTTCATCACCAAGGGCGTCAACGGCGTGCTCTTCGCCGCCAACGACCCGGTGGCCATCGCCCCGGTGCTGAAGAAGGCGCTGGAGAAGGGCATCCGGGTCATCGGCTACGACGCCAACTCGCAGCCCGACGCCCGCGAGTGGTTCGTCAACCAGGCCGAGTTCAACGGCATCGGCAAGGCGCTGGTCGACCAGATGGCCGCCGAGATCGGCGAGGACGGTGCGTTCGCCATCGTCACCAGCACCTTCACCACGCCGAACCAGGCCCGCTGGATCGCCGAGATGCAGGCGTACCAGCAGAAGTGCCACCCGAACATGAAGTGGCTGGAGACGGTCGAGGCCCAGGAGGACAACATCCTGTCCTTCAACCAGGCGACCACGCTGCTCAACAAGTACGGGCCCGAGCTGAAGGGCCTGTTCGGCATGACCAGCGTCGCCACCCCGGCCTCGGCCGAGGCGGTGACCCAGGCCAAGCAGTGCGGCAACGTCGCCGTCGTCGGCCTCGCCACGCCGAACGGCATGAAGCCCTACGTCCAGTCCGGCTGCGTCAAGTCGGTGGTGCTGTGGAACCCGGTCGACCTCGGCTACGCCGCGGTCTACGCCGCCCGCGCCGCCGCCGACGGCAAGCTGAAGCCCGGCTCGACCGAGCTCGAGGCCGGCAAGCTCGGCAAGCTGCCGGTCGTCAACGGCAGCGAGATCCTGCTCGGACCGCCCTTCGTCTACACGAAGGACAACATCAACGACTTCGACTTCTGATCGCCGGCCCGGCGGCGCCCCTCACCGGGCGCCGCCGGCATGCTTCCGACTGGCGACCCTCAGTCGCCCCACTCGACGTCGTCCTCGCTGACCAGCGCCCCGCGCATCGACCAGCCCTTGGTGTGCACCCGCTCCGGGTCGCCGCAGACCAGATGGTGCCAGCGCGGCAGCGGAAACCCGAACGCCACGAGGCGGTAGGCGCAGCTCGCCGGCAGCCAGTCGAGCGAGCGGACGTTCTCCGGCGTCACCTTCACGCAGTCCGGCACGCGCGCCTGGCGATTGGCGTAGTCCGTGCAGCGGTGCGTGCACAGGTCGAGCAGGCGGCAGGCGGCGTCCGACAGCGCCACCTCGCCGGTGTCCTCGTCCTCGACCCGGATCTGGCAGCACAGGCCGCAGCCGTCGCACAGCGATTCCCACTCGGCCTCGCTCATGGCCTCCATGGGCTTGGCCTGCCAGAACGGCGGCTCGCGGCGCGGCCGCGGCGCCGGGCGCTTATCGCCCCCGGCGCCGGCGGCCTTGCCGTCAGCGGATCGGCTTGCCTTCGCTCTCATGCCAGTTGTGCATCAGGCTGTTGGAGGGCAGCGACGGATCGAGCAGCTTGCGGGCGGTCTCCACGCCGGCCACCGGCAGGCCCTTGGGATCGAGCTTGCCGATCTGCACCAGCACCGAGGCCTGATCCCAGTAGATGTGCTCGTTGTAGAGCTTGTCGCCGCGGAAGTTGACGATGGCGACCAGCGGGATCTCGACGTAGCGGCCGGTCGGCGCGATGCCCGGCAGCATCCAGTCGATCTCGATGTCATGGGTGAAGCAGAACAGCATCTCGTCGACGACGCGGTCGGCGCCGATGGTCCGCGAGATCGGGATCAGCTTGGTGTCGGCCGGGGTCTTCGGGATGAAGTGGTACTTGTAGAACCGGGCCAGGTGGTCGTGGCCGTAGCCGCCGGTCATCGTCGGGATGTGGTTGACGTAGGGCTCGGCCACCATCGTCGCCATCGTCGCGTTGACGTCGCGGGTGGCGAACTCGTGCTCGCAGTGCTTGTCCCACAGGACCGACAGGTTGTAGTGCGGCCCCAACACCTGCCGGAACAGCGCCAGCGAGCGCGAGTAGGCCATCATCGCCGACGGCTTGTGCCAGTGGTCGCCGCCGACCCGGGCGAAGGCGTGGTCGACGCCCGGATACTCGTAGATCGTCACGAGGTCGTTGCCGGCGGCCGCGGCCTTGACCTGGGCCACCGCCTCCTTCGGCGCGTACTTGTCGAGCTCGGCGAAGTGCATCACCACCGGGCCCTTGATGTTCTTGATCTCGCCGGTGAAGCCCTCGATGCCGACGCCGTAGTAGCAGACCGAGCAGTCGACGTCGGTGCGGGTCGCCGTCAGGAAGGCGAGCTTGCCGCCGAGGCAGTAGCCGACGGCGCCGATCTTGCCCTTGAGCGAGGGCAGCTTGCGCATCGCGTCGAGCGTCGCCTGGGTGTCCTCGATGCCCTTGTCGACGTCGAACTTCTGGAAGCAGCCGAACGCCTCCTGCCAGCCCTCCGGGCTGTAGTCGAGCTCGATGCCCGGCTTGATCCGCCAGAACAGGTCGGGGACGACGACGACGTAGCCCTCGGCCGCCCAGGCGTCGGCCTGCTCGCGCATGGTCGAGTTGACGCCGAAGATCTCCTGCAGGAGCACGATGCCCGGGCCCGAGCCCTGCGCCGGCTTGGCGACATAGGCCTTGAACGCGCCGCCGTCCTTGGCCTTGACCTGAATCCACTCGCCCATCGTGATCCCTCCCAGCGAGGCCGCGTTGGCCGAGCCATCTAGCAGAATTCCAGACTGCGGACAGGGGCGGCGGGCGCCATACTGCCGGCGCCAGCCAGCATTCCGGGGATCGCCGCCATGACCTCTGCCTTCGCCACCAGCCAGCGCCACGGCAAGGCCGCCGTTCGCGGCGACGGCGGCATGGTCGCCGCGCAGAACCGCGCCGCCGCCGCGGTCGGTGCGGCGGTGCTGGCCGATGGCGGCAACGCCGTCGACGCCGCCGTCGCCACCGCCTTCGCGCTGGCCACCCTCGAGCCGTGGATGAGCGGCCTCGGCGGTGGCGGGACCATGCTGGTCCATCTCGCTGCCGAGAGGCGCACCGTCGCCGTCGACTTCGGCATGGTCGCCCCGCGCCGGCTCGACGCCGCCGACTACCCGCTCACCGGAGCGACCGGTGGCGACCTGTTCGGCTGGCCCGCCGTGCTCGACGACCGCAACGTCAGCGGTCCCCTGTCGATCGCCGTGCCCGGCTCCGTCGACGGCCTTGGCCTCGCCCTCGAGCAGTTCGGCACCCGGCCGCTCGCGGCCATCCTCGAGCCGGCCATCGCCCTGGCCGACAAGGGACTGCCGATCGACTGGTTCAGTGCCCTGCTCGCCAGCACCGGCGCTTCCGGCCTGCGCCGGTTCCCGGCCAGCGCCGCGGTCTGGCTGCCGGGCGGCCTGCCGCCGGTGCCCGATTCGACCGGTGCCGCGACCTGGCTGCCGCTGCCGGGCCTCGCCGGGACGCTGCGCACCCTGGCCCGCGAAGGCCGCCGGGCCTTCTACGAGGGCGCGCTCGCCCGTGGCATCGCCGCCGACGTCCAGGCCTTGGGCGGTCGCCTTGCCGCCGACGACCTTGCCGGCTACCGCGCGCGCATCGTCGACCCGCTGCAGATCGCCTACCGCGACCACCGCGTGCTGGCGATGCCGGGCCTCTACGCCGGCAGGACCCTTGCCCGCTCCCTCGAGCTGCTGGGCCCCGTGGCCACCCCCGACTATGGCGACTTCGCGGCCGTCCTGAAGACCGCCTACGACGAGCGGCTCGGCAGCATGGGCGACAGCGCCGCCCAGCCGTCCTGCACCACCCACATCGCCGCCGTCGACCGCCACGGCAACCTGGTGTCGCTGACCAACACCCTGCTGTCGCTGTTCGGCAGCCGGGTCGTGCTGCCGTCGTCGGGTGTGCTGATGAACAACGGCATCATGTGGTTCGATCCCCGCCCCGGCGGACCGAACGCCCTGGCGCCGGGCAAGCGGCCGCTGTCCAACATGTGCCCGACGCTGGCCTTCGCCGCCGACGGCCGCGCCCTGGCGCTGGGCGCCTCGGGCGGGCGCAAGATCCTGCCGGCGGTGCTGCAGATCCTCAGCCACGTGCTCGACGGCGGCCTGCACCTCGAGGCCGCCTTTGCCCGCCCTCGCCTCGACTACAGCGGCGGCGACCTCGTCACCCTCGACAGCCGCATCCCGGCCGAGGTGCGCGAGGCCCTGGCGGCCCGCTGGCAATGCCGCGAGCTGGCACCGACCGTCTATCCGCTGGGCTGGGCCTGTCCGGTCGGCGTCCTGCGCCAGCCCGGCGGCACCGTCTGGGGCACGGCCGAGCCGATGCAGCCCTGGGCCGACGCGGTCGCCGGCTAGGTCCCGGTCTCCGGCTGGACCGCCGTCACCCGTCGCGCGGTGAGCCGGCGGCGATAGCGCTTGATGGCGACCCAGGCGAGGCCCGCCGCCAGCAGCAGCAGCGCCGCCGGCAGCTCGTAGCGCTCGATCTCGCCGAGGACGATCTCGACGGTGTGGGCGCTGTAGAAGCCGAGCAGGCCGTAGGTCGCGGCCCAGGCGACGGCGCCGATCGCGTTGAGCCAGGCGAACCGGCGCCGCGGCATGTCGGTGAGGCCGGCAGCGATGAAGCCGGAGATGCCGAAGCCGGGCACGAAGCGGGTGAGGACCACGACCACCGGCCCCCAGCGGTCGAGCGCCTGGCGGACCCGGGCGACCGAGTCGCGCCAGCTCGGCCGCTTGTCGAGGATGCGCGTTCCGAGCGCGCGGGCAACGAGGAACCAGGCGCCACAGGCGAGAAAGTTGCCGAGCGCGCCGATCAGCATGACGTGCGGGAACAGCTGCATCCAGCCGCGCTGCGCGGCGAAGCCGCCGAACAGCATGAACGGCGTGCCGTCGGCGAAGCTGCCCAGGAACAGCACGGCATAGCCGTACTTGCTGAACAGCGTGGGCAGGTCCATGGCGGCGCCGGACCCCTCAGCCGACCCGGCCGATGTACGGCAGGTGCCGGTACTTCTCGGCGTAGTCGATCCCGTAGCCGACCACGAACACGTCCGGGATGACGAAGCCGGTGAAGTCGCAGTCGCCGCCGACGACGCGCCGCGACGGCTTGTCGAGCAGCGCGCAGGTCCAGACCCTGGCCGCGCCGTGCTCCTCGAGCAGCGCCTTGGTGAAGGCGATGGTCCGCCCGGTGTCCTGGATGTCGTCGACCAGCAGCACGGTCTGGCTCTGCACCGAATCCGGCATGCCGCCGATCACCTTGACGTTGCCGCTGCTCTCCCGGCCCAGCCCGTAGCTCGACACCTGCAGGAACTCGACCCGCGGCGTGCAGCCGGCGCGGTCGAGGGCCCGCACCAGGTCGGCCACGAACACGAACGCTCCCTTGAGCAGCCCGGCGACGGTGAAGGGGCCGGACAGCGTCCGCGCGATGTCGGCGGCCAGCTCGTCGACGCGCTTGCCGATCACCTGGGCGTCGAACATCACGCTGACCGTATCGCCGCTGGCCTCGGCCATCGAACCCCTCGCCTTGCCGGAACGGCGGGAGCATAGAGCCTGCAGCGAACCGGCGACAGGGAGGAGCCATGCGTGTCTGCGTGATCGGGGCCGGGGCCCTCGGCGGCACCTTCGGCGCGCGGCTGGCGATGACCGGCCACGCGGTGACGCTGGTCGACCGCTGGGCCGAGCACATGGCGGCGGTGGCCCGCGATGGCCTGCACCTCGACGGCATCGCCGGCGACCATCACGTCAAGATGGCCGCCCGCACCGATACCGAGGGCGTCACCGGCCAGGACCTCGTCCTCGTCGCCACCGACGCCAACGCCACCGCCGCGGCGGCCGCGGCGGCCGCCGGCGTGCTGGCTCCCGAAGGCGTCGTCCTCACCGTCCAGAACGGCATCGGCAACGTCGAGAAGCTGACCGCCGCCTGCGGCGCCGCCCGCGTGCTCGGCGGCTCGACCATGTCGAGCTTCCGGACCAACGGGCCGGGCTGGGTGACGCTGACCCATGCCGGGCCCACCACCATCGGCGAGATCGACGGCGCGGACACGCCGCGCCTGCAGCGTGTCGCCGCTGCCATCGCCGCCGCCGGCTTCGAGGTCCGCACCTCGCCGCGGATCATGGCGATCATCTGGGAGAAGTTCCTCCTCAACCTCGCCATCAACCCGCTCTGCGCGGTGACCTTCCTGCGGCTCGGCGAGGTGGCGCGGACCCCGGCCATGGACCGTTTCCAGGACCTCATCCTCGACGAGGCCTTCGCCGTCACCCGGGCCAAGGGCCTGGACCTCGACGTCGACGCGATCCGCGCCAAGATCAAGGCGCACTGCTGGTCGAAGTACAGCAAGCCGTCGATGCTCCAGCACATGGAGCGCGGCGTGCGCACCGAGATCGACGCGCTGAACGGTGCCCTGGTCCGCGAGGCGGCGGCACTGGGACTCGCCGCACCCTGCAACGAGTCGCTGATGCTGCTGGTGAAGGGCTGCGAGGTCTACCACGCCCGGCGGGCGGCCGGCATCGAGCTCGACGAGGCCGCCCTGGAGGCGGCTGCCGCCCGTCAGGCGAGGACGTAGTCGAGCGTCTCGCCGCGCGTGTTCATGATCCCCTTCACCCAGCGACCCTGCTCGTCGTACCAGATCGAGCCGCTGCGGCCGTTGCTGGAGGCGAGCTCGTAGCGCGAGGCCTGGAGCTCCTGGCCGGCGACCAGCAGGCGCTCGGACTTGCCCGGCTGCGACGAGACCTGCGCCACCTCGGCGGTCTGCGAATCGACCAGCTGGTGCACCCTGACGATGGCGTCGTTCCAGAAGGCGAGATCGGTCATCGTCCCGAGCGGCATCTCGAACGGCCCGCTGGGTCCGTCGAAGCGCAGCCGCTCGCCCTCGGCATTGACCTCGACCCGTGTCTTCTTGCCGTCGTCGTCGGTGATGTACTCGGCCTCGACGAGCTTGCCGTCCTTCCAGATGTCGCGGCCGCGCTGCTCGTACGAGAACACCGTGACGAAGGCCATCTTGACCTTGAGGTCGATCTCCGTGTCGACCGACATGCCGCCCGGCACCGGCGCGAAGCGCATGGTGTGGATGCCGATGTCGTCGCCCTTCCGGTAGATGCGGAAGGAGAGGTCCTTCGGCACCGGCGTGGCGGCGAGCAGGCGCGGTGCCGGCATCAGCAGCCCGGACGCCGTCAGCGCCAGCATCGAGCGACGATCCAGGCCGCCCCGGCGGCCCGCGGTCTCATGACCGATTCCTGGCTCGGTCATCGTCATCTCCTCCGTCGCCGGCGGTTCAGACCGTCGGCTCTTGGCGAAAACCCGGCTCGACGGGCCCGGTTTCCGCGGTCTCCTGCACATCGGTCACGGCGGCGGCGGGTGGCCCCGACCAGCAGCGCCGGACCATTTCCCGGACATCGTCGGCGGGTCCCCTGAGCACCGCCTCGACGGTGCCGTCGAGGCGATTGCGAACCCAGCCGGAAAGCCCGAGGCGGGTCGCCTGCTCGACGGTCCAGCCGCGATACCACACGCCCTGGACCCGGCCGTGGACCCGGATCCGCAGCACCACCGGCTCGTCGTGCATGCGCCCTATCGTCCGTCCGACCGGGTTCTGTTAACGCATCTCGCCATGAAGGGGTAGATGGCGCGATGACGCTGGTTCGACTGGCCGAGGCCTTGCTGATGACTTGCAGCCTGCTGGCGGCGAGCTCCGTGGCCGCTGCCGAGCGGCTGATGGTGGCGCCGCTCTCGTCGCCCTGCGACGGCTCGCCTGCGGACAGGTGCCTGCAGGTCAAGGCACCCCTCGACCTCGACTGGCGCGAGCAGGCGGGCGGCATCGCCGGCTATGCCCACGCGGAGGGCGTGGCCAGCCTGCTCCTCGTCGACGGCCCGCCGGACGGCCTGCGCCTGGTCGAGACCATCACCCTCGACCGGATCCCCGCCGTCCCGTCCGAGGTCCTGGCCGCCCTCGCCGGAACCGGCTGGCGCCTGCAGCGCGCCGATCCCGACGATGGCCTCGGCGACGCCTGGCGGAGCCACGGGGCCCGCCTGGTCGTCGAAGCGTCGGGCGGCGGGATCGGCGGCTCCACGGGTTGCAACCGCTGGAATGGCGCGTGGAAGGCCGAGGGCGATGCCGTCCGCATCGCCCCGCTGGCCGTGACGCTGCGCGCCTGTCCGGAGCCCGTGGCCACGCTCGAGCGGCTCTACCTGCAGCGGCTCGGCGAAACCGTGACGGTGCGCTGGTGGGGCGGCGAGATCGAGCTCGTCACCGCCACCGGCCAGCGTCTCCTGTTCGACCGGCTGCTCGATTGATGTCCGGCCCGTGAGCGATCGCCTCACCGCCGTCGAGGTCTTCGTCCGGATCGTCGAGACCGGCAGCTTCACCGCCGCCGCCGAGCAGCTCGGCCTGTCGCGCGCCGCGGTCAGCAAGCAGATGCTGGCGCTCGAGGACCGCCTCGGAGTCCGCCTGCTCAACCGCACCACCCGCCGCAACAGCCTGACCGAGGCCGGCCAGGCCTTCTACGAGCGCGGCCGGCAGATCCTCGGCGACCTCGACGAGGCCGAGCGGGCCGCCGGCGAGGCGGTCAGCCGGGCCCGCGGCACCTTGCGGGTCAACGCGCCGATGACCTTCGGCACGATGCATCTCGCCCGCTTCCTGCCGGAGTACCTGGCGGCCAATCCCGAGGTCGCGGTCGACATGACCTTCAACGACCGCGTCGTCGACCTGTTCGAGGAAGGCTACGACGTCGCCGTCCGCATCGGCCGCCTCGCCGATTCCAGCCTGATGGCGCGCCGGCTGGCCCCGGTCCGCCTTGTCGCCTGCGCCGCACCGGCCTATCTCGCCCGCCGCGGCGAGCCCCGGGCACCGGTCGAGCTCGGCCTGCACGACTGCCTGCTCTACACGTACTCGGCCTCGCGCGACGGCTGGGAGTTCGCCGGACCCGACGGCACCGTGTCGGCGGTGCGCATCCGCGGCCGGGTGCGGGCCAACAATGGCGAGGCCCTGGCCGCCGCTGCCGCCGCCGGGCTCGGCATCGTGATGATGCCGACCTTCATCCTCAGCGAGCACCTGGCGAGCGGGCGGCTGGTGCCCATCCTGCGCGGCTGGACCGTCCCCGATCGCGGCCTGTTCGCCGTCTGGCCGCAGGGGCGGCACCTCTCGGCCAAGGTCCGCAGCTTCGTCGACTTCCTTGCCGCCCGCCTCGGCCCCGAGCCCTACTGGGACGCCTGGGCCAGCAGCGTCGGCTGAGCCCGGCCTGTCGGTGAGCCGGCGCGTTCGCGGTTCAGCAGGTAGAGGCCCGACAGGACGACGATGGCGGCGCCATAGAGCAGCGGCGCGTCGGGCCGGTCGCCGAACAGCAGCAGGCCGGCAACAAGGCCGTAGGGCAGCTGGCAGTACTGGAAGGCCGCGAGGGTCGCCGCACCGGCGTGCCGGTGCGCCTGCACCATCAGCAGGAACCCGGCAGCGCCGAGCAGCCCGCCGACGGCGCTCAGCAGCAGGTCGCCCGGCGGCGGCGGCACGAACACGCCGGCGGCGAACGGCGTCATCGCCACCAGCATGACGATGTTGCCGTAGACGCCGAACGCCTCGGTCGTCTCGCCGGCCTGCATCCGGCGCAGCAGCACGGCGGTCAGTGCCGCCGCGAGGGCGCCGGCCAGCGGAACCAGTGCCTCGACGCCGACGAAGCCGGCACCGCCGGGCCGGACCATCACGAGGACACCGGCGAACCCGGTCCCGACCGCCACCCACCGCTGCCAGCCGACCGGCTCGCGCAGGAGCGGCAGGCTCAGCGCCGTCACCAGCAGCGGGGCGGTGAACAGGATCGCGTAGGCGTCGGCGATCGGCATCCGGCCGTAGCTCCAGAACGCCGCGTTCAGCGCCACCACGCCGAGGAGCCCGCGCAGCAGGTGCAGGCCCGGCCGGCGGGTCCGCAGCCGCTCCTGCCCGCCCCGCCGCACGGTGAGCCACAGCATCAGCGCCAGCCCGACCAGGGTCTGCAGCCAGACGATCTGGAACAGGTGGTAGCGGGCACTCAGCAGCTTGACCGTGCAGTCCATCGCGGTGAACAGCGCGAACCCGGCCAGCGCCAGCAGGATCCCGTGCACCGCGCCGCGGGTCCGGGCCTCGCCCCGCAGCGGTATCGCAAGCGCGGTCATGCCCGGTACATCGGGACGCTGGCGCGTCCCCAAGCCGTCTGCGGAGCGTTCAGGCGCCGCTGGCGCCCACGAGCGGCGCCCCGGACGATGAGAGAAGAGGCGCCGCAGCTACGAGCGCCGTCGCGCCCCTGGCCGCGCTCGAGCCTGCGGCCGGCAGCGACGGACGCTCTCGCAGCCGCGTTCGCCCGGGCCTGTTGCCCTCCTGAAGCCGCCGGTTCGACAGCATCGCCCCGTCGCCATGCTCGTGGCCTCGCTTCGGATTCGCCGAGTCGAGGCGCCAGCTCCTTGTGCGCGAGCACCCTGGGCGCGTCGGTCGTGGACGGGAGCTGCGCCCCGGCGGCTTGCCCGGCCGCGTGCAGCATGCGACTGAGCCGACGGTTCGCGCTGCGCCGCAGCGCCGGCTGGTCGGAGCCTTCCGCATGGACCTCGCCCTCGCACCGGAGCTCGCCGCCCTGCAGGCGAAGGCGCGCGGCTTCGTCGAGGAGCGCCTCCTGCCGCTGGAGGAACGCGCGGAGTCGTGGGGCGAGGGCGAGCATGTCCGCCTCGAGCTGCTCGGCGAGCTGCGCGGCGAGGCGCGCCGGCGCGGGCTGTGGTGCCCGCAGATGCCGGCGGCGCGTGGCGGCCTCGGGCTCGGGCCGTCGGGGATGGCCGTGCTCTACGAGGAGCTCGGCCGCTCGCGCTTCGGACCGGTCGCCTGCAACTGCGCCGCCCCGGACGACGGCAACATGCTGGTGCTGGAGAAGGTGGGGACCGCGGCGCAGAAGGAACGCTGGCTGCAGCCGGTCGTCGACGGCAAGGTCCGCTCGGCCATCGTCATGACCGAGCCGCCTCCGGGCTCGGGCTCGGATCCCGGCGGGATGATGCTGACCCGGGCCGAACGTCGCGGCGACCGGTACGTCGTCAGCGGCCGCAAGTGGTTCATCACCGGGGCCGAGGGCGCCGCCCACTTCATCCTGCTGGCGCGAACCTCGGACGATCCGCGGCATGGCCTGACCGCCATGCTGTTCGATGCCGCCCAGCCCGGCTGGCGGATCCTGCGCCGCATCCCGATCATGGGTCCCGAGGAGCATGGCGGGCACTGCGAGCTCGAGCTCGACGGGCTCGAGGTGCCGGTCGAGAACGTGCTGCTCGGCGAGGGCCAGGGCATGAAGGTCACCCAGATCCGCCTCGGCATCGCCCGGCTCACCCACTGCATGCGCTGGCTCGGCATGGCGCGGCGGGCCCTCGAGCTGGCCATGCCCCATGTCCGCGAGCGCCGCGCCTTCGGCTCGACGCTGGCCGACAAGGAGAGCGTGCAGGGCCTCCTCGGCACGGCGGCGATGCAGATCGACATCGGCCGGCTGCTGACGATGCGCGCGGCCCTGGCGCTGGAACGCGGCGAGCACGCCCGGGCCGAGGTCAGCCAGGCCAAGATCCAGGTCGCCGACGCCCTGCATCTCGCCGTCGACACCGCCATCCAGCTGCTGGGTGCCCGGGGCTACAGCCGGGACACGCCGCTCGAGTGGATGTACCGCTATGCCCGGCAAGCGCGCCTCGTCGACGGGGCCTCGGAGGTCCACCGCATGGTGGTCGCCCGCGAGCTGCTGAAGGATCCGGTGGGCTTCTTCCGATGGGCCTGAACATCGTCGCCCTTGCCGCATGGATGGCGCCGGCGCTCGCTGCCGAGGCGGTCGCAGTCGAGCGGCTGGAGCGCCTCGGCGGCGGCGCGATCCAGGAGAACTGGGCGCTCGACGCCATGGTTCGCGGCGGCCCGCACGCCGGAACTCTGCGGCTGGTGCTGCGCACCTCTTCGCCGTCGGGCGTGGCGGTGAGCTGGGGCCGGGCGGAGGAGTTCGCGATCCTGCGGGTGGCGCATGGCGCCGGCGTGCTGGCGCCCGAGCCGCTGGCCCTGTGCACGGACGAGGCGGTGATCGGCCGCACCTTCTACCTGATGCGACGCCTGCCCGGCGAGGCGCGCGGGGCGAAGCTCGTGCGCGACCCGGCGGTGCTGGCGCAGGGCGAGGCCCTGGTGACCGAGGTCGGCCGGCAGATGGCGCGGCTGCACCGGGTGACGCCGCCGGTGGCGGACCTCGGCTTCATGCCGCATCCCGGGCCGGAGCCGGGGCTCGCCCGGGTCGCCGAGTACCGCCGTCACCTCGATGGGATGGATGCGGCCGAGCCCGTGCTCGAATGGGCGCTGTCCTGGCTCGCCCGGCGCGCGCCGCCCAACCCCGAGGTCCGGCTGATCCACGGCGACTTCCGCACCGGCAACTTCCTCGTCCACGAGGGCCGGCTGGGCGGCGTGCTGGACTGGGAGTTCGCCGCCTTCGGCAGCCCCGAGGAGGACCTCGGCTGGATGCTGGCGCGCTGCTGGCGCTTCGGTGCCTGGGCACGCGAGGCCGGCGGGCTCGGCTCGCGGAAGGCCCTGCTCGAGGGTTATGCCGCCGAGAGCGGCCGGCCGGTCGACCGCGATGCCGTTGCCTGGTGGGAGGTGATGGCGACCGTGCGCTGGGCGGTGATCGCGCTGATGCAGGCCGAGCGGCACTATTCGGGGGCCGAGCCGTCGCTGGAGATGGCGCTGACCGCGCACCTGCTGCCGTCGCTCGAGCTCGACCTGCTGACCCGCATCGCCGAGATCGAGGCCGCCGGATGAGCCAGCTCGACGCCATGGACAGCCTGCTCGGCATTGCCCGCGAGACGCTGCGGCGCGACATCCAGCCGACGCTGCCGCCGGACCAGCGCTACCTCGCCGCCATGATCGCCCACGCCATGGCCATCGCCGCGCGCGCTGCCGCGATCGGGGCGGACAGCCGGGAACGCCAGCGCCTGGCGCTGGCGACCCTCCATCCCGGCGAGGCGGCGCTGGCCGCCCTCGAGCGGCGGCTCGCCGGCGAGCTGCGGCGCACGAAGCCGTCGCCCGAGCGGGAGGAGCAGATCCGGGCCGTGCTGCTGGCCCGCACGCTTGCCCGCCTCGAGGTGAGCAATCCCGACTATCCCGACAGCTTCGCCGACGCCGGTCAGGCAAGGTAGCCGCCCTCGATGTAGGCCATCAGGGCCTCGCGGCCGGTGATCCGCCAGGCGTGCCCGACCTCCGCCTCGCTGACCACGACCGGCGGCGGTACCCTGGCGCCGTCGATGAGCCGACCGCGGACGACAGGGCGGCCGTCGAGCGTGGCGGTGGGCGGCCAGACGAGGCCGTCACCCTCCGCTACCGGCGCAAAGGCGCCCTTGCCGGGATGCACCGCCGCCGCGATCGAGGCGGAGCCCGGCTGGGGCACCACGAAGACCCCGCGGCCCTCGCCGTCGGCACCGTGCAGGTCGATCGCGTAGATCTCGCCGGCAGCGGCCTTGTCCGAGGCCCGCGACAGGAAGAAGGCCTTGGGCCGGGCGTCGGGGTCGAGCGCCGGGTCGACCGCCATCCGGGCGACATAGTCCCAGTAGTGCAGCGTCCCGGGCCCGTCCGGGCCGGCATAGGGCCGGAAGTCGAAGGCGTAGGTCGGCGTGACGTATTCGGCCTGGTAGCCCCAGGTGACGTCGATCGCCGCGGCGTAGCCGTGGCGGATGCCGCCGAGCTCGGCCTTGATGAAGTCGCTGTGCGAGACGAAGGCGCTGAACGAGCCGCCGGCATGGTCCTTCCAGCCGAACAGCGGCTCGGCGAGGATGCGGTGCCGGTAGACGTCCGGCCAGGCCTCCCAGGCGCCGGCCGGGGCGCCGCCGCCGACCTGGAGGAAGTCGCCGAAGCGGATGCGCGAGGTGCGCAGCCTGACCCTGGCGAGGTAGACGAACGGCCGCACGGCCCGGCCGTGCGTGCGCAGCTTCAGCAGCGCGCCGATGCCCTCGGCCCGCGCGCCCGACGGGGCGGTCAGCCAGCCCATCGGCGCCGGATCGTAGCTGGCGCCGATCAGGTAGATGCCGCGGAAGCCGTCGACCTCGAGCTGGAAGGCGCCGGTGATCTCGCCGTCCGGATGGACGAGCAGCAGGTCCTCGTCCGGCCCGCCCTCGATGCGCTGCCGGCCCTCGGGCCGCACCGCGTGGACGCGCAGCGCGGCGAGCGGCGGCGGCGGCCGCAGCCGCTCGCGCCAGTCGCCGGCCCGGGCGGCGGTCCCGGCGACGGCGAGGCCGGCCACGGACAGCCCGCCGAGGACGGCGCGGCGCGAGAGCGGCGGCAGGCGCATGCGGCGGCGGGCTCCGGCAGGGCTGGCGCGACCGTCTGGCCGCGCCGGCCCAGCCTTCGCACGCCGCGCCTGAAGCGGCGGTTAACGGCGGCGTGCGCTCACGCCAGGTAGCCGCCGTCGATGTAGTCGAGCAGGGCGTCGCGGCTGGTCACCCGCCAGCCGTGGCCGACGTCCTGGTCGCGCACCATCGTCGGCGGCGCCGCGACCGCCCCGTTGAGGACCCGCCCGGTGACCATCGGGCGGTTGTTGGGGTAGCCGCTCTGCGGCCAGACCAGGGCGCCGCCGCTCTCGCGGGCGCCGAACACGCCGTCGTCCGGGTCGACATGGGTCAGGATCGAGTTGCGGCCCGACGGCGGCACGATCCAGACCCCGCGTCCGGCATTGCCGCCTTCGCCGAAGGTCACGCTGTAGTACTCGTCGTTGGCGACGTACTTCGACCCACGCGAGAGAAAGAACGCCGACGGATCCGACTCTGCGGCGAGATCGGGACGGGTGACGATGCGCGACACGTAGTTCCAGTAGTTGAGCTGCCCGTACCCGTCGGGCCCCTTGTAGGGCCTGAACGAGAAAGCCGAGGTCGGTGTCACGTACTCGGTCTGGTAGCCCCAGGTGACGTCGATGTCGGCGGCGTAGCCGTGCCGCACCCCGCCGAGCTCGGCCTTGATGAAGTCGCTGTGCGACACGCCGCTGCTGAACGAGCCGCCATGGTGGCCGGACCAGCCGAACAGCGGCTCGGCCCTGATCTTGTGGCGGTAGATGTCGGGCCAGCCGCCCCATTCGCCGACCGGGGCGGAGCCGCCGACCTGGAGCAGGTCACCGAAGACGATGCGGGAGGTGCGGAAGCGCAGCCGCGCCACGTAGATGAACGGCCGGGACACGGCGTAGCGGTGCGTGCGCAGGCGCAGGAGGGCGCCGATTCCCTCGACGCGGCGGCCATTGGGCGTGTTCAGCCAGCCCATCGGCGCCGGGTTGAAGCTGGCGCCGATGTAGTAGATGCCGCGGAAGCCGCTGACGGTGAGCTGGAAGGCGCCGGTGATCTCCTGCGGCGGATGGACCAGCAGCAGGTCCTCGTCGGGACCGCCCGACACGGATTGCCGGCCGCTGCTCTTGACCTCGTAGACGCGCAGGCGGGCCAGCGGCTGGGGTGGCTTCAGGCGGGAACGGTAATCGGCATTGCCGGCGGCCAGTGCCGGCTTCGCCAGGCCGATTCCGGCGCCCAGGAGGGCACCGAGAGCGGCGCGGCGGCCGAGCGGGAGGGTCCACGGCCGGAGCTGGTCCGGCCGCGCCACGGGGGAACGGTTGGTCATTGCTTGGTCCTGTTCAGAAAAAACGGATGATCGGCGGGACACCCAGCTCGCTTGTCCGGTGTACTGTGATCGACGCCAGCCATCGTCTTTTCTTCCACCGTCCAAGTACAAAATCTGCCGGGACGCAAAGGCGTCGACAGATTCGCCGAAGTATTGGTTGATTTGATTTGGGCGCATCAGTATTATACTTCTTCAGTACCTGGGTACTTCTGTCGTATCGGAGTACCCACACCATCGCCGCCGCGGCGCGGCCGTCTGCAGGACAGCGAAAAAGCCGAATTCCCTTTTCGTGTTGAGGTGTTGCACGTTTTCCCGCACATTCCGCGTTAAGCGGGAGCAGGAATACTCCGTCGCGGGAGCCGTTAGCCGAAGGCAGGAAACGATCGGGTGGCGCGCCCGACGGAACGGATAAAGAAACGCCCATGACGTCGTGCTTTGCCCGTTCGGTCGGGTCCTGGATGCTGCTGGGAGGCTTCGGCCTCCTCGTGGCGGGCTGCTCGCCCTCGTCCGACCGCTCCGCCGTCAGCGACTTCCTGCAGAACGTCAACTTCGATCCGCCCAAGGGCTCGACCGGCAGCGGACCGGCCGACCTCGGCGGGGTCCAGAACGGGGCCGTCGAGGCCAGCCCGCCCAGCGCGGTGATCAGCCGGCCGCAGATCTTCTACGGCGAGGGCAATGCCGGTACCGGCGGGCCCGACGTGCCGGTCGGCAACCAGGTCCGGCGCAGCGCCGACGGCGTCGAGATCAACTTCGACAAGGCCGAGATCCGCGAGGTTGCCCGGGTGGTGCTGGGCGACATCCTGCAGGTCCCGTACAGCGTCGACCCGCGGGTTCAGGGCGAGGTCACGCTGTCGTCCGGCGGCCCGCTGCCCGAGGCCGACCTGCTGGCCGTCCTCGAGACGGTGCTGCGCTCGTCGAACGCCGCGCTGGTCCGCTCCGGCCCGACCTACGCCATCGTCCCGCTCGAGGAGCTGCGCGGCCCCGGCGAAGTGGTGCCGATCGGCGGCCGCGAGGTCCGTGTCGCCCCTGGCTTCGGCCTCACCGTCGTCCCGCTGCGCTACATCTCGGCGCAGAACGCCGCCGCCCTGATCCAGCCGCTGGTCCAGCGCGCCGACGACATCCGCGTCGACACCGGCCGCAACCTGATCCTGTTCAGCGGCAACAGCGCCGAGCGGCAGAACGTCGTCGACACCCTGTTCGACCTCGACGTCAGCTGGCTCGCCGGCAAGGCCGTCGGCATCTTCCCGCTGACCTATTCCACGCCCGAGGCCGTCATCCCGGAGCTCGAGGCGCTGTTCATCCCGCCGGAGCTCGGCGGCGGCCAGGCGCCGACGACCGTGCGCTTCCTGCCGATGGCGCGGCTCAACGCGGTGCTGGCGATCGCGCCGACGGGCGAGCAGATCCGCGAGATCCAGGCCTGGACCGAGCGCCTCGACAAGGGCCAGACGGTCGGCCCCCAGTTCTACGTCTACCAGCTGAAGCACGCCCCGGCCGAGGAAACCGCGCGCCTGCTGAACGAGGCGTTCGGCAACAGCACCGGTGGCGGTGGCGGCGGCATCACCAACGCCGCGTCGCCGTTCAGCACCGCCCTGTCGGCCCGCCCGGCGATGCAGACGGGCGGCCAGGGAGGGCTCGGCGACGAGGGCGATGGCGGGATAAGCCCGGTCCCGACCGATACCAACCCGCTGAACGACGGCGTCGACAGCGGGCTCGACGGCGGCAGCGGCAACGACGCGGTCCGCATCGTCGCCAACCGGACCAACAACACGCTGCTCATCCGCTCGACGCCGGAGATCTACGAGAGCATCGAATCGGCGCTGCGCCGCCTCGATACGCCGCCGCTGCAGGTGCTGATCGAGGCGACCATCGCCGAGGTCACCCTCAACGACGAGCTGCGCTACGGCCTGCAGTACTTCTTCCAGTTCGGCAGTGTGAAGCTCGGCTACCAGAACACGCTGGCGTCCGGTGCCCGGGCGATCAGTTCGCTGCTGCCGCTGTCGGTTTCGCCGGGCTTCAACTTCGCCTTCACGCCCGGCGACTCGGCCATCACCATCGACGCCCTGTCGAAGATCACCAGCGTCAAGGTGCTGTCGTCGCCGTCGGTCGTCGTGCAGGACAACAACGCCGCGGTGCTCACCGTCGGCGACGAGGTGCCGGTCATCACCCGGCAGCAGCAGAGCACCGACGCCGCCGACGCCAACGTCATCAACAATGTCGAGTACCGCGACACCGGCGTGATCCTCGAGGTCAAGCCGCGGATCAACAACAACCAGTCGGTGTCGATCGACGTCTCGCAGGAGGTCAGCCGCGTCGTCGAAGGCAGCGGCGGTGACGACGGCCTGACGCCGACCTTCACCCAGCGCAAGATCACCAGCCGCGTCAACGTCACCAACAACCAGACGGTGATCCTGGGCGGCCTGATCCAGGACGAGGAAACCCGCTCGAAGGACGGCATTCCCGGCCTGCGCCAGATCCCGGTCATCGGCGACCTGTTCGGCGGCACCAACAACGACACCCGGCGTACCGAGCTGGTCGTGTTCATCACGCCCAAGGTCATCCGCAACGCCGCCGACGCCCGCGACGTCAGCGAGGAGCTGCGCGCCCGCCTCCGCTCGATCCGGCCGGCCGGCGAGCCCCTGGAGCCGCCGCCCTTCCGCGACACCCGGGCCCAGACGCCGCTGCCGGCGACCCGCCCGGAGACGGTCACCGAGCCGCCGATCCCGCTGGCCCGCCCGTCCTGACCCGTTGCTGCCGGCGCTCGGCCTCGCCCTCCTCGGGCTCTGCGTCGGCAGCTTCCTGACCACCGTCCGGGCGCGGGCGGCGAGCGGCTTCAGCGGCCTCGCCACCGGCCGGTCGCGCTGCCCGGCCTGCGGCACGACCCTCGCCGCCATCGACCTCGTCCCGGTGCTCAGCTGGCTGGCACTGCGCGGCCGCTGCCGCCGCTGCCGGGCGCCGATCCCCGCCGCCTATCCGCTGGTCGAGCTGACGGCCGCCGGCATCGGGCTGGTGGCTGCCCTGGCAGCGGACACGCTGCCGGCCGCGGCAATCCTCGCCATGGTCGGCTGGTGGCTGCTGGCGCTGGCGCTGATCGACCTCGAGACCCTGCGGCTGCCGGACCTGCTCACGCTGCCGCTGGGCGTCGCCGGCGTCGCGGCATCGCTGCTCGGCCCCGCCGCAGGGCTGGCCGTTCCCTTGCCGCTGTCGTCGCTGCTCGGGGCGGCACTCGGCGCGGGCATCCTTGCCGCGGTCCGCTGGGGCTACGGCCGCCTGCGCGGCCGCGAGGGTCTGGGGCTGGGCGATGCCAAGCTCGCCGGTGCCGCCGGTGCCTGGCTGGGTGCCGAGGCGCTGGCCTGGCTGATCCTGCTGGCCAGCCTTGCCGGCCTCGGCCTGGCGCTGGTGCGCCATCGCCGCCTGTCGGGCGAGCTCGCTATCCCGTTCGGGCCGCCGCTGGCGCTGGCGTTCTGGCTCCTGCTGCTGGCGGCGCAGCAGCCTCAGCTCTTCGCCGTCTTCGCCTCCTCGGCGATGCGCTGAAGCGTCGGCAGGGCCGGCGCCAGGTCGTAGCCGTAGCTGGCCGCCGCCTGGACGATCTCGGCCAGCGGCCGGCTGCGCGCCGCCGAGAACGCCCACAGGAAGCAGGACCGGGTTCCCGAGCGGCAATAGGCGAGGAACGGCCCCTCGCCACGGTCGACCGCCCGGCGGAAGGCGGCGAGGTGATCGGGCATCATCCCGCCCGACGGCACCGGCACCGCGACGTAGGCGAGGCCGGCAGCCCTGGCCGCCGCTTCCGCCTCGGCCGAGCTCAGCTGGTCGCGGGCCTCGCCGTCCGGCCGGTTGTTGATCACGGTACGCACGCCCAGGGCCTTGGCCGCGGCGAAGTCGGCCTCCTGAAGCTGCGGCGCTACCCAGAAATCGTCCGCGACCTGGCGGAACTTGCCCGAATCCATGAACTTCTCCTCAGGCCATCGGCCGGCAGCGCAGCGTCTCGATGGCGGCAGCGTAGTCCTTGGTCCCGAACACCGCCGAGCCGGCCACGAGCACGTCGGCACCGGCGGCGACCGCCAGGGGGGCCGTCTCGGGATTGATGCCGCCGTCGACCTGCAGGTGGATCGGCCGCCCGCCGATCAGGGCGCGGGCCATGCGGATCTTGTCGACCGCCTGCGGGATGAAGCGCTGCCCGCCGAAGCCGGGATTGACGCTCATCACCAGGATCAGGTCGACATGGTCGAGCACATGCTCCAGCGTCGACAGCGAGGTCGCCGGATTGAGCACCACGCCCGCCTTCTTGCCGAGCTGGCGGATCGCCTGCAGCGTCCGGTCGAGATGCGGCCCGGCTTCGACGTGCACCGTCAGCCGGTCGGCGCCGGCGGCGGCGAAGGCGGCCAGGTAGGGATCGACCGGCGCCACCATCAGGTGCACGTCGAACGGCTTGGCCGTCCGCCCGCGCACGGCCCGCATCACGTCCGGGCCGAAGCTGATGTTCGGCACGAAGTGCCCGTCCATGATGTCGACATGGATCCAGTCGGCGCCGGCGCGGTCGACGGCGGCGACCTCGTCGCCCAGGCGGGCGAAGTCGGCGGCGAGGATCGAGGGTGCGATGAGGACGTCGGTCATGGCGTCCGAGTAGCGCGCGGCACCGGCCGCGTCGAGGCTCGTGCAACCGGAGGCTTCAATCCTGCTTCCTGCCCTCGTAAGACGACACGATTATCCCCGGCCGAGGTGACCGATGCTCGAGCTCCTGACCAGCTACGAGGTGTGGATCAGCCTGCTCACGCTGACCGCGCTCGAGATCGTGCTGGGCATCGACAACCTCATCTTCCTGTCGATCGTCTCCGGCCGCCTGCCGGTGCACCAGCAGCGCATCGCCCGGCAGATCGGCCTGGCGCTGGCCCTGCTCGGCCGCATCGCGCTGCTGTTCTCGCTGACCTGGCTCATCGGCCTCACCGAGCCGATCGCCGACATCATGGGCTTCGCCCTCTCCTGGCGCGACGTGGTGCTGATCGGCGGCGGCCTGTTCCTGCTGGTCAAGGGGACGATGGAGACCCACCACATGCTCGAGGGCCACGAGGAAGGCGCGGGCGTCGGCACCATCACCTTCGCCTCGGCCATCACCCAGATCGTGTTCCTCGACATCGTCTTCGCGCTGGACAGCATCATCACCGCCGTCGGCATGTCCGACCACCTGCCGGTGATGATCGCCGCCGTCGTCATCGCCATGATCGTGATGCTGGTCGCCGCCAACCCGGTCGGCGACTTCGTCAACGCGCACCCCACCGTGAAGATGCTGGCGCTGTCCTTCCTGCTGCTGGTCGGCGTGGCGCTGATCGCCGACGGCCTGCACTTCCACATCCCGCGCGGCTACCTCTACTTCGCCATTGCCTTCTCGGCAGCCGTCGAGGCCCTGAACCTGCTGGCGTCCCGCGCCCGCAAGAAACGGGCGGGCGGCGCCGGTCATTGAGGCAGCGGCGGCAGGACCCGGGCCTGCCGCCGGACTCGGCGCCGTCACCGCTTCGCTGGTAGGCTGGCGCATCGCGCGGAACGCGGAGATGGCGATGTCCGAGCCGCAGCAGCTCCTCTATGGCGTGGCCCCCGGCCTGCGCTTCGCCGTCGTGTTCGACGGTCGCGGCGGCTGCCGGGAGCTCGACTGGGACCGCGTGCGCGACTGGCGGCCGGAGCAGGGGACCCTCTGGATCCATCTCGAGCGCGACGCCCGCGAGGCGCAGGCCTGGCTGCTCGAGGACAGCGGCCTCGACCGCGACACCGTCCGCGCCCTGCTCGCCGAGGAGTCCCGGCCGCGCGTCGAGTGCGCCGAGGACTCGCTCCTGGTCTTCCTGCGCGGCGTCAACCGCAACGCCGCCGACGACCCGGTCGACCTCGTGCCGATCCACCTCTGGGCCAGCCCGCAGCGCGTGATCTCGCTGCGCGATCGCGACCACTACCTGCTGGCGCTGCGCGACATCCGCCAGGCGCTGGAGGCCGGCCGCGGCCCGCGCAGCGTCGGCGAGCTGCTGGTCCGCATCGCCGAGAAGGTGATGAAGTACGTCGAGCCGATCGTCGAGGAGCTCGACGAGGAGTGCGACCGGCTCGACCACCAGAGCCATGCCGACATGTCGCGCGACTGGCGCAGTGCCCTGGGCGACCTGCGCCGCGACGCCATCGGCCTGCGCCGCTACCTCGCCCCGCAGCGCGAGGCGCTCTACCGGCTGCAGGTCGAGGAGGTGGTGTGGCTCAGCCGCGGCGACCGCGTCGGCCTGCGCGAGATCACCGACCGCACCGTCCGCTTCGTCGAGAGCCTCGACGTCATCCGCGACCGCGCCACCCTGCTGCACGAGGACCTGACCGCACAGATCTCCGAGCGGATCTCGCAGACCTCGAACCGGCTGACGGCGCTGGCCGCGGTGCTGCTGCCGCCCAGCCTGGTCGCCGGCCTGTTCGGCATGAACGTCGACGGCGTGCCGGGCGGCGGCCACAGCCACGGCTTCTGGATCATCTCGGCGCTGCTGATCCTGCTGATGGTGGCGGAGGTCTGGCTGCTGCGCCGGCTGAAATGGATCTGAGCGGTCAGGTCGGCAGCTTGCGGTCGGCCCGGCCGCTGCGCTTGGCCTCGATGACGTCCCAGATCTCGGCCTCGAGCGACACGCCGTCGAAGCGGTCGATCTCCTGCAGGCCGGTCGGCGAGGTGACGTTGATCTCGGTGAGGTAGTCGCCGATCACGTCGATGCCGACGAAGATCAGCCCGCTGCGCTCGAGCGCCGGGCCGATCGCCTCGCAGATCTCGTGGTCGCGGCGGGTCAGCGTCGCCTTCTCGGCCCGGCCGCCGACATGCAGGTTGGCGCGCGTCTCGTCGGACGCCGGCACCCGGTTCACCGCCCCGCGCGGCTTGCCGTCGATCAGGATGATGCGCTTGTCGCCGGCCCGGATCTCCGGGATGTAGCGCTGCACCATCAGCGGCTCGTTGAGGAAGCGGCCGAACAGCTCGAGCAGGCTGCCGAGGTTGGTGTCGCCCGGCTGGATGCGGAACACGCCGGCCCCGCCGTTGCCGTAGATCGGCTTGACGATGATGTCCTTGTGCTCGCGGCGGAACGCCTTGACCTCCTCGGCGTCGTAGGTGATCAGCGTCGGCGGCATCAGCTCCTGGAACTGGGTGACGAACAGCTTCTCCGGCGCGTTGCGCACGCTGTCGGGGTCGTTGACCACCAGCGTCGCCGGGTGGACCCGGTCGAGCAGGTGCGTCGCCGAGATGTAGGCGAGGTCGAACGGCGGATCCTGGCGCATCAGGATGACGTCGACGGCGGCGAGGTCGATGATCTCCGGCGCCCCGAAGCTGACGTGGTTGCCCTTCTCGCGCCGCACCTGGAAGGGGCGCGCCTTCGCGTGCACCCGGCCCTGGTGGTAGCTCAGGTTGCGCGGCAGGTAGTGGTACAGCCCGTGGCCGCGCCGCTGTGCCTCGAGCGCCAGCACGAAGGTGCTGTCGGCGTCGATGTTGACGCTCTCCAGCGGGTCCATCTGGATGGCGACGGCGAGCGACATGGCGGCTCCTGCGGGGCGCGGGTGCCCGACCTTGTGGCAGAGGGGCGGAGGCTTGACAACCGAACCGCCCGGACGGCCAACGGTGCCGGTCCGCCAGCGAGGAGCCCGCCTTGGCCTACGATCCGTCGAACATCTTCGCCCGCATCCTGCGCGGCGAGATCCCCTGCAGGAAGGTCTACGAGGACGACTGGGCGCTGGCCTTCCACGACATCAACCCGCAGGCCCCGGTCCACGTCCTGGTCATCCCCAAGGGTTCCTACGTCTCCTCCCAGGACTTCGGCGAGACCGCGAGCGACGCCGAGATCGCCGGCTTCTTCCGCGCCGTCTCGACCGTCGCGGCGCAGCTGGGCCTGCCGGCCGACGGCTACCGCATCCTCGCCAACACCGGCCTGCACGGGCACCAGGAGGTGCCGCACTTCCACATCCACCTGTTCGGCGGCGCCCCGCTCGGCCGGATGATCCGCAAGGTCGAGCCGGCCTAGCCGGCCCGCCGCAGGCTCAGCCCGCCGGTTGCGCCTGCCGCTGCTTCTGCAGGGCCTCCTGCTCGGCCGTGGTGCTGGGCAGGCCCAGGGCGCAGGCACCCAGGGCCAGCAGCGTCAGGAGGGCGAGGATCGGGCGCAAGGCATCGTCTCCCGCTCAGTTCAGCCGGGTGATGCGGCCCTCGACGGCCGGCGCCACCGAGCCCTTGGCGGCGATCCAGTCCATCACCTGCGACGCCATCAGCTTCGCACCCGACGGGTCGATCAGGGCGATGGTCCGGGTCAGCGGCGCGTAGCCGTCGCCACCGCCGAAGATGTAGTCGTTGGCGGCCAGCTTGTAGACCTTGGCCGGATCGAGCGGGGCGCCGCCGATCTCGACCTTGACGATCCGGCTGCCTGCCGGCCGCGCCGCGTCGTAGGTGTAGGTCATGCCCGACACCTGCGGGAACCGGCCCGCCTTGTCCTCGACCTGCGAGACGCCGTTCTCGAGCGCCGCCAGCAGGTCGGCACCGTTGATCTCGAGCAGCACGGTGACGTTGCCGAACGGCAGCTCGCTGAGCACGTCCTTGCGGGTCAGCGTGGTCCCGGCGTCGTACACCTTGTCGCCGCGGATGCCGCCGCCGTTGACGATGGCGACGTCGGCCCCGACCGTCTCGCGGATCGCGTCGGCGATCAGGTTGCCCATGTTGCTCTCGCGGGTGCGCACCGACTCGCGGGTGCTGTCGAGGGCCACGGCGGTGGTCCCGACCGGCTGGCCGAGCTCGGCGTCGAGCTTGGCGTTGTAGCCGTCGATCTTGGCCTGGATGGTCGGCTCCGGGGTCACCCCGGCGGTCGGCACGAAGCGCCAGCCCGGCGCCCAGACGACGACCTCCTTGTCCTTCTTCATCACCCGGTCGAGGGTGATGTCGACGGCCGCGAGGAAATGCGCGTCCGAGCCCGCCTTCACCAGCAGCTTGCCGCCCTCGTAGAAGGTGATGGCGTCGTGGTCGTGGCCGCCGAGCGCGATGTCGATGCCGGGCACGCTCTGCAGCAGCAGCCGGTCGTCGGCGAGGTCCTGGTGGGTCAGCGCCACGATCAGGTCCGCCCCCTGGCCCTTCAGCGCCTCGACCGCCGCCGCGGCCGCCGCCGGGACCGGCGCGAAGCGGGTCTCGTAGCCGGGCGACGACAGGTCGATGGTGTCGGCGGTCAAGAGGCCGAGGAAGCCGATCTTGTAGCCGCCCTTCTCGATCAGCGCCGTGCCCTGCATCGGCTTGAGGACGTTGCCGTCCTTGCCCAGCACGTTGGCGGCGAGCCACGGGAACTTCGATTCGCCCATGCGCTGCGCTGCGACCTCGGGGCCGAAGTCGAACTCGTGGTTGCCGGCCACCGCCACGTCGGTGCCGAGGTCGTTGTAGAGGTCGATCATCTGGGCGCCCTTGGTGACGCCCGACATCAGCGACGGCGAGATCAGGTCGCCGCCGAAGGTGGTGATGGTGTTGGGGTTGGCCGCCCGCTCGCGGTCGAGCAGCGTCTTCAGCGGGCCGAGCCCGCCCTTACCGTCCTTGGGCGAGATCTCGTAGACGTCGTTGGTGTGCAGGAAGGTGATGGTCACCGGCTCGGCGAACGCCGCACCGCCGGCCAGCACCGCCGAGAGGACGAGCGCCGTCGCCGCCGTCCGTTCGCGCAACCTCATGTCCTGCCTCTCCGCTGGAGCCTCGCTGTCCCTACCTCTACCACGGCGCGTCACCGCGCCAAGCCGGGCTCACATCATGCCCAGCGCGTTCTTGTAGATCTCCAGCAGCTCCTCCTGCTCGCTGCGGTCGGCCGGCTTCATCCGCCGCAGCTTGAGCACCTGCCGCAGCGTCTTGATGTCGAAGCCCTCGCCCTTGGCCTCGGCGAAGACGTCCTTGATCTGCTCGGCGACGTCGCGCTTCTCGTCCTCCAGCCGCTCGAGCCGCTCGACGAAGCTGCGCAGCCGGTCGGCCGCCACACCTTCCGCTCCCGTCGCTTCCGTCGCCTGCTTCTCCGCCATCCGCGCCGTTCCCTTGCGTTGCTGCCACCGGGCGGCGGTTCTAGGGCCGGACCGGGCGCCGTGGCCAGAGGGGGAGCGCTTTGGCCCATGCCGGCCTCGCGATGTGCGCTCTTGGCCAGTCGCGACGGCCACCCCGCTCCTGACGCCGGCGAATGTCCGAGCCGATCCGCGCAACACCGGCTGGTCGCGCAGCCCGGTCGTCACGTGTCAATCTGGCCGGCGTGGCGAAAGCGACCGGCGACCGGGCCACCGCAATGGCCAGCTATGGAAAGGCGCTGACCATCGCCACGGCGCTGGCCGCTTCCGGCAGCCTCATTGCGGCCAATGCCCGGATAGGGACGACCTGAGGGGCCGGACTGCGGTGTCGGATCGCCCGAACTCGGATTGAATTCCTAGTCGTGTTCTGGCAGTATCGACGGTTCGGATCGCGACGACGGCCGGGGCTGAAGACTTCGAGCGGCGGCCTAGCCACGGACAGGCGGCGACACCTCGCGACCGAACGAACCCAAGAAGGCATTTCGGCCATGATTTCAGAATGTTACGGCCATGCCGCGCGGTTGCGGCGCGCCGGATTGCAGGCCGGCAGCCGAGCGAACCCGGCAAACGGAATCTCGTTGGTTTCCAGTCACTTGAAGCGTCCCTGGACAGACAGGAATCGGCGAACTGTAGCCCGCGAGGCTCGGCAGAACCGATGCCGAGCGAACCCGGAACGAGGAATCCTCTTGTTTTCCAGAGGTTTGGCGGAAGGTGGCCGAAGAGGGAGCTGCCGAACCGAACGAACCCGGGAAGCTGTTTTTCCCTTCGATTCAACGGCTTGCGTCATCCGCTCCGGGACCGCATGGCGGGATGGCCCCGCCGCGAGCCCGCAGGCGAGCGAACCGAACGAACCCGGGAAGGCAAAAAGCCCTTGTTCCCAATCCCTTGACGGCTCGGCGCCGGTCGATGCCGCGGCATGGGCCACGCCGGAATGACGCTGCACATGACGAAACGCTTGCGCACTTGCGGCCTGGCCGTATTCTGGAAGGTTAGCCCGATGGCAGCGCTGCCGCGGGCCCTGATCGTGTCGGCGGCCCGGGTCGGGTCTCGCCGACCGCCTGCAGGCTGATGGCCATGCTCACCGAAACTGCAACCACCGCCGGGACTCCGGACCTCGCTCCGCCGCCCGGCATGCTCGTCGACGAGGCCGACCGCGACCTCGCCGCAGGCCGCATCGACGCCAGGGTCGCGGCCGAGCGCTACCGCGACGCGGCGATGGCGCTGGAGGGCCGGGATTCCCGGTACCGGCTCGAGCTCCTGGATCGCGCCGTCGCGCTCGATCCTGCCGCCTTCTGGGGCTGGTTGCTGCGCGCTCGCGTGGCGCTGGAGGTCGCCGACCTCGAGCGCGCCGGCCAGTCGGTCGACCGGCTCGACGCGCTGGCGGCGACGGCCGGACGGCGCCAGCGGCTGATGGCCGACACGACCGCCGGCGCGCTGGCGATGGTCCGGGGCCTCGTCGCGGAGGCGGCCGCGCGCTTCACCCGCGCCTGCGAGCTCGGGCGGGAGCTGGTCGCCTCCCGGCCGGCACAGCCGGTCTATCGCCACGACCTGGTGCTGGCGCTGGGCGAGGCCGCCGCTGCCTTCGCCCTGCTGGATCGCGAGGAGGAGGCGCTGGCGGCGACGACCGAGGCCGCCGACCTCACCGCCGCCCTCGTCGCGGCGTACCCGGACGACGAGCGCTGGCCGGGCGAGCTGGCGCGGACGGTCGCCGCGCGTGGGGACATCGAGCTGGGGATGGGCCGTGTCGAGACCGCCCGGGCGAGCTACCGGCAGGCCCTGGGGCTGCTTCGTCGCATCGTCGAGGCGAACCCGCGCGATCCGGCCCGCCGGCACGAGCTGACGGCCTGCCTCGAGCGTTTCGGCAGCGCCCTGTCCGGCGCGGGGGCGACGGCGGCGGCGCTCGAGGTCTTTCGCGAGGGCCTCGACCTCACCGAGGCCCTGGTCGCGGCCGATCCCGAGAATCGCGTCTGGGCGTGGGACAGGACGCTGCTGCGCACGAAGCTCGGCAGCCAGCTCGACGCCATCGGCGACGTGCAGGAGGCACTCCGGCAGCTGGACCAGGCCCTCGCCGAGGCCGAGGCGCTGGCCACGGCCCATCCCGACCATGCCAGGCACGGCATGCTCGTCGTCAACGTGCTGGTCGCGCGCGGCGAGGTGCTGGCGAACGGCGACGGCAGCGACGCCTTCGCCAGCTTCATGCGGGCGGCGCGGACGCTCAAGGCGCTCGACGATCGCGGGCTGGCGCCACCCGACCATGACGAGCGGCAGCGCTGGCTGATGGGCAGGATGATGCAGCTGGCGATCCCTGCCGATGTGCCGCAGTAGGCCGGCCTAGGGCTCCAGCCGCCCCGTCAGCCGGACGTCGCGCGACGAGGCACCGACCTCGACCCGGCGGGGTCCCGGCGCCGGCAGCCAGCCGCGCCGCTCCGGCGACCACCAGGCCAAGGCCTCGGGCGCGACGGCCAGGGTGACGCGCCGGCTCTCGCCCGCCGCGAGGTCGAGGCGGGCGAAGCCGGCGAGGCGGCGGGGCGGCATCGGCGCCGGCGGCGGCTCGGGCGGGCCGAGGTAGAGCTGGGCGACCTCGGTGCCGCGCCGGCTGCCGGTGTTGGTGACGGTGAAGGCGACCTCCGCCCCGTCGCCTTCCGGCCGGACGGCGAGGTCGGCGTAGGCGAAGCGGGCGTAGGACAGCCCGTGGCCGAACGGGAACAGCGGCCGGGTGCCGGTGGCGTCGTACCAGCGGTAGCCCATGAGCAGCCCCTCGTCGTAGCGGGCGATGCCGCCCTCGCCGGGATAGCGGGCCGGAGCGGCGGTCGGCATGGCGGCGGGGTCGGCCGGGAAGGTCACCGGCAGCCGGCCACCGGGATCGGCAGCACCGAGCAGCACGTCGGCCAGGGCCTCCGCACCCGCCACGCCCGGGTACCAGGTCTCCAGCACCGCAGCTACATCAAGATCGGCGACGTGCTGGTGGCCCGGGGCGAGCGCGACAAGGCCCTGCAGAGCTACCGCGACAACCTCGCCATCGCCGAGAAGCTGGCCGCCGCCGACCCGCGCAACACCGAATGGCAGCGCGACCTCTCGATCAGCTTCGACAAGGTCGGCGACGTGCTGGTGGCGGAGGGCGAGCGCGATGCAGACCCTGCAGAGCTACCGCGACAGCCTCGCCATCGCCGAGAAGCTGGCCGCCGCCGACCCGCGCAACACCGGGTGGCAGCGCGACCTGATCGTCTCGCACGTCAAGCTGGCCGAGGTGGCGGATGCCACCGGGAACGCCGGGCCGCGGCGATCGCCGCTTATGGCAGTGCCACGGCCATCGCAACGGCACTGGCCGAGTCCGGCGGGCTGGCCCCGTCGACGCCTGGATGCCGGACGAGCTGCGGCGCCGGATCGCGGCGCTGGAGAGCGAGAAGTTGGATTGATTTCCTAGGACCATTCTGACATGGTCATCGGTTCGCGGCGCGACGACGATCAACCCTCGTAAAGCAGATCGATCATTGGCGGGCCGACGGCACGACCGGCAGCGATGACCGGAGACCGAGCGAACCCGGAAAGGCGATTCAGGCATGGTTCCAGGATGTTACTGCCAAGCCGCGCGGTTGCGGCGCGCCGGATTGCAGGCCGGCAGCCGAGCAGGCCCGGCAAGCGGAATCTCGTGGTTTTCCAGTCACTTGATGCGGCCTTGCACAAGCGGAATCGGCGCGATGAGGCCCCAAAGGTTCCTCAGAACCGATGCCGAGCGAACCGGAACGGGAAATCCTTCTGTTTTTCAACGGTTTGGCGGAAGGTGGCCGAAGATGGATCTACCGAACCGAACGAACCCGGGAGCTGTTTTTCTCTTCGATTCAACGGCTTGCGTCATCCGCTCCGGGACCGCATGGCGGATATGGCCCCGCCGCGAGCCCGCAGGCGAGCCGAGCCGAACGAACCCGAGGAAGGCAAAAAGCCTTGTTCCCAATCCCTTGAGGCTCGGCGGCGGCCGATGCCGCGGCATGGGCGACGCCGGAATGACGCTGCACATGACGAAACGCTTGCGCGATTGCGGTGTGGCCGTATTCTGGGAGGTTAGCCCGATGGCAGCGCTGCCGCGGGCCCTGATCGTGTCGGCGGCCCGGGTCAGGTCTCGCCGACCGCCTGCAGGCTGATGGCCATGCTCACCGAAACTGCAACCACCGCCGGGACTCCGGACCTCGCTCCGCCGCCCGGCATGCTCGTCGACGAGGCCGACCGCGACCTCGCCGCAGGCCGCATCGACGCCAGGGTCGCGGCCGAGCGCTACCGCGACGCGGCGATGGCGCTGGAGGGCCGGGATTCCCGGTACCGGCTCGGCTCTGGATCGCGCCGTCGCGCTCGATCCTGCCGCCTTCTGGGGCTGGTTGCTGCGCGCTCGCGTGGCGCTGGAGGTCGCCGACCTCGAGCGCGCCGGCCAGTCGGTCGACCGGCTCGACACGCTGGCGGCGACGGCCGGACGGCGCCGGCGACGATGGCCGACACGACCGCCGGTGCGCTGGCGATGGTCGGGGCCTCGTCGCGGAGGCGGCCGCGCGCTTCGCCCGCGCCTGCGAGCTCGGGCGGGGGCTGGTCGCCTCCCGGCCGGCGCAGCCGGTCTTTCGCCACGACCCGGTGCTGGCGCTGGGCGAGGCCGCCGCGGCCTTCGCCCTGCTGGCTCGCGAGGAGGAGGCGCTGGCGGCGACGACCGAGGCCGCCGACATCACCGCCGCCCTCGTCGCGGCGTACCCGGACGACGAGCGCTGGCCGGGCGAGCTGGCGCGGACGGTCGCCGGGCGGGGGACATCGAGCTCGGGATGGGCCGTGTCGAGACCGCCCGGGCGAGCTACCGGCAGGCCGGGGCTGCTTCCGTCGCATCGTCGAGGCGAAGACCCGCGCGATCGGCCCGCCGGCACGGCTGACGGCCTGCCTCGAGCGTTTCGGCAGCGCCCTGTCCGGCGCGGGGGCGACGGCGGCGGCGCTCGAGGTCATTCGCGAGGGCCTCGACCTCACCGAGGCCCTGGTCGCGGCCGATCCCGGGAGATCGCGTCTGGGCGTGGGACAGGACGCTGCTGCGGACGAAGCTCGGCAACCAGCTCGACGCCATCGGCGACGTGCAGGAGGCACTCCGGCAGCTGGACCAGGGCCCTCGCCGAGGCCGAGGCGCTGGCCGCGGCCCATCCCGACCATGCCGAGGGCACGGCATGCTCGTCGTCAACGTGCTGGTCGCGCGCGGCGAGGTGCTGGCGAACGGCGACGGAAGCGACGCCTTCGCCAGCTTCATGCAGGCGGCGCGAACGCTCAAGGCGCTCGCCGATCGCGGGCTGGCGCCACCCGACCATGACGAGCGGCAGCGCTGGCTGATGGGCAGGATGATGCAGCTGGCGATCCCTGCCGATATGCCGCAGTAGGCCGGCCCTGAGGGCTTCAGCCGCCCCGTCAGCCGGATGTCGCGCGACGAGGCACCGACCTCGACCCGGCGGGGTCCCGGCGCCGGCCGCGCCAGCCGCGCCGCTCCGGCGACAGGCCAAGGCCTCGGGCGCGACACCCGGCGAGTGACGCGCCGGCTCGCCCGCGGCGAGGTCGAGGCAGGCGAAGCCGGCGAGGCGGCAGGGCGGCATCGGCGCCGGCGGCGGCTCGGGCGGGCCGAGGTAGAGCTGGGCGACCTCGTTGCCGCCGGCTGCCGGTGTTGGTGACGGTGAAGGCGACCTCGCCCGTCGCCTTCCGGCCGGACGGCGAGGTCGGCGTAGGCGAAGCGGGCGTAGGACAGCCCGTGGCCGAACGGGAACAGCGGCCGGGTGCCGGTGGCGTCGTACCAGCGGTAGCCCATGAGCAGCCCCTCGTCGTAGCGGGCGATGCCGCCCTCGCCGGGATAGCGGGCCGGAGCGGCGGTCGGCATGGCGGCGGGGTCGGCCGGGAAGGTCACCGGCAGCCGGCCACCGGGATCGGCAGCACCGAGCAGCACGTCGGCCAGGGCCTCCGCACCCGCCACGCCCGGGTACCAGGTCTCCAGCACCGCCGGGGTGCGGGCGAGCCAGGGCATCAGCACCGGGGCCCCGGTGACGAGGACGACGACGGTGCGCGGATTGGCCCGGGCCACCGCCTCGACAAGGGCGTCCTGCTCGCCCGGCAGGGCCAGCGACGGCCGGTCGCGACCCTCGCCGGCCTCGTCGAAGACGACGACCACGGCCGTCCGCGCTGCCTTCGCCACCGTGGCGGCGCGGTCGAGCGCCTGCTGCCGGGCGCTCGGGGTCACCCAGGCCAGCCGCAGCCGCAGGGGCGCCTCGGCGCCGGCGGTCGCCTCGATCGCCAGCCGGTAGGTACGGCCGGCGGCGAGGTCGAGCAGGGCCGAGGCATTGGCGCTGCCGTCGGCGGTCGGCAGCAGGCCGGCGTCGCCGCCGAAGATGCCGCCGAGCCCGAGCAGCGGCCGGCCGTCGACCGCGAGCTTCGCCTCGCCGCCCTTGCGCCAGGGCGAGGCCGGGTCGAGCCCGATGGGGCCGCCCTGCAGCGCCAGCCGGTAGCGCCCGCCCTCTGGCGGGGTCAGCCGCCCCGACCAGCGCCAGGTCGTGCCGGCCGGGACCTCGAGGTCGACCGGGACCGGGCCGTCCTCGGCCGCCAGGGCGGCGGCCGGGATCGCCACCCCGTCGCGCTCGTCGCCGACACTCCAGGCCGGCCCGGCACCGGCGGCCGCGCGCTCGCCCAGCACCGCCAGCAGCGAGCGCGCCTGCGGTGCCGGCACCCGCGAGCTGCCGTTGCCACCGGTCAGCGGGAACGCCGCCGCCGGTCCGACGAGCGCCAGCGCTCCGAGGTCCGCCGGGGCCAGCGGCAACAGCCCGCCCTCGTTGCGCAGCAGCACCGTCCCGGCGATCGCCACCTCGCGGGCCAGGCTCGCGTGCGCAGCCCGGTCGGGCTCCGGGCGCGCTCGCGGCCCGTCCAGCATCCCGGCCCGGTCCATGGCACCCAGGATCCGCCGCACCGAGGCGTCGATCCGCGTCTCCGGCACCGGGACCAGCTCCGGCAGCAGCCCGAAGCGGGTCCCCGCCCACATCTCCATGTCGAGCCCGGCCTCGAGCGACGGCAGGGTGGTGTGGGTGGCGCCCCAGTCGGACATCACCCAGCCGCGGAACCCCAGCTCGTCGCGCAGGAAGCCGTCGAGCAGCGGCCGGCTCTGGCAGGCGGGCGTGCCGTTGACGGCGTTGTAGCCGCACATCGCCGCCCCGACCCCGGCGCGGACGGCGGCGGCGAAGGCCGGCAGGTAGAGCTCGTGCAGGGTTCGCGGGTCGACCACGGCGTCGACCGCCTCGCGGTGGTCCTCCTGGTTGTTGGCGGCGAGGTGCTTGACCGTGGCGATCGCACCGGTGCCCTGGATGCCCTCGATCTCGGCGGCGGCGAGGCGGCCGGCGAGCAGCGGGTCCTCGCCCAGCGTCTCGAAGTTGCGCCCGGCCTGCGGCACCCGGACGAGGTTGACCATGGGGGCCAGCACCACGTCCTGGTTGGCCGCCAGCGCCTCGCGGCCCAGCACGTCGCCGTAGCGGCGGGCGAGGTCCGGATCGAAGCTCGCCGCCAGCGCCACCGGTGCGGGCAGCGCCGTCGCTGCTTGTGCCGTGCGGATGCCGGCGGGCCCGTCGGTCAGCCGCAGCGGCGGGATGCCCAGGCGCGGCACGCCGGGCACGTAGCCGGCGCCGCGCTGCTCCGGCGAGCCCGCCGCGGTGAGCGGGTCCTCGGCGCCGTGCATCAGCGCCACCTTTTCCGGCAGCGTCATGGCGCCGACCAGCGCCTCGACGCGCGCCGGGTCGGCGGCGCCCGGCACGGCGGCCAGGAGGGTAAGGAACGCGAGCAGGACGGCGGGGCGGCTCATGCCGGCCTCAACGCCCGCCGCCCGCCGTCGCTCCGGCTACCCGCCGAGCAGCCGGCGGGCGATCACCTGGGCCTGGATCTCGGCCGCACCCTCGAAGATGTTGAGGATGCGCGCGTCGCACAGCACGCGGCTGATCGGGTACTCGGTGGCGTAGCCGTTTCCGCCGTGGATCTGCAGGGCGTCGTCGGCGCACTTCCAGGCGACCTGGGCCGCCAGCAGCTTGGCGAGCCCGGCCTCGAGGTCGCAGCGCCGGTCGGCGTCCTTCTCGGCGGCGGCGAACAGGGTGAGCTGGCGCGCCACCATGATCTCGACCGCCATCATCACCAGCTTGCCGGCGACCCGCGGGAAGGCGAGCAGCGGCTTGCCGAACTGGATGCGCTCCTTGGCGTAGCGCAGGCCGAGCTCGAGGGCCATGCGGGCCACGCCGACGGCGCGCGCCGCGGTCTGGATGCGGGCACTCTCGAAGGTCGCCATGAGCTGCTTGAAGCCCTGGCCCTCGACCCCGCCCAGGAGGTTCGCCGCCGGCACGGCGAAGCCGTCGAAGGCGATCGTGTACTCCTTCATCCCGCGGTAGCCGAGCACCTCGATCTCGCCGCCGCTCATGCCCTCGGCCGGGAACGGCTCGGCGTCGGTGCCGCGCGGCTTGGGGGCCAGCAGCATCGACAGGCCGCGATAGCCCTTCTCGGCCGGGTCGGTGCGGACCAGCAGCGTCATCAGGTCGGCGCGCGCGGCGTGGGTGATCCAGGTCTTGCCGCCGGTGACGCGGTAGACGTCGCCGTCGCGGACGGCGCGGGTCGACAGCGAGGCGAGGTCGGAGCCGGTGTTGGGCTCGGTGAACACCGCCGTCGGCAGGATCTCGCCCGAGGCCAGCTTCGGCAGCCAGCACGTCTTCTGCTCGTCGGTCCCGCCGAGGCGGATCAACTCGGCGGCGATCTCCGAGCGCGTGCCGAGCGAGCCCACGCCGATATAGCCGCGGCTCAGCTCCTCGGTGACGACGCACATCGCCTGCTTGCCGAGCCCGAGCCCGCCCCACGCCTCGGGGATGGTGAGCCCGAACACGCCGAGCTCGGCCAGCTGCTGGACGACCTCGATCGGGATCAGCTCGTCGCGGTCGTGCCAGCCCGGGCAGTGCGGGATCACCTGCTCGTCGCTGAACCGTCGGAACTGCTCGCGCATCAGCTCGAGCGTGTCGTCCTCGAGCCCCCAGTCGCCGAAGTCGCCCTCGGCGATCAGCTCCGCCAGCCGCGCCACGCGCTCGGGCGACAGGCCGCGCCCCTGCAATTCGGCGACCTCGGCCGTCCGGAAGGCCCGCAGCGCCGCCTCGCCGAGCTGCAGGTCGCGTGTGCGGACGATCTCGGTCTGGCTGATCGGGATGCCGCCCTCGATCCGCGCCGTGTACTCGGCGAAGGCGGCCTCGAGCAGCAGGGTCTCGCGCTCGCCGAGGCGGCCCGCCGCCTCCAGCCGCTCGGCCCAGCGCTGCATCTGCACCAGCGAGCGGACGTAGACCTCGAGCCAGGCGAGGCCGTGGCAGGCCTTCTGCTCGCGGTCGAGCAGGGCCGGATCGAGCCGGCCGCCGGGGGCGACGAGCGCCTTCACCGCGTCGGTGGCGGCGGCCAGCAGCCGCTCGGCCGACGCGGCGGCGGCCGCGGCCAGCGCCAGGGTTCCGGTGTCGGGAACAGCCCGGATGCGGGCCGCGGTCGATGGCATGGTTGTCGTTCCCCGGCTCGTCGCTCAGCCCTCGGCGGCGTCCTCGAGCGTGCGCAAGCCCGCCCGCCGGGCCTGGACCAGCACCGCCATGTTCCCCGGCCGGTGCTGGTTCTTCCACATCTTCATGTGCGCCCGCGGGATGTCGGCCCACGCGAACACCTCGGACATGCAGGGATCGACCTGCCGGTTCAGCACGAACCGGTTGGCGGCGCTGGCCTGCTTGAGGTTGGCGAAGTGGCTGCCCTGCATCCGCTTCTGCCGCATCCACAGGTAGCGCGCGTCCAGGGTCAGCTTGTAGCCCGTGGTCCCGGCGCAGATCACCACCATGCCACCGCGCTTCACCACCAGCGCCGAGACCGGGAAGGTCTGCGCACCCGGGTGCTCGAAGACGATGTCGACGTCGTTGCCCTTGCCGGTGATGTCCCAGATGGCCTTGCCGAACTTGCGGGCCTCGGCGGTCCACTTGGCGAAGGCGTCCTTGTCCATCGGGTCCGGCATCTCGCCCCAGCAGGCGAAATCCTTGCGGTTGATGACGCCCTTGGCCCCCAGCGACAGCACGAAGTCGCGCTTGTCCTCGTCCGAGATGACGGCGATAGCGTTGCCGCCGGACGCGGCGATCAGCTGGATCGCCATCGAGCCGAGGCCGCCGGCGGCCCCCCAGACCAGCACGTTGTCGCCGGGCTTCAGCGTGTGCGGCGGGTGGCCGAACAGCATCCGGTAGGCGGTGGCCTCGGTCAGCACGTAGCAGCCCGACTCCTCCCAGGTCAGGTGCCGCGGCCGCGGCATCAGCTGGCGCGACTGCACCTTGCAGAACTGGGCGAAGCTGCCGTCCGAGGTCTCGTAGCCCCAGATCCGCTGGGTCGGCGAGTTCATCGGGTCGCCGCCGTTGCACTCCTCGTCGTCGCCATCGTCCTGGTTGCAGTGGATGACGACCTCGTCGCCGACCTTCCAGCGCTTGACCCGGCTGCCGACCGCCCAGACCACGCCCGAGGCGTCGGACCCGGCGATGTGGTAGGCCTGCTTGTGGACGTCGAGCGGCGAGATCGGCGTGCCGAGCGCGGCCCACACGCCGTTGTAGTTCACGCCGGCCGCCATCACCATCACCAGCACCTCGTCGCTGTCGAGCGACGGGACCGGCACGATCTCCTGCTGCATGGCGGTGGTCGGCTCGCCGTGGCGCTCCTTGCGGATGGCCCAGGCGTACATGTTGCGCGGCACGTGGCCGAGCGGCGGGATCTCGCCCACCTCGTAGAGATCCTTCGTGCGCGGCTGGCGCGATCCCGGCGGGACGAGCGGGATCACCTCGGCCGTCTGGGCGGTGGCGGTCTGCGACATCGGCGTGTGGCTTTCGTTTGCGGTCAGGGCGATGGGTCGCATGAGGCGGCCACCGGTGCCGGTGGCCTGCTGCTCGGTAAGGCCGAAGAAGTCGGCCGGCTCGAGATCGATGCCCTCCCTGCGGGCGATGGCCAGCAGCTCTTCTTGCCGGCGGCTCGGGATGGCGCCGCGGCGTACCCAGCCGGATACGGCGGTCTGCCAGATGCCCAGCAGCTCGGCGACGCGAGCCTGGGACCCGAACTTCCGGATGATGTGTTCGACACTGGTCTTGGGCATGGCCTCACCTCGATGGCGGGCGCAACATCGGCGCCGATGTGTTGGCGGTCAACAGGAAAAATGTTTTGACGGCACTGCAGCATGAGTGTTAGCTGCGCCGATGATACGGTGTTGCCGCCGAGAAAGTGTTAACGATGCCAGCCAACACGCGTGACGAGCCCTGGCTGTTCCGCACCTATGCCGGCCACAGCTCGGCGGCCGCCAGCAACGCCCTCTACCGTACCAACCTTGCCCGCGGGCAGACCGGCCTCTCGGTGGCCTTCGACTTGCCGACCCAGACCGGCTACGACGCCGACCACCCGCTCGCCCGCGGCGAGGTCGGCAAGGTCGGCGTGCCGGTCGGGCATCTCGGCGACATGCGGACGCTGTTCGACGGCATCCCGCTCGGCCGGATGAACACCTCGATGACCATCAACGCCACGGCCCCCTGGCTGCTGGCGCTCTACGTCGCCGCCGCCGAGGGCCAGGGGGTGGCGCGCAAGGACCTGCAGGGCACCGTCCAGAACGACATCATCAAGGAGTACCTGTCGCGCGGGACCTACGTGTTCCCTCCGCGGCCGAGCCTGCGCCTGGTCACCGACGTCGTCGCCTTCACCTGGCGCGAGATCCCGCGCTGGAACCCGACCAACGTCTGCAGCTACCACCTGCAGGAGGCCGGGGCGACGCCGGTGCAGGAGCTGGCCTACGCGCTGGCGACGGCGACGGCGGTGCTGGATGCCGTGCGCGACGGCGGCCAAGTGGCGCCGGTCGACTTCCCGAAGGTCGTCGGCCGCATCAGCTTCTTCGTCAACGCCGGCCTGCGCTTCGTCACCGAGATGTGCAAGATGCGCGCCTTCGCGGCGCTGTGGGACGAGATCTGCCGCGAGCGCTACGGCGTCACCGAGGAAAAGCACCGCCTGTTCCGCTACGGCGTGCAGGTCAACAGCCTGGGCCTGACCGAGCCGCAGCCCGAGAACAACGTCTACCGCATCCTCATCGAGATGCTGGCGGTGACGCTGTCGAAGCGGGCGCGCGCCCGGGCGGTGCAGCTGCCGGCCTGGAACGAGGCGCTGGGCCTGCCGCGGCCGTGGGACCAGCAATGGTCCTTGCGCATGCAGCAGATCCTCGCCCTCGAGACCGACCTGCTCGAGTACGGCGACCTGTTCGACGGCTCGCCCGTGGTGGAGGCGAAGGTCGAGGCGCTGATGGCCGAGGCACGGGCCGAGCTCGCCCGCATCGAGGCCATGGGCGGAGCGCTCGCCGCCGTCGAGAGCGGTTACATGAAGCAGCGCCTCGTCGAGAGCAGTGCCGCCCGCATCGCCGCCATCGCTTCGGGCGAGCAGGTCGTCGTCGGCGTGAACCGCTACACCGAGACCGCGCCCTCGCCGCTGACCGCCGGTGCGGACGGCGGCTTCATGACGGTCGACGCGGCGGCCGAGCGTGAGCAGGTCGAACGCCTGCAGGCGTGGCGGGCGCAGCGCGACCCGGCGGCGGTGCAGGCGGCCCTGGCCCTGCTCCGCTCTGCGGCCGCCGAAGGCCGCAACGTGATGGAGCCCTCCATCGCCTGCGCCCATGCCGGCGTCACCACCGGCGAGTGGGGCCAGTGCCTGCGCGAGGTGTTCGGCGAGTACCGTGCTCCGACGGGAGTGGGTGCCGCCCGGCCGATGGCGCCGGCCGATGCCTACGCCCCGGTCCGGACCGCGGTCGAGGACGCCTCGCTCCGCCTCGGGCGGCGCCTCAAGATGCTGGTCGGCAAGCCCGGCCTCGACGGCCACAGCAACGGTGCCGAGCAGATCGCCGTGGCGGCGCGCGACTGCGGCTTCGAGGTGGTCTACGAGGGCATCCGCCTCACTCCGGCCCGCATCGCCAACACCGCCCTCGAGGAAGGCGTGCACGTGGTCGGCCTGTCGATCCTCAGCGGCAGCCATGTGCCGCTGGTGACCGAGGTGCTGGAGCGGATGCGCCGGCTCGGCCTCGGCGGCGTGCCGGTCGTCGTCGGCGGCATCATCCCGCCGCAGGACGCCGAGATCCTGCGCGCCGCCGGCGTCGCCCGCATCTACACGCCCAAGGACTACGAGGTGACCCGGATCATGGCCGACATCGTCGACGTGATCCGCACGGACTATCGCGAAGCGGCGTGAGCTGTGGCCGCACGGGGCTGTTGCGCAGCCCCGTGCGCGTGCATCCTCACCCCGGCAAGCGTTCGGTCCGGGGTGTCGCCAGGTGTTATCCGTGTTCGCGGCACTCGCGGGCATCTCGCTCGTCGGCGCATCGCTGCGCTGGGCGATGCCCGACCTCGACATCGACCTCGCCAGGCGCATCTGCGGCCGCCTGGTGCTGGGGGTGATGCTCCCGGCCCTCAACATCGAGGTCATCAGCACGGCCAACCTCGGCCCGCACCTGTGGCAGGTGCCGGTCACCATGGCGGCCGTGGCGATCTTCTGCGTCGGCGTCGGCCTGCTCGTCTTCTCGCCGAAGCGGATGGACGGACGCCTCGCCTACGCCCTCGTGCTGGGCTGCGCCTTCGGCAACGTCACCTATCTGGGCCTGCCGCTGCTGCGCGGGCTGTTCCCGGAGAGCCAGGGCGAGGTCACGGCCATCGCCATCCTCTGCGAGATCACCGTCACCTCGCTCGACCTCATCACCGCCGCGGCGCTCGCCGGCCATCTCGGCCACATCGACGGCATGGCCAGCGTCCGCAACGTCGCCGGCCAGCTGCTGCGCTTCCCGCTGCTGTGGGCGGTGGCCTTCGCCTTCACGCTGAGATGGCTCGAGATCCCGATCCCGCCATTCGTCCTCTCGGCCCTGCACCTGCTCGGCCAGTCGGTGTCCGGGCTGATGCTGCTGGTGCTCGGCATGGCGCTGAAACCGGCGGCCGTGGTGACCGCCTTCCGGCTCATCGGCGTTTGGTGGCCGCTGCTGCCGATCAAGCTCGTGCTGTCGCCGCTGGCCGCCGCCGCCATCGGCAGCGCCTTCGGCATGCCGCCGCTGCAGCTCCAGGCCACCACCCTGCAGGCCGCCATGCCGCCGCAGCTGTTCACCCTGGTCGCCGCCGACCGCTTCGGCCTCGACACCGAGACGCTGGCGGCGGCCGTCGCCTTCCTCACGATCGTCAGCTTCCTGACGCTGCCGTTCCTGTTCTGGCTGACCGGCTAGAAGCGGAACGCCAGCTCCACGCCGTCGGCGCGCGGCCGCAGCTCCCAGGCGGTGCTGTCCGCATCGGGAAAGCGGTCGCGGTACGCCGCGAGGTCGCCGTTCGCCCGCCAGGGCTGGCTCCAGATCTGCGCCTCGCCGACGGCGATGCCGATCAGCGTCGACTGCAGCGCATCGCGGCTGTCGCCCAGCGCCAGGATCGCGGCGCCGCCGACCAGGTTCGTGCCGATGCCGACAAGGTGCCGGCTCCAGTCGTAACGGGTATCGGCCTGCTGGACGCTGGTCATCAGCAGGCTCTCGCCGACCGCCAGCCGCTGCAGCCGCGCCGCCCGGTCGTCGCCCGCGACGTCGCGCATCGGCTGCGCGCCCCGCGTCGCCACCAGCGGATCGCGAAACAGTGCCCAGGCCTCGGCCGTGGCGATGGCCGACTTGGCGGCGTCGACGATGGCGCGAACGCGGTCGTCGCTGTCGTCGGCACGCACCGCCCAGGTGGTGTTGAAGACGAGGCCGACGGTGAACACGCCGGCCCAGCCCCATTGCCAGGCCAGCGCCGTCGGCCGCGCCGCGTCGAGCCTTTCCTCGAGGAACCCCAGCCGCTCGTCGATCTCGGCATCGGACAGGTCGAGCCGCGGCATCGCCGGCGGATCGGCGGCGACGGCAGCGGTCGAGAGGCCGCAGGCCAGGACGAGGGCGGCCAGCGAGAGGGGACGGGCCATCGCCCGGACCTCAGATCTCGAACCTGATCCCCTGCGCCAGCGGCAGCTTGCGGCTGTAGTTCACGGTGTTGGTCTGCCGGCGCATGTAGCCCTTCCAGGCATCCGAGCCGGACTCGCGGCCGCCGCCGGTCTCCTTCTCGCCGCCGAAGGCGCCGCCGATCTCGGCCCCGGAGGGACCGATGTTGACGTTGGCGATGCCGCAGTCGGAGCCCGAGGCCGAGAGGAACAGCTCGGTCTCGCGCACATCCGTCGAGAAGATGCAGGACGACAGGCCCTGCGGCACGTCGTTCTGCAGGGCGATCGCCTTCTCGAGGTCGCGGTAGCGCATGACGTAGAGGATGGGGGCGAAGGTCTCGTGGCGAACGATGTCGGTCTGCCGCGGCATCTCGACGATGGCGGGGTGCACGTACCATGCCGCCGGCGTGCCGTTGCCGGCCGCCCGCTCGCCGCCGCTGCGCCGGCCGCCGTCGGCCTCGGCGGTGCGCAGGGCTTCCTGCATCCGCTCATAGGCGGCACCGTCGATCAGCGGGCCGACCAGCACGCCCTCCTCGAGCGGATCGCCGATCGGCAGCGACTCGTAGGCCCCTTCAGCCGCGGCAGCAGCCGGTCGTAGACGTCGTCGTGGACGAACAGGCGGCGCAGCGAGGTGCAGCGCTGGCCGCAGGTGCCGACCGCCGAGAACACGATCGCGCGCAGGGCCATGTCGAGGTCGGCCGAGGGTGCCACGATCATCGCGTTGTTGCCGCCGAGCTCGAGGATGGCGCGGCCGAAGCGCTGCGCCACCCGCGGTCCGACGATGCGGCCCATCCGGGTCGAGCCGGTGGCCGAGACGATCGGCACCTGCGGGCTGTCGACCAGCACCTCGCCGGCGGCGGCGTCGCCGACGACCACCTGGACGAGCCCCTCGGGCGCATCGGGACCGAAGCGCTTCACCGCCTGCTCGACGAGGCGCAGCGTCGCCAGCGCCGACAGCGGCGTCTTCTCCGAGGGCTTCCAGATCACCGGGTCGCCGCAGACCAGCGCCAGCGCCGCGTTCCAGGCCCACGGCGCGACCGGGAAGTTGAAGGCGGTGATGACCCCGCACACGCCCATCGGGTGCCAGGTCTCGCGCATCGAATGGCCGGGCCGCTCCGAGGCGATCGTCAGGCCGTAGAGCTGCCGCGACAGGCCGACGGCGAAGTCGCAGATGTCGATCATCTCCTGGACCTCGCCGAGGCCCTCCTGGAGGATCTTGCCCGACTCGAGGGTGACGACGCGGCCCAGCGCCTCCTTGTGGGCGCGCAGCTCGTCGCCGAGCAGGCGGACCAGCTCGCCGCGCCGCGGCGCGGGCACCTCGCGCCACGTCGCGAACGCCGCCGAGGCCTTGCCGATCATGGCGGCGACATCGTCGGGCGTGTGGGTCCGGATCCGCGCCAGCTCGGAGCCGTCGATCGGCGTGTGCACGCGCAGCGGCCCGCCCGTCAGCTCGTCCGGGCGGATGCCGGCAGCGGCGAGGTAGGCGGCATAGGTCATCGACGGTCTCCGGATGCGTACGGCCAGCGGCAACAGCAACAGCATAGCGGTGATCGCTTCGGCCGCGCGAGGGGCCGCGGCGCGCTTGACGGCAAGGCTCTGCCCGGCCCAAGCCGCGACGACCAGGGAGGCGCAGGATGGACCCCGCACGCGACCCGCGCGACATCGACCTGCCGGTGGCGCAGACGGCGCTGCTGTTCGTCGACATGCAGGCGGCGTGGTGCGAGCCGGCGCCGCCGGGAAGCGGCCGGCGGACCGCAGGGCATCCCTTCCATGCGCGGCTGCGGAACGTCGTCCTGCCCAACCAGCAGCGGCTGCTGGCGCTGGCGCGCCGGCTCGGCATCGACGTGCTGCACACGGTGATCGAGGCGCTGACCCTCGACGGCCGCGACATCTCCCTCGACCACCGGCTGTCGGGCATCCTGATCCCGAAAGGATCGCCCGGCGCCCGGATCCTGCCCGAGCTCCAGCCGGCCCCGAACGAGATCGTCCTGGCGAAATCGTCCTCGGGCGTGTTCAACTCCACCGCCATCGACTACGTCCTGCGCAATCTTGGCACCCGCCGCCTCGTCGTCGCCGGCGTGTTCACCGACCAGTGCGTCGACATGGCCGTGCGCGACGCGGCCGACCGCGGCTATCATGTCACCCTGGTCGAGGATGCCTGCGCCGCCGACAGCGACGAGCGGCACGCCGCCGCCCTGCGGGTCCTGCGCGGCTATGCCTGGGTCACCGACACCGCCACGTTGGTGGCGCGACTTGGCGGCGACGGCAGCAGCGGAGCCTGAGCTTGGACGGCTGGCCCGAGTTCGCCCTCGCCTATGCCGTATTCCTCGCCGCCCACGCGGTACCGGCGCGGCCCGCTGTCCGGGCCCGCCTCGTCGCCTGGCTCGGTCGCCGGCTCTACCTCGGCCTCTACATCGCCGCCTCGGTCGTCCTGCTGATCTGGCTGATCCGCACCGCCCAGCGGGCACCGTTCGTGGCCTTGTGGGCCTATGCCGACTGGCAGGCCTGGGTACCGAACCTGGCGATGCCGTTCGTTTGCCTGCTTGCGGCCTTCGGCCTGGCAGCACCCAACCCCTTGTCGCTCGGCGGGCGCGCCACAGGCTACGACCCCGAACGACCCGGCATCGCCGGCATCACCCGCCATCCGGTGGTCTGGGCCCTGACCCTGTGGGCGCTGGCCCATCTCTTCCCCAACGGCGACCTCGCCCACGTGCTGCTGTTCGGCGGCTTCGCCCTGTTCTCGCTGGCCGGGATGGCGGCGATCGACCGGCGACAGCGGCAGCGTTTCGGAGAAGCGGCTTGGCAGCAGCTCGCCCGGCACACCTCGTTCCTGCCGTTCGCCGCGATGCCGCCTTCGGGCTGGCCGACGGGGCTGGCGGCGCAGGCCGAGGTCCGGGTCCCGCTGGCGCTGGCGGCCTGGCTCGCCCTGCTCGGCCTGCATCCCGCCATCGCCCAGGTCTCGCCCTTACCGCCGGGCTGGTGACGCACGCCAACGGGTCGCATGGGAAGCGACCGCGGGGCTGGCCGATGATGCCGCCGCGCCGCGGGGAGGCCGTCCGTTGCCCAAAGCCTTCGACTTCTCGAGCCCGCCCTTCGACCGGCTGCGCCCGGCCGAGGTCCGGCGCGTCGCGGCGGCGGTCGACGTGGTCTTCCTGCGCGAGGGCCAGACCGCTCTGAAGGTGGGCGACCTGCCGGACTGGTTCTACGTCGTCATCAAGGGCCAGATCGAGGAGCGCGCCGGCGACGAGGTGGTCGACGTCCACGGCAGCGGCGACGGCTTCGACAGCGGCATCCTCGTCCACCAGGCCTGCCGGCACGACTTCGTCGTCCGCGAGGAAGCCATCTGCTACCGGCTGCCGATCGAGGACTTCCTCGAGCTGACCGCCAACAACACCGGCTTCGCGCAGTTCTTCTTCAAGGACATCGGCGCCCGCATGGAGGCGCTGTCGCAGCGCCACGCGAGCAGCGACGCTCTGGGCGCGATGACCGTCCGCGTCGGCCAGGCGGTGCTGCATCCGCCGGTGCATCTGGAGCGGACCGCCACGCTGCACGAGGCGGCGCTCGCCATGCACGAGCACGACCAGCGGGCCGTGCTGGTGCGCGACGGCGAGCGCGTCGGGATCATCACCGGCGTCGACCTCACCCGCGCCGCGGTACGCGATCGCCTGCCGCTCGAGACCGAGGTCGGCACGGTCGCCCACTTCTCGCTGATCGGGGTCGACGCCGAGGACTTCCTGGCCGAGGCGGCGCTGCTGATGGCCCGCCACAAGGTCCGCCACCTCGCGGTGCGGCGCGACGGCGAGATCTGCGGCATCCTCGATGCCGCCAGCGCCCTGTCCTCGCTGGCCAGCCAGGCCGACCTGGTCGGCAGCCACATCGACCGCGCCCAGTCGGTCGAGGACCTGATCGACACCAGCGAGCGGACCACGCAGCTGATCCGCCAGCTGCACAGCACCGGCACCAAGATCGGCTTCGTCACCAGCCTCGCCAGCGAGCTCAACGGGCGGATCGCGGCCAGGCTCTGGCAGATGATCGCCGGCGACGAGATCGTCGCCCGCTCCTGCCTCGTCGTCATGGGCAGCGAGGGCCGCCACGAGCAGATCCTCAAGACCGACCAGGACAACGGCGTCATCCTCGCGGACGGGTTCGCGCCGCCGGACTTCGCGGCCGTCACCCGCCGCTTCACCGAGGCGATGATCGCCTGCGGCTTCCCGGCCTGCCCGGGCGAGGTGATGGTCCGCAACCCGCGCTGGTCGAAGCCGCTCGCCGCCTGGCAGGACGACCTCCTGCACTGGATGGCCGAGCCCGGCGAGCAGGCGCTGATGGACATGGCGATCTTCTACGACGCCAGCGCCATCGCCGGCGATGCGACCCTGCTCGACCGCGCCAAGGACCGGCTGTTCGAGCTGCTGGCCGGCAACCAGGCCTTCCACGCCCGCTTCGCCCGGGCCATCGACAGCTTCGAGACGCCCATCGGCCTGCTGGGCAACCTCGTCGTCGAGAAGGGCGCCCACAAGGACGAGCTCGACATCAAGAAGGGCGGGATCTTCCCGATCGTCCACGGCATCCGCGCCCTGGCCCTCGAGAAGGGCCTGCGCGAGACCAACACCGTCCAGCGCATCCGCCGCCTGACCGACCTCGGCCTGTTCGACCGCAAGTTCGGCGGCCAGCTGATCGACGCCTTCTCGGCCCTGCTGCAGCTGCGCCTGCAGGCGCGCATCGAGCGGATGCGCCTGCACCTGCCGCTCGACAACTTCATCAAGCCCGGCGAGCTCACCAAGCTCGAGCGCGACCTGCTCAAGGAGTCCCTGCACCTCGCCAAGAAACTGAAGGAGCAGGTGCGTCACCACTTCCATCTCGGGGTGTTCTGACGGCGATGCTGCATCGCCTGCAGCGGGCCTGGTGGCGGCGGCAGCTGCGCGATCAGCGCTATGCCGGCCTGTTCGAGGACTATGCCGGCGACGAGCTGGTCAGCGTCGACTGCGAGACCACCGGCCTCGACGTGAAGACCGCCGAGATCCTGTCGATCGGCGCCATCCGCCTGAAGGGCGACGTGCTGGAGACCAGCGAGCGGCTCGACATCCTCGTCCGGCCCGAGGGCCCGCTCAGCGAGAAGACGGTCACCATCCACCACCTGCGCGCCGTCGACCTCGCCCGCGGCCTGCCGTGGAACGAGGCCATCGCGCGCTTCCTCGACTTCGTCGGCCCGCGGCCGCTGGTCGGCTACTTCCTCGAGTTCGACGTCGCGATGCTCAACAAGTACGTCCGCCGGCGGATCGGCTGCCCGCTGCCGAACCGGCAGATCGAGGTGTCGCGGCTGTACTATGACTGGCGCCAGCCGCAGGTGCCGGCCGGGGCCAACATCGACCTGCGCTTCGAGACCATTCGCGAACGGCTCGAGCTGCCGCGTCGGGCCGAGCACGATGCCTTCAACGACGCCCTGATCACCGCCATGATGTACCTGAGACTGAAGGGCAACTGGCGGCCGAGGCCGAAGCCGGCGGACTGATCCGGCAGGCCTTCGGCATGGGATTGAAACAAAGCCGGACCGCCACGCAACGCCACTCCGGCCTGCGGCATTCGCCTGCAACCCCCCGCCCCCATGGTCGCCTCAACCGGGGCGGAGCGTCTCCGACACCCGGGACAGCGCCTCGGCATCCACACCAGGACCCGGGAGAGGGATCATGGCGAACATCGACGGTACCGGCGGCAACGACAGCAAGGTCGGGACGGCCGGCAACGACGTCATCACGCTGTTCGGCGGCAACGACCGCGGCTACGGCGGCGATGGCAACGATACGATCTTCGGCGGCACCGGCAACGACAGCCTGCGCGGCGACGACGGCAACGACACCGTCAATGGCGGCGACAACATCGACACCATCTGGGGCAATGCCGGCAACGACCGCCTCTATGGCGGTGGCGACGACGACGGCGGTAGCGGTGCCGACCGCATCTACGGCGGTGACGGCAACGACACGGCCTTCGGCTATGCCGGCAACGACAGCATCGAGGGCGGCGCCGGCCTCGATACCCTGCGCGGCGGTACCGGCAACGACCGCCTCTGGGGTGACGGCGGCAACGACGACATGAACGGCTGGGAAGGCAACGACACGCTGTTCGGCGGTGACGGCAACGACACCATGAAGGCCGGACCGGTCGAAGATCCCGAGATCGGCGACACCGACAGGCTCTACGGCGGCGAAGGCAACGACCACCTCCATGGCAGCGAGAACTTCGGCTACGCCGAGCTCTACGGTGGCGTAGGCAACGACACGCTCTACGGCGGAACGGGATCGGCCGACCTGCACGGTGGCGGCGGCGCCGACACCCTGTATGGCGGCGACGGCCTCTTCTTCTTCCATTTCGGCAACGACGGCGGCAAGACCAACCTCGTCTTCGAGTTCTCCGGGGACAACGGCGACACCATCGACGTCAGCGGTGTCGACTATGACGGCAAGGGCCTCGGCGACGGGCTGGAGGCCGACGGCATCATCGTCCAGGCGGTCAGCGGCGATACCCGCCTGACCTTCCAGGAAGGCGGTGTCACCACCACGATCATCCGGATCGACGGCTACCTGCCGTCCGATCTGGACGACAGCTACTTCGACTTCTGAGCATGGTTGCCGCCCCGCTCGGGCGCACTAGGCTGGCGGTCACGGCAGGAACGGCCGTGACCGCCACGCCACCGGAACCGCGGATGATGGCGCAGGAACCGCGCATCCTGATCGTCGACGACGAGGACGACATCCGTGACGGCCTCGTCGAGTACCTGGACCGCCACGGCTTCGCCGCGCGGGCGGCGGCCGACGGGCCGGCGATGCGCGACGTCTGGGCGGCCTGGAAGCCGGACCTCGTCGTCCTCGACGTGGTGATGCCGGGCGAGGACGGCCTGTCCCTGGCGCGCTGGATCCGCTCGCGCGGGACCACAGGCATCGTCATGCTCACCACCGTCTCGGCACCGATGGACCGGGTGATCGGCCTCGAGCTCGGCGCCGACGATTATGTGTGCAAGCCGGCCGACCCGCGCGAGCTGCTGGCGCGGATCCGCAACGTCCTGCGCCGGCAGCGGCCGGGCGAGCCGGAGGCACGCCCGCACGTCCGGATCGGCCGCTGCAGCTTCGATCCCGTCGCCGGCCGGCTCTACGCCGCCGACGGCAGCGTCGAGCTGCTGAGCGTCATGGAAATCGACCTGCTGAAGGCGTTCGCCGCCCATCCCAACGAGATCCTCAGCCGCGAGCGGCTCATCGCGCTGGCGCATCACCAGGCCGGCGATCCCGGCGACCGCAGCATCGACGTCCGCATCGTCCGGCTGCGCCGCAAGCTGGAGCCCGACCCGGCGCAGCCCAGCGTGATCCGCACCGTGCGCGGCGCCGGCTACGTCTTCGACGACGGCAGCGGCGGCTGAGCCAGGGCGGACGCCACCGCCCGGCGTGCGTCGTCCGGCGTGAACGGTTTCTCCAGCACCGTGACGCCGCTCTGCGCGATGAAGGTCTCCAGCGACCGGTCGAGCGTGTCCCCGGTGACGACGATGAAGCGGCCGGCGAACCCGCCGGGTCGTCCGACAAGCGCCCGGTAGAGCCCGGGACCGTCGAGCTCGGGCATCCTGAGGTCGCTGACGACGAGGTCATAGGGCACCGCCTCGGCCTTGCGGAGCGCCTCGGCGCCATTCGCCGCGACGTCGACCCGGTCGGCCAGCGCGCCCAGAGCCTCGGCCAGGCCTTCGGCCAGCTCCGGCTCGTCGTCGACGATCAGGATCCGCACCCCCGTCGCGACGGCCTCCCGGCCGCGTTCCTCCGTCGGAGGGGCCACGCCCTCGCCGACGGCCAGCGTCACGACGAACCTGGCTCCACCCCCCGGGACGTCCTCAATGGCGATGCTGCCGCCATGCGCCTGCGCGATGCCGAGGCAGAGCGACAGGCCGAGGCCGGTCCCGCTGCCGCGCTCCTTGGTGGTGAAGAACGGGTCGAAGATGCGCGAACGGATCGCCGCCGGCACGCCCGGGCCGTTGTCCTCGACGATCAGCCGCACGGTCTCGCCCGCCGGCTGCGCCGCCACCAGCAGGCGTCGCCGGCCCGGCTGGTCGCGCATCGCCTGCTGCGCGTTGACGACGAGGTTCATCGCCAGCTGGCCCAGCTGGTCGGCATCGCCCCAGATGGGCGGCAGGTCCTCCGGGACCCGCAGCTCGACCGCGATGCCGGCGCTCTTCAGACCGTAGCCGGTGAGCTCGAGCGCCGAGCGCACCACCTCGTCGAGCCGGACCGGCAGCCGCACCGGCGGCTTGGCCCGGGCGATCGCGAGGAACGAGCGGACGATCCGCCCGCAGCGGTCGGCGGCGACGCGGATGCGCTCGGCCCGCTGGATCACCGAGGGCTGGGTCGCCTGCTCGAGCAGCAGCACGGCCTGGGTCAGCACCACTGACAGCGGGTTGTTGAGCTCGTGCGCGACGCCGGCCAGCAGCGAGCCGAAGGCCGCCATCCGCTCGCTCTGCGCGAGCGCCTCGCGGTGCCGTGCCAGCTCATCCTGGGCGCGCCGGCGCTCGGTGACGTCGCGCCCGACAGACTGGTAGCCGGTGCGCCGGCCCTGCTCGTCGAACAGCGCCCGGTTCATCCACTCGTACCAGCGCACCTCGCCGCCGGGCAGCGTCTTCTCGTTCTCGCCGTAGATGACGGGATTGGCCGGCGTCAGCGCCTCCAGCTGGCCGCGCAGGGACGCGCGCAGCCGTTCGGGCACCGAGTTGAACAGGCTGCGCCCGGCCAGCGCCTCGGCCGGAACGTCCCACAGGCGCGCGTGCGCCGTGTTGCAGAACACCAGCCGGAAGTCGGCATCGTAGCGGCAGATCAGCTCGGTCTGGTCCTCGACGACGCTGCGGAAGCGGGCCTCGCTCTCGCGCAACGCCTGCTCGACGCGGCGCTGCTCGGTGAGGTCCCGCAGGTAGGCCACGTAGCGGGCGGCTAGGCCGTCATGCGGCGCCTCGACGACGATCAGCTCGACCTCGAGCTCGCTGCCGTCGGCACGGCGCGCCGGCATCTGCATCCGTCGCCCGAGGATCCGGCTCTGGCCGGTCTCGACATGCCGCCGCAGCGAGGTCCGGTGCCGCTCGACCATCGATGCCGGCACGATCAGCTCGGCGATCTCGCGCCCGACGGCCTCCTCGCGCCGGTAGCCGAAGGTGCGCTCGGCCGCCGGGTTGAACTCGACGACCCGCCCGTCGGGATCCATGCCGATGACGCAGTCGAGGGCGGCGTCGACGACGACGCGCGCGAACAGCTCGCGGGCGCTGAGCTCCCCGTCGCCGTCCGGGCCGCCGCCTGTCATGCGATCCCTCCCCGTCCCAGCGCAGCGACATAGCCCTTAACACGCGCGAAACAAACGCGCCTCCGGCGGGACACGGCCGAAATCGTCACGGCGCAGGGTCGCACCAGCACGGGAACGGTGAACCGGCGCCGACGGCGCCCCACCCGGCCAGACGAGGGCACCATGGCGACCATCAACGGAAACAATGGCAACAACAACCTGATCGGCACCTTCTCCGGAGACTCCATTTTCGGCGGGAACGGCAACGACTTTCTGTGGGGCGACGAGGGCTCCGATACGCTCTACGGAGGGAACGGCCAGGACTCGATCTTCGGTTATCGAGGCATCGACTCCATCTTCGGCGGCAGCGGCAACGACAAGTTGTCTGCGGACTACTATCCGACCGAAACCCACTTCACTGAGGATCCGCTGGAGTCGCGCGACTTCGTCCAGGGTGACGCCGGCAACGACACCATCTGGGGCGGAAACGGCAACGACAGGTTGTTCGGCGGCAGCGATGCCGACTCGATGTTCGGCGGCGATCACAACGACACCGTCGACGGCGGAACCGGCAACGATCGCGTTCTGGGAGGCTTCGGCAACGACCGTGTCTACGGCAGTGTCGACGACGATCTGGTGCAGGGCGAGGACGGCAATGACATCGCCGACGGCGGTGGGCAGGACGACACCGTCTTCGGCGGCGACGGCAAGGACCGGGTCAACGGCGGAAGCGGCCAGGATTCGGTCTATGGCGGCGAGGGCAATGACTCCGTCGACGGCGACACCGGCAACGATGTCGTATCCGGCGGCAACGATCGGGACACCGTCTGGGGCGATTTCGGCCACGATTCGGTGTTCGGCGGCGAGGGCGTCGACACGCTGTTCGGCGGTTCGGAGAACGACACGCTCTGGGGCGGCGAGGATGGCGACAACCTCTACGGAGGCGACGGCCAGGACACGCTGCTCGGCGGCAACGGCGGGGATGTCTTCTTCGGCGGCAACGCGACCGATGCGTTCTACGGCGGCAATGGCAGCGACATCATCGACTACACCAACGCCTCCGCCGTCGTCGTGAACATCGCCGGCGGCACCGCCTGGTCCGGCGGGGTCGTCGACGTCTTCACCGGCATCGAGGCCGTTCGCGGCAGCCAGGCGGCGGATACCGTGTACGGCAGCAACGCGGCGGATGCGATCCTCGTCCAGGGCGGCGACGACTGGGTCTTCACCTGGGGTGGAACCGACGGCGTGTTCGGCGGCAACGGCTCCGACACCGCCTGGCTCGGCAGCGGCAACGACTTTGCCTACGGAGAAGCCGGCAACGACTTCCTGTTCGGCGAGGATGGGCTCGATGCCCTGCACGGCGACGGGAGCAGCGATCGCCTGCACGGCATGGATGGCGACGACTCGCTCTACGGCGGCAGCTCGGCGGACACCCTGTTCGGCGGTGCCGGCGTCGACCGGCTCGAAGGCGGCAGTGGCGGCGACCGATTTGTCTTCGACGACGGCGATGCCGGCACTTGGAACGACCGGGATCACATCGTCGACTTCCGTCGCCTGCCGGGAGACCTGATCGACCTCGAGGGCATCGACGCGAACATGGCACAGGCCGGCGACCAGGACTTCCAGTGGGTTGGCCTCGCCCAGTTCAGTGCCGCCGGACAGCTCCGCTACTACGAGCTGAACGGCAACGTCGTCATCGAGGGGCACACCGGCGGCGACTTCGTCGCCGACTTCCAGATCCAGCTCGATGACTCGACGGTGGCGCTCGTCGCCTCCGACTTCGATCTTTGAGGAGGGCAGCGCGATGAGCACCATCGACGGCACCAACGGCGCCGACTTCATCCTCGGCACCGCCCAGGGCGACCTCATCCGGCTGTTCGCGGCGGACGACGTCGGCTACGGCGGTGCCGGGTCCGATGTCGTCTACGGCGGCGAGGGCAACGATGTCCTCGTCGGCGAGGAAGGGACCGACAGCCTCTATGGCGGCAACGGCAACGACGACCTGATGGGCGAGCAGGGCGAGGACCGCCTGTTCGGCGGGCATGGCCGGGACGACCTGTACGGCGACGCCTTCAAGCCCGACAACGACCCGCAGTCGGACAATGCCGACCGCCTGTACGGCGGTGACGACAACGACCGCCTGTTCGGCGGAGCCGGAGCGGATCGGGCCTACGGCGGCGACGACGAGGACAGCGTCGCCGGAGGGGACGGTGCCGACCGCCTGTGGGGCGATGCGGACGACGACCGGCTGTTCGGCGGCGATGGCAACGATCGCCTGTTCGGCGGCGATGCCGCCGACCGCCTGGAGGGCGATCGCGACGACGACATCCTGGCGGGCGGCGACGGCGGTGACGACCTGCTCGGCGAGCACGGCGACGACTCGCTGGCGGGCGATGCCGGCAACGACACGCTGTTCGGCGGCGGCGGCGACGACGCCATGGCCGGCGGCGGCGGTGCCGACCGCTTCGTCCTGTCGGACCTCCACGGCGACGACCGGATCGCCGACTTCGGCGGCGGCGACAAGGTCGATCTCGTCGGGCTGACGGTGCTCGGAGGCCTCGGCACCGACACCGTGACGCTCGGCTTCGTGCTACCCGCCGGCGCCTTCGCCGGGACCCTGGCCGCCGACAACGGGCATCTGTGGGCGCTGGGCGACTTCGTCTGAGGCCTGGCCCGGCTGCGCCAGGCCCTGGCGCAGCCGGCTCACCAGCGCGTCGGCGACGAGGCGGTCGACGACCACCACGTCGCTGGCCCCGGCATGGGCCAGCCAGCCGCTCAGCTGCCCGTCGTCGCCGACCGTCGAGATGAACAGGCGGGGATTGAGCGCCCGGGCCATCAGCGTCGTCGTCAGCTTGCGCGACGGATCGGCCGTGGTGACGACCATCGCCCTCGCCTTGTCGACGCGGGCCGAGCGCAGGGTCGCCTCGTCCTCGGCTGCCCCCTGGATCGCCGTGAACTTGCGGTCGGCGGCGAGGGACGCGGCCCCCTGGTCGCGGTCGATGACGACGACGCCGGTACCGTCCGCGGCGAGCTGGGCCGCGACCAGCTGGCCGAGCGCCGCATAGCCGACCACGATGACGTGGTCGTCGAGCTTGGCCAGGACTCGCTCCATCCGCCGGTTCTCCCTGTAGGTCAGCACCTCCGGGCTCGACAGCACGCCCGTCAGCGAGGCGATCGTGACGCTGGCCGCGGTCATCAGGGTCAGCATCGCCACCATCATGAAGATCTTCTGCTGGTGCGTGAGCGGCGTCAGGTCGCCCAGCGTCGAGACCGTGTTGGCGGTGTTCCAGATGGCGTTGAACAGGCGCTGCGAGGTGGGGCTCAGCGAGCTGTCGAGCAGGTAGAGCCCGCTGCCGCAGGCAACGCCGATGGCCAGCAGCATGACGATCGCGCGCAGCCCCTGCCGCTGCCAGTGGCGATAGCGCAGCTTGCCGAGCGTGGGCTCGATGACGCGATAGATCGGCATGGGCCGATCTTGCCGCCACGGCCGGGCAGCGTCGACCCTCGCCGGACCGGCCGAAGGTTAAGCCGCGGTTCACCGCACCGTTGAACCGGCGCTTAACGCAAGCTGCGGGATAAGGGCGGCCAAGGTTCCGCACTCCGCGCCCGCCGGCCTGCACGGCCCCTGCGGCGCGGCCTTCGGGAAGGGTCCGCCGCATGACGACCACGCTCACCGGTTCCGCCGACAGCGACATCATCGAGGCCGACGTCGAGGGCGATCCGGTCGTCGTCGAGGGTCTCGCCGGCGACGACAGCCTCTTCGGCACCATCTTCGCCGACCTGCTCGACGGCGGCGACGACAATGACGCGCTCAACGGCCGCGCCGGCGACGACACGCTGTCCGGCGGTGCCGGCGACGACGTGCTGCTGCCGGGGGCCGGCACCGACACGGTCTGGGGCGGCGACGGCCTCGACACGGTCAGCTACGACGGCCGCATCTCCCGCGTCATCGTCGACCTCGACGCCGGCACCGTCGACGACGGGGACGGCGGCACCGACCTGCTGGACAGCATCGAGAACGCCTTCGGCAGTGCCGCCGCCGACACCCTCTCGGGCGATGCCGGCGGCAACGAGCTCTATGGCGGGTCGGGCAACGACCGCCTCCAGGGCGGCGAGGGCGACGATGTCCTCGAGGGCGGCGAGGGCAACGACACCCTCGACGGCGGCACCGGCGTCAACGACCTGTTCGGCGGAGACGGCAACGACCTCGCCTACTTCGACGCCGACCTCGCCGACATCACGGTGACCCTCGACGACGACGAGTACATCGTCGTCTCGGACGTCGAGGGCAACAGCATCCGGGTCTACGGCGTCGAGCGCTTCAGCTTCATGGGCCAGGTGCTGTCGTTCGCCGACGTGGCGGCGCTGGTCGGCGCCGACGGCGTGCTGCGCGGCACCAGCGAGGCCGACACGCTGGTCGGCGGCAGCGACGACGACGCCGTCCTGGCGCTCGGCGGCAACGACCTGCTCAGGGGCGGCGGCGGCGACGACGACCTCAACGGCGGCGAAGGCCAGGACTGGGCCAGCTATTTCGGTGCCCTCGACGGCGTCGTCGCCGACCTCGACGCCGGCAGCGCCGACGACGGCTCGGGCGGGACCGACAGCTTCATCTCGATCGAGCACATCCGCGGCTCGTCCAACGAGGACGAGATCGCCGGAGACGGTCTCGGCAACTCGCTGCTGGGCGACAATGGCAACGACCTGATCGAGGGGGCGGACGGCAACGACCGGCTCTACGGCGGCGACGGGCAGGACTCGGTCGCCGGCGGCGACGGCATCGACGTGCTGCGCGGGGGCGACGATGCCGACCGCATGTCCGGCGGCGAGGACGGCGACAGCCTGCAGGGCGAGGCCGGCAACGACGTGCTGGATGGCGGAAACGGCAACGACCGGCTGTCGGGCCAGGGCGAGGACGATTTGGTCTACGGCCGCTCGGGCAACGATGTGCTCGATGGTGGTAACGGCAATGACCGCCTCTACGGCCACGACGGCAACGACACCGTGACGGGCGGAAACGGCAACGACAGCCTGAATGGAGGCAGCGGTAACGACAGGCTGGGCGGCGGCGCGCACAACGACCGCATGACCGGCGACGAGGGCAACGACCAGCTGTCCGGCGATACCGGCAACGACTCGCTGTGGGGCGAGGAGGGTTCCGACCGCCTCAGCGGCAGCAGCGGCAACGACAGGCTCGAGGGCGGCACCGGCAACGACGAGCTGATCGGCGGCTCGGGCGTCGACACCTTCGTCTTCGCCGCCGGCGACGGTCGCGACACCGTCACCGACTTCCGCCTGGGCTACGACAAGCTCGACCTGCGCGCCTTCGACTTCGCCAGCGCCGCCGCCGTGCTGGAGGACGCCGTCGCCTCGGGCGGCGGCACGCTGGTCAGGCTGACGTCGACCACCAGCGTTTTCCTCGCCGGCATCGACGTCGACGACCTGACCGCGTCGAGCCTGCTGATCTAGGCCCGGCGCGCCTCGTCCGGCTGCGCCGCAGGCTCGATCAGCAGCGGTGCCGCCGGGCGGGGCTCGGGCGCCGGCTGGGACACGGGCGGCGCCGCCGCCGCTGCCTCGACCGTCTCCGACTCGTCCTTCAGACCGCCCTTGAAGGCCTTGATGCCCTTCGCGAAGTCGCCCATCGCGGCGGGCAACTTGCCGGCCCCGAAGAAGACCAGCACGACGAGCAGGATGATGGCAATTTCCCAGATGCCGAAGGACATCGATCTCCATCCCGATGAAGGCCGCAAGGCCCGGGCGATGCCTCGGTCGCCCCGCCCGTGGGACATGGGATGCGCCGCGCCGGATTCCAGATCCTGGGCTATCAGCCGGCCATGACGGCCTCGGGCCGGCCCGGCTCGTGGCGCCGCGCCGACGGCGCCCGCCGGCTGCGGAAGGCGGCCAGCAGCTCGGCCTCGCGCGCCCTGGCGTGGACGATGTGGCGCTCCTTCACCGGGCCGAAGCCGCGGATCTGCTCCGGAAGCGCCGCGAGCTCGACCGCCGTCGCCAGGTGATCGGCGTCGAGCCCGGCCAGCACCTCCTCCATCGTCCGCTCGTAGTCGGCGATCAGCTGCCGCTCGATCCGGCGGTCGGCGGTGAAGCGGAACGGGTCCCAGGCCGTGTTGCGGATGCGGCGCAGCCGGGCGAGCAGCCGGAAGGCCTGCAGCATCCAGGGCCCGTAGGCCTTCTTGCGCGGCTCGCCGGTCGCCGGGTCGACCGCCGCCCACAAGGGAGGCGCCAGGTGGAAGCGGGGCTTCCAGTCGCCCTCGAACATCTCGCCCAGCCGCTCGAGGAAGCCGCTCTCGGCATGGAGCCGCGCCACCTCGTACTCGTCCTTGACCGCCAGCAGCTTGTGCCAGCCGCGGGCGACCGCCTCGGTGAGCGCCGTCGAGCCGGGAGCCGCCGCGGCCTCCGCCGCCCGCACCCGGTCGACCAGCGTCCGGTAGCGCCGCGCCAGCGCCTCGTCCTGGTAGGCGACGAGATGCGCCTCGCGCCGGGCGATGATCTCGTCGAGGCTCTCCGACAGCCGCAGGTGCTCCGGCCCCGCTCCTCGCGGCCGCGCCAGCGCGTGGACCGCCGCCGGATCCTCGGCCGTCCGCCGGCCCCACAGGAAGGCCGCCCTGTTGGCGGCGACGGCGGTGCCGTTGAGCTCGATCGCCCGGTCGATCGCGTCCAGCGACAGCGGCACCAGCCCCTTCTGCCAGGCGTAGCCGAGCAGCAGCATGTTCGCGGCGATGGCGTCGCCCAGCAGCGTCGTCGCCAGCCGCGTCGCGTCGAAGAACTCGGCACGCCCGGTGCCGACCGCGTCGACGATCTGGTCCTCCATCGGCGCCAGCGGGAACTGCGGGTCGCGAAAACGCGCGAGGTCGCCGGTGGCGGCCTGCTGCGCCACGGTGCGGACGAAATCGCTGGTGGCGGCGATGTCGCTGTTGACCACGGCCCGGGTCATCCCGGCCTGCATCTTGGCCAGCGACTCGTCGCTGACGGTCACGACGATGTCGCAGCCCAGCACGGCGTCGGCCTCGCCGGCGGCGATGCGCGGCGCCCACAACGGCACGTCCCGGTCGGCGATGCGGACGTGCGACCAGACCGAGCCGCCCTTCTGGGCGAGGCCCGCCATGTCGAGCGCGGTGACGCCGCGCCCGTCGAGATGCGCCGCCATGGCGAGGATGGCGCCGATGGTCACGACGCCGGTGCCGCCGACGCCGGTGATCAGGATGCCCCACGGCCGGTCCAGCGGCGGCAGCGCCGGCTCCGGCAACTCGGGCCAGGCCTGGTCGGAGCCGACGGCCGCCCTGCCCTTGCGCAGCCGGCCGCCCTCGACGGTGACGAAGCTCGGGCAGAAGCCCTCGATGCAGGTGAGGTCCTTGTTGCAGGAGGACTGGTCGATGGCGCGCTTGCGGCCGAACTCGGTCTCCAGCGGCACGACCGAGACGCAGTTCGACTTGTTGGAGCAGTCGCCGCAGCCCTCGCAGACCTGCTCGTTGATGACCACGCGCACCGCCGGATCGGGAAAGGTGCCGCGCTTGCGCCGGCGCCGCTTCTCGGCGGCGCACGTCTGCACATAGACCAGCGCCGTGACGCCCGGCACCTCGCGCAGCTCGCGCTGGGTCGCGTCGAGTTCCTCGCGCGGCCGCAGCGGCACGCCCTGCGGCAGGCGGTCGATCGCCTCGCGCTCGCGGCTGTCGGCGACGACGACGATCCGCTCGAGCCCCTCGGCCGCCAGCTGCTCGACCAGCCGCGACACCGACAGGGGCGCGTCGACCGGCTGCCCGCCGGTCATCGCCACCGCGTCGTTGTAGAGGATCTTGTAGGTGATGTTGACCTTGGCGGCGACCGCCGCGCGGATCGCCAGGATGCCCGAGTGGGTGTAGGTGCCGTCGCCGAGATTGGCGAAGACGTGCGGCGTGTCGGTGAACGGCGCCTGGCCGATCCAGGCGACACCCTCGCCGCCCATCTGGCTGAAGGTCCGCGTCGTCGCCCCGTAGATCCAGGTCGCCATGTAGTGGCAGCCGATCCCGGCCAGCGCCCGGCTGCCGTCCGGCACCTTGGTCGAGCTGTTGTGCGGACAGCCCGAGCAGTAGTGCGGCACCCGCTGCACCGCGAGCCGGGCACGGGCCAGCGCCTGCTCCTTGCGCTCGAGGAAGTCCAGCCGCTCGCGGATGGTCTCGCTGGTGAAGAAGCGGTCGATGCGGCCGGCGATGGCGCGGGCGATCATCGCCGGGGTCAGCTCGGACGCCGCCGGCAGCAGCCAGCCGCCCTGCGGCATGTCCCACTCGCCCTTCTCGTCGAACTTGCCGATGACCCGCGGCCGGACGTCCTCGCGCCAGTTGTAGAGCTCTTCCTTGAGCTGGTACTCGAGATGCTGGCGCTTCTCCTCGACGACGAGGATCTCCTCGAGACCCTGTGCGAACGCCCGCGTCCCCTCGGACTCGAGCGGCCAGCTCATCCCGACCTTGTAGACCCGCAGCCCGATCGCAGCAGCGAGTTGCTCGTCGATCCCCAGGGCCGCCAGCGCCTCGCGGACGTCGAGGTAGGACTTGCCGGCGGCGATGATGCCGAGCCGCGGCCGCGGGCTGTCGATGACGATCCGGTTCAGCCTGTTGGCCCGGGCATAGGCCAGCGCCGCGTAGGCCTTCTGGTGCAGCATCCGCTGCTCCTGGACCAGCGGCGGGTCCGGCCAGCGGATCGACAGCCCGCCCGGCGGCATGACGAAGTCGTCGGGCAGCACTACCCGTACGCGGGCCGGATCGACCTCGACCGAGGCCGTGCTCTCGACCGTGTCGGTGACGCATTTCAGCGCCACCCAGCAGCCCGACCAGCGCGACATCGCCCAGCCGTGGATGCCGAGGTCGAGATAGTCCTGCACGCTCGACGGATGCAGCACCGGCACCGCCGCCGCGGCGAAGACATGGTCGCTCTGGTGCGGCAGCGTGCTCGACTTGGCGGCATGGTCGTCGCCGGCGACGACGAGGACGCCGCCATGCCGGCTCGTCCCGGCGTAGTTGGCGTGCTTGAGCACGTCGAGCGAACGGTCGACACCCGGTCCCTTGCCGTACCACAGCCCGAACACCCCGTCGTAGCGGGCGCCGGGGAACAGGTTGACCTGCTGCGTGCCCCAGACCGAGGTCATCGCCAGGTCCTCGTTGAGGCCCGGCTGGAACGTCACCTTCGCCGCATCGAGGAACGGGCGCGCCTGCCACAGCGCCTGGTCGAGGCCGCCCAGCGGCGAGCCGCGATAGCCCGAGACGAAGCCGGCGGTGTTGAGCCCGGCCAGCGCGTCGCGCTGCCGCTGCAGGATCGGCAGGCGCACCAGCGCCTGGATCCCGGTCATCAGCACCCGCCCGCGCTCGAGCGCGTAGCGATCGTCGAGCCTGACCTCGGCCAGCGCCATGCTCCGGCCTCCTCGCTGCGGACGCCGCGACTATGGCACGGCGATCCCCGTCAGCGGAACGCGCTCATGCGGCCTGCCGGCGATGGCGCAGGGAGTCGGCCCACATGGCGAGGAAGATCACCGCACCGTTGACGAAACGGTAGGCGAACGGGTCGGCTCCCAGGTGGTTGAGGCCGTTGCGCACCGCCTCCAGCATCAGGACGCCGAGCAGCAGGCCCGGCAGGATGTTGCCCCGGCCGCCGAACAGGCTGATGCCGCCGATGACGATCACCGCGACCGCGGTGAACTCCATGCCCTGGCCCAGCATCGGCGTGACCGAGCCCACCTGGATGCTGCTCATGGTCCCGCCGGCGGCGGCCAGCACGCCCGACAGCACGAAGGCGGCGAAGACCAGCCTGGCGGTGGGCAGGCCCAGCCGCTGCGCCACGTCCTCGCCGTTGCCCAGGGCGGTCAGGTGGCGGCCGAAGCGGTGGCGGGTGTGCAGCACGTGGATCGCCACGAGGATCAGGGCCGCCACGAGGATGTCGACGAACACCGGGCCGATCTTGAGATTGCCCAGCACGCGCATCGATTCGGGCAGCGCGAACACCCGTGACTGGGTCAGCTGCAGGCCGATCCCGCGCAGCGCGATCATCGTCCCCAGCGTGGTGATCAGCGGGTTGACCTTGAGCACGACGACGATGAAGCCGTTGAGCGCCCCCAGTGCCGCGCCGACGGCGAGGGCGAGCACCGTCGACGAGACCGGATCGAGCCCGAGGTCGCCCATCGCCATCGCCGCCAGCGCCCCCGACAGGAAGGCGATGGAGCCGACCGAGATGTCGAGCTTGCCGGCGATCACCACCAGCGCCAGCCCGCTGGCGACGACGGCGGTCGGTGCGGCGGCGTGCAGCAGGCCCAGCGCGTTGTCGAGCGTGGCGAAGGTCCGCGTGGCGAAGCCGAAGAACAGCAGCACGCCGGCGAAGACGATCAGGAAGCCGTGACGGCGCAGGACGTCGATCATGCGCCGGCTGCCGCCGCCATCAGCTCGCCATGCCCGGCGCTGGCCGGCAGCTCGGCCTCGATCCGGCCGCGGCGCAGCACCAGGTAGCGATGGCAGAGGGCGGTCATCTCCTCGATCTCGGACGAGACGACGAGGATGGCCGCACCGGCGGCGGCGAGCTCGCCGGCGATGCGCACGATCTCGGCCTTGGCGGCGACGTCCAGCCCGCGGGTCGGCTCGTCGAGGAACCAGATCGGCGGCCCGACCTCGAGCCAGCGGGCGATGATCGCCTTCTGCTGGTTGCCGCCCGACAGGGTGCGGATCGGCTGCGCCGGCGAGACGAGGCGGATGCCGAGGCGCTCGACCAGCCGTGTCACCGCCGCGGCAATCCGACCGCGGTCGACGAACGGACCCCGGGTCAGCTTCGGCAGGGCGGAGATGGCGATGTTGTCCGTGACCGACATCGGCAGCAGCAGACCCTCGCCGCGCCGGTCCTCGCTGACATAGCCGATCAACCGCGCCGCCAGCGTTCGGTCGAGCCGCCGCCAGCCGCCGTCGGCCTGGACTTCCACCGTGCCCGTCGTCACCGGGTCGAGCCCGGCCAGCGCCTTCAGGATCTCGGTCCGGCCCGAGCCGAGCAGGCCCCAGAGGCCGAGGATCTCGCCGCGATGCAGGGTGAGGTCGACGTCGGCGAAGGCCCCGCTCCGGCCGAGGCCCCTGGCCCGCAGGATGGCCTCGCCCGGGCTCGCCGCCGGGGCCACGCGGACCGGCGTGCCGACCGAGCCGACGATCAGCTCGACCAGCCGCTCGCTGGTGAAGCCCGCCATCGGCCCGCCACCCACGACCTTGCCGCCGCGCAGCACCAGCGCCCGCTCGCAGACCCGCGCCACCTCGTCGAGGAAGTGGGTGATGTAGAGGATCGTCACCCCGTCGCGCTTGAGCGCGTCGATCACCGCGAACAGCCGCTCCTTCTCGCGCGCGGTCAGCGACGAGGTCGGCTCGTCGAGGATGATCACCTTGGGGCTGGCCAGCAGCGCGCGCGCGATCTCCACCATCTGCCGGTCGCCGGTGGCCAGCGTCTCCAGCGTCCGCTCCGGGTCGAGCTCGCAACCCAGCCGGGCCAGCACCGCCTTCGAGCGCTCGCGCATCGTCGCCCGGTCGACCAGCAGGCCGCGCTCGGGCAGGTCGGTGATCAGCAGGTTCTCGGCCACCGTCATCGACGGCAAGAGGGCCGTCTCCTGGTGGACGAAAGCGATGCCCAGCGCCTGGGCGTCGCGCGGGCCGGCGAGGCGGACGGCGGTCCCGTCGAGCTCGATCGTCCCCTCGTCGGGGGCGATGACCCCGCCCAGCACGTTCATCAGCGTCGACTTGCCGGCGCCGTTGGCGCCGAGCAGCGCCAGAGCCTCGCCGGGAAAGGCCTCGAGGTCGACCGCGTCCAGCGCCAGCGTGGCGCCGAACCGGCGGGTGATCCCGCGCATGGCGAGCGTCGGCCGCGTCATCGCGCCCGCCGCCGCAGCAGCCCGTCCAGCGCCACGAAGGCGAGGATGGCGGCCCCCTTGATGATCAGCGTCACGTAGAACGACACGCCCAGCATGTTGAGCGCGTTGCCGATGACGGTGATCAGCACGGTGCCGAGCACGGCCCCGAGCGGTCCGCCGAGGCCGCCATAGATGCTGACCCCGCCGACGACGACCGAGCTCACCACGTCGAGCACCACGGCGTCGTTGCCCATCGGTGCCGAGGCGGCGCCGAGCCGGGCCGAGAGCAGGATCGCGGTGATCCCGGCGCAGAGCCCGGCGACGACGTAGGTCCCGAACAGCACCGCCCCGGTCGGCACGCCGGCGATCCGTGCCGCCGCCGGGTTGGTGCCGACGGCGTAGAGCCACTGGCCCGGCACGGTGCGCCGCATCAGGACGGTGGCCACCGCGGTCAGCACCAGCATCACCCAGGCCGGCAGCGGCAGGCCGAGGAAGCGGACCAGCAGCGCGTCGATCCACGGCTCCGGCAGCGGCACGCTGACGGCGTTGGTCGCCCAGATGGCGGCCCCGCCCATGACGATCATCATGGCCAGCGTGACCACGAACGGAATCATCCCGAGCACGGCCACGGCAAAGCCGTTGAAGGCACCCACCGCCACGCCGGTCACGAGCATGGCGAGGCCGACCAGCAGCAGCGGTGCTCCCTGCGCCGCCAGCAGGGCGCCGACCACGGCGGCGAAGGCCATGGTCGCCGGCATCGACAGGTCGATGCCGCCGCCGACCATCACCGCGGTCATGCCGATCGCCATGATCCCCAGCATCGAGGACTGGACGAGGATGTTGGTGAGGTTGCGCGGCTTGAAGAAGTTCGGCGCCTCGACCCACATCAGGGCGAGCAGCGCCACGACCAGGATCACCGGGACCAGGCGGACGGCGAGCGCGAGGCCCGCCGTCCGGGGCTGGCTGGCGGCGCTCACGACGGAGCGCGCCGGATCGCTCAGTCCTTGTAGTCCCGCGACCACAGGTTATCGAGCTGGCCGATCGTCGCCTGCGTCGCGACGCGGCCCTTGGCGAGGCAGCCGTCCTCGGGGCAGCCCGGGTCCTGGCCCTGCAGGACGAGGATCGCCACGCGGATCGCCTCCTTGGCGTGGTTGTAGGCGTCGTAGCTCGTCGAGATGTCGACGTAGCCGTCCTCCATCGCCTTCACCGCCGCCGGGAACAGGTCCTGGGTCGCCAGCCAGACATGGTTGTCGGCCCCGGTCTTGGCCCACTTGCCCGAGCCCTCGAGCGCCGACTGCACCGCCGAGAAGGCGAAGTCGGAGGCGGCGAACATGCAGTTCGCCTCGGGATGGGCCTTGAGCGCGTTGCTGGCACCCGACAGGAACAGCTCGGGCTTCCACTCGGTCGGCACCTGGACGATCGTCTCGAGCGTGCCGTTCGAGCGCGCCACGACCTCGTTCCAGGCCTTGCTGCGGTTGACCGCGTTGACGTCGGTCAGCGCACCCTGCAGCTCGATGCACTTGCCCTTCACGCCGGCCGCGTCGAGCAGCACGACGAGGCCCTCGGCGGTGGTGATGCCCTGGTCGTAGCTGTCGCCGCCGACATGCGCCGTCGGCTTGGTCGTCGAGCTGGCGCGGTCGAAGGTGATGAACGGGATGTCGGCCTCCTGGGCGGCGCGGATCGAGGCGCCGATGGCGGCCGCGTCCTCGGCCCGGGCCATCACCAGGTCCACGTTCTGGTTGAGCAGATCCTCGATGTTGGCGGCCTGGCGGGCCGGATCGGAGTTGGCGACGTTGATCACCCACTCGATCTGCAGCCCGGCCTCGGCACCCTGCCGCTGTGCCTCGGCCTTGAGGTAGTCCTCCCACGCCTGGATCAGCGAGGTGTCCTTGACGTTCCAGGAGAAGCCGATGGTCTTGGTCTCGGCGGCCTGGGCCGAGACTGCGACGAGTGCGGTGGCGGTTGCACCGATCCACACGGCGAGCTTGCGCATGATGTCTGCCTCCCTCGGGCTTTTCGGCTCGCGGGTCATGCCCGGGCCCTGGTGCCGACCGTGGCGGCAGCGGGGAGGTCCGTCAACCGTGGCGTCAGCGGCGCGCTACCAGCCGCCCGTCGCCAGCCAGCGCTCGACCTGGTCCAGCCGGTCGTTGCCCCAGAACGGCTCGCCGTCGACGAACACGAAGGGCGAGCCGAACACCCCGCGCTCGAGCGACGCCTCGGTCTCGGCCTTGAGCTTTTCCTTGACCGCCGGCTCCTGCACCGCGGCGAGCAGCGCCTCGCGGCCGACGCCGAGCGGCGCCGCGACCTCGGCCACCGCCTCGGGCGCCGACAGGTCCCGCCCCTCGCCCCAGTGCACGGCGTAGATCGCCTGGGCCAGGCGATGCGCCAGCGCCGGGTCGCTGCCGTCGAGCCACCAGAAGGCGCGGCTCGCCGCCAGCGAGTTCATCGGCATCACCGGCGGCGGGGTAAACGGCACGCCCATGAGCCGGGCCGAGCGCGGCACGTCGTGCAGCAGGTACGGCCCCTTCAGCGGCAGCTGGACATTGGGGCCGGTGCCGGTGCGCTTGAGGGCCGCGCCCAGCATGATCGGCCGCCAGCGGACCGTGCGGCCGTGCCGGGCGGCGATGTCGTCGATGCGCAGGCTGGCGAGGTAGCCGTAGGGCGAGGCAAACTCGAAGTAGAAGTCGAGCGGCGCCGGCATCGTCCGTTCCCTCGGGTGGCTTCGGGCGATCCGTCTACGCCAGCGCCCGCCGCCACCCAAGCCTCGCGAGGACGTCCTTGCCGCACGTCACCTACTTCGTCGCCGCGAGCCTCGACGGCCGCATCGCCGGTCCCGGCGACGACCTCGCCTTCCTCGAGCTGTTCGCCGGCACCTTCGCCGACGGGCCCTACAACATGAGCCGCCTGATCGCCGGCTTCGACTCGCTGGTGATGGGGGCGGCGACCTACCGCTTCATCGCCGGCCATGTCGGCGACGGCAGCCGCGAGCGGTGGCCCTATGGCGAGACCCCGACCTGGGTGCTGAGCCGTGCCCCTGCCCTGCCGCCGATCCCCGGTGCCGAGGCCGTGATCCATGCCCGCGGCGACATCGCGGCCGTGGTCGACGGCATTGCCGCCCGCGGCCTGTCGCGCACCTGGCTGGTCGGCGGCGGCAACCTCGCGGCGCAGTTCCTCGCCGCCGACCTCGTCGACGAGCTCATCCTGGGGCTCGCCCCGGCCATTCTCGGCGCCGGTCCGCCACTGGCCGACGGCGCCTTGCCCTTGCGCACCTTCGACCTCGCCGACGTCCAGCGCGACCGGGACGCGCTGGCGCTGCGCTACGTCCGGCGTCGCTAGTCGGCCAGCAGGCGGACGGCCTCCGGCGGCACGCTGAGGCTGGCGGCGTCGCCCGCCTGGAAGGCGTGGACGGCGCCGCGCCGGTTCTGCACGCGCGCCTGGAACGGCTGGCCGCCGCCGAGGCGCAGGTGGAAGGTCGTGTCGGTGCCGAAGTAGACGACCTGCTCGACCGTCGCCGGCAGCCCGGGCGCGTCGGCCGGAGCCAGCTCGGCGCGCTCGGGGCGGATGGCGAGGGTGACCCGGCCGCCGGCCGTGGCCGGCATCGCCGAAACCAGCTCGCCGACGCCGTCGACCACGCAGCGGGCACCCGTGCCGTCGCTCGCCACGCAGCTGCCCTCGAGCAGGTTGGTGTCGCCGATGAAGCCGGCGACGAAGCGCACCCCGGGGCGCTCGTAGATGTCCTCAGGCGTCCCGACCTGGAGCACGCGGCCCTTGTCCATGACCGCGATGCGGTCGGACATGGTCAGCGCCTCCTCCTGGTCATGGGTGACGAAGACGAAGGTGATGCCGGTCTGCGTCTGCAGCCGCTTCAGCTCGAGCTGCATCTCCTTGCGCAGCTTCAGGTCGAGCGCCGACAGCGGCTCGTCGAGCAGCAGCACCCGCGGCCGGTTGGCCAGCGCCCGGGCCAGCGCCACCCGCTGCTGCTGGCCGCCGGAAAGCTGGCGCGGGTAGCGGCCCTCGTAGCCACCGAGACGCACCAGCGCGAGCGCCTGCGCCACCTCGGGCCCGATCTCGGCCCGCGCCCGCTTCTGCATCTCGAGACCGAAGGCGACGTTCTGGCCGACTGTCAGGTGCGGGAACAGCGCGTAGCTCTGGAACACCGTGTTCACCGGCCGCCGGAACGGCGGCAGGCCGCGCAGCGACTGCCCATACAGCTTCAGCTCGCCGTCGTCGGGCTCCTCGAACCCGGCGATCATCCGCAGCAGCGTGGTCTTGCCGCAGCCCGACGGGCCCAGGAGCGTGAAGAACTCGTTGGCGCGGAGGGCCAGCGAGACGCGGTCGAGGGCGACGACGGCGTCGGGGCCGGCGCCGAAGCGCTTGCTGACCCCCACCACGTCGACCGCCGTTGCCGCCGTCATCCGGTTCTCCGCGCCGCCGACGCGAGTTTGCGGGGGGACGGCGTCGCCGGCAAGCCGGTGCGACGGCGCGTGACGAGGACGCCGGAGGGTCCGGCGTCCTCGTCCGGGGTTGGGTCCGATCCGAAGAGCGGCACAGGGGTGCGCCGCGAGAACGAGGGTAGCCCGTGATGGCGACGGCCGAGTGACGCTCGTCACGCGTCGGTTGTGCCGCGCATCATCGTCCGGCATTCGGGCGAACGTGGTAGGGTGGCGACCGGATGAGGGACGGGGACGGAGCCGGACGGATGCGGGTGATGCAGCTCGAGGCCTCGGGACAGCCGCTGCGCCTCGCCGAACGGGCGATACCGGAGCCCGGCCCGCGCGAGGTGCTGGTCCGCGTCGCGGCCTGCGGCGTCTGCCGGACCGACCTGCACGTCGTCGACGGCGACCTGCCGCAGCGGCGCTCGCCGATCGTCCCGGGCCACGAGATCGTCGGCCGGGTCGAGCGGCTGGGACCCGGCGTGGCCGGCCTCGAGCCCGGCCAGCGCGTCGGCATCCCCTGGCTCGGGCACAGCTGCGGCCGCTGCCGGTTCTGTGCCGGCGGCCGCGAGAACCTGTGCGACTATCCGGGTTTCACCGGCTGGACCCGCGACGGCGGCTATGCCGACTATGCGGTCGCCGACGCCGCCTACTGCTTCCCCATTCCGGACGCCTACGACGACGTTGCCGCGGCCCCGCTGCTGTGCGCCGGCCTGATCGGCTACCGGACCCTGCGCCTCGCCGGCGACGCCCGCCGCCTCGGCATCTACGGCTTCGGCGCCGCCGCCCACATCGTGGCGCAGATCGCCCGCCACCAGGGCCGCCGGCTGTTCGCCTTCACCCGGCCCGGCGACACGCCGGCGCAGCGCTTCGCGCGGTCGCTCGGGGCGGAATGGGCCGGCAGCTCGTACGAGCGGCCGCCCGAGCCGCTCGACGCGGCGCTGGTCTTCGCGCCGGTCGGCGACCTCGTGCCGGCGGCCCTGCGCGCCGTCGACAAGGGCGGCATCGTCGTCCTCGGCGGCATCCACATGAGCGACGTCCCGAGCTTCCCCTACCGGCTGCTGTGGGAGGAGCGCGTGGTGCGCTCGGTCGCCAACCTCACCCGCGACGACGGCCACGAGCTGCTGGCGCTGGCGCCGCAGGTTCCGGTCCGCACCGAGACGGTCGCCTATCCGCTGGAGCAGGCCAACGCGGCGCTGGACGATCTCCGGCACGGCCGCCTGCAGGGGGCTGTGGTGCTGGTGACGGGCGCTTTGCCGGTGGCCGGAACGTCAGGGGCGCCCTAATGTTCGGCGCGACCGGGAGGACGATCGATGGAAGGTGAACGGCATCGACGCCTGCGCGAGGCGCTGGGCGAAAGCGACGTCTTCGGCTCGCTCACCGAGGACGAGCTGGAGCGGCTCGTCGCCTACGGCAATCTCGTCCGCCACGCCAAGGGCCACGTGATCTTCCAGAAGGGCGAGCCCGGCGACAGCCTGATGATCGTCCTCAGCGGCCGGGTGAAGATCAGCAACTACACGGCCGACGGCCGCGAGACGCTGCTCAACTTCATCGAGCCCGGCCGCTCCTTCGGCGAGATCGCCCTGCTCGACGGCAAGCCGCGCAGCGCCGACGCCTCGGCCCAGGATGCCTGCGAGCTGTTCGTGCTGCGCCGCGGCGACGTCCACAGCTTCCTCGAGCGCCATCCCGACATCGCCTTCCGGATCATCGGCATCCTCTGCGACCGGCTGCGCCGGACCACCGAGATGGTCGAGGACGCCGGACGCAACATGAAGCCGCGCATCGCCAAGGGCCTGATCCGGCTGGCGAACGGCTACGGCAGGCGCTGCCCGGAGGGCATCCGTATCGAGCTGAAGCTGTCGCAGCGCGAGCTCGGCAACTACATCGGCCTCGCCCGCGAGAACGTGAACCGGCAGCTCAACGACTGGCGCAAGGACGGCCTTCTCTCGCTCGACGACGGCTTCATCGTCGTCCACGACCTCAAGGTCCTGTCCCGCATCGCCGCATCGAGCGAGTAGGCCATGGCCGCGCGGCAGCTGCGCATCACCGTCGGCGAGATCAGCCTGCTGGTCGAGCTGCGCGACACGCCGACCGCGGACGCGCTCTACGCCGCGGCCCCCTTCACCGCCCGGGCCTCGACCTGGGGCGACGAGGTCTACTTCGGCACGCCGGTCTCCCTGCGCCGCGAGGCCGATGCCCGCGACGTCGTCGAGCCGGGCGAGCTCGCCTTCTGGACCGACGGCGACGCCATCGCCATCGGCTTCGGCCGGACCCCGGTGTCGCGCGGCGGCGAATGCCGCCTCGCCAGTCCGGCCAACATCTGGGGCGATACCAGGGACGACGTACGCCGGCTCAAGGCCGTGCGCGCCGGCGCCGCGATCCGCGTCGAGCGCGGCTGAGGCCGGCGCCTATCGCTCGGGCAGCGCCAGCGCCGCCTTGTCGGCGGCCAGCTCGGCGAGGATCCAGTCGCGAAAGGCGGCAAAGCGCGGCTCGGCGAAGCGGCCGCGCTCGGCGAACAGCAGGTAGCCGGTACCCTCGGTGACGACGAGGTCGAACGGCGCCACGACACGGCCGGCGGCCAGCTCCGGCCCGACGAGGTGGAGGTCGCCCACCGTCAGGCCGAGGCCGCCGATGGTGGCGCCCAGCGCCATCTCCATGGTCGCGAATACCAGCCCGCCGTCGGCCAGGCCGTCCGGCAGGCCGGCGGTGCGCAGCCACAGCCGCCAGTCGATGCGGTCCTCGGTCGGGTGCAGCAGGACATGCCGCGCCAGGTCCTCCGGCCGGCGCAACGGCGGATCGCCGTGCAGCAGCGACGGCGCGCACAAGGGGGTCAGCGCCTCGGCGCGCAGCGGCACCAGGTCCATCAGCTCCGGGCGACGGCCGGCGAAGCCCAGGGTCTCGATGCCGAGGTCATAGCCGCCCTCGCGGAAGTCCTCGTAGCCGTCGCGGAACAGGCCGACGCTGACCCGCAGCTCCGGATGGCGGCGGCGCAGGCTCGGCAGGCGCGGCACCAGCCAGCGCATCGCGAAGGTGGGGGCGGCGATGATCCGCAGCTCGCGCTCGGCCGCCCCGGCCCGGCGCACCGCCCGTTCCATCCGCTCGAAGGCCGACGCCAGCTCCGGCTGCAGGGCCCGCCCCGCCGGCGTCAGCTCGAGCCCGTGCGCGAGGCGCCGGAACAGCGCCGAGCCGATCTCCTCCTCGAGCAGCTTGACGTGGCGGCTGACCGCCCCCGGCGTCACGTGCAGCTCGGCCGCCGCGAGCGCGAAGCTCTCGTGCCGTGCCGCCGCCTCGAAGGCCCGCAGCCCGTTCAGCGACGGCAGCCGCATCGATCCCCACCAGCCTCAGCTTTCCTCATCCTCAGCGTCAGATAGCCTGGTTTGCGTCCCGGGTCAGCAAGGTGTGTACTGCTGGTGTCGAAGATGTTTCCTGATGCTCGTCCGATGGAGCGAACGATGACGGCCCTGACCCTTGCCCCGACCTTCCGCAGCCCGGCCCGCGACCGGCTGGCGAAGCCGCGCGGGCGATCGCTGGTCGGCCGGCTCGTCGCGCGGGCGCGCTACCGGGCCGAGCTGCGCCGCCTGCTGGCGACCGCCGACCATCTCCTCGCCGATGTCGGCCTGAGCCGTGGCGAGGCCGCGCACGAGGCGGCCAAGCCGCTCTGGCGGGCCTGAGTCAGGCGACGGCGCCGGCCTCGGCGACCAGCCAGTCGACGAAGGCGCGCAGCCGCGGCCGGGTCTCGCTGCCTTCCGGGCAGACCGCCCAGTAGGCGTACTCGGCTGGCATCGTCACCGCGAACGGCCGGACCAGCCGGCCGGCGGCGATGTGGCCGCCGGACAGGCTGGTGCGGCCGATGGCGACGCCCAGCCCGTCGACCGCGGCCTGGGTCAGCATCACCGAGTCGCTGACCTTGAGGCCGCGGCCGGGGTCGAGGTCGGGCAGGCCGAGGCGCGACAGCCAGTTGCTCCAGGTCAGCCAGGTCTCGCCGGCGGTCAGGTTCCAGTCGTGCACCAGCCGGTGGTGGCGCAGGTCCTCCGGCCGGCGCAGCGGCGGCGGTCCGTCGAGCAGCGACGGGGCGCAGACCGGGAAGGTCTCCTCGCGGAACAGCAGCTTCGTCCACAGGCCCGGATAGCGGCCGGTGCCGTAGCGGATGCCGAGATCGATGTCGCTGCGGGCGAGATCGACGATCTCGGCCGAGCCCAGCACGGTGATCTCGATCTCCGGGTAGGCGGCGATGAAGCGGTGCAGGCGCGGCATCAGCCAGAGCTGGGCGAAGGACGGGATGACGGTGATGCGCAGCTCGCCGGCGACCTCGCCCGCCACCGCCCCGCGCACCGCCCGGGCGAAGCGGTCGAAGCCGGCGGCCAGCTCCGGCAGCATGGCGCGGCCGGCATCGGTCAGCACGAGGCCGCGGGCGAGCCGGCGGAACAGCGGCAGGCCGAGGCTGTCCTCGAGCTGCTTGACCTGGTGGCTGATCGCGGCCGGGGTGACGTGCAGCTCGTCGGCGGCGCGCACGAAGCTGAGGTGGCGGGCGGCCGACTCGAAGGCGCGCAGGGCGTTCAGCGGCGGCAGGCGGACCGACATGGCTCAATCCAGCTGAGGCATACGGCGAGAATTCGTCGTTTGTGGCTCAGCATAACTGACGTCATCTTCCCCGTCGACGGGGCCGGAACGCCCCGGACGTGCCGAGGAGCGGAACGATGACGACCCTGCCGACGACCTTCCGGACCATCCCCGGGCTCGGCCATGCCGGCCGCCGGCCCGCCAACAGTCGCCTCGTGGCCGCTGTCGAGCGGCTCAACGGCTGGATCGAGCGCTACCGGCAGCGGCGGACGCTGCTGGAGCTCAATGACCACCTGCTCAAGGACATCGGCGTCAGCCGTGTCGATGCCGAGCGCGAGGGCTACAAGCCGTTCTGGCGGCCGTGAGCCCCGTGCCGCGCTCAGCCCCGGTGGCAGACGGCCTCCAGCCGGTTGCCGTCGGGGTCGCGGACGAAGGCGGCGTAGTAGCGGGCATGGTAGGCCGGCCGCAGCCCGGGCGGGCCGTCGCAGCGCCCGCCCTGCGCCAGGGCCGCGGCGTGGAAGGCGTCGACCATGGCCGGGCTGGCCGCCTTGAAGCACCAGTGCCGGCGGTCGGGCTGCAGCGCCGCCACCGGGCGGATGCTGAGATAGCTGCGGTCGGGCCGGCCGGCGTCGGCGCGCAGGCCGTAGCCGGCGCCGTCGGCGTCGCCCCAGACCTTGGGCTGGCCCAGGGCTGCCATCACCGCGTCGTAGAACGGCACCGCCCGGGCGAGGTCGGTGACGGTGATCGAGACGTGGTCGAGCATGGCAGGCTCCGTGCGCTGGCCGGCGCCACTATCGCGGTGCCGGCGGCGACCTGCTAGGCATGGTGGCTGGCCCGATCCGGAAAACCGCCATGCCCCTGCTGCCCCGCCGCCGCGCCCTCGCCCTGGCCGGAGCCGGGCTGCTCGCCGCGTCCGGCGCGCGGGCCGCCGGTCCGGGCGACCGCACCTCGCTGACCCCCGACCAGGCGCTCGACGCGCTGACCAGGGGCAATGCCCGGTTCATCGCCGACCCGGAGATCTGCACCAGCGACCTCGGCAGCCGGCGCAGCGCCGTCGCCGGGCACCAGGCGCCGTGGGCGACGGTGATCGCCTGCGCCGACAGCCGGGTGCCGCCGGAGCTGCTGTTCGGCGGGATCGGGCTGGGCGAGCTGTTCGTCGCCCGCAACGCCGGCAACCTCGCCGACACCGCCACCATCGGCACGGTCGAGTACGGCGCCGCCGTGCTGGGCTCGCCGCTGATCGTGGTGCTGGGCCACACCCGCTGCGGTGCGGTCGCCGCCGCCTGCGACGTGGTCACCGCGCACGCCACCTACCCCGGCGCCATCGGCCCGATGATCGAGCCGATCGTCCCGGCCGCCATCGCCGTCCGCGACCAGCCCGGCGACTTCGTCGACAACACCGTCCGCGCCAGCGCGCTGCGCACCGCCCGCCGCCTCGGCGAGGCCAGCCGCCTGCTGCGCGAGGCCGTCGACGCCGGCAGCCTGCGCATCGTCGCCGCCGTCTACGACCTCGACAGCGGCAAGGTCGCGTTCCTGGAGTCCTAGCGGGCTAACGGCCTTGCGGCCTGCTTGAGCCCGGGGGATCCCTGGCGGGCTAACGGCCTATCGGCCTGCATGAGCCCGGGGTGGACGGGTCGTCAGCGCGACAGGGCGCGGATCTCGGCGTTGGCGCGGCGCAGGCGTTCGGCGAGGTTGCGGCCGACCAGCTTCATCAGGCGGATGTAGAGGCGCGGCTGGACGTCGGCGAGATGCGCCAGCGCCGGCTCGGACAGCACCCGGCAGGTGGTGTCGCCGGCGGCGATGACGTCGGCGGTGCGCTTGCCGCCGGAGAACATGACGAGCTCGCCGAAGGTGGTGCCGGCCTCGACGGTGCCGACGCGGTGGACGGCCCCGCCGCCGACGGTGACGCAGACGTCGGCCCGGCCGGAGGTCAGCATGAACAGCCGGTCGGCCGCCTCGCCCTCGCGGACGATGGCCTCGCCCTCGGCGTAGCGGCGGTACTCCAGCGACGGCTCGAGCAGGGCCAGCTCGGCCGGGCTCAGGTCGCGCAGGATGTCGACCTCGCCCAGCGGCACCTCGGCCGGCCCGTCGGCCCCGGCGATGAGCCCCTCGGCGGCGAGCAGGGCGTCCTCGCACAGCTCCAGCGCGGCATCGACCGTGGCCATCGCCACCGCCCCGGTCTCGGCCAGCCAGGCGGCCTCGTTGCCGCCGTCGGCCATCTTCGGCAATGCTGCCAGCACCAGCACGCGGCCCTGGTCGGCCAGCGTCGAGGACAGCCGGGCGATGACCTCGTAGGCGACGGCGTCGATCCACACCAGCCGGCCGGCGTCGAGGATCACCCAGTGCGGCGCCGGCTTCTCCTCGACCACGCTGCGGGTCAGCTTCTCGAGGTTGGCGAAGGACAGGTCGCCCTGCAGCTCGAACACGGCGATGGCCGCACCCTTGCGGTCGAGGCAGGCGGCCTCGGCCGGGCGGCGGGCGCGCTTGGAGCGGACCTCGGAGACCCGGTAGCGGCGCCGGACGATGGTCCGGGTGCTGCCGCGAAAGGCCAGCAGGTGCAGCCGGAAGCGCTGCGACATCGCCTTGCAGACGTTGACGCCGCGGCAGCTGTTGCCGGTGGCGTCGAGCAGCGGGCTGAACACGCCGATGCCGAGCTGGCCCGGCAGCACCGCCATGATGCCGCCGCCGACGCCGCTCTTGGCCGGCAGGCCGACGGTGAACTGCCACTCGCCGGCATAGTCGTACATGCCGCAGCTGTTCATCACGCTGAGCACGTCGCGGACATGGTCGCTGCGCAGGGCGCGCACGCCGGTCACCGGGTTGACGCCGCTGTTGGCCAGCGTCGCCCCCATCACCGCGAGGTCGCGGGCGGTGACCAGCAGCGAGCATTGCTGGAAGTAGAGGTCGAGATGGTCGTCGACCGGCTTGTCGATCATCCCGGCATTGAGCTCGAGATAGGCGATGGCCCGGTTGCGGTGCCCGGTCTCGGCCTCCGAGCCGTAGACCTTCTCGTCGATGTCGAGCGGCCGGCCGGCAAAGCGCTCGAAGAAGGCCAGCATCCGCCGGCGCCGCTCGTCGAGGCCCTTGCCGCGGATCAGCGCCGAGGCGGCGATGGCGCCGGCATTGACCATGGGATTGAACGGACGATTGTTGGCGGTGTCGAAGGTGATCGAGTTGAACGGGTCGCCCGACGGCTCGACGCCGATCTTGCGCAGGACCTCGTCATGCCCCCAGTCGTCCAGCGCCATGCCGTAGACGATCGGCTTGGACACCGACTGGATGGTGAAGCGGTGGGCGCTGTCGCCGGTCTCGTAGGCGAAGCCGTCGCAGGTGACCACGGCGATGGCGAACAGGCCGGGGTCGACCGTGGCCAGCTCGGGGATGTAGGAGGCGAGCTGGCCGTCGTTGAGGTTGCGGAACCGGGCGTAGAGCTCGTCGATCAGCTCCTGCACCGGGTAGCGCAGCGCGCCGCCCTGCCCGCCGGCTGGGCGCGCCGGCGGCAGTCCTGCCGAGGAATCGGGCGCGGCGAGCCCGGGAGGAGAGGCATCCTGGCGCATGTCGAGGCGCGTTCCCGCATCGTGGCCGCCTTGTCGCCGGTGGCCCATGGGCGTTCCTAGCAAGAAGCCGGCCATGCCGGCCGGGACCGCCCGCCCGTGACCGGCACCGCCCGCCGGGTGGCGCATCCCTTCCTGCGCCTGTGGTCGTGGCTCGGCCGGCACGAGCTGGGCTTCCTCCTCGCCATCGGCCTCGCCGCCGCCGGGGTGCTGGCCTTCGTCTCGATCGCCGACGAGGTCATGGAGGGCGAGGCCTTCGGCTTCGACGAGCGGCTGCTGCTGGCCCTGCGCGTCCCCGGCGACCTCGCCGATCCGCTAGGGCCCGCCTGGGTCGAGGAGGCGGCGCGCGACATCACCGCCCTCGGCAGCACCGTCGTGCTGACCCTGGTGACGCTGGCCGCCATCGGCTTCCTGCTGATCGTCGGCAAGCGCCACGCCGCCGCCGTCGTCGCCGTCGCCACCGTCGGCGGGACGCTGCTCAGCACGGCGCTGAAGGAGCTGTTCGGCCGGCCGCGGCCCGAGCTCGTGCCGCACGCCATGGAGACCTTCACCGCCAGCTTCCCCAGCGGCCACGCCATGCTCTCGGCGGTCACCTGGCTGACGCTGGGTGCGCTGCTCGCCCGCTTCCAGCCGCGCCGGCGGGTGAAGGCCTACATCCTCAGCCTCGCCGTGCTGCTGACCCTGCTGGTCGGCACCAGCCGGGTCTATCTCGGCGTCCACTGGCCGAGCGACGTGCTGGCCGGCTGGAGCCTCGGCGCCGCCTGGGCGATCCTCTGCTGGCTGATCGCCGAGCGCCTGCAGCGCGAGGGCAAGGTCGAGACCGACCCCGAGCCGCCCGAGAACGGCAACGGCGCCTGACGGCGGAATCCCCGCCGGCCCGCCGGACGCGAGGTCGGGCAGGCTGGCGGGGTGGGTCGGGTCAGGGGTCGAGAGGCGGGGAAAGGCGGACGAAAAGGCCCGCGGTCAGGGTCCGTTGGGCTGTCGCGTCCCGAACAGGACCTCGCGTTCGTCGGCCCCGAGGGCGTCGACGGCCTCGCCTGCAGCGCCTGGTCGTCGCCGTCGCGGCGGCTGACGCGGCGCGGCAGGCGCCGGGTCGGCAGCTTCGGCGGGATCGGGCCGGCGAGCAGGCGCGGCTTGGGCGCCCGGCGGGTCGATGACGGCGATGACCGCGTCGACGGCGTTCTCGGGCAGCGGCTTGCCGTCGATGTGGGCGACCAGGCCTGCGCCGCGATCTCGCGGTGCACGGCTTTCCTCAGGCGCCCGCCGATGCGGCTCATCATCCGGTCGACATGGGCGACGAAGGTGTCGTCGGGTTTGTGCGTGTCGGCCGGGATCGGGATCGTCGCGCCGGCGGCGGCGGCGCAGGCCGGTCCAGACGCGCTCGGCCTAGGCTGCGAAAGGGGTTCTGGCCCTGCTCGACGGTGTAGAGCAGCCAGGCGGCGACGGCGGCGTCCTGCTGCTCGGCGACGTGGCGGTAGAGGACGCCGCGGCGACAGGCGCGACAGCAGCGGCAGGACGACCTCGTCGGACTCCGCGCGCGAGCCGGCTCGTAGGCGTCGACCATGCCCTGGAAGGCGGGCTCGGCCAGAGCTCTCGACGACGGTCTCGGCCGAGCCTTCGAGCGGCCGCGCCTTGGCCGACGCACCGGACGCGATCCGGCGGGCGAGCTCGCGCTGCCGCAGGATGGTGCGGAACTCCGGGGGTGCGACGAGGCCCGCCGAGGCGGCGGTGGCCATGGGGAGAGATAGGACGAAAACGCGGATCAATGTCAAGCGGAAAATCCGGTACGACCCTGATCAAGGACCGCGATCCGCGTCTTCAACGACAAGAACGCGATCACCGCCCGATCCCGCGGCAGCAGCTACGCCTACGGGTCGTTGGACCGGCTCGAGGACCTCGCCCGCGCCGCCGCCGACCGCCCACGGCGCAGTGACGGCCGTCACATCGCGCACCCCGATATGGCGCGAGAGCGGCAACATCGTCGGCGGACATGAGCCGGCGGATGACGGAGACGGAACGATGCAGCGAAGGATGGATGTCCTGAAGGGCCTATCCCGGCGATCCGCTGCCGCCGCTGTTCAAGGGATTGCCGAGTTCGCCCGCACCACCGACGGCGGCCGGACCGGCAGAAGGCGCGCAAGATCTACGATCCCGGCACCAACAACCAGACGCTCGGCAACCTGATCCAGGTGCTGCCCGACGGGACGGTCGTGAACTTCCTGACCGAGATCAAGAACTTCACCACCGAGGCCTATCAGCGTGACGCTGCGCCTGCAGCGCTCGACCGACCACGGGGCGACCTTCCTGCCGGCCAGGTACGGCATCGCCATCACCGAGCGCTTCGCCTTCGGCGTGTACACGCCGGACGAGCTGATCCCAGTGCGCGACGGGCTCGACCTGTTCGACGTCGCCACCGACCCGCGCAACGGCACCCTCTACGCCGTCTTCCAAGACTACCGCTTCCGCAGCTTCCAGTTCGAGGGCTTCACGCTGGGCGACGAGGTGGCGTTCGCCATGTCGACCGACGGCGGGCTGACCTCGGCGGGTGATCCGCATCAACCAGACCCCGTCGAACCGGGCCAACCGGTTCCTCGCCAGCAGGCCTTCCTGCCGTCGATCGCGGTCGCCGGCGACGGCACGCTGGTGGCCACCTACTACGACTTCCGCAACGACGACGACAGCGGCGAGCTGGCCGATTACTGGGCGGTGATCTGCAACCCGAAGACCGGCCGACTGCAGCCGCCGCGAGGGCTGGACGAAGGAGCTGCGGCTGACCCGCCGGTCGTTCGACTACTACAACGCGCCGACGCCGGCGGCCTGTTCCTCGGCGACTACATGGGCCTCGCCGGCAAGGGCCGACCGTGCAGGCGCTGTACGGCATCGCCGACCGCTTCGACGAGTCGTCGCTGTTCGTGCGGGCGATCGGGCTGCCCTGAGCCGGTGACGCGGGGCGCCGGTCGCTGCGGCGGCACTGTGGCCCGCAGGTCCCGCCGTCGGATGGACTGATCGCGGCATCTTTGAGCAGTTGAAGGCACTTCGCCGCGGATGCTAACGTTCCGCTCTACCCATCGGGGCGATGTCGCGGCACAGCGATCCGCTGGGCGGACGCATGACCAACGAGCTCCTGGCCGGACTGGGCGAGTTCCCGTTCCGCCGGCTGGCGTTGCGCCTCGGCGGGGTGAAGCCAGTCTGCCCGACGGCCTCGACGTCATCGACCTCGGCATCGGCGAGCCGCAGCACCAGCCGCCGGCGCTGCTGGCCGAGACGGTGGCCCGCAACGCGCACCTGTGGAACCGCTACCCGCCGGTCAACGGCACGGCCGAGTACCGCGCCGCCGCGGCCGGCTGGCTGAGCCGGCGCTACGACCTGCCCGCGGGCACGGTCGATCCCGACCGCAACCTGCTGCCGCTGGCCGGCACCAAGGAAGGCATCTACCTGCTCGCCGCCTGCGTGGTGCCGCCGCGCAAGAACGGGGCGCGGCCGGTGGTGATGATGCCGAACCCGGTCTACGCCGTGTACCAGGGGGCGGCGGTGATGGCCGGCGCCGAGCCGGTGATGCTGGCGGCGACGCGCGACAGCGGCTTCCTGCCCGACCTCGACAGCCTCGACCCGCAGCTGCTGGCGCGGACCGCCCTGTTCTACCTGTGCACGCCGGCCAACCCGCAGGGTGCCGCGGCCGACATGACCTACCTGCGCCGGCTGGTGCGGCTCGCCCGGCAGCACGGCTTCGTGCTGTCGGTCGACGAGTGCTACACCGAGCTGTGGGACAGGAGCCGCCGCCCGGCGGGCTCGCCGCGGCGCTGGCCGAGGACGGCACGCTCGACAACGTGGTCGTGCTGCACTCGCTGTCGAAGCGCTCGAACGCCGCCGGCCTGCGCTCCGGCTTCATCGCCGGCGATGCGCGGGTGATCGCCGACTTCTTCAAGCTGCGCGCCTACGCCTCGGCGGTGCAGCCGCTGCCGCTGATGGCGGCGGGCACGGCGCTGTGGGGCGAGGAGAGCCACGTCGAGGCCAACCGCGCCGCCTACCGGCGCAAGTTCGACATCGCCGAGCGGCGGCTGTCCAACCGCTTCGGCTTCTACCGGCCGGACGGCGGCTTCTTCCTGTGGCTCGACGTCGGCGACGGCGAGGCCGCGGCGGTGCGGCTGTGGCAGGAGGCGGCGCTGCGCGTGCTGCCCGGCGGCTATCTCGGCGTCACCGCCGCCGACGGCAGCAATCCCGGCCAGAGCTACATCCGCCTCGCCATGGTCCATGACGAGGCGCTGATCGCCAAGGCGGTCGACCGCCTCGTCGAGGTGCTCGGCTGATGCGCGCGGCGGCGCTGCGCCGGCCGAACAGCCGGCTCGACCCGATCGACGACTACGACGCCGACGTCGCCCGGCCGCGCGGCACGGTGGCGACGCTGGCGGCGGCCGGGCGCAGCTTCGTGCGCCGGGTGCTGGGCGCCGGCTTCCTCGCCGTCGCCATCTTCGTGGCGCTGGCGCTGTTCGGCTTCGACCCGGCCGACCCGTCGTTCAACCAGGCGACCTCGGCGCCGGTGCAGAACCCGGCCGGCCCGACCGGCGCCTGGCTGGCCGACCTGCTGCTGCAGTTCTTCGGCTACGCCGCGCTGGTGCCGGTGCTGGTGCTGGCCGGCTGGGGGCTCCGCCTGGTGCTCGACCGCCGCCTCGCCTGGCCATGGCTGCCGGTGCTGAGCCTGCCGCCGGCGCTGCTCGCCGCCTCGGCCTTCTTCGCCTCGCGCGCCATCCCCGAGGAGGGCTGGCCGTTCCGCGTCGGGCTCGGCGGCTTCGTCGGCGACTTCCAGTTCCTGCGCCTCGAGCCCGAGGTCGGCCATGCCGCCTATGTCTGGGGCTCGGGCCTGCTGGCGCTGGTCCTCCTGGTCATGGCCATCGGCGTGCGCTGGCGCAGATCGATGTGGTTCGCCGGCCGCGTCGCCAGCGGCTCGCGCCTGGTCGGCCGCGGCGTCGGCCGGGCCGCCACCGTGGCCGGCAGCGGCGGCGGCCGCGCCATCGCCGCCGGCCTGCACGGCCTGCGCAACCGCGGCGGGGCCAACGACAACGAGGAGCATGCGCCGCCCGACGAGGACCGCCCCGGCCTGCTGGCGCGGCTGCAGGGCCTGTCGGATCCGCCGCGCCGTGCCGCCGACGAGGACGAGGCGCCGGCGGCCAGCCCGCCGCTGCGCGGCCGCCGGCCGGTCGCCCGGTCGCCGCCGCCGACGACGAGGGCCTCGATGCCGAGATCCCGCCGGCCGAGCCGCCGCGCGCCAAGCCGCGCCGCTCGTTCCGGGTGATCCCGGGCAGCGCACCGGCCGAGCCCGAGCCCGCCGCCCCCGCCCCGGTCGCCGCCAGGGCGACGAAGGCGCGGCCGGCGCCGCCGCCGGAACCCGAGGCCGATCCGTTCGTGCTGCCGGCGCTCGACCTGCTGACCCGGCCCAAGGCGCACAACGGCACCTCGATGACCAAGGCGCAGCTCGCCGAGGTCTCGCGCCAGCTGGAGACGGTGCTCGACGACTTCGGCGTGCGCGGCGAGATCGTCGACGCCAAGCCGGGCCCGGTGGTCACCCTGTTCGAGCTCGAGCCGGCCCCGGGCACCCGCGCCTCGCGGGTGATCAGCCTCGCCGACGACATCGCCCGCTCCTTGTGCGCGCTGTCGGTGCGCGTCGCGGTGGTGCCGGGGCGCAACGTCATCGGCATCGAGCTGCCCAACGAGCAGCGCGCCACCGTCTACCTGCGCGAGCTGATCGAGACCGACACCTTCCGCGGCAGCGGTGCCCGGCTCGCCCTGGCGCTGGGCAAGGACATCAGCGGCCAGCCGATCTCGGTCGACCTCGCCCGGATGCCGCACCTGCTCATCGCCGGCACCACCGGCTCGGGCAAGTCGGTGGCGATCAACGCCATGATCCTGTCGCTGCTGTACCGGCTGACGCCGGAGCAGTGCCGGATCATCATGATCGACCCCAAGGTCATCGAGCTGTCGGTCTACGAGGACATCCCGCATTTGCTGGCGCCGGTGGTCACCGAGCCGCACAAGGCGGTGGTGGCGCTGAAGTGGGTCGTCCGCCAGATGGACGAGCGCTACCGGCTGATGTCGCACCTCGGCGTGCGCGACATCTTCGCCTTCAACACAGCCCGCATGAAGCAGGCGATGGACCAGGGCGAGCAGCTGCAGCGCCGCGTCCGCACCGGCTTCGAGCCCGGCACCGGCACGCCGATCTACGAGGACCTGCCGATCGAGATGCGGCCGCTGCCGCTGATCGTGGTCATCGTCGACGAGGTCGCCGACCTGATGCTGACCGCCGGCAAGGAGATCGAGAACGCGATCCAGCGGCTGTCGCAGAAGGCGCGCGCCGCCGGCATCCACCTGATCGTCGCCACGCAGCGCCCGTCGGTCGACGTGCTGACCGGCGTCATCAAGGCCAACCTGCCCTCGCGCATCAGCTTCCGCGTCAGCTCGAAGATCGACAGCCGCACCATCCTCGGCGAGCCCGGGGCCGAGCAGCTGCTGGGCCAGGGCGACATGCTCTACCTGATGCCCGGCGACCGCATCGCCCGCATCCACGGGGCGCTGGTCACCGACGCCGAGGTCGAGCGGGTGGTCAACCACCTGAAGGCGCAGGGTGCCCCCGACTACCAGGACGAGGTCACCCGCGAGGACGGCGACGACGGGCCGGGGCCCGACGGCCCGCTGTTCGATCCCTCGGCGGCGGCGCCGGCGCGGCGGCGGCGACGCGATGTACGCCCAGGCCGTCCAGGTCGTGCTCAAGGACGGCAAGGCCTCGACCAGCTACCTCCAGCGCAAGCTGCAGATCGGCTACAACAGTGCCGCCAAGCTGATCGAGCGGATGGAGCAGGAAGGCCTGATCAGCGAGGCCGACCATGTCGGCCGCCGCCAGGTGCTGATGGGCCGCGGCGGGGTCGACGGGACCACGCCGACGGAGTTCGCGAGCCGGCCGGCCGCCCTTGACGGGCCGGGGGGACGAGCGGTCATCTGAGCGGCCATGGCACGCCAGCTCACCACGACGCGCACGACGACGACCGGTCACGCCGGGGCGGCGGATGCTGTCGTGCGCTAGAGCTAGCTGCACGGTTCTTCCAGCAGGGGCCCGCCGGCGACGGACGGGGCCCCTGCCGTTTCGGGGGCCCCGTGCCGTCGCGGCGGTGGCGGGAGAGACTTCATGGACCCGTTCGATCATCGTGCGCTGGGCCAGCGCCTCGAGCTCTTCCATCAGGAGGAGGACGCGCCCGGCATGGTCTTCTGGCATCCGCGCGGCGCGGCGCTGTGGCGGGTGCTGGAGGAGCACATCCGCGGCCGGATGCGGCGGCTGGGCTTCGGCGAGGTGCGCAGCCCGGTGCTGCAGCCGATGGCGCTGTGGGAGCGCAGCGGCCATGCCGAGAAGTTCGGCGACGCCATGTTCCGGGTCGGCGACGGCGCCGGGGCGATGGCGCTGAAGCCGATGAGCTGCCCGTGCCACGCGCGGATCTTCGCCAGCCGGCGCCGCTCGTGGCGCGAGCTGCCGCTGCGCTATGCCGAGTTCGGCCTGTGCCACCGCGACGAGCCGTCGGGGGCGGTGCTCGGCCTGATGCGGACCCGCGCCTTCGTCCAGGACGACGCGCACGTGTTCTGCATGGAGGAGCAGGCCGGGGCCGAGGTGCTGCGGCGTTCTGCGCCCTGCTGCGCGAGGTCTATGCGGCGCTGGGGTTCGCCGGTTTCCGCGTCGGGCTGTCGACCCGGCCGGAGGTGCGGGCGGGCAGCGACGCGGTCTGGGACCGGGCCGAGGCGCTGCTCGCCGAGGCGGCGCAGGAAGCGGGGCTGGACTATGTCGTGCAGCCCGGCGAGGGCGCGTTCTACGGGCCCAAGCTCGAGTTCATCCTCGACGACCGGCACGGGCGGTCCTGGCAGTGCGGCACCGTGCAGCTCGACTTCGTGCTGCCCGAGCGCCTCGACCTCGCCTTCGTCGGGCGCGACGACGCGGCCGGGCGGCCGGTGATGATCCACCACGCCGTGCTCGGCAGCCTCGAGCGCTTCATGGGCGTCCTGCTCGAGCATCACGGGCTCGACCTGCCGGCGTGGCTGGCGCCGCTGCAGGTGGCGGTGCTGCCGGTCGGCGACGGCCAGCAGGCGGCGGCGGTGGCGCTGGCGGAGCGGCTGGTCGCGGCCGGGCTGCGCGCCGAGGTCGACGGCGCCTCGGCGACCCTGGGACGGCGGATCCTGGCAGCGCGCGAGCAGGGCGTGCCGGTGGCGGCGATCCTGGGAGCAGCCGAGCTCGCCGACGGGCAGGTGGCGCTGCGCTGGCGCGACGGCCGGCAGGAGCGCCTGCCGCAGGACGAGGCGCTGCGCCGCCGGCCGAGGTGGCGCAGCCGCCCGGTCAGGCGGCGAGCTTGCCCTCGATCAGCGCGTAGAGCTTGCGCGTGTCGGCGTCGAAGTTGCGAATACCCTCGGCCAGCTTCTCGGTGGCCATGGCGTCGCTGTTGAGCTGCCAGCGGAACTCGCGCTCGTCGAGGCGCTGGGCGGGGACCTTCGCGACGTTGTCGGGCGCCAGCACGCGCTCGAGCCGGCCGTCGCTCCGCGCCATCTCGTCGAGCAGGTTGGGAGCGATGGTCAGCCGGTCGCAGCCGGCCAGGGCCCGGATCTGCCCGGTGCTGCGGAACGAGGCGCCCATCACGACGGTCTTGATGCCGTTGGCCTTGTAGTAGTCGTAGATGCGGCGGACCGAGAGCACGCCGGGGTCGCTGTCGGGCTCGAAGGTCTTGCCGGTCTTCTGGCTGTGCCAGTCGGTGATGCGGCCGACGAAGGGCGAGATCAGGAAGACGCCGGCCTCGGCGCAGGCGACCGCCTGGGCCATGCAGAACAGCAGCGTCAGGTTGCAGTTGATGCCCTCGGTCTCCAGCTGGCGGGCGGCGACGATGCCCTCCCAGGTGGAGGCGAGCTTGATCAGGATGCGCTCGCGGCCGATGCCGCGGGCGGCGTAGGCGGCGATCAGGGCGCGCGCCTTGGCGATCGAGGCCTCGGTGTCGAACGACAGGCGGGCATCGACCTCGGTCGAGACCCGGCCGGGGACGATCCCGGCGAGCTCGGCACCGACGTCGACGGTCAGCCGGTCGGCGATCTGCGGCACCGACTGGCCGCGGCCGTCGCGCAGGGCGCGCGCCAGATGGTCGGCGAAGGCCGGCGACTGCACCGCCTTCAGCACGATCGACGGGTTGGTGGTGCAGTCCTCGGGCTTGAGGGCGCGGACCGCGTCGATGTCGCCGGTGTCGGCGACGACGACGGTCATCTGGCGCAACTGGTCGAGGATCGAGGTCATCGGAGGATCCGCCTGCCGCAAGCTGCTGCGGTGCAATGGGAGCCAGCGCCGGGACGGGTCAAGGGATTTCCCCGCCCTCAGGACTGGATGTCGGCATGGGCCGTCTCCAGGTCAACGTCCGGGACCGGCCGGGGTGACAGGAGGAGCTTCGATGCGCACGACCCGACGCGGGCTGCTGGCCGGGGCCATGGGCGTCGCCGCCGCGGCCGCCCTGCCGGCGCAGGCGAGCGGGGTGGCGACCCGCGTCATCCCGTCGAGCGGCGAGCCCATCCCGGCGGTCGGCCTCGGCAGCTGGATCACCTTCAACGTCGGCGACGACCCGGTGCTGCAGGACGAATGCACCGCGGTGATGCGGGCCTTCTTCGCCGGCGGCGGGGCGATGGTCGACAGCTCGCCGATGTACGGCTCGGCCCAGGCGGTGATCGGCCGCGGGCTGGCGAGCCTCGGCCGGCCGGCAGGCCTGTTTTCGGCGGACAAGGTCTGGATCTCGTCGGGCGACGCCGGTCCCGGCGCAGATCGCCCAGTCGCAGCGGCTCTGGGGCGTGCCGGCGTTCGACCTGCTGCAGGTCCACAACCTGCTGGCCTGGGAGGAGCACCTGGCGACGCTGCAGCGGATGAAGGCGGACGGCAGGCTGCGCTACGTCGGCATCACCACCTCGGAGGGCCGGCGGCACGACCTGTTCGAGCAGGTGATGCGCACCCAGAAGCTGGATTTCGTCCAGCTGACCTACAACCCGCTCGACCGCGAGGCCGAGGCGCGCCTGCTGCCGCTGGCGCAGGAGCGCGGCATCGCGGTGATCGTCAACCGGCCGTTCCGCCAGGGCGCGCTGACCCGCCGGCTGGAGGACGAGCCGTTGCCCGACTGGGCGGCCGAGGCCGGGGCGACGACCTGGGCGCAGCTGATCCTGCGCCACATCCTGGGCCACCCGGCGGTGACCACGGTGATCCCGGCGACGACGCGGGTCGACCACGTCACCGAGAACCTGCAGGCGGCGCGCGAGCCGTTTCCGGACGCCGCCATGCGCCGGCGGATCGAGGCGGCGCTGCAGGATCTCTGATGCCCGACTGGTGGTCCTACGGGGCCGAGGACTTCCTGCTGTTCGCGCCGCGGACCTACTGGCGGCTGGTGGCGAGCTACCAGGCGGGCCTGTGGCCGCTGCCCGTGGCGACGGTGGCGGGCGGGCTGGCGCTGCTGGGCTGGGGGCTGTGGCGGCCGGCGCAGGCGCGGCGCTGGTGCCTCCTGGCGCTGGCGGGGCTGTGGCTGCTGACGGGCCTCGCCTTCGTCGGCGGGCGCTATGCGACGATCAACTGGGCTGCGGCCTACGCCGTGCCGCTGTTCGTGCTGCAGGCGGCGCTGCTGGCCGTGGCGGCGGTGCGCGACGGCGGCGGGACGCCGCTGCCGGCCGTCGGCGGTGTCCTGGCGGCATGGGGCATCGCCCTGCATCCGCTGCTGGCGCTGGCCGGCGGACGCGAGGCGGCGTCGGCCGAGGCCTTCGGGCTGATGCCGGACCCGACGGCGATCGCGACGCTGGGGCTCGTCCTGCTGAGCGGGGCGCCAAGCTGGCTGCTGCCGCTGCCGGCGCTGTGGTGCCTCGCCGGCAGCGTCACGCTCGGGGCGATGGGCGAGCCGTTCGCCTGGGTGCCGGCGCTGGCGGCGGGCGTGGCGGTCGCGGCGGCTGGCGGGCGGGCACGGCAGCGCCTACATGCACGGTCGCTCGCAAGGGACGATCGCTGATGCCTGCTGCCTTCTCGCGGCGCCATGCGCTGGCCGCGACCCTGGCCCTCGCCGCGCTGGCGCGCCCGGCGCGCGCCGACCTGCCGGCCGCCGCCGACGAGGCGCTGCAGCTGGTCGAGGCCTACCTCAACAGCTTCCGCACGCTGCGCGCCCGCTTCGAGCAGATCGCCCCGGACGGCAGCATGGCGACCGGCAAGGTCTACCTGAAGCGGCCGGGGCAGATGCGCTTCGACTACGACCCGCCGTCGAAGGTGCTGCTGGTCGCCACCGACTGGCGGCTGATCTTCTGGGACGGCAGCATCAACCAGCAGAACGTCATCCCGCTGGCCCAGACGCCGCTGGGCTTCCTGCTCGCCGAGCGGGTCGAGCTCGGCGGCGAGGTCAAGGTCACCGACGTGGTCGAGCAGGAAGGCGAGATCGACGTCACCGTGGTGCGCGCCGCCGAGCCCGACCAGGGCAGCGTCACCCTGGTCTTCGGCAATGCCCCGGTGGCGCTGCGCCGCTGGTCGGTGACCGATCCGCAGGCGCTGGTGACCAGGGTCCTGCTCTACGACGTCGAGCTCGACGTGCCGCTCGACGCCTCGCTGTTCCGCTGGAGCGACCCCAAGATCTTCGGGGCGCCGGAGTAGGCGCGGCCCGCGGGCCGCCTACTGGCGGATCATCACCAGGACCAGGCCGGCGAGGTCCTCGTCGGTGATGTCGTCGCTCCCGTCGTCGCCGCCGGGGGCCTCGCGCAGCTCCATGCGGTCGCCGTCGATGGTGCCGGTCATGTGGACCTCGGCCGCGTCGGCGTCGCCGACGATCTCGACGGTGTTGCCGTCGAGCTTCCAGGTGCCATGGTCGACGTCGTCCTCCTCCGGGCCGCTGCGCATCGTCACCGAGCCGTCGGCGGCGAGCTCCAGCGTCACGTCGAGGGCGCCGGTCATCTCCTGCATGGCCTCGGGCGACACCTCGCCGTCGAGCATGCCCTGCATCATGGCGATCTGCCCCTCGAGCTCGGCGGTGTCGCCACCCTCGGCCTTGGCCTTGGCCAGCTGGCCCTTCAGCGCGTCGACCGCCTCGGTCATCGAGGCGCGGTCCTCCTCGTCCATCATCGCCAGCATGCGCTTGCCCATCTCCGTGACCATCGCCTTGACCGAGTCCGGATCGGCGCGCCGAGGTGCCGACGGCATCGGCGGCGCGCGCGATGCCGGCGGACAGCAGCACGGCGGCGGACAGCAGGGTGGAAAGGATCAGGCGGCGCATGGGGCCGGCTCCGGGTTACCGACGATCCGGTCCGGATGACCCGACCCGGCCTCCGGGTCAAGCGCCACGGCCATGACCGGCATCTGGCTCGGCCTCGTCGCCGCGGTGGTGGCGACGTCGATGCTGTCCGGCGTGTTCGGCATGGCCGGCGGCATGCTGCTGATGGGCCTGATGGCCTGGCTCCTGCCGGTGGCGCAGGCGATGGTGCTGCACGGCACCGCCCAGGTGGTCGCCAATGGCTGGCGGGCCTGGCTGAACCGGCGCGACATCGACTGGCGGGTGGTCGCCCGCTACCTGGTCGGCGTCGGCGCCTCCGTCGGCCTGTTCCTCGTCGTCGCCTTCAGCCCGCCCAAGCCGCTGGTGTTCCTGCTGATGGGGCTGGTGCCGTTCAGCCAGCTGGTGGTGCCGAAGGGCCTGCTGCTCGACATCACCCGGCGCGGCCAGGCCCAGACCTGCGGCTTCCTCGTCAACTCGATCCAGCTGGTGGCCGGCGTCGCCGGGCCGCTGCTCGACGTGTTCTTCGTCCGCACCAACCTCACCCGGCACCAGGTGGTGGCGACCAAGGCGGTGTGCGCCGCCACCGGGCACATCGGCAAGCTGGTCTATTTCGGCGCGCTGCTGGGCGGCGGCACCGCGGGCCTGCCGGCCTGGCTGCCGGGTGCCCTGATCGTCGCCGCGATCCTCGGCACCGCCCTCGGCAAGCGCGTGCTGGACGGGCTGACCGACACCGGCTTCCGCCGCTGGAGCCGGGTCATCATCCTGGCGCTGGGCGCCGTCTACCTCGCCCAGGCGGCGTGGCTGATGCTGTGGCCGGCGGGCTGACCTGTGCGCCGCGAGTTTGACCACGGCCTCCCGCTCCGGTAGACGGAACGGCTTTTTCCGTTCGGGCCACACCCAGCATGGCGACGCAGCTCGCGACCGCGGCACCCCTGCCGGCCGCTTCCCTGCGCGCGGAGATCCGCGCCACGACGGCGCTCGCCCTGCCGCTGGCGCTGACCCAGCTGGGCCAGATCGCGATCAACACCACCGACGTGATCGTGCTCGGCCGGCTCAGCGCCGAGGCGCTGGCCGCGGCGGCGCTGGCGATCGCGCTGTTCCACGTCATCCTGGTCAGCTGCATCGGCGTGGTCATGGCGACCTCGCCGCTGGTGGCGCAGGCGCTGGGCGGCGGCCGGCCGCTGCGGCTGCGGCGGACGGTGCGGCAGGGCCTGTGGGTGGCGCTGGCGATCTCCGTACCCTGCCTGGTGCTGCTGTGGTTCACCAGCGAGTTCCTCGAGCTGATCGGCCAGGACCCGGTGCTGGCCGCCAACGCCGAGACGCTGATGCACGCGCTGATGTGGAGCCTGCCCTGGGCGCTGGGCCTCATCGTCATGCGCAACTTCGTCACCGCCTTCGAGCGCACGGCACCGGTGGTGGTGGTGATGCTGAGCGGCGTGGTCGTGAACGCGCTGCTGAACTGGGTGCTGGTGTTCGGCCATCTCGGATTCCCGGCGCTGGGCCTGACCGGCTCGGGCCTCGCCTCGACGCTGGTGAACCTCGCCATGTTCGTGGCGCTGTCGATCTACGCCGCCAACGTCCGGCCCTACCGGCGCTACGCCGTGTTCGGCCGGCTGGCCGAGGCCGACTGGCCGATGTTCCGCGACATCCTGAAGCTCGGCCTGCCGATCGGTGCGACCCTGCTCATGGAGGTCGGGCTGTTCACCGGGGCCGCCTTCCTGATGGGCTGGATCGGCCCGGCCCAGGTCGCGGCGCACCAGATCGCCATCCAGATCGCCAGCACCTCGTTCATGGTGCCGCTGGGCGTGTCGATGGCGGCGACGGTGCGGGTCGGCCTCGCCGCCGGGGCCGGCGACATGGCGGCGGCGCGGCGCGCCGGCTTCGTCGCCTGCGCCATGGGCGTCGCCTTCATGGGCGGCTGCGGCGTGCTGTTCTGGCTGGCCCCGGACTGGCTGGTCAGCCACTTCCTGCACGAGGGCGACCCGGCGGCCCCGGTGGTGCTGGGGCTGGCGGCCGGCTTCCTGCGCATCGCCGCCTTCTTCCAGCTGATCGACGGCCTGCAGGTCATCGCCATGGGGGCGCTGCGCGGCATCCGCGACACCCGCGTGCCGCTGCTGATCGCCGGCTTCGGCTACTGGGTGATCGGCTTCCCGGCCTGCCTCGTGCTCGGCTTCTGGGCCGGGCTCGGCGGCTTCGGCATCTGGATGGGCCTCGCCATCGGCCTCGCCGCCGTCGGCGTGCCGCTGGCCTGGCGCTTCCATCGCCTGTGCCATTGAGCGGAATGCATCCGGGGCGTGCATTGCCAAGGGCTCGCCTTGTCATCTAGGACACCGCCACGGCCGTAGAAGCAGGCCGTGGCAGCCGTCAGAGCCGGGAGGGGCGATGCGGGTCGGCATTCCGAAGGAGCGTCGCGAGCATGAGTCGCGCTGCGCGGCTTCGCCGGAGACGGTGAAGAAGCTGGCCGGCATGGGCCTCGAGGTCGCGGTCGAGCGCGGCGCCGGGGCCGGTGCGGCGATCAGCGACCAGGCGTTCGCCGATGCCGGCGGCACCCTCGTCGACAGCGCCGCCGAGGCGTTCGCCGGCGAGGTGGTGCTCAAGGTGCAGCGCCCGACCGACGCCGAGATGGCCATGCTGAAGCCGGGCCAGATCCTGGTCGGCATGCTCGACCCCTACATGAACAAGGAGCAGGTCGAGGCCTACGGCAAGGCCGGCGTCGCCGCCTTCGCCCTCGAGCTGCTGCCGCGCACGACCCGCGGCCAGGCCATGGACGTGCTCTCGAGCCAGGCCAACCTCGCCGGCTACAAGGCCGTCATCGACGCCATGGCGGCCTACAGCCGCGTGCTGCCGATGATGATGACCGCCGCCGGCACGGTGACGCCGGCCAAGATCTTCATCCTCGGCGCCGGCGTCGCCGGCCTGCAGGCGATCGCCACCGCCCGGCGCATGGGCGCGGTCGTGACCGCCACCGACGTGCGCCCGGCGGCCAAGCAGGAGATCGAGAGCCTGGGGGCCAAGTTCGTCGGCTTCATCCCCGAGGGTGCGGCCACCGCCGGCGGCTACGCCCGCCCGCTGACGCCCGAGGAGCAGGCCAAGCAGGCCGAGATGGTGGCCGAGCACCTGAAGACCCAGGACATCGTCATCACCACGGCCCAGGTGCCGGGGCGCAAGGCGCCGCGGATCATCACCGCGGCCATGGTGGCCTCGATGAAGCCGGGCTCGGTGGTGCTCGACATGGCGGCCGAGAGCGGCGGCAACGTCGAGGGCAGCGAGCCCGGCGGCACCGTCCAGGCCGGCCACGTCACCATCGTCGGCGCCCGCAACCTGCCGGCCCGCCTCGCCCCCGCCACGACCGTGCTCTACGCCAAGAACCTGCTGAACTTCATGGGCCTGCTGGTGAAGAAGGGGCCGGAGCTGGTGATCGACACCAACGACGACCTCGTCGCCGGCACCCTGCTCACCAAGGACGGGCAGGTCGTCCACAAGAACTTCATCCCCGCCGCCGCGGCCTGAGGGAGACGGACCGATGGAAGCGATCGACGTCGGCGTGATGAACCTCATCATCTTCGTGCTGGCGATCTTCGTCGGCTACTACGTCGTCTGGTCGGTGACGCCGGCGCTGCACACGCCGCTGATGTCCGTCACCAACGCGATCTCGAGCGTGATCATCGTCGGCGCGCTGATCGCCGCCGGGTCGGGCTCGGGCTGGTCGATGTTCTTCGGGTTCCTCGCCATCATCCTGGCGGCGGTGAACATCTTCGGCGGGTTCGCCGTGACCGAGCGCATGCTCGCCATGTTCAAGAAGCGGAGCTGAGGCCGCCCCGATGAGCACCAACCTCGCCGCGGTCGGCTACCTGGTCGCTGCCGTCTGCTTCATCATGGCGCTGCGCGGCCTGTCCAGCGCCGCCACCAGCCGCATGGGCAACCGCTACGGCATGGCCGGCATGGCCATCGCCGTCGCCATCACCCTGCTCGCCCTGTCGCACCCCGGGCCGATCAGCTACCTGCTGATCATCCTCGGCATCGCCATCGGCGGCGGCATCGGCTTCATCGTCGCCAAGCGGATCGAGATGACGGCGATGCCGCAGCTCGTCGCCGCCTTCCACTCGCTGGTCGGCCTCGCCGCCGTGTTCGTCGCGGCCGCGGCCTTCCTCAACCCCGGCGACTTCCACATCACCAACCCCGACGGCACCATCAAGGGGCTGTCGCTGGCCGAGATGGGCCTCGGCACGATCATCGGTGCGATCACCTTCTCGGGCTCGCTGATCGCCTTCGGCAAGCTGCAGGCGAAGCTGCCGCCGGCGGTCGAGAACGCGCTGGGCCCGCTCAAGGGCATCGTCACCGCGGCGATGTCGAGCAAGCCGATCCTCCTGCCCGGCCGCCACGTCATCAACATCGCGGTCGGCCTCGCCATCCTCCTGCTGCTGGTGCTGTTCGTCCGCGGCGAGTCGGGCGGCGTGTTCCTGCTGATGACGCTCTTGGCCTTCGCCATCGGCTTCCTGCTGATCATCCCGATCGGCGGCGCCGACATGCCGGTCGTCGTGTCGATGCTGAACAGCTACTCGGGCTGGGCCGCGGCCGGCATCGGCTTCACCCTGCACAACCCGATGCTGATCATCACCGGCGCCCTGGTCGGCAGCTCCGGCGCCATCCTCAGCTACATCATGTGCAAGGCGATGAACCGCTCGTTCGTGAGCGTCATCCTCGGCGGCTTCGGCGGCGACAGCGCCGCGGCCGGCGGCGACGACGGCGGCGACAAGACGGTCAAGGCCGGCTCGGCCGAGGACGCCGCCTTCATCATGGAGAACGCGCAGAGCTGCATCATCGTGCCGGGCTACGGCATGGCGGTGGCGCAGGCCCAGCACGCGGTGCGCGAGCTCTACGACACGCTGGTCAAGAAGGGGGTCAACGTCCGCTTCGCCATCCACCCGGTGGCCGGGCGCATGCCGGGCCACATGAACGTGCTGCTGGCCGAGGCCAACATCCCCTACGACGTCGTCTTCGAGATGGACGAGATCAACAACGACTTCCAGCAGGCCGACGTCGCCTACGTCATCGGCGCCAACGACATCACCAACCCGGCCGCCAAGTCCGACCCGAGCTCGCCGATCTTCGGCATGCCGGTGCTCGACGTCGACAAGGCCAAGGCCGTCTTCTTCGTCAAGCGCAGCATGGCCGCCGGCTACGCCGGCATCGAGAACTCGCTGTTCTACCAGCCCAACACCATGATGCTGTTCGGCGACGCCAAGAAGATGACCGAGGAAATCGTCAAGGGCATGACCGGCGGCGGGCACTAGCCGAACGGATCGGTCAGGGCCTCGACGTAGAAGCGCCAGAAGCGGTCGAGGTCCACGTCCAGCAGCAGCGTCGCCCGCCGGGCGCCCGGCGGGGGATCGCTCGCGAACGCGACCGAGCGGCCGTAGTCAGGGCCGGAGACGGCGACGAGGTCGAGCCAGACGTCGCGGCTGGCGGTGACGAGGCCGGGCTCGAGGATGGCGGCGGCGGCCAGGGTGTCCCAGATCTCGGCCGTGGCGGCCGGATCGGCCGCGAAGGTCGCGCCGTAGGTCGCGGCGAACAGCGGGCCGACCACCGGGTCGCCTGTGGCGACCGCATCAAAGACATCCTTGCCGAAGCGGGCCTTGTTGGTGAGGTCGAGCGGGACGACGACGTGCGGCACCGGCTGGCGCAGGACGATGCGTGCGGCCTCCGGGTCGAACCACCAGTTGAACTCGGCCGTGGCGGTGATGTTGCCCGGGACGTCGACCGCACCGCCCATGTAGACGATGCGCTGCAGCTTGAGCGCGATGTCCGGCGCCTTGCGGCAGGCCAGCGCCAGGTTGGTCAGCGGGCCGATGGCGAGGACCGTGACCTCGCCCGGATGGGCGCGGATGGCGTCGACCAGGAAGTCGACGGCGTGCGCGGAGGCGGCCTCGATGGCGGCGAAGCCGTCGGGCGGCGGCAGGATGTCGCCCGGATCGGGCCGCGGCTTGCGCCAGGCGCCGGTGTAGATGCCGGGCGTGGCGGCGAGCTCGGCCTCGATGCCGGCCTCGTCGCGCAGCAGCGGGAAGACGGCGCCGGCATGGACGGGGACCCGGCCACCGAGTCCCAGCCGCTCGACCGCGCGCAGCGCCTCGGCGGTCTCCTGCTCGACCCACTCGTTGCCGGTGACGGTGGTGACGCCCAGCAGCTCGAGCTGGCCGCGGCGCATCGCCCGGGCGAGCATGACCAGCACCTGGCCGTCGTCGCCCATGGTGTTGAAGTCGGTGTCGAGGATGACCTTGGGGATCGTCACGACCGTGCCCCTTCCGCGCCGGCATCGATCCGCACTGTCGCATGTGCCGGCAGCCGAGGCCACGGCGCGACGCAGGGCTGCCGGCCGGGCGAGGCCCTTGAGCCGGGGAGCCCGGAGCCGCCAAACTGCCCGGAAGGCAGCAGGGAGGAACGCAGATGGCCACGGTCTCGGTCTCGGAGCCGATCGCGATGGAGCCCGACCGCCTCTGGGCGCTCGTCGGCGACTTCGGCGGGCTCACCGGCTGGCTGCCGGCGATCTCCCGCTGCAGCGTCGAGGGGTCGGGCGTAGGCGCGCTGCGGCTGCTGGGGTTCGTCGGGGCCGACGTCTATGCCCGCGAGCGGCAGGACGCCCGGGACGAGGCCGGGCGGAGCTACAGCTACAGCGTCGTCGCCACCGACCTGCCGATCGCCAGCTACGCCGCCACCGTCACGGTGACGCCGGACGGGAGCGGCAGCCGGCTGACCTGGTCGAGCCGCTTCGCCGGCACGCCGGGCAGCGACGAGGCGGCGCTGGTCGGCATGATCGAGCAGACCTACCGCGACGGCGTGAAGCGGCTGCGCGAGATCGCCGCCGGCTGAGCCGGCGCGGGCATTGCGAGGAACCGCCGGCGCCCGGTCGCTGCCGGGCGGCGGAAACGGATAACGCCAGGCATGCGCGTCGTCGTCATCGGGGCCGGTATCGTCGGGATCACGACGGCGTGGTGGCTGCATCGCGCCGGCCACGAGGTCGAGGTCATCGACCGCCAGCCCGGCGCCGGGCTCGAGACCAGCTGGGGCAACGGGGCGCTGCAGCACGCCAGCGCCGTCGAGCCGTGGTCGGCACCGGGGGTGTGGAAGGAGATCGTCCGCTCGCTGGGCCGGACCGACGCGCCGATGCTGCTGCGCCCGTCGGCGCTGCCGAAGATGTGGCGCTGGGGCCTGAGCTTCCTGCGCAACTGCCGGGCCGAGCGGCACCATGCCCATGCCCTGGGCAACCTGCGGCTGGCCTTCGAGAGCCTCGACGGGATGGCGGCGATCCGCGAGGCCACCGGCATCGACTACGAGCGCCGGCCGGGCCGGGTGCTGCGGATCTACGGCACCGAGGCCGCCTTCGACGCCGGCAAGGCCGAGTACGCGCCGCTGCAGGAGGCGGGGCTGCTGGTCGAGACGCTGGACCGCGCCGCCCTGGTCGAGCGCGACCCGGTGCTGGCGACGATGCGCGGCCCGCTCGCCGGCGGCTTCGCCTTCCCCCAGGACGAGCTCGGCGACTGCCACCTGTTCTGCGACCGGCTGGCCGGCTGGCTGGCCGGCCGCGGCGTGCGCTTCCGCTGGAGCACCAAGGTGCGCGGGCTGGCCATGGAGCGCGGCCGGCTGGTGGCGGTGCAGACTGACCAGGGCCGCATCGCCACGGAGACGGCGGTCGTCGCCACCGGCGCCTGGCTGAACGGCCTGCTCGGCACGGTCGGGCTGCGGGTCCCGCTGTGGCCGATCAAGGGCGTCTCCTTGACCACGCCGCGCGACCGCTGGCCCGACGGCCCGCGCCACGGCCTGCTCGACAACGAGCGGCACATGGTGATCGTGCCGATCGGCGAGGACCGGCTGCGCGTCGCGGGCTCGGCCGAGATCACCGGCTTCGACACCACGCCCGACCCGGCGCGGATCAAGGCCAGCGTCGACCGGGTGAGCGCCCTGTTCCCGCAGTTCGCCGCCTGCGTCGCCGATCCGCGGGCGGTGTCCTGGGCCGGGCTGCGGCCGGTGACGCCGGCCGGCGTGCCGCTGACCGGCCGGACGCGGGTCGCCGGACTCTGGGTCAATGGCGGCCACGGCCATACCGGTTGGACCCTGGGTTGCGGATCGTCACGCCGGCTCGCCGCAATGTTGAATGGCGACCTGCCACCCGCTGAGGTAACTTGAACGGCCGGGGATTTCTGGTTCACTTCTTGCTGTGCCCGAGAGCAGGTGCGGCTCACCGCCGCCAACATGAGGGGGACGTTATGGAGAACGAGAACCGTCCGGAAGCCGCGCTGGCGCGGCGCCGGATCATGGGCCTGTCGGCCGCCGGTGCGGTCGGCGCCGCCCTGCTGGCCGGGCGTGCCGCCCAGGCGGCCGGCGTCGACGCCAGCCAGAGCAAGCTCCAGGAGGTCCTGGCCCGCGGCAAGCTGATCGTCGGCACCGGCTCGACCAACCCGCCCTGGCATTTCGAGGATGCCAACGGCGAGCTGCAGGGCATGGACATCGACATGGCCCGGCTGATCGCCAAGTCGCTGTTCGACGACCCGACCAAGGTCGAGTTCGTCAAGCAGGCGGCCGACGCGCGCATCCCGAACCTGGTCACCGACCAGGTCGACATCTGCGTGCAGTTCATGACGGTGACGCCCGGCCGCGCCCAGCAGGTCGAGTTCACCATCCCCTACTACCGCGAGGGCGTCGGCCTGCTGATGCTGGCGGACTCGCCCTACAGCGACGTCGCCTCGCTGAAGGCGGCCGGCAACAAGGTCCACGTCTCGGTGCTGCAGAACGTGTTCGCCGAGGACTGGGTGCACCGCACCCTGCCCGAGGCGGTCGTCGACCAGTACGAGAGCCCGGACGCCGCCCTGCAGGCGGTCAACGCCAAGCGCGCCGACGCCTACAACGCCGACCTGTCGGCCATCCAGTGGCTGATGGTGCAGCAACCAGGGCGCTACAAGGAGGCCGGCTACGGCTGGCTGCCGAACTCCTACGCCGCCGCGGTGAAGCCCGGCGACCCGGTGTGGCTCAACTGGGTCAACACCGTGTTCAAGGAGGCGATGATGGGCGTCGACTTCGACACCTTCGCCGCCTCCTACAAGAAGTGGTTCTTCATCGACCTGCCGACGCCTTCGGTCGGCTTCCCGACCGAGTTCTCCTGAGCCAACGGATCCGGCGGCCGCGGCTCCGGCTGCGGCCGCCACCGGACCCCGCCCGTTGCTCGCCTACAACTTCAACTTCGCCCCGGTCTGGCGCAGCTTCGACAAGCTGATCGACGGGCTGCTGCTCGGCCTGGCGATGGCGGCGATCTCGCTGGCCATCGGCACCGTGCTGGGCCTGCTGCTGGCCTACGGCCGGCTGTCGCCGAACCGCTGGCTGCGCGGCCTGACCTGGATCTACTGCGAGATCTTCCGCAACTCGCCGCTGCTGCTGCTGGTCTTCTTCATGTTCTTCGGGCTGCCGGAGCTGGGGATCACCTTCCTCGCCAAGATCGAATCGTTCGTCGTCACGCTGACACTGTACGCCGCCGCCTACCTCACCGAGGTGTTCCGCGCCGGCCTGGCCTCGGTGCCCAAGGGCTACACCGACGCCGCCAAGGCCATCGGGCTGCGCCCGTGGCAGCGGCAGGTCTACGTGATCTGGCCGGTGATGTTCCGCATCGCCCTGCCCGCCCTCGGCAACAACCTGATCTCGCTGTTCAAGGACACCTCGCTGGCGGCGGCCATCGCCGTGCCCGAGCTGACCTTCTATGCCCGGCAGATCAACGTGAACACCTTCCGCGTCATGGAGGCCTGGCTGACCGCGAGCGCGCTCTACCTCGCCACCTCCTACGCCATCGCCATCGGCCTGCGCCTGCTCGAGCGCCGCTACTCGAGCATCCGCTGATGGAACAGCCGACCTTCTGGGAGCAGCTGTGGCTGGCCCGCTGGGCCCTGCTCAACGGCACCCTCGTCACCGTCCAGCTGTCGGTGCTGATCATCCTGCTGGGCACGGTGGTCGGCCTGTTCGGCGGCCTCGGGCTCGCCTACGGCCGCTGGTACGTCCGCTGGCCGATCCGCCTGTTCGTCGACCTGCTCCGCGGCATCCCGCTGCTGGTGCTGATCCTGTTCACGTTCTACGGCTTCGCCATCTTCAAGGTGAAGCTGTCGGCGTTCAGCGCCGGCGTGCTGGCGCTGGGCGCGTTCTGCAGCGCGCATGTCTCGGAATCGTTCCGCGGGGCGCTGCAGTCGATCCCGAACGGCCAGATGGAGGCCGGCAAGGCCATCGGCCTGACCTTCCCGCAGCGGCTGGTCTACGTGATCCTGCCGCAGGCGCTGCGCCGCTTCCTGCCGCCCTGGATCAACACCACCGCCGAGATGGTCAAGGGCACCACGCTGGTGTCGATCATCGGCGTGGTCGAGCTGCTGCTGGCGACCCAGCAGGTCATCTCGCGCACCTACATGCCGCTGCAGTTCTACGGTCTGGCGTTCCTGATCTACTTCACCATCAGCTTCGCCATCGCCCAGGTCGGGGCCATGGTCGAGCGCCGCTACAGCTATCTGCGCTACTGAGGACCATGGCCGACGCCCCCCTGCTGGTCGCCCGCGACGTTCACAAGCGCTTCAACGACGTCGAGGTGCTCAAGGGCATCGACCTCGAGGTCAACCAGGGCGAGGTGGTGGCGCTGATCGGCGCCTCGGGCTCGGGCAAGACCACCTTCCTGCGCTGCATCAACCGGCTCGAGGAGTTCGACCAGGGCGAGATCCGGATCGGCGGCGAGGCGATCGGCTACCGGATGGAGGGCAGCGTCAGGAAGCGGCTGTCCGAGCGCGCCGTCGCCGCCCAGCGCGCCCACATCGGCATGGTCTTCCAGCAGTACAACCTGTTCCCGCACCTGACCGCCGAGCGCAACGTGATGCTCGGGCTGACCAAGGTGCTGGGCAAGAGCGCCGGCGAGGCGCGCGACACGGCGCAGCGCTGGCTGGCCAAGGTCGGCCTCGCCGAGCGGGCGCAGCACTACCCCTACCAGCTCTCCGGCGGGCAGCAGCAGCGCGTCGCGATCGCCCGGGCCCTGGCGATGGAGCCGCGGCTGGTCCTGTTCGACGAGGTCACCTCGGCGCTCGACCCGGAGCTGGTCGGCGAGGTGCTGGCGGTGATGCGCGACCTCGCCCAGTCGGGAATGACGATGATCGTCGTCAGCCACGAGATGCTGTTCGTGCGCGACGTCGCCGACCGGGTCGTGTTCATGGACGCCGGCCGCGTCGCCGAGACCGGCAGGCCGGTCGAGGTGTTCGGCGCACCGAAGCACCCGCGGCTGCAGGCCTTCCTCGCCCGCTTCCAGCAGGGCGGGCACTGAGCCGCCCGGGCGGCGGTACGGCCAACGACAAAAGCCCGCCGGTCAGGGCGGGCTTTCTCGCAGTCCGGAAACGGCCTCCGCGGAGGCCGGCAGCCTAGACCTCGTCGCGCTCGGCGCGCTTGCGCATCAGCTTGCGGAACCGGCGCAGCGCCTCGGCCTTCTCGCGCGCGCGCTTCTCCGACGGCTTCTCGTAGTGCCGGCGCATCCGCATCTCGCGGTACAGTCCCTCGCGCTGCATCTTCTTCTTCAGCGCGCGGAGGGCCTGGTCGACATTGTTGTCGCGAACCTGAACCTCGACGATGGCTCTCACTCCGCAAACCGGCCGAACTCGGGCCGAACGAACACATCCCCTCGGCAAGAGGGCTGGCGAGCTTCTATCACGGGTCGCGGCAGCGGGGAAGAGGAGCCCTTTGCTTGCCGCGGCGCAGCCCCTACATCGACGGCATGACCCTGCGCAAGATCGCCCGCCTCGGCCATCCCGTGCTGCTCGCCCGGGCCCAGCCCGTCGGCGACCCGACCCGGCCGGAGATCGCCCGGCTGATCGAGGACATGCTGGAGACGATGCAGGACGCCGGCGGCGTCGGCCTCGCCGCCCCGCAGGTCCACGAGAGCCTGCGGCTGATCCTCGCGGTCGACCCGGCCAGCGCCGCGGACGGCAACCCGCCGACCTGCCACGTGCTGGTCGATCCGGTGCTGGAGCCGGTCGACGGCGAGATGGAGGACGGCTTCGAGGGCTGCCTGTCGATCCCGGGCCTGCGCGGCCTGGTGCCGCGGCACCGCCGGCTGCGCTGGCGGGCGCTGGACCGCGACGGCGCCCCGCGCGAAGGCCTGGCCGAGGGATTCTTCGCCCGGGTCCTGCAGCACGAGGTCGATCACCTCGACGGCGTGCTCTATCTCAGCCGGATGACCGACCTGCGCCAGATCGCGTTCGACCGCGAGCTGCCGCTGCTGCAGGCCTGGCGCAGCCGCATGGAGGAAGTTCAGGAATGAGCGAGGCCACCGAGGAACGGCGCGAGCAGAAGGACCGCGTCCTCGAGGCGGCGCTGACCCACGCCGCGTTCGACGGCTGGAGCCGGCGCACGCTGCAGAACGCCGCCGCCGACTGCGGCTTCGACAAGGCCACCGCCACCCGCCTGTTCCCGCAGGGCGGCGAGAGCCTGCTCGAATGGCTGGACGAGTGGACCGACCGGCAGATGCTGGCGCGGCTCGAGGGTGTGGAGCTCGACCGGCTGCCGGTGCGCAAGCGCATCGCCCGGATCGTCCGCGCCCGCTACGAGGCGCTCGAGCCGCACCGCGAGGCGGTCCGCCGGGCGCTGGCGGCGCGGGCCGTGCCGAGCGGCCTGCCGGGCGGCACCCGCTCGCTGTGGCGCACCGCCGACCTGATCTGGGACGTCGCCGGCATGCCCGGCAGCTCGGCCGAGGGGATCAGCTGGTACACGCGGCGGGTGACGCTCGCCGGCGTGCTGTCGGCGACGACGCTCTACTGGCTGCAGGACCAGTCCGAGGACAGTGCCGCCAGCTGGACCTTCCTCGACCGCCGCATCGAGGACGTGATGCGGATCGGCAAGCTCCGGGCGCGCATGGAGGACTTCCTGCGGGCGATGCCCGGGATGCGCCCGGCCCGGTAACCGCCGGTGCCACCCGCCGACGACCGGCATCGGCTGGTTCCCGGCGGCGGGTGGCTCCCCTTTCCCCGCGACGCGCTCGAGCGCGGCATCCCGGCGCGCTTCGCCGAGATCGTCCGCCGGCATCCCGACCGGCCGGCGCTGCGGACCGCCGATGACATCCTGACCTATGCGCAGCTGGCGGCGCGGGCCTGGCGGATCGCCCGGGCCGTGCTGGCGCGGCGCGGCGACGCGTCCGAGCCGGTGGCGCTGCTGCTGGACCAGGGTGCGGATCTCGTCGCCGCCATCCTCGGAACCCTCGCCGCCGGCAAGATCTACGTCCCGCTCGACCCGGCGCATGCCGACGCGCGCAATCGTGTCGCCATCACAGACGCGGAACCGGCGCTGGTCCTGACCCTGGCGGCGCGCCGCGCGGCGGCCATGGCCCTGCTCGGCCGGGACGACGTGCTGGTGGTCGACGCGCTGGACCGGGAGCTGCCCGGGACCGATCCGGCGCTGCCGCTGTCGGGCGAGCGGCCGGCCTGCCTCTACTACACCTCGGGCTCGACCGGCCGGCCCAAGGGCGTCGTCGACGCGCACCGCAACGTCCTGCACAACATCCTGCGCTACACCGACAGCCTGCGGATCGGCTGCGACGACCGGCTGTCGCTGGTGCAGGGGCCGGCGTTCAGCGGGGCGGTGTCGAGCCTGTTCGCGGCCCTGCTCAACGGCGCCTGCAGCCACCCGGTCGACCTGCGGCGCGAGGGTTTCGGCGGGCTGGCGCGGCGCATCGCCGCCGAGCGGATGACGATGCTGCACGCGGTGCCGTCGATCGTCCGCGAGGTCTGCGCCGCCGGCGGCGACCTCGGCAGCCTGCGCGTGGTGCGGCTCGAGGGCGATGCCAGCTCGGACGCCGACCTCGCCCTGTTCCAACGGCGCTGCGGGCCGGGCTGCCTGCTGGTGAACGGGCTTGGGGCGACCGAGACTGGCCTGAGCTGCCAGTATTTCGTGGCGCCGGACCGCGTGGTGGAGCCCGGGCCGGTGCCGGTCGGCTACGCGGCCGCGGACGTCACCGTCGAGATCGTCGACGGGACGGGCCGGCCGGCGGCCGCGGGTGCCATCGGCGAGCTGATCGTCGCCAGCCCCTACCTCGCCCTCGGCTACTGGCGGAACCCGGCGCTGACCGAGGCCCGGTTCTTCACCGGCCCGGACGGCCGGCGCCGCTACCGCACGGGCGACCTCGCCCGCCGCCTTGCGGACGGCGCCATCGTCCTGCGCGGTCGCCACGACGAGCAGCTGCGGGTCGACGGCGAGTGGCTCGACCTGCCGACACTGGAGGCGGCGCTGTGCCGGATCGACGGGGTCGCCGCCGCCGCGGTGGCCGTGCGCCGCTTCGCGCGGCGCCTGCAGCTGATCGCCTACGTCGTGCCGGCCGAAGGCGTGACCCTCGACCCGGCCGCGGTGCGCCGGCGGCTGCCCGAGGTTGCACCGCTGCTGCGGATGCCGGCGCTGATCGAGCCGATCGCGGCGCTGCCGCTGGATGCCAACGGCAAGGTGGCGCGGCAGGCGCTGCCGCCGCCGCGTCCGCGGACGCCGCCGCCGCTGCAGATGGCGGCGTTCGGCGCCGTCCTGGGGCCCGTGCTCGGCTGCTGGCGGCAGGTCCTGCAGCGCGACGACGCGCGGATCGACCGCGCCTTCGCCGAGGAGGGCGGCGATTCGTTCGCTGCCCTGCAGCTGGCGATGCTGCTGGAGGAACGGCTCGGGCGCCCCGTGCCGCCCGACCTGATCCGTGCCGGGACGACCGTCGTCGATCTCGCCCGGGCCCTGGCGAGGCCCGACGATGCCGGTGTGCTGTGCCCGCTGGCGCATGGCGGCGACGGCCGGGCGATCTTCCTGATCCACGGCGTCGGCGGGCACCTGCAGCAGCTGGTGCCGCTGGCCGAGCGGCTGGCCTTCGCCGGACCGGTCTACGGGCTGCGCTTTCCCGACATGGGCGGCGACGCGGTGCCGCCCGCGGATCTCGCCGGCCTCGCCCGCCACTACGCCGGGCTGATCCGCGAGCGGGAACCGTTCGGGCCCTACACCGTCGGCGGCAACTGCCTGGGCGGCCTGCTGGCGCTGGAGGTGGCGCGCTGCCTCGTCGACGACGGTGAGCGGGTCGGGCCGGTGCTGATGATCGAGACCGCCTACCCGGACGGCCTGCACCGGCCGCCGGCCGGCGACGCCAGCAGCGTGCCGGGCTTCGTGACGCGGATACGGAACCTGCCGGCGAAGCTGAAGCGCCATGCCGTCGGCGGTGCCTGGGAGCTGTGCCGTCTCGCCGGCCTGGGCCTGCCGCCCGGCCTGCGCGACGCGCACGCGATCCTGGTCCTCGCCGCCCGCCGGTATCGCCCCTCGCCCGTGGCGGTCCCGGCGATCCATGTGAGCCTCGGCGAGAGCCCGGACGCGGCCGGCTGGGCGCGCATCGTCACCGGCGGGCTCGAGCGGGTGGTGCTGCCGCGCCTGGCCGAGCCGGCGGCGGCGCTCGATGCAAGGCACGTCGACGCGCTGGCCACGGCCCTGCGGGAGCGGCTGCGCCGGGACTGATCAGCGCTCGTAGGCGGCGACCAGCCGGTTGGCGACGTTGAGCCGCTCGGCCATCAGGCGGATGGCGAACGCGGTCATCGCCTGCGCCGCCTCGGGATGCGCGCGGACCAGCCGATCATAGGCGTCGCGCGACAGGCTGTGCACGACGGTCGGCGTCTCGGCGATCATCGAGGCGCTGCGCGCCGCGCCGGTGAAGAACGCCATCTCGCCGAGGACGGTGCGGCCCTCGATGACGCGCAGGCGCAGCGGCCGCGGCGAGCCGTGGTTGAGCACGATGTTGACCCGGCCGCTGTCGACGAACAGCAGCGTGGTCGTGGCCTCGCCCTGGAGGCAGAGGGCGTCGCCGGGAGCGTGGACGGTGCGCACGGTCAGCTCGCAGAGGCGGTGCGCGGCCTCGCCGGAGCCGAGCTCCCGGGCGATCCAGGCCTCGAACGGCTCGCCCTGCGCGTGATCCAGCAGGCCCTCGCCGTCGAGCAGCAGGTCCTCGCAGCGCTCGAGCGCCTGGTCGAGGGTGCCGAAGCGTTCGGTGGTGAGCCAGGCGGCGAACAGGCCGGCCCGGCGCAGCTCGGTCTCGGCCGTCTCGTTGAGGCCGGCGAGGCAGAGCGGCAGCCGGCGCAGGGCGGCCGCCTGCGCCATCTTGTGGAAGCTGACCGCCGCCGAGCTGTCGAGGCCGCTGACCAGGCGGAAGTCCAGCACGATCGCCCGGGCGCCGGGCAGCATGGCCCGGACCTGCTCGAGCAGCCGGTAGGCGGAGCCGAAGAAGACGAAGCCCTGCAGCTGGAGGATCGGGACACTGGAGCCGAGCCGCAGCAGGGCGGCCGAGACCGGCGGCGGACGGTCGACGCTGCTCCGCCGCTCGGCCAGCTGCAGGCTGTGCTTGACGATCGGCATCCGCGAGTAGCGGAAGGCGAAGGTCAGACAGGCGGCGAGCACGCCGGCGGCGACCCCGGCGACGTAGCCGACGTTGGCGATGACCAGCATGATGCCGACGACCGTCAGCCAGTCGACGAGCATCAGCTCGCGGCGGACCGCCACGGTCCAGCGCCACAGGAACTGGCCGCCCAGATAGAGCAGGAGCCCGCTGAGGACGAACTTCGGCACATAGGCGATGAGCCCCGCGCCGTCGAAGGCGAGGATGGCGGCGATGCCGAGGCCGCAGGCGACGCCGGACAGGCGGCCGGTAGCACCGGCCATGCGGTTGATCATCGAGCGGGACGCCGACAGGCCGCCGGCGAAGCCGCCGAGCAGGGCGGCGCTCAGGGCAGCGACCCCCTCGACCTTGAGCTGGCGGTTCATGTCGCAGTCGCGCCTGGCCACCACCTCGAGCGTCGACGCCGACATCAGCACCGCCAGTGCCGTGACCACCAGCACGGCCAGCATGTCCGGCAGCGCCGCCGCCAGCGCCGGCCAGTGGACCGCATGCAGGACGGCCGGCGTCCACGGCACCCAGAGGCCGGCGACCGGCATCGGCGGGAAAAACCAGCCGGCCGAACGGGCGGCCTCGAGGCCGATGCCGCGCCAGGCGATCCAGCCGAGGGCGACGCCGATGCCGGCCAGCAGCGTCAGCGGCAGCGCCAGGAAATGCCGGGTGCGGACGACGGCGACGGTCAGGATCCCGGCGAAGCCGGCGGCGGCCAGCAGGCGGAGCAGGGCGCCGCCGTCGGCGAGCCGCGTCATGTCGGCGAGATGCGGCGGAATGTCGGTGGCGATCCGCACCGCGGCGACGGTCAGCAGCCAGCCGGTCCCGGCGACGAAGCCGGCCACCACCGGATAGGGCACGTAGCGCACGGCGACGGCGGCACGCAGCCAGCCCAGCAGGAACAGGCCGACGCCGTTGAGCAGGGCGGCCGCGGTCAGGGCGAAGAGCAGCGTCGCGAGGCGGGCCTCGGGCGCGAGGTCGGCCGGGACCGCGTGCGTCACCGTCACCAGCATCGCCGCCAGCGGCACCGAGGATTCGGAAATCGGGCCGGCGATGCCGAAGCTGATCGAGCCGAGCAGGGCCGCGACGATCGCCACCACCGCGCCCGTCAGCAGGGCCATGGCGACCCCGGCGGGCAGCGCCACCGCCCGGTCGCCACCGAACATCAGGGCGGCGTAGGAGAACGCGATCGGCAGGGTGAGCAGGGCGCAGACCAGGCCGGCGGCGATGTTGCGCACCACGTCCCCGGGCTCGAGTCGGACGCTGCCGGCGGCCGCCGGCGGCAGGGAGGTCCGCATCAGGCGGCGGCTGCAGCGCGCGGCCGGCTGGCGATCGGCGATGTCGGCATGGCCCCCGTGGTGCTTCCCGCTGACCATCCCCGCCGGCCGCAACCGGGCGACGATGGCGCACGCCGCGCTCGGCCGCTCCCTCGGCGGGGGCGTTGGCTCGGCGCGGTCATTGAACCGTCACCGGCCTATCGCAGGAAGCCGTGATTGACTCGTGACAACGGCGGACCTTAGCTCGGCCGCCCGCCGCGCTGGGGCGGGTGCGGGGATGGACCGGCATGTCACCGAATGGCGAGGCGGTCGGCCGCTTCACCGACAAGTACTTCGTGCGGACCCGCGCGATCGTCGAGCGCTTCGGCGACTGCGAGGTCACCTACGCCGTGTTCATGCGCCGCCCGGTGCTGTGCACGCCGCGCCTCGCCGTCGACTGGCTGACCGCGGTCGCCAAGGAGCGCGGGGCCAAGGTCAAGGTCGAGCTGCTGCACGAGGAGGGCGGCTGGGTCGGCGCCGGCGAGCCCATGATGTACATCACCGGCTCGTTCCGGCACCTCGTCGACCTCGAGACGATCTTCCTGCAGCGGCTGGGCCCGGCCTGCGTGGCGGCGTTCAACGCCTACACCATGTGCACCGACCTGCCCTATGTCGGCTTCCTCGCCATGGATGCGCGGCACTGCGCCGGCGCCGAGATGGCCGACATGATGGCCTATGCCGCCAGCGTCGGCTCGGCGCGCGCCCAGCGCGAGACCGGCGCCAAGGGCTTCATCGGCAACGCCACCGACGAGACGGCGCACTATTTCGGCCAGAAGCGCGGCCTCGGGACGATGCCGCACGCGCTGATCGGCTATGCCGGCAGCACGCTGCGCGCCGCCGAGATGTTCCACGAGACCTTCCCGGACGAGCCGCTGACCGTGCTGGTCGACTATTTCGGCCGCGAGATCACCGACGCGCTGCAGGTCTGCCGGCGCTTCCCGGAGCTGGCGGCGCAGGGCCGGCTGGCCGTCCGCCTCGACACCCATGGCGGCCGCTACGTCGAGGGCCTCGACGTCGCCGAATCCTACGCCGTGCTCGAGCGCAGCGCGCCGCAGGCGATCCGCACCTACCGGACCGAGGAGGAGCTGCGCTGGCTGACCGGCACCGGGGTCACCGCGGCCGCCGTGTTCTGGACCCGCGAGCGGCTGGACACGGCCGGCTTCCCGAAAGTCCGGATCGTCGCCAGCTCGGGGTTCAGCCCCAGCAAGTGCAAGCTGATGGCCAGCGTGCGCGCCCCGATCGACGTGATCGGCACCGGCAGCTACCTGCCCGAGCGCTGGAGCGAGACCTACGCCACCGCCGACGTCATCGCCTATGACGGCGTGCAGCGGGTCAAGGTCGGCCGCGAGTTCCTGTTCCCGGCTAAGGGCGCGTAGCCGCGGTCAGCGCCGGCACGTCGACGGTGCCGCCGCCGTCGAAGGGCATCGAGCTGCCGAGCCCGGTGCCGCTGAACAGGGCGCCCGAGATCCGGTAGCTGATCGAGCCGCCGCTGCCGGCCGCACCGCGCACCGCCATCGCCCCGAAGCGCGAGATCAGGTCGCTGGTGGCGACGTAGAGGCGGACCGGGACGACCGTCGAGCCGAAGCGCGGCACCTCGAACAGCTCGCCGTTGGTGCCGGCCCCCAGCCGGCCGCCGTCGAGCTCGACCGTGTAGCGCATGCCGTTCACGGCCAAGGGCTCGGGGTTCGGGTTGACGATGCGCAGGTCGAGGTCGAGCGTCTGCTCGAGCAGGCCGGCCTCGACCGGGCGGATGTTGACGATGTTGACCGTCGGCGGCTGCAGGCCGCCCTGGTCCGGCAGGCTGCAGCCGGCGAGGCCCAGCAGCAGGAGGAGCCCGCGGCGACGCCATCGAACGGTCACGCGACCGTGGGATGAGGTGAGGCCTGCGTGGCTTGGCGGCATGCTGGCGGCAGCCTTATGGTCCGGGCGCATCAGGAGCGGGCAGCCGGGAGCACTAGCATGGCCGAGGTCCTCTGGCGACCGGGCCCCGATCGTATCGCAAAGGCCCAGATCACGGCGCTGGCCGCCCGGTTCGGCTTCACCGACGACGACGCCGTCGGCCGGCTGTGGCGCCACTCGGTGCAGGATCTCGCCGGCTTCTGGCAGGCGGTCTGGGACCTGGGCGAGGTCCGCGCCAGCCGCAGCGCCGACCGGGTGCTGGACAGCGAGGACATGCCGGGGGCCGTCTGGTTTCCCGGGGCACGGCTGAACTTCGCCGAAAACCTGCTGCGCCGCGACGACGACGGCGAGGCCATCGTCTTCCGTGGCGAGGACGGCAGCCGGCGGGTGCTGAGCTGGCGCGAGCTCGCCGGCCAGGTCCGGGCGCTGGCGGCGGCGCTGCGCGCCGACGGCGTCGGCACCGGCGACCGGGTCGGCGGCTACCTGCCGAACATCCCGGAGACCATCATCGGCATGCTGGCGACGGCGGCGATCGGTGCGACCTGGTCGTCCTGCTCGCCGGACTTCGGCGTGCGCGGCGTGCTCGACCGGTTCGGGCAGATCGCGCCCAAGGTGCTGCTGACCGTCGACGGCTACCGCTACGCCGGCAAGCGCATCGACATCCGCGACAAGGTGGCCGAGGTGCGGGCCAGCCTGCCCGGCCTCGTGCGCACGGTGATGGTGCCGTTCCTCGGCAGCGAGGGGCAGGACGGGACGGTGGCCTACGCCGACTACCTCGCCGGCGACCCGGCGCCGCTCGCCTTCGCCCAGCTGCCGTTCGACCACCCGCTCTACATCCTCTACTCCTCGGGCACCACCGGCGTGCCCAAGGCCATCGTGCACGGCGCCGGCGGGACGCTGCTGCAGCACCTCAAGGAGCACCGCTTCCACACCGACCTGCGGCCGGGCGAGCGGCTGTTCTACTTCACCACCTGCGGCTGGATGATGTGGAACTGGCTGGCCTCGGGCCTCGCCACCGGGGCGACGCTGGTGCTGTTCGACGGCTCGCCGTTCCACCCGGCGCCGGACATCCTCTGGACCATCGCCCAGGAGGAGCGCATCGACGTCTTCGGCACCAGCGCCAAGTGGATCGACGCGCAGAAGAAGGCCGGGGTGCGGCCGGTCGCCAGCCACGACCTCGCGAGCGTGCGGGCGATCCTCTCGACCGGCTCGCCGCTGCTGCCGGAATCGTTCGACTACGTCTACGCCGACATCAAGCGGGACGTGCAGCTGGCGTCGATCTCCGGGGGCACCGACATCGTCTCCTGCTTCGTGCTGGGCAACCCGGCGGGACCGGTGCGGCGCGGCGAGATCCAGATGCGCGGCCTCGGCATGGCGGTCGACATCTGGGACGAGCAGGGCCGGCCGGTGCGCGGCGCGAAGGGCGAGCTGGTCTGCACCCGGCCCTTCCCGTGCATGCCGGTGAGCTTCTGGAACGACCCCGACGGCGCCCGGTACCGCAAGAGCTACTTCGAGCGCTTCGCCGGCATCTGGTGCCACGGCGACTATGCCGAGCTGACCGCCGACGACGGCATCGTCATCCACGGCCGCTCGGACGCGGTGCTCAACCCGGGCGGGGTGCGCATCGGCACGGCCGAGATCTACCGGCAGGTCGAGCAGCTGCCGGAGGTGCTGGAATCGATCTGCATCGGCCAGGACTGGGACGGCGACGTCCGCGTCGTGCTGTTCGTCGTCCTGCGCGAGGGCCACGCCCTCGACGAGGCGCTGCGCGACCGCATCCGCAGGCAGATCCGCGCCAACACCACGCCGCGTCACGTCCCGGCGCGGATCGTCCAGGTGGCGGCGATCCCGCGCACGCTGAGCGGCAAGATCACCGAGCTCGCGGTGCGCGACGTCGTCCACGGCCGGCCGGTCAAGAACACCGAGGCCCTGGCCAACCCGGAGGCGCTGGCGCTGTACCGCGACCTGCCCGAGCTGCGGACCTGAGCGGTTGCTGGCGCTGGCGCTGCGCGAGGCCGGCTATGTCGTGCTGCCGGCGCTGGTGGTGCTGCTGGCGCTGGCCGTCTTCGGCCACATCCCGGCCGGACTCGCCGTCCTCGGCCTGATCGCCGCCGGCGGTGCGGCGCTGGCGCTGGCGGCGTGGCGGGTGCGCGACCTCGGCCGCGTCACCGACTGGCTGCGCCGCCTCGACGACGGCGAGGAGGCGACCCCGCCCGACATCGGCCCGCCGCTGGGCGAGCTGCTGCGGCCGGCGCTCGAGCTGGCGCGGGCGAGCCGCCGCCAGCGCGGCGAGATCCGCGGGCGGCAGGCGCTGCTCGACAGCCTGATGGCGGCCCTGCCCGACCCGGTGCTGCTGATCGACCGGCAGCGCCAGGTGCGGCGGGCGAACCCGGCGGCGGAGCGGGCCTTCGGCACCGGCATCGTCGATGTCGACCTCGCCCGCTCGGTGCGCGACCCGGGCGTGCTCGCGGCACTGGGCGCGGCGCTGGGCGGCGGCGGCGCCAGCAGCGTCACGTTCACCCCGGCCGGCGACCGCTACAAGCACTTCGCGGCACGGATCGAGCCGCTCACGCTCGAGGACGGCACGCCCGGCGTGCTGATGGCCTTCCGCGAGCAGAGCGAGCAGGTGATCATCGAGCGGATGCGCTCGGACTTCGTCGCCAACGCCAGCCACGAGATCCGCACCCCGCTGGCCGCCATCCACGGCATGATCGAGACGCTGCGCGGCCCGGCCCGCGACGACGCCGCGGCGCGCGACTCGTTCCTCGAGACGATGGCGCAGGAGACGGCGCGGATGACGCGGCTGGTCGACGACCTGCTGTCGCTGTCGCGGATCGAGCTCGCCGCCAACCAGCCGCCGACCGAGCCCTGCGACCTCGACGCGGTGGTGGCGATGGTGACCGAGGCGCTGGCGCCGCTGGCGGCCCGGCGCAAGGTCCGCCTCGAGGTCGAGATGCCGGACCACCTGCCGCCGGTCCGGGGCGACGCCGACCAGCTGCACCAGCTGCTGGTCAACCTCGTCGACAACGCCATCAAGTATGGCGACGGCAAGCCGGTGACGGTCCGCGTGGCGCGGCTCGAACACGGGCCGGCCGATGCCGGTCCCGTCGCCGGCCGTGCCTGCGTCGAGATCGCCGTGATCGACCGGGGCGAGGGCATCGCCCGCGAGCACATCCCGCGGCTGACCGAGCGCTTCTACCGGGCCGACAAGGCGCGCTCGCGCCACCAGGGCGGCACCGGCCTCGGGCTCGCCATCGTCAAGCACATCGTCCGCCGCCACCAGGGGCACCTGGCGATCGAGAGCGAGCCCGGCAGCGGCAGCCGCTTCCGCGTGCTGCTGCCCGCGGCCGAGGCCGCCTGACCGCCTGTCACGCGACTGTCACGGTGCTGTCATAGACTTGGTGCCGTCGCCCGGCACCTAGGCCGCACTCAAGTGACCCAAAGCCCCGGAGGCATCCTGATGCATCGCCTGACCCTGACGGTCGCGGCGCTGGCCCTCACCGCGTTCGCCGGCGAGGCCATGGCGCGCGACCAGATCCGCATCGTCGGCTCGTCGACCGTCTTTCCGTTCTCGACCGCCGTTGCCGAGAAGTTCGGCGCCAAGAGCGGCATGAAGACCCCGGTCGTCGAGAGCACCGGCACCGGCGGCGGCATGAAGCTGTTCTGCTCGGGCGTCGGCGAGTCGACCCCCGACATCACCAACGCCTCGCGGCGGATCAAGGACACCGAGGTCAAGACCTGCGCCGACGCCGGCGTCACCGAGATCACCGAGGTGCAGATCGGCTTCGACGGCATCGTCATCGCCGAGGCCAAGGGCGGCCAGCCGCACAGCCTGACCCGCGGGCAGATCTGGAAGGCGCTGGCCAAGGAGGTTCCGGTCGACGGCAAGTTCGTCGCCAACCCCTACACCACCTGGAACCAGATCGACCCGGCGCTGCCGAACGAGAAGATCGAGGTGCTGGGCCCGCCGCCCACCTCCGGCACCCGCGACGCCTTCGTCGAGCTGGTGATGGATGTCGGCTGCGCCGAGTTCCCCGAGATCAAGGCGATCGAGGACGCCAAGGCCAAGCTCGCCGCCTGCCAGGCGATCCGCGAGGATGGCGCCTACATCGACGCCGGCGAGAACGACAACCTGATCGTCCAGAAGCTCAAGGCCAACCCGGCGGCGCTGGGCGTCTTCGGCTACAGCTTCCTCGACCAGAACAGCGACTCGCTGATCGGCAACCCGGTCGACGGCATCGAGCCGACCTTCGAGAACATCGCCGACGGCAAGTACCCGGTGGCGCGCTCGCTGTACTTCTACGTGAAGAACGCCCACGTCGGGGTGATCCCCGGCATGCGCGAGTTCATCGCCGAGTTCACCAGCGAGGGTGCCTGGGGCGATGACGGCTACCTCGCCGACAAGGGCCTGATCCCGATGCCCGAGGCGACGCGCGAGAAGGTCGGTGCCGCGGCGCACAACCTGACCCCGCTGTCGATGTGATGCGGCTGGACGGGCTCTCGCCGCACCGCTGCGGCGGGGGCCCGCCTCCCTCCTCTCCGTCCGGGCCATCCACCCGATGCTGACCGTCGCTGTCATCCTCGTCCTCGCCGCCGCCGGCTATGTCCTGGCCCGACAGCGCGCCAACGCCCTTGCCGGCGGGCAAGCCTCGGCCCTGCATTCAAGGCCCGGCCATCACGCCTGGTACGTTGCCCTCGCCGCCGCACTGCCGGCGCTGGCACTGTGGGTGATCTGGTCGATCTTCGAGCCCATCCTCCTGCGCTCCGTCGTGCTGAGCACGCTGCCGCCCGACGTGACCGGCCAAGCGCCGGAGATGCTCGCCTTCTTCATGAGCAGCGTCCGACGGATCGCTTCCGGCCTGCCGCCGACCGGCGAAGTAACGCCGGCCCTTCAGTCGGCCGCCGACTATTACGCCTCGCTCGTCACCTATTCGCGGATTGCCCTGTTCGTCGCGACGGCGGCACTGGCGCTGGTCTGCCTCTGGTCAGCGCTGGGCCAGGTCGCACCCGATTTCCGTGCCCGCAACCAGGTCGAGCGCTGGGTGACCTGGGCGCTGTGGGTCGCCGCCGCCATCTCGATCGCGACGACAGCCGGCATCGTGTTCTCCGTGCTGTTCGAGTCGATCCGCTTCTTCGAGCGCTACTCGATCGTCGACTTCCTGTTCGGCACCGAGTGGAGCCCGCAGACGGCGCTGCGCGCCGACCAGACCGGCTCGTCGGGCCAGTTCGGCGCCGTGCCGCTGTTCGCCGGCACCCTGCTGATCACCGTGATCGCCATGCTGGTGGCCGGGCCGCTCGGCATGTTCTCGGCGATCTACCTGTCCTACTACGCCTCGCACCGGTTCCGCTCGACGGCGAAGCCGGTGCTCGAGGTGCTGGCCGGCATCCCGACCGTCGTCTACGGCTTCTTCGCCGCCCTGACCGTCGCCCCGTTCGTGCGCGACATCGGCCAGTCGATCGGCCTCGACGTCTCGTCCGAGAGTGCCCTGGCGGCCGGCGTGGTGATGGGGATCATGATCATCCCCTTCGTCTCGTCACTGGCCGACGATGCGATCACCGCGGTGCCGATGGCGCTGCGCGACGCCTCCTATGGTCTCGGCGCCACCCGCGCGGAGACGATGACCAAGGTGATCATCCCGGCGGCGCTGCCCGGCATCATCGCCGGCTTCCTGCTCGCCATCTCGCGCGCCATTGGCGAGACGATGATCGTCGTCATGGCGGCCGGACTCGCCGCCAACCTCACCGCCAACCCGCTGCAGGCGGTGACCACGGTGACGGTGCAGATCGTGACCCTGCTGGTCGGCGACCAGGAGTTCGACAGCACCAAGACGCTCTCGGCCTTCGCCCTCGGGCTGGTGCTGTTCCTCGCCACCCTCGTGCTGAACGTCATCGCCCTCTACGTCATGAAGACCTTCCGAGAGAAGTATGACTGACGCCGCGCAGATCCGGCTGGCCCGCCTCACCGCGGTGCCGCGGCCAAGCTTCGAGGAATCGGCAGCGCTGACCGCGCGCCGTTACCGGAACGAGCGCATCCTCAAGGGTCTGGGCCTCGCCGCCATCGCCATTGCGCTCGGGCTGCTGGTGCTGCTGCTGACGACCATCGTCCGGCAGGGCTACAGCGCCTTCTACCAGACCAACGTCCGGCTCGACGTGACCTTCGATCCGGCGGTGATCGACCCGGACGGCAAGGCCGATCCGGCGCAGCTGGCGATGGTCGACTACCAGCCGCTGGTCAACGAGGCGCTGGCCAAGCTGTTCCCGGACGCCAGCAGCCGCCAGGATCGCCGCGCGCTGCGCGGCCTGATCAGCGCCGGCGCGGCGCTGCAGCTGCGCGACATGGTCCTCGCCGATCCGTCGATCATCGGCCAGACGCGGCCGGTCTGGGTCCTCAGCGACGACGAGGTCGACCAGTTCTGGAAGGGCTTCGTCGACCGCACCGCCCCGGAGGCCGATCGCCGGCTGAACGACAAGGCCATCGGCTGGGTGGACAAGCTCGCCGCCGAGGGCCGGGTCGACACGCAGCTCAACCGGCTGTTCTTCACCACCGGCGACTCCCGCGAGCCCGAGCTCGCCGGCATCTACGGTGCCCTGGTCGGCTCGGCCTACATGATGCTGGTGACGCTCTTGGTCTGCGTGCCGCTGGGCATCGCCGCCGCGGTCTACCTCGAGGAGTTCGCGAAGAAGAACCGCACCACCGACCTCATCGAGGTCAACGTCAACAACCTCGCCGCCGTGCCGTCGATCGTCTTCGGCCTGCTGGGCCTCGCCGTCTTCCTCAACGTCTTCGACCTGCCGCGCTCGTCGCCGCTGGTCGGCGGCATGACGCTGGCGCTGCTGATCCTGCCGACGATCGTCGTCGCGACCCGCGCCGCCCTGCGCTCGGTGCCGCCGTCGATCCGCCAGGCGGCGCTGGGCATCGGTGCCTCGAAGCTTCAGTCGGTCGTGCACCACGTCCTGCCGCTGGCCCTGCCGGGCATCCTGACCGGGACCATCATCGGCATGGCGCACGCGCTGGGCGAGACCGCCCCGCTGCTGATGATCGGCATGAAGGCGTTCATCGTCGACGTGCCGCACACGCCGCTCGATCCGGCGGCGGCCCTGCCGGTGCAGATCTACATCTGGGCCGACAGCCCGGAGCGGGCGTTCGCCCAGCTCACCGCCGCCGCCATCATCGTCCTCCTGGTGTTCCTGATCCTGATGAACGGGATCGCCATCTACCTGCGAAGGAAGTTCGAACGCCGATGGTAGCCATCGCCACCACCGCCCCGACGGCGTCCGCCAGCGCCCCGCCGAGCGGCGCGCAGGCCAAGATGTCGGCCAAGAAGGTCAACCTCTGGTACGGCCAGAAGCAGGCCCTGTTCGACGTCGACCTCGACATCGCCGACCGCCAGGTGACGGCGCTGATCGGGCCGTCGGGCTGCGGCAAGTCGACCTTCCTGCGCTGCCTCAACCGGATGAACGACACCATCGACGGCTGCCGCGTCCAGGGCGACATCCGCCTCGACGGCCGCGATGTCTACGACGAGAAGATCGACGTGGTGCAGCTGCGCGCCCGGGTCGGCATGGTGTTCCAGAAGCCCAACCCGTTCCCCAAGTCGATCTACGAGAACGTCGCCTACGGCCCGCGCATCCACGGCCTCGCCCGCAGCAAGACCGACATGGACGAGATCGTCGAGACCAGCCTCAAGGGGGCTGGCCTGTGGAACGAGGTGTCCGACCGCCTCGACCAGCCCGGCAACAGCCTGTCGGGCGGGCAGCAGCAGCGGCTGTGCATCGCCCGGGCGATCGCCGTCAGCCCGGAGGTGATCCTGATGGACGAGCCCTGCTCGGCGCTCGACCCGATCGCCACGGCGCACATCGAGGAGCTGATCGACGAGCTGCGCTCGAGCTTCACCATCGCCATCGTCACCCACAACATGCAGCAGGCCGCCCGGGTGTCGCAGTCCACGGCCTTCTTCCATCTCGGCAAGCTGATCGAGTTCGGCGCCACCGATGCGATGTTCACCAACCCGCAGCAGCGCATGACCCAGGACTACATCACCGGCCGGTTCGGCTGAGCGGAACAGAGACGATGGCATCCGAAACCGATACCCAGCCGCGCAAGCACCTCGTCCGCTCGTTCGACGACGACATGAACGAGCTCACCGGGCGCATCGCCCGGATGGGCGGCATCGTCGAGAAGCAGGTGTCCGACGCGGTCGCCTCGCTGGTCGACCGCGACGTCAAGCTCGCCAACGAGGTGGTCGAGCGCGACAAGACCGTCGACGCCATGGAGGAGGAGATCGACCAGCTGGTCGTCCGCCTGCTCGCCACGCGCCAGCCGATGGCGGTCGACCTGCGCATCATCGCCATGGCCCTCAAGATCTCCAACGATCTGGAGCGGACCAGCGACTACGCCTCGGGTATCGCCAAGCGGGCGATCCGCCTGGCCGAGCAGCCGCAGCTGAAGCCGCTGATCACCATCCCGCTGATGTCCGAGCTGTGCGAGGGCATGCTCAAGGACGTGCTCGACGCCTACGTCGCCCGCGACGTCGAGAAGGCCATGGAGGTGTGGGAGCGCGACGCCGACGTCGACGCCTTCTACAACAGCCTGTTCCGCGAGCTGCTGACCTACATCATCGAGGATCCGCGGCGCACCCAGGTCTGCATCGACCTGCTGTTCATCGCCAAGAACCTCGAGCGGATCGGCGACCACGCGACCAATGTCGCCGAGAAGATCCACTACATGATGCACGGTGCCCAGATCAACCGGCAGCGCAACGTCGAGACGCGGGAGGATGCCGCCAAGTGAAGCCGCTGATCCTGATCGTCGAGGACGAGGCCGCCCTGCAGAAGATCCTCGCCTACAACATGCAGGCCGCCGGCTTCGAGGTGGCACAGGCCTATGACGGCGAGGAGGCGCTGACGCTGATCGAAGAGCGGGTGCCGGACCTCGCCCTGCTCGACTGGATGCTGCCGCAGCTTTCCGGCATCGAGCTGTGCCGGCGGCTGCGCCGGCGGCCGGAGACGGCGCAGATGCCGATCATCCTCCTGACCGCGCGCAGCGAGGAGCCGGACCGCCTGCGCGGCCTGGAGACCGGGGCCGACGACTTCATCACCAAGCCGTTCTCGCCGGCCGAGCTGGTGGCGCGGGTGCGCGCCGTGCTGCGCCGGGTGCGCCCGGCGTTCACCGCCCAGGCGCTGAGCTTCCTCGACCTGACCATGGACCTGACGGCGCACCGGGTGTTCCGCGGCAGCCGCGAGGTGCACCTGTCGCCGACCGAGTTCCGCCTGCTGCGGCACTTCCTCGAGAACCCAGGCCGCGTGTTCAGCCGCGCCCAGCTGCTCGACCGGGTCTGGGGCAGCGAGCTCGACATCGAGCTGCGGACGGTCGACGCCACCGTCCGCCGCCTGCGCCGGGCGCTGAACGCCGGCGACGAGCAGGACCTGCTGCGGACGGTCCGCGCCGAGGGCTACTCGCTCGACATGAAGCTGGCGACGATGCCCTACGACGAGGTCCGCTGAGCGGCGAGGTCGAGGCGGAAGAAGCGGGTATCGACCGCCATCCGCGGGAACGCCGCCGGCAGGTCGGCAGGATCGATCTCCGCGAAGCCGTGCTTCTCGTAGAAGCGGTGCGCGGCCTTGAAGGCCTCGGTGGTGCCGAGCCAGATGCGCTCGAGCCCGCGGTCCAGGGCGTGCTCGAGCAGGCCGTCGAGCAGGCGCCCGGCGATCCCGCTCTCGGGGCCGCGCCAGTCGCGGGCGACGAACATCTTGCGCAGCGCGCCGTCGCCGCCGCCGATGTCGACCAGCGCGATCGAGCCGACGATCCGCCGCCGCGCCTCGGCCACCCAGAAGCCGCCGCCGCCGCGTCCGTAGAAGCCGCCGATGTCGTGCAGGTCGGGCTGCTCGGCCCAGCTGATCGGCAGGCCGAACTCGAGGCACTGGATGGGCGGGATCAGGCGGCGCAGCCCGTCCTCGTCGCCGGGGCGCCAGGGCCTGATCGCGATGGTCGTGGACATGCCCCAGAGCTGCACCCCGGACGTTTCCGCCCGATGTCGCCGGCTCAGCGGACGACGAAACCCGGCATGCGGGCGGTGCCCGGCTCGAGACCGTCGGCGAGGATGCCGAGGGCCCGGGTCATGCCGCCGAAATCGCTGCCCAGCAGCGCCCGCAGCTCCTGCAGCGGCGACTTCGGCCGCGGGAAGGGCTGCAGCTGCAGCGGCGCGTCGGCGGCGACGCCCAGCGCGGTGCGGACGGCGGCCTGGGCCTCGATCAGTCCGCCGAGCTCGTCGACGAGGCCCAGCCCCTTGGCCTGCTCGCCCGACCAGACGCGGCCCTTGGCGATCTCCTCGACCCGCTCCGGCGGCAGCATCCGGCCGTCGGCGACGCCCTGCTTGAAGCTGGCGTAGATCGCGTCGAGCAGCGCCTCGAGGCGAGCCTTGCCGAGCGCGCCGTAGGGCACGTTGAACGACCACATGTCGGCGTTCGCACCCTTGGGGATCTGCGCCCAGTCGATGTCGAGGCGGTCCCACAGGCCGGCGAGCACGGGCTTGCCGGCGATGACGCCGATCGAGCCGGTCAGCGTGCCCGGCTGGGCGACGATCCGGGTGGCGCCCATGGCGATCCAGTAGCCGCCCGAGGCCGCGGCGTTGCCCATGGCGACGATCACCGGCTTGCCGCGGGCGATGGCGCGGCGGATCTGGTGCGCGATGGTCTCCGAGGCCACGGCCGAGCCGCCCGGCGAGTCGACCTTGAGCAGGATGGCGCGGACGTCCGGATCCTCGGTCGCATCCAGCAGGGCCTGGGCGAGATCGTCGGCGGCGATGCCGCTGCCGAAGCCGCCCTCGCTGCCGCGGGCGATGCCGCCCGAGGCGCGGACGAAGGCGACGACGCTGCCGTCGTCCGGCGCGTCGCGGCGGGTGGCGGCGGCATAGGCGTCGAGGTCGACCAGCTTCGCCCCGTCCCTGGCGCCGTCCAGCACCTCGTCCCAGTGCGCCTGCTCGTCGATCAGGCCGGCGGCGACCGCCTCGTCGGCGTCGTAGGGCCCGCCGTCGATCAGGGTGCGGACCTGCGCCTCGTCGAGGTTGCGGCCCTCGGCGATGCCGCGGACCAGCTGTGCCGACAGGCTGTCGAGCAGGCCATCCAGCATCTCGCGGTTGGCCGGGGTCAGGCCGGTCTCGGTGGCGCTGTCGAAGGCGGTCTTGTACTGCTCGCGCCGCTCGAACGCCGCCTGCACGCCGATCCGGTCGAGCAGCGCCCTGGCGAACGGCACCTCGGCCATCAGCCCGGTCAGGCCGACGAGGCCGACCGGCTGCAGGGTGATCCGCTCGAAGGCGGTGGCCAGGTAGTAGCCCTCGTTGCCGCTGCTGAGCTCGCCGAAGCTGTCGCCGAAGGCCACCGCCTTGCGGCCGCTGGCGCGGAAGCGGCGGACCGCGTCGCGCAGCTCCTGCACGGCGGCGAAACCGTGGCCGGTGTCGTCGAGCCGGGCGACGAGGCCCTTCACCCGCGGGTCGCGGCCGGCCCGGTCGAGCGCCAGCACCAGCTCGCTGATGCCGGCCGGATGGTTGCCGCGCAGGGCGTCGAGGCCGCCGGGCGGGCGGTCGTCGCGGCTGCCGCGCAGGTCGGCGACCAGCAGGATGCTGTCGGGCAGCGCGCGGCGTTCCTCGACCTTCTGGACCAGCCACCAGCCGCCGACCGCGGCGACGCCGGCGGCGAGCACGGTGAAGGCACCGATGACGGCCAGCAGGCCGACGAGGAAGCGGCGGAGGCGCGCCACCCGGCCCCGTCAGGCCGCCGCCGCGGCGGGGCGCCGCCGCAGCCGCTCGCTGGCGGTCTTCAGCTGGCCGCAGGCGGCGAGGATGTCGCGGCCGCGCGGGGTCCGCACCGGCGAGGCGTAGCCGGCGGCCTCGACGATGGCGGCGAAGGCGCGGATGCGGTTGTTCGACGAGCAGGCGTAGGGCGCGCCCGGCCAGGCGTTGAACGGGATCAGGTTGACCTTGGCCGGCACGTCGGCGAGCAGGCGGACCAGCTCGCGGGCATCGGCGTCGCTGTCGTTGACGCCGTCGAGCATCACGTACTCGAAGGTGATGCGCCGCCGCGTCGGGTAGCGCCGGCAGGCGTCGAGCAGCGTGGCGATGTTCCACTTCCTGTTGATCGGCACCAGCACGTCGCGCAGCTCGTCGCGGACGGCGTGCAGCGAGATGGCGAGGCCGACCGGCAGGTCGCGGCCGAGGTCGTCGATGCGCGGCACCACGCCCGAGGTCGACAGCGTGATCCGCCGCCGCGACAGGTTGAGGCCGTCCTCGGCCATGGCGAGGCGCAGCGCGCCGACGATGCTGTCGTAGTTGTAGAGCGGCTCGCCCATGCCCATGACGACGACGTTGGTGAACTGCCGCAGCTCGCGGCCGCCCGGCCACTCGTCGAGCCGGTCGCGGGCGACCAGCATCTGGGCGACGATCTCGGGCACGCCGAGGTTGCGCACCAGCGGCATCGTGCCGGTGTGGCAGAAGCTGCAGGTCAGCGTGCAGCCGACCTGGGTCGAGACGCACAGGGCGCCGCGGTCCTCCTCGGGGATGAGGACCGATTCGACCTCCTGCCCGTCGGCGAAGCGGAGCAGCCACTTGACGGTGCCGTCGGCGGCCCGCTGCTCGGCGGCGATGGCCGGGCGGGCGACCGAGAAGCGCGCGGCGAGGCCGTCGCGCAGCGGTGCCGGCAGGTTGCTCATCGCGGCGAAGTCGGCGGCACCGCGGACGTAGAGCCAGTGCCAGAGCTGGCGGGCGCGCAGCCCGGCCTGCGACTCGGCGCCTCCGGCGGCGAGGACCGCGGCCTTCAGCGCCGCGAGGCCGGCGCCGATGAGGCTCGGCAGGCCGTCGGCGGCGAGCGGCTTCAGCGTGTCAGGCGCTGCCGCAGGCATCCCGCATGGCCTTGTGCGCGGCGGTGAAGCCGAGCAGCGAATAGGTGTCGAGCGACCAGGTGTCCCGGGTCGAGGTGCCGCGCACGGTCAGGTTCTTGCCGCCCTGCATCGCCGCGATCAGCGCCGCGTCCTCCTTGCTGGAGTTGGTCCAGGCGTGCTCGCCCTTGGTGAACAGGCTGAACTCCTGGCCGTCGACGGTGACCTTGACGTTGCTGCCCTCCTTGTAGGCGTAGCCGGGCTGGACGCTGACCTGCTCGGTGCCGGTCTCGCCGGGCAGCCGGGCGACGATCACCGCCGCCGGCCCGCGCCGCTTGTAGTTGCCGTCCTGCTTCTTCGGCTCGCTGGCGACGTAGCAGAGCCGGCCGGAATCCTGGTCCAGCGCGTAGACGTTCCAGTCCTGGAAGTTGCCGACCAGGCCCGGCGTGGCGGCGTCGGCCCGGCCGGCGACGCAGAGGGTGACCGCAAGGACGAGACCGAACAGCCAGCGCATCGTGCTCCGCCTCTGGAGAAGTGGTGTGAGGGACCGTGCAGGGGTCAAGCAAGCCGGTACATAGCCCGCGGTCGAGGCAGATGCCAGCGGCCGCCACGGCCATGGGCCGCGGCAGCGTCGCCACTCTTCCAAGCGACCGGGGGCGTCCCTAGGTTGCTGCGTTGCAAACCCTGCAGGTGACCATGCGCGCGATCCTCTGCCGCGAGACGACGGGGCTTTCCGGCATCGGGCTGGCCGAGCTGCCGGTTCCCGAGCCGGGGCCGGGCGAGGTGCGCCTGGCCGTGGCCGCCGCCGGTGTGAACTTCGCTGACAGCCTGATGCTGCAGGGCCGCTACCAGGACCGCCCGCCGCTGCCCTTCGTGCCGGGTCTCGAGATCGCCGGGCGGATCGATGCGCTGGGCGCGGGCGTGGCCGGCGTCGCGGTCGGCCAGCGGGTGCTGGCGGCGGTCGACCGCGGCGGCTTCGCCGAGTTCGCCATCGCGCGCGCCGACGACCTGGTGCCGGTGCCGGACGGCGTCGACGACGTCACCGCCGCCGGCTTCGCCATCGCCTACGGCACCGGCGTGGGTGCCCTCGACTGGCGGGCAGCGCTGCGGCCGGGCGAGACGCTGCTGGTGCACGGCGCCGGCGGCGGCGTCGGGCTGGCCGCGGTCGAGGTCGGGGCCGCCATGGGGGCGCGGGTGATCGCCACCGCCCGCGGCGAGGACAAGCTGGCCCTGGCCCTGCGCCATGGTGCTGCCGAGGCGCTCGACAGCGAGGCTGCGGACCTCGTGGCGCGGCTCAAGGCGGTGCTAGGGCCGAAGGGCGCCGACGTGGTGTTCGACCCGGTCGGCGGTGCTGCCTTCGACGCCTCGCTGCGCTGCATCGCCTGGGAGGGGCGGATCGTGCTGGTCGGCTTCGCCTCGGGCACGGTGCCGCAGATCCCGGCCAACATCCTGCTGGTCAAGAACGCCTCGGCGCTGGGCTTCTACTGGGGCAGCTACCGGCGCCACGATCCGGCCCGGCTGCGCCAGGGCTTCGCCCGGCTGTTCGGCTGGCTGGCAGAAGGCAGGCTCAGGCCGCATGTCAGCAACGTGCTGCCGCTGGAGCGCACGGCCGAGGCGATCGGGCTGCTGATCGAGCGCAAGAGCACCGGCAAGGTGGTGGTGCAGATCGGCGCATGAAGACGCGGCTCGAGGTGCGCGAGGCGGGCCACGCCGACGCCGGGGCCATCGCGGCGCTGCATGCCGCCAGCTGGCGCGCCACCTATCGCGGGATCATGCCGGACAGCTTCCTCGACGGGCCGGTCGAATCGGAGCGGCTGCGGCACTGGCAGCAGGCGCTGGCGCAGCCGGAGGCCGGCGACCTCGTGCTGCTGGCGCATCGCGGCGGCGCGCCGGTGGCGTTCGTCGCCGTGCGGCGCGACCCGGACGGGCAGTACGACGCCTATCTCGACAACCTGCACGTCCGCCCCGGCCTGACCGGCGGCGGCATCGGCCGGCGGCTGCTGGGCCTCGCCGCCCGGCGGCTGGCGCGGGACGGGCGCCGGTCGCTGTACCTGTGGGCCTACGACGCCAATGCCGGCGGCATCGCCTTCTACGAGCGGCTGGGTGCGGTGGTGGTCGAGCGCGGGATCGAGGCCTTCGCCGGCATCGAGATCCCGCACAGCCGGCTGGCCTGGAGCGACAGCGCGGCGCTGGCCGACGCCTGCGGCGTGCCGGCCTAGCCGGCCAGGAGCCGCCAGCCGGCGCCGAGCACGCCGCACAGCGCCAGGGTGCCCAGCATGCCGAGCCGGGTGCCGAACAGCGTCCAGCAGGCGAGTGCCGCCAGGACCAGCGCCGCCGGATCGAGCGTGCCGAGGCGCGGCAGCAGCAGCCGGAACGGGCCGACGTCCGCCTCGACCAGCTCGCGGAACAGCACGTGCAGGGCGAACCAGACGGCGAGGTTGAGGATGACGCCGACCACCGCGGCGGTGATGGTCGCCAGCGCGCCGGCGAGCAGCGGCCGGCCGCGCAGCCGCTCGACATAGGGTGCGCCCAGGAAGATCCAGAGGAAGCACGGGGCGAAGGTCACCCAGGTGACGAGGGTGGCGCCGAGCAGGCCGGCCAGCATCGGGTCGAGCCCGCCCGGGTGCTGGAAGGCGGCGAGGAAGCCGACGAAGGTCAGCACCATGATCAGCGGGCCCGGCGTCGTCTCGGCCAGCGCCAGGCCGTCGACCATCTGGCCGGGCTGCAGCCAGCCGAACTCGCCGACGGCGGCCTGCGCCACCCAGGCCAGCACGGCATAGGCGCCGCCGAAGGTCACCACCGCCATCTTGCTGAAGTAGACGGCGAGCTCGCTGAACAGGTCGTGACGGCCGAGGACGGCCACGAGCAGCACGACCGGCCCGAGCCACAGGGCGAGGCCGCCGGCGAGCACGGCGAGCGAGCGCAGCGGTGACGGCGTCGGCGTCTCGCGGAGCGGCTCGGCCGGCGCCTTGATCCCGATCAGGCCGGGTGCGGTCCGTGCCAGCAGCGTGCCGAGCAGCGCGGCCGCCAGCACGATCAGCGGGAACGGCACGTGCAGCGCCCAGATGGCGACGAACGCCACGGCGGCGACGGCGTACATGAACCGCGTCTTCAGGGCGCGGCGGGCGACCTTGAGCAGGGCCTCGACGACCACCGCCAGCACGGCGGCCTTGAGGCCGAAGAACAGGCTCTGCAGCCAGGCGGTGTCGGAGAAGCCGGCGTAGAGGGCGCTGAGCGCCACGATGACGACGAAGCCCGGCAGCACGAACAGCGTGCCGGCGACCAGCCCGCCGCGCCAGCCGTGCAGGATCCAGCCGGCATAGGTCGCCAGCTGCTGCGCCTCGGGGCCGGGCAGCAGCATGCAGAAGTTCAGCGCGTGCAGGAACTGCTGCTCGCCCAGCCAGCGCTTCTCGTCGACCAGCAGGCGGTGCATCAGCGCGATCTGGCCGGCCGGCCCGCCGAAGCCGAGCAGGCCGATCTTCAGCCAGGTGCGGGTCGCCTCGGCGAAGGACGGGGCCGGGCTCATGCCGGCGCCGGCCAGTTGTGGGTCTCGCCAGCGGCATCGCGCTGCCAGCGGTAGAGGGCATCGTAGACCGGCAGCGCCGCCGCCAGCATGGCGTGGTCGTCGGCGGCATGCAGCTGCGACAGGCCGAGCGAGACGGCGAGCAGGCCCGCCGCCTGCGGGGCGAGGTCGAAGCGGTGGGTGTCGGCGGCGCGGACGATCCGGGCAACGGCGGCGAGGGCCGGATCGTCGATGCCGAAGTGGCGGATCATGGTGTCGAAGGTGCAGAGCTCGCCGTCATGCTCGAGCGGCGCGCCGGCGATGTCGAAGGCGGTGGCGCCGAGCTCGGCGGCGACGGCCAGGGTCTGGCCGGCCTCGACGTAGTGGATGACGGCGCCGGGATCGACGAAGCGGCGCAGCAGCCAGGGGCAGGCGACCCGGTCGATCTTCGGCCGCTCGCGCGTCACCCAGGCGGACGGCTGCGGCAGCGCCAGCGCCGCGCGGCGGTCGATCGTCGGCAGGCCGGCCGCCGTCCACGCGGCGAACCCGCCCTCGAGCACGCTGGCCTCGACGCCGCGGGCGACGAGCAGCGCCGCCGCCGCCTGGCTCAGCTGGTGGCCGTGCGCGCAGTAGACCAGGACCGGCCGTCCGGCCGCCGCCGGCAGGTCCTCGGCCATGCGGCCGGGATCGAGCCAGCGCGCCGCCGGCAGGCAGCGGGCGGACGCCTCGGCGGCGGCGGCTCGGCGGACGTCGATCACGACCGGCCACGCGGCGGTGCCCAGCCGCGCGGCCAGCGTCCGGGGGTCGACGCGACGGGTCATGCCGGCTCCTCCAGCTGCGGTCCCGGCCTAGCACGCTGGTGACGGCGCTGCGCAGCCCCGCAGGCTTGATCGGGTCATCGCGATCGCTCATGACCCTCGCCCGATGCCCCGCCCGCTGCCGCCGCTGCCCGCCTTCGAGGCCTTCGTCGCCGTGATGCGCCACGGTGGCTTCGGCCGCGCCGCCCGGGCGCTGGGCATCACGCAGAGCGCGGTCAGCCACCAGATCCGCACCCTCGAGGAGGCGGTGGGCTCGCCGCTGTTCGCCCGCTCGCCGACCGGGGCTACGGCGCTGCCGGCCGCCCTGGCGCTGCTGCCGCGGGCCGAGCGGGCGCTGGAGGAGCTGCGCCGCGGGGTCGACGAGCTGGCCGGCGCCGGCCGCGGCGCCAGCGTGAAGGTCAGCGTGTCGCCGAGCTTCGCCGCCAAGTGGCTGGTGCCGCGGCTCGGCCGGTTCCTGCGCGCCCATCCCGGGATCGAGCTGCTGCTCGACGCCTCGCTGCGGCATGTCGACCTCGCCGCCGAGGGCGTCGACCTCGCCGTCCGCCATGGCGACGGGCGCTGGCCGGGACTCGACGCCCGGCCGCTCGCCGACGAGGCCTACGCCCCGGTGTGCACGCCGCCGCTCGCCGCCCGCCTGCAGCGGCCGGCCGACCTCGCCGGCGAGGTGCTGCTGCACGACCGCGCCCGCGACCGCTGGACGCGCTGGCTGGCCGAGGGCGGGCTGCCGACCGAGCCGGCCGCCCAGGGGCCCGTGCTGCACGAGGCCAACCTCGTCATCGACGCAGCGCTCGCCGGCGACGGCGTCGCCCTCGCCCGCACCTCGCTGGCCGCCGCCGACCTCATCGCCGGCCGGCTGGTCGCACCCTTTCCCCGCCTGCTGGCGGGACCCAGCGGCTACTGGGTGCTGACCCGACCGGGCCCGCGGCGCCGCGAGGTCGCCGTGCTGCGCGACTGGCTGCTCGCCGAGGCGGCGGCCGACAGCCGCGCGGTGGCGGCATGCCTCGGCCGGGCGGCTCCCCCTGCGCCGACGACTTCCAGCGGCTTGATGGACAATCCGCGGAGGCGACGCTAAACGAAGCCGCCGTCGTGGCGGCTAGCGTCGCGGCACGAATTTCTCGGGCGGGGGGTGCAGGGGACGGCCGGATCCGGCCGGGTCCGTTAGCTCTTCCGTTCGGCTTCACGGGAAGGGCTGCATGTCCGGACTCGAGTGGTTCCTCTACCTGCTGGTCGTCGTCTGCGGCCTCGCCGGCGTCGCCTATGGCGTCGTCACCCGACGCGCCGTGCTGGCCGAGCCGGCCGGCAACGAGCGGATGCAAGAGATCGCGGCGGCCGTCCAGGAGGGTGCCCGCGCCTACCTGAACCGCCAGTACATGACCATCGCCGGCGTCGGCGTGGTCATCTTCATCCTGCTGGCGTTCTTCCTCGGCTTCGCCGTCGCCATCGGCTTCCTGATCGGCGCGGTGCTGTCCGGCTGCGCCGGCTTCATCGGCATGAACGTGTCGGTGCAGGCCAACTCCCGTACCGCCCAGGCCGCCGCCACCGGCGGCCTCGCCAAGGGCCTCGACGTCGCCTTCAAGGCCGGTGCGGTCACCGGCATGCTGGTGGTGGCGCTGGGCCTGCTCGGCGTCGCCCTCTACTACGGCATCCTGCTCGCCACCGGCGTCGAGCAGCGCGGCATCCTCGAGGCCCTGGTCGGGCTGTCGTTCGGCGCCTCGCTGATCTCGATCTTCGCCCGGCTCGGCGGCGGCATCTTCACCAAGGGTGCCGACGTCGGCGCCGACCTCGTCGGCAAGGTCGAGGCCGGCATCCCCGAGGATGATCCCCGCAACCCGGCGGTGATCGCCGACAACGTCGGCGACAATGTCGGCGACTGCGCCGGCATGGCCGCCGACCTGTTCGAGACCTACGCGGTCACCATCGTCGCGACGATGCTGCTGGGCGCGATCTTCTTCACCGGCCCGGCCGCGGCGACGCTGATGATGTTCCCGCTGGTCATCGGCGGCGTCTGCCTGCTGGCGTCGATCGCCGGCACCTACGCCGTCAAGCTGGGCGCCAACAACAACATCATGGCGGCCCTCTACAAGGGCGTCATCGCCGCCGGCGCCATCTCGGTGGTGGCGCTGATCCCGGTGACCGCCCTGGTCCTCGGCTTCGGCGGCACGATCTACGAGGCCAAGGTCGGCGAGGCGGTCGTCGCCAGCTTCACCGGCCGGCACATCTACTACTGCGCGCTGACCGGCCTCGCCGTCACCGGCCTGCTGATCTGGATCACCGAGTACTACACCGGCACCACCTACCGGCCGGTGAAGTCGATCGCCAAGTCGTCGACGACGGGCCACGGCACCAACGTCATCCAGGGCCTCGCCATCTCGATGGAGGCGACCGCCCTGCCGGTGATCGTGATCTGCGCCGGCATCCTTCTCTCCTACCTGAACGCCGGCCTCTACGGCATCGGCATCGCCGCCACGACGATGCTGGCGCTGACCGGCCTGATCGTCTCGCTCGACGCCTACGGCCCGGTCACCGACAACGCCGGCGGCATCGCCGAGATGGCCGGCCTGCCCAAGGAGGTCCGCGTCCACACCGATGCGCTGGACGCCGTCGGCAACACCACCAAGGCGGTGACCAAGGGCTACGCCATCGGCTCGGCCGGCCTCGCCGCGATCGTCCTGTTCGCCGCCTACGTCCAGGACCTCAAGCACTACTTCCCGAGCCTGTCGGTCGACTTCAACCTCGCCGACCCCTACGTCGTGATCGGCCTGTTCATCGGCGGCATGCTGCCCTACCTGTTCGGCGCCATGGGCATGCAGGCGGTCGGCCGCGCCGCCGGCTCGATCGTCGAGGAGGTGCGCCGCCAGTTCCGCGAGAACAGCGGGATCATGGCCGGGACCAGCAAGCCCGACTACGGCCGGGCCGTCGACATGCTGACCAAGGCGGCGATCAAGGAGATGATCATCCCCTCGCTGCTGCCGGTCCTGGCGCCGGTGGTGGTCTACTTCGTCATCGCCTGGATCGCCGGCCAGTCCGAGGCCTTCACCGCCCTGGGTGCGATGCTGCTCGGTACCATCGTCACCGGCATCTTCGTCGCCATCTCGATGACCTCGGGCGGCGGCGCCTGGGACAATGCCAAGAAGTACATCGAGGAGGGCAACTACGGCGGCAAGGGTTCGGACGCCCACAAGGCGGCCGTGACCGGCGACACCGTCGGCGACCCCTACAAGGACACCGCCGGCCCGGCGGTGAACCCGATGATCAAGATCATCAACATCGTGGCGCTGCTGATCCTGGCCAGCCTCGCCGCGGTCGGCTGAGCCGATCCTGCCGAAACGCGACGGGCCCGGCGGCGACGCCGGGCCCGTCCGATTCCGGGGCCTTGCCGGGGCGGCTCACATGCCGGGCGGGCGCCGCCCGACCTGCCCGTCGATGGCGCTGGGGTCGGTGTTGAAGCGGCCGACATTGCCCAGGAGCTGCTCGAGCAGGGTGAACTCGTTGCCCATCGTCTTGGTCTTGTCGTCGACGGGCTCGATCTGCTTGGCGGCGCTCATGTCGGTCTGGTCGACCGAGGCGACCACGCCGGTCGGGTCGAAATCGATCGCCACCACGTCCTGGTTGGTGATCTCGTCGGTGTAGAACGCCTGTTGCTCCATGCGCTGGCTGATGTAGTACCAGCGCTCGAGGTCGAAGGTGCCGATCGCCGACGGCGAGCCGAGCAGCCGGGCGACGTCCTCGCGGCTGCTGATGCCGGGCTCGATCTGGGCAAGGGCGTCGCTGTCGAGACGATGGCCATGGTTGCTGATCGTCGGCGAGCAGGCCGTCGCCGCCAGCAGGGCCCCGAGCACGAGGACGGATCTGGTCGTCACGCGGTCACCACCTAGTTCTTGTCCCCCGACTGACCAAGGCGCGCGGTAGCACGAATGGCGCAAACACGACAAGCCGAGGCCGGCCCGTTCGGCCGGTGGCGGGCCCGGGCGGCGGCCAAGCGCCAGCGCCTCGAGGCGGCGCACCAGCTCTACGTGGCGGCGGTCGGGCTCGCCCGCGATCCCGTGCTCTACGCCCGCTGGGGCGTGCCCGACACCAATGACGGCCGGCTGGAGATGATCCAGCTGCATGCCGGGCTGGTGATGCGCCGGCTCGGCCGCGGCGGCGAGGACGCCCGCGCGCTCGGCCAGGAGCTGTTCGACGTGATGTTCGCCGACATCGACCGCAACCTGCGCGAGCTCGGCGTCGGCGACCTGTCGGTCGGCAAGAAGGTCAAGGCGATCGCCGCCAGCTTCTTCGGCCGGCTCGCCGGGCTCGAGGCCGCGGTCGCCGCCGGCGACGCCGCGGCCCTGGGCGAGGTGCTCCGCCGCAACGTCTTTCCGGCCGGCTCCGTCCCGGCGGCGGACCAGGTCGAGGCGCTGGCGCGGCACCTGCTGGCCCTCGACCGGCGCCTCGCCGGCGTCGACGAGGCCGAGCTGCTCGCCGGCCGGCTGGGTGCGTCGGGCGCTCCGGGCGTTGCCGATTGACCGGGTAGGACGCGAACCTTAAGGTGCGCGACCGGTGCCGGTTTCCTGCCCGCCGGGCGGGCCGCCCGCCGTGGTAACCGCGCCCACCCCATCGCGCGTCAGCTCAGGCCCGGCCCTCGGAGGGTCCAGGTGGCGGCTCTCAACGAGTTCTCGCGAACCTTCCTCGTCGATCCGCTTCCCGAGGGTGGGCTCGATTTCGACCTCGTGGCGAACGCTGCCGAACGCACGGCCGTGGCCCGGCGCCTCGACATCCTGGCCCTCGACCGGCTCGAGGCCGACGGCCGCATCGATCGCGACAGCGCCACCGGCGGCGTCGTCGTCTCCGGCACGCTGCGCGCCGCGGCGACGCAGCGCTGCGTGGTGACGCTCGAGCCCGTGCCGCAGGCGATCGACACCGAGTTCCGCCGGCTGTTCGCGGCCGAGGCCGACGCGGCCGGCGACGAGATCGAGATCGACCCGCTGGCCGAGCAGCCCGAGCCGCTCGACGGCAGCCTGCTCGACGTCGGCGAGCTGGTCACCGAGGAGCTGTCGCTGGCGCTGGATCCCTACCCGCGCGCGACGGGCGTGCCCGAGGTGGCCGTCGGGGACGTCGAGGCCGAGCCGTCGGGGCCGTTCGCGGCGCTGTCGCGGCTGCGACCGAGCTGAGGCATGGATCTCGTCATTGCCCTTGACGGGATGGGCGGAGACGCCGCACCCGGGGTCGTCATCGACGGCGCGCGGCTGGCGCTTGGCGAGCAGTCGGGCCTGCGGTTTCTCCTCTACGGCGACCAGGCGAAGCTGCGCCCCCTGCTCGACGCCGCCCCGGAGCTCGCGGCCCGCACGGCGCTGCACCACACGCCGGATGCCATCGCCGGCGACGCCAAGCCGTCGCATGCGGTCCGTCACGGCCGCAACAGCAGCATGCGGCTGGCGATCGACTCGGTGAAGGCCGGCGAGGCCGCGGCCGCCGTCTCGGCCGGCAACACCGGCGCGCTGATGGGCCTGGCCACGCTGGTCCTGCGCACCCTGCCCGGCATCGACCGCCCGGCGATCGCCGCGGTGCTGCCGACCTCCAAGCGCCCGGTGGTCGTCCTCGACCTCGGTGCCAACGTCGACTGCAGCGACGAGAACCTCGTCCAGTTCGCGGTGATGGGCGAGGTGTTCTCGCGGGTGATCCTGGGCGTGGCCAAGCCGCGGGTGGCGCTGCTCAACATCGGCACGGAGGAGCAGAAGGGCGACGACGTGATCCGCAAGACCGCGGCACGGCTCAAGGACTCGTCGCTGGCGATGCACTTCGCCGGCTACATCGAGGGCCACGGCGTCACCCAGGGCGACGTCGACGTCGTCGTCACCGACGGCTTCACCGGCAACGTCGCCCTCAAGATCGCCGAGGGCACGGCCGCCATGTACACCCACGCGCTGCGCGAGGCCTTCGCCAGCGGCTGGCGCAGCAAGCTCGGCTACCTGATCGCCCGCCCGGCGCTGCGCCTCGTCCGCGACCGCTTCGATGCCCGCCGCTACAACGGCGCCATGTTCCTCGGCCTCAACGGCGTCGTGGTGAAGAGCCATGGCGGCACCGACGCGCTGGGCTTCGCCAATGCCGTGCGCGTCGCCGCCGACCTTGTCCGCCAGCGGACCAACGAGCGGATCATCGAGGAGATGGCCTCGGTCGCCGCCCTTCCCCAAGCCCACGCCGCAGCGTCCTGAATCCCATGATCAGATCCGTCATCCGCGGCGTCGGCGCCTGCCTGCCCGAGCGCATCGTCAGCAATGCCGAGCTGGCCAGCCGCGTCGACACCTCGGACGAATGGATCCGCGAGCGCACCGGCATCGGCCAGCGCCACATCGCCGCCGACGGCGAGCTGACCTCCGACCTCGCCGCCACCGCCGCGCGCCGCGCCCTCGAGCGCGCCGACCTCGAGCCCGGCCGCATCGACCTGATCGTGCTGGCCACCTCGACCCCGGACAACACCTTCCCGGCGACGGCCACGGCGGTGCAGCGCAAGCTCGGCACCGGCCCCTGCCCGGCCTTCGACGTCCAGGCGGTCTGCGCCGGCTTCGCCTACGCCCTGGCCACCGCCGACAGCTTCCTGCGCTCCGGCCTCGCCACCCATGCCCTGGTGATCGGCGCCGAGACCTTCTCGCGCATCCTCGACTGGGAGGACCGCGGCACCTGCGTGCTGTTCGGCGACGGCGCCGGGGCCGTCGTGCTGCGCGCCGAGCGCCAGGAAGGCAGCGCCACCGACCGCGGCATCCTCGCGACGAAGCTCGGCGCCGACGGGCGCCACTACGACCATCTCTATGTCGACGGCGGCCCGTCCTCGACCGGCAAGGTCGGGCACCTGCGGATGAACGGCCGCGAGGTCTTCCGCCACGCCGTCGCCGAGCTCGCCACCGCCGCCGAGCAGGTCGTGGCCGCCGCCGGGCTCACCATGGGCGACGTCGACCTGCTGGTGCCGCACCAGGCCAACCTGCGGATCATCGATGCCGTCGGCAAGCGCCTGCAGCTGCCGGCCGAGCGCGTCGTCGTCACCGTCGACCGCCACGCCAACACCTCGGCGGCGTCGATTCCGCTGGCGCTCGACCATGCGGTCGAGTGCGGACGACTGCGTCCGGGCCATCTCGTCTGTGCCAATGCCATGGGCGGCGGCTTCGCCTGGGGCGCCGCCCTGCTCCGCTGGTGAGCCGCCGGCGGACGCCGCTATTGACGGAAGCCATTGGCTGACCATAGGTTTTTGCGTTCTAGCGGCGGGGGAGACGGACGCCGATGGCCGGCAAGACGGTCACGCGCGCACAGCTGGCCGAGGCGGTGTATCAGGAGGTCGGCCTGTCGCGTAGCGAATCGGCTGCGCTGGTCGATGCCATCCTGAACGAGGTTGCCGATTCGCTGATGGCCGACGGTGCGGTGAAGATCTCCTCCTTCGGTACCTTCTCCGTGCGGCAGAAGGGCCATCGCGTCGGCCGCAACCCCAAGACCGGCGACGAGGTTCCGATCCTGCCACGGCGCGTGCTGGTGTTCCGCGCCTCGCAGGTGCTCAAGGACCGCATCAACAAGGCGCGCGAGTAGGTCCGATGGTCACAGCCCTTGCACAGCCAGCCGTCCCCGCGGCCCCGACCGAGCCGGCCGCCCGGCCGGTCAAGTCGTCGACGGCCTTCCGCACGATCAGCGAGGTCGCCGAGGAGCTCGACGTGGCGCAGCACGTGCTGCGCTTCTGGGAGAGCAAGTTCCCGCAGGTCCGCCCGCTCAAGCGCGGCGGCGGCCGGCGCTACTACCGGCCCGAGGACGTCGACCTGCTGCGGCAGATCCGCACCCTGCTCTACGAATCGGGCTACACGATCAAGGGCGCGCAGAAGCTCTTGCGGGCCCGCCGCGGCCGTCCCGAGGACGGCGCCGAGCCGGCGCCGCGCCAGCAGGCCCTGGAGATCACGCCGGCACCGCCGCGGCTGTCGGCCGCCGAGCTGCGCCGCCGCCTGAAGCCGATCGTCGGCGAGCTCGCCGACCTGCGCGACGAGCTGCACGCCGCCCGCCGCTGAGCCGCCGCCCGGCCGCGGATTGCCCTTCCCACCCTCGCGCGCTATAGACCTCGCGCCTTCGGGCCCGGTCGGAGCGTAGCGCAGCCTGGTAGCGCATCAGTCTGGGGGACTGGGGGTCGCGAGTTCAAATCTCGCCGCTCCGACCATTCAGAACAATGACTTCGCCGATGCCGGGCGCCCGACGATCCCCACGATCTAGGGATTGTCGGCGGGTTTCGAAGCTGCACCCTGTCGCTGCGTCGTCCTGGCCGACAGCCCTAACCCCTGCCGACCGCTCACCGGATTCGCTCGAGGGCCTCGGCGAACCCCTCCAGCGGGATCTCGATGGTCAGGGTCTCGCCGGCGGCAGTCTGCAGGCCGATGCGCAAGCGGCCACCGGCGCCGTATGCCCTGGCGAGTTCGTCGTTCAGCGGGGTCGCGGCGTAGCAGCCGGCATTGTCGCAGGTCTGCAGCGGCAGGGTCAGCGGCGGCGTCTCGTCGACCTGCAGGGTCAGCCCGGCGGGCAGCAGCAGGCCGAGTGGTGTCTGCACCGAGAAGGTCAGCGGGCTGCGCGACGCGGGAGCCTGCAGCCGCAGGGTCAGCAGCACCTGATTGTTCTGCTGCTGCCGGACGAGGACGGTCTGTTCGGCGGTGCAGGCAGGCGCAACAGCCCGCGCCTCGCTGACGCAGCGGGTCGACCAGGGCGGCGGCGCCGGCGCGGCCGGCTCCTGCGCCCGTGCTACCTCATTCGCCATGAGGCATGCCGCAAGGAGGCCAACCGCCGCCGGACCCCGGTTGGCCATGACGCGGCTCCTCAGAAGGCCATCGACAGGCGCAGGCCGCCGCCGAGGTTGGTGGTGTCGCTGCCGCGTTGCGCGAAGCCGCCAAGCCCGACCACCACGCCGCCCGACGCGATCACGTCGACGCCGAGCTCGAGGTCGAGGGTGGTGCGATCGACGTCGCTGGTGACGTCGATCACCGGCGCCCCGGATGGCGCGTCGCGGAAGCTCGCCCTTGCGGTCGGCGAGGGATCGTCGAGGAAGTGGGTGACACCGATCGAGATGCGTGGCCGCGCGACGTAGCCGTCGGCGAGCGCGACCTCGCCGCCGACCTCGAGGGCGGGCTGGAGCGCCACGAAGGTCTTGCTCTCGTCCTCAACGTCGAGGCTGGCCGCCCCGGCACCCGATTCGTCGACATCGTCGCTGTGCACCCAGGTGATGCTGAGATCGTTGCGCGGCTTCAGGTACCAGCTGCCGAAGACGAAGGCGTGTGCCACGCGGATCTGGCCGCCGGCGAACCAGGTGTCCTGCTCGCCGTCGGCCTGGAGGCCGGGGGTGATGTTGCGGGTGACGTCGACATCGGCGAACCCGCCGCTGACCGAGGCCGCCAGCAGCGTGGCGCCGAACTCGCGCTTCAGGACGAGGCCACCCTCGAACTGGCTGGCGCTGCTGCGCCAGAGGTTGCCGTCCGCATCGGCCGACCAGCTCTCGTAGGCGGCACCGAGGCCGGCATGCCAGCCAGGCGCCAGCTCCTTCTGCGCGCCAATCGAGATGCCCGTGGCGTCGAGCGTGTAGCCGACGTCGCCCGACGACTCGTCGCGGGTGAAGCGCCGGCCCTCGAAGCCGATGCGCACGCACTGGCCTTCGGCGACGAAGCGGAAGTCGCCGGCACGCTCGCGGCAGCTCATCATCGAGTCGTTGAACTGCTCCGCCGACAGCACGGCCGCCCATGCCGACACGGCGTAGGGCTCCGGGCTCAGCCCGTCGAGCGCATTGCCGTAGGCCCCGACATCCTCGGCCTGCAGCAGATAGAGCAGGTCGCGATGCACCGCGCCGGCAGCGTGCAGGCCCTCCAGCGCCTCGGCCACCGCCTCCTGGTTGTCGTTCAGCCCGGCCCGCAGCCGGCCGTCGAGGAAATCGATGCCGTAGGTTAGGTCGACCTTCTTCGGGTTGTCGAAGGCGAGGCCGAAGTGCCCGACGGCCGAAGGCTTCACTGTCAGGTGCTGGGCCGTGGCCGGGGTGACGCCGCCCTGTGCGTCGACGATCGTCGTCCGGCTCCGGACGGTACCGGTGCCGACGTCGACGACGCGAACCTCGACGGTCCCGGTCATGTCGGCGCTGCCGCTGACGTCGACCCGGTCGTTGAGGTTGACCGTCTTGCCATCGAGGGTGACGAGGTAGGTGCCGCCCGACTGCACCAGGCTGCCGCTGACGGCGGTCGTCTTGAGCACCGCGTCGCCGCCTGGCGAGAGCAGGCCGAACACCGTGAGCCGGTTGCCGCCCCCCAGGGCCACCGTGCTGCCCGAATAGAGGCGGCCGCTGCCGTTGATGTTGAGCGTGTTGCCACCGGCGCCGAGATCGATGTTGCCGGAGAGCGTGCCGTTGACGACGACGAAATCGTTGCCCGTGGTGGCGACGACGGCCCGGCCGTCGATGCCCTCGCCCGAAGCCACGCTGCCACCGAGGCTGACCAGATTGTCGGTGCCGTCGAGGACGAGGATCGCTGCCCCCTGACCGCTGCCGCCGACGATCGTGCTGCCGTCGCGCACGGTCACCTGGACGCGGCCGTTGCCGCCCTTGCCGACGCTCTGCGCCATGATGGCGTTGGCGTCGCGGCCCTCGGCGAGAACGGTGGCGGCGACCTCGACCGTGACCGCACCGCCCTTGCCGGAGGAGCCGCCGGCCGTCGTGCCGCCGGCACTCTGGGCGAGGATGCCGTGCGCCGCCTCGCCCGAGGTGGTGATGGTGCCGGCCATGTTGACGCTGACCGCACCACCGGCGCCGCTGCCGCCACCGCTGCCGACATGGCCGACGACCGGGCTCGTGCCGATGGCCCCGGCGATGCCGCCGCCGCCGCCCACGCTCTGCGCCAGGATGCCCACGGCACTGCCGGCATGGGTGGCGATGTCGGCCGCCACCGTGACGTTCACCGCACCTCCGTCGCCCGACGAGCCGCCGGGCAGCGAGATGGGCAAGCCGGCGCCGAAGTTGCTCCAGCCGATGCCGCCGGCCGAGGCCGCGCCGAGGTTGGCGTTGCCGCCGACCCCGCCGCCACCGCCGACGCTCTGGGCGAGGATGCCGTAGGCCGCCGTGCCCGAGCCGGGGCCTCCGGTGAGGATCGTGGCCCCCGTCACGCTGACGGTCACCGTGCCGCCGTTGCCCGCGGCGCCACCGCCACCGCCGACGGCCACGGTGCCGGTAAGGCCGACGGTGGCGGTACCGCCGCGGCCACCGCCGCCGCCGACGCTCTGCGCCATGATCGCGACAGCCCCGTCGCCGCGGGTCGCGACCGTGCCATCCTCGTGGACGACGGTGACGGGGCCGCCATTGCCGCTGGCCCCGCCCTTGCCGCCGACCTCGACGACGATGGAATTGAAGGCGCTGCGGCTGTCGGCGTCGCCGGCCTCGCTGCCGCCGGCGTCGCCACCGCCGCCGCCGACGCTCTGGGCCAGGATGCCGAGCGCGCCTGCACCCGTGGTGCCGATCACACCGCTGCTGTCGACGCTGACCGTCGCCCCCGAGCCGCCGCTGCCGCCATTGCCGCCGAGGCCCAGGCGAAGCTGGATCTCGTCGTCCTTGGCGGAGACGCCGGGCGTCTTGATGGCGCCGCCCGAGCCGCCGCCGCCACCGACGCTCTGCGCGAAGATGGCGTGCGAACCGCTGCCGACGGTCTGGATCTGGGCCGAGCTCGCGATGTCGACATTGCCGCCGCGATTGCCGCTGCCGCCGGAGCCGCCGAGGACGACGCTGGCGTCGATGCTGGCGCCGCCCGGAGCCGCGTCGGCCGTAAGGCTGGTCGAGCCCAAGGTGTTGGTGCCGCCGTCGCCGCCACCGCCCCCGATACTCTGGCCGACCATGCCGTAAGAGCCGTCGCCCCAGGTCTGGATGGTGCCCGAGTTGGCGATGCTGACCGGTACGCCGGCGTTGCCCTCGCCGCCCACGCCGCCGACGACGATGCTGGCGGAATAGCTCGTGCCGCCGGCGCTGCCGGGCTCCTGGCCGAACAGCTTGGCCGACGAGGCGTTGACCCCGCCGTCGCCGCCGCCACCGCCGATGCTCTGGGCGAAGATACCGGCGGAGGCGTCGGTCCGCGTCAGCAGCGTGCCGGTGTTGGTGACGTCGACGATACCGCCGGCGCCGGCCGAGCCGCCGCCCCCGCCGATCCCGGCGCCGAGCGAGATGGAGACCTTGTCCTCGCCGGCGCCGGCTCCGGGCGCGTCGTCCGTGCCGGGTTCGTCGCCGATGGGCGTCGAGACCTTCAGGGTGGCAATGCCGCCCGAACCGCCGCCGCCACCGACGCTCTGGGCGAAAATCGCGTGCGAGCGCCCTTCGATCGTCGCGGCGTCACCGCCTGGCGTCGTGCCGGTGACCAGCGCGCCGTGGTTGACGACGGTGACGTTGCCGCCGCTGCCGCCGCCACCGCCCTTGCCGCCCAGCGCCACCTGGACCTTGGTCTGAGCCGACCAGTAGGCCGGGGCGACGCTCATCCCGCCCGAGCCGCCGCCACCGCCGATGCTCTGCGCCATGATCGCGCGCGAGCCGTCGCCGCTCGTCTGGATGCTGCCGGCGTTGGTCACCGACACGGCACCGCCGTCGCCGCCCCGGCCGCCATTGCCGCCGAGCGCCAGCGAGGCGTCGATGGTGTTGCCCTGGGCTGCCGTCGCCGACAGGGCGAGGCCGCCGCTGCCGCCACCGCCGCCAAGGCTCTGCGCCAGCAGCCCGTGCGCCTGCGCGCCGCTCGTGCTGACAGCCGTCGAGCTGGTCACCGTGACGGCCGCCGCATTGCCGCCGGCGTTGCCCTTGCCGCCGAGCGCCAGCGCCACGGCGGCTCCGTCGAGATTGCCGGCCGCGGCGATGGTGAACCCGCCATTGCCGCCACCGCCGCCGATGCTCTGCGCTACCAGCGCGTGCGAGCCGAAGCCGCCGGTGGCGATGCTGCCGCCCGAGGCGACGTCGACCAGGCCGCCGGTCCCGCCGACCCCGCCGGAGCCGCCGAGCGCGAAGGCGAGGCTGCCGCCGCTCAGGCCACCGGCGAGATCGATCGCGAACCCGCCATTGCCGCCGCCACCACCGATGCTCTGCGCCAGCATGCCATAGGAGGCGGTGCCCGCCGTCTCGAGCGCGACCTTGCCGCCCGTGGTGGTCACGTCGACCTCACCGCCGGAGCCGCCCGCACCGCCGCCGCCGCCGATCGCCACGCCGAGATTGCCCTCGTCGCCGAGCGAAACGCCGACCGCGAAGCCGCCATTGCCGCCGCCGCCGCCGATGCTCTGGGCGAGGATGCCGTGCGAGCAGCCGCTGCCGCAGGTCGGATCGTCGCCGGCCGGGACGTTGCCGCCGCTCGTCGCGCCGGTGACGATCGAGCCCGCGTTCGTCACGCTCACGGAGCCGCCGTTCGAGCTGTTGGCGCCGCCGCCGCCGAGGGCGACGATCGAACTCGTGTCGGTGCCGCCATCGCCGCCGGTACCGCCGATGCTCTGGGCCAAGATGCCGCTCGCGTCGTCGCCGGCGGTGGAGATCTGCCCGTAGTTGGTCAGTGCGACGACGCCGCCGGCACCGCCGATGCTGCCACCGCCGCCCTGGCCGTAGAACAGTCCGAACCCCGAGCCGCCGCTGCCGCCGCCGCCGCCGATGCTCTGCGCCACGATCCCCATCGACTGGTCGGCGGTCGTGGTGATGGCCGCGTAGTTGAGGCTGGTGACCTTGCCGCCGTCACCGGCGCTGCCGCCGGTCGCCGCGAAGCTCACGAGACTTGCCGAGCTGCCCGCGTCTCCGGCGTGCCCGGCGATGCTCTGCAGCAGGATCCCGTGCGATTCGGGCCCGCCGGTACGGATGCTGGCGCCGGAATAGAGGTTGACCGTGAGGTCGCCCGACGGCCCCGTGCTGCCGCCACCGCCGGACTTCGGGTTGAAGAACGAGCCGTCGCTGCCCTTGCCGCCGGTGCCGCCGAGGCTCAGCACGGCCATGCCGTGCGACTGCGCCCCTTGCGTCGTGATGGCGTAGCGATTGAGCACGGTGATCCATCCGCCGCCACCGCCGCCGCCACCGTTCTTGGCGCCGCCGAAGCTGTCCGAGCCGCCGCCGTTGCCACCGTTGCCCCCTTGGCTCACGACGAGAAGGCCGTGCGCCTGGTCGCCCGTTGTCGTGATCGTCGCGGTCACTGACGACGACGGCGTGCCGATGACGACAGAACCGCCACCGCCGCCGTTGCCGGCCTGGCCGCCATTGCAGCATACGCTGTCGCCGCCGTTGCCGCCGTTGCCGCCGGTGGCGAGCACGCTAAAGCCGGCTGAGCCGTCGCCCGTGGTGGTGATGTCGACTGCGGCCGAGTTCTCCCTTAGAAGCTTGAAAATGCCGCCGAAGCCGCCATCACCGGCCGTGCCACCGGAGTTGGCAAGGCTCTCGCCTCCGGACCCGCCATTGCCGCCACGAGCGGAGAGGTCGATGCCGGGAGATGCCGAGCCCGCGGTGGTGATCGTGTGGGCGCCCGGCAGGACGAGATCAAAGTCCTGGACACTGCCGCCGTCACCACCCCTGCCACCCTTGTAGCCGAGCCCGCCACCCCCGCCGTTGCCGGCGATGAACTCGCCATGGATCCCGGGGCTGCTGGTCGCGCCACGTGTGGCGATGGTCCACGAGTTGTTGGCGCCCAGTTGTATCGAGCCTTCGCCGCCGTCTCCCCCCGAACCGCCGTTGCCGGCGGTACTGATGTTGCCGCCATTTCCGCCGTTGCCGGCCCGGCCGGAGGCATTGATGCCGCTCGACTGGTTGCCCTTGACCGTAACCGGGCCGGCGCCCTCGCCGAAGACGAGCGCGCTCGCCCCGTCCGCGCCATCGCCGCCGTTGCAGCAGGCGGAATCGCCGCCCCCGCCACCATTGCCGCCAGTCGCCTGGAGGAGGATTCCATGCGCAGCGGTCCCCGAGGTCTCGATGCCCGCGATTGAGGTGACGCTTACGTCACCTGTTCCACCGGGCCTGCCCGCACCCCCGGCGGAGGTCGTGCCAAAACCGCCCGACGAGCCGTTCGCACCTTGCTGAACCACCATGATGCCGTGCGCGCCGGCACCCGTCGTCCTGATGCCGTCGGCGGAAAACCCTAAGGACGCATTGAGGCGGCTATAGCCGGTCGCGCCGGCCGCCATCTGTCCGGTCAACCGGATACCTGCCACACCGCTTGCCGGCTCGATGGTCACCTGCAGCTTGTTGACGTCGAGTTGAGTGTAGGGTTGCGGCGCCGATGTCGGGAAGTCGATGCCGTCGGCGATGCCGGCCGACTGGTTGCCCTGGCAGGTGATGGTCCGCGTCGAGCTGTTGACCGTTGTCGTGCAGGCGTCGGGCTTGGCCTCGGCCAATCGGGCCGCCGCACCGACATATAGTACCGCTGCTGCGACCGCGACGAGCCGAAGCGAGGCCGCATTGGAGTTGCCTCGACGAGACGTCTCGCAACACGGCATCGACGTTTTCCTGTCTTTGAATGTTCACGGCAACGAGTAGGACAACTGGCTGATATGAGCAATGCAGTTCGCGAGTGATGCCAACGGCCTGAAGCCATTCCAGGCTTAGGCGTTCATATTGCCGATGAACGGCGCCCAGCGGCTTCTATTTTAAGGCGACTGAGCAAGAGTCCGCTCGAGATTGACTTTCGAACACTATCCGGTTGCCCCGCGCCAACGTCGACACGGCGCATGGACCTCGCTGATGGTTCGGCCGGCCATGACGAGCGTATCCCCAATCTGTCCCGGCTCCGAGGATGAACTGCGGCCGGGCATGTCCTCCGCACCCCGCACCCTATGCGGCCAGGTTGTCACGCCGCGGGAGCGGCAAGTCCTCCAGCGGTGGAGGCAACGTGTAGACCTTCTTGCCCCGGATGCCGGCGTCAAGGTCACGAAACAGGAAGCTGAGGTGTCTCCGATACCGCCAGCTACACCATCAGGCGGGACCCGATCACAGCCCCTGACCGCAAAGGCGGCATCTTGGCCCGAGCGCAGATGCCCGGACACTCAGTCAGTACGTGCATCCTCCCACACTCCAGTGCCTGATCCGAGCCGCCGAGCCGGGCTGGTTGGAGCGGAGGATCCGGTACCGGATCCTGGCGGATGTCAAACTACAAGCGGGTCGGCATGACCCGGGCCTTCCACGCACCACGGCCGCGAAACGGTTCCGGACGGTACCCATCGCCGATCATCCGCAGCCTACACGACGGAGTTGCCCGCCATGCCCCACCCTCACGAGCGCCACGCCATCGACGGCAAGCAGGCCGAGAACCAGAAGCGCCAGGTGATCGCCCGGCGCGACTTCCGCTACTGGATGGAGCGGCGCCGGCCGCGGGTCTGCATCCATGAGGCGACGTCGGCGACGCCCGGCGAGACCGGCGCACGCGACTGCGACGAGAGCCATCCCTGACCGGCGGGCGTCGGTCGCCTGCCGGCACGGCCGGTCAGGAGGGTCCGGGCGGCGGCAGATAGTGGCTCAGCAGGTGGGCCGCCTCGAGGACGATCACGCCGAGCAGGATCCTGACGGTCCACAGCCTGGCGGCAGGCCGGGCGGCCAGCGAGGCGCCGAGCCAGCCACCGGCGAGCGACCCGATGGCGAGGAAGGAGCCGGCGCCCCAGGCCACGCTGCCGCCGTCGGCGAAGATCGCCAGGGTGACGAGGCTGGACAGGAAGATCAGCGCCGCCTTCAGGCCGTTGGCTCCCAGCAGCGGCAGCCTGACGAGCAGGACGAGCCCGAGCAGCAGGTAGGTGGCACCGTCGAGGACGATGAAGCCGAGCCAGCAGCCGATGGCGAAGAAGGCGAGCTGGGTCACGAGGTCGGTGCGGGGCGGCCGGGCGGCGGGCTCGGCCAGCAGGCGGTTCAGGCCGGCCAGGACGACGAGCAGGGCCAGCAGCACGGCGGCGGTGACGGCGAGGCGCAGGTCGGGGGCCGGCAGCAGCTGGGCGGCGACGGCGCCGAGGACGGTGCCGCCAAGGGATGATGGCGCCAGCCGGGCGAGCAGCCGCCAGTCGACGGCCCCCTGCCGCTGGAACCTGACGAGGGCCGACAGTGCGCCGACCACCACCGGCAGCCGGTTGGTGGCGTTGGCGGTCGCCGGATCCAAGCCGAGCAGCAACAGCAGCGGCAGGGTCAGCGCCGAGCCGCTCGAGGCCAGCGCATTGAGCAGGCCGCAGCCGAGGCCGGCAGCGAGCAGGAGCGGCAGGGCGCCGGCGGCGGCGAGCTCGGGCACGGCGTGGCTGCCCGGCGATGCCGACATCCCGGCATGCTGGGACGAGCAGGTCCAGACGGCGGTCGACTGCTACAATGCCGGCGCCACCATGCTGCACGTGCATGGCAGCGACCCGGCGACCGGGCACGGCTCGGTCGACTTCGACCAGTTCAACTACTTCATCGGCCTGGCTGCGCCAGGCCGTGCCGAAGATGATCCTGCAGGTCGGCGGCTCCCATCCCTTCGCGCCCAAGACGGCCGAGGGCAAGGCCAAGTGGTCGGACTACGACACCCGCCACATGCTGACCGAGCCTCGACCCTGCTTTCCGACTGCGTGACGGTCGCCACCGGCACCACCCAGTGGGACGTCATGTCGATGATGAGCGCGGACGACATCGTCGGCACCCATCTCGAGAACAACCTGCAGGTCCAGGCCGCCTGGGCCGGCATGTACGTCGATGCCGGGCCGGCCTTCTACCTCGAGCACCTGGAAGGCTGCGGGCGCACAAGATCCAGCCCTACTTTGTCCCCGGCCATATCCACCAGATGGAACTGATCGAGCGCTTGATCCGCGCCGGCGTCTACATGGGCCCGCTCAACTTGGCGATCGCCGGTTATGGCGGCGGACGCTCAGGTCGCAATCCTTATCATTGGATGGAGTTCCTGCGGCAAGTGCCGCATGGCGCCTGTCGGTGACCTTCTGGTCGAGCATGCGCGGCCTGATCTCGCTGTCGGCCATGGCGACCGTGCTGGGCCAGCACGTCCGCGTCGGCAACGAGGACAACCTCTGGGGCGTCGACTGGAAGCGCCGCACCTCCGTCCAGCAGGTCGAGGGTGCCGTGCGCCCGTGCCGCGAGTTCGGCCGCGAGATCGCCACCGCCGACCAGGCCCGCGAGATCAGCGGTGAAGATCGGCGTCTGGTACGACAGCATCGAGGAGACCCTGCGCGGTTCGCCCTGCCGCCGAACCGCCGCGACGGCGAGAAGGGCTTCCTCGTCTACGAGACCGACGGCCGCAAGGGCATCGCCAAGGCCGGCGGCGACTCGCATCCGATGGCCTACTGCATGGTGCCGCCCGAACGCCGGCACGCCGCTGACGGCATCGCTATCGGAGGCAGGGACGATGACGACGTCACCGGTACAGGCCGCGCTGGCGCTCGGCCTGTTGTGCGCCGCCGGCTCGGCGCTGGCGGACGGCGCCGCTGGCGCTGCCGCCGGCAACGGCCGAGACCCGTCATTGCGGAGCGGCCGACCGCCTGCTCCGCGAGATGGGGGCCTACCTCGCCGCGGCGGACGCCTTCACCGTCCGCGCCGACGTCACCTTCGATCATGTCCTGCCCACCGGGCAGAAGCTGCAGTTCGCCGCCACCGAGGACCTTGCCGTGCAGCGGCCGAACAAGGTCCATGTCGACTGGCGCAGCGACCTCGGCGACCGCCAGCTGTGGTACGACGGGAAGGCCGTCACGCTGACCGACCCGTCGACGCCGTTCTACGCCGTGCAGCCGGCGCCGGCCTCGCTCGATGCCACCCTGGACATGATCCAGAACGAGCTTGGCTTCTCGCCGCCGCTCGGCGACTTCCTCTACGCCGATCCGTACCGGGCGCTGCGCGGCAACGTGCGCTACGGCGTCGATCTCGGCACCAGCGAGATCGGCGGCCGCACCTGCCGGTCGCTGGCCTTCGTCGACAGCCAGATCGAATGGCAGATCTGGATCGCCGCCGGGCCGCAGCCGGTCCCCCGCAAGCTGCCGATCACCTACCTGTCGCGGCTCGGCAGGCCGCAGTTCGCCGCGGTGTTCTCCGACTGGAACCTCGCCCTGCGCATCGCCGAATCGACCTTCGTTCCGGACCTCGGTCAGCAGCACAGAAGATACCGTTCAAGCTCGAGCAGGCCGCCGCGAGCCAGCCGTGACGAAGGGAGCGCAGACGATGACGACGGGTTCTCCGCGCACGACCACGGCCTGCGTCCTGGTCGGCCTGATGGCGCTGGTCGTTGCCGGCGATCCGCTCCATGCCGGGCGTGGCGGCGGGGGCGGCGCTCGCGGCGGCGGCTACGGCGGCGGCGACAGCGGGGCCCGTTTCGGCAACGGCGGCTATGGCGACCGCAGCACCGACTCCGGCTTCGGCCGCGGCGGCTACGGCAACGTGCACAGCGCCGACAGCTACTCGGACCGCAGCAGCCAGTACGACTCCAGCCACCCCGAGTACCAGGGCTCCACCGCAACGCGCAGCGATCCCGCCGGGGCGCAGAGCCCCAGGCTCAGGCCAACTCGAGCGAGCGCATGGACCCGGCAGACGGAGCCAACACGCTGCAGCAGAACCGATTCAACGAAGCCAACTCGCTGCAGCAGAACCGTACGAACGAGGTCAACTCGGTACAGCAGACACGAGTCAACGAGGCCAACAACCTGCAGCACAATCAGCAGAACTACAACAACAATAATAATAACAACAACAATAACAACCGCTGCGGCGGCTGGAACAACTACTACGGCGGCTTCGGTGCTGCCGCTGCCGGACTGGCGGTCGGGGCGGCCGTGGCGACGATCCTGGCCGAGGTCGCGGCCATCCCGTGGCCGACCGGCCCTACCACCACGCCAACGGCATCTACTACGAGCTGCGCGGTGGCGGCGGGGGCGGTTATGTAGTGGTGCCGCCGCCGCAGGGGCTGTCGTCGCGACGCTGCCACCGTCCTGCTCGAACGTCGTCGTCGGCAACCAGACCGAGCCTCGATTGCGGCGGTGCCGCCTTCTACCGGCCGGTGACCAAGGGCTACCAGGTCAGCCTGCCGCCGATCGCGCCACGGTGCAGACCCTGCCCAACGGCGCCATTCCCGACACCATCAAGGGGACGACCTACTACAGCTTCGGGGGCGCTTGGTACCAGCCGTTCTACAGCGGCAGCCATGTCATCTACGAAGTCGTCGCCAAGCCGAGCTGAGGTCGAGCGCCTGCTGATGACTGCAACGCCCTGAGCCACGTCGAGATCTTCGGCGACGAGCCGGAAGCGCTGGCCGCCTCTATCGCGAGCTGTTCGGCTGGCGGATCGAGCAGGCGCCGGGCGTGGACTACTGGCGGGTCGGCACTGCCGAGGGCGCAACGGCTTCGGCAACTACCCGCCGGCCGCCGTTCGAGGTGCCGGGCTGGCTGCCCTACCTCCGCGTGGCGTCGGTCAGCGACGCCGTCGCCATCGCCGAGCGCCACGGTGCGCGCGTGCTCAAAGCCGCGCACGCCGGTGCCGCGGACCGCCTGGTACGCCGTGATCGCCGATCCCGCCGGCAACGCCTTCGCCGTCTGGGAGCCCGATCCGACGGCCTTCCCGCTACCCATGCCGGACTGAGCCGGCCGGAGACCGCGACCATGACCGCCACCGAGCCCGTCGAGACGGGACCCTGGAGCGACGCGCTCGACCAGCTCCGCGCCTGGGATCCCGCCTGGGCCGAGGCCTGCCTGCGCATGAGCACCGGGCCGTGGCGCGACGGCGTGCTGCCCCGCAAGCTGGTCGAGCTGATCGCGCTCGGCCTGAACGCCGCCTGCACCAACCTCCAGGCGGACGGGACGCGGCGGCAGATCGGGCGGGCGCTTGCCGCCGGCGCCAGCCGCGAGGAGATCCTCGTCGTCATCAAGTGCGCCACGGTGATGGCGCTGCACGCGTGCAGCCTCGGCGCCCTGATCCTGCCCGAGGAGGCGCAGGCCGCCGGCATCGCCATCGAGCGGCGGCGCCGGCCGCGACGCCGGCCTGCGACCGGATGAAGGCGATCGGCCAGTGGAACGCCGCCTGGGACCTGTTCCTCGCCCTCGATCCCGGAATGGACCGAGGACTTCATCGTCACCGGGCTCGGCATCTATGCCGGAGGCGTGCCGTCGGCCAAGGACATTTGCTCAGCATCGCCTCGATGCCTCGTTCACGCACATGTACGCGCCGGGGACGCGGCGGCACATCCGGGGTGCGCTGAAGGCCGGGGCGACGCCGCGCGAGATCACGGCCGTGCTCAGGCTGTGCGTGGCGCACGGCGTGCTCGCCTGCAACCTCGCCGTCCCGCTGCTGGCCGAGGCCCTCGAGGCGCCGGGCGTGGCCGCTCGATGAGCGCGCGGCCCCGGCCACGACCCTGGCCCTGCCCGGCAGCGCGGAGCGACAACCGCAGCCCCCGTCGAGCCTCGGGAAGAGCGAGCAACGAATCCATGCGCAGCATGCTCCTCGTCGCGACGGTCCTCGCCGTCGGCACCGCCTCGGTCGCGGCGCGGGCCGCGGACGAGCCGACGCGATGGTCGGTGTCGCTCGGTCCCTGGTACGGCCACAATCTCAAGGAAACGGACAGCGCGCAGTACCAAGTCGAGCAACCTGCTCGGCCCCGAGCTGCGCGTCGAGTACGCACTGGGCCCGAGCTGGTCGGTCTACGGCGACCTGGTCGCGTTCAACACCGGCAGCAGTGCCGAGAGCAACGGCTCGGGCGGCCGCGCGGCGATCGGCCTCAATCACCAGCGGAACCTCGGCGCCCGGCATCCCTATGTCGGTCCGAAGGTCGGCTATATCGGCGGGAGCGGCGTCGAAGACGGCACCATCGTCGGTCCCGAGGTCGGCGTGAAGGTCAACCTGACCGACACCATGTTCGTCCACGCGCAGATCGCCTACGACCACGATACGCGCAACAGCTTCGACGAGGGTATCGTCAACGGCGGCATCGGCTTCGGCGCGCGGTTCTAGCCATGGGGCATGAGCGCAGCGTCGGCGAGGCGGACACACGTGCCGCCCGGCTCGGCCGCAAGGCGGTGCACGAGGGCCGGCGCTTCCTCGTCATGTTCCTCATCTGCGGGCGGTCTTCGCGCTGTTCGCGCTGCACGAGCGGATCGTCCTGCGCGAGGCCGGCGTCATCCTGCCGTCGCAGGGTTTCGCCATCGTCAACGCCTTCATCCTCGCCAAGGTCATGCTGGTCGCCGAGGACCTCAACCTCGGCGGCTGGCTGAAGGCCCGGCCGCTGATCTGGCCGGTGCTGCACGAGGCGCTGCTGTTCGCCCTCGTCTTCATCGCCGTCCACTATCTCGAGCACATCCTCATCGGCTGGCTGCACGGCGAGAGCCTGCGCGCCAGCGTCCCCGCCGTCGGCGGCGGCGGCCTCCCCGGCCTGCTCAGCACCGCCGTCCTGATGTTCGTGGCCCTGATCCCCTTCTTCGCCTTCCGCGACGTCAACCGCGCCCTCGGCGACAACCGCCTCGTCGCCATGGTGCTCGGTCGGCGGCAGCGCAGCGGCGACTGAGGTTTCCGCACCGGCAAGGGCTTGTCGCCAACCGAACGAGAGGACCTGTCCGATGTCCGCCGATCCCGATCGCAAGCCGTTCCTCAACATTCCCGAGACCGTGTCCGCCGAGGCCCAGGCCTACCTGCGGACCCTGACCGATCCCGCCCTGGTCCCGCCCTTCCCGGAGCCCGACGACGTCGCGGGCTGGACGAAGCTGCAGGCCTTCATCGAGGCCGATGCGTTGCCCAGGGTTGCGCCGATCGTCCAGCGCTACGCGCCGGATGTCACGGAGCGAACCATCGGCGGCGTGCCGGTGCTGGACGTGCGCCCGAAGGCATGGGCCGACGACGGGCGACTGGCGATCTACACCCATGGCGGCGCGCACGTCTTCTACAGCGCGCGGTCCATGCTCGGCCGCGCCGCGATCTTCGCCGACGACACCGGCCTGCGCACCATCTCCGTGGACTACACCGTCGCACCCCATGCGAAGTTCCAGCAGATCACCGACCAGGTCACCGCCGTCGTCGCCGGCCTGGTGGCCGAGGGGCGGCAGCTCGCCGACATGGTCCTCTACGGCGATTCCTCCGGCGGTGGCCTCGCGGCGTCGACCATCCTGAAGATGCGCGATCGCGGCATGGGCCTGCCGGCGGCGGCCATCCTCGTCTCGCCGTGGACCGACCTCACCCCGGCCGGCGACACCGAGGTCACGCTGCGCCACGCCGAATCGAACTATCTCTACGAACGCCATTCGGTGAAGGCGGCCGGCGCCTATGCCGACCCGCAGGACCAGAAGCACCCCTACGCCTCGCCCGTCTACGGCGACTTCGCCAAGGGCTTCCCGCCGACGCTGATCCAGGGCGGCACCAAGGAGATCCTGCTCAGCGGCTTCATCCGGCTCTACCAGGCCATCGACGTCGCCGGCGGCATCGCCAAGCTCGATCTCTACGAGGGCATGCCGCACAACCACGCCTCACGGATGCCCGAAGCCCCCGAGTCGCGCATCGCCCGGCGCAAGATCGCCGACTTCCTGCGGCAGCACGGGGCAACCCGCTGACCGGCACGCGCAGGCGCTGGCCGGGCGACGTCCGAATATCCGGCCATGGCTGGGTCCGCGCCCGGAACCAAGCGACCCGATCGGGGCCACCCGACGCTGGCTCCGCCGGCCTGACGGAACAGACAGGTCCTTGCTGCCGGGCGCACGACCGGCCGAGCGCATGCCGCCCCGGCGTCACGCGTCTCGGTCGGCAAGAGGGCAGGAGCGAGCTGCCGCGCCTGTGACCGCTCGGCATTGTCGCCTGCCCTGGGGGCGGTGAGATCGAGCCTCGCCGCCCAGACCTCCACCCCTCTCCTGACCTGCGACCGGTACGTCGGCTCGCGGCACCGCCAGGCTGCTGTCGGCAGCGCCCATCGGGTCCTGCCCGCCACCACCGGACGACGCCGGCCGACCGCGCAAGGGCCTCCATGGGCCATGCCGCGGGGCATGACCGCTGGAAGAATTTATTTTCACGGCCCTTGCACAGGAAAGAAATAACTTCTATCACGGCCTCGTAGAAACGAATTTGATGCAGGGCGTCATGCCGGTCGGGTTCGAGCAGATCGAGAGGCGCATCGCGGCCGGCCGGCTGCTGCCGGTGGTGGTCGTCGACGACGCGGCCCAGGCCGTGCCGCTCGCCCGGGCGCTGCTCGCCGGCGGGCTGCCGGTGGCCGAGGTGACCTTCCGTACCGACGCCGCCGCCGAGGCGATCCGGCGCATCGCCGACGCGGTGCCGGAGGTGCTGCTCGGCGCCGGCACGGTGCTCTCGCCGGCGCAGGTGCGGGCGGCCAGAGCCGCCGGGGCCATGTTCCTCGTCACCCCCGGGTTCAATCCGGCGGTGGTGCAGGCCGCCGCCGACGAGGGCCTGCCGATCGTCCCGGGCATCAACAATCCGAGCGGCGTCGAGCAGGCCATGGCGGCCGGCCTGTCGACCGTGAAGTTCTTTCCCGCCGAGCCGTCGGGCGGCGTCGCCTTCCTCAAGGCGCTGACGGGGCCCTACGCCGGCATGCGCTTCGTCCCGACCGGCGGGATCGGCCCCCGGAACCTGCGCGACTACCTGGCGCTGCCGGCGGTCCTCGCCTGCGGCGGATCGTGGATGGTCGAGGCGTCGCTGGTGCGGGCCGGGCGCTTCGACGAGGTCGCCCGGCTCACCGCCGAGGCGGTGGCGCTGGCGAAGGCGAGCTGAGACGGCCGAGGGGCAGGCCCCGCGCGGGCGGACAGGAACGGAGATCGCAGATGGCCATGAACACCTTGTCCGAAGGGCTGTCGCTCAAGGGCAAGTCCTGCATCATCACCGGCGCCGCGTCGGGCATCGGCGAGGCGGTGGCGCGCATCTACGCCGCCAACGGCGCGCATGTGGCGATGATCGACATCGACGCGGCGCGGCTGGAGCGCGTCGCCGGCGAGATCGCCGCCGACGGCGGGCGGGTCCTGCCGATCGTCGCCGACGTCACCGAGGAGCCGGCGGTCCGCGGCTTCTTCCGCCAGGTCCACGACGCCTGGGGCTCGGTCGACGTGGTGGTCAACTCGGCGGGGCGCGACAGCCTCTCGCCGCCGGTCACCCAGGTCACGCTCGAGGAGTGGAACAAGACCATCGGCCCGAACCTGACGGCGGTGTTCCTCTGCTGCCGCGAGGCCTTCCTCTACATGGAGAAGCAGGCGAGCGGCGGGCGCATCATCAACATGGGCTCGTCCTCGACCCGCGTCGCCTCGGGGCCCGGCCACAGCCCGTACCGCGCCTCGAAGCACGGCATGCTCGGCTTCTCCAAGAACATCCTGCTCGAGGGCAAGGACAAGAAGATCGGCGTCACGGTGCTCAACCCGAGCCACGTGAAGACGCCGATGACCGAGATCATCGACAAGGGCCTCTACGACGGCGACCTGCCGGCCTATGTCGACGGCTGGCTCGACGAGAAGGAGATGAAGGAGGGCATCCACGCCTCCTGCATCGACGTCGACAACGTCGCCTGGCTGGCGCTCTACGTCGCGACCCGCACGCCCGACGTCACCATCCCGACGATCAGCCTCTACCCGACGCACAAGGTGCACCGCTACGGGATGGAGGTCTGAGGCCGATGCTGGCCGCCGTCTACAAGGGCCAGGGCCGGGTGGAGCTCGACGAGCGGCCGCGCCCGGTACCGGCGCCGGACGAGCTGGTGATGCGCGTCGAGGCGGCGTCGATCTGCGGCACCGACCTCAAGATCGTCCGCGGCGGCCATTTCCGCGTCGGGCCCGACGAGACCCGGGTGCTGGGCCACGAGCTGGCCGGCGAGATCGTCGAGGTGGGACCGCTGGTCCGCCACTGGCGCGCCGGGCAGCGGGTCGCGGTGGTGCCCAACATCGGCTGCGGCCACTGCGACATGTGCCGCAAGGGCCTCAACAACATGTGCCCGGACTACGACGCCTTCGGCGTCGGCATCGACGGCGGCTTCCAGCAGTACATGCGGGTCACGGCACAGGCCCTGGCCGGCGGCAACCTCGTCGAGATCCCCCCGGCCATGGGCTACGAGGAGGCGGCGCTGGTCGAGCCGCTGTCCTGCTGCATCAACGCCTGGAAGGACCTCCAGGTGACGCCCGAGGACCGCGTGCTGGTGATGGGCACGGGCCCCATCGCGGCGATGTTCCTGATGCTGGCGCGGGCCTACGGCGCCCGGCAGGCGCTCGTCGTCGGGCGGCGCGCGGCACGGCTGGCCGAGATCGCCCCGTTCGGCGCCACCGACACGGTCGATTCCTCGCGCGGCGACGTCGTCGCCGAGGTCATGCGGCTGACCGGTGGCCGGGGTGTCGACGTGGCGCTGACCTGCGCACCGTCCGCCGAGCTGCAGGCCCAGGCCATCGCCTGCCTCGCCCGCTTCGGGCGGCTCAACTTCTTCTCGGGCCTGACCCGCGGCGGCACCGCCGAGATCGACACCAACAAGGTGCACTACTGGAGCCTCAAGCTGCTCGGCTCGACCGGCTCGAGCCTCGACGACTACGCCCGCGCGCAGAAGCTGGCGGCGGCGAGGCAGATCCGCGTCACCGACGTCGTCACGCACCGGTTCGGCATGCGCGACGCGGTGCGCGCCTTCGACCACGCGCTGTCCGGCCAGGGCATGAAGACGGTGATCCTGCCGCAGGTCGAGGCGCTGCCATGAGGGCGGCCGTGCTGCACGCCCCGGCCGACCTGCGCGTCGAGCAGGTGGCGGTACCGGTGGCCGGGCCCGGCGAGGTGCTGGTGAAGGTCGCCGCCGCGGGGATCTGCGGCTCGGACATCGGCCGCGTGATGGTGACCGGCACCTACCGCTTCCCGACCATCCCGGGGCACGAGTTCGCCGGCGTGGTCGAGGCGGTCGGCGACGGTGTCGACCGGCTGCGGCCGGGCGACCGGGTGGCGGTGGCGCCGCTGATGCCCTGCTTTCGCTGCGCCTGGTGCGACGCCGGCAAGTTCTCGCTGTGCGACGACTACGACTTCCTCGGCTCGCGCAGCGACGGGGCGTTCGCCGAGTACCTCAAGGCCCCGGCGCGCAACGTGCTGAAGGTCCCGGACAACGTCTCGCTGGAGGTGGCGGCGACAATCGAGCCCGCCGCCATCATCCTGCACGGCATCCACAAGCTCGACCTCAAGCTCGGCGATGCGGTGGCGGTGGTCGGCTGCGGCGCCCTCGGCTTCTTCGCGCTGCAGTTCGCCAAGCTGTCCGGGGCGCAGCCGCTGATCGCGATCGACGTCGACGAGGACAAGCTGGCGCTGGCCCGCACCGTCGGCGCCGACCTCTGCATCAATCCGGCGCGCCAGGACCCGGTCGCCGCGGTCAAGGCCGCGACCGGCGGCCGCGGCGTCGCCCTGTCGCTCGAATGCGCCGGCTCCGCCGCCGGCCGCGACGCCGCCATCCTCGTCGCCGCCAAGCAGGGCACGGTCATGCTCTACGGCACGGCCTACGGCGACGTGACCATCGCCGAGAAGGCGTTCGCGCGGATGGTGCGCGAGGAGCTCGCGGTGGTCGGCTCCTGGAACTCCTACTCGCTGCCGTTCCCGGGCAAGGAGTGGTTCGACATCATGGAGCTGCTGCGCACCGGCCGGCTCGACGTCGAGCCGCTGATCTCGCATCGCGCGACGCTGGAGGAGGCGCCCGCGATCTTCCGGGCGCTCAAGAGCCGCACCTTCGGACCCTACCACAAGATCCTGTTCAAGCCGAACGGCTGACGCTGCACGTCGGGGAGGAAGAGCATGGCCGAGACCTACGTGATGGCCCTCGACGAGGGCACGTCGAGCGCCCGCGCCATCCTGTTCGACCGCGCCGGCAACGTGGCGGCGCTGGTGCAGCGCGAGTTCCGCCAGATCTACCCGCAGCCGGGCTGGGTCGAGCACGACGCCGACGAGATCTGGCAGACGCAGCTGTCGGTGGCGCGCGAGGCGATGGCGCAGATCGGCGCCACCGCGGCGCAGATCGCCGCCATCGGCATCACCAACCAGCGCGAGACCTCGGTCATCTGGGACCGCCGGACCGGCCGGCCGCTGCACCATGCCCTGGTCTGGCAGGACCGCCGCACCGCCGGCGTCTGCGACGCGCTGAAGGCCAAGGGCCTCGAGGGCTACGTCAAGCAGGCGACCGGCCTCGTCATCGACGCCTACTTCTCGGGGACCAAGCTCGCCTGGGTGCTCGACAACGTCCCCGGGGCCCGGGCGCGGGCCGAGGCCGGCGAGCTCGCCGCCGGCACCATCGACACCTGGCTGATCTGGAACCTCACCGGCGGCAGGGTCCACGTCACCGACGCCTCGAACGCCAGCCGCACGCTGCTCTTCAACATCCGCACCGGCCGCTGGGACGAGCGGCTGCTGGCCGAGCTGAACGTGCCGCGCGCCATCCTGCCGGAGGTGCGCGATTCCTCGGCCGTCTACGGCCACACCGATCCCGAGCTGTTCGGCGCGCCCATCCCGGTGGCGGCGTCGGTCGGCGACCAGCAGGGGGCGCTGTTCGGCCAGTCCTGCTTCCGGCCGGGCATGGTCAAGGCGACCTACGGCACCGGCGGCTCGCTGATGATGAACGCCGGGCCGGAGCCGATGGCGTCGAACACCGGCCTGCTCACCACCGTCGCCTGGCAGCTCGACGGCCGGCTCGAGTACGCCCTTGAAGGGCTGCTGTTCACCGTCGGCTCGGTCGTGCAGTGGCTGCGCGACGAGCTCAAGCTGATCCATTCGGCAGCCGAGACCGAGGCCGCGGCGCGCGAGGTGCCCGACACCAACGGCGTCTACATCGTCCCCGCCTTCACCGGCCTGTCGGCACCCTGGTGGGACCAGTACGCGCGCGGGACGATCGTCGGGATCACGCGCGGCGCCAACCGCAATCACCTGATCCGTGCAGCCCTCGAGAGCATGGCCTACCAGATCCGCGACGTGATCGGCTGCATGGAGCGGGACGCCGGCATCCGGGTCGCCGACCTCAAGGTCGACGGCGGTGCCGCCATGAACGACTTCGTCATGCAGTTCCAGGCCGACCAGCTGGGCGTCACGGTGCTCCGCCCCAAGGTCGCCGACACCACGGCGCGGGGTGCCGCGTTCCTCGCCGGGCTCGCGGTCGGCTACTGGAAGGACCAGGCCGACCTGCGCGGCGCCTTCGCCCTCGACCGCGAGTTCCGCCCGTCGGCCGACCGTGCCGCCGCCGACCGCCTCTATGCCGGCTGGTCGCGCGCGGTGGACCGTGCGCGCGACTGGGCCGAGCACGGCTGAGCCCGCCGATGCCCTACGCCCCGGCCACCCGGCGCACGATGTACTTCATCGGCGTCACGACGGCGAAGTCGTCGATCATGCGGGTCTTTCCGCGCTGGGCCGAGCATCTCGGCCTCGACGCGGTGATGCGCGGCATCGACTTCCCGCCCAACGCCGAGCCGGCCGCCTATCGCGAGGCGGTCGCGTTCATCAAGGACGATCCGCTGTCGCTGGGCGCCCTCGTCACCACCCACAAGATGAACCTGCTGCGGGCCTCGCGCGAGCTGTTCGATACGCTCGACCCGTACGCCCTGACCCTGGGCGAGGTCAGCTCGATCTCGAAGCGGTCCGGCCGTCTGGTCGGCCACGCCAAGGACCCGATCACCGCCGGGGCGAGCTACGAGGCGATCGTGCCGGCGGGCCACTGGGCCGGCGGCGGCGCGCTGTGCCTGCTCGGCTCGGGCGGCTCGTCGCTGGCCCTGTCGCTGTACCTGCACAACAAGGCGCTGGCGGGCGAGGCGGTGCCGTCGCGCCTCGTGGTGACCGCCCGGCGCGAGGCCAGCCTCGCCGAGATGCGGCATGTGCATGGCGAGATCGGCTTCGCCATTCCGGTCGCCTACCGCCTCGCCCCGACGCCGGCCGAGGCCGACGCGGTCGTCGGCGCGCTGCCGCCGGGCTCGATGGTCGTCAACGCCACCGGCCTCGGCAAGGACGGGCCGGGCTCGCCGGTCACCGACGCCTGCGCCTGGCCCGAGGGCGGTCTGGTCTGGGAGTTCAACTACCGGGGCGACCTGCTCTTCCTCGAGCAGGCCCGTGCCGCCGCCGCCGCCCGCCGCCTGACCGTCCACGACGGCTGGGTCTACTTCATCCACGGCTGGACCCGCGTCATCGCCGAGGTCTTCGCCATCGACATTCCGATGTCCGGCCCGGCCTTCGACGCGCTCGGCCGGATCGCCCGCGACGCCACCGCCTGAGAGGAGCCGACGCCATGACCGACATGACGCCGACCAAGGTCGACTTCGACACCCGCACCGGGCTGTCGCGCACCGCCAGACCCATCGCCCGGCCGCTGTCGAGCCTGAAGGGCTATTTCGCCGACACCGCCGCCTTCGAGGCGGCGCTCAGCCAGGGCGACCCCCTCGTCTACGAGTATTTCGACATGGGCGTGCCCGAGAACTCGGGCAACGTCGCCTACGGCACGACCTCGATCAAGCCCGGCAAGGTCGGCGACGAGTACTACATGACCAAGGGGCACTTCCACACGGTGCTCGACACCGCCGAGGTCTATTACTGCCTGTCGGGCCACGGCGGCATGATGATGGAGACGCCCGAGGGCAAGGTCGAATGGCGCGAGATGCGCCAGGGCGATGCGGTCTACGTCCCCGGCCGCTGGGCCCACCGCTCGATCAACCTGTCGCCGAGCGAGCCGTTCGTGATGTTCTTCGCCTTCCCGGGCCATGCCGGGCACGACTACGGCACCGTCGCGACCCGGGGCTTCCGCAAGCTGATGGTCGACCGGGGCGGTGTCCCGACGCTGGTGGACAATCCGCGCTGGAAGGGCTGATCCGGCATGGCCGGCAAGATCGCCATCACCCCGCGGTCGCTGTCGTCGGCCGGCCACCCGGCCCTCAGCGAGCTGACCGAGCGGGGCTACGAGATCGTCTACCCCGCGCCGGGGCGGACCCCGACGGAGGATGACCTGCTGCGGACGGTACCCGGCTGCGTCGGCTGGCTGGCCGGGGTCGAGCCGATCAGCCACCGCGTCCTCGCCGCCGCCGGCGGGCTGCGCGTCATCAGCCGCAACGGCACCGGCGTCGACAACATCGACCTCGCCGTCGCCGAGGCGCACGGCATCCGGGTCGAGCGGGCCAACGGCGCCAACGCCCGTGGCGTCGCCGAGCTGACCATCGCCCTGCTGCTGGCGGCCTTCCGCCACGTGCCGTGGTCGGACGGCCAGCTGCGCCGCGGCGACTGGCAGCGCCGCATCGGCATCGAGGCGCAGGGGCGCACGCTGGCGGTCATCGGCTGCGGCGCCATCGGCCGCGAGGTGATCGGGCTGGCCCTCGGGCTGGGCATGCAGGTCGTCGGCTACGATCCGTGCCCGCCCAATTCCCTCGCCCGCCCCGGCTTCCGCCTGGCCCCGCTCGACGAGGCGCTGGCCGCCGCCGACGCGATCACCTTCCACTGCCCGCCGGGGCCACGGCCGATCCTCGACGCCCCGGCCATCGCCCGGCTGCGCCGCGGCGTCGTGGTCGTCAACACCGCCCGGGCCGAGCTCATCGACGACATGGCCATGCTCGAGGCGCTGGACTCCGGCCAGGTCGCCGGGCTCGCCACCGACGTCTTCCATCGCGAGCCGCCGGAGCCGTCGCCGCTGCTCGCCCACGACCGGGTGATCCTCACCCCGCATGCCGGCGGCTTCACCGAGGAGAGCGTCGAGCGCGCGACGCGCGTGGCGGTCGAGAACATCCTGAAGGTGCTGGACGCGCGATGACGGCCCTGGCCGCCCGCCCGCTGGCCGATCCCGGGCAGCTGTCTGCCGGGACCGGTGCGGCGGTCTGGTGGCTCGGCCAGGCCGGCTTCCTCGTGGCGCAGGGCGGGCTCCGGATCGTCGTCGACCCCTACCTGTCCGACAGCCTGGCCGAGAAGTACCGCGGCACGCGCTTCCCGCACCGGCGGATGATGCCGCCACCGGTGGCACCGGGCGAGCTCGCCGGCATCGACTGGCTGCTCTGCACCCACGGCCATACCGACCACATGGATCCGGGCACGATCCCGGCGCTGCTCGCCGCGAACCCGAACGCCCGCGTGCTGGTGCCGCGCGCCGAGGCCGAGCGGGCGCTGGCGCGCGGCGTGCCGGCGGATCGGCTCGCGACGGTCGACGCCGGGGAGTCCCGCGACCTCGGCGGGGTGACCTGCACGGCGATTCCCGCGGCGCACGAGGCTCTGGAGCGCACGCCCGACGGCTACCGCTGCCTCGGCTACGTCCTGACCGGTGGCGGCGTCAGCCTCTACCACTCGGGCGACACGGTGCCGTGGCCGGGCCTGGCGGAGTGGCTGCTGCCGTTCCGCGTCGACCTCGCCCTGCTGCCGGTGAACGGCCGCGACGCCGAGCGGGCGGCCAACGGCGTGCCGGGCAACCTGACGCTGGCCGAGGCCGCGGCCCTGGCCGACGCGATCGGCGCCCGCGCCCTGCTCGGCCATCATTTCGGGCTGTTCGCGTTCAACACCATCGATCCCGTCGCGGGCCGGCGGGAGCTGGCGGCGCTGGAGCCGCGCTGCGACGCCGCCCTCGTCGCGCCCGGCATCGCCTGGGCCGTCGCCCCGGCGGACCGGCCGCCGCTGTCGGTGCTGTTCGTCTGCAAGGGCAACATCTGCCGCTCGCCCACCGCCGAGGCCCTGCTGCGCCGCCGCCTGCCGGGGCACCGGGTCGAGAGTGCCGGGGTGCTCGACTGGAACGTCGGGCGGCCAGCGCACGCGCTGACCAGGGCCGTGGCCGCCCGCCGGGGCCTCGACCTCGCCGGCCATGTCGCCCGCCAGGTCGATGGCGGCGACGGCAGCCGCTTCGACCTGATCCTCGCCATGGACGACGCCAACCTGGCGGCCCTTGACGATCTGCTGCCGGCCTCGCGCACCGCCCGGCTGGGCCTGCTCGGCGGCTATGGCGAGCCCGGCAGCCGGGACGGCATCGACGATCCGTGGGGCCGCGAGCCGGCCGAGTTCGAGCGCACCTTCGACCGTATCGACGCCTGCTGCGCGCGCCTGGGCCACCTCGCCGCCGCGGCGCACCGTTCCTGAGGGGAGGATGGGATGGACTTCGGACTGACCGGCAAGGTCGTCGTCGTGACCGGCGGGGCGACCGGCATCGGCCATGCGATCGCCACGACCTTCCACCAGGAAGGTGCGACGGTGGTGATCAACGGGCGTACCAAGGACAAGCTCGACGCCGCCTGCGCCCGGATCGGCGGCAACGCGCACGGCGTCGTCGCCGACCTGCGCGAGCCGGCCGGCGCCAGTGCCCTCGCCGCGTTCGCCGGACGCTTCGGGCCGGTCGACTACCTCGTCAACAACATCGGCGTGTTCGAGGTCTGCGACTTCTTCGAGGTCTCGGACGAGCGCTGGATGGACTACTTCCAGCACAACATCATGACCGCGGTGCGCATCACCCGGATCGTGCTGAAGGACATGCTGGCCCGCAATGCCGGGTCGGTGTGCTTCATCTCGTCCGAGGCGGCCATCCGCTCGATCGGCAACATGACGCCCTACTCGGTGACCAAGACGGCGATGCTCGGGCTGTCGCGGTCGCTGGCCGAGCTCACCCGCGGCACCGACGTGCGGGTGACGAGCTACATGCCGGGCTCGACGGCGACCGAATCGGTCGAGGGCTACTTCGCCGGCCTCGCCCGCGAGCAGGGCCGCAGCGTCGAGGAATGCCTGGCCGATTTCTACAAGACGGTGCAGCCCTCGAACCTGACGCAGCGGCTGATCGACCCGGCGATGCACGGGCGCGGCGTCGTCCAGCTGATGACCAACACCGCGATGAACGGGGTCTGCCACCGCGCCGACGGCGGCACGATCCGTTCGATCTTCGGCTGAGGGAGGACCGGGCGATGGACGGCAAGTTCGGGGTCCATGCGCTGGTCTTCACCGACCAGTGGAACGAGGCGAACGCCAGGGCCGCCTGCGCGGCGGCGGCCGACATCGGCTTCGACCTGATCGAGGTCCTGATGTTCGACCCCTACGCGTTCGACCTCGCGGCGACGCGCGAAGCCCTGAAAGGGACGGGGCTCGGCCTGCGTCTCGGCACGGCCCTGGGCCCGGCCACCGACATCTCGTCGCCGGACCCGGCCATCGCCGCCCGCGGCGAGGCGGCGGTCGGCCGCTCGCTGGAGATCGCGGCCGAGCTCGGCGCCCCGGCGATCAGCGGCATCACCTACGCGGCCTTCGCCAGCTATGCCGCCCCGCCGACGCCGGCACAGCGCGACGGCGTGGTCGAGCGCCTGGCCCGGCTGGACGGGCGCGCCGCCGGGCTCGGCCTCCGGCTCGGCCTCGAGCCCGTGAACCGCTACGAGAGCTACATGGTCAACACGCTCGACGAGGCGGCGGCCTTGATCCGCGACGCCGGCGGGCGGTCGATGTTCGTCCACATGGACACCTTCCACATGAACATCGAGGAGCCCGACATCCCGGCGGCGATCGCGCGCAACGCCGGGCTGCTCGGCTACGCCCACGTCGCCGACAGCAACCGCGGCCTGCTCGGCGGCGGCAACTTCGACATCACCGGCTATTTCCGCGCCCTCGCCGCGGTCGGCTACGCCGGCGACTTCACCGTCGAGAGCTTTTCCTCGCACGTCCTGTCGCCGGCCCTGGTCGGCGGTGTGCGGCTGTGGCGCGAGGCCTGGCGCGATCCGGTCGCCGCCGCGACCACCGCCCTGCAGGTCATGCGCACGGCCAAGGCCACCGCCGAGGCGGGTGTCCGGGTCTGGTAGAACGTCCTTCCTGACACGCGCACAGCCATAGTATGGCGGGGCGGGATCACGGCAGGAGCGGACATGGCGGAAGGTGTCGCGGTCAAGCAGGGTACGCTGGCCCGTATCCGCTGGATGGCGGGCTACATGAACCCCGCGGTGCGCCGGATCGCCGACCGCGTGCTCAAGGCGCCGGAAGAGATCAAGTCGATCTCGATCAAGGACCTCGCCGCCCAGTGCGACGTCTCGGAATCGACCGTGACCCGCTTCGTCCGCGAGATCGAGGTCCCGTCCTTCCAGCACTTCAAGATCCTGATCGCCGAGGAGCTGTCGCAGGGCGCGGCGCAGCCGGCTGGCACCGCCGACCGCCACGTCTACGAGGACATCACCGACGCCGACGACACCGCCTCGGTCCTGTCCAAGGTCTCGGCCCGCTACGCCCTGACGGTGGCCGACACCCGAGCGGGCCTCGCCGCCGAGCAGCTCGAGCGGGCCGTCTCGGCGATCGAGGCGGCGGACGTGATGGCGTTCTACGCCATGGGCTCGTCGCTGCTCTGCGTCGAGAACGCGCTGCTGCGCTTCATGCGGGTCGGCAAGCGCTGCCTGTTCTACCGCGACCTCGGCGTCCGCCAGATCGGCACCTCGACGCTGGGCCCGAAGTCGCTGGCGATCGGCGTGTCGAACTCGGGCCGCACGATCTCCACCGTCGATTCCCTGCGCGAGGCCAGGGCGCTGGGGGCGACGACCCTGGCCATCACCTCGTTCCCCGACGCGCCGCTGGTGCGCCACGCCGACATCTGCCTGTTCACGCCGACGGTCACCGGCGTCATCGGCGGTGCCGAATACCACGAGTCGATGGTGTCGAAGATCGCCCAGCTGCAGGTGATCGACGTCCTCTACTCGCTCTACGCCGTGCGCAACTTCGGCAGCGCCATCGCCGGGCTCGAGCGCACCGCCGACGTCACCTCGCTGACCCGCTACTGAGCGGCCGCCCGCTCCTCCCCACCGACCCTCGCTGAGATCGACGGCCGCCAGCCGCGGCAGGCGCTTCCGTGCGCGCCGCACCGAATGAAATTTATTTCCTTGCGTTGGCGGCGGAGGGAAATTAGTTTGATGACGCCGGAAGGACGGGGAATTCCTTTTTTCTCGACCCGGACGGCCAAGCGGTCCGCGGGGCGGGGCCGCATCGTTCTCGCGAGAGGCTGTCGCGGATGTCGCCTGCCACCTGCATCCCCTTCGCCGCGGTCCGGGCCTGACGGATGGCCGAGCTGCGCGTCGACGGCCTCGCCAAGACCTTCAAGGACGGCCACGCCGCCCTGGCGGGGATCAGCTTCGACGTGGCCGACCGCGAGGCCGTGTTCCTCCTGGGACCGTCGGGCGCCGGCAAGACGACGACGCTGCGCCTGGTCGCCGGCCTCGAGGTCGCCACCCGCGGGCGGGTGCTGATCGGCGGGCGCGAGGTGACGGAGACCACGCCGCGCGAGCGCAACCTCGCCATGGTCTACGACAAGCACTCGCTGTTCCCGCACATGTCGATCTTCGAGAATCTCGCCTACCCCTTGCGCATCCGGAAGATGCCCGAGGCGGCGATGAAGGCGCGCATCGCCGAGGTCGCCGAGACCCTGCAGATCGCCGGGCTGATGGACCGCCGCCCGTCGCAGCTCTCGGGCGGGCAGCAGCAGCGCGTCGCGATCGGCCGGGCGCTGGTGCGCGATGCCGACGGCTACCTGCTGGACGAGCCGATCTCGCATCTCGACGCGCAGCTGCGGGCGCGGATGCGGGTCGAGTTCAAGCGCCTGCAGCGCGAGTTCCGCGCGACCATGCTCTACGTCAGCCACGACCAGCTCGAGGCCATGACGATGGCCGACCGGATCGTGCTGATCAACAAGGGCACGATCGAGCAGATCGCGGCGCCGCAGACGATGTTCGACCGGCCGGCGACGCGGTTCGCCGCGACCTTCATCGGCGAGCCGGTGATGAACACGCTGCCGGCCCGCCTCGGCCGCTCGGGCGACCGGCCCTTCCTGACGGTGGGAACGACCCGCATCCCGGTCGACGCCGACTGGATCGCCGCGGGCGCGCCCTTGCCCGACGAGGTGGTCGTCGGCCTGCGCCCGCAGCAGCTGGCGCTGTCGCCGCCGGACGAGACGGCACCGGGTCGCGTCGAGGGCACCGTCTTCGCCGTCGAGACCCTGGGCAGCCGCGTCATCTTCGACATCGACGCGGCCGGCAACCTGGTCCGGGTCATGACCTCGGTCGATGCCGCGCGCGGCTTTCCCGAGACCATCGGCGCGCCGATCGCGTTCCGCGCCGATGCCGCCTTCATCTACCTGTTCGACCCTGCGTCCGGCCGCACGCTGCGGCAGGCACGGTTCACCGAACGGCCCCCGGCCTGAGCCTTCCGCGTCCGCGAGGGCGCGGAACAACGACCCGACAACCAGCAGAGGAGGAGTCGATGAATCTGATCGGTCTGGGGAGGGCAACGGCGCTCGCCGCCGCCATGCTCCCGCTCGGTGCGCCCGCCGTCATGGCGCAGAGCGCGGCCCAGAAGGCGCTGGCCGGGGCGGAGATCCGCTTCCTGCAGCCGTCGATGCCGCAGTTCGCGGCCCTGGGCAAGTTCATCCCCGAGTTCGAGCAGAAGTACGGCATCAAGGTCACCGTCGACGAGGTGCCGTTCGACCAGTACCGGCAGAAGTCGCTGGTCGAGATGCAGCAGGGCACCGGCTCCTACGACATCTACGCCGTCGACGTGATGTGGCTGGCCGAGTACGCCGCCGCCGGCTTCCTCGATCCGCTGATGCCCTACGTCAAGAATGCCGACCTTACCGACGCGGGCTACGACATCGACGACTTCCTGCCGCGCGTGATCTCGGGCACCGGCGTCTACAACGACACGCTCTACACCATCCCGCTCGGCGCCGGCCCGGTCGGCACGACCTTCCGCGCCGACGTGGCGGAAGCGGCGGGCTTCAAGCTGCCGGAGCGATTCTCGCCCGAGTTCAACGCCCAGTACATGTTCGACGCGGCCAAGAAGGTGCACAAGCCCGAGTCCGGGATGATCGGCTTTGCCAACATTCCCGGCCGCTGGTTCTGGGGCGTGACCTGGCTGCCCTACCTCTATGCCTTCCAGACGCCGGAGACCAAGGGCAACGAGTACCTGGCCGAGGACTGGAAGGTCACGATCAACAACAAGCACACCGTTGACTCGATCGACTACTTCGTCAGCCTCAAGGAGTTCATGCCTGCCGACAGCGCCAACTGGGGCATCGGCGAGGCCACCGCGGTCTACCAGGCCGGGGGCGCCTTCGGGACCTGGAACTACCAGGACTTCATCAAGGGCTTCTTCGAGGATCCTGCGACCCAGCCGAAGATCGCCGGCAAGAACGTGCACCTGCACACCCCGGCCGGCCCGCACGGCGTGATCGATCCCTGGTTCGGCGCCTGGTCGTTCGGCCTGTCCAAGGACTCCAAGAGCAAGGACGCCGCCTGGGTGTTCATCCAGTGGATGACCTCCAAGGAGATCCAGGAGCGCGCCACCGAGTTCGGCGCCGGCCCGTCGCGGCACTCGACCTACAAGTCGGAGACCCTGGCCAAGCACCAGCCGTGGTGGATCCCGGTCTACGAGTTCATGCTGAAGGAGACCAACCCGGACGAGCGCGTGCGCATCCCGGAGTGGGCCGAGATCTCCGACATCATGGGCCAGGAAGGCAGCCGCGTCTGGATCGGCGAGATCGATTCGGCGACGGCGGCGGCGAACATGGAAAAGGCCATGACCGAGGCCATGAAGCGCGGCGGCTACTACATCCCCGGCCGCAACGACCTGCCGCCCCAGCACTGGCGCGACCTGACCTACTACGACCGCATGCCGTCGCAGTGGAACTGAGCTGAGCCCGGCCTCCGCGAGGAGGCCGGTCTCCCCCGGGGTCGTCCGCTCCCGCGGCCCCGGGGATGCGACCGGGGAGCCGGCAACCGCCACAGGGAGGGGCAGGCCATGATCACCGCCGAGACATTGCCGCTCGCGCCGCCGCGCCGCCGCAGCCTGGCCGAGCGGTTCGGGCCGTCGAACCGGGCGCTGTTCCCCTGGATCCTGATGGCGCCGACGCTGATCGTGCTGTTCGGGCTCGGGATCTACCCCTTCCTCTACGCGCTGTGGATCGCCGGGCAGAACGTCATCCTGTCCAAGCCGTTCATCCCGCGCTTCTTCGTCGGGCTGTACCAGTACCAGTCGGTCATCCAGGACCCCGAGTTCTGGCTCGCCTTCCGCAACACGATCTGGTTCACCGTCCAGGCCGTGTTCATCGAGTTCTGGCTCGGCCTCGGCCTCGCCCTGCTGTTCCAGCGGCAGCTGCGCGGCACCTCGGTGATGCAGCTGCTGATCCTGATCCCGATGATCCTGCCGCCGCTCGTGGCGGCGCTGATCTGGCGCTACATGTTCTATCCGGGCGCCGGGCTCGTCACCTACTACTCGTCGGCCATCACGGGCCTGTTCGGCTTCGGCGAGATCGCCTTCCTGTCGGACCCGGCGATCGCCTTCCAGACGCTGATCTTCGTCGACGTCTGGGAGTGGACGCCGTTCATGTTCCTGATGATGGCGGCCGGCCTCGCCTCGATCCCGCGCCAGCCCTACGAGGCCGCCGAGATCGACGGCGCCGGCGCCTGGCGGGTGTTCTGGACGATCACCATGCCGCTGCTGCGGCCGGCGATCCTCATCGCCGTGGTCATCCGCACGATGGACGCCTTCCGCACCTACGAGCTCATCGTGATCATGACCCGCGGCGGGCCGGGCAACGCCACGACCACGCTCAACGTCTACCTGACCAAGACCGGGCTCGAGTTCTTCGACGCCTCGAAGGCGGCGGCGATCTCGCTGATCATGATGATGATCATCATCGTCATGAGCTTCGTCTTCATCCGCGTCTTCCGCTCGCGCACCGAAGCGGCCGAGTGAGGCAGCACGCCATGGCAGCGATCGACACCCGCATCACCTCGCCGGCGGCCCCGCCCGAGCCGCGCAACTGGTGGGCCTACCTCATCATCGTCTTCGTCTGCGTCCTCAACTTCCTGCCCTACCTCTGGGTGGTGATGACCGGCTTCATGGACAAGGCCGCGGCATCCTCGCCCGAGCCGCAGTGGCTGTTCACCCCGACGCTGGAGGCGTTCCGCTACCTGATCGTCGAGAAGGGCATCATGAAGAACTTCATGAACAGCCTGATCGTGGCCGTGGCCTCGACCTTCTTCTCGGTGACGATCGGCATGTTCTGCGCCTACGCGATCGCCCGCTACGACTTCGCCGGGCGCGACGACGTCAGCTTCTGGGTGCTGACCAACCGGATGATGCCGCCGGTGGCGATCCTCATCCCGATCTTCGTCACCTTCCAGACGCTCAAGCTGCTCGACACCCTGCCCGGCCTGATCATCCTCTACACGGCCATGCAGCTGCCCTTCGTGGTGTGGATGCTCACCGGATACTTCCGCGACATTCCCCGCCGCTACGAGGAGTCGGCCATGGTCGATGGCGACACCTGGTTCCAGGCGTTCCGCAAGGTGACCCTGCCGCTGATGCGGCCGTCGATCACCGCCACCGCGATCTTCGTGATGATCCTGTCGTGGAACGAGTTCGCCTTCGCCACCTTCCTGACCTCGACCCAGGCCAAGACCATGCCGCCGGCGATCATGGCCTACTCGATCGGCGCCAACGTCGAGTGGAACGTGCTGGGCGCTGCCGTGGTGCTGATCACGGCCCCGCTGATCCTCTTCGTGCTGGTCATGCAGCGCCACCTGATCAGCGGCCTGAGCCAGGGCGTGGTGCGGCGATGAGCGGGGAGCGCAGCCATGGCTGACCTGCAGATCGCCGGCCTGCAGAAGAGGTTCGGCAGCTTCGCGGCGGTCAACGCCGTCGACATGACCGTCGCCGACGGCGAGTTCGTCTTCCTCCTCGGCCCTTCGGGCTGCGGCAAGACGACGATGCTGCGGATGATCGCCGGGCTGGAGATGCCGACCGCCGGCCGCATCGAGATCGGCGGGCGCAACGTCACCTTCCTGCGCCCGCGCCACCGCAACGTCGGCATGGTCTTCCAGGACTACGGCCTCTACCGGCACATGACCGTGTTCGGGAACATCGCCTACCCGCTGCAGGTCCGCCGGATGGACCGCGGCACCATCGCCGGGAAGGTCGGCGCCGTCGCCCGGACCATGCAGATCGAGGCGGTGCTGCAGCGCAAGCCCGACCAGCTGTCGGCCGGCCAGCTGCAGCGCGTCGCCATCGCCCGGATGCTGGTCCGGGACGCCGACATCTTCCTGATGGACGAGCCGATGTCGCACCTCGACGCGCAGCTGCGCGGGCAGATGCGCTCGGAGCTGAAGCACATCCAGAAGTCGATCGGCACGACGACGATCTTCGTCACGCACGACCAGCTCGAGGCGATGACGATGGCCGACCGGATCATCGTCATGAAGGACGGCGTCATGCAGCAGTTCGCCAGCCCGCGGGAGATCTTCGAGCGGCCGGCGACCGAGTTCGTGGCGACCTTCGTCGGCGAGCCGCAGATGAACGTGCTGGACTGCACGCTGCAGGCGGGCGACGGCGGCCCGGTCGCCGACTGCGGCGCCTTCGCCGTGGCGCTCGATCCGACCTGGGCCGGCGCCAACGGCCTGCGCCCGGGGCAGCGGCTGCGGCTGGGCATCCGCCCCGAGCACATCGCGGTCGGTGCGTCTCCCGGCCCGGCGCTGCCGATCCCGGCCGAGCTCTACTCGTTCGAGCCGACCGGTGCCGAGAACCTCTACGTGCTGCGCGCCGGGGCCTGCGAGGTGACGACGCGAACCTCGACGACCGAGAGCGCGCATCTCGGCAAGAGCGAGGGCACGCAGCTGGCGATGCGCTTCGATCCGTCGTGGCTCTACCTGTTCGATCCCGACAGCGGGCGCACGGTCGCCCAGGCTGCCGGCAGCCGGGCGGGCGCCCGGCCATGAGGAACACCATCGTCCTGCTGGTGATCCTGGCCTTCCTGCTGGGCTCCTGCACGGCCATGGCGGGCAACCTCGACCACTGGCCGGCCATGCTGGTGGCCGTGGTGCTGATCATCGGCCTCAAGCTCTGGAACGACCGCGCCCGGGTGCTGGGCTTCCCGATGGAGTTCCTGCTCTTCGCAACCGTGATCATGATCGTCTCGAACCTGACGCGGCTCTACGTCGTGCCGCTGCCGTTCTGAGCGATGTCCGTTCCTGCGCTGCGTATCGCCGGGCTGACCAAGAGCTTTCGCGGCCGGCGGGTGGTGGACGGCGTCGAGATGACGGTCGAGCCCGGCCGGATCGTCGGCTTCCTCGGACCGAACGGGGCCGGCAAGACCAGCGTGCTGACCATGGTCATGGGGCTGCTCGCCCCCGACGCCGGCGAGATCGCGCTGTTCGGCGAGACGGGGGCGGCCCGGGCGCGGGCGGTGCGCCGCCGCGTCGGCTACCTGCAGGAGAAGCCCCGCCTCTATCCCGAGATGTCGGCCCGCGGCTACCTCGCCCTGTTCGCCAGGCTCTACGGGGTCGCGGCACCGGCCGCCCGCGTCGACGCCGTCCTCGACCGCGTCGGGCTCGCGGCCGCCGCCGACCGCCGGCTCGGCACCTTCTCGCGCGGCATGCAGCAGCGCGCCTGCCTTGCCCGGGTGATGCTGCACGCGCCCGACTTCCTGATCCTCGACGAGCCGACGCTCGGGCTCGATCCGCGCGGCGTCGCCGACATGCGCGACATCTTCCGGGGGATGCGCGCCGAGGGCACGACCATCCTGTTCTCGTCGCACCAGCTGGCCGAGATCGAGCGGGTCTGCGACTCGGTGGTCTTCCTGTCGCGCGGCCGGGTCATCGCCGCCGGCTGCCCGGCGGACCTGCTGCCCAGGCCCGAGACGGCCGGGATGCTGTCGGTCGAGCTCGACGAGCCGGTCGGCCCGGCCCTGCCTCGCCTGCGCGCCCTGCCCGACATTGCCGAGGTGCGCGAGACCGGCGCGCATCAGGTCGACCTGCTGCTGGCGCCCGGTGCCGCGGAGACCCGCACCCGGCGCGCCGAGGTGGCGCGGGCCCTGTTCGCGGCCCGGCTCACGCCCTTGTCGGTGCGCCAGGCCCAGCCCTCGCTGGAAGACCTGTTCCTCGCCCTGTCAGGGCCCCGTCCCGTCACTGGAGATTGATGCCATGGACCTCGGCTATCCCGGCAAGCGCTGCCTCGTCACCGCCTCGACCGGCGGGCTCGGCTTCGCCATCGCGCAGGCCATGGCGGCCGAGGGCGCCACGGTGGTGGTCAACGGCCGCTCGGCCCGGAACGTGCGCGAGGCCGCCGCCCGCATCGCCGCGGCCGTGCCCGGCGCCAGGCTCGAAGAGGCCGTGGGCAACAGCGGCACCGCCGAGGGCTGCGCCGAGCTGATCAGCGCCTGCCCCGAGGTCGACGTGCTCGTGGTCAACCTCGGCATCTACGAGGCCATGGACGTCTACACCGCCGGCGACGACCGCTGGTACGAGCTGATCGAGGTCAACGTGATGTCGGGCGTCCGCCTCGCCCGGCACTACCTGCCGGGGATGCTCAAGCGCAACGCCGGGCGGGTGATCTTCATGGCCTCGGAGAGCGGCATCAATCCGGCCCCCGAGATGCCGGCCTACTCGGCGACCAAGACCATGCAGCTGGGCCTCGCCCGCAACCTCGCCGAGACCACCAAGGGAACCAACGTCACCGTCAACGCCGTCCTGCCCGGGCCTTGCGCCACCGAGGGCGTCGCGACCCTGATCGCCGGGCTCTATCCTGGCGTGCCGACCGCCGAGGCGCAGCGCCGCTTCGTCGCCGAGAACCGGCCGACCTCGCTGATCCAGCGCCTGTCGCGGCCCGAGGAGGTGGCGGACTTCGTGACCTTCCTGGGCTCGGCGCGCACCGGCATCGTCAACGGTGCCGCCCTGCGCATCGACGGCGGGCTGATCCGCACGGTCTGCTGATGCCGCCGTCGCCGCCCGGAACCATGGCCGTCGCCGCGATCCTCGCCGGGCGCGAGGCCAGGGCGCGGCTGACCTCGCCGTGGTTCTGGGCGGTGGCCTCGGCCGTCTGCCTGCTCGCCTGGCTCTACGGTGCCGGGTTCGTCGCCGCCTTCGCGACGGAATCGGTGCTGGTCACCACCGACCCGCTGATGGCGCTGAACATCCTCGTGGTGGCCTTCCTCGGCCTGGTGCTGGGCCTGCGCCTCGCCGCCTCGATGGCCTGGGAGCGCGAGCACCGGACGCTCGAGGTGCTGCTCGTCGGGCCGGCCGGCTGGATCGCCATCGTCGCTGCCAAGTTCCTGGCCGAGCTCGCCGTCCTGGTGCTCCTCGTCGCCCTCTACGCGGCCTACCTGCTGGCGGCCCAGCCGCTGGGGGCCGGCGTGATCGGTGCTGGCGAGCTGGCCGGCCTCGGCGCCATGCCGCTGTTCGCGCTGCCGGTGATGGCGCTGGGCCTGCTGATCGGCGCCGGCCTCGCCACGGTGCGCGCCGCCGTGGTCGCGTTCCTCGTCCTCGTCGGCGTGCTGGCGGCCTTCGAGATCGCCCGCGGGCTGCTGGCCGCCCAGCCGGTCGAGCAGATGAGCCTGACCGGCCTCTACCTGCGCCATGCGCTGGATGTCGCGGCCCCGGCGGTGCACCTCGTCTCGGCCGCGGGCCAGCTCGCCCGCCCGGTCGAGGCGCTGCTGGCGCAGGCACCGCTGCACGCCGCCGAGAGCGCCGCGGCGCTGGCGCTGACCCTGGTCACGCTGGCCGCCGCCATGGCCGTCGGCCGGGCACGCGGAGCGCTGGCATGATCCGCCTGCTGCTGGCGCTGCTGCTCCTCGCCACCCCGGCCTGGGCACTCGACCCCGAGCGCCACGAGGCGGTGGTGATCAGCGCCCGGGTCTGGGACGGCTACCAGTACAAGGAGACCTTCCTGCCGTCGACGGCGCCGGTGCTGACGCTGATGGCCGGCCAGGACAGCGCCATCGCCTTCGTCCGCACCCAGGAATACTACTGGCCACTGTCGCGGCAGGTGTATGTCGACTTCGAGCGGCAGCGCGAGCCGCTGGCCGGCGTCCTGCGCATCGAGCAGGCCGGCAGGGTCGTCGCCGAGGTGGCGGAGGCGCCCTACGCGATCCTCTACCCGCAGGGTGCGGTCAACGGCGACGGCAGCCTGCTGTGGGGCGACGCGGCGCTGGCGGGCTTCGCCGCCTACGAGCAGGGCGAGCGCGACTTCAACCGGCGCTTCGTCGAGGCGCAGCGGGCGCAGACCGCCTACGAGCAGGCGCTGCTGGCCGCCGCCCGGGCGCAGGACCGCCGCGCCATCGCGCCGCCGCCGCCGCTGCCCGAGCCGAGCCTGCGGCTGGTCACGCGCCCGGCCCCGGCGTTCCGCGTCGGGCTGGAGCCTGGCGACTACCGGATCGTGCTGCTGCAGGACGGCCGCGAGGTCGCGGAGACGCGCCGGCAGCTGCGGGTCGTCGCCCCGGCCGGGCGGACCGGCCTGGTCGCCGACGTCATCCCCGAGGAGCGCTGGACGCGGCCGCTCGCCGCCAACAGCGAGGCCGCCCGGATCTACGCCCGGGCCGGCAGCACCTTCTACCTGACGCTGGCCGAGGCGACGCGGTTCGACGAGCCGGACTACCTGGCGATCGTCTCGCCGCAGGCTCCCGCGGTCGCCGGCCGCGACCTGTGGGTGCGCCGCCGGCCCGAGGAAGCGGCGACGCTGCAGGTCGTGAGCCGGCGCCGGCACGACCGACGAGACGGCCGTGCCCCTCAAGGTCGAGCAGACCAGCGCCACGGGGTTCGGCTACATCGTGCGCGCGGCCAAGCCGGGTGAGCCGGCGGACCTCCGGGCCTACACGATCGAGGTGCCGTCCGACGCCGGCGCGCGACTGGCGCTGGCGATCCCGCAGGACGCGTTCCGGCGCGATGTCGTCGCCGTCGGGCCGCGCAACGCGCCCCTCGCCTTCCTCCTGGCGCTGCTGCCGGCGCTGCTTGGCGCCGCCCTGGTCCTCGCCCGGATCGCCGCCCGGCGCCGGGAGAGCGCCGAGCCGGCCGGCTGAAGCGTCGCCCCACCGGCCGGGTCCGTCAGCGGGCCGCGATGGGCCCGTAGTGCTGCGGCTGGCGGTGGTCGGCGAAGTTGAACATGTGCCGGCGCAGGTCCTGGCAGAGGTCGAGGTCGACGGAGGCGGTGATGACCTCGTCGTCGAGCGTCGCCGACAGCGCCACGATCTCGCCGGTCGGCGCGATGATGCAGCTCTGGCCGAGTTGCATGACCCCCTCCTCGAGCCCGGCCTTGGCCGCGGCGGCGACCCAGCAGCCGTTCTGGTAGGCGCCGGCCTGGCAGCTCAGCAGGTGATGGAAGGCGGTGAGGTGGTCATGCTGCGGCACGACGGGGTTATGGGTCGGCGTGTTGAAGCCGAGGCAGACCAGCTCGACCCCGGCGAGGCCCATCACCCGCCAGGTCTCGGGCCAGCGCCGGTCGTTGCAGATGCACATGCCGACCCTGCCACCGGCCATGTCGAACACCGGAAAGCCGAGGTCGCCGGGCTCGAAGTAGCGCTTCTCGAGGTTCTGGAACGGCCGCCACGGCTCGGGGTCGCGATGCCCCGGCAGGTGAACCTTGCGGTACTTGCCGACGATGGTCCCGCCGGCATCGACCAGGATCGAGGTGTTGAAGCGGCGCTTGCGACCCGCCTCCATGGCCAGCTCGGCATAGCCCAGGCAGAACGCCATCCCGGCGGCCCGGGCCGCCTCGAACAGCGGCTGGGTCGCCGCGTTCGGCATCGCCGTCTCGTACCAGGCATCGAGCTCGGCCTCGTCGTCGATCGCCCAGTGCGGGAAGAACGCGGTCAGCGCCGCCTCGGGAAATACGACCATCGCCGCACCCCGCCCCTTCGCCTCGTGCAGCATGGCGATGAGCCGCGCCACCGCCCGGGCACGACTTTCGCTGCGCGCGATCGGGCCCAGCTGGGCCACGGCGAGACCTAGCCTGCGGGTCATTCGCACCTCCTGCGTGCACGGGGCTGCCGGCGTGGGCGCAGGCTAGCACCAACGGGGCCGATTGGCCCGCACGGGTCCCGGCGGCGGCAGCCCGCTCAGCGCTTCGGCTGCTGCACCGGCGCGTTGCCGCGGCGCTCGGCCTCGCCGACCAGCTTGCCGCAGGGCGCATCCTCGGCACCGCCGAGGTCGACGAAGGGCAGGATCGCTGCGAACGGGGTCAGCAGGACGCCCAGGGCCACCGCGGCGGCACCGCGGGCGGCGATGCCGGTGAGGTCGGCGTCGACCTCCACCGCCCCGAAGCGGCCGCCGATGTGGACTGGCGCTCGTGCCGAGAACAGGCTCATGTCCTTGGGGTGCGCCGCAAGGTCGAGGTCGAGCGTCTCCCTGGCGAGGTCGGCACCGCCCGCGGCGGTGATGACGCTGTCGGGGGTGTCGATCACCGCCGCGCGCAGCGTCGCCACGCCGCCCCTGAGGTCGATGTCGAGCACGGCGCAGGCCAGCGGGTAGCGCTCCTCGAGCGGGTCGGCCTTCGAGCTCGCCAGCAGCACGCCGACGATGTCGCCGGGGTCGATGCCCAGCCCCTCGACCAGTAGCATGCTGATCTCGCCCTCCTCCATGGCGACCGTCAGCTGCCCGTCGGCCGACGTGGCGAGCGCCTGCGGCGAGCGGCCGGTCCCGGCCAGCTTGAGGCGCAGCGACAGCGCCCCCTTGCCCTGCCCCTCGAGCCCGGCCTCGGCCAGCAGCCGCTCGAGGCGCAGCCGGCCGGCATTGAGGTCGAGCGTCACCGCCGGCGGCGCGCGGCTGGCGTCGATGGCGACCGTGCCGCCGACGCGGCCGCCGGCGAAGTCGGCCCCCAGCGGGTCGAGCCGCAGCCGGCCAGCGTCGAGCACCGCCCGCAGCTCGACCGCGGCGAGGCGCAGCGGGCCCGCCTGCAGCGTGCCGAAGGCGAGGCCGATATCGGCATCGATCCCGCGCAGGCGGTCGAGGCCGAGCCGGCCTTCCGGGATCACGTCCTCGCCCGTGCCGGAAGCTTCGGACGCGGGAGCGAGCTGCCGGCGCAAGGCTGCGACATCGATCCGCTCGCTGCGCAGCCGGCCGACAAGCTTCGGGCGCGGCCCGCCGATGGCGACGCCGAGCTCGCCGGTCACCGCCAGGTCACCCGACCGGGCATCGAGATCGCGGAGCGTCCAGCTGCCGGCGGAGCGGCCGAGCCGGCCGGCCACGGTGGTTGCGGGCAAGGGCAGGGCCGGCAGGCCGATGGCCTTCATTGCCGGGCCGAGGTTGCCGGCCTCGACCCGGACGGCGAGGTCGAGGCCCTCGAGCTTCGCCGGCTCGGCGACGGTGCCGGCGAGCGCAGTCCGCACGCCGCCGAGCTCGGCCGACAGGTCGACCGGGTAGGGCGTGCCACGGTCGGCCAGCTGGGCGAAGGAGCCGAAGCTGCCGGCGAGGCGCAGCGGCTGGTCGCCGACGCGGCCCGTCCCGTCGAGCGCGATCCGCTCGCCGCGATCCTCCAGCGCCAGCCGGTCGAGGGCGCCCTCGGTCGCGATCCCGGCGGCGGCGTCGCGGTAGGCGACGGTGGCGTCCGTGACGCTCAGCCGGCCCAGCCGCGGCAGCTCGCTCCGCTCGTCGGGCACGGCGGCGTCGGGCGGCTGCAGGTCCCAGTTGACGGCACCGTCGGCCCGGCGCTCGAGGCTGAGTCGGGGCCTTGCCACCTCGATTGCCGGTACGACCAGCCGCTGCTCGCGCAGGGACGCCCACAGGTCGACGGTGACCGCGACCGTGTCGATCGTTGCGAGGTCGGGAGCGGCACCCCAGCCGGTGTTGGCGACGTGGACGTCGCGAGCCTGCAGCCGCAGCACCCGGCCGAGATCGACGCCGAGGCCGCCGCGGACGGCGACCGGCCGGCCGAGGGAGGCCGCCAGCAGCGCCTCGAGCCGCGGCTGAAGCCAGCCGGGATTGGCGGCGAGCAGCGCCACCCCGGCGCCAGCGGCAGCGACCAGGAGCAGCACGGCCGCGGCGGCGGCGATCAGCCAGCGGCGCAGGCGGGATGGATGGGATGCCGGCATCCGCAGGCAATCGCTGCGAACCGCACGAGGTTCCGAAGGTCGGCGCCGGCGGAGGCTTCAGCGGAGGGGAAGGATGGTGCCCAGGGGCGGGATCGAACCACCGACACCGTGATTTTCAGTCACGTGCTCTACCAACTGAGCTACCTGGGCACTCGGTCGGCGGGCGTGCCTATAGGCGAAGGTCCCGAGGCTGTCCAGCCTGCCGGCAAACGAAGAACGGGGGCCGAAGCCCCCGTTCCGCATGCGGACGACAGGACTGTGGGGGATCAGCCCTTGATGCCGTCCGGCATGACCTTGCCCGCCTTCCAGGCGTTGAGCAGCTGGTCGTAGTCGACCGTGACGCCCTGCGGCTTCTCGTTGTCGAGCTTCGGCCGCGGCGCGAAGATGCCGCCCTCGGACTTGGCGAACCACTCGGCCGGGTCGACCTCGGGGTTCAGCTTCGGCGCGCAGTCGCCGCCGATGCCGGCCCGCTCGAGACGGCGCAGGACGTCGTCCTGCTGCTCGGCCAGGCTGTCCATCGCCTCCTGGGCGGTCTTCTCGCCGGTGACCGCCTCGGCGACGTTGGCCCACCACAGCTGCGCCAGCTTCGGATAGTCCGGCACGTTGGTGCCGGTCGGCGTCCAGGCGACGCGGGCCGGGCTGCGGTAGAACTCGATCAGGCCGCCGAGCTTCGGCGCCATCTCGTCCATCGCCGGCGACTTGAGATCGCTCTCGCGGATGGGCGTCAGGCCGACGATCGTCTTCTTCAGCGAGGTGGTCTTGCTGATGACGAACTGGGCGTAGAGCCAGGCCGCCTTGCGGCGGTCGACCGGGGTCGACTCCATCAGCGTCCAGCTACCGACGTCCTGGTAGCCGAGCTTCATGCCGTCGATCCAGTACGGCCCGTGCGGCGAGGGCGCCATGCGCCACTTGGGCGTGCCGTCGGGGTTCACCACCGGCAGGTCCGGCTTGATCGACGAGGCGGTGAACGCCGTGTACCAGAAGATCTGCTGGGCGATCGCCCCCTGGCCGGGGATCGGGCCGGCCTCGGAGAACGTCATGCCCGGCGCCTCGGGCGGCGCGTAGGCCTTCAGCCAGTCGATGTACTTCTGGAGCGCGTAGACCGCGGCCGGGCCGTTGGCGTCGCCGCCGCGCGAGGTCTTCGAGCCGGCCGGGCGGCAGCCCTCGACCCGGATGCCCCACTCGTCGACCGGCTTGCCGTTCGGGATGCCCTTGTCGCCGGTGCCGGCCATCGACAGCCACGCATCGGTGAACCGCCAGCCGAGCGACGGGTCCTTCTTGCCGTAGTCCATGTGGCCGTAGACGCGGACGCCGTCGATCTCCTTCACGTCGTTGGTGAAGAAGTTGGCGATGTCCTCATAGGCCGACCAGTTGACCGGAACGCCCAGCTCGTAGCCGTACTTCTCCTTGAACTTGGCCTTGAGGTCGGGGCGGGTGAACCAGTCGTAGCGGAACCAGTAGAGGTTGGCGAACTGCTGGTCGGGCAGCTGGTAGAGCTTGCCGTCCGGCCCGGTGGTGAACGACTTGCCGATGAAGTCGTCGACGTCCAGCGTCGGCAGGGTGACGTCCTTGCCGTCGCCGGCCATCCAGTCGCTCAGCGGCACCGCCTTCTGGTAGCGCGAGTGGGTGCCGATCAGGTCGCTGTCGTTGATGTAGGCGTCGTAGATGTTCTCGCCCGACTGCATCTGCGTCTGCAGCTTCTCGATCACATCGCCTTCCTGGATCAGGTCGTGGGTCAGGTTGATCCCGGTGATCTCGCTGAACGCCTTGGCCAGGGTCTTCGATTCGTAGACGTGGGTGTCGATGGTCTCGGAGACGACCTTGATGTCCATGCCCTTGAAGGGCTCGGCCGCCTTGATGAACCATTCCATCTCCTTCATCTGCTCTTCCTTGGAGAGCGTCGAAGGCTGGAACTCGCTGTCGACCCACTTCTGGGCCGCGGCCATGTCGGCGAAGGCCGGACCGCCGTAGAGCAGCAGGGCGCCGAGGGCGACGCCTGCCATGAGTCGGGAATGGGCCCGAAGATTCACTATCTTAACCTCCCTAGAGCGACCTCCCTACGCCGGCCCGGGATCCCGTGCAGATCACTCGGCCGCCGGGGTGCGAAGGCCAGCACCCCGGAACGGAAACGCATCGGCGCCGGTCAGCCCCAGCGCATCACCACGACGAACCAGACCAGCGCCACGATCGAGCCGCCCCACAGCGGCAGCTCGACCAGGCCCAGCCAGCCCAGATGGATGAAGGCCGTGCCGAGCAGCGCGATGAACAGGCGGTCGCCGCGGGTCGTCGGCATCGGCAGGAAGCCGCGCCGCTCGACCGTCGGCCAGACCAGCTGCAGCACCGTCATCGTCGCCAGCATCAGGGCGATGGCGACGAAGAAGGTCGCCGTCTGCCAGGTCCATGCCATCCAGCTCAGCATGCGGCGGCTCCCGGCTCAGACGCGACCCAGGGCAAAGCCCTTGGCCATGTAGTTGCGCACGAACCAGATCACGAGCGCGCCGGGGATGATGGTGAGGACGCCGGCGGCGGCCAGCAGCCCCCAGTCCATGCCGGCGGCCGACACCGTGCGGGTCATCGTCGCCGAGATCGGCTTGGCGTTGACCGCGGTCAGGGTGCGCGCCAGCAGCAGCTCGACCCAGGAGAACATGAAGCAGAAGAAGGCCGTCACGCCGACGCCGGCGCGGATCAGCGGCAGGAATACGGTGAGGAAGAACCGCCAGAAGCCGTAGCCGTCGAGATAGGCGGTCTCGTCGATCTCCTTGGGCACGCCCGACATGAAGCCCTCGAGGATCCACACCGCGAGGGGCACGTTGAACAGGCAGTGCGCCAGCGCCACGGCGAGGTGCGTGTCGAACAGGCCGAAGGTCTGGTAGAGCTGGAAGAACGGCAGCAGGAACACCGCCGGCGGCGCCATCCGGTTGGTCAGCAGCCAGAAGAACATGTGCTTGTCGCCGATGAACCGGTAGCGCGAGAAGGCGTAGGCCGCCGGCAGCGCCAGCACCAGCGCGATCACCGTGTTCATCGCGACGTAGATGAAGGTGTTGATGTAGCCCGTGTACCAGGCCGGGTCGGTGAAGATCGTGGCGTAGTTGGCAAAGGTCAGGTTGCGCGGGACGAAGGTCAGGCCACCGAGGATCTCCTCGTTGGTCTTCAGCGACATGTTGACGAGCCAGTAGATCGGCGCCAGCGACAGCACGAAGTAGATGACGAGGCCGAGGCGGGCGCGGCTCATGCCCGGTCTCCTTTGCCGACGCGGGTGATGACCGTGTAGAAGACGAAGCTGAACAGCAGGATGATCAGGAAGTAGATCAGCGACATCGCCGCCGCCGGGCCGAGGTCCATCTGGCCGACGGCGATCTTGGCGAGATGGATCGACAGGAAGGTCGTGGCGTTGCCCGGGCCGCCACCGGTCAGCACGAACGGCTCGGTGTAGATCATGAAGCTGTCCATGAAGCGCAGCAGCACGGCGATGAGCAGCACGCCGCGCAGCTTGGGCAGCTCGATGTGGCGGAACACGCTCCAGCGCGAGGCGCCGTCGATCGCCGCCGCCTGGTAGTAGGCGTCGGGGATGGCGCGCAGGCCGGCGTAGCAGAGCAGCACGACCAGCGGCGTCCAGTGCCAGACGTCCATCACCAGGACGGTCATCCAGGCGTCGAGCGAGTCCGAGGTGTAGTTGTAGTCGACGCCCAGCCCGTTGATGAGCCAGCCGGCGAGCCCGATGTCGGCGCGGCCGAAGATCTGCCAGATCGTGCCGACGACGTTCCACGGGATCAGCAGCGGCAGCGCCATCAGCACCAGCGACACCGAGGCGCCGACGCCGCGGGCCGGCATCAGCAGGGCCACGGCGATGCCGAGCGGGACCTCGATCAGCAGCACGATCAGCGAGAACACCAGCTGCCGGCCGAGCGCGCCGTGCAGCCGCTCGTCGGCCAGGGTCTTGGCGAACCACTCGGTGCCGACCCAGTAGCGCTCGTCGGGGCCGAAGATGTCCTGGAAGGCGTAGTTGACCACCGTCATCAGCGGCACGATGGCGCTGAAGGCGACGATCAGGAACACCGGCAGGACCAGCAGCCAGGCGCGGTTGTCTTCGATCTTGTCCATGCCGCGTCCTCAGCCCACCAGCCGACCGTCGGCGTAGAGCATGGTCCAGCGCGGCGGCAGGCCGAGATGGACCTCGTCGGCCGGGACGGCGCGGCCCTCGGCCACCTTGGCCTTGACCTCGTGGCCGCCGACCCGGGTCGTGACGACCTTGAAGTTGCCGAGGTCCTCGACGCGCACCACGCGGGCGGCGAGGGTGCCGGCGGCGGCGCGATCGTGGACCTCGACGAACTCGGGCCGGATGCCGAGCTCGATGGCACCGCCGCCGCCGGCGGCCGCGGCCATCATCCCGCCACCGAGACGCAGGTCGGAGCCCTCGATCGCCAGCGCGTCGCCGTCGCGGCGGCAGGGGATGAAGTTCATGCCCGGCGAACCGATGAAGTAGCCGACGAAGCGATGTTCGGGGCGCTCGAACAGCTGCTGCGGGGTGCCGAGCTGGACGACCCGGCCGTCGTACATGACGACGACCTTGTCGGCGAAGGTCAGTGCCTCGTTCTGGTCGTGGGTGACGTAGACGAGGGTCCGCCGGTAGCGCTCGTGGACCTGCTTGAGCTTGCGGCGCAACAGCCACTTCAGGTGCGGATCGATGACGGTCAGCGGCTCGTCGAACAGGATGGCGGCGACGTCGTTGCGGACGAGGCCGCGGCCCAGCGAGATCTTCTGCTTCTGGTCGGCGGTCAGCTTGGCGGCGCGGCGCTGCGCCATCGGCGCCAGCTCCAGCATCTCGACGACCTCGGCGACGCGGCGGCGGACCTCGTCCTCGGCGACGCCGCGGTTGCGCAGCGGGAAGGCGAGGTTATCGGCCACCGTCATGGTGTCGTAGACGACCGGGAACTGGAACACCTGAGCGATGTTGCGCGCCGTCGGCGGCAGGGCGGTGACATCCTTGCCGTCGAACTCGACACGGCCCTCGCTCGGCTTGAGCAGTCCGGAGATGACGTTCAGCAGGGTGGACTTGCCGCAGCCTGACGGGCCGAGCAGCGCATAGGCGCCGCCGTCCTCCCAGACGAAGGTCATCCGCTTCAGGGCATAGTCCGCATCGCCGGAGGGTGCGGGCCGGTAGCTGTGGGCAAGGTCGCGGAGCTCGATGCGGGCCATGCGCGGCGCTCCCTCAGGCCGGCCGCTCGGGGGCGGCGGCCAGGGTCCCGTCCTCGGCGAAGACGTAGAGCCGGGCCGGATCGACGTGGATCCTCACCGCCTCGCCCAGCGCGTAGGAGTGGACCCCCTCCTGCTGGACGACCCAGGACACGTCATTGTGGTGGACGTGGACGAAGGTCTCGGAGCCCGAGATCTCGGCGAGCTCGACCTCGCCCGGGATGGCCACGTCGTGGTGGCCGCGATGCTGCATGGCGAGGTGGTTGGCGCGGACGCCGAAGCGGTAGCGGCCGCCGCCGAGCCCCTGCAGGTGGTGCGACAGCGGGATGCGGACGCCGGCACCGAGCACGGCATGGCCGTCCTCGACCTTGCCCCAGATCGTGTTGATCGGCGGATCGCTGAAGTTGAGCGCCACCTCGGCCGAGGCCGGGCGGTGATAGACGTCGAGGGTGCGGCCGTGCTGCAGGATGCGGCCCTCGCTCATCACCAGGATCTCGCCGCCCATGATCAGCGCCTCGGCCGGCTCGGTGGTGGCGTAGACGACGATCGCCGAGCGCCGGGCGAACAGCGACTGCAGCTCCTGGCGCAGCTCCTCGCGCAGCTTGTAGTCGAGGTTGACCAGCGGCTCGTCGAGCAGCAGCAGGTCGGCCTGCTTGACCAGCGCCCGGGCGATGGCGCAGCGCTGCTGCTGGCCGCCGGACAGCTCGGCCGGCAGGCGGCCGAGGAACGGCTCGATGTGCAGGACCGCCGCGGTCTCGCGCACCCGCTTGTCGATCTCGCCCTGGCCGAGCCCCTGCCGGCGCAGCGGCGAGGCGATGTTGTCGTAGACCGTGAACGACGGGTAGTTGATGAACTGCTGGTAGACCATGGCCACGCTGCGCTTCTGCAGCGCGATGCCGGTCACGTCGCGGTCGTCGACCAGCACCCGGCCGGAGGTCGGCCGGTCGAGGCCGGCCATCATCCGCAGCAGCGAGGTCTTGCCGGCCAGCGTCGGCCCGAGCAGCACGTTGACCGAGCCCGGGCGCAGCTCGATGGCGACATCGTCGAGCCAGCGGACGCCGTCGACGATGCGGGTGACGCGGTCGAGGCGCAGGCTCACGACACGCGCTCCTGCACCGGCGACACCGTCTGCGCGCGGAACCAGGCGCGGACCCGGTCGGCGACCTCGGGGCCGACATGCAGGCCGAGCTTGCTGCGCCGCCACAGCACGTCCTCGGGCTGGCGGGCCCATTCCTCGCGGACAAGGTAGTCGAGCTCGGCCTCGTGCAGGCCGCCGCCGAGGTCGGGGCCGAGATCGCCGAGGCGGCGCGCGGCGCCGAGGATGCGCTCGGCCCGGCTGCCGTAGCTGCGGGCAAGGCGGGCGCCGGTCGCCGGCGGCAGCCAGGCGTGCTGCTGCTGCAGCGCCCTGGTGTAGGCCGGCAGGTCGCTGCGCTCGAGATCGCCGCCCGGCAGCACCGCGGCCGCCGTCCAGCTGCCGCGGGCGAAGCCCATCACCGGCTGCAGCTTCTCCAGCGCGTGCTCGGCCAGCTTGCGGTAGGTCGTCAGCTTGCCGCCGAACACCGACAGCAGCGGCGCCTGGCCCTCGGGCGCCTGCAGGTCGAAGACGTAGTCGCGGGTCACCGCCGACGGATTGGCGCTGGCGTCGTCGTAGAGCGGGCGGACGCCGGCATAGGACCAGACGACGTCGGCCGGGGTCACGCTCCGCTGGAAGTAGCGGTTGACCACGCGGCAGAGATAGTCGGTCTCCTCGGCCGAGATGGTGACCTTGCCGCGGTCGCCCTCGTAGGGGATGTCGGTGGTCCCGATCAGGCTGAACTCGCCCTCGTAGGGGATCACGAAGACGATGCGGTTGTCGTCGTTCTGCAGGATGTAGGCGTGCTCGCCGTCGTAGAGGCGGCGGGTGACGATGTGCGAGCCCTTGACCAGGCGGACGCGGCTGCGGGTGTCGAGGCGCAGGCCCTCCTGGAGGAACTGCGAGACCCACGGACCGGCGGCGTTGACGAGCGCCCGCGCGGTGACGCTGCGCCGCGCCCCCGTCGTCTGGTCCTCGAGCTCGATGTGCCACAGCCCGCCCTCGCGCCGGGCGCTGGTGCAGCGGGTGCGGGTGAGGATCGTGGCGCCGCGCTCGCGGGCGTCCATGGCGTTGAGGACCACCAGCCGGCTGTCGTCGACCCGGCAGTCGGCATAGGTGAACGCCGCCTTGACCCAGGGTTGCAGCGGGCGGCCGTAGGTCGTGCCGGCGAGCGGCACCCGGCGGCTGGCCGGCAGCATCTTGCGGCCACCCAGGTAGTCGTAGAGCAGCAGCCCGAGGCGGATCATCCAGACCGGCCGCTGCTCGGGGCTGTGCGGCAGCAGGAACTCGAGCGGGCGGACGATGTGCGGCGCGGCGCGCAGCAGCACCTCGCGCTCGATCAGCGCCTCGCGGACCAGCCGGAACTCGTAGTACTCGAGGTAGCGCAGGCCGCCATGGATCAGCTTCGAGGACCACGACGAGGTATGGCTGGCGAGGTCGTCCTGCTCGGCCAGCATCACCGACAGGCCGCGGCCGACGGCGTCGCGGGCGATGCCGACACCGTTGATGCCGCCGCCGACGACGAACAGGTCGAGCTGCCGGTCTCCTGCCATCCCTGTCTCCGCCCGCCGGCCACGCTGGGGGCCGTCCGAGGCGTTCTGTTCTGTTCGTTTTGGAGCGTATGGACGCGCCTTCATTTTCGCAAGCGAAAATTCCCGATCACGCCGCCTCGTCGTCCTCCGGGGCGACGTGGACGTGGACATCGGCACGGGCGAGCAGCTGCGCCATCGCCGGCTCGGGCTGCCGGTCGGTGAACAGGGCGGTCACCTGGCCGATGTGGCCGAGGCGGACCATGGCGTCGCGGCCGAACTTGCTGTGGTCGGCGACGAGGAAGACCTGGCGCGAGTTGGCGATGATCGCCTGGGCGACGCGGACCTCGCGGTAGTCGAAGTCGAGCAGCGAGCCCTCGGAGTCGACGCCGCTGATCCCGATGATGCCGAAGTCGACCTTGAACTGGCGGATCAGGTCGAGGGTCGCCTCGCCGACGATGCCGCGGTCGCGCGAGCGGACGAGGCCGCCGGCGATGATCACCTCGAAGCTCGGATTGGCGCTGAGCAGGCCGGCGACGTGCAGGTTGTTGGTGACGACGCGGAGCTCGACATGGTCGAGCAGCTCGCGCGCCACCGCCTCCGTGGTGGTGCCGATGTTGATGAACAGCGAGGAGTGGTTGGGGATGTGCCGGGCGACGAGGCGGCCGATGCGCTGCTTGGCCTCGAGGTGCATCACCTGGCGGTCGGTATAGGCGAGGTTCTCGACCGACGACGGCAGCCCGGCCCCGCCATGGTAGCGCTGCAGCAGGTTCTGCTCGCAGAGGTCGTTGATGTCGCGCCGGATCGTCTGCGGCGTCACGCCGAAGTCGGCGGCCAGCGCCTCGACGGCGACGAATCCCTGGCGGCGCGCGCGCTCGAGAATCAGATCGCGGCGTTCACGGCTGCTCGCCACCGTTGGCCCCCTGTTCGTTTTCGCAGATGCAGCATGCGAACCCGAACAGTCTGACAGAGCGGGACGCGTGACGCCAGCCGTCCCGGGCCTCAGCCGTGCCGGTGGATCGGGTCGATCCAGCGGACTTCCTCGGGCTGCTCCACCACCGGGATGTCGAGGTTGACGACGACCGCCTCCTGGTCCGAGCGGACCAACACGCATTCGAGGGGTTCGCCGGCGGCGTTGATCTCCTGGTGCGGCACGTAGGGCGGCACGTAGATGAAGTCGCCCGGACCAGCCTCGGCGGTAAACTCGAGGCGCTCGCCCCAGCGCATCCGCGCCTTACCGCGGACCACGTAGATCACGCTCTCGAGGGCGCCGTGGTGGTGCGCGCCGGTCTTCGCGTTGGGCTCGATGCGGACCGTGCCGGCCCAGATCTTCTGCGCCCCGGCCGTGGCCCGGGTGATCGCCGCCGCCCGCGACATGCCCTGCGTTTGCGGCGTGTTGCTGTCGAGCTCGCCGGCGCGGACCACGCGCACGCCGTGCAGCTTCCAGTGCTCGGGATCGGTCATCGCTCAGCGGGCTCCGGCGCGGGTGTTGGCGGCGGTCTGGCCGAACAGGACCTTGCGGGCCTCGTCGTCGACCGTGGCGCTGCGCGTAGCGTAGCGCTTGCCGGTCTCGTAGGCGCGCACCGTGGCCGGCCGTGCGGCGATCGCCTCGAACCAGCGCTTGAGGTTGGGGAAGTCGGCGAGCTGCTGGCCCTGCCGCTCCCAGGGCACGATCCAGGGATAGGAGGCCATGTCGGCGATCGAGTAGCCGTCGCCCGCGAGGAACGCCCGGTCGGCCAGGCGGCGGTCGAGGACGCCGTAGAGCCGGTTGGTCTCCTTGACATAGCGGTCGATGGCGTAGGGCAGCTTCTCGGGCGCGTAGAGGGCGAAGTGATGGTTCTGCCCGGCCATCGGCCCGAGCCCGCCCATCTGCCAGAACAGCCACTGCAGCGCCTCGACGCGGCCGCGCAGGTCCGCCGGGATGAACTGCCCGGTCTTGTCGGCGAGGTAGAGCAGGATGGCGCCCGATTCGAACACGGCGACCGGCTCGCCGCCGCCGGCGGGCTCGTGGTCGACGATCGCCGGCATCCGGTTGTTCGGCGCGATCGCCAGGAACTCGGGGCGGAACTGCTCGCCGCGGCCGATGTCGACCGGGACGATCCGGTAGGGCAGCCCGGCCTCCTCGAGGAAGAGGGTGATCTTGTGGCCGTTCGGGGTCGGCCAGTAGTGCAGGTCGATCATGCGCGGGGACCGCCGGAGGCTGGGGAACGGCAACCTCACGTGGGCAGGAGGCGGTGGGGTTCAAGCCGCCGCCGCGCCGCCCGTCCGCTCGCTATTGCGCCGCATCGAGCCATGTCCCACTGTCGCCGCAACGCGCCAAAGGAGGGATGCCCACGATGCAGTCCGCACTCGTCGCCCTTGCCGTCGGGCTTGGCCTGACGCTCGCCGTGACCGCCGAGGCCCAGGACAAGCCGCTGGCCGGGGTCAAGCTGTCGGTCGCCTCGATGAACGACCAGTTCTCCGGCCCGCTGGCCAAGCTGGCGCCGAAGTTCGCCGAGGCCACGGGGGCCGAGGTGACCGTCGACGTCCTGTCCTACCCGGAGCTGCTGTCGAAGATCACTGCCGACTTCGTCGGCGACACCAAGGGCTACGACGTCGTCACCATGGACAATGTCTGGGCCGGCCAGTTCGCCGAGGCCGGGCACAGCGTGGTGCTGAACGACTGGATCGAGCGCGACAAGGCGGCGGTCAACCCGGACGACATCTACCCCGTGGTGATGACGGCGCTGGGCAACTACCAGGGCAAGCAGGTCGCCTTCCCGTTCGCCGGCTACGCCAACGTGCTGGCCTACCGCACCGACCTCTACGAGGCGGCCGGGCTGCAGCCGCCCAAGACGATGGCCGAATTCGTGGCGGCGGCCAAGAAGCTCACCGACCCGTCGAAGGGTGTCTACGGCTTCGTCGCCAACGGCCAGAAGGGCCCGGCCGTCGCCCAGGACTGGATGCAGTACAACTCGCAGCTCGGCGGCTCGATCATGGGCCCCGACGGCAAGCCCGCCATCAACTCCGACGCCAACGTCAAGAGCCTCGAGGTCTACCGCGACCTGTTCAAGGAAGCGGCGCCTCCGGGTGCGGTCGAGTTCGACTGGGGCGGCCGCGAGGAGAGCTTCCGCCAGGGCATCGTCGCCAACATGCAGACCTGGTCGGTCGGTGCCGCCGGCTATGACGACCCGGCGATGTCGAAGGTGGTCGGCAAGAACGCCCTGATCGTGGCACCGGTCGCCGAGGGCATGAAGCCGACCTACGGCATCGGCGGCTGGGGCCTCGCCATCAACGCCGACATTGACCCCAAGCAGCAGGAAGCCGCCTGGGAGTACATCAAGTGGGTCACCAGCCCGGAGATCCAGAAGGAGATGGCGATGATGGGTGCGGGCGGCTACCTGCGCCCGAGCACCGTCAACGATGCCGACCTGCAGAAGAAGTACCCGTTCCTGCCGGTGCTGGATGAGTCGTTCCGCAACGGCAACGGCGAGTTCCGCCCGCGTATCCCGCAGTACCCGGAGATCCAGGACCTGCTCGGCACGGCCGTGAACGCCGTGCTGGTCGGCGAGAAGGACGCCAAGGCGGCGCTGGACGAGGCCCAGGCCCAGGCGGAGAAGCTGTTCTAGGCTCGCCGCCGGGCGGAGCCTGACGACCAGAGCGGAGCCGGGCCGTCCTCGACACCGAAGCGCGCCGCCGGCTGTTCCTCGTGCTGCTCGGCCTGCCGGCAGTGGCCTATGTGCTGCTGCTGGCAGGCGGGCCGCTGTTCGAGGGCCTGCGCTACAGCCTGTTCGACTACAACCTGCTGCGCCCGCAGCGGATGAGCTTCGCGGGCTGGGGCAACTACGTCCGCATGCTCGAGGACGCCTCGGCGATGCGGGCGTTGTGGAACACCTTCCTGTTCACGCTGATCGCGGTCGGCATCGAGCTGGCGCTGGGCCTGGCGCTGGCGCTGGCCCTGTGGTCGGACGGCCGCTACGAGCGCGCCGCCCTGATCGCCCTGCTGGTGCCGGTGATGATCACGCCACTGGCGGTGGCCCTGATCTTCAAGGCGCTGTTCTCGGCGGAGTTCGGCCTGCTCGGCTACTGGGGCCGGATGGCCGGCATCGTCGGCGAGCGCGGCTTCTTCGGCGACCCGGTCTCGGCGTTCGCCTCGATCGTGTTCATCGACGTCTGGCAATGGACGCCGCTGGTGGTGCTGATCCTGCGTGCCGGGCTCGCCTCCATCCCCGCGGAGATGCTGGAGGCCGCCGGCGTCGACGGTGCCACCGGCTGGCAGCGGCTGCGCCTGGTGATCCTGCCGATGCTGCTGCCGGCGATCCTGCTGGCGCTGATCCTGCGGGCGATGGACGCCTTCCGCCTGTTCGAGGCGGTGTTCGTCACCACCAAGGGCGGCCCCGGCGACGCCACCAACGTGCTGCAGTTCTACGCGGTCAAGCAGGGCTTCGAGTTCTTCAACATCGGCTACGCCTCGGCGATCGCCAACGTCACCCTGGTGGCGATCGCGCTGCTGGCCACGGTCTTCGTGCTGGTGCTGCGCCGCGCCGACCGGCGGATGGCCGGGCGATGAGGCAGCGCCGGTTCTGGCCGCGGGTGCTGATCACCGCGGCCCTGGCCTTCTTCCTGCTGCCGGTGCTGTGGCTGGTCAGCACGGCCTACAAGCCGGCGCGCGACGTCTTCAGCTACCCGCCGTCGCTGGCGTTCACCCCGACGCTCGACAATTTCCGCACCATCGCCGAGCTGTTCGACCTGAAGCAGCTGCTGGTCACCAGCCTGACCATCAGCGGCGGCGCCACGCTGCTGGCGCTGCTGCTGGGCGTGCCGGCCGGCTACGCGCTGGCCCGCTCGCGCTCGCGGCTGGCCATGGGCATCGCCTACCTGTTCCTCGCCATCCGCATGGTCCCGCCGGTGGCGACGCTGATCCCGTTCTACGTGCTGATGCGCGATCTCGGCCTGCTCGGCGGCGCCGGGGCGGTGATCCCGATCCACGGCATGCTCAGCACCACCTTCGTGACCTGGCTGATGTTCGGCCAGTTCCGCGCCCTGCCGCCGACGCTGGAGGAGGCGGCGATGGTCGACGGCTGCACCCGGCTGGGTGCGTTCCTGCGCATCGCCGTGCCGCTGGTCGCACCCGGCATCGTCGCCGCGGCGCTGCTCAGCTTCATGCTGTCCTGGAACGACTTCCTGTTCGCCTCCTTCCTCACCAGCGCGCGCAGCAAGACGCTGTCGGTGGCCCTGCTCTCGGCCTACGGCACCAAGGATATCACCTGGGGGACGATGGGCGCCCTGGCCCACCTCGCGACCCTGCCGGTGATTGCGCTGGCGCTCGTCCTGAACCGCTACTTCGTGCAGGGCATGACCCGCGGGATGCACTGACCCCCCTCGCCGCGAGGGTGCGTCAAACTATCTCACTGTCGGGTTCAACAACGCGAGGAAGCGTCCGTGGAGAGCAACGACCGCCAGGTCATCGACGGCCTGTTCGACAAGCTTCGGCAGGTGGACTCCCGCGCCCCGGCGCGGGACGCCGAGGCCGAGCGGCTGATCCGCCAGCATGTCGCGAGCCTGCCCGCCGCGCCCTACTACATGGCCCAGGCCATCGTCGTGCAGGAGCAGGCCCTGGCCAACATGCAGCAGCGCATCGAGGAGCTGGAACGCCAGGCGGCCGAGCAGCCGGCCGGCGGCGGCGGCTTCCTCTCCGGCCTGTTCGGCTCGGGCTCGCGCCAGCCGGCGCCGCCGCCGCGCGTGGCCCCGCCCGCCTACGCCCAGCAGGCGCAGCACCAGCGCGGCCCCTGGGGCGGCGGCGGTGGCGGCGGCTTCATGGCCGGCGCCATGCAGACGGCGCTGGGCGTCGCCGGCGGCATGCTGATCGCCGACGCGCTGGCCAGCGCGTTCGGCGCCGGCGCGGCCGAGGCGGCGGCCCTGCCGCCGGCCGACGAGCCGCTGCCGGAGGACGAGCCCGTCGACGAGCCCGCCATGGGCGACGAGGAGTGGTGACGCGGCGGACCTTCTCCTGAGCCGGGTTTTGCGGCAGGGAGGAGGCAACGGGGGCGATTGACGGACCGGACCGATGAGCGAGCTGCCGCTGGACGGGCGCAAGGCGCTGGTGACGGGGGCAGGTACGGGCATCGGCCGGGCCATCGCCCGGGCGCTGGCGCGTGACGGGGCCAGCGTCGCCGTCACCGACCTCGACGCGGCGGCGGCCGGGCGGGTGGCCGAGGAGATCGGCCGGCCCGCCATCGGCCTCGCCCTCGACGTCACCGACGCGGCGATGACCGAAGCGGTGCTCGACGAGGCGCACCAGCGGCTCGGCGGCCTCGACATCGTCTGCGCCAATGCCGGCATCTCGACGATGCGGGCGGTGGTCGACCTCACCGAGGCCGAATGGGACGCCAACATGGCGGTCAACGCCAAGGGCGTCTTCCTGACCAACCAGATGATCGTCCGGCGCTGGCTCAAGGCCGGGACCGCGGGCGTCATCGTCAACACCGCCTCGCTCGCCGGCAAGATGGGCGCACCGCTGCTGGCGCACTACTCGGCCAGCAAGTTCGCCGTCGTCGGCTTCACCCAGGCGCTGGCGCGCGAGGTGGCGCCCAACGGCATCCGCGTGAACTGCGTCTGCCCGGGCTTCGTGCGCACCTCGATGCAGGACCGCGAGCTGATCTGGGAGGCCACCTTGCGCGGCATGACGCCGGCGCAGGTGCGCGACGAGTACGTCTCGCTCACTCCCCTGGGCCGCCTCGAGGAGCCCGAGGACGTCGCCGACGCCGTGGCCTTCCTCGCCTCCGACCGGGCCCGCTTCATCACCGGCGAGGCCCTGAACGTCACCGGCGGCGTGCGGATGGATTGAGGAGTGCTCCTCTCGCGCATTGTCCGCACGGCCGTCCCGCACGCGGTGCTGATCGTCTTCTCGGCGGCGATCGCGCTGCCGCTCCTGTGGATCGTCCGGGTCAGCCTCACCGACAAGCTCAACGCCTACAAGATCCCGCCCGAGCTCACGGCGCCCAAGCTCGAGAACTTCGTCGCGATCTTCAGCACCTACCCGTTCGGCACCTACTTCCTGAACAGCCTGATCATCGCCGTCGGCTCGACCGGGCTGGCGCTGCCGCTGGCGGTGATGCTGGCCTACGCCTTTGCCCGCCACGACACCGGCGGCGCCCCGCTGCGGCTGGGCGTGCTGGCCAGCCAGATGCTGCCGCCGGTGGTGCTGGTGCTGCCGCTGTTCGCGCTGTTCATGAGCACCGGCCTGCTCAACAGCCGGCTGGCCGTCATCATCGCGCACCTGACCTTCAACCTGCCGTTCCTCGCCTGGATGCTGATCGCCTTCTTCGAGGGCGAGACGCGCCAGCTCGAGGAGGCGGCGCGGATCGAGGGCGCCTCGCGGTTCCAGGCGTTCCTGAAGGTCGCGGTGCCGGTGGCCGCACCCGGCATCCTCGCCGCCGGCCTGCTCGGCTTCATCCTGAGCTGGAACGAGTTCCTGTTCGCGCTGATCCTCGCCGGCAAGAAGGCGAGCACCCTGCCCGTCGGGCTGTCGACGCTGGAGACGCATCGCGGCGTCGAGATCGCACCGCTTGCCGCCGCCACGCTGGTGGCGGTCGGCCCGGTGCTCCTGCTCTTGCCGTTCCTGCGCCGCTACCTGATCAAGGGCCTGTCGCTGGGCGCCATCAAGTAGTCCTCAGCCAACAAGGAGGGAGTCCATGAGAACGCTGCTCCTCGCCACTGCCGCCTCGGCGCTTGTCGCCGTGGCAGCCGAGGCCAAGACGCTGAACATCCTGATGGAGAGCGTGCCCGACACGCGCTTCGTCCAGGAGGTGCTGCCCGAGTTCACCGCGCAGACCGGCATCGACGTGCAGCTCGAGGTGGTCAACTACGCCGAGATGCACACCAAGCTGGTGCCGCAGCTGGTGGCCCCGGAGGGCTCCTACGACCTGATCGTCGTCGACTTCTACTGGGTCGGCGAGTTCACCAAGGCCGGCTGGCTGCAGCCGCTCGACGACCGGATCGCCGCCGACAAGGTCGACACCTCGGTCTACTTCCCGTCGCTGATGAACCTCGTCGGCAAGGTCGACGGGGTCACCTACATGCTGCCGTTCTACAACTACGCCATGGGCCTGACCTACCGGAAGGACCTCCTCGCGGACCCGAAGGAGCAGGAGGCCTTCAAGGCCAAGTACGGCATCGAGCTGGGCATCCCCAAGACCTGGGACGAGTACAAGAAGCAGGTCGAGTTCTTCACCCGCGACACCGACGGCGACGGCAAGATCGACTTCTACGGCGTGGTCAACCAGGGCCTGCGCCCCGACCCGATCGCCATGGAGTGGTCGAACTACCTCTACGCCAACGGCGGCGAGTACTACGACGCCAACTGGAAGCCGCAGCTGACCTCGCCGGCGGCGGTGCAGGCGCTCGAGGACTACAAGACCAACATCGACAAGTACGGCCCCCTGGGCGCCGCCAGCTTCAGCTTCGACGAGGCGTTCAACGTCGCCGCCCAGGGCAAGGCCTACAGCTACCTCACCTACAACATGTTCCGCACGGCCTACGACGACCCGTCGTCGTCGCAGGTGGTGGGCAAGATGGAGATCATGGCGGTGCCGGGCGGCGGCCTCAACGGCGCCTGGGGCTGGGCCATCCCGAAGTCGAGCCCGGATCCGGAGGCCGCCTGGACGTTCCTCAAGTGGATCGAGAGCCCCGAGATTGCCAAGAAGCGGGCGATGCTGGGCGGCTCCCCGACCCGCTCGGACGTGTTCGAGGATGCCGAGCTGAACGCCAAGTTCGTCTACTACCCGGCGCTCCGCGAGATCCTCGACACCTCGAAGAACTTCCCGGTGTTCACCTACACCCCGCAGTTCGTCGAGGTGCTCGGGCGCGAGCTGTCGCTGGCGGTGACCGGCGAGAAGCCGGCCCCGGAGGCGCTGGCCACGGTGGATGCCGAGTTCGCCGAGATGCTGAAGAAGGACGGCAAGCTGCAGTAGCCGCCGGCTGACGGGGATCACGACGGATGGCGGCGAGCCTTGCCCGGCGCGACCGGATGTTCGGCCTGGCGATGGCCGCACCCGGGCTCGCCGCCATCCTGCTCGTGATCCTCTTTCCGATCCTGTTCACGCTGTGGACCAGCGTCTACGACTTCACGCTGATCCACCCGGTCCACGACATCTTCGTGGGCCTGCAGCACTACGTCACCTCGCTGGCCGACAAGGACTTCCGCCACGCGCTGTCGGTCACCGTCTTCTTCGTGCTGGCCGTGGTCCTGCTGGAGTTCCTCGTCGGCTTCGCGGTGGCGCTGGCGCTGAACAGCGTCGAGCGCGGCAAGAGCATCTACTATGCCATCCTGCTCTGCCCGCTGCTGATGAACCCGGTGGTCGTCGGGCTGATCTGGCGGATGTTCCTGCACCCGACCCAGGGCATCGTGAACTACCTGCTGAGTCTCGTCGGCATCGATCCGGTCAACTGGCTGGGCGACCCGGACGTCGCCTTCTGGACGCTGGTGATGGTCGACATCTGGCACCAGGTGTCGTTCATGGTGGTGCTGCTGTTGGCCGGGCTCGCCGCCCTGCCGCGCGAGCCCTACGAGGCGGCGCGGATGGAAGGCGCCGGCAGCCTGCGCGCCTTCCTCCACGTCACCCTGCCGCTGATGCGCCCGGTGATCGCGGTGACGCTGCTGATCCGCCTGATCTTCGCCGTGCGCACCTACGATCTCGTCTACATCATGACGCGCGGCGGGCCGGGCAACGCCACCGACCTCGTCAGCTACTTCATCTACCGCCAGGCCTTCGTCGGGCTGAACCTCGGCCTCGCCTCGGCGATGTCGATCATCCTGCTCGCCATCGTCCTGGCGCTGACCGCCTGGCTCCACCGCTACATGCGCTCCTTGCGGGACTGATCGCGTGCCGGACATTCGCCTCGACCGCGTCAACAAGGTCTATGCCGGCGGCGTGAAGGCCGTGGAGGACGTCAGCCTGACGATCCCCGACGGCGAGTTCCTGGTGCTGCTGGGCCCGTCCGGCTGCGGCAAGTCGACGACGCTGCGGATGATCGCCGGGCTCGAGAGCATCAGCTCGGGCGACCTGTGGATCGGCGACCGGCGGATGAACGAGGTCGACCCCAAGGACCGCGACCTCGCCTTCGTCTTCCAGAACTACGCCCTGTTCCCGCACATGACGGTGGCCGGCAACCTCGGCTTCGGCATGCGCATCCGCGGCGTCGACCGCGGCGAGGCGCAGCGGCGGATGGCCGAGGTGGCGCGCACCCTGGGCCTCGAGACGCTGCTCGACCGCAAGCCCGGCCAGCTGTCGGGCGGCCAGCGGCAGCGCGTGGCGCTGGGCCGGGCGCTGTTGCGCGACCCGGTGGCGTTCCTGCTCGACGAGCCGCTGTCGAACCTCGACGCCAAGCTGCGCACCGGCATGCGCACCGAGCTCATCAAGCTGCACCGCCGCGTCGGCCGGACCATCATCCACGTCACGCACGACCAGGTCGAGGCGATGACCATGGCCGAGCGGATCTGCATCATGAAGGACGGCCGGGTCGTCCAGATCGGCCCGCCGATGGAGGTCTACCGCGACCCGGCCGACACCTTCGTCGCCGGCTTCCTCGCCAGCCCGCCCATGAACCTCGTCCCAGCCCGGCTGGAGCCAGGGCCGGACGGCCTCGCCGTGACCGCCAGCGGCCTGCGGGCCCCGCTGGGAGCGGCCGCCAGCAGCGCCATCGCCGCACGGGCCGGAGCCGAGGTGATCCTCGGCCTGCGGCCGGAGGAGGTGACGCTGCAGCCCGACGGCAAGGCGACGGCACCGCTCGCGGTCGTGACGCTGGCCGTCGAGGCGCTGGGCCCGGAGACGATCCTCGTCGGCAACCTCGGCGACGAGCGCGGGCCGGACGTCAGCCTGCGGATGCCACGTGACTTCACCGCCACCGTCGGCCAGCGCGTGCCCTTGTGGATCGATCCCATGTCGTTGCGGCTCTTCGATCCGGCGACGAATCGGGCCATACCGCTGCCAGCGGGCCGTTGAGGAGATCAGCCGTGGCGTCGTTCCTGGGCATGAGCAAGCCGATCGTGGCGATGGTGCATTTCCCGGCCCTGCCGGGATCGCCGCTGCATGACGTCGCCGGCGGGATGGCGGCCATCGTCGACCACGCCGCGCGCGACATCGCGGCCCTGCAGAAGGGTGGCGTCGACGCGGTGATGTTCGGCAACGAGGGCGACCGGCCCTACCTGCTGGAGGCGGCGCCCGAGGCGGTGGCGGCCTTCGCCGCGGCCGTGGCCGAGCTCAAGCCCTCGCTGAAGGTGCCGTTCGGCGTGAACTACCTGTGGGACCCGGTCGCCACCGTGGCGCTGGCCGCGGCCACCGGCGCGTCCTTCGCCCGCGAGATCTTCACCGGCGTCTACGCCTCGGACATGGGCATCTGGGAGCCGCGCTGCGCCGCCGCCCTGCGCCTGCGCACGGCCCTGGGCAAGCCCGAGATCCAGCTCCTCTACAACGTGAACGCCGAATTCGCGACGTCGCTGGACAGCCGGCCGATCGAGGTGCGGGCCAAGAGTGCCGTGTTCTCCTCGCTGGCCGACGTGATCTGCGTCTCCGGCCCGATGACCGGCGAGGGCGTCGAGGTCAGCGACCTCGCCCGGGTGAAGAAGACGGTCGACGTGCCGGTGCTGGCCAACACCGGCGTGCGCATCGACACCGTCGCCGAGATCCTCAAGCACGCCGACGGCTGCGTCATCGGCACCCACTTCAAGCGCGACGGCGACACCTGGGCGCCGGTCGACCCCGACCGCGTCGCCCGCTTCATGGACAAGGTCCGCACGCTGCGCTGAGCCGGCCATGGCGGTCACGCTCGGCCTCGACATCGGCACCACCTCGACCATCGGGATCCTGATCGACACCGACGGCCGCACGCTGGCGCTGGCCGAGCGGCCGGTGACGCTGTTCTCGGACCAGCCCGGCTGGGCCGAGGAGGACCCGGAGCAGTGGTGGGCCAATGCCGGTGCTGTCTGCCGCGAGCTGCTGCAGCGCTCGGGCATCACCGCGCACGACATCGCCGGGGTCGGCGTCACCGGCATGCTGCCGGCGGTGGTGCTGCTCGACGCGGACGGCCGGCCGATCCGCCGCTCGATCCAGCAGTCGGACGGCCGGGTCGGGGCCGAGGTCGAGGCGCTGGCCCGCGAGGTCGACGCCGGCACCTTCCTCGCCCGGACCGGCAACGGGGTGAACCAGCAGCTGGTGGCGACCAAGCTGCGCTGGCTCGCCCGCCACGAGCCCGCAGCCTTCGCCCGCATCGCCACGGTGCTGGGCTCCTACGACTTCATCGTCCACCGGCTGACCGGCGCCTGGTCGCTCGAGCGCAACTGGGCGCTGGAGTCGGGCTTCTACGATCTCGGCCGCGGCGACCTCGCCGAGGACCTCGTGGCGCTGGGCGGGATCGGGAAGCATCAGCTGCCGCCGGTCCGCGACGGGCACGCGGTGGTCGGTGCCGTCACCGCCGCGGCGGCGGCGCACACCGGCCTCGCCGAGGGCACGGCGGTGGTCGCCGGCTGCGCCGACCATATCGCCTCGGCCTTCGTCGCCGGCGTGCGCGAGGCCGGCGACTGCCTGATCAAGTTCGGCGGGGCCGGCGACATCATGCTGGCGACGGCCGAGCCGCGCCCCGACCCGCGCCTGTTCCTCGACTTCCACATCGTGCCCGGGCTGTTCATGCCGAACGGCTGCATGGCGGCGTCCGGGGCGGTGCTGAACTGGTTCGTGGCCGAGCTCGGCGGCGGGCGCAGCCATGCCGAGCTCGACCGTCTGGCCGAGGCGTCGCCGCCGGGAGCCCGCGACCTCGTCGCCCTGCCCTACTTCCTCGGCGAGAAGACGCCGCTGCACGATCCGACGGCGCGCGGCGTGCTGGTCGGCCTCGGCCTGCACCATCGCCTCGGCGACATCTGGCGGGCCCTGCTCGAGGCCGTGGTGATGGGCTTCCGCCACCATGTCGAGGTCGCCCGCGACATCGGCTACCCGGTGACGCGATTGCTGGCCTCGGACGGCGGGGCGCGCAGCCGGGTGTGGATGCAGATCGCCGCCGATGCGCTGCAGATGCCGGTGCACCTGCTCGAGGGCCACCCGGGCTCCTGCCTGGGTGCGGCCTACGTCGCCGGGGTCGGCGTCGGCGCCTTCGCCGGCTGGGACGGGATCGGCCGGTTCGTCCGCCCGGCCGGCGTGGTCGAGCCCCGGGCCGAGGCCGCAGCGGCCTACGACCGCCTGTTCGCCCGCTACCGCGAGACCTACGAGCGTCTCCGGCCGATGCTCGCCGCCGGCTGAGCCGGCCGCATGGCGGCCTGTCCGCGCACGGGCCTTTCGCGTGACAACGCGGTCGCTATGATCCGCCGCCGCAAACCCGGAGGCCCCGATCCATGTCCGCCCCAGCGCTGACCGTCCGCCTGAACGCCAACGACAATGTCGTCGTCGCCCGCCTCGACGTGCTGGAGAACACCAGCCTGGCCGGCGAGGGCGTGGTCACGCGGCAGCGCATCCCGGCCGGCCACAAGGTGGCGACCCGGCCGATCGCCAAGGGCGAGCCGGTCCGCAAGTTCGACCAGATCATCGGCTTCGCCACCAGCGACATCGCCCCGGGCGAGCACATCCACGTCCACAACTGCGCCATGGGCGACTTCGCCCGCGACTACGCGGTCGGCCAGGGCGTGCGCAACATCGAGATGCTGCCCGAGGCCGAGCGCGCCACCTTCCAGGGCTACGTCCGCGACAACGGCAAGGTCGGCACGCGCAACTACATCGGCGTGCTGTCGACGGTGAACTGCTCGGCCTCGGTCTGCAAGTTCATCGCCGAGCGCTTCCCCAAGGAGGAGCTGGCCAAGTACCCGAACGTCGACGGCATCGTCGCGATCACCCACAGCACCGGCTGCGGCATGGCCGACAGCGGCGAGGGCTACGCCACCCTGCAGCGCACGCTGTGGGGCTTCGCCAAGCACGCCAACTTCGCCTCGATCCTGATGATCGGCCTGGGCTGCGAGGTGATGCAGATCGACTTCCTGACCGAGGCCTACGGCATCAAGGCCGGTCCCTACTTCCGCACGATGACGCTGCAGGACACCGGCGGCACCCGGCAGACCATCGAGCGGGCGCACGCCGCCATCCGCGAGATGCTGCCGCACGCCAACGCCTTCGCCCGGCAGACCGCGTCGGCCTCGGAGATCTCGCTGGCGCTGCAGTGCGGCGGCTCGGACGGCTACTCGGGCATCACCGCCAACCCGGCGCTCGGCCACTGCGTCGACATCCTGGTCAGCCATGGCGGCACCGGCATCCTGTCGGAGACGCCCGAGATCTACGGGGCCGAGCACCTGCTCACCCGCCGCGCCATCAGCCAGGAGGTCGCCGACAAGCTGCTCGAGCGCATCCGCTGGTGGGAGGCCTACTGCGCGCGCAACGGCGGCGAGATGAACAACAACCCCTCGCCGGGCAACAAGAAGGGTGGCCTCACCACCATCCTCGAGAAGTCGCTGGGCGCTGCCGCCAAGGGCGGCACCACCAACCTGACCGGCGTCTACAAGTATGCCGAGCCGATCACCACGCGCGGCTTCGTCTACATGGACAGCCCGGGCTACGACCCGGCCAGCGCCACGGGCCAGGTCGCCTCGGGCGGCAACATGATCGTGTTCACCACCGGCCGCGGCTCCTGCTTCGGCTTCAAGCCGGTGCCGTCGCTGAAGCTCGCCACCAACACGGCGATGTACAACCGCATGCACGAGGACATGGACCTCAACTGCGGCACCATCATCGACGGCGAGGAGACGATCGAGCAGGTCGGCCGCAAGATCTTCGACCTCGTGCTGAAGACCGCCTCCGGCGAGCAGAGCAAGAGCGAGGCCCTGGGCATGGGCGACAACGAGTTCGTGCCCTGGCAGATCGGCGCCGTGATGTGATCGTGTCTCCGGGCGGTGCGGCCCGCCTCGCCGCCCGGATCGCCGACGGTTCCTCGATCGCCCTGCCCCGCGACGCCTCCGGCGGGGCCATGGCCGTCGTCCGCGAGCTCGTCCGCCGCGAGGCGCGCGGGCTGCGCCTGATCGGCGTCCCGCAGCTCGGCCTTGCCGCCGACATCCTGATCGGCGCGGGCTGCGTCGCCGCGATCGAGACCGCCGCCATCAGCCTCGGCGAGCAGGGGGCCGCACCCTGCTTCCAGCGCGCCTTCCGCACCCGCTCGCTGCGCATCCTCGACAGCACCTGCCCGGCCATCCATGCCGGCCTGACCGCGGCCGAGCGCGGCGTGCCGTTCCTGCCGCTGCCCGGCGTGATCGGCACCGATCTCGTCGCCGCCCGCCCCGACTGGCGGGTGATCGACGACCCGTTCGCGCCCGAGCGGCAGATCCTGCTGGTGCCGGCGATCCGGCCCGACGTCGCCCTGTTCCATGCCGAGATCGGCGATGCCGAAGGCCATGTCTGGATCGGGGTCCAGCGCGAGCTGATGACCATGGCGCACGCGGCCCGCGCGACGCTGGTCACCGTCGAGGAGCGGCGGGCCGGCAGCCTGCTCGACGATCCGGCCCTCGCCGCCGGCACCGTGCCGTCCCTGTACGTCGACGCGGTCGAGGTCGTGCCCGGCGGCGGGGCGCCGCTCGGCTGCGGCGACCGCTACCCGCGCGACGAGGCCTTCATCGGCCGCTACGCCGCCGCCGCGGCGACGCCGGCCGGCTTCGCTGCCTTCCTCGACGGCTGGCTTGCCGATGGCTGAGGCGAGCCGCACCGAGCTGCTGGTGGCGGTGATCGCGGACCTGCTGGCCGACAGCCGCCACGTCGCGGTGGGGGCGGCCTCGCCGATCCCGGCGGCCGGGGCGCTGCTGGCCCGCGCGCGCTCGGGCGGACGGCTGCGCGTCTCGCTGCTCGGCAGCCGCAAGCACAATCCCTTCACCGACGGGGCGCGCGAGCTGTTCGACTGCGCCGCGCAGGGGCGGATCGACACCTTCTTCCTCGGCGGCGTGCAGATCGACGGGCGCGGCCGGGTCAACCTGCTGGGCCTCGGCCGCTACCCCGGCCTCGACCAGCGCTTCTCCGGCAATTTCGGCGGCCCGTTCATGGCGGCCGTGATCCCCAACCTGATCCTGTTCCGCGAGCAGCACGACCGGCGCACGCTGGTCGAGGAGCTGGACTTCGTCAGCACCGCCGGCGGCGCCCGCTGGCTGCTGACCGGCCGCTGCCTGTTCCGCTTCCGCGACGGCGGCTTCGCGCTGGCGAGCCTGCACCCCGGCCAGACCGTCGACACGGTCCGCGCGGCCACCGGCTTCGCGTTCGCGGTGCCGGATGCGGTGCCGGCAACGTCGCCGCCGGATGACGCCACCCTCGCCCTGATCCGCGGCCCGGTCCGCGACGCGCTGGCCGAGGTCTACCCGCAGGCGGCCGCCCAGCTCGGCGGCTGAGGCTCAGGCGCGCCGGCGCAGCAGCACGTAGAGCGCACCGTCGCCGCCGTGCCGCAGCTGGGCCGGGGCGTAGCTGAGCACGCGCTCGCGGTTCGGCGGCTCGTCGAGCCAGCGCGGCGTCATCGCGCGCAGCGTGCCGCCGCTACCGAGGCCGCGCCCGGTGATGACCAGCACGCAGCGCTGGCCGCGGCCGTGCGCGAGGGCGACGAAACCGGTCAGCGCGTCATGCGCCTGGGCCTGGGTCATGCCGTGCAGGTCGAGGCGAGCCTCCACCGGGTAGAGGCCGCGGCGCAGGCGCAGCCAGCTGCGCCGGTCGATGTCGACCGGACCCTTCGGGTCGAGGCGCTGGCTGTCGCGCCGCCGCGGCGGAACGGGCGCCGGGGCGGGCGGCGCGGCCGGCAGCACGACGGGCGCGGGCGCGGGCGGCGGCGGTGCGGAGAACGGCGGCGGGGGCGGCAGCTCGCCGACCGGGCGGACGTCGCGGACCGCGTGGCGCCAGAGCGCCAGATCCTCGGCCGTCAGGCCGCGCGCGCGGCGCGCCCGCGCTGGCGGGGCTGTCGTCGTCGTGGACACGGGCGGGCGGCGCCGGTCAGCTGGTCGGCGCCAGCGTGCGCGGCAGCAGCGCGTACCAGCGCCCCGGGCTCTTCATGTGGCCGGCGATGAACTCGGCCTGCTCGCCCGCCCCCCAGAAGACGTCGCCGCGGACCACGCCCTTGATCGCACCGCCGGTGTCCTGGGCGACGACGAGGCGGCGCAGCGGCCGCTCGCCGTCGGGATAGGGCGCCGTCGCGTCGAGCCAGAGCGGGACGCCCAGCGGCACGAAGGCGCGGTCGACGGCGATCGAGCGGCCGGGGGTCAGCGCGACGCCCTGGGCGCCGATCGGGCCCGGCGTCGTCGCCGCGTCGCCGAGCACACGGAAGAACACGTAGGACGGGTTCTTCTCCATCACCGCCTGGGCCTGGCCGGGATGGGCCTTGAGCCAGGCGCGGATGGTCTGCAGCGAGACCTCGTCCTTGCGCAGTGCCCCCATCTCGACGAGGTCGCGGCCGATCGCCCGGTAGGGGCGTCCGTTCTGGTCGGCGTAGCCGACGCGCAGGGTCCGGCCGTCGCTCAGCTCGACGAGGCCCGAGCCCTGGATCTGCAGGAAGAACTTGGCGACCGGATCGTCGACCCAGACGAGCTCGAGGTCCTCGCCCTTGAGCGCGCCGGCGTCGATGTCGGCGCGGGTCGGATAGGGGACGAGGCGGCCGCCCTCGACGCGGCCGGCGATCCGCTTGCCCTCGAGGCTCGGATCGAACGCGGCGAGGTCGACGGCGACGAGATCGGCCGGCCGGCCGTGCAGGGGGACGGCGTAGGTCCGGCTGGGGGCCGCGGCACCGTGCAGCAGCGGCTCGTAGTAGCCGGTGAACAGACCGTCGCTCCGGCCGCGATCGGTCAGCGCCACCGGCACGAAGCCGGCTTCGAAGAAGGCCCTGGCGGCGTCGGCACCGGGTCCGACCGTGCGCGCCTCGGCGCAGGCCTGCTTCCAGTCGGCGACGCTGCCGGCCCAGCCGTCCGGGCCCAGCTTCTGGGCCGGATCGCGCTTCTGCAGCGGGCCGCAGGAGGTCAGGAAGGCCTTCAGCGCTCCGCCGGGATCGTCGGCATCCCAGCCGGGCAGGTCGGCAAAGGCGACGGGCCGCACCTCGAGCTTCGGCTCGGCCGGCGCCTCGGGGCCACGCGCGCAGGCGGCAAGCAGGCCGGCGGCGAGCAGCGCCGCTGCGACGCGCCAGCGCATCTCAGTGCGGGGTGCGGGTCTCGACGAGCTGCCAGTTCGGGTCGCGCGAGCGCGTGTCGCGCTCGAACGTCCACAGGTCGACGATGCTCTCGGTGTGGTTGGGATCGCCCGACAGCACCTTGCCCTGCAGGTCGCGGACGACGTTGATCTGCTCGCTGTCGAAGCGGATCGTGACCCGTGCCCGCGACCCCAGCATCTCGACCTCGGCCAGCTCGGCCTTCGGCGCCGCCACCAGGTCGGTGCTCAGCACCTCGCCGCGGCGGGCGCGGTCGTCGATGTCGGCGGCGAAGCGCTGGAACACGTCCGGCGCCAGCAGCGGCCGCAGGCCGTCCTTGTCGCCGCGGGCGAAGGCCTCGACGATCATGCCGAACGCCGCCTTGGCACCCTCGAGGAAGGTGTCGAGGTTGAAGCTGCGGTCGGCGAGGCGCAGGGCGGTCAGCCCGCCCTTCAGCCGCGCGTCGCCGGTGTCGGCAATGCCCGCATCGTCGGCCGCCGGCTGCGGCGTCGGCCGCTCCGGGATGGGCACGACATTGTCGGCGGGACGCTGCGCCGGCTGCGCGTAGGGGTCCGGCCGACGCCGCTCGTTGCCGGTCCGCCGCCCCAGCACGCTGCGCAGGCGCAGCGCGATGAAGCCCGCGACCATGGCCAAGAAGATGATGTCGAGGTAGGCGTATCCGTCGGACATGGAACTCTGCGCTGATCGCCCGTGGGATCGGCCCCGAGCAGGGACCATGGCCGGAAGCGGCGACACCTCATCATATAATGCCGCCTGCCGGAAAACAAACCGCCTGCCCGCGGGCTTGCCGGGGAGGCGGCTGGGCCCCTACAAGACCGCGCTCGCGCATGAAGGCGAACGCATCGCGGTCCGCGCCGGGTCCGTCCCGCCGTCGGCCGGCGCCGTCGAGCCGACCGGCAACCGCCGCCGGCAGCGCATGGGCAGGGCCCCTGGATGCTCCTCGTTCGGCACGCTCAGTCGGAATGGAACCTGCACTTCGGCCGGTCGCGCATCGACCCGGGCCTGCCGGATCCGTCGCTGACCGCCGAGGGCGTGCGCCAGGCCGAGCTCGCCTGCGCCACGCTGGCCGCCCAGGGCATCACCCGGCTGCTCTGCAGCCCCTACCGGCGCGCCATCCAGACCGCCTCGATCTTCGCTGCGGCGCTGGGCCTGCCCGGCGCCGGCATCGAGCCGCTGGTGCGCGAGCGCTGCGCCTTCTCCTGCGACCAGGGCAGCCTGCCGTCGGCGCTGGCCGCCGAGTGGCCGCACCTCGACTTCTCCGGGCTCGACGACATCTGGTGGGGCGGGCTCATCGAGAGCCATGACAGCCTCGCCGACCGCTGCGAGCGGTTCAGGGCCAAGGTTGCCGGCATGGCCGACCGGGACCGGGTCGCCGTGGTCTCGCACTGGGGTTTCATCCGTGGCCTGACCGGCCAGGAACTGGGCAACGCCGCCTTCGTCCGGCTCGGCTGAGGCCGGCGCGGAGGCACAAGGGAGTTCGACGATGAGCGAGCAGAACGGCAACGGCAACGCGGCGCCGCAGGAAGCGGCGGGCCCGCGCCTCGCGATCCTGACGCAGTACGTCAAGGACATGTCCTTCGAGAACCCGAAGGCGCCGCGCGGCCTGCAGCCGAACGCGCCGCGGCCGGAGATCCAGATCCGCGTCGACGTCGGCGCCCAGGGGATCATGGACAAGCACTACGAGGTCACGCTCAACCTCAACATCGACGCGAAGACGGCCGACGAGACGGTGTTCCTGATGGAGCTCGCCTATGCCGGCGTGTTCCTGCTCGACAACATCCCGCCGGACTCGCTGCAGCCGCTGCTGCTGATCGAGTGCCCGCGGCTGCTGTTCCCGTTCGCCCGGCGCATCGTCGCCGACGCGACCCGCGACGGCGGCTTCCCGCCGCTGATGGTCGATCCGATCGACTTCGTCTCGCTGTTCCGGCGCAAGGTGCAGCAGGCGAGCGAGGCGCAGTCAAACCTCGCCTGAGCCCGGCGCCGGCCGGGCGCCGGCCAGCGCGATGACGTCGCCGCCGCTGTAGTCGTCGAGCAGCGGCCGCGGCGCGCCGGCCAGCAGCGCCCGCAACCGCCGGGCGTTCGGGTGGTCGGGGAAGCGGGCGGCGTAGGCATCGGCCCAGGCCATGTAGTGCCGGCCATTGCCGCGCCGCTCGAGGAAGCCGAGGTCCTGGCCCGGCATGCGGCCACGCGCCGCCGCGTCGATCCCGTCGAGCAGGAAGGCGATCGCCGCGTGCAGGCTGCGGCCGTCGAGATCGACGGCGTAGAGGTCGACGCCCTGCGCGGCGGCGATCTCGGCGGCGGCAACGAGCGAGGCGATGGCGTGCCGCTGGTACCAGAGGGCCCGCGGCCCGCGGTCGAGCTCGAGCGGCCAGGCACCGTCCGGCCGCTGGGCGCCTATGGCGGCGATGCAGTCGGCGAGCGCCGTGCGGAAAGCGGCCACGTCACCCTGCAGCGACGCCCAGGCCAGCATCACGACATCGCGCATGTAGCGGTGGTTGTTGCGCGCGCTGACCGGTCCGTCTGCGGGCTCGGCCAGCAGGACAAGGCGCCCGAGCCAGGCTTCGATGATCTCCGCCTCCGCCGGCGGGACGGGGAGGTCGCGGCGCAGGACCGCGTAGGCCGCGAGCAGCGGCAGCAGCGACCGCTTCAGGGTGTAGCGGGCCCGGACCAGCGACCCCTTCGGCCCGGCCGGCTCGAGGCGCTCGAGGGCACCGGCGCGCGCCCAGGCCGCCAGCGCCGCAAGGACGGCAGGTCCCGCGTCGCCGCCGGCCAGGTGCGCGGCGATCCCGGTCATCACGTACCACGTCATCGGCTCGACCCTGCGGTCGCTGCCGTTGTCGTCCTCGGGCGCGATGTCGAGGACCGCCGCGGGCGCCGGCTGCAGGTGCAGCGCTACCCGAAGGGCCGCGGCCTGCCGCGGCGCCGGGAAGATCGTGCCCGGCAGCGGCAGCCGGTCGACGGCGGGCAGGCGCGGCGGCGGAAGGGCCATGCCGCGATCAGGCACCGCCGCCGCCATCAGCACAAGCAGGAGATCGCGGCGCTGCAGTCGCTTGCCCATCGGCACCCGGGGCCATGGCCATCCGGGTGCCTTGATGGGCGCGCGCGACTAAGGAGCGGTTAAGGGCCCAGCAGATCCAGCGCCGCCCCGGCATCGGGGGCCACCGCATAGAGGCCGAGGACCGAGGCGTCGGCGAAGGCGCCCTCGACCACGGCCTCGAACAGCCGCAGGCAGGGCTGCCAGTAGCCGTCGACGTCGACCAGCACGATCGGCTTGTCGTGGTAGCCGAGCTGGCGCAGCGTCATCACCTCGAGCAGCTCGTCGAGGGTGCCGAGGCCGCCCGGCAGGACGACGAAGGCATCCGAGCCGTCGATCATCCGCTCCTTGCGCTCGAACATGGTGGCGGTGACCTGGAGGTCGGTGACGTCGTTCTTGCCGACCTCGCGCTCGAGCAGGCGCTGCGGGATGATCCCGGTGACCTCGCCGCCGGCCTTGAGGGCGGCGTCGGCGCTGATGCCCATGAGGCCGACGTCGCCGCCGCCGTAGACCAGCGTCCAGCCGCGCTTCGCCACGCCCGCACCCAGGGCGCGGGCGGCCGCGACGAAGGCCGCGCTCCCGCCGGGGCGGGAGCCGCAGAACACGCAGACCCGGTAGCTCATCCGCCGATCGTCTCCGCCATCAGGCGGCGCCGCGGGTCTGGGCGTGGAAGTCGTCGAGCAGCGTGCGGGTCACCGGGCCGACCTGGTAGTGCAGGTCGTCGATGGCGCGGACCGGCGTCAGCTCGGCGGCGGTGCCGGTGACGAAGATCTCCTGCGCGTCCTTCAGCTCCTCCGGCTTGATCCGCCGCTCGGTCACCGGGATGTCGCGGCGCTTGGCCAGGTCGATCACCGTGCGCCGGGTGATGCCGTTGAGGAAGCGGTCCGGCATGGGCGTGTGCAGGGCACCGTCCATGACGAGGAAGACGTTGGCGCCGGTCGTCTCGGCGACGAAGCCCTCGTGGTCGAGCATCAGCGCGTCGCCGAAGCCCTTGGCCTCGGCGGCATGCTTGCTGATGGTGCAGATCATGTAGAGCCCGGCGGCCTTGCTGTGCACCGGCGCGGTGTGCGGCGCCGGGCGGCTGTAGAGGGCCTTGGTCAGGCGGAGGTCGCTGTAGTAGGCGCCCCACTCCCAGACGGCGATGGCGACGTTGATCCTCGACTTCTGCGCCGAGACGCCCATCTGCTCCGAGCCGCGCCAGGCGATCGGCCGGACGTAGCAGTCCTTGAGCCCGTTCTTGGCGATGGCGGCGTTGGTGGCGGCGTCGAGCTCGGCGGTGCTGTAGGGCACGTCGAAGCCCAGGATCTTGCCGCTGTCGATCAGCCGCTGGCTGTGCTCGGTCAGCTTGAAGACCTTGCCGTTGTAGGCCCGCTCGCCCTCGAAGACGGCGCTCGCATAGTGCAGGCCGTGGGTCAGCACATGCACCTTGGCGTCACGCCAGGCGACGAACTCGCCATTGATCCAGATCCACCCGTCGCGGGCGTCGTAGGGGATGAGGTCGGCCATGATATCCGTTTCGGCCGTGGGAGCCACGGCGGCGGAAAAGGGGTCTGCGGGGGTTGCAGTCGCTAGCACCGGGCCCCATAAGTGTCAACGCGACCACCGCTAACTCATTGATTGCCAAAGATGGTTGCGCCTAACCCGCTGTTCCTGCGCGATGCCGACCTCGACCGCAGCCTGGCGCTGCTGCTCGACGTCGAGCGCGAGCTCGGCGCGCGGGCGGCGCTGGCGCTGGACCGGGCCGGGCTTGCCGCCACCGACTTCCGCATTCTCCACCTCGTCGCCACGCGCGGCGGGCTGACGCTGGCGGACCTCGCCCGGGCGCTGGGCCTGACCAAGCAGACCCTGTCGCGGCAGGTGGCGCGGCTGCTGGAGGGCGGGCAGCTGGAGCGCGAGCCCGCCGCCGGCGACCGCCGCAAGCTGCGGCTGACGCCGACGCCGGCGGCGCGGCAGGCGGTCGAGGAGGTGCTGGCGCAGCATCGCCGGCAGCTGCGCCTCGCCTTCAAGAAGGCGGGGCCGGTGGCGGTCGAGGGTTTCGGCCGCGTGCTCGCCGAGCTGGCCGAGGAGACCGGCCGCCGCGAGCGGGCCCGCGACGCGGCCTGAGCCGATGAGCGACGGCGGCGGCGCCCACATCCTCGTCGTCGACGACGATGCCCGGCTGCGCGCGCTGCTGCAGCGCTACCTGACCCAGAACGGCTACATCGTCAGCGTCGCGGCGACGGCGGCGGAGGCGCATGCCAGCCTGCAGAGCATCCGCCCGGACCTCTGCGTGCTCGACGTGATGCTGCCCGACCAGGACGGCATCTCGATCACCCGCGAGCTGCGCCGGCGCGACCAGCTGCCGGTGCTGCTGCTGACCGCCCGCGGCGAGCCCGAGGACCGCATCGCCGGCCTCGAGGTCGGGGCCGACGACTACCTGGTGAAGCCGTTCGAGCCGCGCGAGCTGCTGCTGCGCATCGCGACGATCCTGCGCCGCGTCCAGCCGGTCGCCGACGACGGCATCGTCCGCTTCGGCCCCTACACCTTCGCGCGGGCGGCCGCCGAGCTGCGCCGCGACGGCGAGATCGTCCATCTGACCACCGGCGAGCTGCTGCTGCTGCAGGCCCTGGCCGAGCGACCGGGGCAGGCGGTGGCACGGGCCACGCTGGGCGAGCGGGCGCGCATCACCGGCTCCGACCGCGCCGTCGACGTGCAGATGGCACGGCTGCGCCGCAAGATCGAGGACGACCCGCGCCAGCCGCGCTACCTGCTGACCATGCGCAGCGAGGGCTACGCGCTGCGGCCGGGGACCTGAGCCGGATGGGCCCGGTCCGCGAGTTCCTCAACAAGACGATCGTGCCGCGCACGCTGCTGCTGCGCTCGCTGCTGATCATCGTGCTGCCGCTGCTGGTGCTGCAGATCGTCCTGACGGTGGTCTTCTACAACCGGCACTGGGACACGGTGACCCGCTGGCTGGCCGCCGGCGTCGCCGGCGAGGTGTCGCTCCTGTCCGAGCAGCTGTCCGACGCCGACGCGGCGCAGCAGGCGCTGCTGCTGGCGCAGCTGCAGCGGCACACCGAGCTCACCGCGACCTTCGACCGCGACCGGACACTGGCCCAGGCGCAGGCCGAGGCCGGCGCCGACGGGCGCCTCACCCACATCGACCGCAAGATCCTCGAGGCGTTCGAGGAGAAGCTCGACGAGCCGTTCGCCGTCGACCTCGACATCGGCGACCCGGACCGCATCGCCATCTACGTCCAGCTGCAGGACGGCCTGCTCACCGTGCTGGCGCCGCGCAAGCGCGTGACCAGCACCACCACCGGCATCCTGCTGCTGTGGATGCTCGGCGCCTCGGCGGTGCTGACGGCGGTGGCCATCTACTACATGAACCTGCAGGTGCGGCCGATCCGCCGGCTGGCGAGGGCGGTGGACAGCTTCGGCAAGGGCCGCGATCCCGGCGACTTCAAGGTCGAGGGCCCGAGCGAGATCCGCCGCGCCGCCCGCGCCTTCAACCTGATGCGCGAGCGCATCCTGCGCTTCATGAGCCAGCGCACCGAGATGCTGGCCGCGGTCAGCCACGACCTGCGCACCCCGCTGACGCGGATGAAGCTCGAGCTCGAGCTGCTCGAGCCCGATGCCGACCCGGTGATCGGCGGGCTCAAGGGCGACGTGCTCGAGATGGAGCAGCTGGTCGAGGCCTACCTCGCCTTCGCCCGCGGCGAGGGCGAGGAGACCATCGAGATGACGCCGCTGGCGCCGATCCTCGAGGGCATGCAGCAGCGCGCCGAGCGGACCGGCGCCAGGCTCGAGATCGCGATGGAGGAGCCGATCGAGATGCCGCTGCGGCCGCTGGCCTTCCGCCGCTGCCTCGCCAATCTCGTCGACAATGCCTGCCGGCACGCGCGGTCGATCTGGATCTCGGCCCGCCGCCTGCACGAGCAGATCGAGATCGCCATCGAGGACGACGGTCCCGGCATCCCGGCGAGCTCGCGCGAGCAGGTCTTCCAGCCCTTCGTCCGGCTCGACACCTCGCGGTCGCGCGAGACCGGCGGCCTCGGCCTCGGCCTGACCATCGCCCGCGACGTCGTGCTGAGCCATGGCGGCCAGCTCACCCTCGACGCCTCGAAGCGCGGCGGGCTGAAGGCGGTGGTGCGGCTGCCGACATGAGGCTGGTGCTCGCCTCCGGCAGCCCGTGGCGGGCGCAGATGCTGCGCCGGGCCGGCGTCGCCTTCACCGTCCGCACGCAGCCCGTGGACGAGGAGGCGATTCGCGAGGCGCTGCACGCCGAGGGCGTCACCGCCGACGACGCCGCCGTGGCCCTGGCCGAGCTGAAGGCGCAGCGCGTCGCCATGGGCGAGCCGGACCCGGACGTGGTCGTCCTCGGCTGCGACCAGATCCTCGACCTCGACGGGCGCTGGTTCGGCAAGGCCGGCTCGCGCGACGAGGCGCGGGCCAACCTCATGGCCCTGCGCGGGCGGATGCACCGCTTGCCGACCGCCGCCGTGGCGTTTCGCGGGGGGCGGCGCATCTGGCACCACGTCGCGGCCCCGCGCCTCTGGGTCCGCGAGTTCTCGGAAGGTTTCCTCGAGCAGTATCTCGACGACGCCGGCGAGGCGACGCTGCAGACCTGCGGCGGCTACGAGCTGGAAGGACTCGGCGGCCAGCTGATGGCGCGGGTCGACGGCGACGTCTTCACCGTGCTGGGCCTGCCGCTGCTGCCGGTGCTGCAGTTCCTGCGCGACCAGGGCGTGCTCGTCCGCTGATGCTGGTCCTCGGGCTCACCGGCTCGATCGCGATGGGCAAGAGCCACGCCGCGCGCGCCTTCCGCGCCTTCGGCATCCCGCTGTTCGACGCCGACGCGGCGGTCCACGCCCTGCTGGCCGGTCCCGCCGTGGCGGCGGTTCGCGCCGCCTTCCCCGAGGCCGCCCGCGGCGACGGCATCGACCGGCAGGCGCTGGGGCGCGTCGTCTTCGCCGACCCGGCCGCGCGGCGCCGGCTCGAGCGGATCCTGCATCCGCTCGTCCGCGATGCCGAGCGGCAGTTCCTCGAGGCCTGCTGCCGGCGGGGCGAGAGCCTCGTCGTGCTCGACATCCCGCTGCTGTTCGAGACGCATGGCGAGGGGCGTTGCGACCGCGTCGCCGTGGTCAGCACCGCCGGCTGGCTGCAGGCACAGCGGGCGCTTGCCCGCCCCGGCATGTCGCCGTCCCGGCTCGCCGGCATCCGCGCCAGCCAGCTGCCGGACCGGGTCAAGCGGCGCCGGGCCGACTACGTCATCCACTCCGGCTTTGACCGCGGCGCCACGGTCGGGCAGATCGGAACCCTCCTGCGCGAGCTGGCCGGCGTCCGCGGCGAGGCGTGGCCGGGGCGCTGGGCAAGGAGCGGGAAAGGCCTGCGATGATCCGCGAGATCGTGCTCGACACCGAGACCACCGGCCTCGAGCCGCGCGAGGGCCACCGGCTGGTCGAGCTCGGCTGCATCGAGCTGGTCAACCACCTGCCGACCGGGCGGACCTTCCACAGCTACATCAATCCCGAGCGCGACATGCCCGAGGAGGCGCGCCGGGTGCATGGCCTGAGCGCCGACTTCCTCAAGGACTTCCCGGTCTTCGCCGAGCTGGTCGATGCCTTCCTCGAGTTCATCGAGGAGAGCCCGCTGGTGATCCACAACGCCCGCTTCGACATGGGCTTCATCAACGCCGAGCTGGTCCGCGCCGGGCGCGAGCCGCTGCCGGCGACCCGGGCGGTCGACACGCTGACCCTGGCGCAGCGGCGCTTTCCCAACGCCCCGGCCAGCCTCGACGCGCTGTGCCGCCGCTTCGGCGTCGACAATTCGAGCCGCACCCAGCACGGCGCCCTGCTCGACAGCGAGCTGCTGGCCGAGGTCTACCTGCACCTGCTGGGCGGCCGGCAGACCGACCTCGCGCTGGCCGCACCGGCCCGCCGCGCCATGGCACAGGCGGCGCAGGCGACCCGGCAGCGGCCGGCCCGGGTGTTCGAGCCCAACGCCGAGGAGCTGGCGGCGCACGCGGCGTTCGTCGCCAAGCTCGAGAACGCCGTGTGGCTCATGTGACGGCTGCGACCGTCAACCGCTTTGCAGCAGCATCGAGGCGCCTCTACTAAGGCGCGCAGCCCGGGGCGGTCCGTTGCTCCGCGGGAGACTGGGGGAGCCGGACATGGCGAAGATCAAGGTCAAGAACCCGATCGTCGAGCTCGACGGCGACGAGATGACCCGGATCATCTGGCAGATGATCAAGGACAAGCTGATCCTGCCCTATCTCGACGTCGAGCTGCTCTACTACGACCTCGGCGTCGAGCATCGCGACGCCACCAACGACCAGGTGACGGTCGACGCCGCCGAGGCGATCAAGAAGCACAATGTCGGCGTGAAGTGCGCCACGATCACCCCCGACGAGGCCCGCGTCGAGGAGTTCAAGCTCAAGAAGATGTGGAAGTCGCCGAACGGCACGATCCGCAACATCCTGGGCGGCACCATCTTCCGCGAGCCGATCGTCTGCAAGAACGTCCCGCGCCTCGTCCCCGGCTGGACCCAGCCCATCGTCATCGGCCGCCATGCCTTCGGCGACCAGTACCGCGCCACCGACTTCAAGGTGCCGGGCAAGGGCAAGCTGACGATCAGCTTCGTCCCGGCCGACGGCTCGGCGCCGATCGAGCACGAGGTCTACGACTTCCCGGGCGGCGGCGTCGCCATGGCGATGTACAACCTCGACGATTCGATCCGGGAGTTCGCCCGGGCCTCGATGAACTATGCGCTGATGCGCGGCTGGCCGCTCTACCTCTCGACCAAGAACACCATCCTCAAGGCCTATGACGGCCGCTTCAAGGACCTGTTCCAGGAGGTGTTCGACGCCGAGTTCAAGGCCGCCTTCCAGGCCAAGGGCATCGTCTACGAGCACCGGCTCATCGACGACATGGTGGCCTCGGCGCTGAAGTGGTCGGGTGCCTTCGTCTGGGCCTGCAAGAACTACGACGGCGACGTCCAGTCGGACACCGTGGCCCAGGGCTTCGGCTCGCTCGGCCTGATGACCTCGGTGCTGATGACCCCGGATGGCAAGACCGTCGAGGCCGAGGCCGCCCACGGCACCGTGACCCGGCACTACCGCGAGCACCAGAAGGGCAAGCAGACCTCGACCAATCCGATCGCCTCGATCTTCGCCTGGACGCGCGGCCTGACCTACCGGGCGCGGCTCGACGGGACGCCCGAGGTCGAGCGCTTCGCCACGACGCTGGAGAAGGTCTGCATCGACACCGTCGAGGCCGGCGACATGACCAAGGACCTGGCGGTGCTGATCGGCCCCGACCAGAAGTGGCTGACCACCCAGCAGTTCCTCGACAAGCTCGACAGCAACCTCAAGGCGGCGATGGCCGGCTGAGGCGGCGACCGGCGCCATGGTCAAGCCGGCTCTCGACCTGCCGATGGTGCAGGTGGAGAGCCGGCAGGCCTGGCGGGCGTGGCTCGAGACGAACCACGCCACGCATGGCAGCATCTGGCTCGTCACCTTCCGCAAGGCCGCCGGCGAGCGGCACCTGCCCTACGCTGCCATCGTCGAGGAAGCGCTTTGCTTCGGCTGGATCGACAGCCTGCCGCGGGCGCTCGATGACGAGCGCACCATGCTCCTGCTCTGCCGGCGCAAGGATGGCAGCGCCTGGTCGAAGGCCAATCGCGACCGCGTCGACCGACTGATCGCCGACGGGCGAATGACGCCAGCCGGTCTCGCCTGCGTCGAGCGGGCGAAGGCGGCCGGCCGCTGGGCATTCCTGGAGGCGGTCGATGCCTTGGCGGTGCCGGCCGATCTGGAGGCGGCCTTGGCCGTCGAGCCGGCGGCCGCGGCGAACTTCGCGGCGTTCCCCCCGTCGGTCCGCCGCGGCATCCTCGAGTGGATCACGCAGGCCAAGCGGCCCGAGACGCGGGCGAAGCGTGTCCGCGAGACCGCCCGGCTCGCGGCACTGAACCGCCGCGCCAACCAGTTCCGCGAGCCGAAGGCGACCCCGGCTAAAGGATGAACTTGCTGAGGTCCGCCCCCTCGACCAGCGAGCCCACCTTGTCGCGGACATAGGCGCGGTCGATCCGGATCGTCTCGCCGTTGCGGTCGGAGGCGTTGAAGCTGACGTCCTCGACCAGCTTCTCCATCACCGTCTGCAGGCGCCGGGCGCCGATGTTCTCGACCCGGCCGTTGATGTCGGCGGCGAGGTCGGCGATGGCGCCCACCGAGTCGTCGGCGAAGTCGAGCTCGACGCCCTCGGTCTTCAGCAGCGCCACGTACTGCTTCATCAGGCTGGCCTCGGGCTCGACCAGGATCCGGGCGAGGTCCTCGCGGCCCAGCGGATCGAGCTGGACGCGGATCGGCAGGCGGCCCTGCAGCTCGGGCAGCAGGTCCGACGGCTTGCTGAGGTGGAACGCACCCGAAGCGATGAACAGGATGTGGTCGGTCTTCACCGAGCCGTGCTTGGTGGTGACCGTGGTGCCCTCGATCAGCGGCAGCAGGTCGCGCTGTACGCCCTCGCGGCTGACGTCGGCCCCCATGCGGCCCTCGCGACCGCTGATCTTGTCGATCTCGTCGATGAAGACGATGCCGTTCTGCTCGGCCGCCTCGATGCCCTCGCGGACGACCCGCTCCTGGTCGAGCAGCTTGTCGCTCTCCTCGGCGACCAGCACGGCATGGCTGTCGCGGACCGTCATGCGCCGCTTCTTGGTGCGCTGGCCGAAGGCCTTGCCCAGCATCTCGCCGAGATTGACCATGTGGGCGCCGGGCATGCCGGGGATATCGACCGAGCCCATCGGCGGCTGGCTGTCGACCACGTCGACCTCGATCTCGCGCGTGTCGAGCGCGCCCTCGCGCAGCAGCTTGCGCAGCTTCTCGCGGGTATCGCGGCTGGCGGCCGTGGAGCCGGCGAGCAGGGCGTCGAGCACCCGCTCCTCGGCGTTGCGCTCGGCCTGCGCCACGACCTCCTTGCGCAGCCGCTCGCGCGTCAGCTTGAGCGAGATCTCGACGAGATCGCGGACGATGCTCTCGACGTCGCGGCCGACATAGCCGACCTCGGTGAACTTGGTCGCCTCGACCTTGAGGAACGGCGCCTGGGCGAGCCGCGCCAGACGGCGGGCGATCTCGGTCTTGCCGCAGCCCGTCGGGCCGATCATCAGGATGTTCTTGGGCAGCACCTCGTCGCGCAGCCCGTCCTCGAGCTGCTGGCGGCGCCAGCGGTTGCGCAGCGCGATGGCGACGGCGCGCTTGGCGGCCGACTGCCCGACGATGAACCGGTCGAGCTCGGAAACGATCTCGCGGGGGGTCAGGGCGGTCATCGGCGCTCGATCACTTCGACGGTCAGGTTGCGGTTGGTGTAGACGCAGATGTCGGCGGCGATGCCCATCGCCTTGCGGGCGATCTGCTCGGCGGTGAGGCCGTCGACATCGATCAGGGCGCGTGCGGCCGCCAGGGCGTAGGTGCCGCCCGAGCCGATGCCGATGACGCCGTCCTCGGGCTCGAGGACGTCGCCGGTGCCGGTCACGACCAGCGACACGTCGGCGTCGGCGACGATCATCATCGCCTCCAGCCGCCGCAGGTAGCGGTCGGTGCGCCAGTCCTTGGCGAGCTCGACGCAGGCCCGGGTCAGCTGGGACGGGTGCCGTTCCAGCTTGGCCTCGAGCCGCTCGAGCAGGGTGAAGGCGTCAGCCGTGCTGCCGGCGAAGCCGGCGACGATGTTGCCGCCGCCGATCCGCCGCACCTTGCGGGCGTTGCCCTTGATGACCGTGGCGCTGAGGCTGACCTGGCCGTCGCCGGCGACGACGACCTGGTTGCCCTTGCGCACGGAAAGAATCGTCGTGCCGTGCCACTGCGCGGCATCGCTGTCCTGCATACCGCCTCACCGGGGGGAGCGCGCCTGCCGGGCGCGCGGTCGGCGGGGATGTGGGCAGCTGCAGCGCGGCGTTCAAGGCGCCGGGTCGGCGGCCTCCCCCTCGGCCTCGAGGCGATCGACGGCGCCGGCCAGGGTGCGCAGGGCGGCGATCAGGCCGGCCTCGTCGCGCATGCGGAAGGCGCAGGCGACCAGCACGGCACCGCTGACCACGGCGTCGATCGCCGGGTCGCCGGCGAGGCCCGGCGGGACCTGCTCGGCGCGGTGGCTCATGCCGGCCTGGTGCCAGGCGAGGTCGCTGATCATCGACTGCATGTGCATCGCGAGCGGTCCGAGGCTCCGGGGCGCGAGTCGCGGCCCCTCCAAAAAGGACGCCCCCGTCGACCGAGGCCGGCGGGGGCGCAGTGAGGGAGGGAGGCACCGTCTGACTTGACAATCGTGAACATAACCCTGACGCGAGTTACGATCAACAAAAAAATAAAGCTCGCAACCTAGTACAGCAATGCATGCGACGAGATTGCAGTGGACGTTTTTCGGGATTTTGCCTACAACTTTATCTACTTCGACAGCGGCGATCGACTGCCGACCAAGGTCGCGCCCGATCCGGCCGCTAGATCAAGAATTTGCGCGCAAGTGCTCGTTGAAGCTTCAGCTTAACTGCCAAACCCCTTCCAGCGATCGAGACGCCCTCCAAGGCTCAGATGTTACCTTAGCTTCGAAGGCCAATCAACGAGCGTTCAACGATTTTTCTTGCAATGCGCGCTTGCGGTCGGGGCAGGTCCGGCGTGGTGGTGGCGGAGTGCGGCGAACTGCGGTAGACCCCCGGCCACCCCGCGAAATCCCCTTCCCCCAGTGCGACGATGGCCGGTCATTCCCAGTTCAAGAACATCATGCACCGCAAGGGCCGCCAGGACGCGGTCCGGGCCCGCATGTTCACGCGGCTCCTGCGCGAGGTCCTGATGGCCGCCAAGAGCGGCCTGCCCGACCCGGCAGGAAACCCACGGTTGCGTACGGCCATCCAGGCCGCGCGCGCCGCCAACGTCCCCAAGGACAACATCGAGCGGGCGATCAAGCGGGCGCAGGGTGCCCAGAGCGAGAGCTACGACGAGGTGCGCTACGAGGGCTACGGGCCCGGCGGCGTCGCCCTGATCGTCGAGGTCCTGACCGACAACCGCAACCGCACCGCCAGCGAGGTCCGCGCCGCCTTCACCCGGTTCGGCGGGTCGCTCGGCGAGACCAACAGCGTCAGCTTCCAGTTCGAGCGCATCGGGCAGATCCGCTACCCGGCCGAGGCCGCATCGGCGGACGACATGCTGGAGGCCGCCATCGACGCCGGCGCCTCCGACTGCGACAGCTCCGAGGCCGGCCACGAGATCACCTGCGCGCCGGACGACCTCAGCGCGGTGCGCGACGCGCTGGAAGCGCGGTTCGGGGCTCCCGAGCAGGCGAGCCTCGGCTGGCGGCCCAACGTCACCGTGCCGGTCGACGACGAGCGTGCCGACGTGCTGTTCAAGCTGCTGGAGCAGCTCGACGAGAACGACGACGTGCAGCGCGTGGTCGGCAACTTCGAGGTCTCGGACGCTGCCCTGGCGCGCCTGAACGCCTGATGCGCCTGATCGGCCTCGATCCCGGACTGCGCCACACCGGCTGGGGCGTGGTCGAGGCCGAGGGCTCGAGGCTGCGCTTCCTCGCCTGCGGCACCGTCAGCAGCGACGGCAGCGCCGACATCGCCACCCGCCTGACCCAGCTCTATGCCGGTCTCGCCGAGGTGCTGCGCTGCTGGCAGCCCGGCGCCGCGGCCGTCGAGCGGACCGTGGTCAACCGCAACCCCGATTCCTCGCTCAAGCTCGGCCATGCCCGCGGCGTGGTGCTGCTGGTCGCGGCGCACGGCGGGATGCCGGTCGCCGAGTACGGCTCGATGGAGGTCAAGCGGGCCGTCACCGGCACCGGCCACGCCGCCAAGGAGCAGGTGGCGATGATGGTCCGTGTCCTGCTCGGACCCGATGTCGAGGCCAAGGCCGACGCCGCCGACGCGCTGGCTGTCGCGATCTGCCACGCGCACCACCTCGGCACGCAGCGCACGCTCGGCCGTTACCTCGCGGAGCAGCGGGCATGATCGCCCTGCTGCGCGGCCGGCTGACGGCGCTGCAGGACGACACGGCGATCATCGACGTGAACGGCGTCGGCTACCTCGTCCATCTCGCCCCGCGCACGCTCGAGGCGCTGCAGCGCCAGGGCGAGGTCGCCGAGCTGCACGTCGAGACCCAGGTCCGCGACGATGCGATCACGCTGTTCGGCTTCCTCGACCCGGCCGAGCGCGCCTGGTTCCGCCAGCTGCAGGGCATCCAGGGCGTCGGCGCGCGGATCGCGCTCGCGGTGCTGGGCATCCTCTCGCCCGACCAGCTGGTCACCGCCATCGCCGCGCAGGACCGCACCGCGCTGACCCGGGCGTCCGGTGTCGGCCCCAAGCTGGCGGCGCGCATCGTCGCCGAGCTGAAGGACCGGGTCGGCGGCCTGCCGGTGCCGACCGGCCGCCAGGCTCCTGCCGGCGTTGCGGCGCTACCGGCCGGTCCGGCCGAGGATGCGGTGTCGGCCCTGGTCAATCTCGGCTACGCCCGCGCCGATGCCTTCGCCGCTGTCGCCCGTGGCCGGGCGAGCCTCGGCGAGTCCGCCGGGGTCGGCGAGCTCGTGCGGCACGGACTCAAGGAACTGTCCGGATGACCCTGACCGCTCGCTCGGTCACCATCGTCCCGCCGGCCCGGCCGCTGGTCGGCCGCGTCGCCCCACCGGGATCGAAGTCGATCACCAACCGCGCCCTGCTGCTGGCCGGGCTCGCCGCCGGGACCAGCCGGCTGACCGGTGCCCTGAAGAGCGACGACACCCGCTACATGGCGGCTGCCCTGCGGGCGATAGGCGTGACCGTCGCGGAACCGGATGCCACCGGCTTCGTCGTTTCGGGCACGGGCCGGCTGCTGCCGCCGGCGGAACCGCTGTTCCTCGGCAATGCCGGCACGGCGACCCGCTTCCTCACCGCCGCGGCCGCGACCGTCGAGGGCACCGTCGTCGTCGACGGCGATGCGCACATGCGCAAGCGGCCCATCGAGCCGCTGGTCAGGGCGCTGCGCTCGCTGGGCGTGGATGTCGCCGCCCCGACCGGCTGCCCGCCGGTCACCGTGCACGGCAAGGGCCGCCTCGCCGGCGGCCGGGTCGAGGTCGATGCCGGGCTGTCGAGCCAGTACGTCTCGGCCCTGCTGATGATGGCGCCGCTGAGCCGCGAACCGGTCGAGGTGGCCCTGGTCGGCAGCCAGATCGGGGCCCGCGGCTACATCGACCTGACGGTGGCGGCGATGGCGGCGTTCGGCGCCCGGGTCGAGCGGCAGGGCGACGGCGTCTGGCGCATCCAGCCGACCGGCTACACCGCGCACGACCTGGCCATCGAGCCCGATGCCTCGGCCGCGACCTATCTCTGGGCCGCCGAGGCCCTGACCCGCGGGACCATCGATCTCGGCACCCCGGCCGACGCCTTCACCCAGCCCGACGCCCGGGCGCATGCCCTGATCGCCCGCTTCCCGCACCTGCCGCCGGTCATCGAGGGCTCGCAGATGCAGGACGCCATCCCGACGCTGGCGGTGCTCGCCGCCTTCAACGAGACCCCGGTCCGCTTCACCGGCATCGCCAACCTGCGCGTCAAGGAGTGCGACCGCGTCGCGGCGCTGGCCACCGAGCTGTCGCGCATCCGCCCTGGCCTCGCCGTCGAGGAGGGCGACGACCTCGTCGTCGCGTCGGACCCGTCCTTGGCGGGAGCGACGCTGCCGACCCGCATCGAGACCTATGCCGACCACCGCATCGCCATGAGCTTCGCGCTCGCCGGCCTGCGCATCCACGGCATCACCATCCTCGACCCCGGCTGCGTGGCCAAGACCTGGCCCGGCTACTGGCAGGCGCTGGCGAGCCTCGGCGTCGAGCTGCACGAGGCCGCCGGGTGAGCACGCGGCTGATCGCCCCCGAGGTCACCGGCGAGGACAGCGAGGGCTCGCTGCGCCCGCGGCGGCTCGCCGAGTTCATCGGCCAGCAGCAGCTGCGCACCAACCTCGGCGTGTTCATCGGCGCCGCCAAGGCGCGCGGCGAGGCGCTCGACCACGCGCTGTTCGCCGGCCCGCCCGGGCTCGGCAAGACGACGCTGGCGCAGATCGTCGCCGCCGAGCTCGGCGTCGGCTTCCGCATGACCAGCGGGCCGATCATCGTCCGTGCCGGCGACCTCGCCGCCCTGCTCACCAACCTGCAGCCGCGCGACGTCCTGTTCATCGACGAGATCCACCGCCTCTCGCCGGTGGTCGAGGAGGTCCTCTATCCGGCGATGGAGGACTTCCAGCTCGACCTGATGATCGGCGAGGGCCCGTCGGCGCGCTCGGTGCGCATCGACCTGCCGCCGTTCACGCTGGTCGGCGCCACCACCCGCACCGGCCTGCTGACGACGCCGCTGCGCGACCGCTTCGGCATCCTCTGCCGGCTGAGCTTCTACGAGCAGGCCGAGCTCGAGGCGATCGTCGTCCGCGCCGCCCGCCTGCTCGGCATCGGCCTGCTCCCCGACGGGGCCCGGGAGATCGCGCGGCGCGCCCGTGGCACCCCGCGCGTCGCCACCCGCCTGCTGCGCCGGGTCCGCGACTTCGCCACCTTCGCTGGCGAGGACAGCGTCGGCGGCCGCCTCGCCGACGAGGCGCTGACCCGGCTCGAGGTCGACCAGCTGGGCCTCGACAGCCTCGACCGCCGCTACCTCGGCGCCATCGCCAACAACTATGGCGGCGGGCCGGTCGGCGTGGAGACGCTGGCGGCGGCGCTGTCGGAGCAGCGCGACACGCTCGAGGAGACGGTCGAGCCGTTCCTGCTGCAGCAGGGCCTGCTGCAGCGCACGCCGCGCGGCCGCCTGCTGACCCAGCTGGCATGGCAGCATCTCGGCCTCGCCCCGCCGCGGCGCGACCTTGGCCAGGCGCAGCTGTTCGATCCCGACGAGCCGTGACCCACGTCTGGCCGATCCGCGTCTACTACGAGGACACCGACGCCGGTGGCGTGGTCTACCACGCCAACTACCTGGCCTATGCCGAGCGGGCCCGCAGCGAATGGCTGCGCGCGCTGGGCCTGCCGCACGACGAGGTGATGCGCCGGCATGGCGGCCAGTGGGCGGTGCACCATCTCGCGATCACCTACCGCCGGCCGGCGCGGCTGGATGACCTGGTCGAGGTCGTCACCAGCCTCGAGGGCATCGGCGGGGCGCGGGTGAAGCTGCGCCAGGAGATCGTCCGCGCCGGAATGGTGTTGGCGTCGCTCGCCGTCGAGGTGGCGCTGATCACCACCGACGGCCGGCCGCTGCGCCTGCCGCCGGCGCTCCGGGCCGTGATGGAGCCGGCGACGGGCGCGACTTGACAGCGAGCCGCGCGTTCGGGTTTACGTCACCCTGAAAAGCCGCAAGGCGGCTTCAAGTTCCCGTTCCAACCCGTTGCGCTTTCAGCCTATTCCGCTGACCTGAACGCCCCGCCGGGACAGCCGGCGAGCCCGAGGAGCCATGGAACAGACCGCGATAACGGCCGTGGGGCTCGGCGACGCCGCCGCCGGGACCAGCATCTGGCATCTCGTGATGCAGGCCGACATCGTCGTGAAGTCGGTGATGCTCCTGCTCTTCATCGCCTCGCTGTGGTGCTGGGCGATCATCTTCGACAAGGGCATCCGCCTGGCCCGGCTGAAGCGGCGTGCCACCGTGTTCGAGCGCGCCTTCTGGTCCGGCGCGCCGCTCGGCGACCTCTACCGCCAATGGGTGAAGCGGGCCGACCATCCCATGGCGATGATGTTCGCCGCCGCCATGGAGGAATGGCGCGAGGCGCCGAAGACGACCGAGCCCGCGGTCAACCAGAGCCTGGTCAGCCGCGTCACCCGCGTCATGGAGCTGACCATGGACCGGGAGATGGGGATGCTCGAGCGGCATCTCTCGTCGCTGGCGACGGTCGGCTCGACGGCACCCTTCGTCGGGCTGTTCGGCACCGTCTGGGGCATCATGAACAGCTTCCAGTCGATCGCCGTCACCAAGAACACGACGCTGGCGGTGGTCGCCCCCGGCATCGCCGAGGCCCTGTTCGCCACCGCCCTGGGCCTGCTCGCCGCCATCCCGGCCGTCGTCGCCTACAACAAGCTCGCCGGCGAGTTCGACCGCTACGCCGACCGCCTGGCCAGCTTCAGCGAGGAGTTCACCGTCGTGCTGTCGCGCGAGCTCGACGCCGGCCGGGTCGTCTGAGCGGATGGGTGCCGCCGCCGCACCGACCAAGGGCAAGGGCCGCCGCCGCCGCGGCCGCCGCCAGCTCGCCGACATCAACGTCACGCCGATGGTGGATGTGATGCTGGTGCTGCTCGTTGTCTTCATGGTGACGGCGCCGCTGATGACCACCGGCGTCGCCGTCGACCTGCCGAAGACCGAGAGCTCGCCCATGCCGGGGCAGGACGAGCCGCTGAGCGTGACCGTGGGTGCCGACGGCAAGATCTACCTGCAGGAGAGCGAGATCGCGCTGGACCAGCTGGGGCCGCGCCTGCTGGCGGTGACCGAGCGCAAGCCGGACACCCGCATCTTCGTGCGCGGCGACCGCCGCGTCGACTACGGCCAGGTGATGGCGGTGGTCAGCGCCATCAATGCCGCCGGCATCACCAAGGTGGCGCTGCTGACCGAAGCGCCGCAGCCGGCGCCATGACGACAGCCGCCCTGCCCCTGACGGCCGGCCGGAGCTGAGCCGATGCGGCGCGGCCTCCTGCTGTCGGTCGCCTTCCACGCGGCGGTCGGCGTGCTCCTCGTCGTCGGCCTCGCCCGCTTCGGCCGCGAGCTGCCGGCCGAGCAGCTGGTGACCGTCGAGATCGTCTCGGCCGAAACGCTGCCGGCCGCCGAGGCCCAGGCGGCGACCGCGCCGAAGCCCGAGCAGGCCGCTGCCAGCCCCGCCCCGGCCGCCAAGCCCGAGGAACCGGAGCCGCCGAAGCCGGAGCCGCCCAAGCCCGAGCCCCCGCCGGAGCCGGCACCGCCGAAGCCGGAGCCGCCGAAGCCCGAACCCCCGAAGCCCGAACCGCCACCGCCGGAACCGCCGAAGCCGACGCCGCCCCCGCCGGAGCCGCCCAAGCCCGTGGCCAAGGCCGAGCCGCCGCCGAAGCCCGATCCGAAGCCGGCCCCGCCGAAGCCGCCCGAGCCCAGGAAGCCGGAGCCGGAGAAGAAGGCGGAGAAGAAGCCCGAGCCCGAGAAGAAGCCGCCGCCGCCGAAGAAGCCGGAGCCGAAGAAGGCCGAGCCCAAGGCGGAGGAGGAGAAGGCCGACTTCGCCTCGCTGCTGCGCAGCGTCGAGAAGCTCGACAAGCGGACCACGGCGGCCGAGACCCGCGAGGGCAAGGGGGCCGGCGCCAAGCCCGGCAAGTCCGGCAGCAGCGACGGGCCGGCCGTGGCGCAGATGAGCCCGTCGCAGCTCGCCGGGATGATCAGCCGGCAGGTGACGCCATGCTGGCGCATCCCGATCGGGGCGCAGGGCGGCGAGCGCATGCGCACCGAGCTCAACATCGTCATCGGCGCCGACGGCAACGTTGTCTCCGTCGACCCCCTCGACGCCGGACGCATGGCGTCCGATCCTGTCTACCGCGCGTTCGCCGAAAGTGCCGTCCGCGCCGTCAGGGCCTGCTCGCCGCTGAAGCTGCCACCGGAGTCCTACCAGCAATGGCGCAACGTGATCTTCAACTTCGATCCGGCGATGCTGGCGGGATGAGACGGGCCTGGACCCGCCGCGGCACCCTCGCGGCGGCTTCGGCGCTGGGAGCCACGGCGTTCGCCGCGCCGGCCCTGGCGCAGCTGCGGGTCGACATCACCCAGGGCAATGTCGAGCCGGTGCCGATCGCGATCAGCCCGTTCGCCGGCGGCGAGACCGGCACGGCGATCGCCGACGTGATCGCCGCCGACCTCGACAGCTCGGGCCTGTTCCGCTCGATCGACCGCCGCGCCTTCATCCAGTCGCCCGAGGAGCTGCGCAACGTCCCGCGCTTCGCCGACTGGCGGCAGATCAACGCGCAGGCGCTGGTGTCGGGCACGGTGGCACCCGGCCCGGCCGGCATGACCGTCGAGTTCCGCCTGTGGGACGTCTTTGCCGGCACCCAGCTGCGCGGCCTGCGCTTCGACACCTCGCAGGCGCAGTGGCGCCGCATCGCCCACAAGATCGCCGACATCGTCTATGAGCGGATGACCGGCGAGAAGGGCTACTTCGACACCCGCATCGTCTACGTCAGCGAGACCGGCCCCTCGACCAAGCGCATCAAGCGCATCGCGATGATGGACCAGGACGGGGCCAACCACCGCTTCCTGACCGACGGCAGCACGCTGGTCCTGACCCCGCGGATCTCGCCCGACGGGCAGACCGTCGCCTACCTCGAGTTCCGCGGCCTGCGCCCGCGCGTCTACCTGCAGAACATCGTCACCGGCCGGGCGACGGCACTGGGCGACCTGCCGGGCATGACCTTCAGCCCGCGCTTCTCGCCGGACGGCCGCAGCATGCTGGTGACCCTGGCGACCGACGGGAACTCCGACATCTACCAGATGAGCATCGACGGCGGCTCGGTCCGCCGGCTGACCGACAACCCGGCGATCGACACCTCGCCCAGCTTCTCGCCCGACGGCGCGCAGATCTGCTTCAACTCGGACCGCGGCGGCGCCCCGCAGCTCTACGTGATGGGCCGCAACGGCGGCAACGCCAAGCGCATCAGCTTCGGCGACGGCCGCTACGGCAGCCCGGCCTGGTCGCCGCGCGGCGACTTCATCGCCTTCACCAAGATCAAGGGCGGGCAGTTCCACGTCGGCGTGATGCATCCCGACGGCAGCGACGAGCGGCTGCTGACCCGCTCCTACCTCGACCAGGGCCCGACCTGGGCGCCGAACGGGCGGCTGATCCTGTTCGCCCGCGAATCCCCGGGCGGGGCGTCGCGGCTGATGACGATCGACGTGACCGGATACAATGAGCGCCAGCTGCGGACACCGCTGGACGCCTCGGACCCGGACTGGTCGCCCTTGATTCCGTGAAGCGCTGTCCTGTAATCAATTTGCGGCGAACTCCGCCGACTTGTGCTTGCCCCAACCGTGACTAACGAAACGGGTGCCATCGCGGCATGACCGCATCGCCCGCAAGGATCCGACACATGCGCAAGACCCTGGCCCTGGCCGCCAGCCTCATGCTGCTTGCCGCCTGCAGTTCCAGCCAGGACGAGACCCTGTCCGGCACCGGCGGCGCCGCGCCGGGGAGCGACATCACCACCAGCGGCGACCAGTCGAGCGGCCTCGGCACCGGCGGCGAGAACGGCGGCGTCGCCAGCAGCGAGCTGAACGGGGCGGCGACCCCGGGCTCGGTCAAGGACTTCGAGGTCAACGTCGGCGATCGCGTCTTCTTCGGCTACGACAGCACCGTGCTCGACGACCGGGCGCGCGAGACGCTGCAGCGCCAGGCCACCTGGCTGCAGCAGTTCCCCGGTGTCACCGTCACCATCGAGGGCCACACCGACAGCCGCGGCACCCGCGAGTACAACCTCGCCCTCGGCGAGCGCCGTGCCGTCGCCGCCCGCAACTATCTCGAGGCGCTGGGCGTGCCGGCCAACCGGATCCTGACCATCTCCTACGGCGAGGAGCGGCCGACCGATCCGTCCGAGACGGAGGAGGCCTTCGCCCTGAACCGCTCCGCGGTCACGGTCGTCACGGCGACCAACTGAGCGGCCGCCCATGCGCCCGGCCGGCCTGATCGGCCTCTCGCTCCTCGGCCTTGCCGTGGCGACGTCGGCCTCGGCCGAGCCCGCCGCGTCGCTCCGTGCGTCGATCGAGCGCCTGTCCGCCGAGGCCGGTCGGCTGGGGCGGATCGAGCTCGTCCAGGCGCGCCAGGATCCGGCGCGGATGGCCGAGTTCGAGGTCAGGCTGGCGCGCATCGAGGAGGAGCTCCGGGCGCTGACCGGGCGCCTGGAATCGCTCGAGTACGCCCAGGCCCAGTCCGACGCCCGCATCGACAAGCTGGTGGCCGACCTCGACAACCGGCTGCGCGGCATGGAGGGCGGCGAGGTCGCGCCGGCACCGCGGGCCGAGGCCCCGCCGGCGCCGGCCGTCGAGGTGGCCCCGCCCGCCGCGGTGGCCCCGCAACCGCGTCCGGCAACCGCCGCCGAGGGCGGTCCGCCGGTCGAGCCGACGGCACGGCCTCCGGTGTCCGACGAGGACGCGGCGGCGCAGCGCGGCTACGTGCTGGGCACGCTGCCCGGCGATGCGCTGCGCGGCGAGACCGGCGACGGTGGCGTCCCGGCGGAGCCCCCGCAGCAGCAGGCGGCCCTGCCGCGCGCAGCCGGGCCCAAGGCCGCCTACGATGCCGCGGTCGACCTGCTGCAGGCCGGCGACTTCACCGGCGCGCGCGGCGCCTTCGACGCCTTCATGAGCGACTACCCCAAGGACCCGCTGGTCCCGAGCGCGGCCTACTGGCTGGCCGAGACGCACTACGTGCAACGCGACTTCAGCACGGCAGCGGCGCTGTTCGCGCGCAATTTCCAGACCTACGGCCAGGGTGCCCCCAAGGCGGCGGACAACCTGTTGCGCATGGCGATGGCGCTGGGCCAGCTCGGCGAGAAGGCGCAAGCCTGCCAGACTTACGACGAGCTCGACCGGCGCTTCCCGAATGCGGCGGCACCGATCAAGCAGGCGGCGGCGCGTGGCCGGGCCAGCGCCGGCTGCGGCTGACGCGCCGCTCGACGACGCCGCGTTCGCCGCCCGGCTCGACCCGCTGGGCCCCTTCGAGCCCTGCCCGCACCTTGCCGTCGCCGTTTCCGGGGGTGCCGACAGCACGGCGCTGGCCCTTCTCGCCGCGCGCTGGGTCGGCCGGCGCGGCGGGCAGCTCCTGGCCCTGATCGTCGACCACGGCCTCCGCCCGGAGTCGGCGGCCGAGGCGACGGCGGCGGCCGCCTCCCTGGCGGCGTTTGGCATCGCCTCGCGGATTCTCCGCTGGCCGGGCCCTCATCCCGGCTCGGCCCTGCAGCAGCGGGCCCGTGACGCACGCTACCGTCTCCTCGAGGACGCCTGCGCCACCGCCGGCATCCTGCACCTGCTGGTGGCGCATCATCGTGACGACCAGGCCGAGACGGTGGCGATGCGCCAGGCCCGCGGCAGCGGCCGCAGCGGCCTTGCCGGGATGGCCGCCATCCGCGAGACCCGGTCGGTCCGCATCCTGCGGCCCCTTCTCGACGTGCCGCACCGGTGCCTGGTCGCCACGGCGGCCGCAGCCGGGGCGCGATGGATCGAGGACCCCTCCAACGCCGCACCGCGCTTCGAGCGCGCGCGGCTGCGGGCCGGCGAGCCGCTGGACAGTGAAGCCCTGGTCGGGCTGGCGGCAGCCTGCGGCGCGGAGCGTGCGGCCGCCGGACGCGCGCTGGCCGACCTGCTGGCCGAACGGCTTCAGCCGCATCCGGCGGGCTTCCTGCGGCTGCGGACGGACGGCCTGGGCGATCGCCTGCCGGCGGCGCTGTCGGCCTGCCTGTCCTGCATCGGCGGGACCGGCCTGCCGCAGCCGCGCGAGGCCGTGCTGCGGCTCTGCGGCATGCTGGCGCGGCCCGGAGCGGCGGCGACCCTGGGCGGCTGCCTCGTCCGCCGCAGCGCGACCGGGCTGACGATCCTGCGCGAACCCCGGGCGGCGGAGGGGCCGCGCCGCCTGTCGCCGGACGAGACGATCCACTGGGACCGCCGGTTCCGCATCCGGCTGGCGACCGATGTCGGCGGCGTCGAGGTGGCACCGCTGGCCGCCGGCGAGCGCTTGCTGGCACCTGGCGAGCGGGTCCAACTGGCCGCCCTGCCGGCGGCCGTGCGGGCGACGCTGCCGGCGATCCGGCAGGAGGGACGCCTCCTGTGGGTGCACCGGATCGGCCAAATCGACGCCGGGTCGGCCCGGCAGATGAACGTCTTCTGCACGTTCGAGCCGGTGCTGCCGGTGCTGCCGGCTGCGTTTCTGCCCGCGAATGTTGTTTCAAAGCCGGTGCCGCTTATCTATCGTCATCGATAGGGTACGCTTCGGCTGGTGCCGTGGGCGAATCCGTAGCCGGAATCCGGGGACGAGGCCGTTGCGGTGAACAACTTCAGCAAGAACCTGGCTCTGTGGGTCATCGTCGGCCTGCTGCTGATCGCTCTCTTCAACCTGTTCCAGAGTCCGACGTCACGCGGCCCCCAGACGAACCTGGCGTTCTCGGAGTTCCTCACCGAGGTGCAGGCCGGCCGGATCAGCGATGTGACCATCCAGGGTGACCAGATCACCGGTCACTATGCCGACAACCGGGTCTTCAGCACCTATGCGCCCAACGATCCCGAGCTGGTCTCGCGCCTGACCAACGCCGGCGTGCGCATCACCGCCCAGCCGCTCGACGACAGCATGCCGTCGCTGCTGGGCGTGCTGGTCTCGTGGTTCCCGATGCTGCTGCTGATCGGCGTCTGGATCTTCTTCATGCGCCAGATGCAGTCGGGCGGCGGCAAGGCGATGGGCTTCGGCAAGTCGCGGGCCCGCCTGCTGACCGAGAAGCACGGCCGCGTCACCTTCCAGGACGTCGCCGGCATCGACGAGGCCAAGGAGGAGCTCCAGGAGATCGTGGAGTTCCTGAAGAACCCGCAGAAGTTCCAGCAGGTCGGCGGCCGCATCCCGAAGGGCTGCCTGCTCGTCGGCCCGCCCGGCACCGGCAAGACGCTGCTCGCCCGCGCCATCGCCGGCGAGGCCAACGTGCCGTTCTTCACCATCTCCGGCTCGGACTTCGTCGAGATGTTCGTCGGCGTCGGCGCCAGCCGCGTCCGCGACATGTTCGAGCAGGCCAAGAAGCACGCGCCCTGCATCGTGTTCATCGACGAGATCGACGCGGTCGGCCGGCATCGCGGCGCCGGCCTCGGCGGCGGCAACGACGAGCGCGAGCAGACCCTGAACCAGCTGCTCGTCGAGATGGACGGCTTCGAGGCCAACGAGGGCGTCATCCTGATCGCCGCCACCAACCGGCCCGACGTGCTCGACCCGGCCCTGCTGCGTCCCGGCCGCTTCGACCGCCAGGTCGTGGTGCCCAACCCCGACGTCCTGGGCCGCGAGAAGATCCTCAACGTCCACATCAAGAAGGTGCGCGTCGGCCCGGACGTCGACACCAAGATCATCGCCCGCGGCACGCCCGGCTTCTCCGGTGCGGACCTCGCCAACATCGTCAACGAGGCCGCGCTGCTGGCCGCCCGCCAGGGCAAGCGCATGGTCACCATGGTCGACTTCGAGGCGGCCAAGGACAAGGTGATGATGGGCGCCGAGCGGCGCTCGATGGTGATGAGCGAGAACGAGAAGCGCCTGACCGCCTACCACGAGGCCGGTCACGCCATCGTCGGCCATCTCCTCCCGGCCTCGGACCCGATCCACAAGGCGACGATCATCCCGCGCGGCCGCGCGCTCGGCATGGTGATGCGCCTGCCCGAGGGCGACCGCCTGTCGGTCAGCCGCGAGAAGCTCGAGGCCGACATCGCCGTCGCCATGGGCGGCCGCGTCGCCGAGGAGCTGATCTTCGGCCGCGAGAAGGTCACCGCCGGGGCCGCCTCGGACATCGAGCAGGCCACCAAGATCGCCCGCCACATGGTCACCCAGTGGGGCATGAGCGACGAGCTCGGGCCGGTCGGCTATGCCGAGAACCAGCAGGAGATCTTCCTCGGCCACTCGGTCACGCAGAGCAAGAACGTCTCCGAGGCCACGGCGCAGAAGATCGACCAGGAGATCCGTCGCATCGTCGACGCCGGCTACCAGCTGGCCCGGCGGATGCTGACCGAGCGCCTGAGCTCGCTGCACGACATCGCCAAGGCGCTGCTCGAGCACGAGACGCTGAACGGCGAGGAGATCGACGCGATCCTCCGCGGCGAGCCGATGCCGCCGCCGTCGCGCAAGAACGACGACGCGACGCCGACCTCCGGCACCGGCCGGCGGACCTCGGTCCCGGCGACCTCGCGACCGGCCGCGGACGGACCGGGCATCGAGCCCAGTCCGGCACCGGGCACCTGACCCCGAAAGGCCCCGCTCCGGCGGGGCCTTTCATTTCCAGCGGCGCCAGAGCCGGTAGAGCCACGGCGCGGCGAGCACGACGATGCCGATCCGCAGCACGTGGTGCGTTGCCACGAACAGCGGGTCGCCGCCCAGCGCCAGCGCCACCAGCCCCATCTCGGCGATGCCGCCGGGGGCGAAGGCCAGCACCAGCGCCATGTAGGGCAGGCCGGTGCCGAGATGCAGCAGCTCGGCGATGACCAGCGTCCAGGCCAGCAGGATCACGGCGACGCCGCCGCCGAGCAGCATGGTCCGCGCGATCGTCCTCGGATCGAGGCCGGAGAACCGCGCGCCCAGCGAGGCGCCGATGATCACCTGCGCGATCGCCACGACGACCTTCGGCGGCGGCGTGGTGACGATGCCGGCGACGTGGGCAGCCGCACTCAGCAGCAGCGGGCCCAGCAGGAACGGTGCCGGCAGCCGCACGAGGTTGCCGAGCGGCATGCCGATCAGCAGGCAGGCGAGCAGCAGCACGGCATCGAGCGGCGACGGCCAGGGTGCCGCCGGCATGGGCGCGCTGCCGGCGCCGTCGGGCGCCAGGGCGCGGAGCACGAACGGCACCATGAACACGACGACGAAGATCCGCGTCGCGTGGATCAGGGCGATGCTGCGCATGTCGCCGCCGGCGCGCTCGCCCATCACCACCATCTCGCTGAGGCCGCCCGGGGCCGCGCCGAAGAAGGCGGTGATCGGGTCGAGCCGCGCGAAGCGGCGCAGGAACAGCAGGCCCAGCGCCAGTCC
>JAXMCM010000016.1:0-385573 GCA_046349355.1 Geminicoccaceae bacterium
GGACCTGCCCAAGTACAACGAGCGCATCAAGTTCATCACCTGCCCGTTCACCGGCGAGCAGCTGGCGGCGGTGCCCTCGGTGCGCACCGACGTCGCCATCATCCACGCCCAGCAGGCCGACCGCCGCGGCAACGTCCTCATCTGGGGCGTGCTCGGCGTGCAGAAGGAGGCGGTGCTGGGCGCCAAGCGCGCCATCGTCACGGTCGAGGAGATCGTCGACGAGCTGCAGCCCGCGCCCAACGCCTGCGTGCTGCCGCACTGGGTGATCTCAGCGGTCTGCCACGAGCCGGGCGGATCGTTCCCGTCCTTCGCGCAGGGCTACTACGACCGCGACAACCGCTTCTACCTCGCCTGGGACCCGATCGCCCGGACCCGCGACGGCTTCCGCTCGTGGATGCAGCGCCACGTCCTCGACACCGACGACTTCGCCGGGTTCCGCCGCGTCTACGCCGAGAGCGCCAGGGAGGCCGCGTGATGGACTTCACGCCGACCGAGATCATGACCGTCGCGGCGTCGCGGATGCTGAAGAACGGCACCGTCTGCTTCGTCGGCATCGGCCTGCCGTCCACGGCCGCCAACCTCGCCCGGCTGACCCACGCGCCGGACGTCGTGCTGATCTACGAATCCGGCCCGATCGGCGCCAAGCCCACCGTCCTGCCGCTGTCGATCGGCGACGGCGAGCTCGCGATCACCGCCGACACCGTCGTCGGCACGCCGGAGATCTTCCGCTACTGGCTGCAGGGCGGGCGGATCAGCGTGGGATTCCTGGGTGCCGCGCAGATCGACCGGTTCGCCAACATCAACACCACCGTCATCGGCGACTACCACAAGCCCAAGGTGCGCCTGCCGGGCGCCGGCGGCGCGCCCGAGATCGCCGCCTCGGCGGGCGAGGTCCTGATCATCCTGAAGCAGGATCCCAAGGCCTTCGTCGACAAGCTGTCGTTCATCACCACCGCCGGCCACCTCGACGGCGGCGATGCGCGCGAGCGGGCCCGGCTGCCGGGCAAGGGGCCGACCGCGGTGATCACCGACATCGGCATCCTGACGCCCGATCCGGTGACCCGGGAGCTGACGCTGACGGCCCTGCACCCCGGAGCCACGGTCGAGCAGGCCCGCGCCGCCACCGGCTGGCCGCTCAAGGTCGCGGCCGAGGTCAGGGTCACGCCCGCCCCCGACGCCGCCGAGCTCAAGGCGCTGCGCGACCTGATCCGCCGCACCAACGAAGCGCACGGCAAGGCCGCCTGAGATGCTGGCCTTCACCTACCAGGGCCTGCCGTCGCGGGTGGTGTTCGGCGAGGGCAGCCTCGACCGGCTGCCCGACGAGGTCGCCCGCCTCGGCCTGACCCGGGCCCTGGTGCTGAGCACGCCCGAGCAGCACGCCTCGGCCGAGGACGCCGCCCGGCGCCTCGGCGACCGCGCCGCCGGCGTCTACCCGAAGGCCGTCATGCACGTGCCGGTCGAGGTGGCGCGCGGCGCCCGCGAGGAGGCGACCCGCGTCGGTGCCGACTGCTGCGTCGCCATCGGCGGCGGCTCGACCATCGGCCTCGGCAAGGCCATAGCACTGGAGTTCGGCCTGCCGATCATCGCCGTGCCGACGACCTATGCCGGCTCGGAGATGACCCCGATCTGGGGCATGACCGAGGGCTCGGTGAAGCGCACCGGCCGCGACTTCAGGGTCCTGCCGAAGACCGTCCTCTACGACCCGCTGCTGACGCTGACCCTGCCGCCGGCGCTGTCGGTGACCTCGGGCATGAACGCCATCGCGCACAGCGTCGAGGGCCTCTACGCCGAGGACGCCAACCCGATCGTCTCGATGATGGCCGAGGAGAGCATCCGGGCGCTGGCGGCGGCGCTGCCGCGCATCGTCGCCGACCCGAAGGATCTCGAGGCGCGCGCCCAGGCCCAGTACGGCTGCTGGCTCGCCGGCCATACCCTGGGCTCGGTCGGCATGGCGCTGCACCACAAGCTCTGTCACACGCTGGGCGGCACCTTCAACCTGCCGCACGCCGAGACCCACACCATCGTCCTGGCGCACGCCGCGGCCTACAACCGCACGGCCGCCGCCGGGGCCATGGCGCGGGTCGCCAAAGCGCTTGGCGCCGAGGACGCCGCCACCGGCCTTTACGATCTCGCGAAGTCCTTGGGCGCCAGGCTGCGGCTCGCCGACATCGGCATGCCGGCCGACGGCCTCGACCGCGCCGCCGACCTCGCCACCACCAATCCCTACTTCAACCCCCGCCCGGTCACGCGCGATGGCGTGCGGGCATTGCTCCAGGACGCCTACGACGGCCGCCGTCCGGCCGCATGATCAGGGAGAACAAGACGATGACGACAAGATCGCTGATCGAGCTGCCGACCGGGCGCGTCTCGCGCCGCCGCTTCGTCTGGGGCACCAGCGCGCTCGCCGCCAGCGCCGCCGTCTGGCGGCCGCGCGCCGGCCGTGCCGCCGACGTGCTCAAGATCGGCTATGTCAGCCCCAAGACCGGGCCGCTGGCGCCGTTCGCCGAGGCCGACGACTTCGTGCTCGGCGGGCTCAAGGAGACCTTCGCCGGCGGCCTCGATGTCGGCGGGACCAAGTACGGCGTCGAGATCCTCGTCAAGGACAGCCAGTCCAACCCGAACCGCGCGGCCGAGGTCGCGGGCGAGCTGATCCTGAGCGACGAGGTCGACCTCATGACGGTCGCCAGCACGCCGGAGACGACCAATCCGGTCGCCGACCAGTGCGAGCTCAACGAGATCCCCTGCATCTCGACGATGGCGCCGTGGCAGCCCTGGTTCTTCACCCGCGGCGGCGACCCGGCCAAGGGCTTCGACTGGACCTGGCACTTCTTCTGGGGCCTCGAGGACATCATCGGCGTCTTCCTCGGCATGTGGGACCAGGTGCCGACCAACAAGGTGGTCGGCGGGCTGTTCCCCAACGACGGCGACGGCAATGCCTGGGGCGACCCGAAGCTGGGCTTCCCGCCGGTGCTGGCCGAGAAGGGCTTCAGCCTCGTCGATCCCGGCCGCTACCAGAACCTCAGCACCGACTTCACCGCCCAGATCAACGCCTTCAAGCAGGGCAACGCCGAGATCATCACCGGCGTGGTGCTGCCCCCGGACTTCACCACCTTCTGGACCCAGGCCAAGCAGCAGGGCCTGGCGCCCAAGGTCGTCTCGGTCGGCAAGGCGCTGCTCTTCCCGGTCGCGGTCGAGGCCCTGGGCGATACCGGCAACAACATCTCGACCGAGATCTGGTGGAGCCCGAGCCACCCGTTCAAGAGCTCCCTGACCGGCGTCACCGCCAAGGACTTCGCCGCCGCCTACACGACCGCCACCAGCAAGCAGTGGACGCAGCCGATCGGCTTCATCCACGGCCTGTTCGAGGTCGCCGCCGACGTGCTCAAGCGCTCGGGCGATCCGAAGGACAAGGCCGCCGTCGCCGCGGCCATCGCCCCGACCAGCCTCGACACCATCGTCGGCAAGGTCGCCTGGGGTGCCGGGCCGGTGAAGAACGTCGCCAAGACGCCGCTGGTCGGCGGCCAGTGGCGGCGCACGCCCGACGGCCCGTTCAAGTACGACCTGGTCATCACCGCCAACGGCACCGCTCCGGAGATCCCGCTCGGCGGGAAGATGGAGCCGATCGCCTGACCGGCTGACCCCCGGGCGCCGGCCGCCGTGCCGGCGCCCCCGACCCTTCGCAGGCTTCAACCCGGCAGGCGGACATGGCGCCGATCCTGAGCCTCGATGACGTGTCCAAGCGCTACGGTGCCCTCGTCGTCACCGACCACCTGTCGATGACGCTGGAGCCCGGCGAGGCGCTTGGCGTGATCGGACCCAACGGGGCCGGCAAGACCACCATGTTCAACCTGATCGCCGGCGGCGTCCGCCCGGACAGCGGCCGGGTGCACTTCGCCGGCCGCGACATCACCGGCCTGCCGCCGCACGCCCGCTGCCGCGCCGGCATCGGCCGCTCCTACCAGATCCCGCATCCCTTCATCGGCATGACGGTGTTCGAGAACCTGCTGGTGGCGGCGAGCTTCGGCAGCGGCCGGCCGGAGCGCGAGGTCTACGACCGCTGCGTCGGCGTCCTCGACCGTACCGGCCTGCTCGGCAAGGCCAACGTCCGCGCCGGTGCCCTCACCCTGCTCGAGCGCAAGCGGCTGGAGATGGCCCGCGCCCTGGCCACCGACCCCAAGGTGCTGCTGCTCGACGAGATCGCCGGCGGGCTGACCGAGGCCGAGTGCCACGAGCTGGTCGAGGCGATCCGCGCCGTGCACGCCACCGGCGTGTCGATCGTCTGGATCGAGCATGTCCTGCACGCGCTGAAGGCCGTGGTGACGCGGCTCGTGGTCATCAACTTCGGCCGCAAGATCGACGACGGCGAGCCCGAGCGGGTGATGGCCAGCCCGCAGGTCCGCGAGATCTACATGGGCCTCGAGGCCGAGGCGCCGGCGCATGCCTGAGACCCTGCTCGAGACCCGCGGCCTCACCGCCTTCTACGGCGACTTCCAGGCCCTGTTCGGGATCGACGTCCGCCTCGACGAGGGCGAGACCATCGCCGTGATCGGCGCCAACGGTGCCGGCAAGTCGACCTTCCTGCGCACCATCACCGGCCTGTTGTCCGCCAAGCCCGAGCAGGTCGCCTTTGCCGGGCGGCCGATCGGCGGCATGCCGGCCAACGCCATCGTCGGCCTCGGCATCGCCATGGTGCCGGAAGGCCGCAAGCTGTTCCCGTCGCTGTCGGTCGAGGAGAACCTGCTGATCGGCGGCTACGCCCGCCGCAAGGGGCCGTGGAGCCTCGAGCGCATCTACGCGATGTTCCCGGTGCTGCGCGAGCGCCGCACCAATCCCGGCACGGCGCTGTCCGGCGGCCAGCAGCAGATGGTGGCGATCGGCCGGGCGCTGATGGCCAACCCGCGCCTGCTGCTGTGCGACGAGCTCAGCCTCGGCCTCGCCCCCATCGTCATCAGGGACATCTACAAGGCCCTGTCGGCCATCACCGGCGAGGGCACCACCGTCCTCGTCGTCGAGCAGGACATCAACCAGGCGCTGGCGGTCGCCAGCCGCGTCTACTGCTTCCAGGAGGGCCGCGTGACGCTGGAAGGCCGGCCGCGCGACCTCACCCGCGAGCAGATCGCGCTCGCCTATTTCGGCGGGTGACGGCCATGCAGATCCTCAACGCCGTCATCCAGGGGATCATGCTCGGCGGGCTCTACGCCCTGCTGGCGGCCGGGCTGTCGCTGATCTTCGGGGTCATGCGGCTGGTCAACATCGCCCATGGCGACCTGATCGTGCTGGCCGGCTACCTGGCGTTCGTGGTGGTCTCGGTCCTGGGCATCCACCCGCTGCTGAGCCTCGTCATCGTCGTCCCGCTGATGGCGGCGCTGGGCTACGCCCTGCAGCGCGGCATCCTCAACCGCACCCTGGGTCCCGACATCCTGCCGCCGCTGCTGGTGACCTTCGGGCTCGCCGTGATCCTGCAGAACGGCCTGCTGCAGGCCTTCACCGCCGACAGCCGCAAGCTGCAGGCCGGTGCGATCGAGACCGTCTCGGTCGGCCTGCCGGGCGGCCTCGCCGTCGGCGTGCTGCCGCTGATCATGTTCGGCGTCGCCGTCGCCATCATCGCCGGGCTGCAGCTCGTCTTCTACCGCACCGAGCTCGGCCGCGCCTTCCGCGCCACCTCCGACGACCCGGCGACCGCCCGGCTCATGGGCATCGACAACGCCCACGTCTTCGGCCTCGCCATGGCCCTGGCCCTCGCGGTCTGCGCCGTCGCCGGCGTGTTCCTCGGCATCCGCTCGATCTTCGATCCGGCCATCGGCCCGGCCCGCCTGCTGTTCGCCTTCGAGGCCGTGATCATCGGCGGGCTGGGCTCGCTGTGGGGCACGCTGGCCGGCGGCATCATCCTCGGCGTCGCCCAGGGCATCGGTGCGGAGATCGACCCGGGCTGGCAGATCCTGATGGGCCACCTGGTCTTCCTCGCGGTGCTGATCTTCAGGCCGCAGGGCCTGTTCCCGAAGGTGAGCTGAGATGGTGCCGGCCTTCAGCATCGAGCGCAGCACCACCGCCAGCCGCATCGGCGTCGCCGCCGGTGCTGTCCTGCTGGTCCTGCTGGTCGCCCTGCCGTTCCTCGCCGGCCGCGCCACCCTGCGCGTCGCCATCGAGATCTTCGCCTACCTGACGCTGGCGCAGATGTGGAACCTGCTGGCCGGCTATGCCGGCCTCGTCTCGGTCGGCCAGCAGGCCTTCGTCGGCTTCGGCGGCTACATGCTGTTCGCGCTGGCCGTCTTCCTCGGCCTCAACCCGCTGCTGGCGCTGCCCCTGGCCGGCCTGCTCACCGTGCTGGTGGCGATCCCGACGGCCTTCGTCGTGTTCCGCCTGCGCGGCGCCTACTTCGCCATCGGCACCTGGGTGGTGGCCGAGGTCTACCGCCTGCTGTTCGCCCAGGTGGGGGCGCTGGGCGGCGGCTCCGGCATGAGCCTGCCGGCCGACACGGTGAAGATGATCGCCGCCAACGCCGCCTTGCGCGACTCGATCATCTACTGGGCGGCGCTGGCGCTGGTGCTGGTGGCGCTGGCCACCGTCTACCTGCTGCTGCGCTCGCGCTGGGGCCTGGCGCTGACCGCCATCCGCGACAGCGAGCCGGCGGCCGAATCGGTCGGCGTCGACATCTACCGCACCAAGCTCGTCATCTACCTCGCCACCGCCGGCGTCACCGGCCTCGCCGGCGGGCTGATCTTCCTGCAGAAGCTGCGGATCTCGCCGGACGCCGCGTTCAGCCTCGGCGACTTCACCGCGCTGGTCATCTTCATGACCGTCATCGGCGGCATCGGCCGGATCGAGGGGCCGATCGTCGGCACCGCCGTCTTCTTCCTGATGCGCGGCCTGCTCGCCGACCTCGGCGCATGGTACCTCATGCTGCTGGGGCTCATCGCGGTCGTGGTGATGCTGATGGCACCCAAGGGCCTGTGGGGCTACCTCGCCGACCGCTTCGACCTCCAGCTGTTCCCGGTGCAGCGCCGGGTGAACCTCAAGCGCGGACCCTGACCATGCCCGAGGCCTTCATCTGCGACGCCGTCCGCACCCCGATCGGCCGCTATGCCGGGGCGCTGGCGTCGGTCCGCGCCGACGACCTCGCCGCCATCCCGATGCGCGCCCTGCTCGACCGCCACCCGGGCCTCGACCCGGCGGCCATCGACGAGGTGATGCTGGGTTGCGCCAACCAGGCCGGCGAGGACAACCGCAACGTCGCCCGCATGGGCCTGCTGCTGGCCGGCCTGCCCGACAGCGTCCCGGCCAGCACCGTCAACCGGCTGTGCGGCTCGGGCATGGACGCGGTCGGCAGCCTCGCCCGGGCGATCCGCTCGGGCGAGATCGCCCTGGCGCTGGGCGGCGGTGTGGAGAGCATGAGCCGCGCGCCGTTCGTGATGCCCAAGGCCACCGAGGCCTTCGCCCGGGCGCCGGAGATCCACGACACCACCATCGGCTGGCGCTTCGTCAACCCGCTGATGCGCGACCGCTACGGCGTCGATTCGATGCCCGAGACGGCCGAGAACGTCGCCGCCGACTTCGCCATCGGCCGGGCCGACCAGGATGCCTTCGCGGTGCGCTCGCAGCAGCGCGCCGGAGCGGCCCAGGCCAGCGGCCGCTTCGCCGACGAGATCGTGCCGGTGACCATCCCGCAGCGGCGCGGCGAGCCGGTCGTGGTCGCCGCCGACGAGCATCCGCGACCGCAGACGACGCTGGAGCAGCTGGCGAAGCTGCCGACCCCGTTCCGCAAGGGCGGCACGGTCACCGCCGGCAACGCCTCGGGTGTGAACGACGGTGCCTGCGCCCTGCTGCTCGCCTCGGAGGAGGCCGCCCGCCGGCACGGGCTGGAGCCGATGGCCCGCGTCGTCGGCATGGCCACGGCCGGCGTGCCGCCGCGCATCATGGGCATCGGCCCGGCGCCCGCCGTCCGCCGCCTGCTCGAGCGCACCGGCATCGCGCTGGAGGCGATCGACGTCATCGAGCTGAACGAGGCCTTCGCCGCCCAGGCGCTGGCGGTGCTGCGCGACCTCGGCATCCCCGACGACGCCCCGCAGGTGAACCCCAACGGCGGCGCCATCGCGCTGGGCCACCCGCTCGGCATGAGCGGCGCGCGCCTGCTGGCGACGGCCGCCTACGAGCTGCGCCGCCGGCGCGCGCGCTACGCCCTGTGCACCATGTGCATCGGCGTCGGCCAGGGCATCGCCACCATCATCGAGAGGGTCTGAGCCATGTCGTTCTTCAGCGAGGCCGGATCGGAAGCGGCGGTCATCGCCCGGCTGGCGGAGTGCCGCGACCCGCGCCTGAAGCAGGTGGTCGCCAGCGCCGTCCGCCACCTCCACGCCTTCGTCAAGGACGTGGAGCCGACCATGGACGAGTGGATGACCGCGATCTCGTTCCTCACCCGCACCGGCCAGATGTGCGACGACCGGCGCCAGGAGTGGATCCTGCTGTCGGACGTGCTGGGCGTGTCGATGCTGGTGGAGACGATCAACCATCGCGCCACCGGCGGGGCCACCGAGCAGACGGTGCTGGGTCCGTTCCACGTCGCCGGCGCCCCGGTGCTGCCGCACGGCTCGAACATCTGCCGCGACGGCAAGGGCACCCCCTGCGTCGTCCGCGGCCGGGTGCTGGGCACCGACGGCCGGCCGGTCGCCCATGCCATCCTCGACGTCTGGCAGACCTCCGAGGACGGCTTCTACGACATCCAGCAGCCGGGCGTGCAGCCCGAGGGCAACCTGCGCGGCAAGTTCGCCACCGACGCCGACGGCCGCTACTGGTTCGTCACGGTCAAGCCCTGCTCCTATCCGATCCCGACCGACGGGCCGGTGGGCGACCTGCTGCGCGGCATGGGCCGACACCCGTTCCGCCCGGCCCACATCCACCTGATCGTCGGCGCCGACGGCTACGAGCCGGTCACCACGCACATCTTCGTCAAGGGCGACCCCTACCTCGAATCCGACGCCGTCTTCGGCGTGAAGGAGTCGCTGGTCCGCGAGTTCGTCGAGGTCACCGACCCCGCCGAGGCGGCGCGGCTCGGGGTCGAGGCCCCGTTCTGGACAACCGAGTTCGATGTCCGGCTGAAGCCGGCGGCCGTCAGGCAGGCGGCCGAATAACAGGGAGGACGACGCATGATCCGCAAGCTCTTGCTGGGTACGGCAGCCGCCGTGCTCATGTCCGGCCAGGCGATGGCCGCCGGGTTGCCCGGGATGCGCGGTGTCGACCACATCGGCATCACCGTCCCGGACCTCAAGCAGGCCGTCGACTTCTTCGTCAACGTGCTGGGCTGCGAGGCCTTCTTCCAGCTCGGGCCGTTCAAGGCCGACAACGACTGGATGCAGGTCCATCTCGGCGTCGACCCGCGCGCCGAGATCCCGGTGCTGCAGAACGTCCGCTGCGGCTACGGTGCCAACCTCGAGGTGTTCCAGTACACCGCCGCCGACCAGAAGACCGCATACCCGAAGAACAGCGACGTCGGCGGCCACCACATCGCCCTCTACGTCGACGACATGGCCGCCGCGGTGGCGCACCTGAAGGCCAACGGCGTCCGCATGCTCGGCGAGCCGACGCTGATGGAGCAGGGGCCCAGCGCCGGCGAGACCTGGCTCTACTTCCTGACCCCCTGGGGGCTGCAGATGGAGCTCGTCAGCTACCCGCAGGGCATGGCCTACGAGAAGGACGGCCCGGCGCGGATGTGGAGTCCCAAGGACCCGTCGAAGTGAGATCGGGCAGGACGGGCGCGGTCTGGTACCGCGCCCTCCTCCTCGTGCTGCTGCTGGTCCTGCTGCCGTTCCGGGCGCAGGCCCATTTCGTCGAGGGTGCGGAAGTGCGCGTGGTTCACTTCGACCGCGCCGCCGACGGGCTGCACGCCTACTTCCGCATGACCCTGCCGCTCGTGGTCGTCGATCCGGCCGAGCCCGAGGGGCCCGAGGCCGGCGGCGCCGCGCCGCCCTACATCTGGTCGCGGCTGGAGAGCGAGACTCTCTTCTACTACGCCGACGCCGCCCGCATCGCCGCCGACCCCCTGGGCCTCGGCCGGCTGATCGCGGAGCGTCACGGCATCGCCGTCGACGGGCGCCCGGTCACGGCCGAAGTGCGCAGCGTCGCGGTCTACCCCCGCGGCTTCGTCCCGCCGTTCAACAGCCTCGACGAGGTCCGCGCCGCGTCGGCCGGCAAGGCCTGGCCGGACGGCGTCCACGGCGATGTCGATGCGCTGGACGTGCTGGTCGACGCCCACCTCGTCTATCCGGGCGTCGGCGCCGGGCCCTTCGACTTCACCGCCGGCGGGACCGGCGGCGCCATCGGCCGGCCCGACGAGATCACCATGCTGGTCGACCATGCCGCCGATGGCAGCACCGCGGTCTACCGCTTCCAGGGGCCGCTCGACGGACCGGTCCGGGTCAATGCCGGCCCGCTGGAGGCCGCCTGGACCTTCACCGTCGAGGGCGTGCGCCACATTCTCGAGGGGGCCGACCACCTGCTGTTCGTGCTCTGCCTGACCCTGGGCGCCACCTCGCTGGCGGCGCTGGTCTGGCGGGTCAGCGCCTTCACGCTGGGGCACTCGGTGACGCTGGTGGCGGGGGCCCTCGGCTGGGTGCCGCAGGTCCCGTGGTTCATCCCGGCGATCGAGACCGGCATCGCCCTGTCGATCATCTACGCGGCCCTCGCCGCGGCGCTGCGCTTCGGCGAGCGGCTGACGCTGCTGGTCGTGGCCCTGATCGGCCTGCTGCACGGCTTCGGCTTCTCGTTCGTGCTGCAGGAGATCCTCCAGCCGGATGCGCCGCATCTCGTGCTGTCGCTCGCGGCCTTCAACCTCGGCGTCGAGCTCGGCCAGCTGGCCGTCGTGGCGCTGCTGTGGCCGCTGCTGGTGCTGGCGCGGCGCCGCTCCGGAGCGGCCGAGCCCTGGTGGCGCGGTGCCGTCGCCGCCACGGCGGCGATGATCGCGCTCGCCTGGGTGGCGCAGCGGGCGCCCGTGTTGTGGGCCAGCCTCGCGTGAGCGGGCCCAACCGCGACTACTGGCGGCTGCGGCCGCGCGCACCGCTGCCCGGTGCCGTGCTCGGGCCGCTGGGCGAGATCGACGAGCGGACCGGGCGCGAATACCAGTTCGGCCGCGGCAAGAGCGCCTTCTCGATGTTCGTCATCCGCAAGGGCCGGCAGGTCTGGGGCTACCTCAACATCTGCCCGCACTTCTCGCTGCCGCTGAACTACCGCGCCGGGCAGTTCATGAACGAGGACGGCAGCCTGATCCGCTGCTCGATGCACTTCGCCGAGTTCCGCATCGAGGACGGCTTCTGCGTCGCCGGCGCGGCCGACGGCTGCCACCTCGATCCGGTGCCGCTGCACGTCGACGGCGAGGACCGCGTGGTGATCGGCGACGCCCCGGGCTGAGGGGCCGGCATTGCCGCTGCCGGGGCGGATCGGCTAGTCAGGCCGGGCTTCGCGGGCGCCCTCAACGGAGAGCCGGGCCACATGGAATCGGGCAACGCACCCCTGACCTACGGGATGGTCGGCGGCGGCAAGGGCAGCATGATCGGCGACACCCACCGCATCGGGGCGCGGATCGACGGCCGCTTCCGCCTCGCCGCCGGCGCGCTCGACGTGGTGCCCGAGCGCGGCCAGGCCTTCGCCCGCGAGCTCGGCATCGAGGCGGCGCGCGCCTATCCCGACTGGCGGACCATGCTCGAGGCCGAGCGCGCCCGGCCCGACCCGGTCGATCTCGTCACCATCGCGACCCACAACACCAGCCACCACGGCATCGCCCGCGCCTTCCTCGACGCCGGCTTCAACGTGCTGTGCGAGAAGCCGCTGACCACCTCGGTCGAGGACGCCGTCGACCTGGTCCGGGCGACGCGGCGGGCCGGCACGACCTGTGCCGTGATGTACGCCTACACCGGCTATCCCCTGGTCCGCGAGATGCGCGCCATCTGCCGCGACGGCGGGATCGGCCGCATCCGGGTGATCCAGGCCGAGTTCGCGCATGGCGGCCACGCCGCCGCCGATCCGGACAGCACGCATGCCGGCTGGCGCTACGACCCGTCGAAGGTCGGGCCGTCCTCGGTGCTGGCCGATGCCGGCAGCCATGCGCTGCACATGATGAGCTGGGTGACCGGCCTCGAGGCCGAGGAGGTCTCGGCCCGCTTCGACAGCTTCGTCGCCGGCCGCACGCTCGAGGACAATGCCCACCTGACGCTGGCCTTCGAGCAGGGAGCAGTCGGCACGCTGTGGGCCAGCGGCGTCGCCGTCGGCCACGCCCACGGCCTGCGCCTGCGCGTCTACGGCGAGACCGGCAGCCTCGCCTGGTCGCAGGAGGATCCCAACGTCCTGCTGCACGCCCGGCTGGGCGAGCCGTTGCGCATCCTCGAGCGCGGCTGGGGCGAGCTGCATGCGCTGTCGCGGGTCGGCGAGCGGGTCAGCCGCGGCCACGCCGAGGGCCTGCTCACCGCCTTCGCCAACATCTACCGCGACCTCGCCGGGCTGATCGCGGCCCGCCGCCAGGGCCAGCCGCCCGATCCGCTGGTGATGACGGTGCCCGACGTCGTCGAGGGGGCGCGCGGCGTCGCCACGATCCTCGCCGCCGTCGCCTCGTCGAAGGACCGCGGCGCCTGGACCAGCTGCCGCCTGCCGGAGGCCTGAGCCGGCATGGCCGGGCCCGGAGCGCCGCGCGTCGGCCTGCTCGTCACCTGCCTCGTCGATGCCTTCCGGCCGCAGGTCGGGTTCGCCGCCATCCGCCTGCTGGAGGAGGCCGGCTGCCGGGTCGAGGTGCCCGAGGCGCAGACCTGCTGCGGCCAGCCCGCCTTCAACAGCGGCGACAGCGCCGACGCCGCGGCCATCGCCCGGCAGGTCATCGCCACCTTCGAGGGCTTCGACCATGTCGTCGTGCCGTCCGGCTCCTGCGGTGGGATGGTGCACCATTATCCGGAGCTGCTGGCCGGCGATCCGGCATGGGCGCAGCGCGCCGCGGCGCTGGCGGGGAAGACCCACGAGCTCCTGAGCTTCCTCGTCGACGTGCGCGGCTGGCGGCCGCAGGGGCGCCGGCTCGACGCCACCGCCACCTACCACGACAGCTGCTCGGGCCTGCGCGAGCTCGGCGTGCTGGCGCAGCCGCGCAAGCTGCTGGCCGCGGTCGACGGGCTGGAGATGCGCCGGCTCGAGGGCAACGACGTCTGCTGCGGCTTCGGCGGCACCTTCTGCGTCAAGTACCCGGCGATCTCGAATGCCATCGTCGACGAGAAGGCGGCGGCGGTCGAGCAGACCGGGGCCCAGCTGCTGCTCGGCGGCGACCTCGGCTGCCTGATGAACATGGCCGGCAAGCTGCACCGCCGCGGGGCGCCGGTGCGCGCCTTCCACACCGCCGAGGTCGTCGCCGGCATGGCCGACGGGCCGGCCATCGGCGAGGAGGGCTGAGCCCCGTGCAGCTGGCGCCCGAGCGCTTCAAGGAGCAGGCGGCGGCGGCGCTGGCCGACCGCACCCTGAAGACGGCCATCGACCGCACCACCGGCACGGCCGAGCGCAAGCGCGCCGACGCGCTGGCGCTGTTCCCCGAGTTCGAGGCGGCGCGCGAGCGCGGCGAGGCCATCAAGGACCACGTCATCGCCAACCTCGGGCACTACCTGGTGGAGTTCGAGCGCAACGCCGTGGCCTCGGGTGCCGTGGTCCACTGGGCCAGCACCCCGGACGAGGCCTGCCGCATCGTCGTCGGGATCTGCCGGGAGGCGGGGGCCAGGACCGCGACCCGCTCCAAGTCGATGCTGGGCGAGGAGATCGGCCTGCCGCACGCGCTGGCCGAGGCCGGCATCGAGCGCATCGAGACCGACCTCGCCGAGCACATCATCCAGCTCGCCGGCGATCCGCCGTCGCACATCGTCTGGCCGGCGATGCACCGGACCCGCGAGCAGGTCTCGGTGCTGTTCAAGGCCCGCCACCGCCAGCCGCACGCCACCGAGGACGTGCCGGCGATGGTCGAGAGTGCCAGGCGCGAGCTGCGCGACAAGTTCCTCGCCGCCGACGTCGGCATCAGCGGCGCCAACTTCCTGATCGCCGACAGCGGGGCGGTCTGCACCGTCACCAACGAGGGCAATGCCGAGCTGACGACGACCCCGCCGCGGGTCCACATCGTCACCGCCGGCATCGAGAAGCTGGTGCCGTCGCTGGACCACGCCTTCGTCCTGCTGCGCCTCTTGGTGCGCTCGGCGACCGGCGCGGACTTCACCCAGTACACGACCTTCCACACCGGCCCGAAGCGCGCCGGCGATCCGGACGGGCCCGAGGCCTTCCACATCGTGCTGGTCGACAACGGCCGCAGCCGGATGCTGGGCAACGAGCTGCGGCCGATGCTGCGCTGCATCCGCTGCGGTGCCTGCATGAACCACTGCGTCGTCTACCGGCAGATCGGCGGCCATGCCTACGGCTCGACCTATCCGGGGCCGATGGGGGCGGTGCTGACCCCGGCGCTGTCCGGCCTCGACCGCTCGCGCGACCTCGCCCACGCCTGCACGCTGAACGGCCGCTGTGCCGAGGTCTGCCCGGTGAAGATCCCGCTGCCGACGCTGCTGCGCGGCTGGCGCGACCGCAGCTGGCGCGACGGGCTGGAGCCGGCCTCGGCCCGCACCGGGCTGGGCCTGTGGAGCTTCCTCGCACGCCGCCCGGCGCTCTACCGGATGGCGACGGGCCTCGCCCTGCGCGGCCTGCGCCTGCTGCGCCGCGGCGGCTGGATCCGCTCGCTGCCGCTGGCCGGCGGCTGGACCGAGCACCGCGACTTCCCGGCCCCGGCGGCGCGCAGCTTCATGGCGCAGTACCGCGACCGGGGCGGCCGGTGAGCGGCGACCGCGAGGCGATCCTGGCGGCGGTGCGTGCGGCGCAGGGCGGGACCCAGCGCGACCCGGCCGCGATCGCCGCCGAGGCGGCGGCGCTGCTCGCGGGCATCGACGCCACCCGGCCGGACCTCGGCCAGGAGCCGACCGTCGAGCGCTTCGCCGCCCGCGTCGTCGGCCCGCGGGTGAACGCCACGCTCGAGCGGATCGCCACCCTGGCCGAGCTGCCGGCGGCGGTGCGCCGCTACCTCGAGGCCGAGGGTCAGGCGGCGCGCATCGCGCTGCAGCCGGTGCCCGAGCTCGAGGCGCTGGGCTGGCCGGCCGCCGGCGTCGCGGTCGACGCGGCGGCAGTCCCCGGCACCGTTGTCGGGCTCGCCCGCTACGGCATCGCCGAGACCGGCTCCCTGGTCTTCCACTCCGGCCCGGACACGCCGGTGCTGTACGCCTTCCTGCCGCTCTACCACGTCGTCGCGGTGCGGGCGGCGACGGTGCTGCGCCACCTCGAGGACTACGCCGCCGCCGAGCAGGGCCGGCCGGTGCCGCGCAACGTCAACTTCATCACCGGCTTCAGCGGCACCACCGACATCGAGGGCAGCTACGTCCGCGGCGCCCACGGGCCGCGCTTCCTGCACATCGTGCTGGTCGGCTAGCGGCCCTTCGGCAGGAACAGGGCACCGCCGGTCAGCGGCCGCGGTGCGCCGGTGGTCGTCGGCAGGGTCAGCGGCAGCCCCCGCAGCGAGCGGATGGCGAGAAAGCCCATGGCCTGGGCCTCCAGCGCGTCACCCTGCAGGCCCACCGCCTCGACCGGCTCGACCGGGACGCCGAGACGGCGGCGCAAGGCCGTCATGATGGTCGGGTTCAGCCGCCCGCCGCCGGTGACCAGCCAGCGTTTCGGCGGCGCCGGCAGGAGCCGGCAGGCGGCCTCGACCCCGGCGGCGGTGAGCTCGGCCAGCGTCGCCGCGCCGTCCTCGAGGCCGAGGCCGTCGACCATCGCCAGCGGGAAGTCGTTGCGGTCGAGCGACTTGGGCCATGGCCGGGCGAAGAAGGGCAGGGCCAGTGCCTTGGCGATGCGGGCCGCGTCGGCCGTGCCGGCTGCCGACCAGCGGCCGTCGCGGTCGATGTCGTCGGCGCCGTGGCGGCGGACCCAGTCGTCGAGCAGGGCGTTGCCGGGACCGACGTCGAAGGCGACGAGGCTGTCGCCGTCGATGAAGGTCAGGTTGGCGACCCCGCCGACGTTGAGGAAGGCCAGCGGCTGCTCCAGCCCGCCGGCCAGGGCGGCGTGGTAGACCGGGACGATGGGCGCACCCTGGCCGCCGGCGGCGACGTCGGCCTGGCGCAGGTCGCCGACGGTGCGGATGCCGAGGCGGTCGGCCAGCACCTGCGGATCGCCCAGCTGCAGGGTGAAGCGGCGCTCCGGCCGGTGCAGGACGGTCTGGCCGTGGAAGCCGACGAGGTCGATGCCGGCGAGGCCGTGCTCCGCCATGAAGCGCTCGATGGCCTCGGCGTGGTCGGCGGTGATGGCGGCGGCGAGCTCGCGGCAGTCGGCGGCGGTGACCTCGCGGCGGCTGGCGACGAGGTCGAGGATCGCCCGGCGGGTCTCCGGCCGGTAGGCGAAGGCACCGTGCGGGCCCAGCCGGTCGATGCGCTGCCCGTCGCTGGCGACGACGGCGAGGTCGATGGCGTCGACGGACGTGCCGCTCATCGTGCCGATGGCGGTGAGCACGGGTGCCGTCATCGGACCTCGATCCCTTCGGCGTAGACGGCGGCGAGGCGGCCGGCGGCGTCGCAGACGAGGATGTCGGCGGCGGCACCGGGGACGAGCCGGCCGCGGTCGGCGACGCCCAGATAGTCGGCGGGCAGGGTGCTCAGCCGGCGCGACGCCTCGGCCAGCGGCAGGCCGAGGCGGAGCAGGTTGCGCAGGGCCAGGTCCATGGTCAGCGCACTGCCGGCCAGCGTCCCGTCGGCGAGGCGGATGGTTTCGCCCTGCTTGAAGATGCGGTGGGCACCCAGGTGGTATTCGCCGTCGGGCATGCCGGTGGCGGCGACGGCGTCGGTGATGCCGTAGAGGCCCGGCACGGCGCGCAGGGCGGCCAGCACGGCACCCGGCTCGACGTGGAGCAGGTCGAAGATCATCTCGGCCCAGTGGCCGTGCGCCAGGGCGCAGCCGACGGCACCCGGCTTGCGGTGGTGCAGGCCGGTCATGGCGTTGAACAGGTGGGTGAAGCCGGCCATGCCGGCGGCCAGCGCCCCCCGTGCCTGCGCGTAGCTGCAGGTGGTGTGACCGATCTGGGCGCGGACGCCGTGACGGCGGAAGGCGGCGAGCAGGCTGCCGTCGGGGTCGATCTCGGGCGCCATGGTGGCGACGCGCAGGGTGGCGAGGCCGCACAGCTCCTCGACCAGGGCGAGGTCGGGCGGGATGGCGAAGGGCGGCTGGGCGCCCAGCGCCTGCGGGCTGATGAACGGGCCCTCGAGGTGGGCGCCGAGAACGCGGGCGGTCCCCGGGACCGGCGCGCGCTCGACCGCGCCGATGCCGCGCATGGCGCTGCGGATGGCGTCGGCCGGGGCGGTGACGGTGGTGGCGAGCAGGGCCGTGGTGCCGTGCCGCGCGTGGAAGCGGGCCATGGCGCGGACGTCGTCGGCACCGTCCATGCAGTCGGCACCGTGGCCGCCATGGACGTGCAGGTCGACGAAGCCCGGCAGCAGGAAGCGGTCGGCCGGGACGCTGTCGTCGGGCTCCAGGGCCAGCACCGATGCGGCGAAGCGCAGCCGGCCGGCGATCCAGCCGGCGGGGGTGAGGACCTGGCCCTCGAGGGTGCGGACCTCGCTCACCGGCGGCGGGCCTTGCGCAGGTCGCCGCCAGCGGCGGCGAGGCGGTCGCGGGCCTCGACCTCGTCCAGCCCGTCGAGCAGCAGCACCGCCAGCGGGATGCTGCGGCCGGCGCGCTCGTAGGCGCTGCGGGCGTCATCGGGGGCCGCGGCGGTCAGCGTGCCGACCATCCGCACGGCGCGCTCGACCAGCTTGGCGTTGCTCGGCACGACGTGGACCATGAGGCCGTCATAGATCCGCCCGAGCTCCATCATCAGCTGGGTGGAGAGCAGGTTGAGCGCCATCTTCTGGGCGGAGCCGGCGGCCATCCGGGTGGAGCCGGCGAGGAATTCGGGCCCGGTGTGCAGCAGCACGCCGATCTCGGCCTCGGCGAGCAGCGGGGCCGCTGGGTTGCAGGCCATGCCGATGGTCAGGGCACCGCGCTCGCGGGCGGTGCGGACGGCGGCCCGGGTGTAGGCGGTGGTGCCCGAGGCGGCGACGCCGATGACGACGTCGTCGGCACCGACGGCATGGCCGGCGATCTCGGCTGCACCGGCCGCGGCGTCGTCCTCGGCCCCTTCCTTCGAGCGGACCAGCGCGTCGGCGCCGCCGGCAACGAGGTAGACGAGGCGGTCATGCGGCCAGGCGAAGGTCGGCCACAGCTCGACGCCGTCCTGCACGGCGAGGCGGCCGGAGGAGCCGGCGCCGACATAGACGAGGCGGCCCGAGCGGCGCAGCCGGGCGGCGGCGGACTGGACGGCCACGGTCAGCTGCGGCAGCGCCTGGCGGACGGCAGCGAAGGCCGCCTGTTGCGCGTCGAGCATCGCCGCCAGCGATTCGCCGGTCGGCCAGCGGTCGGCGAGGCGGTAGCGCTCGAGCCGGCCCTCGGTATCCATGCAGCCTCCGCCCGCGTTCCGTCCTGAGATGCCAAAACCGCCGGCATGGGGCAATGTCCCGCCGACGGCAGGACGGAGGAGACGGGCGTGGCGACATCGCTGATGGAGACCGAGGCGCAGGAGGCGCCGGCCCGGGTCGAGGCGATGCTGCAGACGGACGGTGCGGTCTACGCGGCCCTGGCGCGCCGCCTCGCCGAGCGGCCGCCGGTATTCGCGGCGACGGTGGCGCGTGGCAGCTCGGACCATGCGGCCACCTTCCTCGCCACGGCGCTAGGCCTCTCGGGCGGTCTCGCCACGGCCTCGCTGCCGCCGTCGCTGGTGACGCGCTACGGCGTGCGGCTGTCGCTGGGGCAGGCGCTGGTGGTGGGCCTGTCGCAGTCGGGCGCCAGCCCGGACATCGTGGCGACGCTGGAGGCGGCCGCAGCCTCCGGTGCCACGACCGCCGCCATCGTCAACGCCGAGGGTTCGGCCATGGCGGCGGCCGCGGACTTCGTGCTGCCGCAGCGGGCCGGGGTCGAGCGCGGGGTGGCGGCGACCAAGAGCTTCATCCTCACCCTCGTCGCCGCCGCCCGGCTGGTCGCGGCCTGGCGCGGCGACCAGGAGTTGGACGCGGCGCTGCGGCGGCTGCCGGAGCGGCTGGAGGCGGCCTTGCGCTGCGACTGGACGCCGGCCATCGAGGTCCTCGAGCCGGCGGCCAGCCTCTACGTCGTCGGCCGCGGGCCGGGGCTCGGCATCGCCCAGGAGACGGCGCTGAAGCTCAAGGAGACGGCCGGGCTGCACGCCGAGGCGTTGAGTGCGGCCGAGATCCGGCACGGGCCCAAGGCGGTGATCGACGAGGCGTTCCCGGTGCTGGCCTATGGCCTGGCCGGACCCGGCGGGGACGATGCCCGGGTATTCGCGGCCGAGATGGCGGAGGCCGGGGCGAAGGTGGTGGTCGCCGCCCCCGGGCCGGCGGCGGGGCTGCACCTGCCGCTACCCGAGCCGCTGCATCCCCTGCTCGATCCGATCGTCGCCATCCAGGCGTTCTACCCGATGGCGGCGCGGCTGGCGCTGGCCCGGGGGCTCGATCCGGATCGCCCCCGGGGTTTGCGCAAGGTGACGGAGACGGTCTGAGCCGCTCCCCTTACTGGCCGCCGCCCAGCGAGTGGACGTAGGCGGTCAGCATCTTGATCGTCGCGTCGTCGAGGCGGCCCTGCCAGGGCGGCATCACGCCCTGGCGCGGGCTCCAGATCTGCGCCGCGATCTGCTCGGCGGTGCCGCCATAGAGCCAGATCGAGTCGGTCAGGTTCGGCGCGCCGAGGTCGGGCAGCCCCTTGGCGTCGTCGCCGTGGCAGGCGGCGCAGTTCTCGGCGTAGACCGTCTGGCCGGCGGTCGCCTTCGCCTGGTCGACGCTCTGCCCGCCGAGCGACAGCAGGTAGGCGACGACGTCGTCGATCTGCTCGCGGGTCAGGATGCCGTCGGCGCCGAACTTCGGCATCTCGTTGATGCGCGCGTCCGGGTCCTCGGCATTGCGGATGCCGTGGCGGATGGTGAACTCGATCTGGTCGGGCTTGCCGCCCCAGATCCAGTCGTCGTCGGCCAGCGTCGGGAAGAAGCCCTGACCGGCACCGCCGAGGCCGTGGCAGGGGGCGCAGTTGGTGTTGAACGCCGCCTGGCCACCGGCATTGGCGAACTGCAGCAGGTCCGGGTCGGCGAGGATCGCCGGGACGTCGGCGGCGGCGATCCGGTCGCGCCACACCGCCTGGGCCTGCTGGGCCGCGGCCATGCGCTGGTCGAGCTCGACCCGCTGGTTGGAGCCGAGGAGGCCCGGCAGGTAGCCGTTGCGGCCCGGCCAGGACGGGTAGAGCACCCACCAGATCACCGAGAAGATGATGCAGGCATAGAAGGTGTAGAGCCACCACTTGGGCAGCGGATTGTTGAGCTCGCGGATGCCGTCCCACTCGTGGCCGGTGGTCTCGACACCCGTGACGCTGTCCTTCTCGACCTTGGTCGGCATCTCAGCCCTCGTCCTTTCCGAACGGGATCATCTTCTGCTCCTCGAGCTTGGCCTTGCGGCTCGGCCACAGCGTCCAGACGACGATCCCGAGGAACAGCAGCATCAGCCACAGTCCCCAGATGCTCCGCGCGAACTCGATCAGCTCCTGCATCGCCGGGGCCGCCTACTGGCGCAGGTCCTCGGCACGCACGGCGGTGAAGTCGACCATGCGTCCGAGAATCTGCAGGTAGGCGACCAGCGCATCCATCTCGGTCAGCTTGTCGGGCTGGCCGTCATGGTCGCCGACCGAGGCCTTGGGGTAGCGCGCCAGCAGGCCCTCGGTGTCGGCGTCCGGCGTGCCCTGGGCGGCGAGGTCGGCGGCAGCCTGCTCGACCATCTCGTCGGTGTAGGGCACGCCGACGATGCGCAGGGTCTTCAGGTGCTCGGCGATGTTGGGCACGTCGAGCTTGCGGTCGAGCATCCAGGCGTAGGCCGGCATGATGCTCTCCGGCACGACGCTGCGCGGGTCGGCGAGGTGCGTCGTCTGCCAGTCGTTCGAGTACTTGCCGCCGACGCGGGCGAGATCGGGCCCGGTGCGCTTGCTGCCCCACTGGAAGGGGTGGTCGTACATGCTCTCGGCGGCGAGGCTGTAGTGGCCGTAGCGCTCGGCCTCGTCGCGGAACGGCCGGATCATCTGCGAGTGGCAGTTGTAGCAGCCCTCGCGGATGTAGATGTTCCGGCCGATCTGCTCGAGCGGCGAGTAGGGCCTGACACCCTTGACCCGCTCGATGGTGCTCTCGATCGAGTAGAGCGGGGCGATCTCGACGATGCCGCCGATCGACACGGTGACGAGGATCAGCACGAGCAGGAGGAGGGCGCGCTTCTCGATGAAGGAGTGATTGAAGGACATCGCCGCCTCCTTACTCGGCCGGAGCCGGCTGCGCGGCGGCCGGGCGCGGCGCCACCATCGGCTCCTCGGAGCGGATGTCGCCGCGCGCGGTGCGCCACAGGTTGTAGGCCATGATCAGGCCGCCGGTCAGGAACAGGATCCCGCCGAAGGCCCGGATCACGTAGAAGGGATGCATCGCCTGCACGGTCTCGATGAACGAGAACTGCAGGAAGCCCAGGTGATCGAAGGAGCGCCACATCAGCCCCTGCATGATCCCCGAGACCCACATCGCGGTGATGTAGAGGACGATGCCGAGGTTGGCGATCCAGAAGTGCCACTCGACCAGGCGCAGCGAGTAGAGGCGGCGCGCCCCCCACAGCCGCGGCACCAGGTAGTAGACCGCACCGAAGGTGACGAAGGCGACCCAGCCCAGCGCCCCGGAGTGGACGTGGCCGATGGTCCAGTCGGTGTAGTGCGACAGGGCGTTGACCTGGCGGATCGACATCAGCGGGCCCTCGAAGGTGCTCATGCCGTAGAAGGCCACCGAGACCACGAGGAAGCGCAGGACCGGGTCGGTGCGCAGCTTGTCCCAGGCGCCCGACAGGGTCATCAGGCCGTTGATCATGCCGCCCCAGGAGGGCATCCACAGCATGATCGAGAAGGTCATGCCGAGCACCTGCGCCCAGTCGGGCAAGGCGGTGAAGTGCAGGTGGTGCGGGCCGGCCCAGATGTAGAGGAAGATCAGCGCCCAGAAGTGGATGATCGACAGCCGGTAGGAGTACACCGGCCGGTTCGCCTGCTTGGGCACGAAGTAGTACATGATGGCGAGGAAGCCGGCGGTCAGGAAGAAGCCGACGGCGTTGTGCCCGTACCACCACTGGGTCAGGGCGTCCTGGACACCGGAGAACAGCGAGTAGCTCTTGGTCCCGAAGAACGAGACCGGCACCGCCAGGTTGTTGACGATGTGGAGCATCGCGATGGTGACGATGAACGCCAGGTAGAACCAGTTGGCGACGTAGATGTGCGGCTCCTGCCGCTTCAGCACGGTGCCGAGGAAGGCCACGAGGTAGGCCACCCAGACCACGGTCAGCCAGAGGTCGACGAACCACTCCGGCTCGGCGTACTCGCGACCCTCGGTGATCCCGGTGACGTAGCCGAGGGCCGCCAGCACGATGAAGAGCTGGTAGCCCCAGAACAGGAAGTAGCCCATCAGCGGGCCGCCGAAGAGGCTGGCCCGGCAGGTCCGCTGCACGACGTACAGCGAGGTGGCGAACAGGGCGTTGCCGCCGAAGGCGAAGATCACGGCCGAGGTGTGCAGCGGGCGGAGCCGCCCGAACGACGTCCACTCGAGGCCGAGGTTCAGGGCCGGATAGGCCAGCTGAAGGGCGATGACGACACCGACCAGGAACCCGACCACCCCCCAGAACACGGTGGCGATCGTGAACAACCGGATCGCGTCGTCGTGGTAGGCGGGGGCGGCCCTGGCCGTTCCCAACGTGGCTGCGGACGCCATGCTTCCTCCTGCCTCCGACCCCTCGCGCTGCCCGCTTTCCGGGCCGGAGCACGTTACCCAGCAGCCGCTGCAACGGGCACGGAAAAACCCGTTGCTGCGACGCCGTGACCTTCGGATTCTTCGGGCCGTGGCGTCATTGATCTGGATCAAGCCCGCCCGGGCAGCGGCTGCGACCAGTTGAAGCGGTCGGCCAGCTTCAGGCGGTTCTTGGCAGCGACAGGCGAGCCGATTGACTCAGATCAATGCGGCGTCGCATCTGTGACGCCTAGAAGTCCGCCACGGCGGCTCGGGGAGAGGGTGCGATGGCGAGCGACGACGTCTCCGCGACGATGGGCGACGAGGCCGTCCCGGTGTTTTCCGGGCCGGTGGCGGCGATCCGCAAGATCTCGCTGGACCAGCCCTGGCGCTGGCTGGCGGCAGGCTGGCGCGACATGCTGCGCAATCCGGCGGTGAGCTTCACCTACGGCGTGCTGGCGGCGCTGACCGGCTACGTGCTGAGCCTCGGCCTGTGGTGGATGGACTGGATCTACCTGATCCTGCCGCTGGCCGGCGGCTTCCTGATCGTCGGCCCGGTGCTGACGGTGGGCCTCTACGAGGCCAGCCGGCGCAACGAGCAGGGCCTGGGCACGACCATCGCCGAGGCCCTGGGCGCCTTCCGCCGCAACGCCTCGCAGATCGCGCTCATGGGCATCGCCCTGCTCCTCCTGTGGTTCGCCTGGGTGCGGATCGCGGCGCTGATCTTCATGCTCTACTTCGGCATGGAGCCGCCCTCGTTCGAGGACCTGATCGCGCACACCTTCCTCGAGCCGGCGAGCCTGCCGTTCCTCGTGCTCGGCACCGCCGTCGGCGCGGTCCTCACCCTGATCGCCTTCGGCATCAGCGTGGTCTCGATCCCGCTGCTGCTCGACCGCGAGGACGCCAACGTCGTCGAGGCCATCGCCACCAGCGTCCGGGCGGTGCAGACCAACCCGCTGCCGCTGCTGTTCTGGGCGGTGCTGATCTGCGTCTTCGGCGCCGCCGGCCTCGCCACCCTCTATCTCGGCCTGATCGTGGCGCTGCCGCTGATCGGCCACGCCAGCTGGCACGCCTACCGCGACCTCGTCTCGTTCCCCGAAGCCTGAGACGTCGTCGCCAACCACGGAGATCGCGACACCATGGCAGGGTTCATCGTCGGCGGCATCATGGGCGTGCTCAGCCTGTTCGGGCTGTTCCTGGCCAGCCGGGCCCACGACGGGATGTTCTACACCTTCGGCCTGCTGCTCTGCCTGTTCGGGATCGTCTTCATCTTCGCGCTGATCCACAAGGCGACGGCCGCCCCCGGGGCGGACTGAGGCTCAGCCCCGCGCGGTGACGACGTGGGCGCGCATCGGGGCGGCCAGGGGCCGCTCCGGCCAGCGCGCCGCCACCGCCCGGGCGACCGCCTCGGTGATCCGGCCGAGCCCGCCGGGCGCGCGGGCCTCGATCTCGCCGCGCATCGGCGTGCCCTGGCAGTAGGCCATGGCGACGTCGTCGGCCGTGGCGGCGCGGCTGACCAGCTCGACCGTCTCGATCGCGACCTCGGCGAAGCCGCCGGCGCGGACGTCGGCCTCGATCCGCGCCCGGTCGTGGTAGCCGTGCGGCGTGCGGGCGAAGAAGCGGGGCGGATCGGCCGGCAGCTGCGCGGCGATCGCGGCGTCGACCTCGGCGGCGAACAGGTTGGCGTCGAGCGCGTCCCAGACGCTGAACAGGAACCGGCCGCCGGGCTGCAGCACGCGCCGCGCCTCGGCCATGCCCCTGACCCGGTCGGGCAGGAACATCATGCCGAACTGGCAGAGCACGGTGTCGAAGCTGGCGTCGGCGAAGGGCAGGGCGGCGGCGTCGGCCTCCTGCCAGGCGATGGCGGGCCCGGGCGGCTGCAGGCTGCGCGCCCGCTCCAGCATCGGCGGGTTGAGGTCGGTGACGGTCAGCCGTGCTCCCGGCGGCAGCCGCGGCGCCAGGGCGCGGGTCAGGACGCCGGTGCCGGCCGCCGTCTCCAGCACCCGCTCGCAGCGCCCGGCGGCGGCGCGCCGCGCCATGTCCTCGGCATAGGGGGCAAACAGCAGGGGTACCAGGCAACGCTGGTAGATCTCGGGGACGCTGCCGACAAAGGCGAGATCGCTCGCGGACATCGCACCTTCCTCCGGGCCGGACGAAAGCGACGATTCTCCGCGACCATCAGGGCCCGGTCAAGCCGGGGCGGGATCATTCGAGGAAGTCGACAATGGACAGGCTGCTGACGCCGAACACGATCAGCCGCTCGCTGCCGAAGGGACCGCCGAAGGCGGCACCGGCGTCGATGTACAGGGCGACGGCGAACTGCCCGTCCACGGTGATCGCGTTGGTGAAGGCCGCGTCGTCGGCATCGTCGACATCGTTGTCGTCGTCGCTGTCGAGCCGGGCGAAGGTCAGGAGGTTGCCGGCGGCGGTCAGGTCGATGTAGTCGCGGGCCTCGTCGAAATCGACGACCAGGTCGCTGCCGAACTGGCCGTCGCCGGTGACGGTGAAGGCGAAGAAATCGGCATTGGCGTCGCTGCCGCCGTACAGCACGTCGCTGCCCCGGCCGCCGCTGACGGAATCGATCCCGGTGCCGCCATAGACGGTGTCGGTGTCGCCGCCGCCCGTGACGGTATCGTCGCCGGTGTAGCCCAGCACCGTGTCGTTGCCGGAATCGCCGGCCAGCACCTCGTTGCCGACATAGCCGTAGACGAGGTCGTTGCCGCTGTTGCCGAAGGCGGTGTCGTTGCCGGAGCCGAGCAGGTTGATGTAGTCGTCGCCGCCGCCGCCGAACACGGTGTCGTTGCCGGCTTCGCCGTCCAGCGTGTCGCGGGCGTCGCCGCCCGACACGGTATCGTTGCCGGCGCCGCCGAGAATCGAGTCGCTGCCGGCGCCGCCGTCCAGCCGGTCGTCCTGGTTCCAGCCGAGCAGCGTGTCGTTGCCGCCGTCGCCCAGCACGCTGTCATTGCCGTTGCCGCCGCGCAGGTCGTCGTTGGCGTCGCCGCCGGCGAGCGTGTCGTTGCCCGACCAGCCGAAGGCGGTGTCGTTGCCGGTGCCGCCATAGAGACGGTCGTTGCCGCTGCTGCCGCTGGCGTCGGTGCCGCCGCCCCACAGCGTGTCGTTGCCGGCCTCGCCGCGGACGTCGTCGTTGCCGTTGCCACCGTCGAGGGTGTCGTTGCCATTGCCCCCGAACAGGGTATCGGCGCCGCTGCCGCCGTAGCCGCGGTCGTTGCCGCCGAACAGGTTCAGGGTGTCGTTGCCGGTCGAGCCGGCCCTGCTGTCGTTGCCGCCGGTCCCGGTGACGATCATGGCGCGCCCTCCGCGTTGGCGTGCGGAAATGTGCGGGCCAGCCTAGCCGGTCCGGCGGCGGCGGGCCACGGCCTCGCGCGATCGTGTCAGCGCTCGACGGGCTTGCCCGCCTCGCTCCAGCCGGTGAAGCCGCCCTGGAGGTTGGCGACGTCGGGATAGCCCATGTCCTTGAGGGTCTTCGTCGCCAGCGCCGAGCGGCCGCCCGAGGCGCAGTAGACGACGAGGCGCTTGCCGGCATCGAGCTTCGGCTCGTGGTAGGCCGGCAGGGACGGATCGGCCTTGAACTCGAGCAGGCCGCGCGGGACGTGGACGGCACCCGGGATGTGGCCCTTCTCCCATTCCGCCGGCTCGCGGACATCGACGAACTGGACGTCGTCGCGGCCGACGAGGGCCTCGGCGTCGGCGGCGGACAGGGCCGGGATGGCGGCGTTGGCGGCGGCGACGAACTCGCGGGCGGGCTTGATGGTCATCGGCGGTCTTCCTCGGTTGTGGCCACCGATACCCTAGGACGGTGCGGCAGGATTCGCCAAGGGCATGGCCGTGCGGCGGGCCTCGGCGGCAAGCCGGCGGCGCTCGTGACGATTGAGGTGGCGATGCGCTTTGGCCGGCGGTCCGGCCGGCGGCGTCGCCGCCGGCGCCGCCGCGGCCGGGCGCTCGGGCTCGGCTTCGTTCGTGCAGCGCAGCTCCGGTGGCTCAAGCAGGCGCCGCTCGACGGCGTCGCGCTCGCGCTGCAGCGAGGCGCGGTAGCGCTGCAGCGTCGCCATGCTCGGCAGCCCGGCGTCGGCAGGCTCGCCGCCGTCGAGCCGGTGGGTCAGGCGCAGCTCGAGGCCGTCGAGCCGGGCGAGCTTGAGCTCGAGCACGGCCAGGGTCTGGACCAGCTCCTCGGCGGCGGCGTCGTGCGGCTGCCAGCGCCGGGCGAGGCTGGCGTGCAGGCGCTCGAGCGCGGCCGCCTCCTCGGGCCCGACCTGGATCGTGGTGGCGCGCAGGCCGTGGCGGAAGGCGTTGCAGGCCGACGCGGCCTTGCCGGCGGCGCTGGCCGGGCCGGTCGAGTGCAGCGCGTTGAGGCGCGAGGTCGCGGATTGCAGCGGCGAGGGATCGGCGGGCATGGCAATCTACCCATGGTAGAAAACGCCAAGCCTATCGCGCCGCCGGGCGGTCGCTGTCAACATCCGGTGTTTGCAGCGAATTCCCGGCAAATGCCGGGCCGGGAGCGCCCGGCTTGTCGCCCGCCGGGGGTGCGGGCATCATCGCGACGTTGTGCCGGCCGGCCGACCAGGGCCCGAGCGCGGCAAGGCTACGCAGGACATCCGGTTGACGCCCGACAAGGCCTCGCAGCGACGCCGCTCGCTGGTGCGCGAGCTCGTCAAGAACGGCCCGTTCCGGGCGCTGGTGCTGCGCCTGGCGGCGGCCCGCCTGCTCGGCCGCGGGCCGCGGGCGCGGTTCGACCTCGCCTGCTACCCGACGGTGCCGAACCACAAGGAGATCATGTGGAAGGTGGCCCTGCTCGCGGGCATCGGCCTGGCCGCCCACGGCGGCGGGACGGTGCCGGCGGCGGGCCGGCGGCCGCAGGTCGGGGTGATCTGGGGTGGCGTGCGCCGCGCCCCGCCCGTCTCCCTGTTGCCGGTCGCCCTCAACCGCCGCCTGCGCGACACCAGCAAGTCGCAGGTGGGCCGGATCTTCGCCGAGACCTTCGGCTACGCGCTGGCGGTCGATCCGACGACCCATGCCGGCGACTGCGTCGCCAAGTCCGACGGCAATGCCGCGCATGACGGGCGGGTGATCCGCTGCCCGATCGCCGTCGCCGACCCGGGGCTCAGCTACCAGCGTCTGGTCGACAACCGCACCGACGACGGCGCGGTGCTCGACTTCCGGGTGCCGGTGCTGGGCGGCGAGATCCCGTTCGTCTACCTGAAATACCGCCCGCTCGAGGGGCGCTTCCGCAACGTCAACGGCCGCGTGGCGCTGGCCGAGACCGCCGCCGTGCTGTCGGCCGCCGAGCAGCAGGGCATCCGCACCTTCTGCCACGCCATCGGCCTCGACCTCGGCGAGCTCGACGTGCTGCGCGACCGGGGCGACGGGCGGATCTACATCGTCGACGTCAACGGCCGGCCGTTCGGGCCGCCCAAGCCGATCGCCACGGGCGATGCGGTGCGGGCGGTGCAGGCCTACGCCGCCGCCTTCGTCGGCCTCGCCGAGCGGGTGCTCGCCGCGGAGGCGGGCCCCGCCGGGGCGCCGCCGGCCCGACCCGACGGCCGGGCGGCGGCCGCGCCGCGGCCCTAGAGGACGAAGTCGCCGGCGACCAGGTTGATGGTGCCGGTCAGGACGATCTCCATCTCCGCACCGCTCGCCCCGGCGGTGTTGATCTGGACGATGGTGTCGCCGCCGGACTGGTAGTAGCGGACCTGGCCGGCGGCGCTGAAGCCGGCGGTGCCGATGAAGGCGAACAGCGGGCTGCCGGCGCCGCTGCCGTTGGCGTCGATGGTGGCGAGGTTGATCAGGTCGTCCTCGGCCTGGGAGAAGTCGCCGATGCGGTCGCGCGCCGCCGGGGCGCTGTCGGCGGTCTCGTCGTAGTCGAAGGTATCGTTGCCGGTACCACCATAGAGCACGTCCCAGCTCGTGCCGCCGTCCAGGCTGTCGTTGCCGGCGCCGCCGTAGATGTCGTCGGGATTGTTGCCGCCGAACAGGTTGTCGTTGCCGTTTCCGCCATAGAGGTTGCCGGCGTTGGCGCCGCTGCCGCCGTAGACGTAGTCGTTGCCGGCCCCGCCATAGGCGTCAACAGAGCCGTCGGCGCTGCCGCCGTACAGGTAGTCGTCGCCGGCATCGCCCCGGAGATCATCCAGGGACCAGTCGGTCCCGCCATAGACCACATCATTTCCATTGCCGCCATGCAGGTCATCGTCGCCGTCCCCGCCGTAGACGCTGTCGTTGCCCTCACCGCCGTGGACCTCGTCCTCGCCGTCGCTGCCGTAGAGCTTGTCGTTGCCGGTGCCGCCATAGATCAGGTCGTCGGAGGCCTTGCCGTCGAGGGTGTCGTTGCCGCCGTTGCCGTTCAGCGTGTCGCGCAGGATGCCGCCGTCGTGGGTCTCGCTGGCGCTCGTACCGTTCCAGACCATGTCCGTCTCCAGGGCGCGACCGGGGGTTCGGGCGGCACGGAGGCCGCCGGCGGACCGGATCGCAGGGTTGGCGAAGGCGGCGAGGGTGGGCCGGTGTCCGGTCGTTTGTCAGGTGATGGCCTTGGCCTGCCGGCCCGGGCGCCACCGCTCGCGCAGGAGACGATCTAGACGGTCGCGGCTGGCCTGTCGGTGACGCGAATCACCGGCGCCTGCCGTCAGAGGCTGAACCAGCCCTCGACGGGCGTGGCGACGCCCTGCAGCTCGATCTCGAACTCGGCGGCGCCGTCGCTGTCGGTGCTGCCGCGGATCACCACGCCGTTGGCGATGGTGTAGTAGCCGAGCTTGCCGGCTCCACCCAGCGCCCCGCTGCCGACCCAGGTGAAGGCGTTGTCGGTGGCCGAGGCGGTGTTGGCGTCGATGCCGGCGAGGTCGATCCTGTCGCCGCTGGCGAAGTCGCGGATGAGGTCGCGGTTGGCCACGCCGACGCCGGTGCCGATGCCCGGCGGGATGTCGCCCAGGCCCTTGCCGAACAGGAAGACGTCGTTGCCGGCGCCGCCCTCCTGGACGTCGCGGGCGCCGGCGCCGAGCAGGGTGTCGGCCCCGCCGAAGCCGAGCAGCGTGTCGGAACCGTCGTGGCCGAGGAGCGTGTCGGCGCCGCCGAAGCCGAGCAGGGTGTCGCTGCCGGCGTGGCCCAGCAGCACGTCGTTGCCCTCGTCGCCCGAGACCGTGTCGTTGCCGCTGCCGCCATCGACCCGGTCGTTGCCATTGCCCCCGAACAGGCTGTCGTTGCCGTTCTCGCCGAGCAGGGTGTCGCTGCCATCCTCGCCCGACAGCGTGTCGTTGCCGTTGCCGCCGAAGAGCGTATCGATGCCCTTGCCGCCGCGGGCGGTGTCGCTGCCGCCGTAGAGGCTCAGGATGTCGTTGCCGGACGTGCCGGACCGGCTGTCGGGGCCGCCGGATCCGACGATCGTGGCCATCGCGCGCTCTCCTGTGGCGGGAACAGTAACGGCAACTGTCGACGCCGGGTTATGCTTGTCGAGGCGTGCGACAGCAAAGTCATCGCAGGCGGCGCGTTGCTGTCAAGGTTGCCGGGCCGGCGTGCCGTCGTCCGGTACGCCGGACGCCGGACGCCGCGTCACGGTGCCGGGAACAGCGCGCCGATGTGGCCGCGCAGCCGGTAGTAGAGCAGGCCCTCCCACTCGTAGAAGGCCTCGTCGAGCTGGTCGAGGCGCTGCCCGGCCTGGATCAGCAGCCGCGAGGGCAGGTCGCGGCGGGTGCGGTAGTCGACCGGCCACGCCGTAACGTCCCAGCCGGCCTTGCGGAACACGCCCATGGCGCGCGGCATGTGCGAGGCCGAGGTCACCAGCAGCCAGACCTGGCCGGGCTGCGGGTCGACCAGCGCCTTTGTGAACAGCGCGTTCTCGACGGTGTTGCGCGAGCGGTCCTCGAAGACGATGCGGTCGAGGTCGAAGCCCTGGCGGGCGTAGAAGTCGCGCAGCACGGCGGCCTCGGTGGTGGCGGCACCGCGCAGCGAGCCGACGCCGCCGGTGAAGACCAGCGTGGCCTGCGGCCAGCGCCGGCCGAGCTCGACGAGCGCGGTGAAGCGCTCGGCGGTGGGGCCCAGCGCCGGCTGGCCCCAGGCGGCGCTGGCCTGCGGGTCGATGCCGCCGCCGAGCACGATGATGCCGTCGACCCGGGCCGGCGGCGGGTCGGGCGCGGCGAAGCGCTCCTCCAGCGGCCGGCGCAGCGCCTCGCCGACCGGGAAGGTGGCGACGAGGAAGAGGACGACGAAGCCGGTCCAGGCGACGCGGTAGCCCCAGCGCCGGCCGGTCAGGCCGACGAGCCCGCCCGCGGCGATCAGCAGCAGCAGGAAGTTGCTCGGGCAGAGCAGGTACCAGGCAAGCTTGCCGGCGACGAATCCCATTCCCGCTCCCGCGGCTGTCACAAAATCCGGTTGGCGGCCGGCTGGCGGCGTCGCATCCTGCCGCAGCGATACGCCACAAAGCACCGCTGTCGTAACCACTTGGGGGAAGCATCATGACGGGCAGACTCGACCTTGCCGAGCTCGCCGAACTGGCCGAGCACGGCGAGATCGACACGGTCGTCGCGGCGTTCGTCGACATGCAGGGCCGGCTCGTCGGCAAGCGCGTCCACGCCCGCTACTTCCTCGAGACGGTCAAGGACGAGTGGCACGCCTGCGACTACCTGCTGGCGGTCGACATCGACATGGAGCCGGTGCCGGGCTTCAAGGCCGCCTCGTGGGACCGCGGCTACGGCGACTTCATGATCCGCCCGGACCTGCGCACCCTGCGCCGGCTGCCCTGGCTGCCGGGCACCGCCCTGGTGCTGGGCGACGTCTGCGACCATCACGGCCACGACCTGCCGCACAGCCCGCGCGCCATCCTCAAGCGCCAGCTGGCCCGGCTCAAGGACCGCGGCTTCAAGGCGGTGATGGCTTCGGAGCTCGAGTTCTACGCCTTCGACGAGGATTTCCGCACCGCCCGGGACAAGCGCTACCACGACCTGCGCACCGCCGGCTGGTACATCGAGGACTACCACGTCCTCGAGACGACCAAGCGCGAGCCGCTGATGCGGGCGATCCGCAACGGCATGGAGGGGGCGGGCATCCCGGTCCAGGAGAGCAAGGGCGAGTGGGGCCCGGGCCAGGAGGAGATCAACATCGTCTACGCCGAGGCCCTGGAGATGGCCGACCGGCACGTGATCATGAAGACCGGCATCAAGGAGATCGCCTACCTGCAGGGCAAGGCGGTCACCTTCATGGCCAAGTGGCGCAAGGACCTGGCCGGCAGCTCGTGCCACATCCACACCAGCCTGTGGAACGAGGCGGACGGCAGCGCCGCCTTCGCCGACAAGGCCGACCCCGAGGGCGTGACGCCGCTGTTCCGGCAGTTCCTCGCCGGGCAGCTCGCCTGTGCCGGCGAGCTCGTCCCGTTCCTCGCCCCGTGCGTGAACTCCTACAAGCGCTTCCAGGCGGGCTCGTTCGCGCCGACCAACATCGTCTGGAGCCGCGACAACCGCACCGCCGGCTTCCGCGTGCTCGGGCACGGCAAGTCGACCCGCGTCGAGTGCCGGATCCCGGGGGCCGACGCCAATCCCTACCTCGCCTTCGCCGCCCTGCTGGCGGCCGGCCTGCACGGCATCGAGAACGGCCTGGCACTGGGCCCGGCCTTCACCGGCGACGCCTACCGCTCGAGCGAGATCCCGGCGGTGCCCAAGACCCTGCACCAGGCGGTCGACCGGCTCGACGGCTCGGCGGTGATGCGCGCGGCCATGGGCGACGACGTCGTCGACCACTACGTCCACGCCCTGCGCTGGGAGCAGGCGCAGTACGACGGGGCGGTCACCGACTGGGAGCTGATCCGCTACTTCGAGCGCGGCTAGCTCAGGCCGGGCCGGCAGCGGGGACGGGCCCGCCCGCCGCCGGCCGGCGGGCGATGGTCAGCGCCAGCAGTGCCGCCATCAGGCAGAAGCCGCCGGCGGTGTAGAGCGCCGGCATGTAGGTGGCGAAGCTGTCGCGGGTGGCGCCGGCGCCCCAGGCGGCGGTCGCCGCGCCCAGCTGGTGGCCGGTGAAGATCCAGCCGAAGACCAGGCCCGAGCGCTCCGCGCCGAAGCGGTCGGCGGCCAGCCGCACCGTCGGCGGCACCGTCGCCACCCAGTCGAGGCCGTAGAACACCGCGAACAGCGACAGGGCGGCCAGCGAGAAGTCGGTGAACGGCAGGTAGACCAGCGAGAGGCCGCGCAGGCCGTAGTACCAGAACAGCAGCCAGCGGTTGTCGTAGCGGTCGGACAGCCAGCCGGAGAGGATGGTGCCGACGAGGTCGAACACGCCGATCAGGGCGAGCATGCCGGCGGCGCCGACCGGGGCCACGCCGAGGTCGCCGCAGAGCGCGATCCAGTGCGTCTGGATCAGGCCGTTGGTGCTCAGGCCGCAGACGAAGAAGGTGGCGAACAGCACCCAGAAGGTGCGGCTGCCGGCGGCGTCGCGCAGGGCCAGGAGCGGCGACAGCAGCATGGCGCCGAGGCGGCGGTCGAGCGGCGGCGGCGGGACGAGGGCGGCGGCACCGTAGGGCGGCAGGCCGACATCGGCCGGGCGGTCGCGCAGCAGCAGCAGCACCAGCAGCATCGCCAGCAGCAGGGCGGCCAGCACCGCCAGCAGCGCCAGGCGCCAGCCGAAGCGCTCGGTCAGCCCGGCCAGCAGCGGCAGGAAGACGAGCTGGCCGGTGGCGTTGCTGGCGGTGAGCAGGCCGACGACGAGGCCGCGGCGGTGGACGAACCAGCGCGCCGCCACGGTGGCGCCGAACACCAGGGCGATCATGCCCGTGCCGATGCCGGCGACGACGCCCCAGAGCAGGACCAGCTGCCAGACCTCGCGCATGACCAGCGAGCCGAGCAGGCTGGCGACGATCAGCAGCAGGGCCGCGGCGACCACGCTGCGCAGGCTGAAGCGGTTCATCAGGGCAGCGGCGAACGGGCCCATCAGCCCGAACAGCAGCAGGCGCAGCGCCATGCCGAAGGAGATGTCGGCGTTCTGCCAGCCGAACTCCTGCTGCAGCGGGACCAGCATGACGCCCGGGGCCCCCAGCGCGCCGGCGGTCGCCAGCATGGTGAGGAAGGTGGTCGCCACGACCACCCAGCCATAGTGCAGGCCGCGGCTGCCGAGGGCGCCGGCGAGGCGGGTCGAGAGCATCAGGCGCGTCCGTTGCGGGTATATGCCCATATCATCGCGAAGAAATCCTCAAAAAGCCTCGAGCTGGTCGCGCAGGCGGGCGGCGGCATCGCCGCCGAGGCGGGCCTCGATGCTCCGCTGCGCCTCGGCCCACGGCGCCTCGGCCCGGGCCAGGGTCTCCCGGCCGGCCGCGGTCAGGGCGATCCGGCTCTCGCGCCTGTCGGTGGCGTCGGACGGGCCGACCAGGCCCATGCGCTGCAGCAGGCGGACGTTGCGGCCGATGGTCGAGCGGTCGTGCTCGCTGATCCGGCCGAGCTCGGTCAGGGACAGCGGCCCGCGCCGCTCGATGGTGCGCAGGAGGCTGTACTGCGCCACGCCGATGCCGACCGGCGCCAGGGCCGCGTCGTAGATCGCCGTCATCTTGCGGGCGGCGGCGCGGAGCACGGCGCAGTAGCATTCGCGGGGCATGGCGCGGGTATATGCCCGCATTGGCTCCGGCACAAGGGGCGTTCCGCCGCAGCCGGCGTCAGCCGGCCGGGCTCTCCCGCACGGCGCGCTCCAGCACCTCGCGGATGAAGCGCTGGTAGGGCAGCCCGCGCGCCTTCGCCTTCGCCTTGACCGCGGCCAGCAGGTCGGCGGGCAGGCGCAGCGATAGGCGTGCCGTCATCGGCTTCGTCACGATGACTCTCTGCTGAGGGTCGGCGCGTCCTGTCCCTTTAGACGACGAAGGCGGGGCTACCGTCGTTCAGATCGGCTAAGGCGTACGCTTGGGTGGCGCGCGCTGTGCCCTACGCCCGCGTCGCCGCCACCGCCTGCACTTCCAGCAGCCAGTCCGGGCTGGCGAGGCCGGCGACGATCAGCAGGGTCGAGGCAGCGAGGTGGCCGTCGAGGGTGCGGTCGCGGATGGCGCGCCAGGCCTTGAGGTCGGAGGAGCGGGTCAGGAAGACGTCGAGCTTGACGATGTCGTCCTTGCTCATGCCGGCCTCGGCGAGGACGGCCAGGACGTTGGCCAGCGCCCGCTCGGCCTGGGCCGCGAAACCCTGTTCCAGGGTGCCGTCGGGGCGGATGCCGACCTGGCCGGAGACGTGCAGCCAGCGCTGCGGGCCGTCGGTGAGCACCCCCTGGCTGTAGGCCGAGAAGGGCGGGGCGATGCTGTCGGGGTTGACCCACTGCATGGGGGACGGGCTCCTCAGGCGACCCATTCGCTGACCGGGGCTCTGGCCTCGTGCAGCGGCTGGCACAGGATGTCGACGAGCACCGGCTCGGCCATGGCCAGGGCGCGGTGCAGGGTGGGCAGGACGTCGTCCGGGCGCTCGACGGTGAAGGCCGCGAGGCCGAAGGCGCGGGCGACGGCGGCGTGGTCGGTGCGGCCGAAGTCGACGCCGAAGTAGCGGCTGCCGAAGCCGGAGCGCTGGCCGGCCTTGATCCAGCCGAAGGTGGCGTTGCTGATGACCACCAGCGTCACCGGCAGGCGCAGGCGGTGGATGGTCTCGAGCTCGCCGCAGGCCATGGCGAAGCTGCCGTCGCCCATCACCGCCACCGGTTTCGCACCCGGGCAGGCGGTGGCGGCGCCGACCACGGCGGGCAGCGCATAGCCGAGCGCCCCGTGCGCCCGGTTGCTGAGGAAGCGGCGGCCGGGGCGGCGGGCGCGCCAGAAGGCCGAAAGGTAGGGGCAGGGCGTGCCGGGGTCGGCGACCAGCACGGCATCGTCGTCGAGCAGGCGGTCGAGGGCGTCGACGACGCGCTCGGGGCGGATCGGCGTCGCGTCCGCTTCGGCGAGGGCCAGGAAGGCGGCGCGCTTGGACGCTTTCGCGGACGCCACGGCCGGGCGCGGGTCGTCGGCGCTGGCGGATTCGAGGGCTGCGGCGATGGCCTCGAGGGCGGCCCTGGCGTCGCCGACCAGGGCCGCCTCGGTCGGGTAGTTGGTGCCGGGGACGGCGGGATCGATGTCGATGTGCAGGACCGCGACCGCGCCCGGCACCGGGTGGCGCCAGCGCTCGGTGGTGACCGAGCCGGCGCGGCAGCCGACGAACAGGATCAGGTCGGCGGCATCGACCAGCGCCCGGGTCTCGGGCGTGCCGCCATTGCTGCCGACGACGCCCACGGCCAGCGGGTGGTCCTCGGGCAGGCTGCCCTTGCCGCTGATGGTGGTGGCGACGGCCATCGGCAGCGCCTCGGCGACGCGCCGCAGGGCCGCTTCGGCGCCGGCGACGATCACCCCGCCGCCGCAGATGGCGAGCGGCCGCCTAGCCTTGCGCAGGCGCTCGACGAAGGGGGCGATGTCGGCGGCGGCGGGGGCCGGGCGATGCGGTGCCGTCCTGTCGATGCGGACCTCGGCCTCGTCGACCGGGCCGGCCAGGACGTCGTAGGGCAGGCCCAGGTGGACGGCACCGGGGCGGCCGGTGGTCAGCTCGCGGAAGGCGCGGCGCAGGGCCGCCGGCAGGCGGGCCGGGGCGTCGACCACGGCGTTCCACTTGGTCACCGGGCGGAACAGGGCGGCCTGGTCGAGCTCGGTCAGCACGTAGCGGCCGCGGCCGGCGACCGAGACGTCGGAGTTCAGCGCCAGCACCGGCGAGCTGCTCTCGTTGGCCTCGGCGAGGCCCGGCAGGATGTAGGTCGCACCGCCGCCGCTGGGGCCCTCGCAGACGCCGACCCGGCCCGAGAACCGGGCGTAGGCGTCGGCCATGTAGGCGGCGTGGCGCTCGTCGCGGGTGAGGATGTGGGCGATGCCGTGGTCGAGGCGGACCAGCGCATCGTAGAGCGGCAGGCTGGTGTCGCCGCACAGGCCGAAGACGTGGCGCACGCCGTAGCCGTCGAGCATCCGGACGAGCGCCTCGGCGCCGGACAGGCGGTTCATCATGGGCGTGGAGGCCTCGCATCCGAAAGGCCGCGAACCCGCCGGCGCGGCTCGCCTGCGCTCTTAGGCGCCTCGGCCATGGCTGTCGATCCGGCGCGAGGGCGCCCTGCCATTCAGCTCGCCAGCACGTAGATCCAGGCCTCCACCTCGCCGTCAGGCAAGGCGACGCGCGCGACCTCCCGCCGGTAGCCGGGTCCCTCGAAGGCGTCGAGCCGGGACCAGTGGGCAGGCAGCGCCGCCGATTCGAGCAGGTGGACCTCGACCACGGGACCGGACGGGTCGAGGACCAGGCCCGGATAGCCGAGTGCGGCGCCCCAGCCGGCGTCGACCAGCCGGCCGCGCACGGTACCCTGCCGCCAGCACCCGTCCAGGGCCGCCAGCTGGTGATGGTTGGGCCGACCCGGCGCCAGCGTGCCGTAGGTGGCGAAGCGGGTGTCCGGCGGCGTCACCCCGCCCCCATGAACGACGCGATCGCCGCGGCCATCGCCGGGTAGGCGGCGGTCAGGCGGGTGCGGTCGCCCTGCTCGACGTCCGTGGGCTCGACGCCGATCCATTCGGAGGTGCCGAGCAGGGACCAGCCGAGCGGGCCGTTCGGGCGCGACATGTGGAAGGTGCCGGCCGGGATCAGCAGCTGGGGCCGCTGGCCGCCCTGGAGATCCTGGCCCATCGTGCGGACCTCGCCCCTGCCGTCCGGGTAGAGCAGCAGGACCTCGAGCGGGTCGCCCTGGTAGTGGTGGTACATCTGGTCGGCCGGGATGCGGTGCATCACGACGTGGGCGTCGGTGGTGACGAGGAAGCAGAGCACGGCCCCGGCGGGCCGTGCGGTCGGGAACGCTGCCGGCAGGGCGTCCGCCGGCAGGGTCACGCTGCTCTCGAAGGTCCGGGCGACGAAGCCGCAGGTCGGATGGCGCTGCAGGCCGAGCAACGCGATCAGCTCCGCGGCCGTCGCCGCCACTTCAGGACACCTCGACGATGCACTCGATCTCGACGGTGATGTTGTTGGGCAGGCTGCCCATGCCGACGGCCGAGCGGGCGTGCTTGCCCCGGTCGCCGAAGACCTCGACGAAGAGGTCGGAGCAGCCGTTGATGACCTTGGGCTGGTCGGCGAACTCCGGCACGCCGTTGACCATGCCCAGCACCTTGACGATGCGCTGGACGCGGTCGAGCGAGCCGAGCTCGGCCTTCATCACCGCGATCAGGTTGAGGCCGGTCAGCCGGGCGTGCTGGTAGGCCTCCTCGACGGTGACGTCGCGGCCGACCTTGCCGGTGATCCACGAGCCGTCGGGCCGGTTCGGGCCCTTGCCGGCGAGGAACAGCAGGTTGCCGGTCCGCACCGCGTTCACGTAGTTGGCGACCGGCGCCGTCACCGCCGGCAGCTCGATGCCCTTCTCCTTCAGCCTCGCCTCGGCGCTCATCGATCCGTTCCTCCCCCTGAAGCGGTCCGGCGGTTATGGCGGCCGCTCCGGGCCGCCGCAACGGCTCAGTCGGTCTCGGGCGGCACCGTGAACAGGTCGCGGATGGCGCCGGGGACCAGCGCCGCCAGCGGATTGACGCTGACCGCGGGCGCGCCGAGCGGGCCGGTGACGCTGAAGGTGGCGGCCAGGGCGGCATCCGAGCGGCTGCCGGACATCAGCGAGCCGAGGATCGGAATGCTGCCGAGGATGCGGTTCAGCGTGTAGGCCGGGGCCACCGTGCCGGTGATGTTCAGCCGCTGCCGGGCGAGGTCGACGGTGCCGTCGGCGCGGGCGCCGATGTCGCTGCCGACCAGCCGGCCGCCGGTCACGGTGATGACGTCGTTGCGGTAGCTGAACGGCACCACGAGGCGGCGGACCGGCACGCCGTCGCCGCGCAGCGCCGAGCCGAGGCCGCTGAACGAGGCCAGCGAGATGATCCGGGCGATGGTCGGCGCACCCCAGAGCGTGAAGTCGCGGACCTTGAGCTCGCCCTCGGCGGCGCCGGTCGCCATGAGGTCGGCCTTGACCGTGAGGTTGCCGCCGCGGATGCCGTTGTCGGAGGTGCCGAAGGCGCGCATCACCCAGCCGGCGTCGCTGCCGCGGACGTTGAGGCGGCCGCCCTTGTCGCCGGGCTTGAGGTCGACGGACAGCGTGCTGTCCTGGATCGAGGCCTTGAGGTCGGCGCTGCGCCAGACGCCGCCGCGGCGCTCGACGCTGCCGGACAGGCGGCTCAGCGGGGTCTCGCCGAGCTGCAGGCGGGCGGCCGAGAGCTGCAGCGCCATGTCCGGGATGGTGGTGGTCCCGCCGCCGGTATCGCCGCTCTCGCGCAGCGGGCGCAGGTCGAGCGTGCCGATGTCGATCCGGCCGGTCCAGACGTTGCGCTGCAGGGCGAGGTCGGCGGTCAGGTCGCCGAGCGGTGCGCGCAGCTGCTTCAGCACGATGCGCTCGGGGCGCAGCGGGTCGAGGCGCAGCGCGCCGCTGCCCTCGACCTTCCAGGCCGGCATGTCGAGCAGGGCGTGGTCGACGACCATGAGGCCGTCGTCCTGCTCGGTCAGGATCAGGCTGGCGACGCCGCCGATGCCGGCGCTCTTGCGCATCTTGAGCGCCGGGACGTCGATGGCGAGCTCCTTGAGCTCGAGGTCGACGTCGACGGTGCGCTTCGGCGAGCGGCCGTCGATGACCACCGCCTCGTAGCCGGCGGCTCCCTTGAGCCCGTCCGGCCAGGTGAAGCCCAGCGCCCGGACGCCGGCGGCATCGGCCCGGCCGCGGGCGACGATGCGCCGGTCGACGTTCTTCACCGGCACCAGGTTCTGCTGGAAGGCGAGGTTGAGCGGGACGTCGTTGACGCGGACGTCGCCGTCGACGCGCACCGTGCGGGGGTCGACCGCGAGCTTCACCGAGTCGGCGGCGACGCGGTAGGCGAGGTCGGGCTGCAGCCGGGGAATGGCCAGCTTCGTCAGCGTCGACTGGGCGCGGTACTCGATCCTGGCCTTGGGCAGCGGGTCGACGATCGGCAGGCTGACGGTGACCGTCGTCGCCTGGTCGCCGGTGGCCCAGTCGACCGGCAGGCCGCTGGCCTTGGAGAAGCCGATGGGCTCGCGGTCGAGCAGGCGCAGCGCATCGGTCACCGACGAGGCGACGTCGAGCCTGACGTTGAGCTGGCTGAGGCCGGCGCCGGTCAGGTTCGACAGCGAGACCTGGCCCTTGCCGAGCCGGATGGCACCGCTGGTGCCGCCGGTGGTCTGCAGGGCCAGGGTGTCGCCGGCCAGCGAGCCGGTGCCGTCGACGCCCTGGGCCGGCGGGAAGCCGTCGAGGTAGAGGACGGTGGCACCGGTGAAGCCGAAGCTGCCCTCGAGGTCGAGCTGGCCCGGCCGCGACGGACCCTCGCCGAGCTTGACGCTGGCGCCGGTGACCTTGCCGGCGGTCAGGTTGGCGGCGATCCAGTCGCGGGCCCCGGTCGCCTGGGTGGTCGGCCACAGGCGGAGGATCTCGGCGACGTCGAGATCGTCGGCCTTCAGCGTCAGGTCGAGCCTGAGGTCGCCGTCCTGCAGGCCGGCGTTGCCGGTCAGGCCGACGCCGAAGCCGTCGCCGGCGAGGTCGAACTGCTGGATGGTGACGGCCTGCCAGCCGGCCTCGAGAGTGGCGCGGACGGTGGCCCTGGTCACCGCCACCGGCGCGAGGCCGAGGTCGGGTGCCGCGAGCTGGCCGCCATTGGCGTCGAGCACCACCGTCGCCGCCCCGCGCTCGCCGGTGTCGGGATCGATGGTGAAGCCGACGGTGCCGCTGACCGGCACGGCGAGCCCGCCGATGCCGGCGTTGGGGGCGACGGCGGAAAGGTCGCTGAGCAGGACGTCGGTGAGCTCGAAGGTCACCGCCTGCTCGACGCCGCTGCCGGCCGGCTTCGCCGAGGCGAGGAGGCGGCCCTTGCCGACGTCGGCCGAGAGCGACGAGGTCCAGACGTCGCCCTCGCGGACGAGCTGGAACTCGGCGTCGGACGCGGTGGCAGTGGTGCCGGCGGCGACGTCGGTGAAGTCGAGGCGCGGGGCGCGGATGACGACGTCGTGCAGCATGCCGAGGCGCGGATCGGTGGCGCCCGGGTCGCCGCCGAGGAGCGCACCGAGGCCGCCGCCGCCCGAGGTCTCCGCCACCGGCACCTCGGCCAGCTTGCCGTCGAAGCTCAGCGCCATCCGGCCGTCGGTCTCGCGCTTCAGGCCGATCACCGGCAGGTCGAGGGCGGCCCCGACGAGGCGAATCTCGCCGCTCATGAGGGCGGGCAGGGACAGCTCGCCGCGCAGCTGCGGTGCGGCGGCCACCAGCTGGCCGGACGGCGAGCGGGCCTCGAGGTTCTTCACCTGCAGCCCGAGCAGCTCCTGCTGGCGCTCCCAGACGAGGCTGGGCTCGGTGAAGGTGACCGTATAGGGCGAGGCGCGGGCGATCATCGCCTCGATCGTCGGCTGCAGCCAGGCGAGCGACAGCGGTCCCTGGGTCAGCCGCCAGAGCACGCCGCCGACGGCGGCGGCGAGGAGGACGACCAGGGTGAGCAGGACGAGGAGTATTCGGCGCAGCATCGAGGTCCGCAATCTAGGACCGGGGAAACAGCATCCCCGAGGTCACGCCTGCCTGCAAGCGCCGTGCCCGGGCCTCAGCCACCGAGCGGCCGCTCGCCGCGCGCCCACAGGCGCAGGGTCTCGCCGTCGAGGGTGCCGATGGCGGCCTCGGCGAGCCGGCGGCCCATGACGGCGCCGAACTTGAACATCTGCCCCGAGCAGCCCGACACATAGGCCATCCGGCCGTCGCGGCCGGCGATGAAGTGCTGGTCCGGGCTGTAGCAGGTGTAGCAGACGCGCACGTCGCTGACCTGGTAGCGGTCGAAGTCGCGCAGGAACGGGCGCATGAAGGCCAGCAGGCTCTCGGGCTCGTCCGGAGCCAGCGCGCGCGGCGTCGCCGGATCGCCCGGCCGGCTGTGGTCGCCGCTGCCGAACTTGAAGTCCATGCCCTCCAGCGGCGGGACGGCGTACATGTCGCTGCCGCGGCCGAAGTCGAGGAAGCAGGGGCTGTCCTGCCACAAGGGGGCGAGGTCGGCCGGCGGCTTCAGGTAGGCGACCACCGAGCGGCGCGGCTGCAGGGACGGCGCCAGCTCGGGCAGCAGCCGGCCGGTCCAGGCGCCGGCGGCGACGATCAGCGCATCGCCGCCGATCACCGTGCCGTCGGCCAGCGTCGCCGTGGCGGCCTCGCGGTCGACGGCCACCACCTCGGCCCGCGGGTACAGGTCGGCACCGGCGTCGAGCAGCCAGGAGGCGAGGCCGATCAGGATGCGGTCGGCGAACAGCGCGCCGCCCCTGGCGGTGAACAGGCCCCAGTCGTCGTCGCCCAGCGCCAGGTAGCCGCAGCGGCGGCCGAGCTCGGCGCGATCCCAGACCTCGTAGGCGACGGCGTTGCGGTCGAAGGCGGCACGGCAGGAATGGGCCCAGTCGTCGGGCCGGCTGCCGACCATCAGCATGCCGGTCTCGGCATAGTGGCGGGTGCCGAGGTCGGCCCACAGCGCGTCCCAGGCGGCGAAGGCCTCGTGGATGATGACGCCGCGGCCGTCGCCCTCGCTGTGGGCGAGGCGGATCAGGCGGTGGCGGTCGAAGCTCGAGGCCATCGGGTTGGGGATCGGCCCCTGGTCGATGACGACCGGCTGATGGCCGAGGCGACGCAGCCACCAGGCGGCCGACAGGCCGGCGACGCCGGCTCCGACGATGACGACGCGCATGTCCAGATCCTCGAGGTTGAGCGACGCTCCTAGCCCGGCCGGACGGTGGCGGGCTAGAGGCCGAGGCGCGCGAGCAGGGCCCGGAAACGGGGATGGTCGCGCAGCGGATCGAGGTCGCTGTCCTGCATCAGCCAGGTGCGGTGGGTGGCGCTGATGCCGGCCTCGGTGCGCTCGAGCAGGGTGATCGCTTCCTCGGTGTCGCCGAGCAGGGCGAAGCCGCAGGCGACGTTGTAGAGCGTGGTGAAGTCGTCGGGCTCCATCGCCAGGGCCTCGGCCAGCTGCCGGCGCGCCGCCACGGCGTCGCCGAGCTCGGCCTCCATCAGACCCTTCATGTAGGCGGCGCGGGCGTTCTCGGGGTTGCGGCCGAGCTCGCGGGCGGCCCGGTCGCGGGCCTCGCGGGCGGTCGCCGCAATCTCCCCGGTGCGGCCGAGCGCGCGCAGCATCTGCGGCAGCAGCGCCAGCGCCTGGAAGTCGTCCGAGCGCAGCTCGGCGGCATGGCGGAAGAGCTCGACCGCCTCCTCGCGGCGGCCCTGCAGCACCCGCATGCGGGCGAAGAAGTAGAAGGCCTCGAACAGGTTGGGATCGAGCTCGATGGCGCGCCGGAAGGCCTGCTCGGCTTCCTCGAACTGCTGCTTGATCTCGAGGGCGAGGCCGCGCGAGGCGTGCGCCTCGGCAAGGTCGGCGCGCAGCTCCAGCGCGCGGGCGCTGGCGGCGAGGATGCTGTCCGGCGAGACGCCCGGATCGTGCCACAGGTAGAGCAGCGCCTCGGTGTCGGCGATGGCGGCGTAGGCGCGGGCGAACTGCGGGTCGGCGGCGATCGCCTCCTCGAACTTGCGCCTTGCGATGACCAGGGCCCGCCGGTTGTGGCGATGGAAGAACTGCCGGCCCTGCAGGTAGTGCTGGTAGGCCTCGACGCTGTCGGTCGTGCCGCCGCTGATGGCGGCCTTCTCCCGCGGCAGCAGCCGGACCTTCAGGGCCGTCACGATCTGCCGGGTGATCTCGTCCTGGACGGCGAAGATGTCGGTGAGGTCGCGGTCGTAGCGCTCGGCCCAGAGATGGCCGCCGGTGCTGCCGTCGATGAGCTGGGCGGTGATGCGGACCCGGCTGCCGACCTTGCGCACGCTGCCTTCGAGCACGTAGGCGATGCCGTGCTGGCAGCAGACCGCGGCGATGTCGACGGCCTGCCCGCGATGGGCGAAACTGCTGTTGCGCGACAGCACGAACAGCGCCGAGATCTTGCTGAGGTCGGTGATGATGTCCTCGGCGATGCCGTCGCCGAAATAGTCCTGCTCGGGATCGCCGCTCATGTTGGCGAAGGGCAGGACGGCGATCGACGGCCGGGTCGCGTCCACCGGCGGCAGCGTCGATTCGGGCATGGCGCCGGCCCGCACCGCCCAGACCCGCACCGGCCGGTCGATGTTCTTCAGCCGCCGCTCGCCGAGGTCGGCGAAGGCGAGGCCCAGCTTGTTGCCGACATGGTCGCGCACGGTCTGCGACACGGCGACGCCGCCCGGCTCGGCCAGGGGCTCGATGCGGGCGGCGACGTTGACGCCGTCGCCATAGAGGTCGCTGCCCTCGACGATGACGTCGCCGAGGTTGATGCCGATGCGCAGGACGAGGCGCTGCGGCTCCGGCAGCAGGGCGTTGTGCTCGGCCAGCGCCGCCTGCAGCTCGACCGCGCACTGCACGGCATCGACGACGCTGGCGAACTCGACCAGCGTGCCGTCGCCCATCAGCTTGACGACGCGGCCGCGGTGCGCCGCGATCAGCGGGTCGACGCGCTCGCGGCGCAGGGCGGACAGCCGCCGGACCGTGCCGGCCTCGTCGGCCGCCATCAGGCGCGAGTAGCCGACGACATCGGCGGCGAGGATGGCGGCGAGCCGGCGTTCCATGACCTCGCTTTCGCGGCCGCCCGGGCGGCGACCCGCTTGGACGATAGCCGAGGCCAGGGCGGCAGGGCCACGCCGATTTGCCAGCGGCGGCTGCCGGTCGGTAGCATGGCGCCGCCCACGCTCCCGGAGCCGACCATGCCTGCCGACCTGCGCGGCCTGCCGCTCACCGCGACCGACGAAGCCGCCGCGCTGTTCGACCGGGCGGTGGGCGAGATGCTCGAGTACCGGCTGGCGGTGGCGCCGAGCGTCGCCGCCTGCCTCGAGCACGACCCGGACTTCGCCCTGGCGCGGGTGGTGGCGGCGGCCCTGCTGCTGACGCAGGGGACCAACGCGGTGCGGCCGCAGATCGAGGCGCATGTGGCGGCGGCGGTGGCGGCCCGGGGACTGACCGAGCGCGAGCGCCGGCACGTCGCGGCCCTCGAGCGCTGGGCGGCCGGCGACATCGTCGGCGCCTGTGCCGTCTGGCAGGCGATCGTCGGCGCCTGGCCGCACGACATCCTGGCGGTGCGCTTCCTGCACCACCAGGGCTTCTGGACCGGCAATGGCGAGATGATGCGGACGGCACCGGCCTGCGTGCTGCCGGCCTGGTCGCCGGACATGCCCGGCTACGGCTTCCTGCTGTCGATGCTGGCCTTCGGCATCGAGGAATGCGGCGACTACCGGACCGCCGAGCGGCTGGGGCGGCAGGCCTACGCGCTGAACCCGGCCGACATCTGGTCGGTCCACGCGGTGGCGCACGTGCTCGAGATGGAAGGCCGGCTCGACGACGGCCGGCGCTGGCTGTGCCACCCCGTCGACCACTGGAACGACCGCTCGGCGTTCCGCACCCACATCTGGTGGCACGCCGCCCTGTTCATGCTGGAGCAGGACGACCATGCCGGCGTCCTGGCCCTGTACGACGAGGCGATCCGGCCGGGCGAGCGCTGCTTCTACATCGACCTGCACAACTGCGCCTCGCTGCTGGCCCGGCTGGAATTCCGCGGGGTCGACGTCGGGGCGCGCTGGGAGACGCTGGCGCGGCACGCCGAGGCCTGGGCCGAGGACCACGTCATCGTCTTCAGCGACATCCACGCCGCCATGGCGCTGGCCCGCTGCGGCCGGACCGAGTACGCCGCCCGGCAGCTGGCCTCGCTCGAGCGGGTCGCCGGCTCGTCCACGAGCTATCTCGCCGCGACGCTGGAGCCGGTGACGCTGCCGCTGATCCGGGCGATCCAGGCGTTCTACGCCGGCCGCTTCGGCGAGGCGGTCGACCTGCTGCTGCCGCTGCGCCGGATCGACGCCCAGGTCGGCGGCAGCCACGCCCAGCGCGACGTCTTCCGCCAGCTGGCGCTGGAAGCCGCCCTGCGCGCCGGCCGCTTCGACACCGCCCGGCACCTCGCCGCCGAGCGCGTGGTGCTCAGGCCGTCGAGCGCCGGCAACTGGCGCAAGTACGCGGCGGCACTGGCGGGGCTGGGCGACGGGGACGGGGCGGCCGTGGCCGAGGAGCGGGCGGCCCGGGCGGCGGCCTGACATTGGTTACCAGCGGTTGACAATCTGTCAGCCAGCCGGCGGCTTTTTCGCCGGCTGAACGGGTCTATCTTCGTCCGGCAAGTCCCACCAAGCAGCGAGGGCGGTCGTGTCGAAGGTCCTGGTTCTCTACTACAGCTCCTGGGGTCACGTGGAGAAGATGGCCGAGGCCATCGCCGAGGGTGCCGCCAAGGTGGCCGGCACCGAGGTGACGGTGAAGCGGGTGCCCGAGCTGGTCCCCGACGAGGTCGCCAAGCAGTTCCACTACAAGACCGACCAGAAGGCGCCGGTGGCGTCGCCGAACGAGCTGGGCGACTACGATGCCATCGTCTTCGGGACGCCGACCCGCTATGGCAACATGGCGGCGCAGATGAAGAACTTCCTCGACCAGACCGGCGGCCTGTGGATGAAGGGGGCGCTGGTCGGCAAGGTCGGCAGCGTGTTCACCAGCACGGCCACGCAGCATGGCGGGCAGGAGACGACGATCACGTCGTTCCACACCGTGCTGCTGCATCACGGCATGGTCATCGTCGGCCTGCCGTACAGCTGCCAGGACCAGATGGGCTACGAGGAGGTGAAGGGCGGCAGCCCCTACGGCGCGTCGACCATCGCCGGCGGCCAGGGCGAGCGCCAGCCTTCCGAGAAGGAGCTCGGCATGGCCCGCTTCCAGGGCGAGCACGTCGCCAAGATCGCGGCCAAGCTCAAGGGGTAAGTTCGATGACGGTCGAGGTGCGTCCGTTCGCGTCGCTGGGCAAGTTCCAGATGGACTGGCTGAACGCGAGCCATCACTTCAGCTTCGGGCACTACCATGACCCGGAGCGGATGGGGGTCGGTCCCCTGCGCGTCTGGAACGACGACGAGATCCAGCCGCACACCGGATTCGATCCGCATCCGCACCGCGACATGGAGATCATCACCTATGTCCGGACCGGAGCGATCACGCACCTCGACAGCCTCGGCAACGAGGGGCGGACCCCGGCCGGCGACGTCCAGGTGATGTCGGCCGGCACGGGCATCCGCCATGCCGAGTACAACCGCGAGGACGGCGTCACCACGATCTTCCAGATCTGGATCCAGCCGCGCCACCGCGGGCTGCAGCCGCGCTGGGCGCAGCGCGCCTTCCCCAAGGCCGACCGCGGTGGCGCCCTGGTGGCGCTGGCCTCCGGCCGGCCGGGCGACGAGGGGGCGCTGCCGATCGACCAGGATGCGGCCGTGCTCGGCGCCACGCTCGAGCCCGGGCAGACGGTGACGCATCGCCTCGGCCTCGGCCGCAAGGCCTACCTGGTGGCCGCCGTCGGCCGGCTCACGGTCAACGGCAAGGCGGTGGCGGCGCGCGACGGCGTCGTCGTCGCCGGCGAGGAGACGGTGACCGTGACCGCCGCCGAGCGTGCCGAGATCCTGCTGGCGGATCTGCCCTGATGGGGCAACTCGTCGACGGCCGCTGGCACGATGTCTGGTACGACACCGGCTCGACCGGCGGCCGCTTCGTCCGCAGCGACGCGCGGTTCCGCAACTGGGTCACCGCCGACGGCAGCCCGGGCCCGTCCGGCGCCGGCGGCTTCCGGGCCGAGGCCGGGCGCTACCACCTCTACGTCTCGCTGGCCTGTCCCTGGGCGCACCGGACGCTGATCTACCGCGCGCTCAAGGGCCTCGAGGGGCTGATCGACGTGTCGGTCGTGCACTGGCTGATGCGCGAGAACGGCTGGACCTTCGCGCCGGGGCCCGGCTGCACCGGCGACCGGCTGCAGGGCTTCGAGTTCCTGCACCAGGTCTACACCACGGCCGACCCTGCCTACTCGGGCCGGGTCACCGTGCCGGTGCTGTGGGACCGCGAGCGGCGGACCATCGTCAGCAACGAGTCGTCCGAGATCATCCGGATGTTCAACGACGCCTTCGACGGCGTCGGGGCGAAGCCCGGCGACTACCGGCCCGACGCCCTGCGGCCGGCCATCGAGGCGCTCAACGGGCGGATCTACACGACCGTCAACAACGGCGTGTACCGGGCCGGCTTCGCCACCTCGCAGGAGGCCTACGAGGAGGCGGTCACCGAGCTGTTCGGGAGCCTCGACTGGCTGGAGGGGCTGCTGTCGGGACAGCGCTTCCTGACCGGCGACCGGCCGACCGAGGCCGACTGGCGGCTGTTCACCACGCTGATCCGCTTCGACCCGGTCTATGTCGGGCACTTCAAGTGCAACCTGCGCCGGCTGGCCGACTATCCGGCGCTGTGGGGCTACACCCGCGACCTCTACCAGTGGCCGGGCGTCGCCCCGACGGTCAACTTCGCGCACATCAAGCGGCACTACTACCAGAGCCACGGGAGCATCAACCCGACCGGCATCGTGCCGCTGGGGCCGGAGCTCGATCCGGCCGCATCGCACGACCGGGCGCGGCTCGCGGCCGGCTGAGCGCTCAGCGCCAGCCGGCGATCAGCGCCGCCTCGTCGGCCGGCGGCACCGCCGCCGCCGCCCCGGCCTGGTCGAGCCAGGCGTCGACCGGCGAGTCCTCGGCCCCGGCCAGCGCATAGCCCTCCTGGGCGGCGGCCTCGGCCGGCTCGGCCGGCAGCAGGATCTCGACCTGCCAGGCCCCGTCGTCGCCACGACAGGCGACCCCGGCAGCGCGGTCGGCACCGGCCGTCCGCTCGAACTCGCGGCACCAGCGGCCATCGGCGATCTTGAAGGTCGAGACCGGCACGACGCTGGCGTTGGCCGCCACCGTCACCGGCTGGCTCGCCGGGGTGCTGGACAGCGCCACCGACAGCGGGTCGGCAGTGCCGGAGCCCGTCTCCAGCCACCAGCCGCCGGCGACCACCGCCACCGCGACGCTGGCGGCCAGCGGCAGGGCGCCGCGGATCCACGCCGGGCGCCGGGTCCGCGGCTTGAAGGCGACGACGTTGGCGTTGGCCGCCGCGGCGGCCGGCTGGCCCTGGCCGCGGGCGGCGGCCAGCAGGGCCGGCGGCACCGGCTCGTCGAGCGCCGACTGGAAGGCGGCGCGGACCATCGAGGCGCTGTCGCGGAAGCTCGCCACCAGCGCCCGGGCCTCGGGGTCGCGGGCCAGCATCGCCTCGACCTCGGCCGCCTGCTCGGGCGTCACCTCGCCGTCGGCATAGGCCATCAGGAGGGCATCGTCGGGCTGGGTCATGGTCTCTCTCACGCCACGTTGGCCGCAGCGGGGGTGGTGGCGCCGCCGCCGGCAAGCTCGACGAGCTTGCGGCGGGCGCGGGCGAGCCGGCTCATCACCGTGCCGATCGGCACCGACAGCCGCTCGGCGGTCTCGCGGTAGGACAGGCCCTCGAGGGTGACCAGCGCCAGCACCAGGCGCTGCTCCTCGGGCAGGGTCCGCACCGCCGCACGCACCTCGGCAAGGGTCAGCTTGGCTTCCATCTCGCTCCGTCCGTCGCCGCCCTCGATCTCGAGGGCCTCGTCGATCTCGACATGCTCGCCGCGCGAGGCGCGCGACCGGCAGCGGTCGATCCACAGGTTCTGCACGATCCGGTACATCCAGCTGTCGAAGCGGGTGCCGGCGGCGAAACTCCCGATGTTGTTCAGGGCGCGCTCGCACGCGGCCTGGACAAGGTCGTCGGCCTCGTCGTCGTTGCGACAGAGGCCGCGAGCAAACCGCCTGAGACGCGGCAGCAAGGCGACAAGATCATCGGTCATTGCGCTTCCAGACGGGTCCGCTTCCCTGTTCCTTGCAGCCACAACGGCATGTGGAAAGGAATATTCCCCGATGGATTAGATGCCGCGTCGGCGACGTTCTGTTAACGTTAGGTGACCGCGACCTCGGTGAGGGGCCGCGCAACGAATGTTGGAGGAGGCGCCTCGGGGATGGGCCGGCATCGTGCCCTTCTGCTGGCGGCGGTTGCGGCGGGTGCCCTGGCGGCACCGGTCGAGCGCGTGCCCTTGCTCCTGTGGGACGGTGCCCACGGGCTGGTCGCGCGCGCCCTCGCCAAGAGCGGCTCCGACGACGATTCGGACAGCAAGGACAGCGGCGGCTCGTCGAAGGATTCGAAGTCGGACGACGGCGATTCGTCGTCGGACGGCGGGAGCGATTCGTCCAGCGACAGCGATTCCGGCGGCGGCTCGGACAGCGGCGGGTCGTCGGGCGGCGACACCGATTCGGGCGGCGGTTCCGACAGCGGCGGGTCGTCGGGTGGCGACAGCGATTCGGGCGGCGGCTCCGACGGTGGCGGATCGTCGGGCGGCGACAGCGATCAGGCGGTGGCTCCGACAGCGGCGGGTCGTCGGGCGGCGACAGCGATTCGGGCGGTGGCTCTGACGGTGGCGGGTCGTCGGGCGGCGACAGCGATTCGGGCGGCGGCTCCGACAGCGGCGGGTCGTCGGGCGGCGACAGCGACTCAGGCGGTGGCTCCGACAGCGGCGGGTCGTCGGGGGCGCCAGCGATTCGGGCGGCGGCTCCGACAGTGGCGGGAGCGATTCCGGCGGCGTTCCGGCGGGTCATCGGACGGCGGCAGCGATTCCGGCAGTGGCGGCGATTCGGGCGGTGGCTCGGATGGTGGCGGCAGCGATTCCGGTGGCGGCTCCGACAGCGGCGGCTCCGACAGTGGCGGTTCGGACAGCGGCAGCGACTCGGGCGGCGGCGAATCGTCGGGTGGCGACAGCGATTCAGGCGGTGGCACCGACAGCGGCAGCTCGGACGACGGCGATTCGTCGGGCAGCGACAGCGATTCCGGCGGCAGCACCGACGCCAGCGGCAGCGACGACGGTGGCTCCGGCGGCAGCAGCTCCGATGACGGCTCCGGTGGCGGCGAGGACAGCGCGTCGGGCGGCGATACGGCGTCGGATGGCGGTGCCGACGACGGCGGCTCGGACGACGGCTCGGGCAGCGCCGACGACGGTGGCGCCACCGACGACGGCTCCGGGTCGGGGGACGACTCGTCGAACAGCAAGACGGTGAACGACAGCGGGGGCAGCGACGACGACGGCTCCGGCAGCGTCGATACGGGTGACGACAGCGGCGGCTTCGGCTCCGACGACAGCGAGACCCATTCCGGCGGCGACGACAGCGCCGCGGATGACGCTGCCGATGCGGTCGACGACGCTGCCGATGCGGCCGCGGATGCCGCCGACGAGGCCGCCGATCGTGCGGAGGACGTGGCCGAGGAGACGCCCGAGGCGGTCGAGGCCCCGGTCGTCGCCCCGGTGGTCGAGCCGGCACCGCCGCCGTCGCGCTACCTGTTCGACGCCCTGGCGCCGGCCGAGCCGGCCCCGGCCAAGGCCGCCGCCGGCGGCAAGAAGGCCCAGGCGGCGAAGGCGACCAAGGCCAAGCAGCCGGCGCGGACCGCCGTCGCCGCGCGGCGCGCAGCAGCCCGGCCGGTGATCCAGTCGAGCAGCGGCCGCGAGGTGCTGTCGCGCGACCTGGTCGCCGTCGACCTGTCGCAGGCCAGTCTCGCCGACCTGCTCGGCCAGGGCTTCCGGCTGCGCGACGAGCGCGGCTTCGCCAATCTAGGCATCGCCATGACCCGGCTCGAGGCGCCGGCCGGCATGCCGCTCGACGTGGCACAGGACCGCGTGCGGGCGGTGGCGCCGCGGGCCGACCTCGACGTCGCCTACACCCCGCAGCAGGGCCAGTGCGAGGGCGACCAGTGCTGGGGCGCGACGCTCGTCGGCTGGTCGGTCGACGACGACCGCTGCGGCACCGGGCTGCGCGTCGGCATGATCGACACCGCCGTCTCCGAGACGGTCGCGGCCGGCCGGCACATCGTCCAGCGCAGCTTCGTCGCCGGCGACGCCAGCCCGGCACCGACCGGCCACGGCTCGGCGATCGCCGCCATCCTCGTCGGCGACCGCATGGGCGGCGACGGCGGGCTGCTGCCGGCGGCCGAGCTCTACGCCGCCGGCGTGTTCTCCAGCTACGGCAACGGCGAGGTGCGCGCCGGTGCGGTCGAGCTCGCCAGCGCCATCGACTGGCTGGTGGGCGAGGGCATCCCGGTGATCAACGCCTCGTTCGCCGGGCCGCCCAGCGCCCTGCTCGAGGCCGCGGTCGCCCGCGCGGTGGCCAAGGGCGTGCGCATCGTCGCCGCCGCCGGCAATGCCGGCCACGACGCCCCGCCGGCCTATCCGGCGGCCTATCCGGGCGTGCTGGCGGCGACCGCGGTCGACCGCGACCTCGCCCCGTACCGCAAGGCCAACCAGGGCGACTACGTCGCCTTCGCCGCGCCGGGCGTCGGGGTTTGGACGGTCGACGGCAACGGCAAGGCGCAGCGCCGCTCGGGCACCTCCTTCGCCTCGGCCTATCTCAGCGCCGTGGTCGCCGAACTGGTCGGCGAGACGCGCAGCGACGCCGCCGATTCGATCGAGCGCCGGCTCGCCCGCACGGCGCTCGACCTCGGGGCGCCGGGCCGCGACCCGGTGTTCGGCTGGGGCCTCGTGCGCGCCGCGCCGGCCTGCCGCGGCTGAGCAAGACAAACGCGGCCGGTCGCGCCGCGTTTGCCGGGAATTAATCGTCTGCAGTCATCGTTGTCAGGATACGGATGGGCTGAGCCGGGCTCCTCCGCAGTCGACAAGTCCTGAAACGGAGCTGCACATGTTGAATCATCGACGCACCCTGCTCGCGGCCTGCGCGTTTTTCTCTCTCGTGCTTCCCGCCGAGCGTCTGGTGCTGGCGACGATCGAGCCCGGTATCTCGATCATCCCGACCGCCCTGGCCAAGGGCGGCAAGTCCGACGACAAGGGTGGCAAGTCGGACGACAACGGCGGCAGCTCCGGCAAGTCCGACGACAGCTCGAGCTCCGGCTCGGACGATGACGACGACGACTCGGACCATGACTCGTCCGGCCACGACTCCTCGGACGATGACTCCTCCGACGATGATTCGTCCGACGACCACGGCTCCGACGACCACGGCTCGGACGACCACGGCTCGGACGACCACGGGTCGAGCGACGACGACTCGGGCGACGACTCGTCGGACGACCATGGCGGAAGCTCCGGCCATGACGACAGCTCGTCGGACGACGGCGCCAGCTCGAGCGACGACGACGCGTCGGACGACAATGGCGGCCGGACCGATCGCGACGACCGCACCGAGCCCGGCGACGACCGCGACGCCAACGGCAGCGGGACGACCACCGCCGGCGTCGACGACAATGGCGGCCTGACCGACCGCGATGCGCGGACCGAGCCCGGCGACGACCGCAAGGTCCAGGCCGTGCCGCAGCCGCGGCCCGCAAACGGCGGCTCGAAGTACCTGTTCGACATGCTGACCGCGGGCTGAACCGCCCGACCAGCCGGCCGGCGGGGACGGTGGCTCCGGCCACGGTCCCCGCTCCCGCCTGCGGTGCCGCCGGCCGCCGCCAACAGGAACAGCCCATGCGCCGGTTCCGGCCCGCCGCCCTCGGTGCGGCCGCCTGCCTCGCCCTGCTCGCGGGCCCAGGCCCAGAGGCGGCGACCCTGCCGCTCCCCGAGCTCCCGCCGCCGGCCGCGTCCGCCATGCCGGACGACCGCGGCGAGCTCGTCGCCCTCGACGTCGACGCCGCCGGGATGGCGCTCCTGCAGGCGCGCGGCTTCACCCTGCGCGAGCGGCGCCGGCTGCCCCATCTCGGGCTCGAGCTGGTCCGCCTGCGGGTACCGCCGGGCCTCAGCGCCGCCGACGGCGTGGCCATCCTCCAGGCGCTGCTGCCGGAAGCCCGCGCCGACGTCGACCGTCCCTACCGGCTGCAGGCGCGCGGCGCCGGCCTCGCGCGCAGCCCGGCGCCGGCCTGCGCCGCCCCGCCGCCCGGCGGGCTCGAGCGCTTCGCCGACGTCACCGCGGCGCGCTGAGCCGGCTCAGCCCTCCGGCGGTGCCGGCGCCGCCGGCTGCTGCCGGTACTTGCCCGACAGCAGCAGGTCCCAGGCGCCCCAGCCGGTGATCGCGAGGAACATCCAGAACCACATGCCGCCGGGCTCGTTCCAGGCCTCGAAGGCGGTCCAGACGACGCAGATCGCGACGATGACGATGCGTCGCGACAGCGGCTGCAGCCACGGATGCGGCTCGTCCTTGCGCATGCGGCGGGCGGCCTCAGGCCGCCATCGGCATGACGCCCAGCGTGTCGTCGAGCGCCTTGCCGAGGCGGTCGAACAGCTCGTCGATCTCGGCCGGCTTGATGATCAGCGGCGGGCAGATGCCGACGGTGTCGCCCGGCAGCGGCCGCAGCATCAGGCCGTGCTTGAGGCAGTTGGCGGCGACCTGCGGGGCGGCCTTGACCGACGGGGCGAACTGCTCGCGGGTGGCCTTGTTGGCGACGATCTCGACCGCACCGATCAGGCCGACGCCGCGCGCCTCGCCGACCAGCGGGTGCCGGCCGAGGGCGGCCAGCCGCTCCTGGAAGCGCGGCGCCACCGCCTGGACATGCTCGATGATGCGGTCGCTCTCGTAGATCTTGAGGGTCTCGAGGGCGACGGCGGCGGCCACCGGGTGGCCGGCATAGGTGACGCCCATGCCGAAGGTGTTCAGCTTCTCGCTCTGCCCGGCGATGGTCTGGTAGATGTGGTCGCTCATCAGCAGGCCGGCGATCGGCAGGTAGGCCGAGCTCAGCTGCTTGGCGCAGGTCAGCAGGTCGGGGCGGATGTCGTAGGTGTCGCAGCCCCACATGTTGCCGGTCCGGCCGAAGCCGTTGATGACCTCGTCGGCGACGAACAGCACGTCGTGCTTCTTCAGCACCGCCTGGACCTTGTCGAAGTAGGTCCTGGGCGGGACGATGACGCCGCCGGCGCCCATCACCGGCTCGGCGAAGAACGCCGCCACCGTCTCCGGCCCCTCGGCGACGATCAGGGCGTCGATCTCCTCGGCGAGGCGGGTGGCGAACTGCTCCTCGCTCTCGCCGGGCTTGCCGTCACGGTAGTGCGACGGCGTCGTCACCGTGCGGAAGCGCTCGATCATCGGCAGGTCGAAGCCGGCGCGGGTGTACTCCAGCGCGGTCAGGTGGCCGGCGGCGATGCTGACGCCGTGGTAGGCGCGCTTGCGGCTGATGAGCTTCTTCTTCTCGGGCAGGCCGCGGGCGTTGTTGTAGTACCAGATGACCTTGATGGCGCTGTCGATGGCCTCGGAGCCGCCGCCGCAGAAGAGGACGTGCTTGAGCGTCGTCGGGGCGAGGCCGATCAGCCGCTCGGCCAGCTCGATCACCGGCTCGGTCGAGCGGTGCGCGAAGATCTGGCTGTAGGGCAGCTTCTCCATCTGCCGCCGGGCCGCCTCGACCAGCCGCTTCTCCGAGAAGCCGAGCCCGGTGCACCACAGCCCCGCCAGACCCTCGAGGTAGCGCTTGCCGTCATCGTCGAGGACCCACACGCCATCGCCGCGGGCGACGACGGTCGGACCCTGGCGCTCGTGCAGGCGGAGATTGGTATAGGGATGCACGACGTACGCGGCATCGCGGGCGCCCAGGGAATTCGGCGCGGTGGTCATCTGTTTCTGCTCCCGGGAACGTACAGGCGGGTCTTGTAGCAACCGGACCCTTGGGGAACAACGCCGGCCCGAGGCGCTTGCGCGGGGGCCACCGGGGTCTAGGCTCGCGACCCTGTGCTGAGGACGTGACGATGGCGACGCTGGTCCAGCCCAAACCCGTGACCCGCCCGGCTGCCGGCGGTGCCGTGCTGCCGGCCGACCATCCCGCCGTGCCGACGCAGAAGATCGGCGTGATCCTGATGAACCTCGGCACGCCCGACGGCACCGACTACGGCTCGATGCGGCGCTACCTGTCGGAGTTCCTGTCCGACCGGCGGGTGATCGAGGTCAGCCCGTGGCTGTGGCAGCCGCTGCTGCAGCTGGTCATCCTCAGCACCCGCCCGACCAAGTCCGGCCGCGCCTACGCCTCGATCTGGGACCACGAGCGCAACGAGAGCCCGCTGCGCACGATCACCCGCTCCAAGGCCGGGAAGCTGGCGGCGCGGCTGACCATGCACCCGCAGATCGTCGTCGACTGGGCGATGCGCTACGGCAACCCGTCGATCGCCGACGTCGTCGACCGGCTGTTCGCGCAAGGCTGCACCCGACTGCTGCTGCTGCCGCTCTACCCGCAATACGCCGCGGCGACGACCGCCACCGCCTACGACAAGGCGTTCGAGAAGCTCATCAAGATGCGCTGGCAGCCGGCGATCCGCACGGCGCCCAGCTACCACGACCACCCGCTCTACATCGAGCTGATCGCCGAATCGATCCGCAGCCACCTGGCCCAGCTCGACTGGGAGCCGGACCTGGTCATCAAGTCGTTCCACGGCATGCCCGAGGAGTACCTGCTCAAGGGCGACCCCTACCACTGCCAGTGCCTGAAGACCGCGCGGCTGGTGCGCGAGAGCCTCGACCTGCCGCCCGAGCGGATGATGGTCTGCTTCCAGTCGCGCTTCGGCAAGGCCGAGTGGCTGAAGCCCTACCTCGACAAGACGCTGGAGGAGCTGCCGGGCAAGGGGATCAAGAAGGTGGCGGTGATCTCGCCGGGCTTCTCGGCCGACTGCCTGGAGACGCTGGAAGAGATCGCCGAGGAGGGCAAGGAGAGCTTCCTGCACGCCGGCGGCGAGCGGTTCAGCTACATCCCGGCGCTCAACGACAGCGACGGCCACATCGACCTCATCGAGCAGATGGTGCTGAACGAGCTCAAGGGCTGGATTTGACCGCCGGCCACCGCCTGCGCGGCAACGCCGCGGCGCTGGCGGGCACGCTGATCTGGGCCTCGGCCTTCCCGGCGACGCAGGCGCTGCTCGCCCACTGGAGCCCGCTGCCGCTGGCGGCGGCCCGGCTCGGCCTCGGCTGCCTGACCATGCTGGCGCTGGCGGCGCTGCTGCGGCAGCTGCCGCGGTGGCGGACGGTGCCGTGGCGCCAGGTCTGCCTGCTCGGCGGCTGCGGCAGCGCCGGCTCGGTGCTCTGCCTGATCACCGGGCAAAGTCTCGCCGACCCGGTCACCGCCGCCGCCATCGCCACCTCGCAGCCGCTGGTGGCCGCCGTCATGGGCTACCTCGCCGGCCGCGAGCGCCTGCATGCCGGCCAGATCGCCGGCGTGGTGCTCGCCGTCGCCGGCGCCATGGTGGTGAGCCCGGCGCTGCAGGCCGACGGGCCGGGCTTCCGCGGCGGCGAGCCGCTGCTGCTGCTCAACGTGATCCTGTGGACCTGGTACTCGCGCGGCGCCGGCCGGCACCTCGCCGGGCTCGGCGATCTCGCCAAGGGCGGGCTCACCATGGCGGTCGGAGCGGCGGTGCTGGTGGTGCTGTCGCTGCTGGTCGACCTCTGGCACCCGCTGGCGGTCGACGTCGGCGCCGAGGCGCTGCCCTGGCTGCTGTGGATGGGCACGGTCGCGGTCGGCGTGTCGGTGCCGCTGTGGCTGACCGCGTCGCGCCTGCTCGGCGTCACCGTCGCCTCGCTGCACGTCAACCTGGCGCCGTTCTACGTGATCCTGATGGGCGTGGCGCTGGGCGGCTCGGTGTCGCTGCGCCAGGCCGCCGGGGCGGCGCTGATCGGCGTCGGTGCGGTGGTGGCGCAGCGCCGGCGGAAGACGGCCTAGCCGGCGCCGGCCGATGCGACCGGGATGGCGTGGCTTTCCGTCGCGGAGGCGCCTTGTATGGTCGGACAAGGAGGGCGTTGCCAGCCGGCGCGACAGGGAGGCCCGATGCGCACGATCCTGATCCGTATCCTCGCCATCGGGCTGGCCGTCGTCCCATGGCCGGCCGCATGGGCGGCGGAGCTCGCCTCCTGGAACGACGGGCCGGCCAGGGCGGCGATCGTCGACTTCGTGGCCGAGGTGACCCGGGCCGGCTCGCCCGACTTCGTGCCCGAGCCCGAGCGGATCGCGGTGTTCGACAACGACGGCACGCTGTGGTGCGAGCAGCCCATCTACGTCCAGGCCGCCTTCGCCTTCGACCGGGTCCGCGCGCTGGCCGACGGCCATCCGCAATGGCGGGAGCAGCAGCCCTACAAGGCGCTGCTCGAGGGCGACCGGGCGACCCTGGCCGGGCTCGGCGAGCATGCGCTGGTCGAGCTGGTGATGGCGAGCCACGCCGGCGTCACCGCGGACGCGTTCGCGGCCTCGGTCGAGGACTGGCTGGCGACGGCGCGGCACCCGCGCTTCGGCCGCGCCTACACCGAGCTCGCCTACCAGCCGATGCTCGAGCTCCTGGCCTATCTGCGGGCCAACGGCTTCAAGACCTTCATCGTGTCGGGCGGCGGCGTCGACTTCATGCGGCCGTGGACCGAGCGGGTCTACGGCATCCCGCCGGAGCAGGTCGTCGGCTCGTCGATCCGCAGCGCGTTCGAGCTGCGCGACGGCAACCCGGCCATCGTCAAGCTGCCGGAAATCGACTTCGTCGACGACAAGGCCGGCAAGCCGGTGGGCATCCACCGCTTCATCGGGCGCCGGCCGATCGCCGCCTTCGGCAACTCCGACGGCGACCTCGAGATGCTGCAGTGGACGACGCTGGGCGTGCCCGGCCGCCGCCTCGGCCTGATCGTCCGCCACGACGATGCCGAGCGCGAGTACGCCTACGACCGGGACAGCCCGGTCGGCCGGCTCGACAAGGCGCTCGACGCGGCGCCCGCCGCCGGCTGGACGGTGGTGTCGATGCGGACCGACTGGCGCGTGGTGTTCGCCGCGCCGTGACGGCGGGCCGGCGCCGCCATCGCCGGAGCCAAGCGCCCGGGCTCAGCCGCCCATGCGGCGGCGCACGCCGGCGAGATGCGCGCGCAGGGCCGTGCGGGCGGCCGCCGGATCCTGCTGGGCGATGGCGTCCAGCACGCGGCGGTGCTCGTCGGCGGTGATCTGCTTGACCTCGGGCGGCCGCGCCCCGCCGAGCACGGCGCGGATGACCTTGGCGAGGCTGCCGCCGAGGAAGGTGACGAAGCCGACGAAGTGGCTGTTGCCGGTGGCCTCGGCGATGCAGACGTGGAAGCGGACGTCGGCGGCGACGCCGGCCTCGCTGCGCTCGTCGGCGGCGAGGAAGTCCTCGTGCGCGCGGACGATGCGGGCCAGCTGGTCGGGGGTACGGCGCTGCGCCGCCAGGGCCGCGGCCTCGGCCTCGACGGTCTCGCGCAGCTCCATCATCGCCAGCATCTCGTCGCGGTCCTCGAGCACCGCCGGCTCGATGCGGAAGCTGCGGCGGTCGAGCGGCTCGGCGACGAACAGGCCGCTGCCGCGGGCCGAGCGGACGAGCCCGTCCGACTTCAGCCGCGAGATCGCCTCGCGGACCACGGCACGGCTCACGCCGAAGCGGGCGGCGAGCGCCTGCTCGGTGGGCAGCTGGTCGCCGACCTGGTAGTGGCCCTCGCCGATGTCGCGCTGGAGGACGCCGGCGATCTCCTCCGGCAGCGGCGCTATCGCGGTCTTCATCGTTGTCGTCGCCCGGTCGTTTCCGGGTGGGAGCACCCCCTGAACCCGCATCATGCGCCCGTCGGCCGGCGACGACAACCGGTTGTCAGACAACTTCTCCTGCGGCTATGGTGCGCTCCGCCCGCGACGACGGGCAAGGGTTGAGAGGGAGGCAAGACGGATGCGCACGACGAGGCGGAATTTCACGCTGGGCAGCCTGCTGGCCGCCGGCACCCTTGGCATGCCGGTCTTCGTGAAGGCCCAGCAGGGCAAGACCGTGGCGCTGCTGTTCGACAGCCTGGTGTCGCCCTTCTGGGTGTCGGGTCTCGAGATCATGCGGACCAAGGCCAAGGAGAACGGCTGGGAAGTCCTCGAGAACATCTCGAACTTCGACGACAACAAGCAGTTCGAACAAGTCAAGGCGATGATCGCCCGCAAGGTCGACGGGATCCTGATCATCCAGACCGACAGCAAGGCGGTGATTCCGGCCATCCGGGCGGCCAACGAGGCCGGCATCCCGATGGTCCACTTCAACCGCCCGCCGGCCGAGTCGGACGCCTACTCGGTGGCCATCCAGGCCGACAACCGCAAGATCGCCGCCGACACGGTGCAGTTCCTGGTCGACGAGGCCAAGAAGAGCGGCAAGAAGAAGCAGGCCGTCATCATGATCGGCGACCTGGGCGACGTGAACGCCATCCAGCGCCGCGACGGCTTCTTCGACGTGGTCGACAAGAACCCCGATGTCGTCGAGGTGGTGGCCCGCGTCTCGACCGAGTGGAACGCGGACAAGGCGTTCGCCGGCCTGACCAACGCGCTGCAGGCCAACCCGGACATCGACTTCCTGTTCACCTCGTCCGACTTCATGCTGCCGCAGATCCAGCAGGTGCTGGAGACCTTCGACAAGTGGCACAAGCGCGGCGAGGAAGGGCACGTCCTGCTGGGCGGGTTCGACGGCGACGCCAACGCCTACGCCCTGCTGGCCGACGGCTACATGGACGCCTGCGGCGTGCAGAACCTGTTCCTCGAGGTCGACATGGCCTTCCAGGCCTTCAAGGACCTCTGGGCCGGCCAGAAGCCCGCCGAGCTGCTGCTCGATCCGGGCTTCGTCATCACCCAGGACAATCTCGAGCAGAAGCGCGACGAGATGTGGGGCTACATCGTCTGGAAGAAGGAGCACGGCTGAGCCCTGAAGGGCAGGGGGCGCCGGTGCGGCGCCCCCGCCGGCCAGCAGGAAACGCGGCATGAGCCAGGCCACGCCGACGGCCGGGGTCCGTACCCCGGCCGCCGCCGTCGAGCAGCCGCTGTGGCAGAAGGTGGTGCTCTCCGAGTACCTCGTTCTCGCCCTGACGGTGCTCTACATCGTTCTCCTGGCACCGTTCGTGCCGGAGCTGCTGACGCTGGCCACGGCCAGCGACGTGCTGGCGTCGCTGATGCCGCTGCTGGTCATCGCCATCGGCCAGACCTTCGTGCTGATCGTCGCCGGCATCGACCTGTCGGCGGTGTCGGTGCTGGCCTTCGCCAGCGTGCTGGGCGCGGCGGTGATGACCGGCGACGGCGGGGCGATCTCGGTCGCCAACCCGGCGCTGTCGATCCCGCTAGGCATCCTGATGTTCGTGGCCGTCGGCAGTGCCGTGGGCGCGCTGAACGGCGCCTGCACCACGCGCTTCAACATGCCGCCCTTCATCGTCACCGTGACGACGATGATGTTCTTCAGCGGGGCGGCGATCTGGTTCACCTCGCTCTACGCCGAGGCGGGCAGCTCGATCGGCAACCTGCCGCGGCTGTTCAACCTGATCGGCCAGGGCAAGATCGCGCTGGGCGGGTTCGACCTGCCGGTGTCGATCTTCGTGGCGCTGGCGGTGGGCCTCGTCGCCCACGTCGTGCTGAGCAACACGCTCTACGGCCGCTGGCTGTTCGCCATCGGCCTCAACCCGCGCGCCGCCGCCGTCTCCGGCGTGCCGGTCCGCCGGGTGGTGTTCTGGGCCTACGTCATCTCCGGCGCCTGCGCCGGGCTCGCCGCCATCCTCTACACCGGCCGGCTGGAGACCGGCTCGCCGGTGCTGGGCCAGCGCATCCTGCTCGACGTCGTCGGTGCGGCGGTGATCGGCGGCGTCTCGCTGTTCGGCGGCAAGGGCAAGATCATCTGGACCCTGTACGGGGCGCTGTTCCTGACGGTGGTCGACAAGGGCCTGCAGCTGCTGGGCCTGTCGCTGGCCTCGGTGTTCGCGATCAAGGGTGCGGTGATCCTCGCCGCGGCGGTGATCGACGCGCAGCGCCAGCGCCTCGTGACGCGGAGCTGAGGCCGTGGCCGCACCGCTGCTCCGCATCGACGGGCTGACCAAGAGCTTCTTCGGCGTCGAGGTCCTGCACGGCATCGGCTTCGGGCTCGAGCGCGGCCGCGTGCTCGGCCTGGTGGGCGAGAACGGCTCGGGCAAGTCGACGACGATGAACATCCTGGGCGGGGTGCACCAGCCCGACGCCGGGACGATGCAGCTCGAGGGCCAGCCCTACAGCCCGCGCGGACCCAAGGACGCCGAGGCCGCGGGCATCGCCTTCATCCACCAGGAGCTCAACCTCTTCAAGAACCTGACGGTCGAGGAGAACCTGTTCATCGGCGGCTTCCCGAAGCTGGTCGAGGGGCTGCCGTTCATCGACCGGCGCAAGGTGCGCAGCAAGGCGCTGGAGCTGCTGAAGGCGGTCGAGCTCGACCTGCCGCCGACGACGCCGGTGAGCCGGCTGAGCCAGGGCGAGCGGCAGCTGCTCGAGATCGCCAAGGCGCTGGGCTCGGACGCCAAGATCGTCATCTTCGACGAGCCGACGACCTCGCTGACCGCGCGCGAGAGCGAGCGGCTGTTCGAGCTGATCGGCCGGCTCAGGGGCCGCGGCATCGCCGTCATCTACATCAGCCACATCCTCGGCGACGTGATGCGGCTGTGCGACGAGGTCGTGGTGCTGCGCGACGGCAACCTCGTCGGCAACGCGCCGACCGCCGAGATCGACGTCGACCGGCTGATCACGCTGATGGTCGGCCGGCGCATCGACCAGATCTACCCGCCGCGCGAGCCGGCGATCCGGCCCGGCACGCCGGTGCTCGAGGTCAAGGGGCTGACCCAGCCCGGCATCGTCAAGGACCTCGACTTCACCGTCCGGCCCGGCGAGGTGCTGGGGGTGGCGGGGCTGATGGGCTCCGGCCGCTCGGAGACGGCGCGCATCCTGTTCGGCCTCGATCCCTTCGCCGGCGGCAGCATCCGCATCGACGGCAAGCCGCTGGAGCAGCCGACGCCGCAGAAGGCCATGGACCTGGGCCTCGCCTTCCTCACCGAGGACCGGCGGGTCGAAGGGCTGATGATGGAAGGGGCCATCGCCGACAACCTGGCCCTGCCGTCGATGCCGGGCTACGCCACCGGCTGGGCCCGGCTGGTCGAGCGCACCCGGCTCGGCGACGACGTCCGCCGGATGAGCGGCGAGGTCACCATCAACGCCAAGAACATCGTGGCGACGCTGGTCAAGAACCTGTCGGGCGGCAACCAGCAGAAGGTCGTCATCGGCAAGTGGCTGCTGCGCCAGCCGCGGGTGTTCATCCTCGACGAGCCGACCCGCGGCATCGACGTCGGCGCCAAGTACGAGGTCTACAAGATCATCAACCGCCTCGCCGCCGACGGCGCCGGGGTGCTGATGATCAGCTCCGAGATCGAGGAGCTGATCGGCATGTGCGACCGCATCGTGGTGATGAGCCACGGCGAGATCCGCGGCCGCTTCGACCGCACCGACTTCGACCGCGAGGCGATCCTGCGCTCGGCCATGTGGGACAACGTCAAGACCGGGGCCAGCGCATGACCGGGGCCGACACCAGCCGGGTCCGCCTGCTGCTGCTGCAGAATGCGCCGCTGCTGCTGTTCATCCTGCTGCTCGCCACCTTCGCGCTCCTCTCCGAGCGCTTCCTGACGCCGACCAACCTCGTCAACATCATGGCGCAGGCGGCGCACATCGCGATCATCGCCATCGGCATGACCTTCGTGCTGCTGGTCGCCGGCATCGACCTGTCGGTCGGCGCCAACATGTACGTCTCCTGCATCGTGGTCGCCCTCTACATGAAGGGCTGGCACCCGGTGTTCGGCTTCGCCGTGGTGGCGGTGCTGGGCCTCGTCTTCGGGGCGGTGAACGGCTGGCTGATCGTCCGACTACGGGTGCCGGCGTTCATCGCCACGCTGTCGACGCTGTTCATCGGCCGCGCCATCGCCCTCTACCTGTCGGACGTGAAGATGATTCCGTTCGGCAAGGAGATCCTGCGGATGGGCCGCGCCTACTTCCTGGGCGTGCCGGTCGCCATCTGGATCTTCCTGATCGTCTTCGTCATCGCCTGGATCGTGCTGCGGCAGACCACCTTCGGCCGCCAGGTCTACGCCGTGGGTGCCGATCCCGAGGCCGCCAAGAAGGCCGGCATCGACGTGCCGAAGGTGCTGTTCGCGGTCTACTGCATCTGCGGCGTCTGCGCCGGCATCGGCGGCCTGGTCTCGGCCAGCCAGGTGGCGGCGGCGTCCTCGACCTTCGGCTTCCAGAAGGAGTTCCCGGTCATCGCCGCGGCGGTGCTGGGCGGTACCAGCCTGTTCGGCGGGCGTGGCGGCGTCATCGGCACGGTGTTCGGTGCGGTGCTGATCCAGACCGTCGAGAACGGGCTGGTGATGACCAACGCCGACCCGTACATCTATCCCCTGATCATCAGCGTGATCATCTTCATCGCGGTGTTCGTCGACTCGGTCCGCACGGACATGGTCGAGCGCCTCGAGCGCCGCAAGATCAGGGTCGAGCCGGGTTGAGCACCGCACCTTCGCAGGACTGGCAGGCGGATCGCTACATCCGCCACGCCGGCTTCGTCGCCGAGCTGGGCATGCCGGTGGTCGAGCTGCTGGCCCCACAGCCCGGCGAGCGCATCCTCGACCTCGGCTGCGGCGACGGTGCGCTGACCGCCAAGCTGGCGGCGATGGGCTGCGAGGTCGTCGGCGTCGACGCCGGGGCGGACATGATCCGCAAGGCCCGCGAGCGCGGTCTCGAGGCGCATGTCGTCGACGGCCACGAGCTGGTCTTCGAGGGCGTGTTCGACGCTGTGTTCTCGAACGCGGCGCTGCACTGGATGAAGCGCGACCCGCTGGCGGTCGCCAGGGGTGTCGCCCGGGCGCTGCGGCCGGGCGGCCGCTTCGTCGCCGAGATGGGCGGGCACCTCAACGTCGCCTCGATCAAGACGGCGCTGGTGGCGGCCCTCGACCGCCGCGGCGTCGACGGCGCGGCAGCGATCCCCTGGTACTTCCCGACGCCGGACGAGCACCGGGCGGTGCTGGAGGCGGCCGGCTTCGCGGTCGACTCGATCCAGCTGATCCCGCGGCCGACGCCGCTGCCGACCGACATCCGCGGCTGGCTCGCGACTTTCGGCGAGCCCTTCCTCAACCGCCTGCCGGCGGACGAGCGCGCGCCTGCGATGGCCGAGGTCGAGGCCCTGCTGGCGCATTCCCTGCGCGACAGCGCCGGCAAGTGGACGGCGGACTATGTCCGCCTGCGCTTCCGGGCGACGCTGCCCGGCTGATCAGGCCGGACGCTTCAGCGCCAGCCAGACGCCGGCCCCGACCAGCAGCCCGCCGCCGGTGCGATGCACCAGCCGGTTCACGCCCGGCCGGCGGACGGCCTCGCGGGCCGAGCCGGCGAGGAAGGCGTAGGCCGCGGCGTTCAGCGTCGCCAGCACGAGGAAGGTGCCGCCGAGCAGCAGCATCTGCGGCAGCAGCGGGGCGCTGGCGGTGACGAACTGCGGCATGAAGGCGACGAAGAAGACGATGCTCTTGGGGTTCAGCGCGGTGACCGCGTAGGCGCGCGCGAACATCACGGCATGCTCGCGGCCGACCGGTCCGGTGGGATCGCCGAGCGGCTTCTCGCCGGCCCGCCAGGTCCTGATGCCGAGCCAGACGAGGTAGGCGGCACCGGCGAGCTTGAGTGCCGTGAACAGCGTCGCCGAGGTGGCGAGGACCGCCCCCAGGCCGATCGAGGACAGCGTCATCGCCGTGAGGTCGCCGAGCGAGACGCCGGCGACGGTGCTCCACACCGCGCGCCGGCCCTCGGCCAGGGCCTGGCTCACCACCAGCATGATCGTCGGGCCCGGCACGATCAGGATGATCGCGCAGGCGGCGATGAAGGCAGCGTAGAGCTCGAGGGTCATGCGGCGGCACTCCGCGGCAGGGACGAGGCGGTGCCGGCGCGGCGCTCGAGGTGGCGGCCGAGGCCGAACAGAACCATGGCGGCGACCGCCAGCACCGGCAGGATCAGGTGCGCCGAGCGCAGGCCGACATGGTCGGCGATGCTGCCCAGCAGCGGCGGGACGATCAGCAGCGCGGTGCCGACCGCCAGCATCAGCCGCGAGCTGCCGGTGGTCGACAGGCGGCCGGCAGCGGCGAGGCAGAAGCCGGCGGTGAGCGCGTAGAGCGGGGCGATGCCGATGCCGAGCAGGAACAGGGCCCCCAGCGCCGGCACGGCGCCATGCGCCGTCCAGTAGACGGCGAAGCCGGCCAGCACGATGAGCATGGCGACGACGTAGATGCTGCCGGTCGAGACCTTGCGGACGAGGCCGGTGGTGACGAGGCGGCCGAGCAGCACGGCCAGCGAGAAGGCGGCGGCCCCGGCTGCGGCCAGCGCCGCTTCCAGGCCGACGACGCTGCCGAGGAAGGCCGGCGACCACAGCAGCACGCAGAACTCGAGCGACACGCACAGCGCCATCACGCACCAGTAGACCCAGTAGGCCGGGGGCAGGCGGCCGCTGGCGTCGTCGCGCGACAGGGCCGGCGGGTCGGGTACCGGGGTGCGGGCGAAGGCGGCGAGGATAACGAGGCCGATGGCGGCCCCGGCCAGCACCGCACCGCGCCAGCCGACGTCGACGACGATGGCGGCGCTGGCGGCGAGCGGGGCGAGGATGCCGAAGGCGTAACAGGTGGCGCTGAGCTCGGCCAAGGCGATGTCCCGGCCGGGCCCGTGCTTCTCGGCCAGCACCGCCGGCGCCATGCTGGCGAGCAGGGCACCGAACAGGCCGATCAGGCCACAGCTGAGGATGCTGGCCCAGGCGGCCGGAGCCGCGCACAGCAGGATGGCGCCCAGCGCGCAGCCGGCCGCACCCAGGGCGAAGGCGCGGCGGCGGCCGCTGCGGGCGACGAACCAGGCGCCGAACAGGCCGACGGCGATCATACCGACCGCCAGCGCCGCCGAGTGCAGGCTGACGGCGGCGTAGCTCAGGGACAGCTCGTCCTTCAGGAACGGGACGATGTTGCCCTGGATGTTGAGGATGTAGGTGAAGAAGCCGAGGAGCAGGTAGCAGTACCAGGTGACCGGCCCGCGGATGATCCCGCCCCGTCCGGCGGCGCCCAAGCCCATGGTCTCCTGATCCTGCCCGAGAGCGCCCGTAGGGGCGGCTGAAGCGATTGCGTCGACCCCTAGCATGGCGCCTGCCCACATCGCCAATGCGGCCCTCGCGGGCCTCGCTTGCGGCGGTGTCGGGCGATCCCTAAGGGTGCGCCCATGAAGATCCATGGCCAGCCCCAGCGCACCATCGGCACCGCCGCCGACGGGCGCACCGTGCGCACCCTCGACCAGACCCGCCTGCCGCACGAGGTGGTGACGGTCGACCTGACCTCGCTCGAGGCGGCGGCGGTCGCCATCGAGACCATGCTGGTGCGCGGGGCGCCGCTGATCGGTGCCACCGCCGCCTACGGCATGGCGCTGGCGATGCGTGCCGACAGCTCGGCCGACGGCGTCGAGGCGGCCTACCGGCGGCTGCTGCGGACCCGGCCGACCGCGGTCAACCTGCGCTGGGCGCTGGACGACATGCGCAGCGTCCTGCTCGAGCTGCCGCCGTTCCGACGGCTCGACGCGGCCTACGCCCGGGCGGCGGCGATCTGCGACGAGGACGTCGCCATCTGCCGGGCCATCGGCGACCACGGGCTCGAGCTGATCCGCGCCATCGCCGCGCGCAAGCCGGCCGGCCAGCCGGTCAACGTGCTGACCCACTGCAACGCCGGCTGGCTCGCCACCATCGACTGGGGCACGGCGACGGCCCCGGTCTACCGGGCGCAGGAGGAAGGGATCGCGGTGCACGTCTGGGTCGACGAGACCCGGCCGCGCAACCAGGGCGCCTCGCTCACCGCCTTCGAGCTGCTGCACCAGGACGTGCCGCACACCGTGATCGCCGACAATGTCGGCGGCCACCTGATGCAGCACGGCATGGTCGACCTGTGCATCGTCGGTACCGACCGGACGACGCGGACTGGCGACGTTTGCAACAAGATCGGCACCTACCTGAAGGGGCTGGCGGCGCACGACAACGGCGTGCCGTTCTACGTGGCGCTGCCGTCGACGACGATCGACTGGACGATCCGCGACGGGCTGCGCGAGGTGCCGATCGAGCAGCGCTCGGGCAGCGAGCTGACCCGGATGCGCGGCCGGGCCGACGACGGCCGGATCGTCGAGGTGCAGGTCACCCCCGACGGCAGCCCGGCCGGCAACTGGGCGTTCGACGTCACCCCGGCCCGGCTGGTCACCGGCCTGATCACCGAGCGCGGCGTGGCGCCGGCGACCGAGGCCGGGCTGGCCGCGATGTTCCCGGACCTTGCCGGCACCGCCTGAGGCCGCCCGCCCGGTCTGGATCGCCGCCACCGGCATCGCCGAGGTCCGCTCGGTCGTGCCGCTGGTCGCGGCGCTGGAGGCGCGCGGGCTGGCGGTGGTGCTGAGCGTCGCCACCGCGGACGGGCTGCGGCTGGCGGCGGACCTCACCGGGGCGGCAGTGGTGGCGGCGCCGGGCGAGGACCTGGCGGCGCTCGACCGCTTCCTCGCCGCCTGGCGGCCGCGCCTGCTGCTGCTGGTCGAGGACGAGCTGGGCCCGGAGCGGCTGGAGCTCGTGGCGGCCCGCGGCATCCCGGCCGTGGTCGTCGGCGGCCGGCTGCCGCTGGCGGCGCTCGGGCGCTGGCGCGGCCAGCCGGAGCGGGCGCGGGCGGTATTCGGCCGGCTGGCCCTCGTGCTGGCGCAGGGCCGGCAGGATGCGGCGCGGTTCCGCGAGCTGGGCGCACCTCGGGTCGAGGCCCCTGGCAGCCTGAAGACAGCGGTGGCGCCGCTGCCGGCCGACCCGGCCGAGCTGGTGCGCCTGCGCGCCGCCATCGGCCCGCGGCCGGCCTGGGTCGCGGCGAGCCTGCACCCGGGCGAGGAGGCGGCGGTGATCGCCGCCCACCGGCGCGTGGCGGCACTGCTCCCGGACCTGCTGACGATCGCGGTGCCGCGCCATCCGGCCGACGCGGCCGCGATGCAGGCGGCCTTTGCCGTCGCCGGGCTCGCCTGCGACCGGCGCAGTACCGGGGCGCTGCCGCGGTCGGCGCTGCACGTCGCCGACACGGTGGGCGAGCTCGGCCTGTGGTATCGCCTCGCCCGGATCGCCTTCGTCGGCGGCTCGCTGGTGGCGGAGGGCGGGCACAACCCGGTCGAGCCGGCGCGGCTCGGCTGCCCGCTGCTGCTGGGGCCCCACCTCGACGACGTCATCGACCTCGCCCGGCCGCTGCTCGAGGCCGGCGCCGCCCTGCCGGTGGCCGATGCCGACGAGCTGGCGGCGACGCTCGCCGCCTGCCTCGCCGATCCGCCGCGGCTGCAGCGGATGGCCGGCCTGGCGCTGGCCGCGTCGGCGGCCGGGGCCGGCATCATCGCCAGCGTGATGCAGCGACTGGCCCCTTGGCTCGGCTAACGGCCGCGGTCCAGCTCACGCCTTCGTGATGGCGCGGCGCGACGGGATCGCCCCCCGGTCGTGTAGGCCTAGCAACTCACTGGTGAAAGTCTCGGACGGCCACCGCGAATCTTGCGAAAGATTCATCATCCGCCCGGCCAGGTGGATGATCCTCGGCGGAACCGCCGCCGTAGACCTCGGTGTTCTAGCAAGCGATCGGGCGGGCATCCCGGCGAGACGGGAAGCCCGGGTGGGGCGGAGCACTCGGAGGCAGGTCATGGGCAGCATGGATCCCTCGTACAGCCAGCGCGCCAACCGGCAGATCATCCGGCAGTCGATGGCGGCACCGCTGCTCACCCGCGAGCATGAGCTCGACCTCGCCCGGCGCTGGCGCGACCGCCAGGACGAGGCCGCCCTGCACGAGCTGGTCGGCGCCTACATGCGTCTCGTCGTCGCCACGGCAAGCCGGTTCAAGAATTACGGCCTGCCGCTCGGCGACCTGGTGCAGGAGGGCGTCGTCGGCCTGATGCAGGCCGCGGCGCGCTTCGAGCCCGAGCGGGACGTCCGCTTCTCGACCTATGCCGCCTGGTGGATCCGCTCGGCCATGCAGGACTTCATACTGCGCAACTGGTCGGTGGTCCGGACCGGCACGACGGCGGCGCAGAAGTCGCTGTTCTTCAACCTGCGCCGGCTGCGCGCCCGGATCGACGACGGCCGCGGTGGCATGATGACCGACGCCGGCCGGGCCTTCGTCGCCGAGGAGCTCGACGTCGACATCCGCGATGTCGAGGAGATGGAAATGCGGATGTCGGGCGGCGACCAGTCGCTCAACGCCACCATCACCCCCGACGGCGAGGGCGCCTGGCAGGACTTCCTCGCCGACGACCGGCCCGATCCCGAGCAGGTGGTCAGCGAGGCCCGCGACAGCCGCTCGCGCTCGCGCTGGCTGGCGCAGTCGCTGGCCGAGCTCAGCGAGCGCGAGCAGACCATCATCCGCGAGCGGCGCCTGCGCGAGGAGGGCCGCACCCTCGAGGAGCTCGGCGTGAAGCTGGGCATCAGCAAGGAGCGCGTCCGGCAGATCGAGCACCGCGCCCTGATGAAGCTGAAGGCGGCGATGCTGAAGCGGCTGAAGGATCCGGCCGAGGCCATGCTGCTGACCGCGGTCCCGGCCTGAGCCGCACCCGGCTGGACGCGGGGACGACGCCCGCGCGATAAGGTGCGCATGCTCGGGCTCGTGTCGGACATCCTGATCGTCGGCGGCGGCCATGCCGGGCTCTGGCTCGGCACCGCTCTCTCGCTCGCCGGGTTCTCGGTCCGGGTCGTCGACCCCGAGACCGTCGAGGCCGCCGGCAATGCCCGCCCGGACGGGCGGACTCTGGCGCTGCTGGGCGGCAGCCGCAAGGTCGGCGAGGCGCAGGGCGTCTGGCCCGCTGTCGCCGCCATCGGCCAGCCGGTCTTCCGGGTCGAGGTCCGCGACACCGCCGGCGGGGCGCATGTCGCCTATGACGGCAGGGCGCTGGGCGGCGCCACCTTCGCCTGGGGTGTCGAGAACCGGGTCCTGCGCAAGGCCCTGCTCGATGCGTTTCTCGCCGCGGCCGGTTCCGAGGCGTGGACGGTCGGCCGGCTGGACAGCCTGCGCCGCGAGGGCAGCTCGATCGCGGCGCGGCTCACCGATGGCCGGATCTACCGGGCGAGCCTGCTGGTCGGCGCCGACGGTCGCGGCTCGCGCGTCCGCGACCTCGCGAAGATCGGGCTCGGCCGCGAGACCTACGCCCAGTCGGCCGTCGCCTGCGTCGTGGCGCACGACGAACCGCACGGCGAGACGGTGCGCGAACGGCTGCGGCCGGCTGGACCGCTGGCCCTGCTGCCGCTGACCGGCGGGCGCTGCGGCGTCACCTGGGTCGAGTCCCACGCCGAGGCGGCGGCGGTCGCCGCCCTGCCGCCCGACGCGCTGCTGGAACGGCTGGACCGCGAGATCGACGGCGGCCTCGGCCGGCTGGAGCTGGCGAGCCCGGTGGCCGCCTGGCCGCTGGGGGCGCAGCACGCCCGGCGCTACGTCGCCCCGCGTCTCGCCCTCGTCGGCGACGCGGCGCACGGCGTGCATCCGATCCACGCCCAGGGCTTCAACATGGGCGTCGCCGACATCGGTGCCCTCGTCGAGGCGCTGGCCGAGGCCCGCCGGCGCGGCCGCGACATCGGCGGTCCGGACACGCTGCTCGCCTACGAGCGGGCGCGCTGGTGGGACAACGAGCGCCGGCTGCGCCTGACCGACGGCCTCAACCGCCTGTTCTCCAACGACCTCGCCCCGGCGCGGCTGATGCGCGGGGCGGTGCTGCGCGCCATCGACACGATCCCGCCGCTGAAGGCGCTGGCGGTGCGCGAGGGCATGCGGGCAGGCTAGACAGGCTGCCGCTGGCGCCAGGGACCAACCAAGCGCATCATCGGCGGCCAGTCCGTGCGGAGCGTCGTGCCATGCCCCGCCTGCCGAGCCTGGTCGCCGTCGTCGCTTTCCTGATGCTGGCTGGCCGCATCGCCGTCGCGGCGCCGGTCCCGCAACAGCCGTTCGTCGACCGCGTCGAACAGATGCTGGTCGATGGCGCCGCCGACCTCGGGCTGCAGGGGACGCCGCAACGGGCCACCATGGTGCACGAGGATCTGGCGATCGGCACCGTCCTGTCCGTCGCCTTCGCTTTTGCCGACGGGACGGCCGAAGGCGAGGTCGAGGTGCAGGTGTACGCTTCGCCCGAGGCGGCTGCGGCGCATGCCGAATCGGTGCTGACGGTGCCGGAGGCGCGGCTCGAGGACGGGAGCTATCACGTCACCGTCCGCAGCTTTGCCGGCAAGCGCCCCCGCACCGGCATCGAGATCGCCGTCAGCTGTGCCACGCGTGCGCCCGACTTGGGTGCCGTGTCCCAGATCGTCTGCGCGCAAACGCCCGCCGGCAGCCAGGCCGTCGTCGTCACCCGTACCGACGGCGATCCGATCGGCGACCTGCTGACGCTGGATGGGCGGATGCTGGCGATGCTGCCGGTGACCGACGCCGTCGCCGTGAAGGTCGAGCAGGCCGAGGCGGCGGTACGGGCGGAAGCCGAGGCGGAGGCGGTCGAGGCGCCGCCGCCTGCCGACCCGCGCGAGCTGGCCCGCGCGATCCGCGACGCGCCGCCGGCCGACGAGGTGCTTGATTCGCCGTTCGGTTCCCCCGGCAAGAGCTGGGTGAACGAGCGGCTGACCGTCCTGCGCGATGCCGGGCTGCAGGCCGTTGTCAGGACGCTGGCCGACAGCCCGGCGGCGGAAAGCGGCATCGAGTGGTGGCTGTTCGACACCGCCGCCGCGGCCACCGCCATCGACGCGGCGCAGCAGATGCTGGCGCCGCGCGAGGCCTTCGACCGCAACGGCCATGCCGACGTCTGGACCTGGACCCTCCAGCTGAAGCGAATCCGCGATGGCGAGCTCGAGCTGCTGGACGGCATCCGCTGCGCCTACGGCAAGCTCCCGCCCGGGCAGGTGCCGACGCAGCTGCGCTGCCTCTACGTGCCGCCGGGCAGCGCCGTGGCGGTCGTCGCCTACACCTCGGGCACCGCCATCCCCGACATGGCGGCCCGCGACCGGCTGGCGTCGGCGGCGGCCGACGCGCTGCTCTACGGCGTCGTCCGCCTGCGCGCCGCCGAGGCCTCGCTGCGCATCGACCCGGCGGTCGTCGGCAGCTGGAACCTGGAGTTGCCGGCGGTGCCGGCGCCGGCCCGGCTGCAGCTCACCATTGCGGCCGACGGCAGCTATGCCTTCACCAGCAGCAACCCGGTGTTCGGCGCGCACAGCGGCCGGTTCCGGACGCAGGACGGGCAGTGGACGATGACCTCGCCGACCTGGTCGGATGCCGGGTCGTACCGCCTGCCCGATGCCGACACGCTGGTGCTGACCGGACGGCTCGGCAGCGCGGCGTGGACGCGGGCCGGTGGCGGCTGAAGCCGCGTCAGATGGCGGCCATACCCGGCAGCTGCGGCGGCGGGTGGTAGAGCGGCGGCATGGGACGGACCAGGTCGGGCGTCCGGTCAGTCGCGCAATCGCCCGGCTTCGTCTCGCACCACCGCTGCGCCGGCACCGACTCGCCACCGATGCCGTCGCGGATCTGGTCGACGAGCCCGCGGGCGACGAGCTCGCCGAGACCGGGCGACCAGCTGCGCTGCTCGCGAAGCTGGCGCAGGAGTGCGTCGTCGAGACCGAGCGAGCGGTAGAACGCCAGGCGCTCCGCGTTGTCGGCATCGCTCGCCCACAGGTCGGCCACCGAGCGGCTGTCGAGCCAGAGCCTGACGTCCGGCGTCACCGTCGCCTGCGGCGAGGCCAGCAGGAGGGTGAAGCAGTCGCTGTTGCAGTAGCCGTCGGCGACGACGGTCAGGCCCCGGTCGCGGATCAGGTGCGCCAACGCCAGCACCTCGCCGTTGTCGAGGTACAACGCGCCGACGCGCAGCTCCCTGACCGGGCCGGCGGCAAGCACGGCCCAGATCTCGCTGCCGTCACGGGGCAGGCCGCTGACGTGGACGATGCCGGCATCGTCGCGCCAGACGGTCGTCACCTCCGCCTTGCGGGCGAGGCGCGATTCCGCCCCGGCGAAGAACAGCGCCGCGGCCAAGAGCCAGACCACGAGCCAGCCCGGGACGATGCCGACGCAGCCGACGCCGCTGGCGGCCGCCGAGCCGCCGCGGTCGAGCAGGCGGGTGGCGCTGCGCCACTGGCCGACGGCGTGCCAGACAGTGGCGGCCAGGGCCACCAGCGTCCAGGCGACGGCCGCCCAGACCGCATGGTCGAAGGTGAGGCCCGTTGGCCAAGCCAGCGCCAGCATCGTCGCGAGCAGGACCACGGCGACGAGGGCGCCGTTGATCCACATGCTGCGGCCGAGCGAATGCTCGCCGCGCCAGTGATGGACGAGGTAGGCCGGCACGAGCGGTCTCCGGACCGGTAGATCAAGAACCGGTCACATAGACCTACGTGGCGCGAACGCCGCCGGCAAGTTACCCTTCGCTCATTGTTCGCGCGACGAGCCGCCGGTGACGCGGGCGAGGATCAGGGCGATCAGGATGATGGCGCCGTAGGCGGCGTCGATCCAGAAGGCCGGGACCTGGGCCAGGGTCAGGACGTTCTGCAGGAAGCCCAGCAGCAGCACGCCGGACAGGGCGCCGACGAGGCGGCCGCGGCCGCCGTTGAGGCTGATCCCGCCGATCACCGCCGCGGCGAACACGTAGAAGATCATGTTCTGGCCCTGGCTCGACACCACCGAGGCGATCCGCCCGGTGAGCATCAGCCCGGCCAGCGCGGCGAGCAGGCCGCCGACGACGTAGAGACCCCAGGTGATCCGCTCGACGCGGATGCCGGCGGCGCGCGAGGCGTCGGCATTGCCGCCGATGGCGTAGATTGCCCGGCCGGTGCGGTGGTAGCGCAGGAACAGGCCGAACAGGATGTAGAGGATGCCGGCGACCCAGATCGAGGCCGGCACGCCGGCGACCTTGCCCGAGCCCAGCCACAGGAACGAGTCCGGCAGGTCGAACAGGGTCTTGCCGTTGGTGATGCCGAGCGTGACGCCGCGCAGCAGGATCAGCATCGCCAGGGTGACGATGAAGGCGTTGAGCCGCATCCGCACGACGAGAAAGCCGTTGATGAAGCCGACCGCGGCGCCGATGGCGAACAGCACGACGATCGCCGGGAAGGCGCTCCAGCCGTAGCCCGAGCCGCCGAAGGTGGTGTCGGCGGCGATCAGCCAGGCGGCGGTCATCGGCGCCAGGCCGACGGTCGATTCCAGCGACAGGTCGAACTTGCCGGCGATCAGGATCATCGACTGGGCGATGACCAGCACCGACAGCTCGGACGACTGCTGCAGGACGTTGAGGAAGTTGTTGGTGGTCAGGAAGGCGTCGCTGACCAGCGTGCCGATGATGATGGTCAGGATGATCGCCGGGATCAGGGTGAGCTCGCGCATCCGGTTGAACAGCGACCCGCGCGGCGCGTTGGCCCCGGCCGGCGGCACGGCCGACTGAACGCTAGTGCTCACCGTGTCCGATCCCTTCGATGGCGCCGACCACCTCGGCGTCCTGCCAGCCGGCCGCGAACTCGCGCACGAGGCGGCCCTTGAAGATCACCAGCACCCGGTCGCAGATCGCCAGCTCGTCGAGGTCGTCGGAGACGACCAGCACGCCGGTGCCGGCCTGCTGCGACTTCTGGACGATGGCGAACAGGGCGGCCTTGGAGGCGATGTCGACACCCTGGGTCGGCTGGACCAGCACCAGCACCCGCGGGTCGGCGGCGATGGCGCGGCCCATCACCGTCTTCTGCTGGTTGCCGCCGCTGAGCTCGCCGATCGGCTGCTCGGGCGAGGAGGTGACGATCTGCAGCTGGCCGATCAGCCGGCGGGCCTCGCCGTCCTGCACCTTGGGACTGATCAGCCCGGCCCTGCCCAGCCGCTCGATGATGTTGAAGGTCAGGTTCTCGGCCACCGAGAGCTGCGGGACGATGCCGCGGCCGTGGCGGTCGCGCGGCACGTAGCCGATGCCCTGCAGCCGGGCGGCGGCGACGTCGCCGGGCCGGGTCGGCCGCTCGTCGACGAGGATGCTGCCGGCCGACGGCGCCAGCAGGCCGGCGATGGCGTCGCCGATCTCGTCCTTGCCGGAGCCGGCGAGGCCGGTGAGGCCGACGCATTCGCCGGGGGCGATCGCGAAGCTGACGTCGCGGGCGAGCGGGGCGACGCTCAGGTTCTGCACGCGCAGCGCCGGCTTTGCCGTGCCGCCCTGCACCGACGGGGCGGAGCGACGCTCCGAGGCGCGCGGCACATCGCCGACCATGGCCTCGACGACGCGCTCCTTGGGCATCTCCGCCAGCGGCGCGTTGGCCACCACCTGGCCGTCGCGAAGCACCGTGACGGTCTGGCAGATCTCGTAGATCTCCTCGAGGTGGTGCGAGATGTAGATGAAGGTGACGCCGGCCTGCTTGAGCCGGTCGATGCGCTCGAACAGGCGGCCGACCTCGCGGCCCTCGAGCTGGGCCGTGGGCTCGTCGAGGATGATGAACCGGCTGCCGCGGCGCAGGGCGCGGGCGATCTCGACGATCTGCCGCTGCTCGACGGTCAGCGTCGAGGCCTCGGCGTCGACGTCGATCTCGAGGCCCCAGTCGGCCAGCGCCTGCTCGGCCTGGCGGCGCAGCGTCGGCCAGCTGATCCAGCCGGCGGCCCCGGTCGGCTGGCTGTTGATGAACAGGTTCTCGGCCACCGTCAGCGACGGGATGACGGTCGAGCGCTGGTAGACGCAGGCGACGCGCTCGCGCCACGCCTCGCGCCGCGACAAGGGCGGCGCGTCGCTGCCGTCGAAGCGGATCACGCCGCTGTCGGGGGCGATCAGGCCGGTGAGCGCCGCCACCAGCGTCGACTTGCCGGCACCGTTGCGGCCGACCAGCGCCCGCGTGTCGCCGGCCGGGATGGCCACCGACACGTCGCGCAGGGCGATGCTGGCACCGAAGCGCTTGGAGACGCCGACCGCCTCGACCATGGGCGGAGCGGTGGTGCCGCTCCGCCCGGGACGTTGCGCCTCGGCCGCCGTGCCGGCCATGGCCACGCGGGGTCGGTCCCTACTTGACCGCGTTGCCCCACAGGCCCTTGTCGTCGACGTTGGCCTTGGTGACCATCGGCGCCGGCAGCAGGTCCATCGGGTTGCCGTTGAGCAGCTCGATGCGGCTGTCGTGGTCGGTCGGGCCTTCCTTGAAGGTCCCGCCGGCGACCGCCGTCTGCAGCGAGGCGAGGCCGTACTTCACGTAGAGGTCGAGCGGCTGCGAGATCGCCGCGTCGAGCTCGCCCGAGCGGATCTTCTCGAGCGCCAGCGGCGTGCCGTCGATGGTGATCAGGTAGACGTGGCCGGGATCGCCGATCGGCTTCTGCCGGTCGGCGTTCTTCAGCACGTTGAGCACGCCGGCGAGCATCACCGCGTCGCTCTGCATGTAGATGGCGTTCAGCTCGGGCGTGGCGGTGACCACGGTCTGCGCCGCCGAGGTCGCCTTGTCGGTCTTCCAGTAGGTCGGCTGCTCGATGACCTTGATGTTCGGGTAGCTGGCCTTCATGCAGTCGTTGAAGCCGGTGGTGCGGTCGCGGCCGTTGGTGGTGGCCTGGTCGCCCATCAGCGACAGCACGGTGCCCTTGCCGCCGAGATGCTCGCCGATCGCCTTGCAGGCATCGGCACCCATCCGCAGGTTGTCGGCGCGGACGATCATCGCGACCTTGCCGCCGGCCGGGGCGATGTCGATGGCGACCACCGGGACGTTGGCGTCGGCGGCCCGCTTCAGGCCGGGGACGATGGCGTCGCTGTCGGTCGGCACCAGGATGATGCCCTGGGCACCCTGCGCGATCAGGTTCTGGATGTCGGTGATCTGCTTGCCGGGATCGCCGTTGGCGTTGGCCACCGGCAGGGTCTTGAGCCCGGCCTCGGCCGCCTTGGCCATGGTCAGGTCGACCTGGATCGCCTGGAACGGATCGGTCAGGAAGCCGACCGAATAGCCCATCGTGAAGCTGTCGGCGGCGGACGCGCCGGCGGCGAAGAGACCGATACCCGCGGCCATGCACGCACCGGCCGACAGCGCGGCCGCGCGGCGGCTCAGAAGCCCCCTGGTCATAGTGCCCCCCATCGGTTTCGCCGGCTTCATCGCGCCGGTCGTGCCGACACCCTTCGTCGGCAGGACCGAAGCTGCCGCGTAATCGATTGCCAGTCAATCGCACTGGCCGAGGGCGGAGTTCCCCTTCCGGCACGCCTGATTGTATAAGAGTTATTCGTTCCGGGCGGCCCGCCGGAACAGCCATGCCGGGACCAGCCACGCAGCCACGAACAGGCCGGCGACGACCGCACCGGCGTGCGTTGAGGCGCCGAGCCTGCTATTCGACCTGCGGGTGGTCGGGCGCGGGGATGGTCCCTGAGGGGCGCCACGGCGGGGGTTCGAGAATGATCAAGTCGCTGTTGCTCGTTCCGACGGTCGAGCTGGACGTCGCGGCCGGGCCCAAGGTGGCGATCGCGCTGGCACGCCGTTTCGGCGGGGCGGTCGATGACCTCTACATCGACGTCGCCAGCCAGACCGAGACGGCGATGGCGCTCGGCGGCGAGGGCGGGATCGGCTGGTACGTCGCCGATCTCCAGGAGCGCGAGGACGCCTGGCGGGCGTCGGTGATGCAGCTGGTGGCGCAGGAGCGCTCGGCCGCCGGCGTCCCCGGCCGCTCGCTGCAGCCGCACGTGCCCGAGGCCACCGCCAACATCATCTTCGGCGGGGCGCACGACCTCATCGTCATCGACGTGCCGACCGCCGGCGGCGTCGTCGGCGCGCTCGAGGGCCTGCGCAACGCCCTGTTCGAGAGCACCCGCCCGGTGCTGGTGGTGCCCCCCGGCGCCGCCGCGCCCGAGCGCCACGCCCTGATCGTGCTGGGCGAGACCGTCCCCGCGGTGCGCGCGCTGCACGCCTCGCTGCCGCTGATCGAGGGCTTCGCCAAGATCACCGTGCTGGCCAACTGCGGCGACGAATGGCGCGACGCGGCGCTCGAGCTGCTGCGCCGGCACGGCCACGCGCCGGAGATCGTCCAGCCCGGCCTGTGGAGCTCGTCGCGCGACCGCGGCCGCATGGTGCTGCGCACCGCCGGCGACGTCGGCGCCGACCTCATCGTCATGGGCGCCTACGCCGCCGGGCGCCTCGCCCGCCTCGTCGGCATGGGCGGCGCCACCGAGAAGGTCGTCACCGGGACCAAGGTGCCCGTCCTGCTGATGCACTGAGCGGCGACGGGCGGTCGACGGGCCGCCCGGAGCGCCGGGTCCCCGGGGGCGCGCTTGGCCAAGGCTGCACCGATCGACCTCGTCGCGACCGGCCTCGACCGGCTGCGCGAGCGCCTGCGTATCGCCGTGATCTACAATGGCGAGCGTTCCGCCCCCGGGGCCGTCGTCCGCCCGACCTTCAACCCGCGCTCGGAAAAGTCGTACCGGCCGGTCGCCGAGGACATCGCCGGGGCACTGGGCACGCTCGGCTTCCGCCACGTGACCCTGCTGCCGGACGACCTGACGCTGGGCGACCGGCTGCGCGCCGAGCGCATCGACTTCGCCTGGCTGAACACCGCCGGCGTGCAGGGCTACGACGCCGCGGCGCACGCCCCGGCGATGCTCGAGCTCGCCGGCATCCCCTATCTCGGGCACCGGCCGCTGCTCTCGGTCACCCTCGACAACAAGCACATCTTCAAGCGCGAATGCGCCGGGCTGGGGCTGCCGACCCCGCCCTTCCTCGTGTTCGACGGCATCCGCGGCCGGCTCGAGGCCGGCAACGACGCCCGCTTCCGCCGCGTCTTCGGCGACTATGCCGGGCCGTTCGTGGTCAAGCCGGTGTCGGGCCGGGCGTCGCAGCACGTCACCGTCGCCGCCGACCTCGCCGAGCTCGACCGGGCGGTCGCCGAGATCTACGGCAAGACCCTCAACCTCGTGCAGATCGAGCCCTTCCTGAGCGGGGCCGAATACTGCGTCTCGGTGTGCGGCCCGGTGATCGCCCGCGGCGGCCGGCTGGAGCGGACCGCGGGACCCTTCGCCTTCTCGGCGGTCGAGCGGCTGCTCGACCCGGGCGAGGCGATCTTCACCTCGATGGACGTCCGCCCGATCACCTGGGACCGGGTCCGGCTGCTCGGGCCCGGCGATGGCGCCACCCACGCCGAGCTGCTCCGGCTGGCGCGCGCGGTGTGGGACGACTTCCAGCTGCGGGCGCTGGTCCGGCTCGACATCCGCGCCGACGCGCAGGGCCGGCTGCAGATCCTCGAGGCCAACCCCAAGCCCGACCTGAAGCGGCCGGCCGGCGACAAGCTCAGCCTCGTCTGCGCCGGCCTCGGCCAGCACGGCATGTCCTACGAGGACCTCATCCTGTCGCTGCTGGTCGACCGGCTCGACCACTACCTGCGCAACCGCCCGGCGGTGGTCGAGCACATCGCCGAATGGCTCGGATGAGCCGCGCCGGCACCCTGCGCGAGGCGGCGATCTCCTTCGCGGTCGCCGCCCTGTCGCTGGCGCTGCTGATCTATGTCGGCTGGGGCGAGGCGAAGCGGACCTACCCGGCGTTCGTCGTCGAGAAGATGGCGGCCCAGGGCGAGCTGGTGCAGAGCGCGCTCGCCACCTACCTGCGGGCCGGCCTGCCGCTGCGCCAGTTCCCGGGGTTCGCGCCGATCGCCGAGCCGATCCTCGAATCGGACCCGGGCCTCGCCGCCATCGCCGTGTGGGACGGCAACGGCAAGGCCTTCGGCATCGGCGACGCGGCGGCGCCGCGGCTCGACGGGCCGCCGGTCGAGGGCCGCTTCGCGGTGCATGGCGACGCCGCCTGGCTGCAGGTCGTGCTGCCGCTGGCCAACCGCTTCGAGACGGTCGGCGAGCTGGTGGTGACCACCCCGGCCCCGGCGCTGGAGGCGGCGACGACGCGGCCGCTGCAGCTGTGGATCGCGGTCGCGGTGGGTCTTGTCGTCGCGCAGACCCTGGTCGTGGCGCTGGCCGGCGGGCGGCTCGCGGCCTCGCGGCTGCCCTGGCTGGGCCTGCTGCAGGCACTGGTGTTCCTGGCGATGGCCGGCGTCGTCGTGGCGACGCTGATCTCGCTCTACGCCGACGGCGCGCAGCAGCGGGCGCGGGCGCTGGCCGCCTCGCTGGCGCAGCGCCTCGAGCCGGTCGAGACCTACGGCCTGCGGCTCGAGGAGTTCAGCGGGCTCGAGGCGACGCTGGCCGAGTACCGGCGGATGAACCCCGACGTCGCCGCGGTCGGCGTGCTGCGCGACGGCAAGGTCGTGGTGCACAGCGATCCGGGCCGTGCCGGCGCGCCCTGGAGCACCGAGGACAGCACCTACGAGTTCGTCGAGCCGGTGGGCCCGGAAGCGACCGCCGAGATCCGCGTGGCGGTGGCGCTGCCGGCCGAGATCGTCTGGCGGGCGGTGGCGCGCAGCGCCAAGAACTTCGCCTCGCTGTTCATCGCCTCGGGGCTGATGGCCGGGTTCTTCCTGCAGCTGGCGCGCGCCCTCGACCGCCGCGGCAGCGACGAGGCGGGGGCGGCCGACGCGGTGGCGCTGGCGCTGATCCGGCCGGTGTTCTTCGTGGCGGTGTTCGTCGAGAACCTGGGCGCCGGGTTCCTGCCGCAGATCCTGCGCCGCTCGGCCGAGGCCTGGGGCTCGGGGCCGTCGGCGGCGTCGCTGGCCTTCACCGCCTACTTCGTCTGCTTCCTCGCCGTGCTGCTGCCGGCCAGCCAGGTCGCCGACCGGCGCGGTCCCAAGGTGCCGATCGTCGCCGGCGCGCTGCTCGCCGCGGCCGCCCTGCTGCTGCAGGCGCTCGGGACCAGCTTCCCGCTGTTCGTCGCCGCCCGGGCCCTGGCCGGGCTCGGCCAGGGGGCGCTGTTCATCGGCGTGCAGGCGGCGATCCTCGCCTACGCCCCGGCGGCGATGCGGACCCGGGCCGCCGCCATCATCGTCTTCGGCTTCAACGGCGGGATGATCGCCGGGGCGGCGATCGGCTCGCTGCTGGTCAGCGAGATCGGCGCCTCCGGCGTCTTTGCCGCCGGCGCCGCGGTGGCGCTGCTGCTGACCCTGTACGTCGCCGTCGCCGTCGCCGGCGGCATGCCCGGCGCGGCGGTCGTCCGCCGGCAGTCCTTCGGCCGGCTGCTGGCCGACATCCCGCGTGCCTTCGCCAGCCTCGGCTTCCTGCGCGCCTTCCTGCTGATCGGCGCCCCGTCGAAGGCGGTGCTCACCGGCATCGTCGGCTTCGCCCTGCCGCTGCTGCTCTCGGGCATGGGCTGGCCGCCCGAGGACATCGGCCAGATCATCATGCTCTACGCCTGCTGCGTGCTGCTCTCGAGCGGGCCGATGTCACGGCTGGTCGACCATACCGGCCACAGCGGCGCGGTGCTGGCCGCCGGCGGCCTCGTCTCCGGCCTCGGCCTGCTGGTCGCGGGCTCGGTCGGCACCGCCGGCCTGCCGGACTGGCTCGCCGACCCGGCCGGCCAGACCGCGCTGGTGCTGGCGGGCGTCGCCTTGCTCGGCCTCGCCCATGGCTGCATCAATGCGCCGGTGATCACCTATGTCGCCGACAGCACCGCCGCCCGCCGCCTCGGCAGCAACGGCGCCACCTCGCTCTACCGCGTCGTCGAGCGCATCGGCCACGTGCTGGGACCGGTGCTGGCCGGCCAGCTGCTGGCCCTGGCGGCATCGGGTCCGGCAGCCCTGCTGTGGGCCGGCGCCGCGATCCTTGCCTGCGGCCTGCTGTTCGCCCTGCCGGAACTGCTGATGCGGAGGCGGACCGCATGACGCGCCTGCTGGCGGTGGCCTTCGCCGTCCTCGTCTGGCTGACCGGCTCGGCGCCGGCCGCCGACAGCACCGGCATCGTCAAGCGCGTCGGCGCCTGGTTCAAGATCGACAACGCCGCCGCCGCCGAGTGGGCCTACAGCGTGCCCGATCCGGACAACGACAAGCGGGTCGAGCTCCGGCCGCTGTTCGAGCCGCTCGGGCCGGCCTACCGGATCATGGTCATCTACCCGCGCAAGTCGACCGCCTACGACACCGCGCTGTCGACCATCCTCAAGGACTTCGCCGCGCGCCGGCTGAACGCCGAGCTGACCATCGCCAACTACGGCAACGACAAGGCGGCGGGTGCGGCGCTGGTCGAGGAGGCGGAGCGGGACGGCTACGCGCTGGTCTACGCCATGGGCTCGGAGACGGTGGCCTGGCTATGGGCCGAGCACCGCGACATCGGCGTCCCGGTGGTCACCGTCTGCGCCAAGGACCCGGTGCAGCTCGGCCAGATGGCCGACTACGAGCACGGCAGCGGCACCAGTTTCGCCTTCACCTCGCTGAACGTGCTGCTCGACGTGCAGCTCGAATACCTCAAGGTACTGGATCCGGGCCTGCGCAACATCGGCATCCTGGTCGATGCGACCAACGCCAGCGCCGTCGAGACCCAGGCCAAGCCGCTGGCGAAGGCGGCGACGGCGCTGGGCATCAACGCCTTCGACGTCGCGGTCACCGACCCGGAGCAGGCCAAGGCCCAGCTGCAGACGCTGCTGCCCGAGGCGCTGGCGCGGATGCGCGAGACGGATCCGGAGCTGGCGCACAGCCTGTTCTGGATCACCGGCTCGACCGCGGTGTTCGTCGAGATCGCGACGATCAACGCCCTGGCCGGCAAGGTCCCGGTGCTGGCGACGGTGCCGGAGGTGGTGCAGGCCGGCGACGACAGCGCCGTGCTGTCGATCGGCGTCAGCTTCGTCTCCAACGCGCAGCTGGCGGCGGTCTACGGCGTCGACATCCTGACCGGCAAGGTGAAGCCCGGCGAGCTGCGGGTCGGGATCGTCTCGCCGCCCGACATCGCCGTCAGCTTCCGCCGCGCCGACGCGATCGGCCTGAAGGTGCCGTTCTCGTTCTTCGAGGCGGCGACGTTCGTCTACGACGTCGACGGCAAGCCGGTCCGGGCGCACGGCCGCGACGTCGCCCAGGAGCAGCCGGCGAGCTGAGCGTCAGGAGGCCTGGTCGCGGCCCTTGGCGAGGACGAGGGTGCGCGGCTCGGCCGCCATCTTCTCCTCGCAGCGGCGGATGTAGAGCTCGCTCGCCGGATCGGCACCGCGCAGCTGGATGACGGCGCGGAACTGCTCGATGGCCTCGAGCCAGCGGCGCTCGTCGTAGAGCGCGCGCGCCGCCTCGAACAGCTTGACCCACTCGAAGCCGGTGGCCTCGCCGCGCTCGTCGCGCAGGCCGAGGAGCTCGTAGATCGATACCGGCTCGGTGCGGCCGCGGGCGGTCACCTCGTCGAGCCGGCGGGCGACGATCTCGTACTTCGCCAGCTCGTAGGTGTGCTGGCTGATCAGCACCGCGGTGGCGAAGATCTTGTTCATGCCCTCGATGCGGGCGGCGAGGTTCACCGGGTCGCCGATGACCGTGTAGTTCAGCCGGTCGGGCGAGCCGATGTTGCCGACGACCATGCGGCCGGTGTTGATGCCGATGCGGATCTGCATCCGCGGCAGGCCGCGCTTCTCCCAGTCGTCCTGCAGCTCGCGCATCCGCTGCAGGCACTCGACCGCGGCGCGGCAGACGTCGCTGGGGTGCTCCTCGTTGAACTTCGGCGCGCCCCAGAACGCCATGATCGCGTCGCCGATGAACTTGTCGATGGTGCCGTGGTGGCGCTGGATGACGGCGCTCATCGCCCCGAAATACTCGGCCAGCAGCGGCACGACGCGGTGGCCGTAGCGCTCCGAGGTCGCGGTGAAGCCCTCGAGGTCCATGAACATGACCGAGAGCATCCGCCGCTCGCCGCCGAGCTGCGCGACCACGCCCTGCTCCATCAGCGTCTGGACGAGGTCGGCCGGCAGGTAGCGGCGGAACGAGCCCAGGCTGCGGCTCATCTGGTCGACGGCACCGGCAATGGCCTGGACCTCGACCAGCGGCGACGGCGGCGGGGCCGGGGCGTCGAGGTCGAACCGGGCGATGCGGCCGGTGCGCGCGATCAGCCGGCGGATCGGCCCGATGAACAGGTGCCGCGCCAGCAGGAACATCAGCAGGCCGAAGACGACGACGACGCCGGCCACGGCGGCGGCGAGCCTGAGATAGCTCTGCTCGATGGCGGTGACGAACTCGCGCTCGGGCATCACCGTGCCGACCAGCCAGCCGCGATGCCGGGCCGGCGCCAGCGTGACGAAGTAGTCGCCGCCCGGGCCGGGATGGGTCATCTGCAGCGGCCGCGCGATCTGCGGCAGCATCATGCCGCTGCCGGCGATGGCGTCCGAGGCCAGCCGCAGGAGCGGGTCCTTGGCCGCCGCCAGCGGCCGCAGCTGGGTCAGGCTCTCGGCGGCGTTCTCGTCGGGGCCGCCGACCTCGGTCGGGTCGCCGAAGGCGATGAGTCGCCCGTCGCGGTCGACGATGAAGGCGGCACCGCTCTGCAGCGCCGGCAGGTCGGCCAGGTAGCGCGACAGGCGCTCGAGCTCGATGGCGATCGAGATGACCCCGGCCGGGCGCAGGCCCGGCGGCGTGTAGGTGGTGATCGCCGAGTTCAGACCAGGCAGGTGGCTGTCGGAGAAGATGTAGATGTCGGTCCAGATGTTGGTGTTCGGCTGGTCGACCGCGGCGACGTACCAGTCGCGCAGGGGCGCGTAGTAGTCGTTGACCTTGAAGCGCGTCGTCATGCGCGAGATCGTGTTGCCTTCCTTGACGAAGTTGACCTCGGTCCGGCGGGCCTGGCGCTTCTCGGTGTCCCAGCGGCTCTCGACCAGCCGCAGGTTGGTGTCGTCGCGGCGCTGCGCGCCGAAGAAGTCGCCGTCCGGCTTGCCGAAGCTGACCCACGAGAAATGCGGGTTGGCGTTGAGGATGGCGAAGAACAGGCCCTCGCGCTGGGTCTTGTCGTCGATGTCGATGACGTGGTCGCGCAAGGCGTCGCGGATGGTGGTCTGCGCGGCGACGGCGGAATCGAAGATCGAGCCGATCTCGCGGTCGACGCCGGCGACCACCTCGATGTTGAGCTGCTCGACCAGCGTGGCGACGTTCTGGCGGCTGACCACCAGCCAGGAGAAATGCACGGCCGCCGCGGTGCAGGCGACGGTCAGCACCGACAGCGCGACCAGCAGGAAGCTCAGCGAGAAGCGCAGGCGCGACCGCCCCTTGGCCGGCTCGGCAGGCGGTGCCGCGGCGTTGGCGGTGGTTGGCGACTCGGCAGCCATGGGCCGCGATAGTATCGGAGGGCGCCGCCACTCGCCAGTGCTGGCGTCCGCGGCGTCAGGATTGTCCCGCGATTGTGCCCGCGCCGGTCGCCGCGGAAGTAACCGCGCCGGCTACCAGCGCACCATGCCGCCGTCGACGTTGACGGTCTGGCCGGTCATCCAGTGCGCCTCGTCGCTGGCGAGGAAGGCCACCACCGAGGCGATGTCGGCGGGCTGGCCCTGGCCGGGGATGGCCTGCAGCATCTCGACGAAGCCGAACGCCTCCTTGTGCGGGCTGGCCAAGACGCCGTCCGAGGCGGTGAGGCCGGGGGTCACCGCGTTCACCGTGATCCGGTACTTGCCGAGCTCGGTCGCCAGCGCCCGGGTGAAGCCGAACACGCCGCCCTTGGCGGCGACGTAGGCCGCCATGTTCGGCGTGCCGGCGAAGATGGTGTTGGAGCAGATGTTGACGATGCGGCCCTGGACGCCCTGCTCGCGCATCAGGTCGGACGAGGCGCGGCTCATCAGGAAGACGCCGGTCAGGTTGACGTCGATGATCCGCTGCCAGTGGGCGAGGTCGACCTCGTCCCACGGCGTGAACGGGACGATGGCGGCATTGTTGACGAGGATGTCGATGCGGCCGGCGGCGCGCATCACGCTCGCGTGCAGCGCGCTGACCGCGGTCGGGTCGGAGACGTCGCAGGTCACCGCGATGGCGTCGTGCGGCAGCGTGGCGGCGACCGCCGCGGCTCCGGCGCCGTTGACGTCGGCCACCACCACCCGGGCACCCTCGGCGGCGAGGCGCTGGGCGATGGCCCTGCCGATGCCCTGGGCGGCACCGGTGACGATGGCGATCTTGCCGGCGAAGCGTGCGGTCATGGGCGGGCTCGCATCAGGGGGAGGGGATCAGCCGGCGTCGATCGCGGCCATGACGGCGGCGACGCCGGCGCCGACGTCGGTCTTGTGGCCGAGGCGGTTCAGGGCTCCGCCCAGGGCCGCCACGGCGACCGCGGCGTAGATCGGCCGGGCGGTCGGGCCCATGTGGCCGATGCGGACGAGCTTGCCGAGCGTCTCGCCGCGTCCGGAGGAGAAGGCGACGCCGTAGTGCTCGCGGACGGCGGCGCGCAGGGCGGCGTCGTCGACGCCGTCGGGCACCCGGACCGCCGTGGTGGTGGGGGCGGCGATCGCCTCGCGGGCGGGCCACAGCGCCAGGCCCATCGCCCGGATGCCGGCACGGCAGGCGCGGGCGGTGGCGGCATGGCGGGCCCAGACGGCCTCGGGCCCTTCCTCGAGGTAGAGGTCCAGCGCCGCGTCGAGGCCGTTGACCTCGGCGACCGAGGGCGTGAACGGGAACGGCCGGTCGTGCCGCCAGGCCTCCTCCCAGTCGACGATGCTGAGCATCGAGTCGCGCGGAGCCGCCGGGTTCGCCTTCATCCGCGCCCAGGCGCGGTCGCTGACCGCCAGCAGGCTGAGGCCCGGCGGGCAGCCAAGGCACTTGTTCGGGCCGGTGACGAAGATGTCGGCGTGCGACGCGACCGGGTCGACGTCCATGCCGCCCCACGAGGAGACGGTGTCGACGATCAGCTGCGCGCCGTGCGCGGCGACCACCGCGCCGATGGCCTCGATCGGGTTGACCGTGCCCGACGGCGTGTCGTGGTGGCAGGCGGCGACGACCGCGATCTCCGGCCGCGCCTTCAGCACCGCCTCGACCTGCGCCGGGTCGATGACCTCGTTGAACGGCACCTCGAGCTCGACGATCTCCCGGCAGTAGCGCCGGGCCCAGTAGCCGAAGCCCTTGCCGTAGACGCCGGAGGCCAGGATCAGCACGACGTCGTCGGCACGGATCAGCGAGGCGGCGGCGGCCTCGAGGCCCAGCACCGGCTCGCCGTGCAGGATCACCGGCACGCCGGGCGAGCGCAGCGCCTTCTGCGCCTTCAGCGCCACCTGCTCGTAGAACTGCTGGAAGGCCGGGTCGTAGTCGTACCAGACGGTGCGCGACAGGGCGCGCAGCACCGCCGGATAGGCGTCGACCGGGCCCGAGGTCAGGGTGATGACGGGCTCGGCGATGCGGGCCATCGAGGTCTCCCCGGAAGTGCCGGACGGCTCAGCCGTAGAACTGGGTGCCGGTGCGGTAGGTCCTGAAGTTCTCCATGTCGTGCGAGAACATCAGCTCGGCGTCGTGCTTCTTCGCGAGCTCGGTGAGGCGGCGCATCGAATGCACGCCCTTGACCGGATCGATGTGGAACGAGGCCTGGCACAAGGTCTCGAGGTTCTTCTGCGTGTAGGCGGCGTCGATGGTGAACAGGATCGGCCGCCGGGTCTGGAACTCGACCAGCAGGCTATAGTGGCCGATGGCATGGCCCGGGGTGAAGATCAGGGTCACGCCCTTGGCCAGCTGGACGTCGCCCTCGACGCCCTCGAAACGCGAGTTGGCGTCGGTGGTCCCGGACAGCAGCTGCTCGGACTTGCCCCGGGCGGCCGCCGCCTCGGCCGAGAAGCTGAGGTCGGAGTAGCCCAGCACCTCGAACGGCTCGGGCGTCGCCGCCTGGCGGATCTCGTCCTTGTGGCAGATCTTCTTGGCGTGCGGGAAATACTTGTTGCCGCCGACATGGTCGAAGTGGAAATGCGAGTTGACGACCACGCCGACGTCCTTCGGCTCGAGGCCCAGCAGCTTCAGGGCACCGGGAATGGTCTGCTCGGGCGCCTGGATCGGCTTCTCGAAGGGCAGGACCTTCATCACGTGGTCGTAGTCGTAGCCGGTGTCGATCAGGAAGCGGCCCTCGGCGTGCTCGACCAGGATCGAGTAGACCGGGAAGCGGATCTCGCCTGACGGCCCGCGGTTCCAGTAGACGTGGAACCCGTCGAGGACGAGCGAGCCGCCGTCGAGCAGGTAAACCTTGGTGTCGGCCATCGGGTGCGCACTCCTCGGGCTGGGGTGGGGGGCGCCGTCTAGCGGGCGCCGCGGACGTAGGGCAGGCCGAGCGCCGCCGGCAGGCTGGCGCGGCGGCCGAAGATCACCAGCATCGCCATCACCGCCGCGAACGGCAGCATCTGGATGACGTCGGTCGGGATGTTGACGCCGGCGACCTGGAAGGCGGTGGTCAGCGACAGGCAGACGCCGAAGACCAGCGCGCCGATCAGCACCCAGACCGGCCGGCCACGCGCCAGCATGGCCAGCACGATGCCGATGAAGCCGGCGCCGCCGGTCATGAACGGCACGAACAGGCCGGCGCCGACGTTGGCGAGGAAGGCGCCGCCGATGCCGGCCAGCGCCCCGGTCGCCAGCACGGCGAAGGTGCGGACGGTGAGCACGTCGACGCCGGCGACGTCGAGCGCGGCGGGCTTGTCGCCGGCAGCCTGCAGGTCGAGGCCCAGATGGGTGTGGCGGAACGTCCAGGCGAGCAGCGGTACCAGCAGGATGGCGAGGTAGACGACCGGGTGGCGGTCGAACAGGCTGGGGCCGAGCACCGGGATCTGGCTCAGCAGCGGGATCGGCAGCGAGCCGGCGACGTCGAGCCGCGGGTAGGTGCGGGCGAACTGGAAATGGTGGAGCAGGGCGGTCAGGCCCTCCACGCCCAGGGTCAGGCCGATGCCGATGACGATCTGGTTGAGGCCGAGGCGGACGCAGAGCAGCGCCATCAGCAGCGCCACGGCCATGCCGGCGACCGCCCCGCCGAGGAAGCCCAGCCAGAACGAGCCCGAGTAGAAGGCGGCGACGAAGCCCAGATAGGCGCCGGCCAGCATCATCCCCTCGATGCCGATGTTGAGCACGCCGGCCTTCTCGGAGATCTGCTCGCCGAGCCCGGCCAGCAGCAGCGGCACGCCGGCGGTGACCGCGCCGTAGACCAGCGACGCGACGAAGACCTCGGTGAGCAGCGCTTCCATGGGCTCAGACCGTCCGCGCCGCGCGCCGGCGGTGGTCGATATGCTCGGCCAGGGCCAGGGTGATGAGCAGGATGGCGACCAGCACCAGGGTGAAGAAGTGCGGCACGTTGAGCCGCCGGGCAGCGCTCTCGCCACCGATCGACAGCACCGAGAACATGAAGACGAAGGCGATCGTCGAGAAGCCGTTGAGCCGGGCAAGGAACACGAGCGGGATCACGGCCAGCCCGTAGGCCGGGTTCCAGTCGGCGCGGACGTTGCCCATGACGCCCAGCACGTCGACCGCCCCGGCGAGGCCGGCGAGGCCGCCCGAGATGCCGAACACGGCGACGGTCAGCAGCGGCACCGGCAGCCCGGCGTGCAGGGCGGCCTTCGGGTTGGCGCCCAGCACCCGCAGCTTCAGGCCGAAGGCCGTCCGGGTCATCAGGAAGTGGACGGCGACGACGGCGACGAGGCCGACCAGCAGGCCGCTGCTGACGGTGGTGTCGAACAGCCGCGGCAGGCGGTCCTCGACCGGCAGGGTGCGGGTCTGCGGCACGGTCGTGCCGGGGTCGAGGAAGACCAGCTTGACCAGCACGTTGGCGAGCGACGTGCCGAGGAAGGTCATCATCAGGCTGGTGATGATCTCGTTGACGCCCTGGTAGGCGCGCAGCAGCGCCGGCAGCAGGGACCACAGGGCGCCGACGATGACGGCGAGCAGGGCCGCGACCAGCAGCGTCGCCCAGGCCGGCATGACGGTGACCAGCAGCGGGGCGGTGGCGCCGGCGATCACCGCCGCCAGCAGGAACTGCCCGTCGGTGCCGAGATTCCAGATGCCGGCGCGGAAGGCGACGATCAGGCTGGCGGCAAGGCACAGCAGCGGCGCCATCCGGGTCAGCGTCTCCTGCAGGCCGAGTGGCGAGAACAGGCCGCGCTGCAGGATGTAGCCGTAGTAGGTGAGGGGATTGACCCCGAGGCTGCCGAGGATGGCGCCGGACAGGACCAGCGCCAGCAAGATCGGCCCCAGCGTGGTCAGCAGCAGCCCGGCGAGCACGCCGCTGCCGCCCGCAGCCGGCGGCCGTCCCGCCACCGTGCCCTGCGCCGCGTCGCTCATGCCGCCTGCCCGCCGACCATCAGCGCGCCGACCCGGGCGCGGGCCATCTGGTCGTTGACGACGGTGCCGACGATGCGGCCGCGCGCCATCACCGCGACCCGGTCGGCGAGCTCCAGCAGCTCGTCGAGGTCGGTCGAGATCAGCAGCACCGCCATGCCCTCGGCAGCGGCATCGCGGATGCGCTCGCGCGAGGCGGTGATGTTCTGCACGTCGAGGCCGTAGGTCGGCTTGTTGAAGATGACGAGCCGGGCATTCTGCGACAGCTCGCGGGCGAGCAGCACCTTCTGGATGTTGCCGCCGGACAGCCGGCCGATGGGCGTGGTCACGGCCGGCGTGCGGACGTCGAAGTCGGCGACCAGGCGCTCGGCATGGGCGGCGATGGCGCCGCCGCGCTCGACGCCGCGCAGCCAGAACGGCTCGGCACCGATCTCCTTGAGCAGCAGGTTGGTGGCGACGGCGAAGCTGCCGACGCTGCCCTCGCCCAGCCGGTCGTCGGTCAGGTAGCGCAGGCCGAGGCGGCGGCGGGCACCGACGTCGAGCCGGTCGATCGGCTGGCCGTCGAGGCGGATGCTGCCGGCGGCGGCGCGGCGCTGGCCGGCCAGGACCTCGGCCAGCTCCTTCTGGCCGTTGCCGTCGATGCCGGCGATGCCGAGGATCTCGCCGGCGGCGACGTCGAGGTCGACCGCGTCCAGGCCCGAGCCGCCGTCGCGGCCGGCGAGGCCGATGCCGCGGACCTCGAGCACGATGCGGCCGGCGGCGGCGCGGGCCCGGCGCTCGGCCGAGCCGGCGTCGTTGGCGGCGGTGATGCCGAACATCAGCTCGACGATGCGTGCCTTGGCCTCGGCCTCGTCCATGGCGGCCAGCGCGTCGGGCGGGATCTCGCCGACCTTGCGGCCCAGCCGCAGCACCGAGATGCGGTCGCCGAAGCGGATCGCCTCGTCGAGCTTGTGGGTGATGAAGACGATGGCGAGGCCGCTGTCGACGAGCCGGCGCATCAGCGCACCCAGCTCGGCGATGCCGCGCGGCGTCAGCATCGAGGTCGCCTCGTCGAGGATCAGCACCCGGCTGTTGCGCAGCAGGGCGCGGACGATCTCGACCTGCTGCTGCTGGCCGAGCGACAGCTCGCCGGTGACGGCGTCGAGGTCGACGCTGAGGCCGAAGCTGCGGGTGATCCCGGCGACGCGGGCGGCAAGGCCGGCGCGGTCGGGGCGCTGCCACCAGGCCCCGCCCAGGGCCAGGTTCTCGGCGACGGTGAGGGTCGGGACCAGCATGACGTGCTGGAAGACGGTGCCGATGCCCAGCGCCAGGGCCTGGCGCGGCGAGCCGATCGGCTGCTCGCGGCCGTGCACGCGGATGCTGCCCTCGTCCGGCGCCTGCAGGCCGGAGAGCAGGCCGATCAGCGTCGACTTGCCGGCGCCGTTCTCGCCCAGCAGGACGTGCACCTCGCCCGGGCGGATGGCGAGGTCGATGCGCTCGTTGGCCACCACGCCGGGGAAGCGCTTGGTGACCTTGACCAGCTCGACGATCGGCTCGGCCGGGGCTGCCGCGGGCGCGGCCATGGGTGCCTCATCCATCCTCGGAGGCGGCACGGGCCGGCGCAGGGGGAGCGCCGGCCCGGCTCGCGGCGACGTCGCTCAGGGAGCGGCGACGTCGGTCATCAGGGCGCGGACCTCGGTCGCGTCGAACTTCGGCGTGACCGTGATCTTGCCGTCCAGCATGTCCTGGCGGATCGCCATGACCTGGGCCCAGACATCGTCCGGGATCTGCTTGGTCTTGAGCAGGCGGACCGAGTCGTCCGACAGCTGGATCTTGTAGCCCTTGGTGCCGAAGGTGTCGGCCTTCAGGTCGGCGATCATCGCCGTGTAGACCGGGGTGATGTCCCAGACCACCGACGACAGCAGGTTGCCCTTGTCGATCGGCGTCTTGTCGCCGATCACGTCGATGAACAGGACCTTGCCGCCGTCCGTGGCCTTGCCCGACTCGACCGCCTGCAGCATGCCGAAGCTCGAGCCGTTGCCCTGGCCGAAGATGATGTCCGCACCGGCCGCGATCACCGACTCGGTGACGCGCTTGCCGCCGGCGGCGTCGCTGTAGGCGGCCGGGCCGATCACCGCGTAGCGGACCTTCACGTCCGGCTTCTCGGCCTTCACGCCCTCGGCGAAGGCGGCCGACTGCGAGTTCCACGACGGGGGCTCGCCGGAGACGACGATGCCGACCGTGCCGGTGCGGGTCATCTTGCCGGCGAGGCGGCCGGCGAGATAGGCGCCGTCGTGGCCGCTCAGGGTGTAGTCGGCGACGAGACCGGGCTTGAGGCCGTCCGGGGTGTCGACGATGGCGACCGGGACCTTGGTCTCGGCGGCGATCTCGGGCGCGGCGGTGTTGTAGCCGCTGGCGTGGGCGATCAGCAGGCCGGCGCCGTCGGCGGCGAGCTCGCGCATGGTCGGGCGGACGTCGCCGTAGCCGAGGCCCTCGGCGACGATGACCTCGACGCCGGCGGCGGCACCGGCCGCCTTGGCGGCGTCGACGCCCTGCTGGTTCCAGCCGTAGTCGGTGCCCTGCTCGGGCGTCAGGATGGCGATGGACTTGACCTCGGCCGCCGACAGCGAGCCGGCCAGGGCCATCACCAGACCGAGGGCCGTCAGGCCCGACCGCAACAACTTCCCGCTCATCACCGGTACCTCCGCTTGGTTTGTCTTACGTCCCACGCCCAAAGACACGACAGGCGAGGCCGCCGGCACTAGGCTCCGCGGCGTCGCCACCATCCAACCGACCGGACCCGTGCGCCAGATCCTCGTGACCCTCATCGCCCTGCTCGCCGCCGATGCCGTGGCGGCGGCCGACCATGCCCGCGGCACCGAGGGCCTCGTCCCGTTCGACTACCGGATCGAGGCCGGCGGCGACCGGCCGCTCGCCTGCGCTGCCTCGATCGCCCACTGGTACTCCACCGAGCTCGGCCGCGTGGAGCCGGGCGGCAGCCTGGTCATCGCGCTGTGGCGCGACCCGGCCAGCGGGGCCGTCTATCGCCTCAACGAGGTCGGCGACCGGATGCCGGTCGAGCGCCTGTGGTGCGGCGTCGAGGGCCGCGCCTGGGCCACCGGCGCCCTGCTGCCGCTCGAGCGGCTCCGGGGCGACATCGCGCCGGCGCTGGCGCTGGCGTGCAAGCCCGAAGGCGACCGCGTCCGCTGCGTTGCCGCGTGACGTGACCGCCCCGCGCATCGCTCAGGCCCCCTTCTCGAGGGCGAGCCGCACGGCGACCAGCCGGCGCGCCCGCTCGGCGCGCAGCGCCTCGACCTGCTCGGGCGTGTAGCGCATCAGCCCCTCGCCGGTCTTGAGGCCGAGATGGCCGGCGGCGGTCCTGGCCGTGATCATCGGGGCCACGTCGGCGCGGTTGCACAGCTCCCGGTTCAGGAAGCCCGCCACCGAGCCGTAGATGTCGAGCCCGGCCATGTCGAGCAGCGCCATCGGCCCGATCACCCCGAGCTTGTAGCCGATGCCCCAGGAGACGCAGGTGTCGAGGTCCTGCGGCTCGATCACGCCGGTCTCGACGAGATCGATGCACTCGCGCAGGAGCGCGTAGAGGACGCGGTTCTCGACGAAGCCCGGCACGTCCTTCTTCACCACCACCGGCAACAGGCCGATGCGGCGGATCAGGTCGACGATGAAGGCCTTGGTCGCCGGGGCGGTGTGCTCGCCGCCGATGACCTCGATCATCGGGATGATGTGCGGCGGGTTCGACCAGTGCATGCCGGCGAGCCGCGCCGGGTTCGACAGGAAGGCCTGCAGCCTGGTGATCGGGATGCCGGAAGTATCGGAGGCGACGATGGTGTCGGGCCCGACCAGCGGGTCGATCGCCCGGTAGACCTCGGCCTTGATCGCCAGGTCCTCGGGCACGTTCTCGATGACGAGGTCGCAGCCCTCGACGGTGGCGGCGAGATCGGCGTGGAAGCTCACCGCCCCGCCGGGCTGCGCCGCGATGCCCAGCCGGTCGAGCACGCCGTTGGCGAGATCGACCAGGCCGCGGGCCCGCTCGATCGCCGCCGGCAGCCTGTCGGTCACGCGGACCTCGAGCCCGCCCCGGGCGAGCCGGGCGGCGATGCCCGGCCCCATGGTGCCCAGCCCGATGACCGCGGCGCGCATGGCTCAGCCCGTCGCCTTCTTGAACGACGGCATGGCGTTGAGCCGGGCCAGCCAGGCGTCGAGGGCGGGGGTCGCGGCCCGCTCGATCGGGAAGCCGAGGCAGCGCTTGAGCACCGGGCCCATGGCGATGTCGGCCAGCGTCAGCCGGCCCAGCGCGAACCATTCCTTGCCGGCCATGTGCCCTTCGGCGATGGCCAGCTGCTCGCCAAGGTCCTTGGCCGACGCGGCGAAGGTCGGGGCCCGCTCGGCCTCGGGCAGCTTGGCGTCCTTGAACACCGCCACGTAGGGCGTGTTCACCGAGGCCAGCAGCCAGTCCATCCAGCGCTCGACCTGGGTCTTCTCGGCCGGCGAGCCGCCGGCCAGTTCGGGACGGTGCAGGGCGGCGAGGTAGCGCAGGATGGTGTTGGACTCCCAGATCACCACCTCGCCGTCGACGAGCGTCGGCACCTTGGCGTTGGGGTTCAGCGCCTTGTAGGCCGGCGTCGCGGTATTGCCGAACTGCCGGCCGTAGTCCTCGCGCTCGTAGGGGACGCCCAGCTCCTCAAGCAGGAAGATCACCTTCTGGACGTTGCCGGAGGTATTCCGGCCGAGCAGCTTGATCATTGGTGGCTCCGGGTTCGGGGCGCGGCCATCGCTCAGCCCTTGAGCGGCTTGTAGGCGACCGCGTCCATCTCGATCTTGGTGTTGATGACCGCGCGCGCCTCGACCGTGGTGCGGGCGAGGCCGGCATTCCTGAAGTACTCGCCGAACACCTTGTTGTAGCGGCCGAAGTCGCGGGTGTCCTCGAGATAGGTGCAGACCCGGACGACGTCGTCCAGCGTCGCGCCGTCCTCGGCGAGGATGCGCTGGATGGCGAGGATGGTGGCGCGGGTCTCCTCCTCGATCGTGCCGGAGACCATGTTGCCGTCGGCGTCCTTGGCGACCTGGCCGGAGACGAAGATGAAGTCGCCGGCGCGCACCGCCGGGTGGAACGGCAGGTTCGGGTTCTTCTTGCCGATCGGGTAGCGGACGGGATCGGACACGGGCAGGGGCTCCGGCCTCAGAGGACGCTGGTCTCGATGATGTCGACGCCGCGGATGCGGTCGATCAGGTAGACGAGCCCGCGGTCGTCGATGGTGACGTCGTTCGACGAGGCGCGCTCCTGCCCGGCCGGCGGGTCCGGCATGAAGTGGCCGACCTCGCGCGGCGCGAACGGGTCGGCGATGTCGAACAGGCGCAGGCCGTGGGCGAACCAGGCGAACGGGATGACCGAGCCGCGGAACCGCTCGGACGGCTGGTGGCAGCCGGTCATCGGCGGCTGCGGCGAGCCGTCGACGTCGATGCCGTCGACGCGGATGGTCGAGATCGGCACCGGCAGGCGTTCCTCGGTGATGTCGTAGACCCAGGCGAAGGCCGGCGCGGCCGGCCACAGCTTGGCGACGTCCTCGTCGGCCACGACCATCACCTTGCGGCCCTTCAGCGGCTGCGGGATCGGCAGGCAGGTATGGGTCGGGTGCGGGAAGGCCGGGCTGGTGTTGTACTGGGCGATCAGCGTCGGCCGGCTCATGTCCGAGATGTCGAGGATGAACAGGCCGTGGTGCCAGTAGCTGACGTAGAGCCGGTCGCCCATGCGCAGCGGGTGGTGGCAGCGCGGCGCCACCCACCCCTCCCACGGATAGGGCTCGCCGCCGGCCTGCCACTGGCCGGGGATCCACCAGCGCCCGACCTCGACCGGCCGGACCGGGTCGGCGAGGTCGAGGATCATCGCGATGTTGCCGACATAGCCGTCGACGGTCGGCGAGATGTAGGCGTAGCGGCCGTCGAAGTCGTAGCGGTGCACGCCCTTGCCGCCGGTCATCCACTTGCTGACCAGCCTGGGCTCGGCCGGGTTGCGCACGTCGTAGATGGCGAGGCCGCCGCCGAACTCCGGGGCCCCCTGGCCCAGGCGCTCGTGGTTGACGATCATCAGGTCGTTGGCGACGCGCACCTTGTGCGAGTGCCAGCCCTCGGGCAGGTCGACGCGGGCCAGCACCCTGGGCTTCCGCGGGTCGGCGACGTCGACGATCGTGGTGCCGCTGGGGGCCCGCATGTGGCCGATGTAGAGCGTCGTGCCCTCGACCCAGACCTGGCCGCCGCCGGGGCAGTCGACATGCCCGACATGCCGCGTGTTGTGCGCCGATGCCATCGCCGGCCTGCCCCCGGGATCCCGCCGCTCAGACCAGCCGGACCAGGTCGCCGGCCGCGTCGCGCCCCCACTTCTTGTAGAGGCCGAACGCCTTCAGCGCCGGCTCGTCGCTGGCGACGAACAGCACGGTGGGCTCGTCGCTGTCGTTGACGTGCTCGCACCAGCAGCCGCCGGGGACGGCGAGGGTGTCGAACTGCTGCCAGTCGAACCGCTCGCCGTCCACCAGGGAATGTCCCCTGCCCTTGAACGGCGCCACCAGCAGGCTGGCGGTCTGCCGCAAGGGCAGGGTCTTCTCGCCCGGGCGCAGCATCTGGGCGAAGAAGGTGATCGTCTTGAACACCGGGTTGCCGGAGGTCGGGTCGACGTACTCGACCATCAGCGCCTCGTAGGGATCGCCGTCCCAGTCGCGATGCGCGTCGAGAACCTCCTGCATCATCTCCCAGCGGTAGACATACATGGGCGAGGACAGCCGCTGGCTGCGGTCGTGGGCCACGAAGCGCGGCAGCAGGCCGCCATGGCCGTACACTCGCTGCGAATAGTCGGTCGGGTAGCGCGCGCTCTGGACCTTCTTCGCGACCTTCTCGCCGTTCACCGTCTCGGTGTAGTTGTGGTCGAAGTGGATCGCGTTGAGGGTCTCGACGAGCGGCAGGTCGAGGACCGAGAGGTTGATCGCCGGCTCGTCGCCGACATTGCCGTGATTGTGCCAGGTGTCGTTGGGCGTCAGCACCATGTCGCCGGGGCCGAAGGTGATGTCCTCGCCGGCGACGCCGGTGAAGTTGCCGCGGCCGGTGAGGCCGAAGCGGATGGCGCTCGGCGAGTGCTTGTGCGGCGGCATCACCTCGTTGGGGTCGTTGAGGCGGTAGGCCGTGTACATCGTGCTGACGGTGGCCCGGCGCGGCGACAGGCCGGGATTGACGAGGATCAGCGAGCGGCGCTCGCTGTCGTCCATCGAGATCAGCTCGGCCGAGCGCTGCAGGATCGGCTCGATGTCGTCCTTGAACCGCCACAGGAACGGCACCGCCTTCGAGGTCGCCATCAGCTGGCGGATCTCGTCGTGCTCGACGGTGTCGCTGGTCGCCCAGAACGGAAACATGTTCTTGTGGAACACGTCGTCGTAGAGGCCCTTCAGCGCGGCCTCGCGGTTGGCGCGGTCGGTGGCGGCTGGTCGAACCATGGCGGTGCGGGTCCCCGTAGCGACGTCAGACGTGGCGTGACCAAGGCCGACCGTAAGCCGACCGGTCGGGGCCAGCAACGGGATTCTGGCCGGCCATCGCTCAGGCCGCGGCCGGGGCCAGGGTCGGCCGGCCGCGGATCAGGTCGCTGGCCCGCTCGGCGATCATCACCACCGCGGCGTTGATGTTGCCGCAGACCATGTCGGGCATCACCGAGGCGTCGACGACGCGCAGGCCGGCGATCCCGCGGACGCGCAGCTCGGGGTCGACCACGGCCAGCGGGTCGCTGTCCGGGCCCATCCGGCAGGTGCCCAGCGGGTGGTGCACGGTGATCGAGGTGGCGCGGACATGCGCGTCGATCTCGGCGTCGGACGAGCGGGCGGTCCCCGGCGCGATCTCGGCGGCGATGAACGGCTGCAGGGCCGGCTGGGCGGCGATGTCGCGGGCCAGCCGCACACCGGCGCGCAAGGCCTTCCAGTCGGTGTCGGTGGCCATGAAGTTCTGGTGGATGCGCGGGTGTGCCGCCGGGTCGGTCGAGGCCAGGCGGACGCTGCCGCGGCTCTCCGGCTGGAGGTGGACGATGCGGCAGGCGAAGCCGTCGGGGAACGGCTTGCGGAACGGCTCGAGCCACGGATAGGCGCCGAACGGGGCGGCGGTGAACAGCAGCTGGATGTCGGGCAGGGCGCGGCCGAGACCGGCATTCAGGAAGGCGGTGACGCCGCCCGGCACGTCGGCGGCCATGCCGGTGCCGAACAGGTAGGCGCGGGCCATGTCGCGGGCGATCCGGTCGGCGCGCATGCCGTGCACGAACGGCCCGGGCTCCCGGCGGCGGAACAGCAGGATGACCGAGACATGGTCCTGCAGGTTGCGGCCGACGCCGGGCAGCGCGACGACGGGCGCGATGCCGTGGGCCGCGAGCTCGTCCGGATCGCCGATGCCCGAGAGCATCATCAGCTGCGGCGAGTTGATGACCCCGCCGGCGAGGATCACCTCGCGCTCCGCCCGCACGCGCTTGGCGTTGCCGTTCTCGGTGTAGTCGAGGCCGACGGCACGCCCGCCCTCGACCACGATGCGGGTGACCAGCGCGCCGGTGACGACGGTCAGGTTGGGCCGCTTCAGCGCCGGGCGCAGGTAGGCCGTGGCAGCACTGCAGCGGCGGCCCTTGCGGATGGTCATCTGCAGGCGGCCGAAGCCCTCCTGCCGGGCACCGTTGTAGTCGTCGGTCCAGGGATGGCCGGCGGTGTGCCCGGCCTCGCCGAAGGCGTCGACCAGCGGATCGGCGTACTTGCAGGGCTGGGTGGCCAGCGGCCCGTCGCCGCCGCGGAACGCATCGGCGCCGCCCTCCCAAGTCTCGGCCTTGCGGAAGTAGGGCAGGGCATGGACGTAGGACCAGCCGGGCAGGCCGGAGGCGGCCCAGCGGTCGTAGTCGCCGCGGTTGCCGCGGACATAGGCCATGGCGTTGGTCGAGGACGAGCCGCCGACCACCTTGCCGCGCGCGCATTCGACCCGGCGGCCGTCGACATTGGCCTCGGGCTCGCAGAAATAGTCCCAGTCGTGCAGGCGCTTGACCAGGATCTTGCCCCAGCCGAGCGGGATGTGGATCAGCGGGTCGCGGTCCCAGCCGCCGGCCTCGAGCAGGACGACGCGGACGTCGGGATCCTCGCTCAGCCGGGCGGCCAGCGTGCAGCCGGCCGAGCCGGCGCCGACGATGACGTAGTCGGGGCTGTGCGAGCTGCGCATCCGGGGCGTCGTCTCCCTGCGGCGCGGTTGCCGCACCGGCCGACCGGAACACGACCATTCGCCGACCAAACTTGTCAACCACATTCTCCCGCCCGTATAACCAACACCAATCGGTCGGGCGCACGGGCACGAGGGTCACCAATGGCCGGGCTGGACGGGAACGGGACGGACGGGGCGGACGCCGGCGCTGGCGAGCCGATCGAGCCGATCGTCACGGCGCTGCGGGCGCTGGTCGCCGGCGGCAAGCCGCTGCCGGCCGAGCGGGCGCTGGCGCAGCGCCTGGCCGTCAAGCGCCACCGGCTGCGCCGGGCGCTCGAGCTGATGCGGCGCTCGGGCGAGCTGGCGCCGGCCCGTACCGGGCGGCGGCCGCTGGCCGGCACGCCGCGGCCGGGCGAGGCGCTGATCCAGGCGACCAACCCGCTCGAGGTGATCGAGCTGCGGCTGATGCTGGAGCCGATGCTGGCGCGGCTGGCGGCCCTGCGCGCCTCGCCGGCCGAGATCGCCCGCGTCCAGCAGGCGGCGACGACGCCGCCCGGCAGCGACTACGGCCTCGCCGACCTGTCCTTCCACAACGCCGTGGCGGCGGCGGCGCGCAACAGCCTGGCCGTCGAGTTCTGCGAGCTCCTGCGCCAGATCGGGCGCGACGCCCGGGTCCGCCTCGGCAATGGCCGGCCGCTCTGCGAGAAGCGGCTGCAGCGCCGCGACGCCGAGCACCAGGCGGTGGCGAAGGCGATCGCCGCGCGCGATCCCGACGAGGCCGAGCGGGCGATGCGCGCCCACCTCGCCGCCGTGCAGCGGCAGATCACCGAGCGGCTGAACCCCGGCCTGACCGCGGCGTGAGCGGCTTCGACGTCGTCGTCGTCGGGGCCGGCACCGCCGGCTGCGTCGTCGCCGCCCGCCTGTCCGAGGACCCGGCGCTCCGGGTGGCGCTGGTCGAGGCCGGCACGGCCGAGACCGATCCCGACATCGCCGACCCGGCCAGGTGGCCGTTCCTCGCCGGGCGCAGCTACGACTGGGGCTACGTCACCGTCCCGCAGGCGGGCACCGCCGGCCGGGTGCATCCGTGGCCGCGCGGCCGGCTGCTCGGCGGCTCGAGCTGCCTCAACGCGATGGGCCATGTCCGCGGCCATCCCGACGACTTCGCCGCCTGGGCCGAGGTCGCCGGCGCGCGCTGGTCGTACGCGGGCCTGCTGCCGGGCTTTCGCCGCAGCGAGCGGTTCACCGGCAACGGCGTGATGGCCGCGCACGGGCAGGACGGGCCGCTGGCGGTGCGGCTGCCGGACGCCGAGGTCAGCCCGCTGGTGCGGGCCTACATGGCGGCCGGCGAGGAGCTGGGAGCACCGCGGCTGGGCGACCACAATTCCGGGCCGATGACCGGCACCGCCGCCAACCAGCTGACCGTGGCCGACGGGCGGCGGGTGAGCGCGGCCGACGCCTACCTGACGCCGGCGCTGGGCCGGCCCAACCTGACCGTGCTGACCGGCGTCGCGGTCGAGCGGCTGGTGGTCGACGGCAACCGGGCGACCCGGCTCCTGGTCCGCCGCGACGGCCGTGCGGAGGCCATCGACGGGGCCGCCATCGTGCTGTGCGCCGGGGCGGTGGCGACGCCGCTGCTGCTGATGCGCTCAGGGATCGGCGATCCGGCCGGGCTCGCCGCCGCCGACGTGGCGGTGCGGCTGCCGCTGCCCGGGGTCGGCGGCAACCTGCACGACCACCTGCTGGGCCAGGGCAACCTCTACCGGGCGCGGCGGCCGGTGCCGCCGTCGCGGCTGCAGCACTCCGAGTCGCTGATGTACCTGCACGCCGACGACCCGGCCCGCGCCGACGGCAGCCCGGACATGGTGCTGGCCTGCGTCGTGCTGCCGGTGGTCAGCGAGCAGTTCACGGCACCGCCGGCCGGCGAGGCCTACACCCTGCTGTTCGGCGTCACCCACCCGACCAGCCGTGGGCGGCTCGCGCTGACCGGGCCGTCGCTGGCCGACCCGCCGCTGATCGACCCGGCCTACCTGCAGACCGAGCACGACCGCCGCCAGTTCCGTGCCGCCCTGCGGGTGGCGCGTGCCGTCGGCCAGGCCCGGCCGCTCGACGCCTGGCGCGACGCCGAGCTGCTGCCGGGGCCGGACGTCACCGACGACGGCGCCCTCGACGCCTTCATCGCCAGGGCCGCCGGGACGCACCATCACCCGGTCGGGACCTGCCGGATGGGCGGCGATGCCGACGCGGTGGTCGACGGCGACCTGCGGCTGCACGGGCTCGACAACGTCCATGTGGTCGATGCCTCGGTGATCCCGCGGATCACCGCCGGGCCGGTCAACGCCGCGGTGACGGCGATCGCCGAGACCTGGTGCCGGGAGGTGTTCAGGCCGTCCTGACCTGCTAGAGGTGCGCCGCGCAGGGCGGACGCGCCGATCGCGGGGAGGGACGAGGATGACGGGCAAGATCGCACTGGTGACCGGGGCCGGCACGGGCGTGGGCCGCGCCGTGGCGCTGGGCCTGCTGGAGGCCGGCTATGCGGTGACCCTGGTCGGCCGCCGCCCGGAGCAGCTGGCCGAGACCGCCTCGCTGGCGCCCAAGGGGGCGCGCATCCTCGAGGCCCCGGCCGACGTCACCGACCCGGCCCAGGTCAATGCCCTGTTCGGCAAGGTGAAGGACAGCTTCGGCCGGCTCGACCTGCTGTTCAACAATGCCGGCACGGGTGCCCCGCCGGTGCCGATCGAGGAGCTGACCTTCGAGCAGTGGAAGACGGTGGTCGACGTCAACCTGACCGGCTCGTTCCTGTGCGCCCAGGCGGCGGTGCGGCTGATGAAGGCGCAGACCCCGCGCGGCGGGCGGATCATCAACAACGGCTCGATCTCGGCGCACACGCCCCGGCCCAACTCGGCCCCCTACACAGCGACCAAGCACGCCATCACCGGGCTCACCAAGTCGCTGTCGCTGGACGGCCGGCCGTTCGACATCTGCGCCGGCCAGGTCGACATCGGCAACGCCGCGACGCCGATGACCGCGCGCATGGCCAAGGGCGTGCTGCAGGCCAACGGCACCACCGCGCCGGAGCCGACCATGGACGCCGGCAACGTCGCCAAGGCGGTGCTCTACATGGACAGCCTGCCGCTGGATGCGAATGTGCTGTTCCTGACGGTGATGGCCAACCAGATGCCGTTCGTGGGACGCGGTTAGGGTCCTCGCGGCCTACCGGCCTTCGGCCTGCTTGAGGCCGGGGTTCACGCGGCCTACCGCCCTGCGGGCTACCTGAGGCCGGTCAGGCGGCCTTCCGGTCCAGCCGCCGGGCCTCCCTGAGGGCGGGGAAGGCCCAGGCCCAGATGCCGGCGACGGCCAGGGTGCCGAAGCCGCCGACGACGATGGCCGGCATGACGCCGATCAGGGCGGCCATGGTCCCGGCGCGGAACTCGCCGAGTTCGTTCGAGGCGCCGACGAAGACCATGTTGACGGCACTGACCCGGCCGCGGACGGCGTCGGGCGTCCACAGCTGGATCAGGGTCTCGCGCACGACCACGCTGACCATGTCGGTGGCACCCATGAGCACGAGGGCGGCGATCGACAGCCAGACCGAGGTCGACAGGCCGAACAGCACGATGCCGGCGCCGAACAGGGCGACGGCCGCGAACATGATCCGCCCGGCATGGTCGCGGATCGGGACGAGGGCGAGGAAGCCGGCCATGGCGAGTGCCCCGATACCGGGCGCGGCGCGCAGCAGGCCGAGGCCCCAGGGGCCGGTGTCGAGGACGTCGCGGGCGACCGCCGGCAGCAGGGCGGTAGCACCGCCCATGAGCACGGCGAACAGGTCGAGCGAGATCGCCCCGAACACCACGGGCTGGCTGCGGATGTAGCGGAAGCCGGCGGCGACGGTGCTCCAGCTGGCGGGCTCGCGGCTGCCGATGCGCCTGGCCAGCGGGACCAGGGTGATGGTCACCGCCGAGACCAGCAGCATGGCGGTGGCGGTGCCGTAGGCGGTGGCGGCGGAGATGCCGTAGAGCAGGCCGCCGGCGACGGGGCCCAGGATGGTGGCGAGCTGCCAGGCCGAGGAGGCCCAGGTGATGGCGCTGGCCAGGGCCACCGGCGGCACCAGGTTCGGCACCAGCGCCTGGCTCGCCGGGGCGAAGAACGCGCGGGCGAGGCCGAAGAAGAAGAGCACCACGAACACCGGCCAGACGGCGTGCAGCTGCGGCCGCAGCGCCATCTCGAGCAGGACCAGGGCGGCTGCCGCCTCGAGCAGCAGGCAGAGCAGCATGATCAGCTTGCGGCTGTAGCGGTCGGCGACGCTGCCGGTGACCAGCACCAGCGCCAGCGACGGCAGGAACTGGACCAGCCCGACGAGGCCGAGGTCGAACGGGTCGCGGGTGATGTCGTAGACCATCCACCCCACCGCGACGCTGACGATCTGCATGGCGAGGTTGCCGAGCAGCCGGCTGGTCCAGAACAGCAGGTAGGGACGGTGGCGAAAGGCGTTGGCCGAGGCCGGCGGGGCTTCCGGCTTCGTCGCGTTGTCGCTATCAGCGGTTGCGCTCATGCGGCGGAGCCATGCGGGTCCGGCGCCATGCTGTCCAGCCCCGGCCCGCAACGGGGAGAAGGGCGACGGCGATGCCGGCCGGCTCCTACATCATCCGCGGCGGCCTCGCCGGGCGCGAGCGGCTGCAGACGCTGGCCCGGGCGATGGGCCCGGCGACCCTCGACCTGCTGCACCGGGCCGGCATCGGGCCGGGCCAGACCTGCCTCGACCTCGGCTGCGGCGGCGGCGACGTCGCCCGCGAGCTGGCCCGCCTGGTCGGGCCGTCGGGCCACGTGCTGGGCCTCGACCTCGACGAGGTCAAGCTGGCCATCGCCCGCGACGAGGCGGCGGCCGAGGGCCTGGGCAACATCACCTTCGCCACGGCCGACGCGGTGCGCGGGCTCGGCGCCATCGGCCCGGTCGACGTCGGCTACGCCCGGTTCCTGCTGACCCATCTGCGCGACCCGCTGGCGGTGCTGCGCGAGCTCTGCGGCACGGTGCGGCCGGGCGGGCTGGTGGTGCTCGAGGACATCGAGATCTCGGCCAGCCTCGCCTTCCCGCCGTCCGACGCGTTCGACGCCTACACCGACATCTACCGGCGCACCGCGCTGGCCCGCGGCGTCGATCCCGACATCGGCCCGCGCCTGCCGGTGCTGCTGCGCGAGGCCGGCATCGCCCCGGTCGAGGTCACGCTGGTGCAGCCGGCCGGCATCGACGGTGCCGCCAAGCTGCTGGCACCGCTGACCATGGAGGCGATCGCCGACGCCGTCGTCGACCACGGCGTCGCCGACGCGCCCTCGGTGGCACTTCTCGTCGACGCGCTCTACCGCCTCGCCGGCGACGGCCGCACGCTGGTGAGCATGCCGCGCGTGACGCAGGTCTGGGGGCGCAAGGGGTAGGGGTTCTCGCGGCCTACCGCCCTGCGGGCTGCCTGAGGCCGGGGTCCTCGTGGCCTACCGCCCTGCGGGCTGCTTGAGGCCTATCCCGCCTTGCTGAACCTGGTCTCGCGCCACTGGCGCATGGCGGCCTCGGCCTCGGCGAGCAGTGGGGTTGGCGTGGAGCGCCTGGGCGAAGGCGAAGTCGTCGGCGTTGGCGGCGACGGCGTCGTGGCCGTCGGGTTCGTTCGGCAGTTCCGCGTCGTCGTCGTCGTTGGCGGGGGGATTGGCCTCGATGAGGTCGGCGATGCGGCGCAGCTGGGCGGGGCTGGCCCCCAGCTGGGCGGGGCGGTCGGCGATCAGCTGCTCGAGGCGCCGGGTGGCGCGGTCGAGCTCGCGGGCGAGGCGGGTGCGGCAGGTGTTGATGGTGCGCAGCCAGCGCTCCTGCTCGGGCCCGGCGGCGGTGGCGGCGCATTCCTGGCCGTCGAGGCGGAACAGCTTGAGCTGGGCCATGACCATGGCCTCGAGGGCGGCGAGCTCGAGGGCGTCGGCCGGCAGGTAGCGGCGCATGGCGTCGTCGCGCAGGCGGCGGCAGTGGCGGGCCTCGTCGGGCTCGAGCAGCAGGGTGCGGGCGGTGAGGCCGTGGACGGCGGGGCCGAAGGGCTCGGGCATGGCGGCAACCTTCAGGGGGAGGTTGCCCGATTATCGCGCAGAACATAGGAAGATTGTCAAGAAATCGCGGACGTTGGGCCTAGGGATCTGACCCGTCGAGGGTGACGACGCTGCCCTCCTCTGAAGCAGGCCGCAGCTCCCTTCGGCAGCGCCCCGACGCGGGTGGATCGGCAGGTGCGTAGATCACGCGGGCGGCCTCGGCGCCGCGCCATGCAGACGACGGGGGTGAGCATCAGGCGGGTGCGGAAGGCGGGGTTCGGAGCGGTCGGAGCGGGCCGATGAAGATGGAGCTCTCGCGGAGGAGGCGCGAGGTTGGAGCCGGCGGTGTGATGCCGACCCCGGACAAACTCGAATGCGCTAGTCATACCCTTGGCGATGAAGCCTGCGAACCGAATGGGCGCTACATGTATGTGCGACAAGAGTAGGATTCAATATATATTTCGCATCTGTCTATGCCAAGACTTCCGCGACTCTTTCTAGGAGAAAGGATCCTTGATCAGTTTGCTCTGGTCAATTCTTCACGGGCATAAATGATATACCGGAAACTGCAGCAATCCTACCATGAACATTGGCACTGAAATGTATCACCATGCAGATCTGAATTCAGCAGGGCATCTTCTCGAGTATTTTGGGATCTGAGGACATGTCAAGTGTCAAACGCTGACGCTTCCGAATAATATTCGGATCTCGTTACCTCTTTTCTGTTATCCTCACCAAGGCTGCTGAGTCGAACAGTTTCCACTCGCCATCGTAGGACATCGAACTTGATGATCGTGTCGCAAGGGCGGAATGTGAGACCCTTTCAGACATCTTCATAAGCGACACATTGGATTGTGAGGGCCCTACGTCAATTGCATCATACCAAGATAGGTGCAACTCGGATTTGTCTGTTGGATAGCTCCGGCTTGATCAAGAGGCCTCAGCAGTTACCAATGCAAATTGCGTCTCGACAGAGAATCTTTGGCTCTGCGCCCTTGATCTTAGCTGACCACTCAACTGGTTGCCAGCCATCGATCGCGACAATCTTTTGGCTACGGCCAACTAATGAAGACTATCGCACTCCTGCTTTTGAGGACATCGCATACGTCTAGGTCGATCGCAGCATCGCTTCGGCTAGCTAAGGACAGTGACACGAGGCCATTGCCGTGTACTGCTGCCTCGAAGAGGCGGCGCATAGCGAGCGCGAACCTGGCGTCGCTCGGCCCCATGTCGACCGAGGGCGGTGCCGTCTCCGCGCGATGCATGACTGGCTTGACGGCGCTTCGACTCGGGCCGCCTCCGACTTCTTCAGCGGACCTAGGATCGCAGCGAGGGCGTGCATTGCCGTTCGCCAAGGGACATGCATAGAAGACTTTCCCGACCAGATTTGCGGCGGCAGGGGCTGCGCTCAGGAGAGCATCTGCGATCTCGGGCGGTTCGGCGACAATGTGCTGATAGCGGTCGGACGTCATCATCGGCCTGCGCGGCCGCATCCTGTACGCGACGCGGCGGCGACCTGACCACCGGCCATGACCTGCTGTTCGGGCAGCGAACGAAGCTGTTCGGCGATGCCTCTCGACTGGTCGTGAGAAAAGCTCTGGCAGTGCAACGACAGCTCTTCGGCGACAGCGGCTCCATCCTGTTGGGCGAGGGCCGGGCCGACGAACAAGCTGCTGAACGACTATCTCTGCACCAGCCTCAATCCCGTTCTTCGCTGACAACGGGCCGAGCATCGACCGGCTGTGGGGCGGTGGCGCAACGACACGCTGTCGGCAGGGCACCAGTGTACGCTTCGCGAAACCGACTGGCTCTACGGCGATGCCGGCGACATGTCATCTACGGCGACGCGGCGGAACCAATTCACTTATGCCGTCACCGGCGACGACAATCTCTTCGCGGAAGCGGGAACGACAGCTCTACGGCGAGCGTCTATGCGACGCTTCAATGGCGACGACCTCGATGCACGACCGGCTCGACAGCTGGACCAGCTGTGGGGCGACGGGCCTCCATCAGATGATCTTTTGTGTTTTCGGCGGCCGACACGTTGAACGGCCTCTGGACTCGACGCATCAGCGACTTCGAGCAGGGCAAGGACAGGATCGCGAGCGCTACGGCATCGAGCTTCGCAATCATCGCGCCAACGTCGTCGCCTTCGACGGCCGGCCGACCCAGGCAACGAGGTGACGGTGCTATGGCGACGATGCGTGGCGGTGCAGGCCAGCGAATCTGCCGTCTAGGTCACGTCAACAAGGTCGCCGGCCTCAGGCGACACGGATCACGAACGGCCGCTCCGCATGCGCCGCCGGGTCGTACTGGCTGCGCTTCGTCCAGTTGAGGTGGCGGCCGTAGAGGTGGAGCGAGAGCGAGACCTCGGGCGTGGCGTTCTCGACGCTGTGGATGTCGGCCGGCAGCACGGTGACGAGGTCGCCGGGGACAAAGGAAAGCTGTCGAGGCGGCGCAGGTCGGCGTGGCCGGGGACGCTGCCGTCGTCGGTGCGCTGCCAGCGGGTGTTGGTCTCGCAGCCCCTGACGCCGCAGACCACGCCCCAGGTGCCGTGGTCGTGCGGCGGGGCGCCGCGGCCGGGCGCCCAGGCGACGGCGAAGAGGGCGAGGTCGTGGCCGGGGCCCTCGAACAGCAGGTGCGAGCCGAAGCCCTGCGCCGGATCGGTGGTCAGCAGCCGCGGCTCGAGCCAGCCGGGGCCAGCGCCGCATCGCGGACGGGCTGGCGCAGGCGTTCGACGATGGCGGCCGGATCGGCCGTGGCGGCGAGGACGGCCCGGGCGGCGTCGATCAGCGCGGCCAGCGGCGGGGCGAGGGCCGCCGCCCCGGGTGCCGCGCCGCCGGTGTGCTGGAGCGGGGCCTGCGGCCAGCCGGCGGGGTCGGACATGGGTGGCCTCCGACGACGAGTGATGGGCGGGTCAGCCGGCGGTCACGCCTTCCGTCGGCTCTCACTCTGCGCATAGGCTTTCAGCACCTTGGCCATGCGCGTCAGGTGACCACGGCCGCCAGCGCGGAAGAAGGCCAGCGTCTCCGGATCGACGCGCAGGTGGACCGAGCTCTTGCGTTGCGGAGCCGTCGCGACGATCCGGGCCTTCTCCCAGAACTCCTCGTCCAGCTCGATCTCGGGCGCGTCGTCAGGTGTCCTCACGCTTCGCCCCGCGCCCGCAAGGCCATGATCTCGTCGAGCGAATAGCGCCTGATAACGTTGTCGGCCACGAAGTCCCACCTTCCAGGCGGTGATGATGTGCCGCACCTCGCCGCGCCATATGTAGACGACGAGGAAGAAGTTTCCTCCGGCCGCCGAGCGCACGAACGCGCTCCTCGCCATAGTCGGCTCGGTTGTCGACCGCCTCGACGACCTGCGGGTCGGCGGATCGCCGCTGCCTCGAGGAAGTCCACCGCGCCGGAGATATTGTCCTGACGCTTGGCTTCGTCCCATTCGAGAAGCATCCGGTCATGTACCGATGCTGTGTACACTCAAGGGCAGCCTCGTCCGCCGCGGCGGACATCGACGAGCTGGCCTCGGTGGCCGCCACCCAGGCGAGGGAGTTGACGACGCCGCGCCTGGCCTCGAACCAGCTCCGGCGGCAGGGGACGACATCCGCGGCCAGCGGGAAGCTACGCACCGCCTCGAAGCCGGCGCGCAGGGTCAGCTTCGGGCGGCGCATCGTCGTCGACGATGACGAGCAGGTCCCAGTCGCTGTCGGCGGTCGCCTCGCCGCGGGCGTGGCTGCCGTATACGATCACCTGCAGCGGGTCGAACGCGCCGACCACGCTGTCGAGCAGCTCCTGCGGCATCACGGCCCCGGTGCGTTTGGCGACCGCCATGCGCGGGGTTTCCCTATGGCGTCTGGTGCACGCTCACCTGGCGCTTGACACCCTTGGGTGCCGTGCGGGCGTTGACCTTGGCCTGGGCCTCGAAGACCGGGGCGTGCGGCGGGCGGGGGACGTGGCGGCCGGCGCCGCGGGTCACGTCGAGCTGGCCGTTCTTCCAGACGACCTTGCCCTGGCTGATGGTGACCGCCGGCAGGCCCTCGAGCTTCATGCCCTCGAAGACGTTGACGTCGAGTGCCGAGTGGTGGGTCTTCTGGGTGATGGTGCCGGTGGCCTTGGGGTCCCAGACGACGAGGTCGGCATCCGCGCCGGCGGCGACCAGGCCTTTCTGCGGGTAGATGTTGTAGATCTTCGCACAGTTGGTCGAGGTGACGGCGACGAACTCGTTGGGGGTGAGCCGGCCGGTGTTGACGCCCGCCGTCCAGACCACCTTGAGGCGCTCCTCGATGCCGCCGGTGCCGTTCGGGATCAGCGTGAAGTTGTCCTTGCCCATGCGCTTCTGGTCGAGGGTGAAGGCGCAGTGGTCGGTGGCGACGACGTGCAGCGAGCCGGCGGCGAGGCCGTCCCACAGCGACTTCTGGTGGTCCTTGCTGCGGAACGGCGGGCTCATCACCCGCGACGCCGCGAAGTCCCAGTCGGGGCTCTGGTAGACGCTCTCGTCGAGGACGAGGTGCTGGGCGAGGGGCTCGCCGTAGACGCGCAGGCCGTTGTCGCGGGCGCGCTTGATCGCGTCGTGCGCCTCCTTGCTGGAGGTGTGGACGATGTAGAGCGGCACGCCGACGGTCTGGGCGATCATGATGGCGCGGTTGGCGGCCTCGCCCTCGACGTGCGGCGGGCGCGACAGGGCGTGGCCCTCCGGCCCGGTGATGCCCTGGTTGAGCAGCTCCTGCTGGAGCAGGAACACGGCGTCGCCGTTCTCGGCATGGACGGTCGGCAGGGCCCCCAGCTCGCGGCAGCGGCTGAACGAGCGGAACAGGATCGCGTCGTCGACCATCAAAGCACCCTTGTACGCCATGAAGTGCTTGAAGCTGTTGACGCCGCGGTCGACGCACTCGGCCATCTGCTGCGAGGTGCGCTCGTTCCAGCCGGTGATGGCGACGTGGAAGCCGTAGTCCATGCAGGACTTGGTCGCCCAGTCCATCCACTGGTCGAGCGCCTCGGTCAGGCTGCCCTGCGGCGACGGCAGGCAGAAGTCGATCAGCATGGTGGTGCCGCCGGCCAGCGCCGAGGCGGTGCCGGTGTAGAAGTCCTCGCAGGCGACCGTGCCCATGAACGGCATCTGCATGTGGGTGTGCGGGTCGATGCCGCCGGGCATGACCAGGGCGCCGCCGGCGTCGATCGTCTCGGTGCCGGCCGGCACGTCGAGGTTCTGGCCGACCGCCCGGATGGTGCCGCCGTCGCAGTGGACGTCGGCGCGGAAGCTGCGGTCGGCGTTGACGACGGTGCCGCCGCGGATCAGCAGGCCCATGGCTCGTTCCCCCAAAGGACAGACGGTGCGCTGCCGGCGAAGCTAGGCGCGGGGCGCAAGGGCGTCCAGCCGCCGCCCGGACTGGCGGGTGCCGTCCGGCGCGCTATCATCGGGGTTCGGACCGGGGACGGAGGCGGGCGCGGTGCGCGGCGACAGGAAGGTGGCGGGCTGGTTCGCCGAGGTGCCGCCGGCGGTGCGGCTGGCCGAGCCCGGCGACCTCGCCGCGGTCGCCCGGCTGGTCGAGGCCGGCTTCGCCCGGCACATCGCGCCCGGCTACGACGCCGTCGGCCGGGTGGCGTTCCGCATGTACGCCGCCGAGCGGGCGCTGGCCGAGCGGCTGGCCGGCGGCACGCTGGCGCTGGTCGCCGAGCGGGACGGGACGGTGCTGGGCTATGCCGAGGTGCAGGGCCGCGGCCGCGTGCTCACCGGCCGCGACCATCTGAGCCTGCTGTTCGTGGCGCTCCAGCAGCAGCGGCGCGGCATCGGCCGGCTGCTGCTCGACGACATCCGCTGCCGGCTGGCGGCCCTGCCCGATCCGCCGGCCGATCTCACCGTGCACAGCGCCCCCAACGCGGTCGGCGCCTATGCCCGCTACGGCTTCGTCGCCACCGGCCCGGAATCGCAGGCCGGCGGGGTGCGCCACGTGCCGATGCGGCTCGACCTGCGCCGCTCAGCCGGCGAGGCCGCGGACCAGCGTGCCGGCGAGCCAGCCGAGGCCGATCAGGGCGCCGACGACGACGGCCAGCGACGGCATGTTGCGGATGCGTAGCAGCGGATGCGCCCGGCGCTCGCCGCTGCGCCGCGCGGTCGAGCGGCGCTCGTGACCGCCGATCAGCACGAGGTAGCAGCGCCGGCCGGGCAGCGGCAGGCTGAGCCGGATGTCGATGGCGTGGCGGCCCCACTGGCTGCGCCGCGCCGCCTCGCGCAGGGCGCGGACCTGCGAGTCGGCGAAGCCGGCGCGGGTCTCGGCCGGCATCTGCGCCAGCAGCGACAGGACGAGGCGCTCGGACGGCTCGGTCGGCGGGCCGGCCAGGGCAAGGCTGCCCGCCCCGATCAGATCCGCCGCCGTCGCATCCGCACCCAGGGTTCCTGCCGGCATCGCCACCCGCCCGCTGCCGCTGTCGACGGGCATCCTGCCCGCCCAGCCTTAACCGGCGGCTAAGGCGGCGATGACGGCCCCGGCCGACCGCCGGCTCCTCGGCTTCCTCGCCCGGCACGCGGCCATGGGCGTCGCCGTCGGCTGGCTGATCCTCTACGGCCTGATCCGGATGGACGTCGGCCGCATCGGCGAGCTGCTGGCCGGCAGCGAGGACGCGCTGCTGTGGCTGGTCCTCGCCGGTGCCGGCTTCGCCGTCACCTTCGGCAGCCTCGCCATGGCGACGGCGATCTTCCTGCTGCCGCGCGAGTGAGGCCTCAGACGATCCGGCTGATGTCGCCGGTGAAGTCCGGGGCGCAGAAGAAGCCGCCCTGGAAGGCCTCGTTGACCGGCTCGGGCGTCACCACCCCCTCGAGCTTCGCCGCCCACGGCTCGGCGCTGTCCTGCGGGCGGTAGCCCAGCCGCTCGGCCAGGCTGTTGTCCCACCAGCTGCGCGGGTTGGCCGAGACGCCGTAGACCACCGCATAGCGGTAGTCGGCGGTGAGGCCGACGTCGACCAGGCGGCAGAAGTCGGGATAGCTCTGCCAGGTCGACAGGCCGCGCTCGTCGACCGGCTCGGCCCGGCACGAGCCGATCCGCATGCAGAACCCGTCGATGCCGTGCTTGTTGGCGTAGTAGACGGCCATGTCCTCGCCGAAGGCCTTGCTCAGGCCGTAGCGCGAGTCGGGCCGGGCCGGGGCGTCCGAGCCGATCTTCCGCGAGCGCGGATGGAAGCCGATGGCGTGGTTCGAGCTGGCGAACAGGATCCGCTTCGTGCCGGCCTTGCGCGCCGCCTCCCAGACGTTGACCACGCCCTGGATGTTGGCCGCCATGATCACCGGCCAGGGCGCCTCGATCGACTGCCCGCCGAGATGGACGCAGGCGTCGACGCCCTCGAACAGGCGGTCGATGGCGGCAGAATCGGCGAGGTCGCAGGTGACCAGCTCCTCGCCGGGCCCGGCGGCGCCGAGATCGGCCCGGTCCGACAGGCGCAGGTGCGGGTACCGGCCGGCATGGTGGGCGCGCAGGACGCGGCCCAGCGCTCCGGCGGCACCGGTGATCAGCAGCCGATTGATCTGGATCGTCATGGACGCCTCCCGGAGTGCTAGGTACGTGGCCGTGACCAGCTTTTGGAGGCAATCGAACCCATGCGCAACGCCACCCGCACCGTGCGCGAAGCGGTCGCCGTGCTCGACGACGCCGGCAAGCTCGAGGCTGCGGTCGAGGCGCTGAAGGCGGCGGGCTTTCCCGACGATGCCATCAGCCTGCTCGCCGACCGGGCCACCGTCGAGGGCAAGCTCGGCCATGCCTACAGGCGGGTCGAGGAGCTCGAGGACGACCCCGAGGCGCCGCGGGCCAGCTTCGTCTCCAGCAAGGACGTGATCAAGCGCGAGGGGCTCGTCGCCTCATCGGTGACGGTGCTGCCGACCCTGCTGGCCGCCGGCACCGTGGTCGCCTCGGCCGGTGCGGTCGCCGCCGCGGTGATCGGCACGGCGCTGGCCGGCGTCAGCATCGGCACCGCCCTGGCGCACTGGATGGACCAGCGCCACGCCGACTGGCTCGAGGGCCAGGTCGAGCGCGGCGGCATCCTCCTCTGGGTGCGCACGCCGGACGCCGCGGCGGAGCAGACCGCCATCGGCATCCTCAGGGAACACTCGGCGCACGACATCCACATCCACGAGGTGCCGGTGGCGCAGACCTAGACTTTCGGCGACACTCCGCGCCTCCGGGCAGGGAGGCTGCGGATGCCGGTACGGGAACCGACGCGCGAATACCGGACCTGGACGGTGGACAGCCGGCGCTGGCAGGCCTACCGGCCGCGCCCCGGCGACGTCGTCATCGCCACCTATCCGAAGTGCGGGACGACCTGGATGCAGCGCATCGTCGGCCTGCTGCTGTCGCGCGACCCGACGCCGCGGCCGGTCATGGACATCGCGCCATGGATCGACCGCCGGTTCGGCGAGCCGCTCGAGGCGACGATGGCGCTGATCGAGGCGCAGACGCAACGGCGCTTCCTCAAGAGCCACCTGCCGGCCGACGGGCTGCCGATCCACGCCGGGGCCCGCTACATCCACGTCGCCCGCGACGGCCGCGACGCCAGCCTGTCCTACCATCACCACCTGGCCGGGCTGGCGCCCGAGGTGCTGGCGCGGTTCGATGCCGAGGGCCTCGGCGATCCAACGATCGGCCGGCCGTTCCCGCCGCTGCTCGCCGATCCGGCCGATCATTTCCACCGCTGGCTCACGCAAGGCGCCGTCGCCGGGGAGTCCGACGGGCTGCCGTTCCTGTCGTTCTTCGCGTTCGAGCGCAGCTGGTGGGCCGTGCGCCACCTGCCGAACGTGCTGCTCGTCCACTACGCCCGCCTGAAGGCCGACCTCGCCGGCGAGATGCGCCGCATCGCCGCGTTCCTCGAGGTCGAGGTGCCGGCGGCGCTGTGGCCGGCGCTGGTCGAGGCCGCCGGGTTCGAGGCGATGCGGCGGGACGGCGACGTGCTCATGGGCCGGATGGCGCGGGTCTTCCGCGGCGGCGCCGCCGCCTTCTTCAACGAGGGGCGCAACAACCGGTGGCAGGGCCACTATCGTGCGGAGGACGTGGCGCTCTACGCGGCGAAGGCGGCCACGGCGGGCGACCCGTCGTTCGGCCGCTGGCTCGGCGACGGCAGCCTCGAGGCCGGAACGTGACCGGCGGCGGCATCGGGCCGCGGGCATGAGGACGCTCGGCCGCCTCGCCGCGATCTGGCGGTTTCCGGTCAAGAGCATGGCCGGCGAGGCGCTGGACGAGGCGGCGGTTGGGCCCGGCGGCATCGATGGCGACCGGCGCCATGCCTTCGTCCGCGACCCGGGGCCGCCCTCGTTCCCGTGGCTGACGGCCCGCGAGGTGCCGGAACTGCTGCGCTGGCGGCCGGCGGCGGGGCCGGATGGAACGATGGCGGTGGCGCGGCCCGACGGCACCAGCCTGCCGCTCGACTCGGCGGAGCTCCGGGCGGAGCTCGGACGGCGCGCCGGCTGCGCCGTCCGGCTCGAGCGGTCCGACGCGGCGCTGGCCGACTGCCATCCCGTGTCGCTGCTGGGCACGGCGTCGCTGCGCCAGCTGGGGAAGGCGCTGGGGACGGCCCTCGATGGCCGGCGGTTCCGGATGAACCTGCTGGCGGAGTGGGACGAGGAGCGGCCGTTCCTCGAGGACGGCCTGGTCGGGCGGGTGCTCCGGATCGGCGACAGCGTGCGCCTGCGTCTCGTCGAGCGCGACCCGCGCTGCGGGATGATCGCGCTGGATCCCGACACCGCCCGGCCGGACCCGCGCGTCGTGCGCGCGGTGCAGGCGACGCGCGGCGGCCTGTTCGGGGTGTACGCGACCGTGCTGGCGGCGGGAACGTTACAGATGGGGAGTGTGCTCACTCTCGAGGAGACCTGAGCCCAACGCCAGACCGTTGTAGGTGACACCGATCCGACTTACGGTGCGGGTGCAAGCTTCAACGGGAGCGCCTCGTGCTCAAGCATTTCGGATTGCGTCCTTCGTTCCACATTCCGGATCCGGCCGCCTGCAGCGCCGCCGCGGGGGCGATTGCCCTCATCCTGGTCGCGACGGTGCCGGGACCGGCGCGGGCCGACGGCATCCCCGACCTGCGTGGCGTCTGGGTCGCCGAGGCGACCTGCCGGAATGCCGACAAGATCGCCAGGACGACGCAGAAGCTCGAGTTCTTCGAGCAGGACGGCCAGCTGGTGAAGGCCAACCTCAGCTATGTCACCGCCGGCAACGCCAATATCGGCGAGACCCAGGGCCGGGCGGTCGGCACCGCGACCGAGCCGGTGATCGGTGCCATCGCCGCCGACGGCAAGACGGTCCGGCTCGCCGAGGTCGGCGACGACGGCATGATCATCCTCGAGGGCGTCGGGCCGGAAGGCTTCAGCGCCACCTACATCGAGGCCGGCGACCATCCGCTCGCCTGCGTCTCGGTCTACCGGCGCGAGGGCGGCTGAGCCGCCGGCGGCGATCAGGAGAAGAGGGCCGTAGAGGAAGTCGGACGCCGACAAGGCCACCGAGGGATCGACCTGGAGGAGCGTGACGGGGCGGCGTCGCCCGTGCCGTCGACGTCATAGTAGACGACGCCCGTGGTGCTGTTCTGGACGAGCTGCGGACCGCCATCGCGGGTGGCTTGGCCGTCGGCGTTGCGGACGAACAGCTCGTCGCGCAGCGTTTCCGTCGGGCCGTAGTTGCCGTAGTCGAAAAAGCCCGAGCGGGATAGCCAGACCTTGTCCTCACCGATGACGAAGTCGGTGATGATGTCGACGCCGTTGCGGAAGTAACCGAAGGTGTACAGGCCGCCGGGTCGCCGAGGTGTAGGCGTGGTGTCTCCCGTCGCCGCCGTCAGGTATTGTGCCATCGCCTGCGCCAATGAAAAAAACGTCATTGCCGGTCCGCCGTCGATCCTGTCCTGTCCGGCTCCGTCCAGACGGTCGTGCCGCCACGGCCGAGGAGGCTGTCGTCGCCGAACCGGCAACAGATGTTCGCGCCGCTCGATCCGACAGCGGTCGCTCGCGAGCTGCCCTGCAGGTTCTCGAAGCCGCGGACCACATCATGGAGCTCGCCGTTGCGGACCGCCTCGCCGGAGGCAGGTCGACGCCAGCCGACGGTGTCGCTGCGTAGTCGAAGTAGGTCAGGCGATCGACGCCGTCGCCGCCGACGGCAAGACGGTCCGGCTCGCCGAGGTCGGCGACGACGGCATGATCATCCTCGAGGGCGTCGGGCCGGAAGGCTTCAGCGCCACCTACATCGAGGCCGGCGACCATCCGCTCGCCTGCGTCTCGGTCTACCGGCGCGAGGGCGGCTGAGCCGCCGACGGCGATCAGGAGAACGAGGTGCCGTGGAGGAAGTCGGGCGCCGACAAGGCCACCGAGGGATCGACCTGGATGAGCGTGACGGCGGCGGTGCCGCCCGTGGCGTCGACGTCATCGTAGACGACGCCCGTCGTGCCGTTCTGGACGAGCTGCGGACCGCCGTCGCGGGTGGCGAGGCCGTCGGCGTTGCGGACGAACAGCTCGTCACGCAGCGTTTCCGTCGGGCCGTAGTTGTCAGGGGCGAAAAAGCCGGAACCAAAGAGCCGGATCCTGTCGGCGCTGACGGCGTAGTCGGTGGCGATGCCGTTGCCGTTTCGTCCGAAATGGCGATTGCTCGATTGATGCTTGGTAAGCCGGCAAGCATGGAACCGGCGCCATTGTGTCGGGTCATCCCGTGCAGGTGACCCGTCCGGTCGGGTCACGCCATCGTCGCGTCGGACGGACATCGGGCATTGGCGACACGGCCACGACCCCGCCATCCGGCCTCACCGCAGCAGTGCCTTCAGCCTCGTCGCCGGGTCGGCAAGCAGGGCCGGGTCGGGGGCGAGGCCGCGTTCCAGCAGCAGCTGGGCCAGCTTCGCCTCGCGGGCGACCGAGGCGGGGCCGACGCTGCTGACGCCGACGATGGCGTTGGCGTCGTCGAGGTGGAACAGCAGGCGGCCGCCCTCGACCGGGCGGTCGACGGTGCGGCGGCCGGCGGCGGGGTGGCCGGCGATCTGCAGGGTCAGCTCGTGCTGGTCGGACCAGAACCAGGGCGGCTCGCGGCTGACCTCGGCGGCGCCCAGCATGTTGCGGCCGGCGCGCGCCCCCTGGCGGTCGGCATTCTGCCAGCTCTCGAGGCGCAGCAGGGTCCCGTCGGGGCCGGGGAAGGCGCAGCAGTCGCCGGCGGCGAGGATGGCGGGATCGCTGGTGGCGAGCGTGGCGTCGACGACGATGCCGTGGTCGACGGCGAGCCCGGCGGCCTCGGCGAGGCCGGTGCAGGGGACCGAGCCGACGCCAGCCAGCACGGTGGCGGCGTCGAGGCGGGTACCGTCGGTCAGGACGACGGCGAGGCCGTCGCCGGCTTCCTCGACGGCGGCGATGCCGGTGGCGAGGCGGATGGCGATGCCGGCGGCCAAGTGGCGCTCGTGCAGGACGGCCGCGAGCTCGGCCGGGACGGCGCGGCCGAGCAGGCGCGGCGCCAGCTCGACGACGGTGACCGGGCAGCCGAGCTCGACGGCGCTGGCGGCGACCTCGAGGCCGATGAAGCCGCCGCCGATGACCACGAGATGGCCGCCGCGGCGCAGGTCGGCCGCCAGCAGGTCGGCGTCGGCCAGGCTGCGCAGGTAGCGGACGCGGTCGGCGGCGGGACCGGCCAGCGGGAGGCGCCGGGCGTCGCGGCCGGTGGCCAGCAGCAGCCGGTCGTAGGCGATGCGGCCGCCGCCGGCGAGCACGACCTCGCGCGCGCCGCGGTCGATGGCGGCGACGGCGCAGCCGGGGCGGAAGTCGATGCCGGCGGCGGCCAGGGCGTCGGCGCCGGCGAAGGTGAACGAGGCGGCGTCGGCCTTGCCGGTGAGATAGCCCTTGGACAGCGGCGGACGCTCGTAGGGGGCTAACGGCTCGGCGCCGAGCAGGGTCACCGGCCCGGCGTGGCCCTCGGCGCGCAGCGTCAGCGCCGCCCGGCCGCCAGCCTGGCCGGCACCCACGATCACCATCCGCTCGGCCATGGCCTGCCTCCCCGCCTGGCGCCCCGCGGCGCAACCTAGCGGCAGCCGCTGCGGCCCGCAGCAGCGGGCCTGATCGGATTCCCTCGGGCCGCCGGCGGCGCTAGGCTGCGGCGATGCAACAGGGAGGGGATCGCCGCCGTGCCCGCCTCGACGACCTGGCGCGGGCCGCGGGCGTCGGCATCGCCACGGTCGACCGGGTGGTCAACGACCGCGGCGGGGTGCGGCCGGAGACCGTGGCGCGGATCCGCGAGGCGGCGCGCCGGCTGGGGCTCGCCCACCGCCTGCCGCCCGAGCAGCATCGCCGGCTGCGGCTGGTGGTCGTGCTGCAGCGGCGCGAGAGCTGGTTCTACCGCACGCTCAGCGACGCCTTCGGCCGCACCGCGGCCCTGCTCGACCCGGCGATCAGCGTCTATCGCAGCTATGTCGACGAGCTCGAGCCGCGCATCCTGGCGCAGCGCATCGCCGTCGAGGCGGCGCATTGCGATGGCCTCGCCGTGGTCGCCATGGAGGCGCAGGAGGTGCTGGATGCCGTGGCCCAGGTGGTGGCGCGCGGGGTGCCGGTGGTGACGCTGCTCACCGACCTGCCGACCAGCGGCCGGCTGGCCTATGTCGGCGTCGACAACCTGCGCGCCGGGCGGACCGCCGGCTACCTGCTGGGCCGGCTGGCCGGCGCGCGGCAGGGGCCGGTGCTGTGCCTGCTCGGCAGCCGCGACTATCGCGGGCAGCGCGAGCGGGTCGAGGGCTGTGCGGCGGTGCTCGGCGAGCGCTTCCCGCGGCTGGGGCCGGTGATCAGCGTCGAGACCGGCGAGGAGTCGGCGCGGACGGCACGGCTGGTCGGCGAGCAGCTGCAGCGCCAGCCCGGCATGGTCGCGGTCTACAATGCCGCCGGGGCCACCGAGGGCATGGTCGAGGCGCTGGCGCGCGAGCGGCGGGCGCTGGTGGCGGTGGCGCACGAGCTGACGCCGGCCAGCCGCGAGGCCCTGCGCAGCGGCCTCGTCGACGTCGTGCTCGACCAGAACCCGAACCTGCAGGCGCGCCGGGCCCTGGAGATCCTGCTGCACCGCCACGGCCGCCTCGGCGAGCCGCCGGGCGAGCCGATCGTGCCGCTGCAGATCATCGTCGCCGAGAGCCTGGCGGAGGCGGGATAGGCGATGCGCAAGGTGCTGGTCTCGGCCTGCCTGCTCGGTCGCAAGGTCCGCTACAACGGCTCGGACAAGCGCAGCAACGACGCCATCCTCGCGCGCTGGCTCGAGGAGGGCCGGGTGGTGCCGGTGTGCCCGGAAGTCGCGGCCGGGCTGCCGACGCCGCGGCCGCCGGCCGAGATCCGCGACGCGGCCGACGGGACGGCCGTGCTGGCCGGGCGCGGCCGGGTCGTCGAGGCGTCGGGACGGGACGTGACGGCGCTCTACCGGAGCGCGGCGGGTCTCGCCCTCGCGCTGGCGCAGGCCGAGGGTTGCACGGTCGCGGTGCTGACCGACGGCAGCCCGTCCTGCGGCAGCAGCTTCATCCACGACGGCCGCTTCCGCGGGGCCACCGTGCCCGGCCACGGCACCACGACGGCCCTGCTCGAGGCCAGCGGCATCCGGGTGTTCTCCGAGCGGCAGCTGGCCGAGGCCGACCTCGTGCTGCGCGTCGCGGCGAGCGGGTAGGTCCGGCCGATGTGGACCAAGCTCCGCCACCTGCGCACGCCCCTCGGCCGCAAGCGGCTGCGCAAGCAGGCGGCGACACGGCTGGTGCCGCTGGTGATCGGCGTCGCGCGCTGGCACCGCCGCCGGCTCGGCGCACGCACCCGCCTGGTCGCCATCATCGGCTCGATCGGCAAGTCGACCACGACGGCGGCGATCACCGCCGTGCTCGAGCCGGGCGCCCGGCCCTCGACCCGCAACGGCATGGAGCGGGCGGTGGTCGAGGTCCTGCGCTGCGGTCCGTGGCGGCGCCACGCCACGCTCGAGGCGGCGCTGGGCAAGACCATCGACATGGCGCGGTTCGGCAACCTGCTGCAGCCCGACGTCACCGTCATCACCGCCATCGCCAGCGACCATGGCCCGGACTTCGGCTCGCTCGAGGCGGTGCGCGACGAGAAGGCGCGTTTTCTCGGCGGGATAAGGGCGGGCGGCCGGCTGGTGATCAACGGCGACGACCCGCAGGTCCGGGCGATGGTGGCGGGGCGCCCCGAGCCGGTCGTGACCTACGGCCACGCCGCCGGCAACACGGTGCGGGCCGTCGCCTGGCAGCTTGACTGGCCGCACGGCACGCGGCTGACCGTGGCCGTCGGCGAGCGCACGGTCGAGGTCCGCAGCCGGCTGCTGGGCCTGGCGATGACCTATCCCGTGCTTGCGGCCCTGGCGGTGGCCATGGTCGAGGGCGTGGCGCTCGAGCGGGCGGTGGCGGCGCTCGCCACCGTGGCGCCCGCACCGTGCCGGCTGCAGCTGCTGCCGCTGCCGGGCGGCGGCTGGATCATCGACGACAGCTACAAGTGCACGCTGGAATCGATGGACGCGGCGCTCGACCTGCTGGCGCAGGTGCCGGGTCGCCGGCTGGCCGTGCTGGGGCCGGCGACGGACATCATCGGCTCGGCGAAGGCGCCGCACCGGCGGATCGGCGCCCGCCTGCCGGGCCTCGTCGACCTCGCCGTCCTCGTCGCCTCGTCGAGCAAGCCGATCGCCTCCGGGGCGGCCGCTGCCGGCATGCCGCGCTCGTCCCTCATCAAGGCCGGCGACACGGCCGAGGAGGCGCTGGCGGCGATCCGCCCGCTGCTGCGGCCGGGCGACGTCGTGCTGGTCAAGGGACGCCACGACCTGAAGCTCTCGCGCGTCGCCCTGGCCCTGGCCGGCCGCGACGTCCGCTGCCGGCTCGACCGCTGCCGGATCTTCGAGCTGGCCTGCGGGGACTGCCCGATGCTCGGCCGTGCCACGCCCGACGTGCGAAGCTGAACGTGCGCCACAAGCTCCGTCACCTGCGCTCGCCGCTCGGCCGGATCCGCCTGCGCAAGCAGGCCGTGGCCCGGCTGGTTCCGCTGCTGGCCGGCGCCGCGATCGCGCACCGGGCCACGGCCGGACGCTGGACGCGGATCGTCGCGGTGGTCGGCTCGCTCGGCAAGACGACGACGACCAGGGCGGTGCGCGCGGTGCTCGGCGATCCGCGGCCGGCACCGGACGCCAACATGATCGAGACCGTGGCCGGCCAGGTGCTGCGCTGCTGGCCGTGGCGCCGGCATGCGGCGATCGAGGCGGGCATCTCCAGGCCGGGCCACATGGCGCGCCTCGCCGGCGTGCTGCGCCCGGACATCGTCGTGGTGACCGCGGTCGCCAGCGAGCACCGGACCAGCCTCGGACCGCTGGACCGGATCCGCGACGAGAAGGCGATCATGCTGACGCGGCTGCGCCCGGGCGGAATCGCCGTGCTCAACGGCGACGATCCGCGGGTGATGACGATGGCCGCGATGACGCCGGCCCGCTTCGTCACCTTCGGCTACGGCGAGGGCTGCGACGTGCGGGCCCTGCGGCATCGGCTCGACTGGCCGCACGGCAGCGAGCTGGTCGTCGCGGTCGGCGGTCGCGAGCTGACATTGCGCACCCGGCTGCTCGGCCGGGCGCTGAGCTATCCGCTGCTGGCGGCCCTGGCGGTCGCCTGGGTCGAGGGGCGCGACCTCGACCGCGCCGTAGCGGCCCTGGAGGCCCTGCCGCCGACGCCGCAGCGGCTGGCGCTGTCGCGCCTGCCGAACGATGCGTGGCTGATCGACGACAGCCTGAAGGGCACCCTGGAGACGTTCGACACGGCCCTCGACCTGCTGGCCGAGGTGCCGGCGCGGCGGATTGCCGTCATGGGCGACGCCTCGGAGATCGGCAGCGGCGGCGGCCCCGTCTACCGCCGCCTGGGCGAGCGCCTCGCCGGCATCGCCGATCTCGTCCTCGTCCTCGGCAACAACCACCAGCCCTATGCCGCCGGCGCCGTGCGGGCCGGGATGCGGCGCGAGGCGGTCGTCCGGCTGAAGGACGATCTGGGCGCCGCGGTGGTGCAGGCCAGGGCCACGCTCCGCCCGGGCGACGTCGTCCTGGTCAAGGGCCGCATGTCGCAGAAGCTGGAGCGGGTGGCACTGGCGCTGTCCGGACGGACGGTGGGCTGCCGGCTGGCGAGCTGTGACATCTCCTCCCCGCCCTGCAGCCTTTGCCCAATGCTGGAACGGGGCTGGCAGGAATCGCCCGAGGGTTGATCAGAACGTTGCACGAACACGTCGTTGCCGGTGACAATCACAGCAAAAGTGCATGTCCATTATTGGCAGCGAGCGGTCGGCCATGCCTAATGCCGACAAGGGGACGACACCCTGCGGGGGAATGATGTCCGGTCCGGTGCTGATGGTCGGCTTCGACGCGATGGATGCGACGCGCGTCGGCTCGCTGCTGGCGCAAGGACGCCTGCCGAACCTCGCGGCCCTGCGCGACGGCGGAGCTTCCGGGCAGGTGGTCCAACGCCCGGACCTCATGCGCACCATGGTGTGGCCGGCGTTCCAAACCGGGATGCCGGTGCACGAGCGGGCCAATCCGTCGGGGCGGGCCTGGGTGCCCGAGCGGATGCGGTTCGAGTGGGGGCCGGAGGAGGCCCGCATCGAGCCGTTCTGGGAGCAGCTCGATCGCGACTGCCGGGTGATCATCGCCGACGTGCCGTTCGTCGGGCGGCCGGGACCGGCGTTCCGCGGGACGGCCCTGTCGGGCTGGCAGAGCATTCCCGACCGCATCCAGCTGTCATCGCCCGACAGCCTGATGGGCGAGATCGCCGGCCGCTTCGGCCCGCGCGTGCAGACGCAGGAGCGGCGCGGACCGCAGACGGTGGCGAGCCTGCTCGGGCTGCATCGCGAGATGGTGGCGGCGACCGAGCAGATGGGCGAGATCGGCGCCTGGCTGGCGGCCCGCCCGTTCGACCTGATGGCCCTGGTGATCGGTACGACGCACCGCTCGGGCCATTATCTCTGGGACGACTCGCAGGCTGTGGACCGCGCGCGGATGACGCCTGCCCAGCGCGACGCGCTGACAGGTGCGCTCGACGACGTCTACGTCGCCGCCGACGTGGCGCTGGGGCGGATCCTCGATGCGGCGCCGGCCGGCGCGCGGGTGGTCGCCTTCGCCCTGCACGGCATGAAGCGCAGCGACGGCTGGGCCGACCGGTTCGGCGACGTGGTGGCGCTGCTGCGCGGCGAGGGCGAGGCGTCGGCGCAGGGCCGCGGGCTGGCGCACCGGCTGAAGCAGGCGCTGCCGCCGGACACCGTCCGCAAGGTCGCGGCGGGCATGCCCAAGGCGGTCGGCGACTGGCTGGCGGCACGCGCCTCGCGCGGCAGCTGCGACTGGTCGAGGACCCGCTTCTTCGAGCTGCCGGGCGACACCGACGGCTACCTGCGGCTGAACCTGAAGGGCCGCGAGGCCTTGGGCATCGTCGCGCCGGGTGCCGAAGCCGATGCGCTGTGCGCCGAGCTTGCCGGCGAGCTCCTCGGTTTGCGCGACCTCGAGACCGGCGAGCCCGTGGTCGAGCGGGTCGACCGGGTCGACGATCTCGTCCCGGCCGGGGCGGCGCGGCGGCGCCAGCTGGCCGACCTCGTCATCCGCTGGGCGCGCCGCGACGCCGTCGACAGCATCGGCATCAGGACCGCCGGTGGCCGCGAGCGGCGCTGGCCGCGGCACGCGCCGATCGGCAGCGGGCGATCGGGCGGGCACGTCACCGGCGGCTGGCTGACGGTGGCGGGAGCAGGGGTGGCGGCCGGCACGACGCTGCCCGCGGTCGCCGGCCAGGACCTCGCCGCCAGCGCCATGCACTGGCTCGGCTGCCGCCTGCTGCCCGGCATGGCGGGACGGCCGATCGCCCTGCCGGCGGCGCAGCCGAGCCGGCCCGCGGTCGCGCTGCGCCGCTCGGCCTGATCCGCGGCGCATGCGGCAGCGGCCGCTGTGGCGTGCCGCCGACGCCACCATCCTCGCCAAGCGGCTGCTGCTGACGGTGCCGGCGGCGCTGCTCGGCGACGCCGGGCTGGATCGGCTGGCCAGCGCCCTCGGCGACCTGCTGCCGGGTGCGGCGCGGTCGCGCATCGGCATCGCCGCCGCGCTCGGGCTCGCGCGCGATGATCCTGTGGTCGACAGGGCCTTTCGCGACAGCCGGTGCCAGGAGCTGTTCGCCGACCTGTGCGTGATGCGCTCGCGGCTGCGCCCGGGCTGGCGTCCGCCGCTGCGGCTCGAAGGTGCCGAGCACCTCGTCGCGGCGCAGGCGGCCGGCCGCGGCGCCGTGCTGTGGGTGGCGATGTTCGCCACCGCCTCGCTGGTCGCCAAGATGGCCCTGCACGACGCCGGCTGGCCGCTGGTGCACCTGAGCCGGGAGAGCCATGGCTGGTCGACGTCGCGGCTCGGCATCCGCTGGCTGAACCCGCTGATCGTCCGGGCCGAAACGCGCTTCCTCGCCGAGCGGGTGACCATCGGCCGCGACCTCGCCGCCGACCAGGCGGTGCGGCGGCTGGTGGCGGCGCTCGCCGCCAACCGCGTGGTCTCGGTCAGCGCGCAAGGCTCCGGTGCCGATGAGACGCGGATCGGCTGGCTGCGCCTGCCGACCGGGGCGATCCGCATCGCCCTGGCCGCCCGGGCGCCGCTGCTGCCGGTGCTGACCCACCGCGAGCCCGACGGCACCCATGTGGTGCGGATCGCCGAGCCGCTGGCGGTGCCGCCGGGACCGCGGCGCGAGGCGGTCCCGGCGATGGCGCGGGCGATGGCGGCGGTGGTCGACGCGGCGATGCGCGAGCGGCCGGGCCAGTATGTCTGGCGGACGGTGCGGATCCCGGGCGCTCAGTAGATCGCCACCGTCCGCAGGTGCCGCACCCCGGCGCCGGGCTCGCCGTCGAAGGCCATCAGCGCGAAGTAGGCGGCGCAGGCCTCGCTTGAGCCGGCCGCGGCCATGGCCTTCTCGGCATCCGCCAGCGAGTCCCACCAGACGAGGTCGGCGTAGCGGCCATCGCCCTCGGCGACCAGCTCGCGGCGGCGCCAGCCGGGCTGGCGGGCGAGGAAGCCGTCCTGCAGGCGGGCCGAGGCGACGCGCAGGGCCGCCTCGTCGATGCCGGGACGCAGGGCGAAGGGTGCGTATTCGACGACGGTACCGTCCATGCGGCGTCTCCTTGCGATGTGGACGGGACGAGTCCTAGAGGTGAACAGGACAGAATAAGGCCTTTTTGATCGGATGGGACGCAACGCATCGCTGCCGCGGCTGGAGCGGCTCGACCGGCTCCAGGGCCTGCTGCGCGCTGGCGACCTGGCCACGGTCGACGCGCTGGCCGAGGCCACGGGCGCCAGCGCCCGTACGGTGCGGCGCGACCTCGAGCTGCTGCGCCGGCGCGGCCTGCCGATCGACGGGGAGCGCGGTCGCGGCGGCGGGGTCAGGCTCGACCGGCAGTGGCAGCTGGGCCGGCTCAACCTCGGCATCGAGGAGGCGATGGGGCTGCTGCTCAGCATGGCCATCGCCGAGCGGCTGGGCGCGCCGGTGCTGCTCGGGCGGCTGTGGGCGACGCGGCAGAAGCTGGCGGCGGCGTTCTCGGCCGAGCAGCAGGCGCAGATCCGCGGCCTGCGGCAGCGGGTGCTGATCGGCGCACCGGCGTCGGAGCGGGTCAGGGCCAGCGTGCGGGCGGCGGCTCCGGCCGAATGGCCGGCGCTGGGGCAGGCGTTCTTCGCGAGGCGCCGGCTGCGGATCGCCTACGAGGACGGTGCCGGCACGATCACCGAGCGCAGCATCGAGCCGCAGTTCCTCTACCTCAACCTGCCGGTCTGGTACGTGCTGGCCTGGGACCAGCTGCGCGACGCGATCCGGCTGTTCCGGCTCGATCGCGTCCGCGCCGCGACCCTGCTGCCCGAGACCTTCCGGCTGCGCGACCCGGCGCCGTTCCTCGAGCAGGCCGAGCGGGAAGTCGGACGACTGTAGGCGCCTGTGCTTGACAGCGGCGGCCGGTGCGCCGTGTGATGTGGCGGAATGCACCCATCGGGCAGGGGAGGCCGCCATGGACCGCAGCTTCGACGAGATCGCGCGGGCGCTGGACTTCTACTTCGACGGCTTCCACGAGGGCGACATCGGCAAGCTCAAGCAGATCTTCCACCCGGCGGCCCACCTCTACAACGCCGGCGAGGGCAAGGTGCAGGACGATCCGATCGAGGTCGTCTACGCCCGCGTCGCCAACCGGGTGTCGCCGGCGGCCAGCCGACAGCTGCGCCAGGACCGCATCCTGACCATCGACCGGGCCGGGCCGGAGTCCGCGCTGGCCAAGGTGCAGCTGGCGATCGGGCCCAAGCTGTTCACCGACTACCTGTCGCTGCTCCGGGTCGACGGCCGCTGGCAGATCATCGCCAAGACCTACACCTGGGTGCCGATCGCCGTGGAGACGGCCCGGGACGCCGCCGCCTAGGACGGATTCAGCCGGCGGTCGGCGCGCAGGCGGGCGACGGCGAGGTCGACGAAGGCGCGGACCTTGGCCGAGGTGCTGCGGCCCTCGGCGTGGACGATGTGGACGGGCACCGGCTCCGGCTCCCAGCCGGTGAGGACCGCGCGCAGGCTGCCGTCCTGCAGGTGGCCGGCGACCTGGTAGGAGAGGACGCGGGCCAGGCCCCAGCCGGACAGGGCGGCGTCGATGGTGGCGTCCAGCGTGCTGCAGGCGAGGCGGGGCAGCACGGTGACCGTCGGCGCGCCGGGCCCGCCGAAGCTCCACGCGGCCGGGGTCGAGGCGCCGAACGAGGCGACGATGCGGTGCCCGGCGAGGTCGGCGGGTGTCGCCGGCTCGCCATGCGCGGCAAGGTAGGCCGGGGCGGCGACGACGACGCGACGGACGGCGCCGACGCGGATCGCGGTCAGGCTCGAGTCCGGCAGGTGCGCGATGCGGACGGCGACATCGAGGCCCTCGTCGACGAGGTGGGTGACACGATCGACGAACAGGGCGCGGGCGCTGACCCGCGGGTGGCGGTCGAGGAACTCGGTGAGCACCGGCAGGACGTAGAGCCGGCCGAACATCACCGAGGCGGTGACGGCCAGCGTGCCCGAAGGCTCGGCATAGGCGCCGGCCGCGGCGGCCTCGGCCTCGGCGATGGCGGCGAGGATGCGGCGGCAGTCCTCGAGGTAGCGCGTGCCGGGCTCGGTGAGCCGGACCGTGCGCGTCGTGCGGACCAGCAGGCGGGTGCCGAGCGACGCCTCGAGCGAGGCCACCGCCCGGGTCACCGCCGGCGGGCTCATCCGCAGCTGCCGGCCGGCGGCGGCGAAGCCCCCGGCGTCGGCGATCGCCACGAACACCCGCATCGCGTCGACCCGGTCCATGCGCGGACCTGTAGACCATTTCGCGGGCAGGAACAGTGCCTTTCGATCGACGGATCTACCTGCCGCAACGGGAAACGGTGATCTTCGCCCCGTCCTTCGGATGGAGCCTCACCGATGCAGCTCTACGATCACCCGCTCTCCGGCCACGCGCACCGGGTGCGGCTGTTCCTTTCCCTCCTCGGCCTGCCCTACGAGCGGATCGAGGTCGATCTGGCCGCCGGGGCGCACAAGACGCCGGAGTTCCTGGCGCGCAACCGGTTCGGACAGGTGCCGGTGCTGGTCGACGGCAACGCCGCGATCGCCGATTCGAATGCGATCCTCGTCTACCTCGCGCGCCGGCATGGTCGCAGCGACTGGCTGCCGGAGGATCCGCTCGGGGCCGCCGCGGTGCAGCGCTGGCTTTCGGTCGCGGCGGGGCAGCTTGCCTACGGGCCGGCGGCGGCGCGGCTGGTCACCCTGTTCGGCGCCACCTTCCGGCCCGACGAGGTCATCGCCCGCGCCCATGCGCTGCTGCAGGTGCTGGAGGCCGAGCTGACAGCCGCCCCCTGGCTCGCGGCCGGACGGCCGACCATCGCCGACGTCGCCCTCTACGGCTATGTCGCCCGGGCGCCGGAGGGCAATGTCGACCTCGCCGCCTATCCGCAGGTGCGGGCCTGGCTGGCGCGGATCGAGGCGCTGCCGGGGTTCGTCCCGTTCAAGGCGAGCCCGGTCGGGCTGGCCGCGGCCGCCTGAGCCAGGAGCGGACGATGCCTGTCACTGGGACACCGGCTTCGCCCTGGCATCCGGGCGAGGTGGCGCTGCAGCGGATGCTGGGCATCGACGAGCGGATGGCGGAGATCGGCGCCAGGGTGGTGCGCGACGCCATGCCGGACCAGCACCGCCAGTTCTTCGCGCAGCTGCCGTTCGTCGTGCTGGGTACGGTCGACCCGGCCGGCGACGCCTGGGCGACGCTGCGCACCGGCGAGCCGGGGTTCGTGACGTCGGCCGATCCGCGGACGCTGACGGTGGCTGCGGCCCGGCAGCCTGACGATCCGGCCGAAGCAGGGATGGAGGACGGGGCTGCCGTCGCCCTGCTCGGCATCGAGCTGGAAAGCCGGCGCCGCAACCGGGCCAACGGGCGGCTGCGACGCGATGCGCCTGACGGGTTCCGGGTCGAGGTGGCGCAGTCGTTCGGCAACTGTCCGCAATACATCCAGGAGCGGCACGGAGCGCCGGTTCCGGACAGCCATTCTCCAGCGGTGGAGAACCTGGCCGGGCTCGACGATGCCGCGCGGGCCCTGATCGGCGCGGCCGACACACTGTTCGTGGCGACCTATGCCGACCTGCCGGACGGGCGTGAGGTCGATGTCTCGCACCGCGGCGGACGGGCGGGCTTCGTCCACATCGAGCCGTCGGGTGTGCTGGTGGTGCCGGACTTCTCCGGCAACCGCTTCTTCAACACGCTGGGCAACATCATGCTGAGCCGGCGCGCCGGCCTGACCTTTCTCGACTTCGCCAGCGGCGACCTGCTGCAGCTGAGCGGCGAGGCGGCGGTGCTGGCCGGCGGGGCCGGGGCGGTGCCGGGTGCCGAGCGGCTGTGGGCGGTCCGGCCGCGGCGCATCGTCCGCCGCCGGGCCGCCCTGCCGCTGCGCTGGGCGTTCGCCGGCTGGTCGCCGGCGACGCTCAGGACGGGCAGCTGGCCGGCTCAGGAGGCGGCCGGCTTGCCCCAGAGCGCCTCGAGCCGCTGATCGCGGCCGCAGGCCCAGCGGTAGTAGGTGTAACGGACCGGATTCAGCCTGGCGTAGTCCTGGTGGTAGCCCTCGGCCGGCCAGAAGGTCGTCGCCGCCTCGATGCGGGTGGCGATCGGCTGGCCGAAGCGGCCGGAGGCCTCGATCGCCGCCTTCGACTCCTCGGCCAGCCGCTTCTGCTCGTCGCCGATGTAGAAGATCTCGGAGCGGTACTGGTCGCCGCGGTCGCAGAACTGGCCGCCGCCGTCGAGCAGGTCGGTGGTGTGCCAGAACTTGTCGAGCAGCTGCGCGTAGGTGACCCTGGCCGGATCGAAGCGGACCTTGACCGCCTCGGCATGGCCGGTGCCGCCGGCGCCGACCTGGTGGTAGGTCGGGTTGTCGACGGTGCCGCCGGTGTAGCCGGAGACGACCTCGATCACGCCCGGCACCTTCTCGAAGTCCGATTCGGTGCACCAGAAGCAGCCGGTGGCGAACACGGCGACGTCCTCGCCGGGGCCGGGCTGCGGCGGATCGGCCAGGGCTGGCGCCGCCAGGGCCACGGCGGTCGCGGCGGCGAGCAGGATCCGGCGCATCAGGCGGCTCCCGCGGCGGGCTGGAAGACCATGGCCACGCCGTTCATGCAGTAGCGCAGGCCCGTGGGCTTCGGCCCGTCGTCGAAGACATGGCCGAGATGGCCGCCGCAGCGGCGGCAGTGGACCTCGGTGCGGGTCATGAAGAAGCTGGTGTCCTCGCTGGTCCCGACGGCGTTGTCGAGCGGCTGCCAGAAGCTCGGCCAGCCGGTGCCGCTGTGGTACTTGGCCTCGGAGCTGTAGAGCGGCAGGGCGCAGCCGGCGCAGGCATAGACCCCCGCCCGCTCCTCGGCGTCGAGCGGGCTCGAGCCCGGCGGCTCGGTGCCGTGCTCGCGCAGCACGGCGAATGCCGCCGGCGACAGCCGGGCGCGCCACGCATCCTCGCTCAGCACGATCTCGAAGGTCCCGGGGACCGCGCTGGTCCGGCCGGGCCTGGCCAGCATGGCCATGCCCGACAGCGTCACGAGGCCCGCCCCGCCCAGCAGGGCCGCCCGTCGCGACAAGGTTCGCATCGTTCCCTCTCCATTCGGGTAGTGCCGATCTCGCGTGCGGCGGTGATGTAGGACGCCGGGCCGCTCGCGGCCGCTCACGGGAGCGTCAGCCCGCTGCCGGTCGCGGTGTCGTGACGGGCCGGGAAGCGGTCGTGAGGGTTCCCGGGTACCGGCGAGCGAGCCGGGGTCTCGACGGCGGCCACAAGTCGTGTCACGCCATTGCGGCTGGCTGGCGCAGGCAGGGGGATGTCGGTCGTGTCCTTTCGCAGCAGGTCCTTCGCGACCGCCGCCACCGCACTCGTCCTCGCCTTGCCGGCCGCGGCCAGCGCCGCCGACCGCCAGTGGACCGTGCTCCACTACATGGCGGCCGACAACAATCTCGAGCCCTTCGTCTTGCGCGACCTCGACGAGATCGAGGCCGGCATGCCCGACGACGACCGGGTCGAGGTCCTGGCCCTGGTCGACCGCAGCAGCGGCTACAGCGACGCCGCCGGCGACTGGACGGGTGCCAGGCTCTACAGGGTCCGCCCCGACCGCGAGCGCGGCGTGCTGCGCTCGGAGGTCCTGCTCGACCTCGGCGAGATCAACACCGGCGACCCGAAGCAGTTGGCGAGCGCCATGGCGCGCGCCTTCAAGTCCTATCCGGCGCAGCATACCGGCGTGATCCTGTGGGACCACGGCAACGGCTGGTCGGGCATGGCGCACGACGACAGCGTGCCCGGGGCCGACGCCAACACCCAGGACCAGCTGACGCTGCCCGAGCTGGCCAAGGGCCTGAGCGACGGCATGGCCCAGGCCGGCGTCGCCAAGCTCGACCTCGTCGGCTTCGACATGTGCCTGATGGCGCAGCTCGACGTCGCCTACGAGATCGCCCCACTGGCCAGCGTGATGGTGGCGTCGCAGGCGGTCGAGCCCGGTGACGGCTGGCCCTACGACCGCGTCTACAGCCATCTCGGCGAAGGGGCGACGGCGCCCGATGCGCGCGGCTGGGCCACGGGGATCGTCCAGGACTACGGCCAGTCCTACGACGAGACCGGCGAGCTGCGCACCACGATGTCGGCGGTCGACCTCGCCAAGCTCGGCGCCGTGTCGAGCGCCGTCGACGCGCTGGCGACGGCGCTGGATCCGGCGGTCGGCGACGGCTGGGCCGACCTGTCGCGCTCGCTGTTCTGGTCGACCGGCTTCTCCGCCGGCGGCCGGATCAACGACTTCGAGAGCGGCAAGTACGGGCTGCAGTCGGTCGACCTGATCGATTCGGTGCGGCGCATGCAGGCCAACATGGGCGACCGCTTTCCCGCCAAGGAGCAGGCGGCGGCGCTCGAGGCGGCGCTCGGCGAGGCGGTGTTCGCCAGCCGCAACGGCACCGGCTTCCGCGGCGTGCACGGGCTCGCCATCTACGCCCCGGTCCGCGCCGATTCGGTCGATCCCGAGCACGCGCAGACCCGGTTCGGCGCCGACAGCGGCTGGACCAAGCTGCTGGCGCGCCTGCACGGCGAGCAGGCCGCCAAGTCGAAGGCGCCCGAGATCACCGAGGTGGCGCTGGTCAGCGGCGTCGACGGTGCGCCGATGGACCAGGTAGCACTCGGCCAGGACGCCATCGTCCGGATCAGGATGACCGGCGAGAACGTCCTCTACACGACGTTCCGGATCACCCGCGACGCGCCCGACCTCGGCGGCCGGGTGATCGATTCGGTGGGCTTCCTGATCGACACGGCGCTGGTGACGGAGCGGGCAAAGGAGGCGACCGAGATCGCCGACCTGCTGGCGCCGATCTACACGCCGGGCGGGGCGACGCTCAGCACCGACATCCCGGGCGTCAGCATCCTCGTCGCCGCCGGCAACGCGCTGGCCCAGCCGACGCTGGACGCGACCCAGCTCGACGGCAACGGGGCGCCGCTGATCACCGCCAAGGCGCTGGTCGACCGCGAGGGCTCGCCCAGCCAGTTCGCGCAGATCGACTTCGACTCGCCGACCAGCCGGGCCGCCGGGATCACGCTGCTCATCCCGGACGACCAGGGCCGCCTCGTCGCCCAGCCGCTCGAGCCCGAGCCCGACGACCGGATCACCTTCCTCGCCGGCATCGCCAAGGAGGACGGCTCGACCGAGTACCGGCCGGCCGGCCCGGCGATGGCCTGGCGGGACGCCCCGGAGCTGATCTTCGACCTCGCCCGGACCGGCAACTACCGCTTCGAGGCGGGCGCCCAGGCGATCGGCGGCCGCACCAACACCGGGGCTGTCGAGGCGGCGATCGTCCAGCCGCAGCCGATCGTGCTGTCGCAGATCCACGGGGCCAGGGCGCTGAAGCCGGCCGACCTCGTCGGCGAATGGACCGGCGAGGACGGCACCTCGCTGATGGCGCTGGCGGCGTCGGCCGACGACGCGAACCTGCTCGACGTCACCATCACCAACCCGACGATGGCCAAGAACTTCGCCGACGCCGGGGTGACCCGGGCGGTCGCCAAGCTGGAGACGCGGCGGCTGCCGACGCTGTCGATCACCTACAGCAACGTCCACGGCCAGCCGCTGCTGGTCGAGCACAACCTGTTCTTCGCCGCGCCGAACCAGAAGGACCGGATCAGCCTGCGGACGATGTTCGGCGGCGGCGGCGACGCCCGCGGCCAGCTGGTCAACCTCGTCCGCAAGGGCAGCCCGGTGGCGACGGCGCTGCTGGCGCAGGCCGGCGGGCAGGGCGGGACGGCACCTGCCGCACCCGCCGCCGAGGCGCCGCCCGCGGTCGCCGCGCCGGCGCCCGAGCCCACGCCAGCCCCGGCCCCGGCACCCGCCGCAGAGCCTACACCTGCACCCGCGGCCGAGCCCGTGCCGGCCCCCGTCGCCGAGCCGGCCCCGGCGCCCGTCGCCGAGACCCCGGCACCGTCCCCGGCGGAGCCGGCGGCCGCCGATCGCGACGAGCGGCTGGTCGGGCGCTGGGCCGGCAAGGTGCTGCAGGACGGCTCGGTGCTGTACCTCGTGTTCGACCCGAGCGGCGTCATGGTGCAGGTGCAGACCACGCCGGACGGCCGGGTGCTGCAGATCTCCGGCCGCTGGAACACCATCGACGGGACGCTGCGCCTCGAGGTCGAGCAGGTGTTCCCGTCGGCCCGGGTGCCGCCGGTGGTGTCGACGACCTACGAGCTCAGCCAGAACGATGCGGTGCTGTCCACGCCGGCCGCCAACCTGATGAGGATCCCATGACGCGCATCCTGGCCGCGGCCCTGCTGCTGGCGCTGGCGCTGGCCGGGCCGGCTCGTGCCGAGGGCCTGTTCCCGGCGCCGTTCCCGGATGCGCCGGCCGAGGGCGGCGGCGAGCAGCCGGCGCCGGCGCCGACGCCGGCTCCGGTGGCCGACCCGGCCCCGGCACCCGCTCCCGAACCGGCGCCGGTCGCCGAGCCTGCGCCCGCACCGGCGCCCGAGCCCACGCCGGCCCCCGTGGCGGAGCCGACACCCGCTCCGGCCCCCGAGCCGGCGCCGGTGGTCGCCGAGCCGACCCCGCCGCCGCTGCCCGAGCCGGCGCCGGTTCCGCCGCCGCTGCCGAAGAAGGCGGTGGTGCAGTTCTACGTCGACAACAACGGCCAGCCGCTCGGACCGCTGACGCTGGACGACATGGCCGAGCGCATCCGCACCGGCCAGCTCCTGCGCAACACGCTGGTGTGGAAGCCGCCGGCGACCGACTGGGTCGAGGCCAGCCAGGTGGCCGAGCTCAAGATCCTGTTCGACGCCGCCCCGCCGGCGCTGCCCGCGGGCAAGCAGTACGAGCGGTTCATGGTCGGGACCTGGGAGGCGCGCGGCGAGCTGCAGGGCTTCGAGTTCGTGATCAACGCCACCTACCGCGCCGACGGGACCTATGCCGGCGCGCAGATCCTGACCTCGCCCGGCCTCAACGCGCCGCCGTCGGTGACCAAGCTGGCCGGCAAGTGGAAGGTCGATTCGCTGGAGGAGGGGCGCTTCATCCTGACCCTGACCCCGACGGGCTACGGCGCCGCCGGCGGCGGCTCGATCACGTTCAAGGTGATCGACGACTACACCATCCAGAACGAGCAGGACGGCACCATCGCCCGGAAGGTCGGCTGAGATGCGCCGGCTGGGCGCCGCCCTGCTCGCGGCCGGCCTGCTCGCCGGCTGCGGCGGGACGTTCCCGTCGTCGGGGCCGGCGGCGCCGCAACCGGCGGCCGCGTCCGGCGGCCTGCCGGCACCGGCCAAGCTGCCGCCGCTGGAGCGGATCGACACCGACTACGAGGTGCTGCGCGACGCCAACGTGCGGGCCGGGCCGGGCACCGAGTACATGGTGGTGACGACCGTGGATGCGGGCCGCTCGGTCTACGTCGAGGGTCGGGTCAAGGGTCGCAACTGGTTCCTCGTCGATACCGGCGACGGCGGCGGCTACGTCCACCGCTCGCTGCTGCGGGCGCCGGAAGCCGCGGCGGAGGAACCGGCGGCACCGGAGACGCCTGCGCCGGCCGAGGCCGGTGGCGAGGACGAGCTGCCGGAGGCGACGGCACCGGCCGGCGGCGAGGACGTGATCCCGGAGCCGGTGGCACCGGTCGGCGGCGAGGATGAGCTGCCCGAGCCGGTCGGCCGGGGGCCGGCCGGCTGATGCGGGCGGCACCGCTCCTCGGCCGCCTGCTCGGCCTCGCCCTGCTGGCCCTGCCGGGGACGGCGCTGGCCGATCTCGACGACGTGCTCGGGCCGCTGGCCGGCAAGGTGCTGATCGGCCGCCAGGGCGACTGGGAAGGCAGCGAGGATACCGAGCCCGACGCCTACCGGCTGGACTATCTCGGCACCCGGACCAACGCGGTGCGCTACTTCATGCTGGACGATGCCGGCGTGCCCGAGGGCCGGCTGGCGGCCGGCGTCCAGGTGGCGCTGCCGCAGGAGAAGTCGGCGTTCGCCGGCCTGCTCTGGGGCTACCAGGACGATCCGCGCCGCTACCTGATCTTTGCCGTGACCGGCGACGGCCGGGCGGTGATCTGGCGCCGCGACGCCGCCGGCCTGACCCAGCTGGCCGAGCATCCCGACGCCGTCCATGAAGGCGGCAGCGCGGTGCTGGCGGCGTTCGAGCGCGACGGCGTGGTCCTCATGCTGGCCGGCGAGACGCTCGTCGCCGCACTCGATGGCGACGATGCCACCGGCGGTGCCACCGGCATCGTCGCCGGCGGCAGGGGCAGCTTCCGCTTCACCGACTTCGGCGTGATGGATGCGGCGGATATCCCGATGCCGGAGGAGGAGGGCTCGGGCGACCCGCCGGCCGAGGCGCCGGAACCGCCGCCGCCCGACGAGCTCACCCCGCCGCCGTTGCCGCAGCCGGAGCCGGTCCTGCCGCCCCAGGCCGAGCCGCCAGCCGAGCCGGTGCCACCGCCGCTGCCGGAACCCGCGCCGACGCCGCCACCGCTGCCCGAGCCGGAGCCGACGGCGCCGCCCCTGCCGCAGGCCGAACCGGCGCTCACCCCGCCGCCACTGCCGACGCAGCCGAAGCCGCCAGTGGCCGCGACGCCGGCCGAGTCCGTGGACGGCGCGCTGCTGGGCGTGTTCGGCCCGCCGGCAACCGTGCGCGAGGCCCCGCTCGGCGCCTTCGCGACGCCGGCCGTTCCGAGCGAGCCGCTGGTCCCGCCGCCGCTGCCGACGGCGAACTGACCCGGCGCCGCCGGCGGTCGACTCCGCGGCGCGGCTGTTGCAGCCTGCGGCGCGGATCGGCGGGGGGAGGCCGGAGGATGGCGCGCTACCTGAAGCAGGGACGGGACCCGGAGGCCGTGGCCTCGGCCGACGCGCAGGTCCGCGCGACCGTGGAGGCAGCCCTCGACGACATCGCCCGGCGCGGCGACGCCGCCGTGCACGAGATGTCGGTGCGGTTCGACGGCTGGGCGCGCGACGACTACCGGCTGAGCCAGGCCGAGATCGACGCCTGCATCGACCGGCTCGACCCCCGCGACGTCGACGACATCCGCTTCGCGCAGGCGCAGGTGCGGAACTTCGCCGAGATCCAGATGGCGTCGATGCAGCCGGTCGAGCGCGAGACGCTGCCCGGCGTGATCCTCGGCCACAAGCACATCCCGATCAACAGCGTCGGCTGCTACGTGCCGGGCGGCAAGTACCCGCTGCTGGCCTCGGCGCACATGTCGGTGGTGACGGCCCGGGTGGCCGGCGTGAAGCGGATCGCCACCTGCGCGCCGCCGTTCGAGGGCAAGCCGGCGCCGGCGATCGTCGCCGCCCAGGCGCTGGCCGGGGCCGACGAGATCTACGTGCTGGGCGGCATCCAGGCGGTGGCGGCGATGGCGATCGGCACAGGCTCGATCCGCCCGGTCGACATGCTGGTCGGGCCGGGCAACGCCTTCGTCGCCGAGGCCAAGCGGCAGCTCTACGGCCGGGTCGGCATCGACCTGTTCGCCGGGCCGACCGAGACGCTGGTGATCGCCGACGAGACCGTCGACGGCGAGGTCTGCGCCGTCGACCTGCTGGGCCAGGCCGAGCACGGGCCGACCTCGCCGGCGGTGCTGCTGACGACCTCCGAGCGGCTCGCCCGCGAGACCATGGCCGAGGTCGAGCGGCTGCTGCAGCTGATGCCGACCGGTGCGATCGCCCGGCAGGCCTGGACCGACTACGGCCAGGTCATCGTTGCCGACGACCATGACGACATGGCGGCCAAGGCCGACGAGATCGCGTCCGAGCACGTCCAGGTGATGACCGACCGGGACGAGTGGTACCTGCAGCGGCTGACCAACTACGGCGCGCTGTTCCTCGGGCCCAGGACCAACGTGTCCTACGGCGACAAGGTGATCGGCACCAACCACACGCTGCCGACGCGGAAGGCGGCGCGCTACACCGGCGGCCTGTGGGTCGGCAAGTTCCTCAAGACCTGCACCTACCAGCGGGTGCTGACCGACGAGGCCTCGGCGATGGTGGGCGAGGTCTGCTCGCGGCTGTGCATGCTCGAGGGCTTCGCCGGCCATGCCGAGCAGGCGAACCTGCGGGTGCGCCGCTACGGCCGGCGCAACGTCGAGCCCTACACCGCCGTGGCGCGGCGGGACGCGGCCGAATGATCGCGCTGCCGACGACGCCGTCGTTCCGCCTCGACGGGCGCAAGGCGCTGGTCACCGGGGCCGGGCGCGGGCTGGGCCTCGCCATGGCGACGGCCCTGGCCGAGGCCGGGGCCGAGGTGGTGCTGGTGGCGCGGACCGCCGGACAGATCGACGCGGTGGCAGCGGCGCTGCGGGCCAAGGGGCTGACGGCGACGGCCGTTCCGGCCGACGTCACCGACCGCGCCGCGTTCGGGGCGCTGTGCGACGCGCACGGTCCGTTCCACGTCTTCGTCAACAATGCCGGGCTCAACCGGCCGCAGGCGCTGCTCGAGGTGACCGAGGAGGCCTATGACGCGGTGGCGGACGTCAACATCAAGGCCGCACTGTTCTGCGCGCAGGCCGTGGCGCGCGGCATGCTGGCGGCCGGAATCAGGGGCTCGATCATCAACATCGGCTCGCAGATGGGGCATGTCGCCGGGCCGAAGCGGGCGGTCTACGCCGCCAGCAAGCACGCGGTGGAGGGCTTCACCAAGGCGATGGCGCTGGAGCTCGGCCGGGACGGCATCCGGGTCAACACCATCTGCCCGACCTTCGTGCTGACCGACCTCACCCGCTCGACCTTCGCCGATCCGGCGATGCGGGCGATGATCGAGGAGAAGATCGCCCTGGGCCGCGTCGGCCAGCCCGAGGACCTGATGGGGGCGGTGGTGTTCCTCGCCTCCGACGCCTCGGCGCTGATGACGGGGTCGGCGCTGATGCTGGACGGCGGCTGGACGGCGGCCTGAGGACGGACGCCATCGCCGGACGGTTGAGTTGGCCGGCCTTTCATGTGAGCTTGGTCACGGACTCGGGCGACCGCCGGCCTAGACTGGCGGCACAGGGTTGGCGGAGGGCCAGGCGATGCCGCCTCAGGTCATGGCATTCCCCGACGAGGACGACGCGCGCAAGGGGCCCGAGAAGGGCATCGCGCTGTGCCTGTCGGGCGGTGGCTACCGGGCGATGGTGTTCCACCTCGGTGCGCTCATCCGCCTGAACGAGGCGGGGCTGCTCGCCAAGCTGGCGCGGGTCTCGAGCGTGTCCGGCGGGACGATCACCGCAGCGGTACTCGGCCTGCACTGGAAGGATCTCGTCTTCGATGCCGGCGGGGTCGCGACCAATCTCGGCATCGTCGTCGATGCGGTGCGGGCGATGGCCGACACCAGCGTCGACGTCGGCGCGGTGATCGGCGGCATCCTGCTGCCCGGGACGATCGCCGACCGGGTAGCGGCCAAGTACGACTCGGTGCTTTTCCGCGGCGCCACGCTGCAGGACCTGCCCGACGGCGAGGCGGGGCGGGGCCCGCGCTTCGTGCTCAACGCCACCAACGTGCAGTCCGCCGCGCTGTGGCGGTTCTCGCGGCCCTACATGGGGGACTACCGGGTCGGCATGGTCCTGCAGCCGACGCTGCCGCTGGCCCAGGCGGTGGCGGCCTCCTCGGCGTTCCCGCCGGTGCTGTCGCCGATGACCCTGAAGCTGCGCCAGCCGGTGGTGCCGACGAAGGGGGCTGACCTGTCGGTGCCGCCCTACACCAGCCGGGCGGTGCTGTCGGACGGCGGCGTCTACGACAATCTCGGCCTCGAGACGGCGTTCAAGCGCTGCACGACGCTGCTGGTCAGCGACGCCGGCGCCAAGATCAAGCCGGAGAAGGACCCGGCCGACGACTGGGTGCGGCATTCGGTGCGGGTGCTCGAGGTCGTCGACAACCAGGTCCGCAGCCTGCGCACGCGCGGCCTGATCGATGCCTACAAGCGCGGCGACCGGACCGGCACCTACTGGGCGGTCCGCGCGCAGTTCGCCGACTACGAGCTGCCGGACGACCCGCTCGGCTGTGCCGGCCGCGACTCCACCTATCTCGCCGAGATCCCGACCCGGCTCGAGGAGATGCCGCGCAAGCTGCAGGAGCAGCTGGTCAACTGGGGCTATGCGATCTGCGACACCGCGCTGCGCCGCTGGTTCGCGGCGACGGCGAAGGCCGAGTACGGGGTGACCATCGGCCAGCCCAAGGGCTTTCCCTATGCGCGCGGCTACTGAGCCGATGGCGGCGCGCGGTGCCGGTGCGCCGCGGCCGGCCGCCGACCAGGTGCCGCCGCCCTACCGGCGCCTGCGCGTGTTCACCTTCGACCCGGCGATGTCGACCAAGCTCGACACCGCGGTGATCAACGAGGCGGCGCTGCGGGTGCCGTGGGAGGCGGCGCTCGCTCCCGGCCCGGTCGGCGAGTATCTCGAGGTGATCGACCGCGACCCGGCGAGCGACGCGGTCTACCTGCCGGTCGACCTCAACGATCCGGCGCTGCTGGCACAGGACGGACTGGCGCCGTCGGAAGGCAACCCGCAGTTCCACCAGCAGATGGTCTACGCCGTGGCGATGGTGACCATCCGCAATTTCGAGCGGGCGCTCGGCCGCAGCGTCGTGTGGCGGCCGGTGTTCGACCAGGACCGCGGCGACAAGCCGAGGGAGGTGCCGAAGCTGCGCGTCTACCCGCACGCGCTGCGCGAGGCCAACGCCTACTACAGCCCGGCCAAGCGGGCGCTGCTGTTCGGCTACTTCCGCGCGCTGGGCGAGGACGTCGGCGACAACCTGCCGGGCGGGATGATCTTCACCTGCCTGTCGCACGACATCATCGCGCACGAGACGACGCACGCCATCCTCGACGCCTGCAAGGGCCGCTTCCTCGAGCCCAGCAACCCGGACGTGCTGGCGTTCCACGAGGCCTTCGCCGACATCGTGGCGCTGTTCCAGAAGTTCACCTTTCCGGAGGCGGTGCGCCACCAGATCGCCCAGACCCGCGGCGACCTCGGCCGGCAGAACCTGCTGGGCCAGCTGGCCCGCCAGTTCGGCGAGGCCATCGGCAACCGCGGTGCCTTGCGCGACGCCATCACCGTCGAGGGCGAGACCGGTTTCAGGAAGCTCGGCGACGTCGGCGACGAGCCGCACGACCGCGGCTCGGTGCTGGTGGCGGCGGTGTTCGACGCCTTCCTCGCCATCTACCGCTCGCGCATCGCCGACCTGCTGCGCCTGGCCACCGGCAGCGGCTCGACCTTCCCGGGCAACGACCTGCACCCGGACCTGCTCAACCGGATGGTCGGCGAGGCCAACAAGGCGGCCGAGCAGGTGCTGCGCATCTGCATCCGCGCCCTCGACTACTGCCCGCCGGTCGACATCACCTTCGGCGAGTACCTGCGCGCCCTGATCACCGCCGACGTCGACCATGTCCCGGCCGACGAGCGCGGCTATCGCCTGGCGCTGATCGACACCTTCCGGCGCCGCGCGATCTTCCCCAGCGAGTGCCGCTCGCTGTCGGTCGAGAGCCTGCTGTGGCGGCGCCCCTACGCGCTGGCCCGGCTCGACGGCCTGCGGACCGAGCAGCTGCACGTCAATCCGGCGCTCGGGCGGGCCGCCTCGGTCCAGCACAGCGCGCTGAACCAGTGGATGGTCTGGCAGTGGCTGAACGGCCCGGACGGACCGACGCCGGAGGTGGCCGCCGAGCTGGGGCTGGCCATGGGCGACGACGCGCCGGTGACGATCCGGCGCAGCCGCGAGACGCGCCGGCCGGCCGTCGAGGTGCATTCGGTGCGGGTGGCCCGGCGGGCCGGCCACGAGGGCCAGAGCTTCGCCGACCTGGTCATGGAGATCACCCAGCGCCGGCGCGGCTATCTCGATCCCAGCGTGCAGCGGCGCGTCGAGAGCCAGCGCATCCCCTGGCACCAGCAGCCGCCCGAGGACTTCTGGTTCCGCGGCGGCTGCACGCTGATCCTCGACCTGCGCACCGGGCTCGTCCGCTATGCCGTGGCCAAGGGCGTGTGCGCCGAGGAGCGGCTGGAGCGGCAGCGCGCCTACCTGCTGGCATCGCGCGGCGCCGGCTCGCTGCGCGCCGCCTATTTCGGCGGCGGACCGGAGCGCGGTGCCGGCGAGCCGCTGGCCCTGCTGCACCGGCACGGCTGAGGAGGGCGCCATGGCCACCACCCGCCGCACCACCCGCCCGCGCCGCCGGCCGGCCGCCGCTGCCGCCCTGACGCCGGGTTCCGTCGCCATCCGCATGTACCGGATGGGCTTCGGCGACTGCTTCCTGCTGCGCTTCCCGGGCGAGGACCGCGAGCGCTGCGTGCTGGTCGACTGCGGCACGCTGTCGAAGACGCCCGACGAGGTGAACGAGGTCGTGGCCGACCTCGTGGCGACGCTGCCGCGGGTCGGCGGCAAGCCGCACCTCGACGTGCTGGCGCTGACGCACGAGCACTGGGACCACCTCGCCGGCTTCGGCTACGCCAAGGCGCAGTTCGAGGCGCTGGCGGTCGGCGAGGTCTGGCTCGCCTGGACCGAGGACCCGGCGGACGAGACGGCGCGGGCGATCGACAAGGCGCGCTCGCTGGCGCTGGCGGCGGCCGGGCGGATCCACGCCCGCCTGCAGGCGTCGGGACGCGGCAGCCGCGATGCCGCCGGACGGCTGCGCCGGGCGCTGGCGTTCTTCGATCCGCCCCAGTCCGTGGCCGCGGACGCGACGCCGGGGCTGGCGGAGGCACCGGCGGCCTTCCGCCACGACGACAGCCTCGGCTTCGGCCTGCCGGCGGGCTCGATCCGCCGCGCCACCCGGCCGATCCGCGAGTTCGTGCGGACGCACTGGGGCGAGGCGGTGGTGCGCTACCTCGAGCCGGGCGGGGCGCGGCTGGCCCTGCCGGGCGTGGCCGGGACCGGGGCGTTCGTGCTCGGCCCGCCGCGCGACCTCGCCAAGCTGCGGCGGAGCACGCCGCGGACCAGGAATCCCGAGACCTACGGCCTCGCCATCGGACTCGGCGCCGCCAGCGGCGACGGGCATGCGGCGGCGCTGGAACGCAGCCTGGGGCTCGGCCTCGACGGCGCCGGTGAGCGCGCGTTCACCGACGAGCTGCCCTTCGACCTGCGCCATCCGCTGCGGCTGGCGACGCAGGAGGCGGAAGCAGCCCCGTGGTTCCGCGAGCACTATTTCGGCGTCGACCCCGAGCGGCAGATCGAGGACGACTGGCTGGGCGGGGCCGAGGAGCTGGCCCTCAAGCTCGACAGCAACACCAACAACACCAGCCTCGTGCTGGCCTTCGAGCTGGGCACCGGCGGCAAGGTGCTGCTGTTCCCGGGCGACGCCCAGGTCGGCAACTGGCTGTCCTGGCACGACCAGGGCTGGACCGGTGCCGACGGCGCCACGGTGACCGCCAAGGCGCTGCTCGGCCGCACCGTGTTCTACAAGGTCGGCCATCACGGCAGCCACAACGCCACCATGCGCGAGGCCGGCCTCGAGCTGATGACCGACCCCGAGCTGGTGGCGGCGGTGCCGGTCGACGAGCGCTACGCCACCGAGAAGCAGGACTGGCACGACATCCCGTTCGACCCGCTGATGGCGGCCCTGCTCGAGAAGACGCGGGGCCGGATCCTGCGGGCCGACCGCAGCCTCGAGGAGCTGCGCCAGGCGCCGCCGCCGAAAGGCCTCGACGCCGCGGCCTGGCAGGCGTTCTGCCAGGACCGCGTGCGCAGCGACAACGACCGGCTGTGGGTCGAGTACGTGATTGGCGGCTGAGCCCGCCTCAGACCTTCGCCGCTTTCACCACCTCGTCGAACTTGCGGGCGAGGCGGTGGCCGATCGCGGCTGCCGGCAGGTTGGTGTTGGCGATGGTGACGTAGGGCATGATCGAGGCGTCGGCGATCATCAGCCCGTCGAGCCCGTGCACGCGGCCGTAGACGTCGACGACCGCACCCTGCTTCGGGTCGCGGCCGATCGAGCAGCTCGAGGCCGGGTGGTAATAGTGCAGGTGCTCGTTACGGACCCAGGCGTCGAGCTCGGCGTCGGTGGCGTCCTTGCCCGGCTTGATCTCGGTCATGTTGCCGGCGAACGGGGCGAAGCCGGCCATCCGGCGGGCCTCGGCGACGCCCCAGCGCAGCGCCTTGAGGTCGGCGTTGCCGGGGTCGGTGACGTGGCGGTGCTCGATGACGAAGTCGAGGTCGCCGTCCTTGCGCACCGGCCGGATCTGCCCGCGCGAGGTCGGCGACAGCAGCGAGACGTAGAGCCACCAGTACCAGTTGGCGAGGTCCGGGGTGCGGCCGCCGACCGAGAAGATGTGCATGTCGAACAGGTCGCGCGACCAGGGCGAGCGGGCCTTGACGATGGTGCATTCGTCGTGGACCAGCCCGAGGCGCTCGCTCGCCACCATGCGGTCGACCACCTCGGGCGCCGCGGCGTACTCGACAACGACCGACGGATGGTCCTGCAGGTTGCGGCCGACGCCGGGCAGGGCGTGGCGGACGGCGACATCGACGCCGGACAGGATGTCGGGGTCGCCGATGCCCGAGCGCATCAGCAGCATCGGCGAGTGGTAGGCGCCGGCCGCCAGCACCACCATGTCGGCGGCGAGCTCGACGGTCTTGCCCAGGCGCTGGCCGCGCACGCCGCGGACCTTTGAGCCGTCGAGCAGGATCCCGGTGATCTCGCAGTTGTCGACGATGCTGAAGTTGGACCGGCCGCGGACCGGGTCGACGAAGCCGAAGGCGGCGTTCCAGCGCACCCCGCCGCGCTTGTTGACCGGGCACATGGTGACCGCCGGCCCCTCGTCGATGTCGTTCATGTCGTCGGAGTGCGCCACGCCGGCGGCGCGGGCGGCGTGGTAGAAATCCTGCTGGAACGGCGAGACTTCCTCGATGGCGTAGGTGCGGACGTTGAGGCCGACGTCGATCGCCTTGAAGTCCTGCATCATGTCGTCGGGGTTCCAGAAGTCGGCCCCGCCGACCTCGGACCAGCGGGCGTAGTCGCCGCGCAGGCCGCGCACCGCCGCGCAGCCATTGTGCGACGAGCAGCCGCCCATCACCCGGGCGCGCATCAGCGAATAGGTGCGCTCGGTGCCGGGATCCTGGTTGACCAGGTGCCAGTCGTGGGTGGTCGGGATCCGCCGCGAATCGAGCAGCTCGAACGGCCAGCCCATGCCGTCGAACGGGCCGAAGTCGGGCCCGGCCTCGACCAGGACGACTTCGTGACGGCCATCCTGGGCCAGCCTGCCGGCGAAGGTGGCACCGCCCGTTCCGGCACCGACGACGATCACACGCATGCGAGAAAACTCCCCCTGGGTTCGTTGGGACCGCCCGACGGTCCGGCTCAGTCGCGGTGCCCGAAGCTGACGATCCGGTAGCGCATCAGCAGGTACATCACGGTGAAGGACAGCAGCACCACGCCGTTCACCAGCGCCGCCAGGGCGTAGAGCTCGCCGCCGAGGCCGAAGCGCAGCGAGCCCCAGGCGATCGTCGGCAGGGTCGGGATGGCGCCGAGATTGTAGAACGAGATCTCGAGGTTGTTGAAGGCGAGGATGAAGCTGACGATGAAGGCGCCCAGCATCGCCGGCCAGATCAGCGGCAGGGTGATCTCGAAGAAGCAGCGCAGCGGCCGGGCGCCGAAGACCATGGCGGCGTCGTCGAGCCGCCAATCGTAGCGGACCAGCTGGGCCAGCATGATCAGGAAGGCGAACGACGTGCAGTGCACGGCGTTGCCGATCATCGCCGAGCCGATGTTGCCGGGCAGGTCGAGGATCTGGCGGTTGAACAGCAGGTTCGAGATGCCGACCAGCAGGTCGGCGACGAACAGCGGCGCCAGGTAGAGGACGACGATCAGCCCGCGCCAGCGCGAGCGGTACTTGAGCACCGAGATGCTGCCGAGCGTGGCGAACAGCGTGCTCAGCACGGCGCTGCCGAGGCCCAAGAGGATGCTGTTGACGAGACCCTCGGTGTAGGTCCGGTCGGCGGCGAGCGCGCTGAAGTGCTGGAGCGTCCACTTGGCCGGGAACGGCCAGGTCAGGTCCTTCTGGAACGCCGTGTAGATGACGTAGACGATCGGCGCGTAGAGGAACACGTAGAGCGTCGCGAGCAGGAAGCCGCCGGTGACGCGGCTGGCGATGTCGCCGGCCCGGGAGGTCGCCAAAGGGTCAGCCCTCCCGCCCGGTGAAGCCGCTGCGGCGCAGGTTCACCGTCCGCCACATCAGCCAGAGCACCAGCGACGAGGCGAAGAACAGCACCACGCCCATGGCCGAGCCCAGCGCCCAGGTGCCGGTCTCGCCGAACTGCAGGGCGAGGACCTGGCCGAACGAGGCGGCGTTCGGGCCGCCGAGGAAGCGCGAGGTGATCGAATCGCCGAGGCTGGGCACGAAGACGAGGACGAGGCCGATGACGCTGCCCATCCAGTTGAGCGGCAGGGTGACCTCGACGAACGCCCGCCACGCCCGCGCGCCGTTGATCTTGGCGACCTCGAGCAGCTCGAAGTCGAAGTTCAGCAGCGACAGGTAGATCGCGGTGACCATGAACGGGATGAACAGGTAGGCGATGCCGATGCCGGCGGCGGTCGGCGTGTACATCAGGAACTTCACCGGCGGCATGCCGAAGTTCATGAGCGCCATGTTGATGATGCCGACCGGTCCCAGCACGCCCTGCAGGCCGGTGATGCGCAGGATCACGCCGGTGAAGAACGGCGCCGCGACGGCAAGGCTGAGCAGCAGCCGGTAGCGGCCGCCGTACTTGGCCATGAAGTAGGCGATCGGCCACGAGTAGACGAGCGCCACCAGCGAGACCAGGCACGCCGTCAGCACCGAGCGGAGCAGGAACGTCATGTAGGTCGGCTCGGTGAACAGCGTGTGGTAGTTGCCGAGATTCCACTCCGGGATGAGGGTGTAGCTCTCGGTCCGCCAGAAGCTGAACACGACGATCGACAGCATCGGCAGCAGCAGGAAGAAGACGATGAACGCCGCTCCCGGCAGCGCCATCAGCAGGAAGCGGGTTTCCGGCCGCAGCCGGGTCCGCGCCGAGGCGACGTCGGCCGCCTGGCTCACGCCGAGGCCGCCAGGAAGCTCTGGCCGTCGGCCGGCTGCCAGACGAGGTGGACGGGATCGTTGCGGGCGATCGCGGGCAGGGCCACGGCGTCGGTGACGGTCACCTCGGCGCCATTGTCGAGCCGGGTCAGGTAGTCGGCGGTCGGGCCCTTGAAGATAACGTCGAGCAGCACGGCCGGGATGCGGTTCGCCGGCGCCGGCAGCGGCGGGTCGTTGGGGCTCGCCAGCCGCAACTTCTCGCACTTCAGGAAGTATTCGACGCTGCTGCCGGGACCGGCGCCGGCCGGAGTCGGCACCAGCACCTCGATGCCCTGCCAGTCGAGGCGGGCGAGGCCGTTGGCGGCGTCGCGCAGGCGCCCGGCCATGCGGTTGGAATGACCGACGAAGCCGGCGACGAACGGGCTCTGCGGGTGGGTGTAGACCTCGAGCTTGGGCGCCACCTGCTCGAACCGGCCGCGGCTCATCACCGCGATCCGGTCGCTCATGGTGAGCGCCTCCTCCTGGTTGTGGGTGACGTAGACGAAGGGCGTGGCGAGCTCGACCTGGTAGCGACGGACCTCGACCTCCATCTCCTTGCGCAGCTCGCGGTCGAGGTTGGCCAAAGGCTCGTCGAGCAGCAGCAGCGCCGGCCGCGAGATCAGCCCGCGGGCCAAGGCCACCCGCTGCTGCTGGCCACCGGAGAGCTGGTGCGGGTAGCGGTCGGCGAGGCCGTCGAGGCGCAGCAGCCGCAGCGCCCAGGCCAGCTCGCTCTGCTGCCGCGCCTTGTCGACACCCTGCATGCGCAGCGGAAAGATGACGTTCTCGCCGACCGTCTTGTGCGGGAACAGCAGGAAGTTCTGGAAGACCATCCCGATCTGCCGGGCGTAGGGCGGCAGGTTGGTCACGTCGCGGCCGTTGATCAGGACGCGACCGCTGTCGGGCAGCTCCAGCCCGGCGATGATGCGCAGGAGCGTGGTCTTGCCGGAGCCCGAGGGCCCAAGCAGGGCGAAGAACTCGCCCTGCTCGACCTTCAGGGTCAGATTGTCGGCGGCGACGACGCTGCCGAAGCGCTTGGTGACGCCGTCGAGCTCGAGGACGGGGGCCATGGGCAGCCGGTCCTGCCGGTCCGGGACGGCGTCGTCAGGCCGCCTCGACCTCGGACCAGACGCGCTCCCACTTCTCCGGCGACGACGGCTGGTCGAACATGTGCAGGCCGCGCAGCTCGCTGGTGCGGTCGAGCATGAGCAGCGACACTTCCTCGGGCGGCATCATCGAGCGCACGTCGTAGCAGGGGGCCACGCCCTTCATGCCGACGCGGTACATGCTCTCCTTGGAGATGTAGTGGTTGATCCAGGCATGGGCGAGGTCGACCATGGCCGGGTCGGTGGTGCCCGAGCTGATCAGCCAGCTGTCGATCCAGCCGAGGCCGCCCTCCTTGGGCTGCAGGGTGTGGACGACGTCGAAGTCGATCTCGCCGGCACGCCGGGCGCGGGTCAGGCGCCGGTAGATCTCCGAGAACTCGGGCGACGCCCAGACCAGGCCCGGCCGCATCAGCTTCTGCAGCGAGTCGTAGTCTTGGTAGCGGGTGACCAGCAGGCCCTTCTGCTTGATCAGCAGCTGCTTCGCCGCCTCGAGCTCCTCGTCGGTGAGCTTGTAGGGGTTGAACGGCTGGCCGTCGGGCCGCGGCTGGTCCTTGGTGCCGAGCTGCGTGGCCGCAAGGATGCCGGCCATCGCGATGTTCTCCTCGAAGCGCGCCCCGGTGGCGAGGTGCCCGGCGTACTTCTCGTCGAACATCACGACCAGCGAGTCGCGCTCCGCCTCGGGGATGTGCGACGTGTTCATGGTGATGCCGTAGCTGCCCCAGCAGTTGTTGGCACCGATCCGCTGCCCGCCGGGCTTCTCGTTGAGCAGATCGTAGGCACCGGGGGCGAAGTCGGGGAACAGGCCGGCGAGGTTCGGCACCTTCGACTCGTCGAGTGCCTGGATCAGGCCGTCGCGGAAGTAGAGGCGCGGCCAGAAGCCGTCGGCCATCACCAGGTCGAAGTCGCCGGTGCCGCCGGCCTTCATCTTGTTGAAGGCCTCGGAATTGCCGTCGAAGAAGGCGGGCGAGACGGTGCAGCCGTGCGCGTTCTCGAACTCGCTGACGGTCTCGGCAATGTTGTAGTCCTGCCAGATCAGCATCCGCAGGTTCAGGTCGGCGGCGCCGGCGCGGCGGACATGCGGCATCGCCAGGGCTGCGGCGGCGACGCCCGCCTTCAGCACCGTCCGGCGCGTGGCCGAGGGAGCGCCGTTCGCGGCGCCATTCTGCGTTGCGACGTCTGCCATGATGGTTGCCCCTTCCTGAGGTTCTGCGCTGTCGCGACGGCATCCGCCGGTGACGGCTGGCGGCGGTCGGCCCTATGTCAAGCAACGTCCGTGCCGACGCGGGCGACCCGCGAGGATTGACCGCGTTCGCGGCCGGACACAATCGCTCAGTTGGCGATGGCTGCTATCGCCGGCATGCGGCTGGGTTGAGCCGCAACCCTAGATCGCCCGCATCCGGTTGTGCCGCGGGTTGTGCTCGACCTCGGCGAGGCCCAGCACCTCGAGGACCGGCGGGACGTAGTGGCCGAAGCGGCCGCGCAGGCCCTTCTTCAGGCCGTACCAGCCGCCGACCGGGTTGCCGGGATCGCGCGCCCAGGCCTCGACGCTACCGGCTGCCGCCGGCTTCTGCTCGTCGGCGCCGCCCAGCGGCATCCAGCCGCCATGCGCGCGCAGCATGGCGTGCAGGTCTTCGATGCAGCGCAGGGCGTAGCGCAACTCGGTCTTGCCGACCTGCACGACCAGGGCCGGCGGCGCCAGCGTCTCGTCGCGGAAGGCGAGGAACACCGAGCCGCCGCTCGGCGTGTCGAGCTGCCAGGGATCGGTCCGGGTGCCGCTGCCGCTTGCGGAGCGCATGGTCGTCCTCCCGCGGGACCGGCCGGCACATATGGAACAAAGCGCACGTTCGGTCCGTATTCGGTGCAGTATGCTGGCGCGACAACGCTGGAGCACTTCACGATGGCGTTCTCGGCGCCCGACTCGGTCTCGCGGACCGGCAACGCCTATGTCGACGCGCTGCTGTGGGGCGATGCCTGGGACCAGGCAGGCGGGCCCATCACCTACGCCTTCAGCGACAGCTACTACGCCTGGGAGCCGGCGGAGAAGGCGGCCTTCGCCGCGGCGCTGGCGGCCTGGGCCGACGTCGCCGACCTGACATTCCGCCGTGTCGGCGAGACGGCGGCGCCGAACCTGCTGTTCAACTCCGTCGGCAACTACGACGTCGGCGCCGAGACCCTGGCCGAGCAGCACGGGCCGGACGGCAGCTTCGAGGAAGGGGTCGGCTACTACAACTGGGAGGCCTTCGCCGACTGGTTCGGGCAGCTGGAGCCCGGCGGCTATGCCTACTCGGTGGTCGTCCACGAGCTCGGTCATGCGCTCGGTCTGGCCCATCCGCACGACCGCGGCGGCCAGTCCGGCCTGTTCCCCGGTGTCACCGACGGCGACGGCTACGACACCGGTACCAACGGGCAGAACACGCTGCTCTACACCGTGATGAGCTACAACGACATCGGCCAGTGGTGGGCGCCCGACGTCGAGAAGGCCTACGGGTTCATCGCCGGACCGATGGCCTTCGACATCGCCGCCATCCAGCGCATCTACGGCGCCAACATGTCGACGCGCACCGGCGACGACCGCTACACCCTGCCGGTCGATGATCGCGTCGGCACCTTCTACCGGTGCATCTGGGATGCCGGCGGTACCGACCGGATCGTCGCCAGCGGCGGCGACGACGCGGTGATCGACCTGCGCGCCGCGCCGCTCGCCGGCGCCAATGCCGGCGGCTACCTGAGCCGGATCGGCGACGTCACGGGCGGTTTCACCATCGCCAACGGCGTGGTCATCGAGCGCGCCTACGGTGCAGGAGGCGACGACCGCCTGACCGGCAACGGCAGCGGCAACCTGCTGGACGGCGGCGCCAGCGACGACACGCTGTCGGGCGGCGGCGGCGACGATACGATGATCGGCGCTGCCGGCCGGGACAGCCTCTATGGCGGGTCGGGCGCCGACACGGCGAGCTATGCGGGCTCGGCGGCGGCGGTCCGCATCGATCTCGCCGAAGCCCTTGCCTACGGTGGCGACGCCACCGGCGATCGCCTGAGCAGCATCGAGAACCTCGTCGGGAGCAGGCTGGGCGATAGCCTCGCCGGCTCGGCCGCGAGCAACAGGCTCGCCGGCGGCGAGGGCAACGACCGCATCGCCGCCGAGGCGGGCAACGACACGGTGGTCGGCGGCGACGGCCTCGACCGGGTGCTGGCCGGCGCCGGGATCGACCGCTGCTGGGGCGGCAACGACGGCGATTCGCTGTTCGGCGAGGACTCGAGCGACACGCTGTCGGGAGGTGCCGGCAACGACCGGCTCTGGGGCGGCAGCGGCAACGACCGCCTCGGCGACGATGCCGGGCGCGATCGCCTCGACGGAGGCGAGGGCAACGATGCGCTGTACGGCGGCGCCGACAATGACAGCCTGAGCGGCGGTGATGGCAATGACCGCGGTGACGGCGGTGCCGGGAACGACCGCGTCACCGGGGGTGACGGCGACGACCGCCTCTCCGGCGGCGACGGCAATGACCGCATTGGAGGAGACGACGGGGCGGACATCCTGTTCGGTGCTGACGGCGACGACCGCCTCGAGGCCGGTGAAGGCGACGATGTGCTCGACGGCGGCGCCGGCATCGACACGGCGATCCTCGACGGCGCCTATGCCGAGGCCAGCTTCACGCGCGACGGCAGCGTCATCATCGTCCAGGTCGGCGGCGAGGCGGACCGCCTCGCCGCCATCGAACGCCTGCTGTTCGACGACCGGCTGATCCTCGCCGACAGCCTTCCGCTCTAGCCGGCCCGGCGCGGCCTGAGGCTGCGCCGCCGCTCGGAACCCCCGTTGCGACTGTCCGTTGCTTGGGCACGCCCATTCCGGACAAGTCGAGTCGAGGGGATTCACGCGGTGCAAAGTCACGGTTCTTCGGCCTTGCCGACATCCAACGCGAGGCCGGTCGGACCGTCCAGTCAATCTCTCAGTCATCGGACAGACGTCACGCCGGTGATCTGCTTCTCCCACCTCCGGTGGGGATTCGTGTTCCAGCGGCCGCAGCATCTGATGCGGCGGATGGCGCGCCAGCAACCGGTCTATTTCTTCGAGGAACCGATCCTCGAGGCAGGTCCGCCGCGGCTGGAGCTGAACACCGTGGAGCCGGGCCTGACGGTCGCCACACCGTACCTGCCGCCCGGCCTTGCCGAGGCCGAGGCCGAGGCCATCGCCGCCCAGCGCCGGCTGCTGGACGGCCTGTGCGAGGCCATGGAGCTGCGCCGGCCGCTGCTCTGGTACTACAGCCCGATGAGCGCCCGCTTCTCGGACCATCTCGAAGCGGAGCGGATCGTCTACGACTGCATGGACGAGCTGTCGGCCTTCCGCGGCGCGCCGCCCGGACTGGTCGAGGAGGAGCGCCGGCTGATGCGCCGGGCGGACGTGGTGTTCACCGGTGGCCAGAGCCTGTTCGAGGCCAAGCGCCGGCATCACGCCAACGTCTGGCCGTTTCCGAGCAGCGTCGACGTCGCCCATTTCCGCGCGGCCCGCGAGCCGCTGCCGGAACCGGCCGACCAGGCGGCGCTGCCGCGCCCGCGCATCGGCCATTATGCGGTGCTCGACGAGCGCCTCGACACCGCCCTGCTGGCGGCCATCGCCGAGGCCAGGCCGGACTGGCAGCTGGTGCTGGTCGGACCGGTCGTGAAGATCGCGCCGGAGGACCTGCCGCGGCGGCCGAACATCCACTACCTCGGCATGAAGTCCTACGCCGAGCTCCCGGCCTACCTGAGCGGCTGGGACGCCACCTTCATGCCGTTCGCGCGCAACGACTCGACGCGCTTCATCAGCCCGACCAAGACGCCCGAATACCTCGCCGCCGGCCGGCCGGTGGTGTCGACGCCGGTGGCCGACGTGGTGCGCACCTACGGCCAGCTCGACATGGTGCGGATCGCCGAGGATGCCGCCGGCTTCGTGGCCGCCCTCGAGGACCTGCTGGGCCAGGGCGACCGGCGCGCCGCGGCGATCGCCCAAAGCGACCGGCTGCTCGCCGCGATGTCATGGGATGCGACCTGGGCGCAGATGCGGGAGCTGCTGGCATGACGCCGCCTCCGCCGTCCGACGTCCGCCTGCCGCGCGGCCTCGGCGGGGCGCGCGGCCGACGCCTGGCGCCCGCCGTGCGCACGGGCTTCGACTACCTCATCGTCGGCGCCGGGTTCGCCGGCAGCGTGCTGGCCGAGCGCCTCGCCGCCGGCTCGGGCCAGCGGGTCCTGCTGATCGACCGGCGGCCGCACATCGGCGGCAACGCCTTCGATCACTACGACGAGCACGGGCTGCTGATCCATCGCTACGGCCCGCACATCTTCCACACCAATTCTCAGGCGATCGTCGACTACCTGTCGCAGTTCACCCGCTGGCGGGCCTACGAGCACCGCGTGCTGGCGCAGGTCGACGGCCAGCTGGTGCCGATCCCGATCAACCGGACGACGATCAACCGCCTCTACGGGCTGGACCTGCGCAGCGACGAGGTCGAGGCCTTCCTCGCCGCCCGGGCCGAGCCGCGCGATCCCGTCGTGACGTCGGAGGACGTCGTCGTCGGCCGCGTCGGGCGCGAGCTCTATGCGAAGTTCTTCCGCGGCTACACCCGCAAGCAGTGGGGCCTCGACCCGTCCGAGCTGGACCGCACGGTGACCGCGCGCGTGCCGACCCGCAGCGACGACGACGACCGCTACTTCACCGACAGCTTCCAGCGCATGCCGCTGCACGGCTACACCCGGATGTTCGAGGCCATGCTCGACCATCCGAACATCAAGATCATGCTCAATGCCGACTTCGAGGAGGTCCGCAACGAGGTGGTCTACGACAAGCTGATCTATACCGGGCCGATCGACGAGTATTTCGGCTTCCGCTTCGGCGAGCTGCCCTACCGGTCGCTGCGGTTCGAGCACCGGACGCTCGACCAGCGCCAGTACCAGCCGGTCGGCGTGGTCAACTACCCGGACGAGGCGGTGCCGTGGACCCGGATCACCGAGTACAAGCACCTGACCGGCCAGCAGCACGCCAGGACCAGCCTCACCTGGGAGTACCCGTCAGCCACCGGCGATCCGTACTACCCGGTGCCGCAGCCGCAGAACTTCGAGCTGTTCAGGCGCTACCAGAAGCTCGCCGACCAGACGCACGGCGTCCATTTCGTCGGCCGGCTCGCCACCTACCGGTACTACAACATGGACCAGATCGTCGGGCAGGCGCTGGCCCTCTACGCCAGGATCGCCCCGGCGCACCGCTCCGGCGCCGGCCGCGCCCTGCAACCGGCGGCGGCCAACGGTCGGGTGGCGCCGGCCATCGCCGACTAGGGGTGGGGCGGTGACCGCGAGCCCGTTCGCCAGCTTCTTCGGCGGCGGTTTCGAGTGCTCGAGCCACCGCCGCCGCGACGGCGTGCGGCTCGACCTGCTCGCCGCTACCGGGCACGACCGTCATGTTGCCGAGGACTACCGGCTGCTGGCCCGGCACGGGTTGCGCACGGCCCGCGACGGGCTGCGCTGGCACCTGATCGAGACCGCACCCGGCCGCTACGACTGGTCGTCGTTCCTGCCGATGCTGCACGCCGCCCGCGCTACCGGCCTGCAGGTCGCCTGGGACCTGTGCCACTACGGCTATCCCGACGGTGCCCGGATCTGGGAGGCGTCGTTCGTCGAGCGGTTCGCGCGCTTCGCCGCGGCCGCCGCCCGGCTCGTCCGCGACGAGACCGACGCGGTCCCGATCTACTGCCCGGTCAACGAGATCTCGTACTGGGCCTGGGCCGGCGGCACGGTAGGGAAGATCGCCCCAGGCGTCCGGCGCCGCGGCAGCGAGCTCAAGCGCCAGCTGGTGCGCTGCGCCATCGCCGCCATCGAGGCGATCCGCGCGGTGGACCCGCGGGCGCGGTTCCTCCACGCCGAGCCGCTGATCCACATCCGGGCGGCCTCGACGCGCAGCGATCACCTGACGCTGGCGCGGCGCCAGACCGAGGCGCAGTTCGAGGCCTGGGACCTGCTGACCGGCAGGCTCATGCCCGAGCTCGGCGGCCGGCCCGACTATCTCGACCTCTGCGGCCTCAACTACTACCCGGACAACCAGTGGCTGCCCGGCGGCCGCTTCATCCCGATGGGGCACCATCTCTACCGGCCGATGCGCGAGCTGCTGGCGGCAGTGCACGCCCGCTACGGCCGGCCGCTCTACATCGCCGAGACCGGTGCCGAGGGCAGCGCGCGGGCAGCCTGGCTGCACTACGTGGCCGGCGAGGTCGGCGCGGCGATCGAGGCAGGGCTGCCGGTTCTGGGCGTCTGTCTCTATCCGGTGCTGGCCTATCCCGGCTGGGAGGACGGCCGCCTGTGCGAGACCGGGCTGTTCTCGGCCGCAGACGGCGACGGACAGCGCATCGTCGCCGCCGATGTCGCCGCCGAGCTGGCCCGGCAGCAGGGTCTGTTCGGCGAGGCCGGGTTCACGGCACTGCAGCGCGCCGGGGCCGCGGCATGAAGGTGGTGATGGTCCCGTCGGTCTCCGGCGGCATCGGCCACATCTCGCGGGCGGCGACGCTGGCGCGGGCGCTGCGCCGGCTCGATCCGTCGGCCGGGGTCGAGATGGTGCTGGATGCCGAGCGCCTGCGCCCGTTCAACATCGATGCGGCGCTGGGCATGGGCTACCGGCCACGGCTGATGCCGCCGCGCACGCCCGAGAGCCGCGGCCCGATCGTCCGGGCCTGTCTCGGCGACGCCGACGTGATCGTCGATGACGTCGCCCGCTACCTGCTGCCGTTGCGCCACCACGTGCCGGACGCCGCCTGGGTGAGCGTGGCGATGCATCCGATCGGCGACGAGCTGTTCATGGACTGGCCGCTGATGGCGCAGATGGACGCCGTCTTCTGGCCCTATCCGCAGGCCGTGGCGATGCCGGAGGAGCTGGCGATCGTCGCCGACCGGGTCGTCCGCACCGGCCCGTTCCTCGACGTCGACGACGTCCCCGACCGCGCGACCGCGCGCCATCGCCTCCATCTGCCGTCGGGGCCGCTGCTGGTCTACGCACCGCGCGGCTTTCCCTTCGGCGCCGAGTTCGGCCACCGCGTGCTGGGCGCCCTGTTCGCGGCGGCGGCCCGGCTGCGCCAGACGGTCCATCCGGACCTGCGCCTGCAGCTGCTGGCGGTGCGCGATCCGGCCGAGCTGCGCAGCGTGGATGGGGTCCCGGCCGAGCTGCCCCCCTGGGTGTCGGTGCTGGGCATCCAGTCGCAGGCGGACACGCTGCTCTTCCAGCGCGCCGCGGACGTCCTCGTCGCCGAGGGCACCAGCACCATCCACGAAGGTGCGGCACTGTGTACGCCCATGCTGATAGTACCGGGACCCATTCGCGAGATCGAGCTGCTGGCCGCAGCCCTGGACCGGGCCGGGGCCGCGGCGGTCGTGCCGATCGAGCGGGTCTCGGCCGAGCGCCTTGCCGGGGTCCTTGAAGGGCTGCTCGGCGAGGACGGTGCCGGGATGGCGGTTCGCGCCGCGGGCATGGTCCGTGGCGGGGGCGGGGTGATGCAGGCAGCGAGGACGATCCTCGAGATCCATGCCCGACGCAGGGGCGGGCGGTGAGCGAGCCGCTCTGGCACGCCTGTCCGCCCGACCCGGACTGCCGGTACTGCCGCGGCCTCGGGGGCGGTGCCGACTGGTCGTTCCTCGACGCGGTGTACTGCATCTCGCTGCAGGAACGGCCGGACCGCGCCGCCGGTGCAGCCGCCGAGCTTCACCGCGTCGGCCTGTGCCGGCTGGCGACCTTCCTGCGTCCGGCGCGCCATCCGAGGAAGGGCATCGTCGGCTGCTGGGAGTCGCATCGCCTCGTCGGCATGCGGGCCCTCGAGGAGGGGCAGCAGCGCGTGCTGATCCTCGAGGACGACGTGCGCTTCGACGCCGGCATCGACGCGGCGACGACGACCCGGATCCGCGCCGCCCTGGCGACGCTGCCGGGCGACTGGCAGATCTTCTTCCTCGGGCACTGGCCGCTGCGTGCCTGGTTCGTGGCCCCGGGCGTGCTGCGGACCCGGTCCGGCTGCGCCCATGCCTACATCGCCAGCCCGCGCCTTTTGCGCTGGCTGCGCGACCATCCGTGGTCGAAGCGGGGGGCGGCGACCAACCCGCTCGTCGGCCGCGGGATCGATGCCGCCTACGCCTGCCTGTCGGCCACCTACGCGCTCTATCCGATGATCGCCGTGCAGGCCGCCGGCCGCAGCGACAACAGCACCGCGGCGCAGAAGCGGGCGCGCAAGAACAAGGCGCGCTGGCGCCATCTCGTCACCCATTCGCGGCATCGCGAATGGCTGCTGGCACGGCTGATGCGACCGGCGGAGCATGCCGTCGCATGGCTGTCACCGCTGTTCCGCCTGCTGGAGGAAAGGCAGGTCCGTCGCCATCTGACTCTCGTGTCACGCGGGCCGCGCACCTAGCGCCGACGGAACGCGCCTGCGAGGATCGCGGCGGTCGGGGCGTCGGCGACCGGTTCGCCTCAGAGAGGTCCCTCGATGTCGATCCGTTGCCTGCGCGCCACCCTCGGCGCCGCGCTCCTGGCCCTCGGCGCCTGCGCCACGGCCACCGACCCGGCCGGCCCGGTGACGCCCGAGCTCGCCACCGCCATGACGCGGTACTACGCCGGTCGCGCGTTCGAGGAGAACGCCTTCTGCACGGTGCCCTACATCGACCGCATCACCGCCAGCCGGGTGGTCGAGGACAGCCCGCAGAAGCTGGTTGTCGAGGTGCGCTACTTCTTCCGCTCGGAAATCGGGGCGTCGCCGGGCGACGTCACCATGTTCAATCGCTGCGAGGGCTTCGCCAGCCGGACCTTCACGTTCGATCGCTCGGCCGGCGGGCTGACGCTGGCCGGCATGACCGGCGACCAGCGGCGATAGGCCGCTCGACGCAGACTGGAGGCTGCGGCTGACCGTCATGGTAGAACATGCCGAACGCCCAGGAGGTGTCCGACCCCCGGGCATCGGCTGGAGGCGGGTTCCGCAGGCCGGCGCCTAGACCGGCGCAAGCCGCAGCAGCCGGACCTGGCTCGGAAAGACCAGCGCCTCGGTCTCGGCGTCGTCGACGACCTGAACGCCATCGTAGCCCTTCGCCAGCAGCATCGCCTGCAGCAGCAGGCGGGCCAGCGCGTCCGGTATCCGCCTGCCGCCGCGAAGGCCTTCGAGCCGGCGCCGGTACGCCTCGGGCGAGTCGAGGGCGAGGAGGCTCAGGTCGGTGACGTCGCAGGCGAAGATGACGCCGGGATAGGCCGCGGGCAGGCGGCGGGCGCGGCCGAGCGAGGTGAGATAGAGGCCCGGGCCGTAGCGACCGTCGTCGCTGGGCCCGATGCGGCCGGCGAACCTTGCACGCGAGCCGAGGTAGAGAATGCGGCGGCCGGCGGCGAGCTCCGGCAGCCCGTCGTCGACGAGCGTGGCGAGGCTGGTGATGCCGTCCGAGCGAAGCCGGTCCATCCACCGTGTTCCCGGGTGGCGCCAGCCACCTGACGGCTGCAACGGCGAGGCGGACCCTGTGTTCCGGTGGAACCGGCTCAGCCGCCGTCGGCCGGCCTGGTACGCAGCAGGCGCTCGACCCCGCCCAGCACCGCCAGCACCAGCAGGGCGATGCCGGTGACGGTCACGGCCAACAGCAGCAGGCCGAAGCTGCAGGCGATGCCGATGGCGCCGACGACCCAGATGGTGGCGCCGGTGGTGGCCCCCTGGACGTTGCCTCGGGCCTGGATGATCGCACCGGTGCCGAGAAAGCCGATGCCCTCGACGATGCCCTGGATGACGCGCGACGGATCGACATGGCCGAGCTCGGGGTCGCGGCGGAACAGCTCGACGACGTCGACGGTGAGCAGGCCGAAGGCGCAGGCACCCAGTGCCATCAGCATGTTGGTGCGCAGGCCGAGCGGCTTGTCCTTGAGCTCGCGCTCGAGGCCGAGAATGCCGCCGAGCAGGGCGGCGGCACCGAGCCGCAGCAGCATCTCCGGGAGGTCGCCGAGGCTTTCCGGAAACTCCAGCATCGCTCGGCGCCTCCAGCCCGGCCGTTCGGATGCGGCGGCAACGGCCGAGCCGGCGCTCCCGTTCCCGGGGAGGCGGCGGTCAGCTCCCGGCGACCCGTCGCTGCAACCAGGCGGCGGTGCGCAGCAGCTTCGCATCCTCGCCCCAGGCCCCGACCAGCTGGACGCCGACCGGCAGGCCGTCCGGGCCCTGCAGCAGCGGCAGGCTGATCGCCGGCAGGCCGAGCAGGCTCCAGATCGAGCAGAAGGCGGGGTTGCCGGTACGCTCGAGGCCGAGCGGCGCCTCGCCCGGTGCCGCCGGGGTCAGCAGCGCCGCGTGGTCGGCGAACAGGGGCAGCAGGAGACGGCGCAGCGTCGCCGCCAGGGCCACGGCCCGGTGCCACTCCACCGCGGTGACCTTGCGGCCGGTCTCGATCGCCGCCCGCATGACCGGGCTCAGCTGGCTGCTGTCCTGGTCGTAGAGCGGGCCGTAGTTGAGGGCCTGGTCGGCCTGCATGATCGTGCCGTGGGCGGCATGCGCCTGCGCGAACTCGGGCGGCAGTTCGCGCTCGACGCAGCGCTCGCCGAGCGAGGCGGCGAGGTCCTCGAACAGCGTCCGGGTCGACGGCTCGGCCTGGTCCCACACCGGCGTGCGGACGAAGGCGAGAGCGGGCTCGGCCATGGGCTTGCGCAGGCCGGCGAGCAGCTGCGGCGGATCCTCGGCGCGGGTGTCGGGGTCGAGCGGATCATGGCCGGCCAGCACGTCGCCGAGCAACGCGATGTCCTCGACGGTGCGGGCGAACAGCCCGACATGGTCTAGGGTGCGCGACTGCAGCAGCATGCCGGCCCGGCTGATCAGGCCGTGCGTCGGCTTGTAGCCGATGATGCCGCAGTAGCTGGCCGGGCGGATCACCGAGCCGTTGGTCTGCGAGCCCAGCGCCAGCGGCACCATGCCGTCGGCGACGGCAGCGGCCGAGCCGCTCGACGAGCCGCCGGGCGTGCGCCGCGGGTCGCGCGGGTTGCGGGTCTTGCCCGGATGGAAAAAGGCGAGCTCGGTGGTGACCGTCTTGCCCAGGACGATAGCCCCGGCGGCCCCCAGCCGCTCGACCGAGCGGGCATTGCCCAGCGGCCGCCGTCCCTTGTGCAGCGGCGTGCCGTTCTCGGTCGGCATCCAGATGGTGTCGATGATGTCCTTGAGGCCGACCGGCACGCCGTGCAGCGGGCCGAGCGGCCGGCCGGCGCGCTGGTAGGCGTCGCGGGCATCGGCACTGGCCCGCTCGGTGTCGGGATCGAGGAAGGTCCAGGCCTGCACCTCCGGCTCGCGCTCGGCGATGCGGGCGAGGCAGGCCTCGACCAGCTCGCGCGCGGTCAGCCGGCCTTCGCGGATGGCGCGCGCCGCCTCGGTGGCAGAAAGGAGCGCGGGAGAAGTCATGGGCGAGGTCCGGTCCTAAGAGTCTTTGCCTGTCCCCGCGCTGGTACCACGGGCGAGCATGGTGTCGAATGGGCAGCTGGCGACGCGGGTCGCTGCGGCAGCCATGAGGAGCCACGAGATGTCGGATCGCACAGGCGGCATCGACCGCCGCAATCTGGTGGCCACGGCCTTCGGCCTTTCGGCGGCGGGACTGGTCGGGACCGAGTTCGCGCCAGCGCATGCAGTGGCCGCCGCCGGGACGACGGTCCGCACCGGGGACGTGGTGCAGGGCAAGCCTGTCGTCAGCGCGCTGCAACTCGGCGACCTCGAGCCCGGACAGAAGCATGCCCTGCTGTTTCAGGGCGTGCAGATGCCGACGGGCGAGCCCTGGTACGTGTCGGTGCTCGCGGTCAGGGGGAGCCGGCCCGGCAAGCGGGTCGTCCTCGTCGCTGGCGTGCACGGCGACGAGATCAGCCCGATCCGCACGATCCAGGCCGTGGTGGAGCAGCTGGACCCGGCAGCCATGACCGGCGACGTGCTGGCCGTCCTCGACGTCTCGCGGCCGGCGCTCGCCGCGATGGCGCGGCGCTGGCCGAATTCGGGGCGCGGGATCGACCTCGTCGACATCAACCGCGAGTGGCCGGGCAACGCGAACGCGCCGACGGCGTCCGCCCGCCATGCCGCGCTGCTGTTCGACCGGCTGCTGCGGCCCAACGCCGACTACGCCATCGACTTCCATACCGCGACGACCGGTATGGACATGACCGCGCTGCACCTCGCCCGGATGGACCTGCCGGAGGTACGAGCGATGGCCGAGCTGTTTCCGATCGACCACATCTTCGACAATGCGGGCTACCCGGGTCTGCTGGCCAACGCGTTCATCGACGCCGGCATCCCGGCCTTCACGCCCGAGATCGGGGCGCCCCGCGTCCTCGATCGCGCAATGATCCCGCTGTTCGTCGAGGGGACGATGAACGTGCTGCGACTGCATGCGATCGTCGACGGGCCGCTCGGGCGGACCGGCAGGGACAGCGGCGTGTTCGTCGGCGACCGGGCCACGCCGATCGTGGCGTCGCGTGGCGGTTACGTCGAGTTGCTGGTCGGGTTGAAGGAGAGGGTCGCGGCCGGACAGACGCTGGCGGTGCAGCGCGATGCCTTCGGCGAGGAGGTGGCCCGCTATTTCAGCCCGGTCGACGCCGAGGTCGCCGCGCGGCGAACGGACGCCACCGCAGAGCCGGGTAACCTGCTGCTGATGCTCCTGCACGTCGGCACCCCAGCCACGGCCGGGGGTGCCTACCCGGAATGACGCCGCTCAGTGGTAGGCGATGGCGAAGCTCAGCGTCGGGTCGTAGTGAGCGTCCCAGTAGGCCTGCCACAGCTCGCGGCTGACCGGGCCGACCTCGCCGCTGCCGACCGGCGCGCCGTCGAGGCGGGTGACCGGCATGACGCCGCCGGCGGTGGTGACGAACAGCAGCTCGTCGCAGTCGTAGATCGCCGAGACCGGGACGTCATCGAGGTGGCAGGCGTAGCCGCGGGCGGCCGCCAGCTCGAGCACGGTCCGGCGGGTGACGCCCTCGAGGACGCCCTTGCGCGGGGTGAACAGGCTGCGGCCCTTGATGACGATGACGTTGAAGCCGGAGCCCTCGGTGAGGTTGCCGTCGCCGTCGGTGAGGATCGGGTAGACCGCGCCGCGCTCGCGCGCCTCGATCAGGCCGCGGGTGAAGTCGCCCCACTGCAGGTTCTTGACGGTCGGGTCGATCGCACCCGGCGGGATGCGGCGGACCGTGCGGGTGACGACGGCCTCGCCGCCCCGCGCCTGGGTCGCCTCGTCCATCACCCAGACATAGGGCAGGACCATCAGGTAGAGGGCGTTCTCGCACTCGGCCGGGCTGTACTGGCGGATGTAGCGCAGCCCGCGGGTGACGATCATCATCACGTAGGCGTCGCGGATGCCGCTGGCGGCAACCATCGAGACCAGCGTGTCGCGGATGCCCCGGCGGTCGAGCGGGCTGCGCAGCAGCAGCTTCGCACAGCCCTTCTCGAAGCGGTCGAGATGGTCGTCGAGGCGGAAGAAGCGGCCGTCCCAGACGGCGGGGACGTCGTAGGTCAGGTCGGAGTGCAGGAAGCCCTGGTCGAGGATCGGGATGCGGGCCTCGTGGACCGGCACGACCTCGCCCTCGATCCAGGCGCAGCCATGCGCCAGCGGGTTGTTGCTGGCTTCGAGCACGGCCAGACGCTCGCGGTAGGCCGGGAAGATCCGGTCGGTGAAGGCCACGGCTGGGCTCCGGTGCCGGCGTCAGGCCGGGACGATGCCGGCGGCGACGATGTCGGCGAACGCCGCGTCGGCCGCCTCCACGGCGCGGTCGATGTCGGCCGGCGTGTGGGTGGCGCAGAGGAACATGTTGTGCCGGGGATGCAGGTAGATGCCGTGGCGCAGGGCGGCGGCGCAGAACGCGCTGGCGATGCGCTGCTCGGCGTCGCCGTCGACCAGCACCATCGGCATCTGGGCGGGACCGGTCTGGCGCAGGGCGAACCCGTGGCGGCGGGCGACCTCGTCGAGTCCGCGGCGCAGGCGCAGGCCCATGGCCTCGGTGCGGGCCAGCGCATCGGTATCGCGGAGGATGCGGACGGTGGCGACGGCGGCCGCCATGGCGGCGCTGCCGTACCAGAACGAGCCGGTGACGAAGACCGAGCCGGCGGGCTCGCGCCAGCGCTCCGTGCCGGTCACCGCGGCCAGCGGCCAGCCGTTGGCAATGGCTTTCGAGTAGGCCGCGAGGTCGGGCCGGATGCCGTAGGGCGCCCAGCTGCCGCGCACGTCGAGGCGGAATCCGGCACGGACGTCGTCGGTGATCAGGGCGGCCCCGGTGCGGTCGCAGATCGCCCGGGCAGCGGCGAGGAAGGCCGGCTCGGGCAGGGCCTGGTCCTTCGCGAAATCGTGCTTGAAGGCGGCGGCGAGGATCGCGGCGAGGTCGTCGCCGGCCTCGGCCGCGGCGGCCTCGAGGCTGGCGACGTCGTTGTAGTCGTAGTGGAGGATGTGGGCGCGATCCTCCGCGGTCACGCCGAGCTGCGACGGCGAGCACCACGGCACGGCGCCATGGTAGGCGCCGCGCGCGACCAGCACCTTGCGCCGGCCGGTGCCGGCCCGGGCGACGGTGACGCAGGTCGTCGTCGCGTCGGTGCCGTTCTTCTGGAACAGGACCCAGTCGGCATGCTCGACGGTGCCGACCACCAGCTCGGCCAGCTCGACCATGGCCTCGCCCGGGCCGTTGCCGATGTCGCCCAGGCGCAGCCGCTCCTGGGCCGCCGCCTCGACCTCGGGATGGCGGTAGCCCAGCACGTTGGGCCCCCAGGCGCACATGAAGTCGATGTATTCGTTGCCGTCGACGTCCCAGACGCGGCAGCCCTCCGAGCGGGCGAAGAATTGCGGGTAGCCGGGGGCGATGGAGCGTGTCGCCATGTGGCCCCAGACGCCATTGGGCACGACGCGGCGGGCGCGCTCGACCAGGGCGGCGTTGCGGCTGTCGGGAAGCGGTGCGGGCATCGGCGCAGGTCGTCCGGAAAAGGGTACGGGCGGGGCGACGGCCGAAGCCGCCGCCCCAACCACAGGATCGTCAGTTGCTGATCTCGGCCAGCGGCAGGTTGCAGCAGGCGCTGTAGCGCACGCCCTCGATGCCCTTGCGGTAGGCGAGGATCAGGTCGGGGCTGACCATCGGCACGATGATCCGGTCGTTGGCCATCATCTCGCCGGCCTTGAACCAGAGCTTCTCGGCCTCCTCGGGCGTGGCCGCCGCCAGGGCGGCGTTGCGGACGGCGGTGATGTCCTTGTTGACCACCGACGGGTCGACCGCGGCGCCGGCCCGCTTGGCCCACACCGACCCCTCGCTGAGGCCGAAATAGTCGACGTACTGCGAGGTGCCGAAGAAGTCCGGCGCGAAGAACACCGAGGTGAACGGGATCCCGTCGCCGTTGGCCTGCTCGCGCCAGTTCGGGAACGGCACCGGCGACAGCTCGAGCTTGATGCCGACCTTGGCCAGATCCTGCTGGATCTTCTGCATCATCAGCGAGAGGTCGACGCCATAGACGTTGAGGTCCGGATAGACCGAGACCAGCGTGAAGCCGTCGGGATGGCCGGCGGCCGTGAGCAGCTCCTTGGCGCGCTCCGGGTTGTAGGCCGGGATCGTGTGGCCCTCGCTGCCGGGGAAGCCCAGCGGGATCGGCGTCGCCATCGGCCGGCCGGCGCCGCCCAGCGTGAAGTCGATCAGCGCCTGGCGGTCGATGGCGATCGAGATCGCCTCGCGCACCTCGGGCGTCAGCTTGACGGTGTTGGCCTTGGCCCCGGGGGCGATGGCGACGTAGACGAAGTTGAACGACGGCGCCTTCTCGGTGACGACGTCGTCGCCGGTGAGCGTCTTGGCGGTCTCCGGGTCGACCTGCATGGCGATGTCGGCCGAGCCCGACTGCAGCATCTGCGCCTGGGCGACGGCGTCCTTGACCTGGCGGAAGACGACCTCGGGCACCGCCGGCTTGGCGCCCCAGTAGGCGTCATTGCGCTTCAGGCGCAGCTCGGCATTGGGCTCGTACGACGCCAGCACGAACGGCCCGCTGCCGGCCGACTGGGCCAGCAGCCACGGCTCGGCGGCATCCTTCTCGGCGGCGGTGGCGTCGGCCAGGGCACCCTGGGCGGCGAGCACGTCGCTGTTGAGGACGGCCATCATCGTCGCGGCGACCACCTGGACGAACTCGGAGTTCGGGCTGGTCAGGCCGACCACCACCGTCTGCGCGTCGGGCGTCTCGATCGAGGCGATCGAGTCGGTGAGGAACGAGGCGTTGCCCTTGAGGTTCTTCAGCCGCTCGAACGACCACTTGACGTCCTTGGCCTCGACCGGCGAGCCGTCCGAGAACTTGGCGTCCGGGTCGAGCTTGAAGGTGACCTGGGTCTGGTCGGCATTGCTCTGCCAGCTCTCCGCCAGCAGCGGCGCCACCTTGTTGTCCTTATCCAGCGTCGTCAGCTGCTGGTACACGGCCGAGTTGTAGATCTGGCAGGTGTCGCACCAGCTGCGGTGCGGATCGAGCGAGTTGATGTCCATGTCGCGGGCGATCACCAGCGCCCGCTCCTCGGCCGAGGCCCAGGGCGCCTGCACCCCGAAGACCGCGGCGGTCAGCGACAGCGCCAGCAGGAACCTGCGGGTCGCCCCGCGTCGGAAGCTCGGTACCGGAAGGCTCATCGGTGCTCTCTCCTGCTTCTTGGGTGACGAGGCGTCGTCAGCGGCTCGCCGGAAGGATCAGGGCATGATGCCGGGTCGCGGGCAAGCCGTCGGCGGCAGGCGCAGGAACGCGGAACCCGCGCTTGCCTCGGCGCCGTCTCGCATCCCCCGATCGCGATCGCGCCGATAATGAAATTTAATTCCGTTTTCTGTTGAGGGGCAGGAGTAGCTGTGCCAGCCTCGCCCCGCAACAGGAAATTCGGGCCGCACCAGCAGCGGGGAGGACGCCGCGTGATCAGGGATCCCGAGGTGCTGGAGGGGCTGCTCGACACGGTCCGGCGCTTCGTCCGCGAGCGCCTGCTGCCGGCCGAGGCGCAGGTCGATGCCGAGGATGCCATCCCGCCGGCCATCGTCGACGAGATGCGGGCGCTGGGCCTGTTCGGCCTGTCGATCCCCGAGGCGCATGGCGGGCTCGGCCTGACCATGGAGGAAGAGGTCCTCGTCGCGCTGGAGCTCGGCCATGTCTCGCCGGCCTTCCGCTCGGTGATCGGCACCAACAACGGCATCGGCTCGCAGGGCATCATCGCCGACGGCACCGAGGCGCAGAAGGCCTACTGGCTGCCGCGCATGGCCCGGGGCGAGGTCGTCGGCTCGTTCGCCCTGACCGAGCCCGACGTCGGCTCGGATGCGGCTTCGGTGCGGACCACCGCCCGGCGCGACGGCGACCACTACGTGCTCAACGGGACCAAGCGCTACATCACCAACGCGCCGGTCGCCGACGTGCTGACGCTGATGGCGCGCACCGGCGGTCCAGGCGCCTCGGGCATCACCGCCTTCCTCGTCCCGCGCGGCAGCCCGGGGCTGAGCTTCGGGCCGGTCGACCGCAAGATGGGCCAGCGCGGGACCCGGACCTGCGACGTGATCCTCGAGGACTGCCGGGTACCGGCCGACGCGGTGATCGGCGGGGTGGAGGGGCGGGGCTTCAAGACGGCGATGAAGGTGCTGAACCGCGGCCGGCTGCACATCTCGGCGGTGTGCGTCGGTGCGGCGCAGCGGCTGGTCGAGGAATCGGTGGCGTTCGCCAGGGGCCGGGTCCAGTTCGGCAAGCCGATCGCCGAGCACCAGCTGGTCCAGGCGATGCTGGCCGACAGCGCCACCGAGACCTATGCCGGGCGCAGCCTCGTGCTCGAGGCGGCGCGCAAGTTCGACACCGGTGCCCGGATCGTCCAGGAGGCGGCGATGGCCAAGCTGTTCTGTGCCGAGATGGTCGGCCGGGTCGCCGACCGGGCGGTGCAGATCCATGGCGGGGCCGGCTACATGCAGGCCTACGCCGTCGAGCGCTTCTACCGCGACGTCCGGCTGTTCCGGCTCTACGAGGGCACCTCGCAGATCCAGCAGCTGATCGTCGCCCGCGAGCTGACGGCAGCCTAGGGGAGGGTGCTCGTGGCTCCGGCCCTGGGGATCATCGCCGACGACTTCACCGGGGCGGTGATGGTGGCCTCCTACCTCGAGACCGCCGGCATCGCCTGCCCGGTGGTGTTCGACGCGGCGGCGCTGCGCGACGACGAGGCAGCACCGGTGCTGATGGCCGGCAGCCGGACGCGGCTGATCCCGGTCGACGCGGCGCGCGCCGAAACGGCGCGGCTGATCGCGGCGCTGGAGCGGGCAGGGTGCGCCCGCGTCGTCTACAAGGGCTGCGCCACCTTCGATTCGACGGCCGAGGGCAACATCGGCACCGCGGCGGAGCTGCTGGCCGGGCGCGACCCCGACCATCCCGTTCTCCTGAGCGCTGGCTTTCCGGCGCTGAACTGCACGGTCCACCAGGGCCACCTGTTCTACCGCGGGCGGCTGGTCTCGGATTCGATCAAGCGGCACGACCCGCTGACGCCGATGGCCGACCCGGACCTGGTCCGCTTCCTGTCGCTGCAGACCCGCTCGCCCGTCGGGCTGCTGCCGCACGCTGTGCTGGTGCAGGGCGAGGCGGCGGCCGTGGCCGAGCTGCGGCGGTTGCGGGCAGCGGGCTTCCGCCACGTGCTGCTGGATGCCTCCGACGAGAACGACGTGGCGGTGAGCGCGGCGCTGGCCCTGCCGGCGGGGCCGGTGGTGGCGAGCGACCCGCTGGTGATCGCGCTGGCGAAGCGGCTGGCGGCGGGGCGGCCGTCGGCGGAGCGGCCGCCGCTGCGGCATGCTGACGGGCCCGCCGTGGTGCTCGCCGGCAGCGTCGGACCGGTGGTGCTGGCGCACCTTGCTGCGTTCGAGAGCCGCTATCCGGTGCTGCGGCTGGACCTGCTGGACGGACGCTCCGAGGAGGCCATGGTGGCGGAGGCCTTGGCGCGGGCGACGCCGCTGGTGGGACCAGAGCCGTTCGCGGTGACGACGGCGGCAGCGCCGGACGAGGTCGAGCGGGCGCAGGCGGCCTTCGGCGCGATGGGGGCCGCGCGCAAGGCCGAGCGCCTGCTGGCGGCCGTCGCCGCCGGGCTGCAGGCGCGGGGCGTGCGCCGCTTCGCGGTCGCTGGCGGCGAGACCTCGGGCGCCGTGGTGGCGGCCCTGGGCGTCCGCCGGGTGCGCGTGCTGCCCGAGAACCCGGTCGGCACCGGCTTCTGCATCGCCGAGGATGGCCCGCCGCTGTCGCTCTACCTGAAGCCGGGCAAGCTCGGCGCCGACGACATCCTGCTGCGGGCGATGGCGGCGCTTGGCTGAGACGCCGCCATCACGACGCTATCTCAGGTTCTGGATGACCGAGATATAGTAGGTCGGCTCGGACGATGGCGGCTTGATCAACCCGTTCGCCCGCAGGCGGACGACCCGGTCGCCAACGGAGTCGCCCTCGTTGCCGCCAACGGTGCGGACATAGCGGCCATTGCCGTCGGTACCCTCCTCGACGACGATGGCGGAGTGGGACGAATAGTCTTTGTTGGCCTTGGCAAAGGCGAAGTCGAACTGATTGCCGTTGCGATTGTTCTGGATGATGTCCCCGAGCTTCGGCGCGTAGTCGGCCGGAGAGAAGCCGCGGAACACGCCGATGCCGCTCGTTGCATTCGCGATGGCGCGATGGACGAACTGCGAATGCTGCGACGAGAAGAGGAACTGCGACGCATCGGCGCCGGCGAGCTTGACGATGGCCGAAACGAACACGGCCGACCAGGGTGTGCTCACCCCGGGGAAGCCAAGTCCGATGCTCGACCAATAGAAGCTGATGCGCTGGGCCAGCTTCGGCGCGGTCTCGTGCAGCCCGTGATACTTGTCGTATTCGGCTTCGGCCGCGGCCGCGAGCTTGAGAACATATGGCGTGGGCATGATGGAGCCTTTCGTTTCGAGGCGAGACGAAGGAGCGAGCGATGGACTTCCGCTGGCGCGGTGGTGAAGGCGGCCTGGCCGCTCTGTTGCCCGGCGACCGGTGTTGCGTCAGGCCGCTTTCAGAAAGGCGCTGTGACAGAAGCCGTCGGCCGCGCCGTCGCCGTTGAGGTCGACCAGCGCCCAGTCGCCACTGAGCGAGATCAGGCTCAGCGCCATTCCGAACGGCAGCACCCGGCGGGTCTCGAAGGACGCACCTGGTCCGGCGCGGAGGCGCAGGCCGTCGCGGGCGTTGACGGTCCAGCCGGCAAGGTGCGGCAGCGCGCCGGCAGCCTCGACGATGGGACCCAGCGTGGCCGCTTCCGGCAGGAACGCGCCGAAGTCGGGGACGGCGGGATTGGTGTCGTTCGGATCACCCTCGATCCCGGCGACGACAACCGGCATTCCCTGGCGCAGGGCCCAGCGGTTGCCGGCGCTGTACTGATCGTACTCGGCCCAGCCCCGGGCCTGCGCGAGCCAGGTCAGGCTGACCAGACCAGCGTCGGCGAGGATCCGGCAGGTGCGCCCGGAGCCGTACACGCCGACCCGATAGTCGGGATTGCCGCCCGATAGCGTCACGAAGGCCTGACGAACGCCTTCGAAGTAGGGAATCACCGCGCCGGTGATTTCGCTACCGGTGGCGTCGTAGTCGACCGAGAAATAGATGGCCGAACCCGGCGGCTGGAACATCGTATTCTGGGCGTAGTCATAGGCGTGCCGACCAGCGGCTTCGCCCTTGTTCCGATCGAAGTCGGCAACCTGAGTCTGCCTGTTCTGGTACACGGCCGCCAGCCGAAGCCCTTGCGACCCCAGTCGATGCGCCTCGGCCTGCGTCACGCGCTTCCAATCAGACCGTGAGTAGTAGCGGATGACGGTATGGCATCCCTCGGCAAGCAGCCTCGCAGCGGCGGGTGCGCAGTTCTTCGTCGTGTCCAGCACTCGTGTCATCTTGCCTGACCTTTCGACCCGTGGCGCAGACCAGGGTGAGGCTAGGCGAGGCTCAACAGCGGCAGAATGTCAAAACGCACGAACCGAAAACTGAATTGGCATCAGCGATTCTCAGCGACGGGCAGGCTGCCCGACAGCCGTTCGCGCAGGCGCCCGACCAGGCGGACGAGGTCGGGGCCGACGGTGCTCGTGCAGCGTTCGGCGGGGACGATCTCGACGATGCCGCCGCAGGTGAACGAGACCAGCGGCGAACCGTCGGTCGGGCGGAAGGCGCAGCCGACGGCGTTGATGTAGCTGTACCAGGTGCCGAAGCCGGTGACGAAGCCATGCCGGCGGTGGCAGTCGAGCGCACCGTCGACGAGGCCGCGGATGCGGTCGGCGTGCGCCGGCTCGGCCTCGAGCAGGCGGGTGACCAGCGCCTCGCGGCCCTCGGCACTCATCCCGGCCATGTAGGCGAGGCCCATGGCGGTGCGCCAGATCGGCAGGCGCGAGCCGACGTTGAGCTGCAGCGACACCGGGCTGAGCGAGCGGCAGTTGGCGAGGTAGACCATCTCGAGGCCGTCGCGCGCGCCGACGGCGACGGCGGCACCGGTCCGATCTGCCAGTTCCTGCATCAGCGGCCGGGCCATGTGGACGACGGCGCTGGAGCTCAGCGCCGAGTAGCCCAGCGAGACCGTTGCCGGGCCGATGCTGTAGCGGCCGAGCGTGTCGTCGTAGTGCAGGTAGCCGAGGCCGACGAGGGTGCCGGTCAGGCGCGAGACGGTGGCCTTGGGCAGGCCGGTGCGCTCGATCAGGTCCTGGTTGCCCAGCGTCGTGTCGCGGGCGGTGAAGGCGCGCAGGATCTCGAGGCCGCGGGTCAGGGAGGCAGCGTAGGTGGCGCCCTCCGCGCCGTCGCCTTCGGTGGGCCTCGCCCGCTTGCGCACCGCGCCGTCCTTTCCGATCCCGGCTTCCATGCTGCCGGTGCAGAAAATGGAATTTAATTTCGTTTATGTTGACGGCCGTGCGGGGCCTTGTCAATCATGGCGCCCGACGCCTCCGCCACGAATCCGGCCGGCCCCGCGCTGCCGTTCCTGGGGAAACGCCCGTGACCCGCTACATCCTCCGCCGCCTGGTCGCGATGCCGTTCCTGGTGCTGGGGATCGTCACGCTCGCTTTCATCCTGACGACGGTGACCAAGGGCGACCCGCTCACCGCCATCGTCTCCGACCGGCAGATGAACAACCCCGAGGTGGTGGCGGCGGCCAAGGCGCGCTGGGGGCTCGATCGCAGCCTGCCCGAGCGGTACCTGATCTATGTCGGCAACCTGCTGACCGGCGACATGGGCACCTCGTTCATCACCCGCCGGCCGGTGGCGCAGGACGTGCTGTACCGCCTGCCGGCGACGATGGAACTAGTGATCGCGGCGATGCTGGTGGGCTCGCTCATGGGCATCACCCTGGGGATGCTGGCCGCCTATTTCCGCGACACGCCGATCGACCATGCCGCGCGGCTGTTCTCGCTGCTCGGCTCCTCCGTACCGGTGTTCTGGATGGGGCTGGCGCTGCTCTACGTGTTCTCGGTGAAGTGGGGCGTTCTGCCGGGACCGGGCCGGGTCGACGCGCGCATGGCCCTGCCGCCGCAGCTGACCGGATTCCTCACCGTCGACGCCGTGCTCGCCGGCTATCTGCGCGTCTTCGTCGACGCGCTTTGGCACCTGATCCTGCCGGCCTTCGTGCTGGGCTGGGCGGTGGCGGGCACGATCTCGCGCCTGGTCCGCGCCAACATGCTGGAGATCATGAGCCGCGAGTTCATCCTGACGGCGCGCGCCAAGGGGGCCGGCGAGCTGCGCGTCGTCATCCGCCACGCCCTGCGCAACACGCTGGTGCCGACGCTGACGGTGATCGGCTACTCGTTCGCCTACCTGCTGACCGGTGCGGTCCTGACCGAGACGATCTTCTCGTGGCCCGGCATGGGCTCCTACGCGGTCGACGCGGCGCGCGGCCTCGACTTCCCGGCGATCATCGGTGTCACGATCGTCGGCGGGGTGATCTTCCTCATCACCAACCTGATCACCGACGTCGCCTACGTCGTCGCCAACCCGCGCGTGCGGCTGGGCTGAGGCGATGGCGTCGCTCCCGCTGCGCGCCGTCCACCTGCCGCACTGGCTGACGCTGCCGCTGGCGCTCGGCGGGATCGTCGTCCTGTTCTGGGCGGCGACGACCGTGCTCGCTCCGTGGATGACGCCCTACGATCCGCTGGAGATGGTCGGCCGGCGCCTGCAGGCGCCCAGTGCCGCGCACTGGCTGGGCACCGACGCGCTGGGCCGCGACGTGCTGACCCGGACGCTCTACGGTGCTCGCCACTCGCTGCCGATCGCGGTGACGGTGGCGGTGCTGGCGGTCGCCATCGGCGCCGCGCTTGGGGCGATCTCGGGCTTCGTCGGCGGCTGGACCGGCGGGGCGATCATGCGGCTGGTCGACGTCACCCTGTCGTTTCCGCCGATGCTGCTGGCGATGGCGGTGGCGGCGTCGCTCGGGCCGGGCCTCGGCAACGCCACCATCGCCATGGTGATCGTGTGGTGGCCGGTCTATGCCCGGCTGATGCGCGCCCAGGTGCTGGAGATCCGCGAGCGCGAGCATGTCGAGGCGGCGGTGGCGGCCGGCGCCAGCCGCTGGCGGGTGCTGTTCAAGCACATCCTGCCCTTGTGCTGGACGCCCATCCTGATCGCCGCGACCATGGACCTCGGCCAGGTGATCCTGCTCGCCGCCTCGCTCAGCTTCATCGGCCTCGGCGCCACCCCGCCGACGCCGGAATGGGGCTCGATGATCTCCGACGGGGCGTCGCAGTTCTATTCGTGGTGGATCGCGCTGGGCCCGGGCCTCGCGATCCTCACCATCGTCCTCGGCTTCAACTTCATCGGGGACGGGCTCCACGACTACTTCGACCCGCGGTCGACCTGAGGCGACCGGTGGCCGACGCCCCCCTCTTCGCCGTCCGCGACCTGCGCGTGGCCTTCAACCGCGCCGGCCGGCCGCTCGAGGCGGTGCGCGGGATCGACCTCGACGTCGCCGCCGGCGAGGTCGTCGGCATCGTCGGCGAGTCGGGCTCGGGCAAGTCGGTGGCGATGCTGGCGGCGCTGGGCCTGCAGCCGGCCAACGCCACGGTCCGCGGCTCGGTCCGCTTCAAGGGCAGGGAGCTGGTGGGCCTGCCGCGCTCCGAGCTGCGCCACCTGCGCGGCTCGCGCATCGCCATGATCTTCCAGGACCCGCTGTCATCGCTGAACCCGGTGATGACGGTCGGCGCCCAGGTCGCCGAGGCGCTGGTCCTGCACAATCCCGGCATGTCGGCGCGCGCCGCCATGGACCGGGCGGTGGCGCTGCTCGACCTCGTCGCGATCCCGCAGCCGGACCGGCGGGTGCACCAGTTCCCGCACGAGTTCTCGGGCGGCATGCGGCAGCGGGCGATGATCGCCATGGCGGTCGCCAACGACCCCGACCTGCTGATCGCCGACGAGCCGACGACCGCCCTCGACGTCACCGTCCAGGCGCAGATCATGGAGGTCCTGGCCGGGCTGCAGAAGCGCCTGCACCTCGGCCTCGTGCTGATCACCCACGACCTCGGCGTGCTGGCCGGGCACGCCGACCGGGTCGTGGTGATGTACTCGGGCGAGGTGGTCGAGCAGGCGGCGGTGGACGATCTGTTCGCCCGCCCGGCGCACCCCTACACGCGCAGCCTGATCGCCTCGATCCCCGACATGGAGACCGAGCGCGAGCGCCTGTTCTCGCTGGAGGGCGTGCCGCCGGCGCTGGGCAGCCTGCCGCGCGGCTGCGCCTTCCACCCGCGCTGCCCGCAGGCGCAGGGGATCTGCCGCGAGCGGGCGCCTGTGCGGCATCGGCACGGCGACCAGCTGGTCGCCTGCCACTTCGCCGGGAGTGCCGCATGAGCGCCGGCCCGCTGCTTGCCGTGCGCGACATCGTCAAGCGCTTCCCGGTCAAGGGCGGGCTGCTGATCGAGCGCAATGTCGGCCACGTCAACGCGGTGGCCGGCGTCTCGTTCGACGTGCCGGCCGGCGAGACGCTGGGGCTGGTCGGCGAATCGGGCTGCGGCAAGTCCACGCTCGGGCGCTGCATCCTGCGGCTGATCGAGCCCAGCGCCGGGCAGACGCTGTTCCGCGGCCGCAACATCAACGACGCGCCGCCGGCCGAGATGCGCGCGCTGCGCCGCCACATCCAGATGGTCTTCCAGGATCCCTACGCCTCGCTGCACCCGCGCATGCGGATCGCCGACAGCATCGCCGAGCCGCTGCGCAACGGCGACCTGTCGGCCGGGCAGCGCATGGAGCGCGTGCGCGAGCTCCTCGAGCTGGTGCGGCTGTCGCCGGAGCATGGCGAGCGTTACCCGCACGAGCTGTCCGGCGGGCAGCGGCAGCGGGTGGTGATCGCCCGGGCGCTGGCGCCGCGGCCGGACCTCGTGGTGCTGGACGAGCCGGTCTCCGCCCTCGACGTGTCGGTGCAGGCGGGCGTGCTGAACCTGCTGCGCGACATCCAGCAGCGGCAGGGCACGGCCTACCTGTTCATCGCCCACGACCTGTCGGTGGTGCAGCATGTCAGCCACCGGGTGGCGGTGATGTACCTCGGCAAGATCGTCGAGCTGGCGCCCAAGGCCCGGCTCTACCGGGCGCCGCTGCATCCCTACACCCAGGCGCTGATGTCGGCGGTGCCACTGGCCGATCCGGCGCGCGAGCGGGCGCGCACGCGGATCGTGCTCAAGGGCGACGTGCCGAGCCCGCTGAACCCGCCCTCGGGCTGCCGCTTCCGTACCCGCTGCCCGATCGCGACCGCGCGCTGTGCCGAGGCCGAGCCGCCGCTGGCCGAGCACGAGCCCGGCCACGCCGTCGCCTGCCATTTCCCCGGAACCTCCGTCGCGACCGTCGCCGCAGCGGCGGAACGCCAGGCCACACCGCCATGACCCAGGCCGGACTGCCGCTCGAAGGCATTCGCGTGCTCGACCTCAGCCGGGTGCTGGCCGGGCCCTGGGCGACGATGACCCTGGGCGACCTGGGCGCCGAGGTCTGGAAGATCGAGAGCCCCGAGGGCGGCGACGACACCCGCGCCTGGTCGGTGCCGAGCTACAAGGGGATGAGCACCTATTTCCTGTGCTGCAACCGCGGCAAGGAGAGCATCGCGCTCGACCTCAAGGCGCCCGAGGGCCGGCAGATCGTGCTCGACCTCGCCGACCGGGCCGATGTGGTGGTCGAGAACTTCAGGGCGGGGACGGTCGACCGGCTGGGCATCGGCTACGACGACCTGAAGGCGCGCAATCCGGGGCTGATCTACTGCTCGATCTCGGGCTACGGCCAGACCGGGCCCGAGCGCGACCGCGCCGGCTACGATTTCGTGATGCAGGCCGAGAGCGGGCTGATGGCGATCACCGGGCCGAAGGACGGGCCGCCCAGCCGGCTCGGCACCGCCTTCACCGACGTCGTCGCCGGGATGATCGCGACGCAGTCGATCCTCGCCGCGCTCTACCAGCGACGCGACACCGGCGAGGGCCAGCGCATCGACGTGGCGCTGCTCGACGCGGCGCTGAACCTGCTGATCAATGTCGGCACGGGCTACCTCAACGCCGGGGTCGAGGCGCAGCGCTACGGCAACGCGCATCCGACGGTGGTGCCCTACCAGACCTTCGAGGCGAGCGACGGCAGCTTCGCCCTGGCCGTCGGCAACGATCGCATCTTCGCCGACTTCTGCGAGAAGGTGATCGACCGGCCGGAGCTCGCGAAGGACCCGCGCTTCGTCACCGCGCGGCAACGGGCGCTGCATCGCGACGAGCTGCTGCCCTCGCTGGAGGAGGCGTTGAGCCGCCAGACCTGTGCCCACTGGCTGCAGGCCTGCCATCGCGCCGGGGTGCCGGCCGGGCAGGTGAAGTCGGTGTCCGAGGCGCTGGCCAGCCCCACGGTCGAGGCGCGCGGGCTGGTCCAGCACCTCGAGCATCCGGTGCTGGGCGAGGTGAAGCTGATCCGCCCCGCGCACGGGCTGGCGGCCCAGGAGGGGCGGGGTGCGAAGGCGCCGCCGCTGCTGGGCGAGGATACGAGGGCCGTGCTGCAGCGCGTGCTGGGCTACGACGAGGAGCGCATCGCAGGGCTCGAGGCGAAGGGTGTCGTGCGCTGCGCGGCGATGGAGGGCGGGCGATGACGGTACGGGTCGCGCGCGACAGCGACGTCGCGGTCGTCACCATCGACAATCCGCCGGTCAACGCGCTGGGCCACGCCGTCCGCCTCGAGCTGCTGCGGATGGCCGAGGCGCTGGACGCCGATCCGGCGGTCGCCGGGGTCGTGCTGACCGGCGCCGGCAGGGTCTTCGTCGCCGGCGCCGACATCACCGAGTTCGACCGGCCGGTCGAGGAGCCGGCGCTGCCGGCGGTGATCGCCGTGCTCGAGCGGGCGACCAAGCCGTGGGTGGCGGCGCTGAACGGCGTGGCCTTCGGCGGCGGGCTCGAGCTGGCGCTGGGCTGCCACGCCCGCATCGCCGCGCCGGCGACGAAGCTGGCCCTGCCGGAGACGGGACTCGGCATCGTCCCGGGCGCCGGCGGTACGCAGCGGCTGCCGCGGCTGATCGGTCTCGAGGCCGCCCTGCCGGTGGCGGCCGAGGGTCGGCAGCTGTCGGCCGACGACGCGCTGCGGCTCGGCCTCGTCGAGGCGGTCGAGCGCGGCGATCTGGTCGCCGCGGCGGTGGACCGGGCGCGGGCGATGGCCGGGCAGCCTCTGCCGCCGCCAGCCGGCGAGCGACCGCTCGAGCCGCCGGCGGACGGCTTCTGGGCCGCGGCCGAGGCACGGATCGCGCGGCAGGCCAAGGGGAACACGGCGCCGTTGCGGGCGCTCGAGGCCGTCCGGCACGGCGTCGAGCAGGGCTTTGCCGAGGGGCTCGCCAACGAGCGCAAGACCTTCCTCGAGCTGCGCCAGACCGAGGCGGCGGCGGCGCTGCGCTACCTGTTCTTCGCCGAGCGCGCGGCGCCGCGGCCGGCCTTCCTGCGCGGCGTGGAGCCGGTGCCGGTGGCCTCGGCCGGCGTGGTCGGCGGCGGGACGATGGGCGTCGGCATCGCCGCGGCGCTGCGCAATGGCGGGCTGCCGGTGACGCTGGTCGAGCGCGACGAGGCCAGCCTCGCGAAGGCGATGGCGGCGCTCAGGTCCATCTACGACAGCGCCGTGAAGCGAGGCTCGCTGACGGCCGAGGTCGCCGCCGAGCGCGTGGCCGGGATCGCCGGTGCCATCGATGTTGCCGCCCTGGCGGATGCCGACCTCGTCATCGAGGCGGTGTTCGAGGACCTCGCGGTGAAGCAGGAGGTGTTCGCCCGGCTGGGTGCGGCCTGCCGGCAGGACGCGATCCTCGCCACCAACACCTCCTATCTCGACCCGCAGCGGATCGCCGGGCCGCTCGAGCGCAAGGAGCGGTTTCTCGGGCTGCACTTCTTCAGCCCGGCGCAGGTGATGAAGCTGCTGGAGATCGTGCCGACGCCGGCGACGCGGCCGGAGGTGCTGGCCGCCGGCTTCGCGCTGGCCGGCCGGCTCGGCAAGGTCCCGGTCCGCGCCGGCATCTGCGACGGCTTCATCGGCAACCGCATCCTGCGCCGCTACCGCACCGAGGCCGAGGCGCTGCTGCGCGGCGGGATCGCCGTCGAGGCCATCGACGCCGCCATGCGCGGCTTCGGCTTCGCCATGGGCCCGTTCGAGATGCAGGACCTCGCCGGGCTCGATATCTCCTACATGCTGCGCGAGGCGGCGCGTGCCCGCGGCGAGGCGGTCCCCGAGACGCCGGGCGACCGGCTGGTCCGCGCCGGACGCAAGGGCCAGAAGACGGGGGCAGGCTGGTACGACTACGCCCCCGGCGACCGCACCCCCCGTCCGTCGGCCGAGGTGGCGCGGCTGCTGGCGCCGCTGACCGGCACCGCGTCGACGCTGCCGGCCGAGGCGATCGCCGAGCGGATGCTCGCGGCGATGGCCGCCGAGGGCCAGGCGATCCTCGACGAGGGGATCGCCGCCAGCGCCAGCGACATCGACCTCGTCGAGGTCCACGGCTACGGCTTTCCGCGCTGGCGCGGCGGTCCGATGTTCCTGGCGGGGAGGCGCTAGCCGGCGGACGGCCGGGATGCCGACACAGCCTGGGACGTGACGGCGCGCATGATCGGGCTGTGGCGGCTGCTGGGCTCCCGGCCATCGTCGTCGCGCCGTTCGCCGTGCTGAACCTGCTCGCTGCCCGGCCGTTCCGCGCCGGCGACCTCGATTCCGCGCCCCGGTGCGCGGCGCTGGCATCGGCCATGGCGGCTCCCTGGACGGGCTGCTGTACCAGCGCGGCGTTTCAGCGCCCGCCATGGCGTGCCCGTTTTGACGGGACCAGTGGCGGAGACTACGAGAGGAGGGGCGCCGGCGTCGCGCGGTCCCCGGGTTGCGCGCGCCAGCCTTCGCGGTCACGCGCCGGACACCCCGGTGCAGCCGGCACGGGTCGGGATGCCAGCAGCTCCGGACGGCCTCAGCGTCACCCGCACCGCACTCCCGAGCGGCGGCCTCCTATACTTCGCCACGGATCCGGCCGATGCCGTCGTCGGAGCCGAGATCCGCGAGCGGGGCTGGTGGCAGGGGACCGAGACGCAGCTGGTCTTCGCCTTGGTCGGACCCGGCGACCGGGCGGTCGATGCCGGCGCGCATGTCGGCTACTTCACGGTGATCATGGCCCGGTGCGCCGGCCCGCTCGGTCGTGTCGACGCCTTCGAGCCCGAGCCCCGGAACTTCGAGTTCCTCAAGGCCAACTGCATCCTCAACGGAGCCTCGCATGTGCGGCCGCACCGGCTGGCGCTGGGCGTCGCCGCGGGGCAGGCCGACCTCTGCCTCGGCGGCGGCAATGCGGGCGACCACCGGCTGCATCCGACCCCGGGGCGCCCGTCGGTACGGGTCGGCGTCACCCGCCTCGACAACGTGCTGGACGGGGCCCGGATCGACTTCCTCAAGATCGATACCCAGGGCGGCGAGGCCGCGATTCTCGAGGGCGCCGAGGCCACGATCCGCGCCAGTGCGGCGCGGCTCGCGGTTCTGCTCGAGCTGAGCCCGCGCCTGTCCGAGGCTGCGGGCTATGGCCGTGACGCGTTGCTCGACCTCCTCGATCGCCTGAAGGCGCGGGCCTTCACGGCGACCATCCCGCCGAGGCCCCTCGCACCCGACGACGTCGCCGAGATGTGGGACCGGCTGCATGCCACCGGCGTCGAGGAGGCCAATGCGATGCTGCTGCTGGCCTTCAGCCGGCAGGCGGCGAGGCGGATCACGGCGATCCGCTGGCCCGCGATGCCGCCGGCGTAGGGCGGCGTGACCACCGTTCGCAGGGCCCTGGTCTGCGGTGCCGGCGGCTTCATCGGCAGCCATCTGGTCGACGGCCTCGTCCGCGCGGGCGTGCGGGTCACCGGCGTCGACCTCGTCCGGCCGGCGTTCCGGCCCAGCACGGCCGACGCATACGTCCTTGGCGACCTGCGCGATCCGGCCTTCTGCCGGGCAGTGGTCGATGGGGGCTACGACGAGCTGTACCAGCTGGCTGCCGACATGGGCGGGGCCGGCTACATCTTCGGCGGCGCGCACGACCTCGAGATCATGCGCAGCTCGGCGCTGATCAACCTCAACCTCGTCGAGGCCGCCTGTGCCGGCGGCATCGGCCGGGTGTTCTTCGCTTCCTCCGCCTGCGTCTACCCGGCCCGCAACCAGACGGATCCCGAGCGACCCGACTGTGCCGAGGATAGTGCCTATCCGGCCGAGCCGGATTCCGAGTACGGCTGGGAGAAGCTCTTCGCCGAGCGGCTCTGGCAGGCGGCCGCGCGCAACCACGGCCTCGCCGTCCGCATCGGCCGCCTGCACAACGTCTACGGCCCGCTCGGTGCCTGGCGTGGAGGGCGGGAGAAGGCGCCGGCCGCGATCTGCCGCAAGGTGGCGGAGGCGCCGCCGGACGGCGCGATCGAGCTGTGGGGCGACGGCCGGCAGACGCGCTCGTTCCTCTATGTCGACGAGTGCATCGAGGGGATCCTGCGGCTGATGCGCTCGGACGTGGCCGAGCCGGTGAACCTCGGCTCCGCCGAGATGGTGACGATCGACGCGCTCGCCCGCCTGGTGATGCGGGTTGCCGGCAAGGAGCTGGCGATCCGTCACGTGCCGGGGCCGGTCGGCGTGCGCGGCCGGACGTCCGACAACCGCCTGATCCGCGACAGGCTCGGCTGGGCCCCGTCGCTGCCGCTGGCGGTCGGCATCGGGGCGACCTACCGCTGGATCGCCACGCAGCTGCGGCCGGCTCAGACCAGCAGCGCCGGCGACAGCGGGTCGGCGGTGTCCCAAGGCGCCTGCAGCTCGTAGAGCGTTGCCGCCGCGGAGGATACGGAAGGCTTCAGCACCGCCGCCGGAAAGCTGAAGAAGCTGCCCGGCGGATAGCGGACGAGGGCGGCACAGCGCGCCAGCAACAGCATCTCGACCAGCGCGTCGCGCCGGCCGGCAAAGGCACCGGGACCGAGATGCATCTCGCCCTTACCGACGGCAAGAAATCGCTTGGCGCGGACCAGTACCCGGCCGAGTCGGGCGTGCAGCACCCGTTCCACCAGCGCGCTGTCGGTGCACAGCAGCACCGGTGTCTCGCCGCCCAGCCGTTCGCGCGCCGCCGCGACCGCGCGCTCGCAGCGGCGAAGGGCCGCCGAGAAGTCGTCCCAGTAGCGGGCGTGGCCGGTGGGCGCGCCATTGCCGTGCCGGACATGCAGGCCGATGGCCGGGCCTTCACCGAATTCCTGGCGGACGAAGCCGTCGACCGCTGCGGCGACGGCGGGGACCGGGCGAAGGGCTTCGAGAAAGGTGCGGGCCTCGGCGACGTCGACGAGGCCGTCGTTGACGCAGGCGTCGAAGACGACGACGGGCGCGGCGACGTCGGTGCCGCTGCGGATCAGCGCCACCGCCGCGTCGCGCTCGGTCGTGTCGTTCTCGGCTCCGGGCCGGCTGGGAAGGGCGAGCAGATCGTCGTCATCCCACACAGCAGGCAGGCGCGGCTTCGGCAGGCTCGGCTGGCCGTGGCGGTAACGACCGACGAACGGGACGCCGGCGAGCGCGGGCGTGACCTCGAAACACGTGGCGAACTGGTCTGGCGATCCGGGCTCGCCGTAGGCACCGTGCCGCCAGTCGGCGATCAGCGTGCGGCCGGTCAGGCGCGCGTAGCGCCAGGCGGCGCCGAGGCAGATGATCCGATCGCCGAGACCGGTGTGCCGGATCGAGAGGACGTAGCGGCTCACGGATGCTCGCCGCTGCCGGTGGCGCTGCGTATGCTCGCCGGAACACCGGATGGGCGCCGGCCCGGCCGGCCTCTTTCACCGTCCCGGAGCCCGGCTGCATGGCGCAACCTTCGGCGCGCGTTCTGGTCCTGACCCCGGTCAAGGACGCCAGCCGCTTCCTCGACGGGTACTTCGCGCTGCTGGCTTCCCTCGACCATCCACCGGAGCTGCTGTCGCTGGGCATGCTCGAGAGCGACAGCCGCGACGGGACGTTCGCCGCGGTCGAGGCGGGCGTGGCGGCGCTGGCGGGACGCTGGCGTCGCGCCCGATGCTGGAAGCGCGACTTCGGCTACCTGATCCCGCCGGGCGTGGCTCGCCATGAAGGCTCGATCCAGTACCTGCGACGGTCGGTGCTGGCGCGCAGCCGCAACCATCTCCTGTTCCGGGCCCTCGACGACGAGGACTGGGTGTTGTGGATCGATGTCGACGTCGTCGAGTATCCGTCGGACATCATCGGCCGCCTGCTCGCCTTCCGCCGCTCGATCCTGACGCCGAACTGCGTGATCCAGTACGGCGGTCCGAGCTTCGACCGGAACGCCTGGCGCGGGCCGGACGAACGGCATCTGAGCGACCTGCGCGGCGAGGGCGAGCTGGTCGAGCTCGACACCGTCGGCGGCACCATGCTGCTGATCCGGGCCGACCTGCATCGCGACGGGCTGGTCTTTCCGCCGTTCGCCTACGGACGCGCCCACCCGGCGGCGCGTTCCCATTCGCGTGAGATCGAGACCGAGGGCCTGGGCCTGATGGCGCAGGACATGGGGCATCGCTGCTGGGGGCTGCCCAACCTCGAGATCAGGCACTTTCCCCACTGACCGTCATCCGCCGGCAGCGAGGCGGCGGCACAGAGCCTCTTTGCCGGCCAGCTCGATGCGGTCCGGCGCCCAGGCCCGCGACTTCGCGAACCATTCGGCCGCCTCGGCAAAGCGCCCGGCCCGCCAGCGGCAGGCGCCGAGGCCCTCGAAGGCGACGGCGTCGAACAGCCGCTCGGCGTGGCCCGCCGTCGTGGTCGCCGCCGCCGGGCTGGCCGGCCAGTCGACCAGCGCCTGGAAGTCGCGGGCCGCCTCGTCGATCCGGCCATCGTCGAGGTTCAGCTGCGCCCGCACGAACAGGGCCTGCGCATTGCCGGGAAACAGCGCCAGGACCTCCTCGAGCAGCGGGCGCGGATCGCGACCTTCGACGCGCTCGATGTCGGCAAGCTCGAGGAATGCCAAGGCATCCTGCTCGGGTCCCGACCGCCGTCGACGGGCCGCTGCGACGCCCTGCACGAGTGCCTCGCGCGCCGCGACGAGGTCGCCCGTCGCCCGGCGGATGGCGGCGAGGTGGGTCCAGCAATAGACGTGGTTCGGGTCATCCTGGAGGGCCCGCACCAGCAGTGGAAGGTTGCGGGCGTGCTTGTGGCCCTGGTCGCCCTCGTAGCCGACATGATCGAGCACGACCTCGCTGGTGCCGACGCCGCGTCCGGTGGCCTGCAGGTAGCGGTTCAGCGCCGGCCAGATGTTCTCGTGAATCACCCCGTGGAAGCGGACGCGCGGGTCCGACCGGAACAGCCGCATCTCGCGATAGGGCCGGTGACCGGCCTTGGCGACGAGCTGAACCCAGCAGGCGCCGAGGGTCTCGTCCTCGAGCAGCGGGCGCAGCCGTGCCGCCGAGCCGTCGCGGACACGCTCGTCGGCGTCGATATAGAGAATCCAGTCGCCGCCGCAGCGGTCGAGGGCCGCATTGCGGGCGGCCGCGAAGTCGTCGCGCCAGGGCTCGAAGCTCACCCGGGCACCGTGCGCCTGCGCGATCTCGGGCGTGGTGTCGGTCGAACCGGTGTCGACGACGACGATGTCGTCGACGACACCGGCCAGCGAGGCAAGGCAATCGCCGAGGTGGCGGCCCTCGTCGCGAGCGATCAGCGCGGCCGTCAGGACAACCGGCGCCACGCCGTCTCCCGCGCTGCCGGACGCACGACGGCGGCGGGCTACAGGCTGCCGCTCGGGACGTTAGCCGGCGGCAGCGCGCCGCTGGGCACGATCGAAGGGTTCTCGCCGACCATGGCGATGGACGCGTTCGAGCGGACCTCGGAAATCCTGAGCAGGCCGCACTCGGTCCAGGCCTGGCCGTCGGCGCCGAAGCTGACGGACGCGCCGTTGATCGGCCTCGCCGGATAGGGCTGGTCGGGGGTCAGGCCGCGGATCCCGTCACGTGTCAGCACCAGCGGGCCGCCGCCGCGGGTATCGTTGTAGTTCTCGGGAAAGATGAGGGCAAAGGTCTGACTGGCGTTGGAGACCAGGAGCGTGAAGGCGCCCCCGGCACTCTTGTCCTGGAGGTCGCTGAACAGGAAGACGGGCAGCCGGTCGTCGGTGCCGAACCAGACCGCGACCCGTGCCGTCCAGCCGGAATCATCGGACAGCAGGATCGACTGGATCTGCACGAGGAAGTAGGCGGGAACGACGCCGCGCGAACGGAAGTCCGGCAGTGAAAATCTCGCCCGCACGCCGATCCGGTAGTAGTTGGGCTGCCACGGCAGCGGCTGGTTGCCGAGAAAGCACTGGTTGCCGAAGATCGGCGCCGCGTCCGCCTGGCTCGGCAGGGTCAGCCCGCCCATCGAGAACGATGCCGCCAGGGGCACCGCATAGGCAGCGCCGGAGCCGGCAAGCAGCTTGAACAGGGCCTGGCGCCGGCTGCTCAGCGGCCCGGGCGCCAGCTCGCTCCCGGCCTCGTCCTTGACCGGTTCGTCGTCATGCATGTGCCTTCTCCCGGACCCTTGCAGCGCTTCCTGTCGTTTCGCCCGCGCGTTCGGCGCCGTCGCCCTGCCGCACGACGCCCTGGGCTTCCAACTGGGCCAGGACCTCGTCGACATCGCTGTAGGGCGGCGCTTCCAGACCATGCAATTCCTGCAGGTTGCGAGCGATCTGCTCCGGCGTCGAAGCGCCGTCGCATTGCAGGATGATCAGCATAGCCGTGCGGTTGAGAAAATGCGCCCAGTCGCTACCGCGCTGGCTCACCAGGTAACCGTCGCCGAGGACCTGGAACTCCAGATCGTCGGCGAGGCGAGGCGGTTGCGGCATCTGACCGGACCTGACACTCAGAATGGCGTCGGCGCGCGGCGCCTGCCGTCTTGCGTTAGCGACCAGCTTGCGTGAGGGTTGATCATTTGGCAATGCCGCTTGTGGTGAATCGGCGTGCGCCTGTCGTCCTCGATCGCCGCGATGGCAAGGTACGCGACGACCGTGGCGAGTTGCTGTTCGTCAGTCCCGTGCTGCCGGACGACGGCGGCAACGGCCTCGCCATGCGCGGGGCCCTGTTCCTGCGGGCGTTCACGCGGGACTGGAACGTCCGGCTCCTCGTCCTCGACGTCTTCGGCGTGCGAGAGCGTGGCGGCTGGCCGGCGGCAACCGACGGCTGTGCCGAGATCGCGATCATCCGAGCGGAGGCCGATCCGCGCCTCGAGCTGATCGCCTCGATCCCCGATCCGGCGTGGCGTGCCGCGGCACTGGCCGGCTATCCGCTGCCACGCCTGGCCGGCGCCGCCACGGCTGCTGCGACGCAGGCCCTCGGCTGCCTGCAGCAGACGCGCTTCGCGCGCGTCCACGTGTTCCGCCTGTACATGGCACCGCTGGTGGCGCCGCTGCTCGGACGGGCAAGGACGAGCCTCGATCTCGATGACGACGACGCCCGCACGGCGGCGTCGCTGGCGCCAATCCTCGCGGCCCGCGGCCGGCTCGACGAAGCACGCGTCCAGCAGGCCGAAAGCCCGAAATGGGCCCGCCTCGCCGCCGACTGGGCCCCGCGGTTCGATGCCGTCTCGCTGGCCGCCCCGGACGATGCCGAACGGCTCGGCCGTACCTTGCCCGGCGTCAGGACGGCGTGCATCCCCAATGCCGTGCGGATGGCCCGGCCGCTGCCTCCGGCGCCGGCGGGGCCGCCGTACACGCTCCTGTTCGTCGGCACGATGGGCTATGCGCCCAACGTCGATGCGGCGTTGCTGCTGGCCCGCGAGGTGCTGCCGGCGCTGCGCAGCCTGACCAGCACGCCTCTGCGGCTGATCCTGGCCGGCGGCCCGGCCGGAGAGCTGCAGGCGCTCGCCGGTACGGAAGGGGTCGTGGTCACGGGCCGCGTCGAGGATCTACGGCCGCTCTACGCGCAGAGCCACGTGGTGCTGGCGCCCCTGCGCGCCGGTGGAGGCACCCGGATCAAGATCCTCGAGGCGATGGCGCATGGCCGCCCGGTCGTCGCCACCGCGCTCGGGGCCGCCGGACTGGAGGCCGTGGACGGCGAGCATCTCCTCATCAGCGACCACGTACCGGGACTGGCCGCCGCCTGCCGGCGGCTGCTCGGCGATCCGCTGCTCGCGCAGCGGCTGGCGGTCAACGGCCGCGCCCTGGTTGCACGCCGCTACAGCCGGGCGGTCGTCACCCGGGCGATCCGCAGGCTCTAGCGTGATCGCGTGGCGACGGCGCCCACGATCTCGGCAAGGCGGGCTGCGGCCGCCTCCCAGGTGAAGGGGAGGATGCGCTCCCGGGCCCGGGAGCGGGGCTCGTCGCGTCGATTGATGGCCGAGCGGACGGCGGCGACGGCCGCATCGTGATCGGGCACCCACCAATACGGCACCGCCGAGAACTGCCGGTGGTAGTGCGCCGGGTCGACGTCGTCCTCGAGGTCGATGCGCCTGGCCGGTGCCCGGACTGCCGGAATCAGCGTCGCCACGGTCGTGTCGAGATAGGCGCGGTAGGCGGTATGGTCGGGCGCGATCAGGCGCAGCCCGGACACCGCCGCCTCGGTCATCGGCTGATCCCAGCCCTCGCCGTGCGACTGGCTCCAGTAGTGGGTCGCCGCCGCGAACAGGCCCGGCAGCTCGTCGTCGCCGAGCCGGCGGTCGAGGAAGAGCAGCGGGGCCGCGCGCTCGCGGCTCAGGCCGAGGCGGCGCTCGAGGAGATGCAGGTCCCGCATCAAGCGGGCCGCGGCGAGGCCGCTGTGGCTGAGCTTCAGGATCAGCACGGCATCGTCGTCGGCCCGGGTCGCATCCAGCCAGACGTGGAGCAGGCCGAGCAGGTTCTTGCGCGGGATGATGGTCGAGACGTTGAGGAACCGGGCCCGGTAGGCGGCGACGTCGCGCCCGCGCGCCTCGCCCAAGGCCAGCGCCGGCACGCCCGGCCGGAACCGTTCGCCATCCACGCCCAGCGGGCAGAGCGAGATCCGTTCGGGCGGGAAGCCGTCGACCAGCCAGGCGGCGCGCGACGACGCCTCGGGCACCACGACGTGGTCCTGCTGCAGGCTGTGGCGAAGCCAGAACCCGGGCACGCGGTCGAGCTCGAACATGGTGAAGTTGACGCTCGCCCGTCCCGCGAAGCGCTCCGCCTGCTGCGGCAGGCAGAACTGCACCACGACTGGAGCCCGCTCCGGCGCCGCGAGGCTGCGGTGGACGAGCGGTTGCTGTCCGGGCGGCAGCCGCAGGTCCGCCCACAGCGGAAAGTCGATCAGCTCCACTTCGATGCCGAGCCGCAGAAGGCCCTGCACGAAGCCGCGAACGGTGCGATCACCGCCGGAGTAGCCGCGGAAGCTGCCGCGGATGGCGAGGGGTGAAGCCATGGTTCGCTCTGGCCGGCCTCGGAGGGCGCAGCCTAGCGCCTGACGAGCCGGGGGGCGAAGCGGGATCGGCCGTTGCGACCGGTTGAGGTGCCACGGCCAACCTCGAGCGAAGGCTTTGCCCGGGGATGAAACCTGACGCCGGCTCGGCGGTCTTCTTCCGCAGGTATCGTGGAGGGAGACATGCCTGAGCCCATCGCGCCGACGCGCCTGTCGACGGGGATCGACGGACTGGATCGCGTCCTGTCCGGCGGCCTGCCCGAGCGCGGCCTCTACCTGCTCGAAGGCGATGCCGGCTGCGGCAAGACCACGATGGCGTTGCAGTTCCTCCGTACCGGCGTGGCCCGCGGCGAGCCGACCCTGCTGGTGGCCTTCTCCGAGACGCTCGAGGAGCTGACGACCCTGGTCGCGTCGCACGGCTGGACCCTCGACGGCATCGAGGTCATGGACCTGTCCGACCTGCGCCGGATCTTCGGCGAGGCCGGCGAGCAGACGCTGTTCCATCCGGCCGAGATCGAGTTCGGCGTGGTCATCGAGCGGATCCTCGGGCGGATGCGCGAGCTGCGTCCGACCCGGGTCGTCATCGACAGCCTGTCGGAGCTGCGCCACCTCGCCGGCGAGGGCACGCGCTACCGGCTGCACATGGAGGCGCTGAAGCCGTCGCTGCTCGAGCACGCGAGCACGGTGCTGCTGGCGGATGGCCGGATCGGCGGGATGACCGGCTTCGCCCTGCACACCCTGGTACACGGGGTCATCGCGCTGGAATCGCTGACCCCGGAGTTCGGCCCCTACCGCCGCCGGCTGCGCGTGCAGAAGCTGCGCAACATCCGCTTCATGGAAGGCCTGCACGATTTCGAGATCCGCACCGGCGGCATCACCGTCTATCCGCGCCTCGTCCTGGCCGAGCAGCGGCGGAGCGTCGAGGAGCGGCAGGTCGGCACGGGCGTCGCCGCGCTCGACGACGTGCTCGCCGGCGGGCTCGACCGCGGGACCAGCACCCTGCTGATGGGCCCCGCCGGCAGCGGCAAGTCCTCGCTGGCCACCCAGATGGCGCTCGCCAGCACCCGGCGCGGCGAGAAGGCGGCCATCTACCTGTTCGACGAGCGCCTGCCGGTCCTGCTGGAGCGCTCGCGCGGGCTCGGCATGGAGCTGTCACCGCTGATCGCCGACGGCTGGCTGATCGTCCGGCAGGTCGATCCGCTCGAGCTCTCGCCCGGCAAGTTCGCGCATCTCGTGCGCACCGCCGTCGAGGCCGGAACGGCGACGGTCATCATCGACAGCCTGACGGGCTACATGGCCTCGATGGGCGACGAGCCCAGCCTGATGCTGCAGCTACGCAACTTGCTGAGCTACCTGGGCGAGCAGGCGGTGACGACGATCCTCGTGTCGGTGCAGCATGGGCTGGTCGGACCGGGCGAGGCGCCGACCGGCCAGGTGAGCTACCTCGCCGACACGGTGATCCTGCTCCGCTTCTACGAGTACCGCGGTGCCGTCCACCGGGCGGTGTCGGCGCTCAAGCGCCGTGCCGGCGGGCACGAGCCGTCGATCCGCGACATCGCCTTCGGCCCGGCCGGCATCGTCGTCGGGCCGCCGCTGCGGCAGTTCCGCGGGGTGCTGTCCGGCCTGCCGGCGAGCCAGCCGGAGGCCGGGGCGCCATGACCGCCGCCGTCGCCGCGGACAGCGAGCGGCGCATCATCGTCCTGCCGCCGACGGCAGCCGACGGCCAGGTCGCGGCCCGCGTGCTGACGGCGGCCGGCATGGCGGCGATCCTGTGCCGCACCGTTGGCCAGCTGCGCCGAGAAGCCGAAGCCGGAGCCGCCGTCCTGATCCTCGCCGCCGAGGTCCTCGACGATCCGAGGTTCGCGGAGCTCGCCGAGCTGCTCGACCGGCAGCCGGCCTGGTCGGACCTGCCGATGATCATCCTCACCGGGCGGGGCCAGCAGCGGACGGCGCAGTGGCGCGCCGTGGCCGAGCAGTCGCTGGTGCGCAACGCCATGCTGCTGGAACGGCCGATGCGGCCCGAGATGCTGGTGCAGGCGCTGCGGGTCGCGCTGCGGGCCCGCGAGCGGCAGTACGTGCTGCGCGCCCAGATCCGCGAGCGCGAGACGCTGCTGGCGCAGCGCGAGGTGCTGCTGCGCGAGGTCTATCACCGCGTGAAGAACAACCTGCAGATGATGCAGAGCCTGGTCCGGCTGTCGGCCGCCCGCGCCCCGGTACGGGCGGAGCCGCTGTTCGCGGACCTGGCCAGCCGGATCGGCGCCATCGGCCTGTTGCACAGCCGGATCTACGCGACCGGCGACCTCAGCCGGATCGATGCCGCCGACTATCTCGGCGATGTCGTCGGCCAGGCCGAGGCCTCGTTCGGCGCCCTGCACGGCCAGGTACGGATCGTCCGCAGGCTCGAGCCGATCGTGATCGACGTCGACACCGCGATCCCGCTCGGCCTGATCACCACCGAACTGCTGACCAATGCCTATCGCCACGCCTTCCCGGCCGGCGGCGGTGGCGTGATCAGCGTCCGGCTGGCGGTCCGCGACGGCATCGTCGAGCTCGCCGTCGCCGACGACGGCGTCGGGGCCAGGGACAAGCGGCGGACGCCGGCGTCGACCGGGCTGCAGCTGGTCCAGGCACTGGCCCGGCAGGTCGGCGGCACCTTCGCGAGCCGCGACGCCGCCGGCATGCTGGCCAGCGTCCGCTTTCCGCTGCGGCCGGGCGCCACCGTCGCCGCCTGAGCCGTTCGCCCGCGGCCTGCCGCCGACAGCGCAGGCAACCTACATGACGTTGGAGGGAGCGCGGGGCGGGTCGCCGCGACGGACCGATGGGGAGCGCAATCGATGGACATCAGCCGCTGCGGCGCCAGGCCGTCCGGGGTCGGTCCGGACACGTGGTTCACCGGCGCCGTCCGGGTCGATCCGCTGGCCTCTCCGCCGGCGCCGGCGCGAGCCGTGGCGGTGAGCGTGACCTTCGAGCCCGGCGCGCGCACCGCCTGGCACACCCATCCGCTCGGGCAGACCCTGATCATCACCGCCGGCGCCGGCCGCGTCCAGCGCTGGGGCGGCCCGGTCGAGGAGGTCCGCGCCGGAGACGTCGTCTGGTTCCCGCCCGGCGAGAAGCACTGGCACGGGGCGGCGCCGACGACCGCCATGACCCACATCGCGATGCACGAGCGCCTCGACGGCAAGACGGTCGACTGGATGGAGAAGGTCACCGACGAACAGTACGGCGCGGCCGTCGCCGGCTAGCGGTCGATCGGCGATCCTGATCGATTCGCTTCCGGGGTTCCGCGTTCGGCCGGCGCCAGCCGTCATCCCGACGTTCGGTGGGCGGAGGACCGTATCCGGCCGCGCCTCGGCGTCGCGCGGCCCGCGAGCGGGGGCCGCCTGTCGCCTAACCGTCCAGCCCCAGCGCCCGTTCGCCATTGCTGGTGAACATGGCGATGAGCTCCTCGGCCGGCACCGCTTCGCCCAGCTCGCGGCGCAACTCGCGCAGGAAGCGGGCGGTGCCGTCGGGCACCGGATCGCTGTGCACCTGCCCGAAATCCGTCGACAGCACGACCTGCCGCGTCCCGGTCGCCCGGATCGAGCGGGCAAAGCGGTCGAGCGGCACATCCTCGATCGTATGGATGGCGAAGCAGTGCTCGATGAAGACGCGGGGATCGGCGGCGAGGGCCTGCAGCTGGTCGTCGGCGAGCTCGACCGAGGGATAGTGCGGATGGGTCAGCAGGACTCGGCCGATGCCGGCGGCCAGTGCCAGCGGGACGAGGCGCATGATCTCGGCGGCGCAGAGATGGCCGGTGGCGAGGATGGCGCCGGTGGCCGCGATCGCCTCAAGCACCGGCTGCAGCGCCGGCAGCGGCCGCAGCTCGGCGTCGAACACGGCGACGGGCTGGCCGGTCTCGTCGCCGTGGTCGGCATGCGCGTGGCCGCACGACCAGCGCGGATCGAAGGCGGCCCCCAGCACGCGCAGGTGCGATTCGGCATGCACGGTCGGCATGTAGACGACGAAGGCCGGGTCCTGCCCGGGCTCGGCCACGCGCGACCGGTTGCCCGAGGCGGCGCCGAACACCGCATCCGGATTGAGCCCGCCGACGAAGCGGTTGAGCACGACGCTGCCGAGGAAGCGGACGCCGAAGCGGGCCCGTGCCAGGGCGGCCAGGGGCGTCGTCGGGTAGGTGTGGTTCTTGAGGACCAGCGTAATGCCGCAGCCGCGCGCCGCCTCGGCGAGGCTGGCGACGTCGTAGCGGCGATCCACCAGCTCGGGCCCGACATGGTAGTGCGTGTCGACGATGCCGCGCGCCCGGATGGCCTGGAACAGCTCGTCGTCCGTCATGCGAGGCGCTCCCGCCAGACCCGGTGCCAGGCCTCGAGCTGCAGCAGGTTCCACAGGCGCGCCGCCGTCTCGAGGTCGGGATGCGCGTCGAACCGCTCGAGATAGGGCCGCGGATCGACATAGGCGCGGACCCAGGCCGCGGCGGATCCGAGCGTGTCGCGGGCGTAGCCGCGCAGCTCGCCGGTCAGCCAGGACACCAGCGGCATGCTGAAGGGCTGCTTCTTCCGGTTCACCAGCCAGTCCGGCAGGTCGTCCCTGAAGGCGTCGAGCAGCAGGCCCTTGGGGCGTCCACCCGGCCGCTTGACGTCGGCCGGCAGGGAATGGGCGAGCTCGGTCACCCGCGCGTCGAGGAACGGCGAGCGGATCTCGAGGGCTGCCGCCATGCCCAGCTTGTCGACGCGGGCCAGGTGGTAGTTGCGCAGGCGGTTGGACGACTCCAGCCGCAGGATGCGGTCGAGCGGCGACAGCCCGGCCGGCGGCACGGCGATGCCGTCGAGATAGCTCGCCGGCGCCGCGTCGAGGCCCAGCTCCTCGGGATGGAACACCATCGAGCGCGGCAGGTAGGCGGCCAGCGTGTCCGGCGCGTTGTCGAAGCGGGCGTAGCCGCCCCAGAACTCGTCCGAGCCGTCGCCGCTCAGCGCCACCTTGGTGACTTCGCTGATCCGGCGCGACAGCAGCAGGGTCGGCAGGGTCACCGGATCGCCGATCGGGTCCTCGGTGAACCGCGCGGCGTCCTCGAACAGGCCGGGCAGCGCCGCGGCGTCGAGCCGGACGATCTCGTGCTCGACCCCCAGATGCTCCGCCATCCGGCGGGCGTAGGCGGTCTCGTCCTCAGGGCCGGTGACGTCGTAGCCGATCGAGAAGGCGTGCTTGGCGAGGTCGGGCCGCTGGCGGACCAGCGAGGCCGCGACGATGGCCGAATCGGCACCGCCGCTCAGCAGCAGGGCATTGACGAAGCCGTCGGCGGCCCGGGCCGCCACCGCCGCATCGAGCTCGCGCCGGACGTCGACGGGGCCGGCCGTCGCCTCGGTCCGCTCGGGCGGGTTGCTGTAGCGCCCGCTCTCGATCGAGCCGTCGGCACGCAGGCGCAGCCACGAGCCGGGCGGCAGCTGCTCGATCCCCTCGAACGAGGTGTGGAGGCCGCCGATGCTCTTGAAGAGCAGGAACTCGATCGGCGCGTCGTGCCGCAGGGTCAGCGGGCCGGCCACGGCCTGCAGCGCGCCGATCGTCGTGGCGAACGCCCAGCCCTGGCGCCAGCGCATCAGGTAGAGCGGCTTCTGGCCCCAGGTATCGCGCGCCAGCGTCAGGCTGCCGTCGGTGGTGTCGTAGCGCGCGACGGCGAACATGCCGCGCATCCGGTTGAGGCCGGCCGGCCCCTGCTTGGCCAGCACGGCTTCGAGGGCCACCCCGTCGGAATCCAGGGGATCGTAAGGCTCGCCCAGGGCCTCCAGCACCGCGCGCGGCTCGAACACCTCGCCGTTGAACACGAGATGCCCGCCCCAGCGGTCGCGCAGCGGCTGCAGGCCGAGGCGCAGGCCGCCATGGATGGCGAGGCGGACATTGCCCAGTGCGACGCGGTCGTTGCCCCACACGCCCTGCCCGTCCGGCCCCCGGTACTGGTGCGCCGTCTGCATGGTCGTGACCAGCGCCCGGAGCTCTGCGGGATCGACGGCCACGGGCGAGAACAGACCGACGATTCCGCACATGGCCGGACCTCAGCGCAGCACGATGTCGCCGTGCATCAGCAGGCGAACGGGGGTCTCGAAGCTGGTCGAATCGATCGTCCAGTGCCGGCTGCCGCGGACAAGGTGGACGCGTGCCCGCATCGATCCCGACGGGTGGTGGAACAGGAAGCCGGTCTCCGCCGCGGCGGCACCGTCCGGCAGCCGGAGGAGTCCGTTGGCGGTGAGGAAGGCGCCCATCGCCATGGCCGCGGAGCCCGGCAGCGAATGATGCTGCTGGCCCTCCGAGAAGCAGGTGGCGTCGCACTCGAGCTCGTTGTCGCTGACGCCGGCGACCCGGTAGATCAGCACCTTGGACGGGCTCGCCGGATGGCCGACCCTGGCGGCGTAGGCGGCGCCCAGGGACGCCAGCGCGCTGACCAGGCCGGGATCGACCTTGTCCACCGGCAGCGCCGTCATGACGAAGATGTTGCCGTGCTGGACGATGTCGCCGCGCACCGCCAGCCCGTGATGGTCGAACGCGAACGGCTCGCGCGTCTCGGTCATGTGCTCCCAGAGATGGTGCAGGCGGACGAAGCGCACGCCCCAGTCGCCGCACCACCAGCCGCTGGCCGGCGGGACCAGGTCGACCTGCTGGCGGGTGGCGAGATTGATCGTGCGAAAGCTGCCACCGGCGCCGCCCGGCCGGACATCGTCCAGCATCGCCGCCACCGCCGAGGCCGAGGCCGCGTTGGAGCATTCCATGCGGCTGTAGAGGCGGCGCGCCTTCGGGTCGACCTGGTAGAAGTGGAAGGTGAAGTCGTGCGCCCCGTCGCCCGGGCCGACCACCGCCACCTTGTTCGACTGGTAGTGGCCGCCGCCAAGGCCGTCGGTCATCGTCTCGTTGGCCATGAGGTCGAGGATGACCTTGTGCCGCGCCCGGTCGCCGGGCAGCTGGTCGGCGCGCAGCACCACGAGCCGGCTGGTGCCGGAGCGGACCATGGCGCAGGACAGGTGCGGCATGCCGCGGCGCATCACCGCCAGCGGCTCGGCCCCGGCGGCGTCGAGCACCAAGTCGGTCACGGCGCCTTGCTCCCTGCGAACGCGGCGGCGGCGACGGCGACGTCGGGGAAGCCGGCCAGGGCATCGGGATCGGTGGTAACGAGTCGGAGCCGCAGCCCCCTGGCCAGCGTCAGGAACGGCGCCATCAGCGCCGAGCAGCTCGAGCCCAGGACGATTTCCATGTTGTTCTCGAGCGGTGCTGGGAACTCGCGGCCGAGAAACAGGCGCGGCGCGGCGGCGACGATCTGTGCGACCGCCTCCCCGGACAGCGACCCGGAGCGGATTGCCGGCGTCAGGTGCAGCGGCAGCAGGGCCCGCCAGATCATCGGCGAGGCCCAGGCCGGATCGCGCCGCAGCACGCCCTCGGCCACCGGCGTGAGCTCGCCCGGCACGTAGAGGGCGGCCACCAGCTCGGTCGAGACGACGATCACGCCCGCGCCTCGCCGGCGCGGGTCCTGATCTCGCGCGCCTCGGCGAGCCGCTGCTCGGTATCGGGCTCGTGCTCGACCTGGCCCGCGCGCAGCTGGGCCACGATCTCCTCGGCTACCGTGACGCCATGCTCCACGGCCTTGCAGTAGAGCCGCCAGTGGAGGGCGTCATCGATCTCGAGCCGAACCTCGGCCATCGCCTCTCTCCTTCCCCGCTCAGGCCGGAACCGAGATCGAATCGAAGCGCAGCCGCAGCTGGTCGAGGTCGCGCTGGTAGGTCTCGGCCGGACCATGCTTGAGCCGCGACAGGCCACGGAAGAACTCCTCGTGGCCGAGACCCGGCGTGAAGCTGATCAGCACCTTGATCGGCGCATCGGTCGGGTTGCTGTAGGCGTGCACGGTGTCCGGCGGGACGACGACGATCGAGCCCGGGCCGTAGGCGGCGCTGGTATCGCCGCAGCGGATCGTCGGCGTCCCCTCCACCACGTAGAAGACCTCGGTCGTCGTCCGGTGGAGGTGCGGGTCGGCGCCGATCGTGTGCGGCGGCACCTCCCGCTCGTACATCTCGATCAGTCCGCCGGTGTTCTTGGAGAAGATCTTGAAGCGGACGAGGCTGCCGGGCTCCATCCGGAACACCTCGCCCTCGCCGGCGAGCGAGACCTGGGGCTGCATGCTCGTTCTCCCGCGTCAGTACGGCGATTGCGACGCCGCAGCGCTGGCGTCCGGGGACCACGCCGTTACCCCCTGCCGGCACTCCGCGCGACCAGTCGCGGCAGACTAGCCTCCCATCGCCGACTTGGCATGCCGGAAGTTCGAGGAGGCCGTGTTCGCAAAGCCGGGAACCTCATGGACCGGCGGCATTGCTGGGAGATGGCACGGACTGACCTGGGCGACGCGCAGCTGGCTCGGCTGCCGGCGCTGCTGGGTCGTGTCCCTGGGCGTGGAGTAGGAGCGCCGGTCCTCGGCCGCCATTTCCCGCCGGCTCACCCCTCGGCCTTGCGGGTCGCGCAGCAGTCGCCCTCAATTCGGCGCTGCGGCACGGTCCCGATTGCGGATGGTGCCCGCTGCCTGGTTCCCCCGGATGGCGGCCTGAGGCCGAGCTTGGGCGAGGTGAGTTGCGTGCGTCGCCGATTGATTGGCGACCAAGTGCCGGCTCAGGCCCGTCCGCCTGAGCGTCGATGGCACGTCCATGGCAAACGCCCGCGACGGGAAGAAACGGGGCGGCGCAGCGGCCGATCTGGCCGGTAGCGACGCCATCCTGGTCAATGGCAAGGCGTTTGCGACGAGCTTACGGTGAGGCGCTCGAGTGGCGCTGCTGTTGAGCACTCCGGCCAACATCCTCTCACCCTTCGCGATGGCCCGACATACTTGACGGCGCCGCTAATCTGCGCGACCGCTTGCGAACAAGAACTCGAAGGGCCAGGTCGATGCAACGCCGCAAGCTGCTGGAGAGAGGCGCCGCAGGCCTGGGCGCGATCGTCGGTGCCGGCCTCCCCGGCGTGCGTGCCGGCGCTGCCGACCTCGAGGGCCCGCCGTTTCCGCCCAACCCGCTGCCGGCGATCGAGCCGAGCGGCCTCGCGGTCGAGCTGTCCGTCCTCGCCACGGTGCCGGCCAGTACCCCGGGGCGTCCGTACGCCCGCCTGAACTACCTCTCGGCCGCGCCGGACGGACGCCCCTATCTCTACGTCAACGATACCCGCGGCCGGATCTGGCGCATCCACCGCGACACCGGCGCCGTGACCAGCTTCCTCAACCTCGCCAAGCTGCGCGGGTCGGCCTTCCTCGGCAGGAGCCATTACGCCGGCCTGCGCAGCTTCGCTTTCCACCCCGACTTCGCCCGCGGCGGCCAGCCAGGCCACCGCCGGTTCTTTACCCTGTCGACCGAGACCGTCGCCAGCCGCCCGGCCGGGGTGACCGTGCTGGGCGGCGTCTATCCGGTGGCGCATGACGCCGTGCTGGCCGAGTGGACGGTCGATGCTTCCGATCCGCCCAAGGTCTATTCGACCTCGCGACGGGAGGTGCTGCGCATCGCCCTGTGGTCGACCGACCAGGCCGATCACGGCGTCGACCAGCTGATGTTCAATCCCACCGCCGTCCCCGGCACGACCGAGTACGGCAAGCTCTACGTCACCGCCGGCGACGGCGGCTATGATGGGCTCAACGGCGATCCGTACAACCAGGCGCAGGACCGGACCTCGCCGCTCGGCAAGGTGCTGCGGCTCAATCCGCTGCGGGTCGGCAGCAAGCCGTTCGGCACGCCGGCATCGAACCCGTTTCCGGGCCTCGGCGGGGCCGGCCCGCTGGTCTGGGCGTACGGCCTGCGCCACCCGCAGCATCTGGCGTTCGACACGGTCTCCGGCACCGGCATCCTCACCGACATCGGCCAGTGGCAGATCGAGGAGGTCAACCTGCTGCTGCGCGGCGCCAACTACGGCTGGCCACTGCGCGAGGGGACCTTCGCCTACGTCCGCGACGAGCCCGACCAGCTCTACCCGCTGCCGGCCGACGATGCCGCGCTCGGGCTGACCTATCCGGTGGCCCAGTACGACCATGAGGAGGGCCTGAGCTATCCCACGGGCCAGCTGGGCTTCGTCTCCGCCATCTGCGGCGGCTTCGTCTACCGCGGCTCGGCCGTGCCGGCGCTGCAGGGGCACTACCTGTGCGGCGACCTGGTCAACGGCCGGATCTTCCACGTGCCGCTCGCCAGCCTGGTGCAGGGCCAGCAGACGCCGTTGCTGGAACTGACGCTGACGCGAAACGGGGCGCCGGTGACGCTGCAGACCCTCGTCGGCGTGAACAGCCGCGTCGACCTGCGCTTCGGCCACGGTGCGGACGGCGAGGTCTACATCCTCACCAAGCAGGACGGCGTGGTCCGGAAGATGGCAGCGGCGGCAGTGTGAGGTGTTGGTGCAGCTGACGTTTGGCGCCGTTTTCGCCCCGAAGTTCGCCCTCCCCTCCGCCGCCCCCACCCTTAACGGCGTAGGCCAGCAGCGATATCTACCGGTGTGAATCAAGCCGCTTCGGACACCCGCGGCATGGGCACTCGGCATCTCGGGGACTGCCGCAGCGGCCTGCCAAACACTGGCCTCAGTGGCGGAACCGAGTTCCTCGTGATCGCGGCTGGAGCATTGTCTGCGCCAGGGATCGCCGGCCCCGGCATCGCCTTTCTCTCCGACGCGTCAGCCGACGAGGAAGCGGAGACGCCTACCGCTGCCGACCGCAATTCAACGAACCAGGCCTGAGCGCTGGCCAGCATGGCCCATCGCCGTTCTCGGGCCACCTCTCCGTCGCGTGTTCCGACCGACCGGACTATCTGAGCTTTTCGCACCACCGGAACGAGGGAAGGGGTGCGGCTGCCCTGACGTATCAGCCCTGCCGGCGCCTGTGGATGTACCTGTTGTGCGTCACCTGGGATGCCCCTGCGGGCGTGTGTCAGTCCGACACACGCGGCCAACGGCAGCCCGCTACGGTCTCGCTAAGGATTTCAATGGGTTAGCTGTGCTGGCGGAGGGGAAGGGATTCGAACCCTCGATAGGGCTTTAGGGCCCTATAACGGTTTAGCAAACCGCCGCCTTCAGCCACTCGGCCACCCCTCCGCGGCAGCGGCCATGTACGGGTGGGGGCGGGGGTGTGTCAATGCGGGCGGTGGACGGTTCAGCGCCCGGTGCGGCGGATTGCCTGGATGGCGGTGTCGAGGGCGCCGAGGAATCTCGAGCGGTCCTGCTTCGTGAACGGGCGGCCGCCGCCGCGGATCTCGCCGGTCTCGCGCAGGGAGGTCATCAGGTTGCGCATGGCGAGGTCGCTGCCGATCGAGGATTCGGTGAACGGCCGGCCGGTCGGGCCGAGCACCCGGGCACCCCGCTTCACGCAGCGGTCGGCCAGCGGGATGTCGGCGGTGATGGCGATGTCGCCGGGGCCGACCCGGTCGGCGATCCAGTCGTCGGCGACGTCGAGGCCGTCGGTGACGATCACCCGCTCGATCAGCGGCGAGGCCGGCACGTTCAGCCAGCCGTTGCTGACCACCCAGACCTTGAGGCCGTAGCGCCCGGCGACGCGGTAAACCTCCTCCTTGACCGGGCAGGCGTCGCCGTCGACGAAGATCTCGAGCAAGCGGTCAGGCCAGTCGCGGCGTCGGCGGGGCGAACACCGGGGGCAGGTCGGCCAGCGGGTTGCGGATCGCCGGTCCGGGGTTCGGATAGTAGTCGACGAACAGGTTCACGCGCGGCTGGCGGCCCTCGTTGCGCACGGAGTGGCGCACGCGGTTGTTGAAGTCATAGACGTGCCCTTCCTGCATCGTGAACTTGCGGCCGTCGATCTTGTAGACGACCGATGGCGACCGGCTCAGCGAGACGTGCAGGCGATGCGCCCGCTCGGCCATCAGGTGGCCGTCGACATGCGGCTTGATGTGGGCGCCCCCGGGCAGCCGCACGAGCGCCAGACGGGTCACGATGCCGCCGGGCTTGCCCAGCAATTTCAGGCAGGACGCGACGAGCGGCTCGAGCACGTCCCGGTAGGTCAGCCAGTCCGGGAAGGTGTAGACCGGCCACAGGTCGGTCTCCTCACGGAGGATCGGCAGAAAGGCGTGGGGATCGAGCCCCTTGCCCTTGGCCCAGCTCCAGATCATGTCCTCCATGTGGCCCAGCGAGGTCTGGGCGGCTGACAGGTGCCACTCCTGCTTGAACAGGATGCTCTCGGTCGCTGAATGCGCGCCGTAGGCGAGCACGTCCTGGCGGAACGTGTTGCGCTGCCAATCGTCCTCGGTGAGGTGCTGAATTCGCTCAACTAATGGTGCTACGTCTACCCTACCAAGGTCTCTTAGAGGTACGCCGATATCCATGCTGTCCCGACCCGTGGAGGTTCCAGCTAAAACCTTAGCATCAGGGACGGGCCAGGCAACCTGCGGGTTCATGACATTTCGTCGATCAGGGCATGCCGACAGCGGGGTTCTCGCGGCCATCGGTCAGGTGCAGCAGTTCGTCAGGGGTCGTGCGGAAGACGCAATGGGGATGGCCGGCAGCGGCCCAGACCTCGGCGAAACGGCGCAGCGAGGCGTCGACGACGACCGGCAGAGAGTGGCCGACCGGAGCCACGCCGCCGATGGCGAAGCCGGTGGCCTCGCGGACCAGGTCGGCATCGGCGCGCCGCGCCTTCCCCTCGATGCCGAACGCGGCCGGCAGCGCGGCCGTGTCGCAGCGGCGGTCGCCGGCGACCAGCACCATCACCGGCCGGCCGTCGATCGCGAACACCAGCGACTTGACGATGGCGCCCAGCGGGCAGCCGACGGCACGGGCGGCGTCCTCGGCACTGCGGGCGGTCTCGGCGAGCTCGACGATGGCGGCCGGCGAGCCCGCCGCCTCGAGCGCCGCGCGGACACGGCCGACCGAGGCGCTGGCGGCAGCGCTCATGCCGGGATGGTGTGGCCGAGCTTCGGCACGTCGTAGCCGCGCTGCACCGCCGGCCGCGCCTTGATCGCGTCGTACCAGCGGCGGACGTTGGGGAACGCGTCGAGGTCGACCTGCTGCCACTCGTAGCGCGTCGTCCACGGCCAGCAGGCGATGTCGGCAATGCTGTAGTCGGGGCCGGCGAGGAACGCGTTGGCGGCGAGGCGGCGGTCCATCACCCCGTAGAGCCGCTGCGCCTCGTCGGCGTAGCGCTTCATGGCATAGGGCAGCTTCTCCGGGGCGAAGCGCAGGAAGTGGTGCGCCTGGCCGAGCATCGGCCCGAGCCCGCCCATCTGGAACATCAGCCATTCCAGCGTCTGCATCCGCTGGCGCGGATCGGCAGGGAGGAACCGGCCGGTCTTCTCGGCGAGGTAGATGAGGATGGCGCCGGACTCGAAGACGCTCCAGCCATTGTCGGAGTCGACGATGGCCGGGATCTTGTTGTTCGGGCTGATGGCGAGGAAGTCGGGCTTGAACTGGTCGTTCTTGCCGATGTCGACGGGGTGCACGGCATAGGGCAGGCCGCACTCCTCGAGCATGATGGAAACCTTGCGGCCGTTGGGGGTGGCCCAGGTGTAGAGGTCGATCATCGCGGTCTCCGAAGGGCGTGCGGCGGGCGCACAGGAGCAGGTCAGGGGAATTGTGACAAGCCGTTGAGCCTGCGGGGGAAAATTAATGTCCCGGCGGGTCCGGAAAAGGCTTTACACGGGCGACCTCTGGTCCCATATGCCGCGTCCCGAAAAGAAGCCAACGCACTGCGGCGCGCGCGGCTGCGGCTGTCTGATCGCTTAGCCCCCCAAGGGTCCAAAAGGCCGGCGGGGATAGGAGATCGGTATGGTCCAGACCTACGGCAGCGCCGGCGCGCTGCTTTCGCTTCGTTCTCCGGTCGAGCCCGTCCTCTGCGTCCGCCCGCATGTGCTGGCGGCGACGGCGGAACGGATCGTCGGCGCCTTTCCCGGCGACGTCCTCTACGCCGTCAAGTGCAACGACACGCCCGTCGTGCTCGAGGCGCTGTGGCAGGGCGGCGTCCGTCATTTCGACACCGCCTCGATCGGCGAGGTGCGGACGGTGAAGGCCGTGCTGCCCGACGCCGCCTGCCACTTCATGCATCCGGTCAAGGCGCCGGAGGCGATCGCCGAGGCGTATCACGTCCACGGCGTGCGCCGCTTCGTCCTCGACCATGCCGACGAGCTGGCCAAGATCGTCGCCGCCACCGGTGCGGCACCCGACCTCGAGCTCTACGTGCGTCTCGCCGTCCCCGGCGAGGGTGCGGTGCTGTCGCTCGCCGGCAAGTTCGGGATCGAGCCGGCCGAGGCGCCGGCGCTGCTGCAGGCAGTGCGCAAGGTGGCGGCGCGGATCGGCCTGACCTTCCATGTCGGCTCGCAGTGCGTCGAGCCCGTGGCGTTCGAGCGGGCCGTGGCGCTGGCCGCGGCCGTGGCGCGGCAGGCGGGCGGCATCGACGACCTCGACGTCGGCGGCGGCTTTCCGGCGCACTATTGCGGCTCCGAGCCGGCGTTCGCCGTGTTCGCCCGCGCCATTGCCGCGGCGGTACGCCGCCAGGGCCTTGCCTGCCGCCTGCAGTGCGAGCCGGGCCGGGCGCTGGTTGCGGACGGCGCCTCGGCGCTGGCGCGGGTCGAGCTGCGGCGTGGCCAGCGTCTCTTCCTCAACGACGGCATCTTTGGCAACCTCGCCGAGCTGAAGTGGATCGGCCCGCACTTCCCGATCCGGGTGGTCCGCGACCGGCAGCCGGCGGTGGTCGGGCTCGAGCCGTTCGAGCTGCTGGGCCCGACCTGCGACAGCGTCGACGCGCTGCCGGGGCCGTGGTGGCTGCCGGGCGATGTCGCCACCGGTGAGTGGCTGGAGGTCGGCATGACCGGTGCCTACTCCAACGCCTTCCGCACCCGCTTCAACGGCTTCGGCTCGGACGCGGTGGCCATCGTCAGCGACCGGCCATGGTATGTCGGGCGGACCAACGCCGCCCCGCCGGAGCGCCTCGCCGCCTGAGGCCGCTCCGGCGACGGCTTGCCGCCGGCCGCCGGCGCCGCCACCATGACCGTCGATCGGTCAACGGAGGCGGCGTCGACATGGCGGTGCGGACATACGCCGCGGGCGAGATCCTGGTGCGGCAGGGCGATGCCAGCGACTGCGCCATCTTCATCCGCAAGGGCGAGGTCGAGGTCTACCGCGAGGGCCCGCAGGGACCGATCCCGCTGGGCCGGGTCGGCGAGCTCGACTATGTCGGCGAGATGGGCGTGCTCGAGGACCGCGAGCGCATCGCCACCGTGCGGGCGGTCGGCGAGGTCGAGGCCGAGCTGATCGACCGCGAGGACTTCCTCGACCGGGTCCGCGACAACGGCAAGCTGGCGCATCGCCTGGTCCTGCGGCTGAGCGCGCGGCTGCGCGACGTCGACATGATGCTCGAGGCGCTGCAAGGCGGCGGCCGTGCCGCTGTCGCCGAGGCACCGGCCGGCCTGCCGGCCCTGCAGCTGGAGGCCGACAGCCTCGCCGCCAAGCTCTATGCCGGCAACGTGCCGATCCTGATCACCGAGCTGCCCTACACCGTCGGCCGCCGGGCCGGGCCGCGCGAGCCGAACCTCAAGCTGGACCTCGACCTCGAGGTCGCCGACCCGGAGCCCTACCGCCTGTCGCGGCCGCACTTTGCCATCCTCATGGACCGCGGCGAGCTCTGCCTGCGCGACCTCGGCAGCGAGCTCGGCACCCTCGTCGACGATGTCGGGCTCGGCAGGGAGCTCGCCAGCGACCGCATCGTGCTGACGCCCGGAACCCACCGGATCATCGCCGGCGGCCGCGGCTCGCCGTACATGTTCAAGCTCAAGGTCGGCTGAGCTCCGGCGCGGCCGCGCCGCAATGCCGCGCTGATCTGGCATCCGCCCGACCCCGGTGCTAACCGGTCCCGCGACAGCTGCGGGGCGGGTCGAAGACAATGTTCGAGAAGATCCTGATCGCCAATCGCGGCGAGATTGCCTGCCGCGTCATCCGCACCTGCCGCCGCCTCGGCATCCGCACCGTCGCCGTCTATTCCGATGCCGACGCCGATGCGCTGCATGTCCAGATGGCCGACGAGAAGGTCCATCTCGGACCGCCGCCGGCACGCGAGAGCTACCTGCTGATCGACCGGCTGGTCGATGCCTGCCGCCGGACCGGTGCCCAGGCCGTGCACCCCGGCTACGGCTTCCTCTCCGAGCGCGCCGCTTTCGCCCAGGCTCTGGAGGCGGCCGGCGTCGCCTTCATCGGCCCGCCGGTCGGTGCCATCGAGGCCATGGGCGACAAGATCGAGAGCAAGCGGCTGGCCCGCGCCGCCAAGGTCTCGACCGTGCCCGGGACCCTGGACGCGATCGCCGATCCCGACGAGGCGCGGCGGATCGCCCGCGAGATCGGCTATCCGGTGATGGTCAAGGCCTCGGCCGGCGGCGGCGGCAAGGGCATGCGCATCGCCCACGACGAGGCCGGCCTGATCGAGGGCCTCGAGCGCGCCCGCTCCGAGGCGCGCTCCTCGTTCGGCGACGATCGCGTCTTCCTCGAGAAGTACGTGGTCGAGCCGCGCCACATCGAGATCCAGGTGCTGGGCGACAAGCACGGCAACGTGCTGCACCTGTTCGAGCGCGAGTGCTCGATCCAGCGCCGCCACCAGAAGGTGCTGGAGGAGGCGCCGAGCCCGTTCCTCGACCCGGCGACGCGGATGGCGATGGGCGCCCAGGCCGTCGCGCTGGCCAAGGCCGTCGGCTACCACTCGGCCGGCACGGTCGAGTTCATCGTCGACAAGGACCGCAACTTCTACTTCCTCGAGATGAACACCCGGCTGCAGGTCGAGCACCCGGTGACCGAGCTGATCACCGGGATGGACCTGGTCGAGCAGATGATCCGGGTCGCCGCCGGGCAGCCGCTGGGCTTCACCCAGGACGACCTGCGCATCGACGGCTGGGCGGTCGAGGCCCGCGTCTATGCCGAGGACCCGGCGCGCGGCTTCCTGCCGTCGACCGGCCGCCTGCGCCGCTATGTCGAGCCGCTCGGCGAGGGGGTGCGGGTCGACACCGGCGTCGCCGAGGGCGGCGAGGTGTCGATGTTCTACGACCCGATGATCGCCAAGCTGTGCGCCTGGGCGCCCGACCGCGGGCAGGCGATCGACCGGGTGGTGACCGCGCTCGACGGCTTCGTCATCCGCGGGCTCAACCACAACATCCCGTTCCTTGCCAGCCTGCTGACCCACGAGCGCTTTCGCGCCGGCCGCCTGACCACCGGCTTCATCGCCGAGGAGTATGGCGACCGCTTCGAGCAGCGGACGCTCGACCCGGTGACGGCTCGCCGCCTCGCCGCAGTCGCCGTGGCGATGCGCCTGGTCGAGGCGGAGCGGGCGGCGGCGATCTCGGGCCAGCTGGTGGGCGCGCGGATCCGGCCCGAGGCCTCGTGGGTAGTGCGCCTGGGCAGGGACGAACTGACGCTCGATGTCGAGGGCCGCGGCACGCCGCTCGTGCTCGGCATCGACGGTGCGACGCTGCAGGTGGCGATCGACTGGCGGCCGGGTCTTCCGGTTGTTCGCGCCGAGATCGATGGCGTTCCGCTCGTGCTGCAGGCCGAGCCGCGCAGCGAGGGCTGGCGGCTGGTGCATGGCGGCGTCGAGGTCGACGCGCTGGTGCGCTCGCGTCGTGCCGCCGAGCTCGCCCATCGCATCCCGGAGAAGACGCCGCCCGACACCTCGCGCCTGGTGGTGTCGCCGATGCCCGGGCTGATCATGGCGGTCAGCGTGGCGGCCGGCGACGCGGTCAAGGCCGGCCAGGAACTGTGCGTGCTCGAGGCCATGAAGATGGAGAACGTGCTGCGAGCGGAGCGCGACGGCACGGTGGCCGAGGTCAGGGTCAAGCCACGCGACACCGTGGCGGCGGATCAGGTGCTGCTGACCTTCGCCTGAGCGCAGGCCGCCTTGGACCGTGTCGGCGGCATCGTCTATAGCCGCCGCAACGCCCACGTCGGACCAACTCCATGCGCCGCCTGCTCGCCCTCGCCGTCGCCCTTCTCGGCCTTGCCGCCACGGCCGAAGCCGGCGTCCTCGACAAGGTCAAGCAGACCGGCCAGCTGACGCTGGGCTACCGCAACGACGCGATGCCGTTCTCCTACGAGAACGCCAAGGGCGAGCCCGCCGGCTACAGCGTCGACCTCTGCCTCGTCGTCGCCGAGCAGGTCCGCCAGACGCTCAAGCTCGACAAGCTCGACGTGCGCTACCAGATCGTCGACGCCAAGACGCGTTTCGACCAGCTCAAGGCCGGCAAGGTCGACCTGCTCTGCGGCGCCGACACGGTCACGCTGGCGCGGCGCCAGGTCGTCGATTTCTCCCTGATGACCTTCGCCTCCGGCTCGACCCTGCTGTACCGCGTCGACGGACCGCAGACCTTCAAGGATCTCAAGGGGCAGAAGATCGGCGCCCGGGCCGGCACGATCACCGTCGACACCCTGCGCAAGGCGCTGGCCGACCAGAACTTCGATGCGCAGCTGGTGCCCTACGACGACTACGAGGCCGGTGTCCGCGACCTGGCCGCCGGCAAGCTCGCGGCGTTCTTCGGCGATGGCGGCATCCTGCTGTTCCAATGGCTGCAGAGCCCCGACAAGGCCAAGCTCAAGCTGTCCGAGCGCAGCCTGTCGAACGAGCCCTACGCGCTGGTCCTGCCACGCGGCGACGACGACTTCCGGCTGGTCGTGGATACGGCGCTGGCCGGGGTCTACCGGAGCAAGGCGATCGAGAAGATCTTCACCTCGGCCTTCGGCGCGCAGGCCAAGCCTGCCGACATCGTCCGCGCGGTCTACCTGCTGAATGCCCTCGAGCCGTAGGGCGGGAATGCCGGCACGGCCGGAGCCGTTAGCACTTGCAGCATGACGGCGCGGTCCGATAGACCCGCGCCCGGCGTCCGCGGACGGACGCGATCGGCCGACGATTTCCGGCCGTCTGCCGAGGTCCTGCTGCCCGGTGTCCGGGCAGGCCAGCCGGCAGGCGGCGCTGTCGCAACCCTAGCCAGGCAGGGAAGATGCTGACCTTCATCAGAAACAACTGGGAAAAGGGGCTCTTCCTCGTCGGCATGCTGATCATCGCGGCGGGCTACGGCGTGGCCGTCGGCAAGTATCGCCTGTGGCCGCACGACACGCTCAATCGCGCCGCCGACGCCTTCGCCGACTGGCGGGCGAACTGGCGCCACTACACGCACGACCGGTCCATGTACCTGATCCCGACCGAGGAGACCGCCGGCGGCGTCAAGGTGAACGACCAGGCGCTGGCCTATCCGGGGTACACCTTCATGACCGCCTATCGCGACGGGCGCTTCGGCGCGACGCTCGTCGATATGGACGGCAAGGTCGTGCACAAGTGGGACGTCGCCATGGCGGAGCTGTTCCCGACGCCGCCGGCGCACCTGAAGTCGGTGCCGCCGGACTGGGACATCAACATCCAGGGTTCCGCCCTGCTGCCCAACGGCGACGTTATCCTCAACATCTACAGCACCGGCCTGGTGAAGCTCGACCGCTGCGGCAAGCCGGTCTGGATCCTGCCCGAGGAGACGCATCATTCGGTCGACGTCCTCCCCGACGGCAACATCCTGTCGCCGATCCGTCTCGAGGACATGACCGCGCCGATGCCGTCGCGCCGGCGCATCGGCATGAGCGAGACCGGCACGGTCGTGAACGACGGCGTCGCGCTGATCAGCGCCGACGGCAAGGTGCTGCGCACCACCTCGATGCTCGACGCACTCCATGCCAGCGGCCGCGAGGGCATCTTCCTCGCCGGCTCGGGCAACGAGGCCCGGACCAGCCACGGCGATCCGGTGCACCTCAACGACGTCGAGATGCTGCGGCCGGAGATGGCCGGCGCCTTCCCGATCTTCAAGGCCGGCGATCTGCTCGTCTCGTTCCGCTCGACCAACACCATCGCGGTGCTCGACGGCGAGACGTGGGAGATGAAATGGTCGATGACCGGGCTATTTCATGGCCAGCACGATCCCGACTTCCTGCCCAACGGCCATATCATGGTCTTCGACAACGACATCTTCGGCGACGCACTGAACGCGTCGCGCAGCAAGGTGCTGGAGATCGACCCGATCACCCAGGAGATCGTGTGGACCTATGACGGTCGCGACGACGTGCGCTTCTACGCCTCGTCGCGCGGGATGCAGGTGCCGCTGCCCAACGGCAATGTGCTGATCTCCGATCCCTTCGGCGGACGCATCATCGAGGTCTCGCGATCGGCTGGCGACAAGGTTGTCTGGGAGTATGTCAACCTCGCCGAACCAGGCTTCGTCGGGATGGTCCTCGATGTCGACCGGATCGATGCCGCGAAGCTGAGCTTCGTCGGTCAGAGCTGCAACTGAGCCTCAGGCGAAAACGACAGCGGGGGGATCTTCGTCGATGGCCAGCTGGCTTCTTCGAAACTGGGAAAAGCTTGCCTTCGGCCTGGCCCTGCTGCTTGCAATCTTCGTCTACGGCTATCTCGCCGGGGCGCGCGGCTGGTTCCCGGCTTCCTACATCCGTCCGCTCGAGATCACGGCCGACGAGCTGATCGACGAGGTCCGCAAGGAGACGCGGACCCGCAGCGAATATCTGCGGCCGACGTCACGGACCCAGGGCGGGCTCGTCGCCAGCGACCCGTCCCGCGCCTTTGACGGCTACACCTTCATCACGGCGTACCGGGACGGCCGGTTCGGCGCCTCGCTGCTCGATATGCAGGGCAACACCGTCCACAAGTGGGACGTGGCGATCAGCCAAGCCTACCCCAACGGCCCGCCGCCGCACCTGAAGCAGTTGCCGCCGGACCAGGATGCCAACGTCCATGGTGCGGAGCTCCTGCCCAATGGCGAGGTGCTGCTGAACCTCTTCTCCACCGGCACGGTCAAGCTCGACCGCTGCTCGAAGATCGAGTGGGTGCTGCCCTTGCGGACCCACCATGCGCTCGAGCCGTTGGGCGACGGCACCTACATCGCGCCGATGAGCCGTACGGGCAAGGAACCCAAGGGCGAGTTCCCGCGCGTCGGGCCCAGCGAGGCGGGCGCCTATGCCGACGATGGCATGGTCCGCTTCGACAGCGACGGCAAGGTGCTCCGCGAGGCGTCGATCATCGACATCCTCCGTGACAGCGGCTGGGACGAGATCTTCGTGATGGGTTCGGGGTCCGAGAATCAGGTCCGCATCGACGACCCGGTCCACATGAACAAGATCGGCGTGCTCGACCCGGCGATGGCCGACCGCTTCCCGCTGTTCAAGGCGGGCGATCTCGTCGTCTCGATGCGCCGGCCGAGCACCGTCGTCGTGCTCGACGGCGAGACCTGGCAGGTGAAGTGGGGCACGTCGGGCCAGTTCCACATGCAGCACGATCCGAGCTTCACGCCCGAAGGCACCATCCTGATCTACGACAACAACGTGACCATCGACAAAAAGATGGCCGCTCGGTCGCGGATCATCGAGATCGACCCGACCAGCCAGAAGGTCGTTTGGAGCTACGACGGGGGGAAGGACGCGCCGTTCTACGCCTATCGCCGTGGCACCGTGCGGCTTCTGCCCAACGGCAACGTCCTCGTCACCGATCCCGAGGAAGGCCGCATCTTCGAGGTCGCTCGCCACAACGGCGACGACATCGTCTGGGATTGGGTCAACCTGTCGAGCGAGCCGGGTTTCGCCGGGCTGGTGATCGATGCCAAGCGCTACCCGCCCGATTTCGTGAACTTCCTGAACCAGCCCTGCGGCTGAGGCGGCGAGCGGTCCGGTCGCGCCGCGCTCAGCGCGGCGGAAAGAACCGGTTGGCAGGCCGCGGCAGGCCCAGGTTCTCGCGCAGGGTCCTGCCCTCGTAGGCCGTGCGGAAGATGCCGCGGCGCTGCAGCTCGGGCACGACGAGGTCGACGAAATCGTCGACGCCGCCCGGCACGTAGGGGAACATCACGTTGAAGCCGTCGCTGGCTTCCTCCTCGAGCCAGGCCTGCATCTCGTCGGCGATCATGGCCGGCGTGCCGACCATCTCGAGGCCGCCGAAGCGCCCGACCAGGATGGCCAGATCGCGGACCGTGAGATTCTCGCGGCGGGCGAGGTCGACGAGCGACTGGCGGCCGCTCTTGCTGTCGTTGGTCTCGGGTATCTCGGGCAGCGGGCCGTCGAGGTCGAAGCGCGAGGCGTCGACGCCCAGGCGCATCGACAGGTTGGGGATGCCGCTGTCGGGATGGACGAGGGCGTCGAGGCGCGCCTTCTTCGCCTGCGCCTCCCCGGGCGTCGTCCCGACGATGACGTGGGCACCCGGCAGGATCTTCAGGTGCTCGGGGTCGCGGCCGATCCGGCGCATGCGGTCCTTCACGTCCCTGTAGAACTTCTGGCCGTCGGCCAGCGTGCGCGAGCTGCCGAACACGACCTCGGCGGTCTCGGCGGCGAGCTGGCGGCCGTCGTCCGAGGCCCCGGCCTGGACGATGACCGGCCATCCCTGGATCGGCCGGGCCACGTTCAGCGGCCCACGCACCGAGAAGTGCGGGCCCTTGTGGTCCAGCACGTTCAGCCTGTCGGGATCGAAGAACAGGCCGGACTCCTGGTCCATCAGGAAGGCGTCGTCGGCCCAGCTGTCCCACAGCCCGGTGACGACATCGTAGAACTCGCGCGCCCGGCGGTAGCGCTGGGCGTGCTCGACATGCTCCTCGAGGCCGAAGTTCAGCGCCGCCTCGGGGTTGGAGGTGGTGACGATGTTCCAGCCGGCCCGGCCACCGCTCAGATGGTCGAGGGCGGCGAACCGGCGGGCGACATGGTAGGGCTGGTCGAAGGTCGTCGAGGCCGTGGCGACGAGGCCGAGCCGCTCGGTGACGACCGCCAGCGCCGGCAGCAGGGTCGCCGGATCGAACGAGGTGACGGTGGCGCTGCGGCGCAGCGCTGCCATCGGCATGTTCAGCAGCGCCAGGTGATCGGCCATGAAGAAGGCGTCGAACAGGCCGCGCTCGAGGGTCTGTGCCAGCTGCTTCAGCCGCGGGAAGCTGAAGTTCGCGTCCGGCCAGCCGCCCGGGTAGCGCCACCACGCGGTGTGGATGCCGACAGGGCGCATGAAGGCGCCGAAGCGCAGCTGGCGGCGGCTGGTCATGCGAGGCTCCGGGCCGGGCAACGGGAATCGGACAAGCCGGGTCTCCTTGAGGGGCTGGAACCGTCCGGACGATCCCTACTCACGTCGTAGGCTTTGCCGTGCCGTTCAAGATGGCACCCGCGGCTTAACCTCGGCGGCGGCCTCCTGTAGGGATGCGTCGCGATCAGCCAGCGCCGGAGCCTCGTGATGCGGGTGGCCACCTGGAACGTCAACTCGATCAACGCGCGGCTCGCCAACGTGCTGGACTGGCTGGGCACGGCGGCGCCGGACGTGGTGCTGCTGCAGGAGATCAAGTGCGTCGACGAGGCCTTCCCGGCGGAGGCCGTCGGCGGGCTCGGCTACCGCGTCGCGACGCATGGCCAGAAGACCTACAACGGTGTCGCCATCCTCGCGAATGAAGCCATCGAGGACGTCGTCCGCGGCCTGCCCGGCGACCCGGAGGACGCCCAGGCCCGCTACATCGAGGCGACCGTCCGCGGTGTGCGGGTCGCCTCGATCTACCTGCCCAACGGCAACCCGATCGGCACGGAGAAGTTCGCCTACAAGCTGGCGTGGATGGCACGGCTGCAGCAGCACGGTGCGGCGCTGCTCGAGGAGGAGCGGCCGGTGGTGCTGGGCGGCGACTACAATGTCATTCCGGAGCCGGTCGACTGCCACGATCCGAAGGCATGGACCGGCGATGCGCTGTTTCAGCCGGAGAGCCGTGCTGCCTTCCGTGCCCTGCAGAACCTGGGCTTCACCGAGGCTTTCCGCTCACTCCACCCGGATGCCACCGGCGCCTACTCGTTCTGGGACTATCAGGCCCAGGCATGGCCGCTGGACCATGGCATCCGCATCGACCACTTCCTGCTGTCGCCGCAGGCGGCCGATCGTCTGGTCGGGTGCGAGATCGACAAGGCACCGCGCGGCCTGGCCAAGGCGTCCGACCACACCCCGGTGATTGTCGAGCTTGCCGATGGCTGAGGGCGGCTGCCTCTGCGGCGCGGTCCGCTACCGCGTGGACGGCCCGCCGGTCGATGCCGGCTATTGCCACTGCCGGCTGTGCCAGCGCTCGGCCGGGGCGCCGGCGGTGCCGTGGGGCACGTGGCGCGAGGAGGCGTTCGCCTGGACGAAGGGCCAGCCGGCGGTCCATGCATCGACCAGGCACGGCCGGCGTGCCTTCTGCGCGAGCTGCGGAACGCCGCTGTCGTTCCGGTCGCTGGCGCAGCCCGGCTTCATCGACATCACGCTCGCCAGCCTCGACGACCCGCTGCTGTTTCCGCCCGAGTACCATACCTGGACGGCGAGCCGGATCGGCTGGTTTGAGACCGCCGACGACCTGCCGCGCCATCCCGACGACGGGCCGGACCGGCACGGCCGCGACTGAGCGCTAGAGAGCCAGCAGCAGCGGCAGCGTTGCCATCGCCGCGACGGTGGTGGCGGTGATCAGCGCCGCCATCAGCTCGGCATCGCCGCCGAGCAGGCGGGCGAGCACGTAGGCCGAGGTGGCGGTGGGCACGCCGGTCACCAGCAGCACCATGCCGAGGGCGGTGCCGTCGAGGCCAGCCAGCAGGCCGATGCCGCTGGCAACCGCCGGCATGACGAGCAGCTTGCCGAGCGTGGCACCGGCCAGCAGCACCGGCCGGCCGGCGACGGCCGCGAGGCGCAGCGCCGCGCCGACGGCGAGGAGCCCCAGCGGCAGCGTCGCCTGGCCCAGCAGGCGCAGCGGCTCGGCGACCAGTCGCGGCAGCTCGAGGCCGGCAAGGTTGACGGCGACGCCGGCGGCGGGAGCGAGCAGCAGCGGATTGGTCAGCAGCGCGCGGGCGGTGCCGCCGATCCCGAGGCGCTCGGCGCGGCCGTGGCGGGCCAGCGCCACGACGCTGAGCAGGTTCGCCGCCGGGGTCATCACCGCCACCGCGAGAGCAGCCAGCGCCGCACCCAGCTGCCCGTGCAGGGCCGGCGCCAGCGCCAGGGCGACGTAGCTGTTCCAGCGGACGACACCCTGCAGCACGCTGGTGTAGGTCGGCCCGGGCAGGCGGAACAGCCGGTGGGCGGCCGAGGCGAGGGCGGCCATCACCAGCTGCGTCGCGACCAGCGTGCCGCCGAAGGCCAGCACCGGCAGGCCGGCGAGATCGGCGCGGGCCAGCTCGACGAACAGCAGCGACGGGAAGCAGACGAAGTAGACGAGCCGCTCGATGCCGGTCCAGCCGGCCGGCTCCAGCACCGCGGTGCGCCGCAGGACAGCACCCAGGCTGATGACCAGGGCGACGACCAGCAGCGCACCGCCGGTGGCGGACGTCATGCGGACCGGCCGCGGCGCGGCGGCCGGTCCGTCAGGTCACTCCGCGGCGCGGGCGCGCTCGACCAGATGCTGCGTGCCGGTGAGGTCCCGCAGGATCGGCATCATCTTGTGCGAGACCAGATGCATGTGCCGCTGCCAGAGGTCGCGGTGCGTCCAGTCGTGATGCGAGATGATGAGCGTCTCGAAGGGTCCGACCTTCTCGCGGAACGCGGCCAGCTTCTCGGCCACCGTCTTGGGGCTGCCGGCGATGACGATGTTCTCGAGGCAGTAGTCCACCGTCACGTCGTCGTCCGACATGCTCGGGTCGTTCTTGAGCATGCCGACGAAGCCGCCGTGCCGGGTGAGGCCGGAGATGTAGTGGAAGTACCAGCGCATCGTGCAGTCGGGATGCTTCAGGTAGGCGCGGGCCTCCTCGTCGGTGTCGCAGACGAGGATGGTGCGGCCGGCGCGGTACTTGTGCGTCTCCAGCGGCAGGTTCAGGCGCTGGCGCTCGCCGGCCCAGTCCTTGAAGTGGCCGATGGCGATGTCCTCGGGCACGAAGTTCGCCGAGATCATGTGCCAGCCGCGCCGCGCCGTGAGCTTGGCGCTGGCCGAGTTGCGGCTCATCGAGGGCAGCATGATCGGCGGATAGGGCTTCTGGAACGGCACCGTCATCTTGCCGACGCCGAGGTCGGGCAGGACGTTGTCCTTGACCTGGAAGTTCCAGTACTTGCCCTGGATGTCGTAGGGCGGATCCTCGCTCCACAGCTTGAGGATGATGTCGACGCTCTCCTCGACCATCTCCGCACGGTTCTTGTCGACCACGCCGAAGGCCTCGAAGTCGGGCGGCGAACCGCCGGGCCCGACGCCGAACATGAAGCGGCCTTCCAGCATGTGGTCGATCTGCGCGATCTCGCCGGCGACGATGGCCGGATGCTTCTGCGGCAGGCAGACGACGCCCGCACCCATGGTGATCCGCGGGCACTCGGCGGCGAGCCGGGCGAAGATCATCAGCGGCGAGGCGAACGGCTCGGACGGCAGGAAGTAATGCTCGCCCAGCCAGACCTCGTCGAACCCCTCGCGGTCCGCGGTACGGATGACGTCCAGGTCCTCCTTGAGCAGGGTGTGGTAGCCCCGCTTGAAGTCCTGGATCGGATGCATGAACATGCCGAGACGCATGGCGCGAGCCCCCTGAACGCTCCTTAGTGGCAAACCTTGGGGTCGACGGGCGGCCGAGTCAATCGGTTGCGCGGCCGCCCGCCGCCGTTGGCTCAGGCTCCCGGGATGTAGCAGGGCCCCGGGATCGCCGGGTGGGCCGCCAGCACCGCCTCGTCGATGTCCAGCCCGAGGCCCGGCAGGTCGTTGGGCTCGATGTGGCCGTCGACGACGCCGAACGGCACCTTGCTGAGGTCGGTGCGGAACGGGTTTACCTTGGCGACGTCGGCCTCGTAGATCAGGCCGTTGGACAAGGCGCAGAGCAGGTGGGTGTTGGCCGCGGCCGAGATGATGCTGTGGCTGGTGTGCGGCGCCATCCAGAGGTCGTAGGCCACCGACATGTCGGCGATCTTCTTCACCTCGCTGATGCCGCCGGCCTTGGTGCAGTCGGCCTGGGCAATGGCGATGGCGCCATGGTTGAAGAGCTCGCGGAAGGCCTTGCGCGTGTAGTGGTTCTCGCCGGCCGCCAGCGGGATCCGGGTTTTCGCCTGGGTCTCGACATAGGCCCGGATGTTGTCGGTCGCGAACGGTTCCTCGAGCCAGTACACCCGGTACTTGTCGCAGTAGTCGAGCACCTCGGGGATATCGAGCGGGGTGTAGCGGGTCTGCGCGTCAACGGCGATGTCGAGGTCGTCGCCGAAGGTCTTGCGGATGTGGGCGACGCGCATGGCATCGCGCCTGGGATGGTCGCCGACGCGCAGCTTGATGGCGGTGTAGCCCTGGGCCATCAGCGCCGCGACTTCCTTCTCCAGCGTGTCGACGGGCTGGAAGCCCAGCGCCAGGCCGCCGGCATAGGCGCGCAGGCGCTTCTTGGCGCCGCCGAGCAGCTTGTAGACCGGCTGGCCGAGCAGCTTCCCCTTGAGGTCCCACAGGGCCATGTCGATGCCCGACAGGGCGATCACGCTGCCGGCGCCGAGGCCGTGGGTCTGCACCTGCTGGAACGCCAGGCGGGCCCAGATGCCCTCGCTGTCGAAGGGATCGGCGCCGATCGCCAGCGAGCCCATGCCCTTGACCACCTCGACCATCGCGGTCGGGTTCTGGCCGTGATGCGACTCGCCGAAGCCGACGGTGCCGTCGTCGGCGGTCACCCGGACCAGCACGAAGTCGCGCTTGATGTTGGCGCCGAGCGCGTTGCGGACGAGCCCGCTCTTGTCGAACGGCCGCGAATGCGCGGTCGCCGACACGTCGACGATCTTGGCCATGGACGCCTCCCCCTTGAGCGTTGAGCCGGAGGGTAGACCAGCCGGGGAGGTCTGCGGAAGGGCCGTGCCACCTGTGATCCACATCACCGCGCGACCGCCGCCGCCGGAGCATCATCCGGCCGTCGAGCCCGCGGACCCAGCAGACCGGATCCGCGGGCTCCCACCGGAGGAGGACCCGATGTCGTCGCTTGCAGCCCTGTCCGAGACGGGCACCTCGACCGAGAAGGCCGTGTTCCAGCGGGCCACGATCGGGCGTGGCGAGATCGTCGCCGGCTGGGCGCTGATCGGCGTCCTGATGGGCGCCCTGCTGCTGATGTGAGCCTTCGGCCGGCCCCGGCTCCCGCCGGGCCGGCCATGTCGTCGTCTCAGGCCGCCCGTTCCGCGGCGGCTCCACCGAGCAATCCCGACAGCCAGGACCTGCGGGCCAGCAGGAAAGCCTGCAGGCGCTCCGGATAGTCGGCGGCGACCGCCGCCGCTACGCTCGGCCGCCGGGCCAGCTGGATGCGCCAGGCCCGGCACTTCGGCAGGCCGTCGAGGACGCCGAGGTCGACGGAACGCTCGATCACGTCGAAGTAGCGGAACACCGGTCCGAACACCGCGTCCACGAACGAGAACTTCGCTCCGGCGAACCACGGGCCGTCGCCGAGCGCCTCCTCGAGCCGCGCGAAGCGGCTGCGCAGGGACGAGCATCTGGCGGCGAATGCGGGCTCGTCGGCAGCACCGTAGAGGCCGGCGATATCAGCCAGCGTCGCCGAGCCGAACTCTATCCAGCCGCGATGCCGCGCCCGCTCGAGCGGGTCGTCGGGGTGCAGGCGCGGGCCCGGCATGGTCTCGTCGAGGTACTCGACGATCGCCGCACTCTCGAACAGCACGGCGTCGCCGACCTGCAGCAGCGGGACCCGGCCGAGCGGCGAGATCGCGAGGAACCAGGCAGGCTTGGCGGCGAGGTCGACGTCGACCCGCTCGAAGGCGACGCCCTTTTCCGCCAGCGTGATCATGGCGCGCTGCACGTAGGGGCATAACAGATGGCTCACCAGCCGCGGCAGCGGTGACGGCTTGGCGGCGGACAGGTTGGTCATGCTTGGTCTCCTCGGGTGGCGGCAAGCAGACTCGACGCTTTCCAGGGCGCAAGCCATATGGAGCCTTTCCAAGGTTGGCTTGCGCCCATGCAAACAAGACTTCCCTGGGACGACCTGCGGCTGGTGCTGGCGATCGGACGCGCCGGAAGCCTGGCAGGAGCGGCCCGCGACCTCGCCATCGACCATTCGACCGCGTTCCGGCGACTCGGCGCGCTCGAGGCCATGCTCGGCGTGCGTCTGTTCGAGCGGGCGCGTGCCGGCTACGCCCCGACCGCGGCAGGCGAGGCGGTGGTCGCTGCCGCCCAGCGCGTCGAGGCCGAGGTGCTGGCGGCCGAACGGCTGGTCGCCGGCGAGGACCTTCGCCCTGGTGGCGTCGTCCGGCTGACCACCACCGACACGCTGGCCGGCCTGCTGGCGCCGGTGCTGGCGGCCTGCCGCCGGGCCTATCCGGCGATCACGCTCGAGCTCGTCGTCACCAATGCGCTGCTGACGCTGACCCGGCGCGATGCCGACATCGCCCTGCGCCCGTCCGACGACGTCCCCGGCCATCTGGTTGGCCGCCGCCTGTGCAACATCGCCAGCGCCGTCTACGCCGTCGACCCGCCGCCCGACGCCTGGGTCGGACCGGACGAGAGCCTCGGCCATCTGCGGGCTGCGGCATGGCTGGCGCGGGAGGTTGCCGACGGTCGGGTAGCCTTGCGCTGCAACAGCCTGATGGGGCTGCTCGCGGCGGCACGGGCGGGCATCGGGCGTGCCGTGCTGCCCTGCTTCCTCGGTGACGCGGAGCCGGCGCTCCGGCGGCTGGGCGCGCCGCTGCCCGGCCTCGAGACCGGGCTCTGGCTCCTGGTCCATCCCGACCTGCGACGGGTGGCGCGCATCCGGGCGGTGATCGATGTCGCCTCGGCCGGCCTCGCCGACTGCCGCGAGCGGCTGGAGGGGCGTCTGGCCGGGCCGGCATCGTAAACGTCGTGGACGTGGAGGCCGCCCTTGTTAACCGACGGCGCTGGGCGGCCCGCCGCCCATGGCCTCAACCCCTTAACGGACAAGGTGAATCGCTGATCCTACGCGAGGGTGCACCGGCGCATGCGGCCGCGTTGCGCCAGTCCAGCCCGCCTTATGACCGGGGGGCCGGGACGAACCGGCGGCTTCCCCCCACGACAGCGAGATCCTCCGATGCCCACCTTCATCGTTCCGAAGGCCGCCGCCGCCGGCGGTGGCGTTGCGGTCCCCGCCGGTTTCGAGGTCGTCGACTTCAGCCAAGTCGGCTCCGGCATCATCGTCCGTTCCGAGCCGAATTACGCGACCCAGGGTGGCGCCCCGCTGGCGACCTGGGGCGACGCCGTGACTACCGCGATCGGGACCGGCTTCAACGATGTCCTGCTCGGCGATGCCGATGGCCAGAAGCTCTACGGCGGCGGCGGCCATGACCGGCTGCAGGACGGCGGCGCCGGTGCTGCCGCGTCCAGCCTTTGGGGCGATGCCGGCAACGACCGGCTGTTCCTCGCCGCCGATGGCTCGCGCGGTGACGGCGGGACGGGCAATGACAGCTTCTACATCACCGATGCATCGGGCGCCCGGGCGTTCGGCGGCATCGGCACCGATCGGTTCTATGTACGCGACGTCGATCACCTGACGGTGTACGGCGGCAAGTACGGCGACGCGCTGTCGGTGAACGGCGGCGAGGTGCTGCGGGTCAATCTTGGCGAAGGCAATGACCGGGCGGCGCTGCGCGACGTCGACGACGCGATCGTCTCCGGCGGTAACGGCCATGACACGATCAACGTCTATGGCGGGTCGGCGATCAGGCTGAGCGGCTCCTACGGCAACGACCGCGTCGGCGTCGTCGACTCCGACGGTGCTCGCGTGAGCACCGGCGAGGGCAACGACAAGGTCTTCTTCCGCGATGCCGACAACGTGGTCGTCAACGCCGGCAACGGCAATGACATCGTCAACATGGGCGAGGCCACGCACGGCCACGTCCTGGTCGGCGGCGCCGGCATCGACACCGTCACCTACTGGGACGTCGACGCCTCGACGAGCGACAACGTCATCATCGACCTCGAGCTCGGCGTGATCCGGGCGGACGGTGTCGACGTCGCCGCGATCAGCGGCTTCGAGCGTGCCTACAGCGAGGCCGGCGACGACAAGCTGGTGGGCTCCGCCGACAACAACGTCCTCAGCGCCGGCGCCGGCGCCGACCGGATCTTCGGCGGCGAGGGCAACGACATCGTCTACGGCGGCGACGGGGCCGACTTCGTCGTCGGCGGGCATGGCCGCGACGTCATCGACGGCGGTGCCGGCGACGACTACTTCAAGGCCGGGCTCGACGGCGACCGCTTCGTCTTCAAGACGCTGCATGCCGGCGAGACCGACACCATCAGCATCCTCGGGCGCCTCGACACGCTCGACTTCCGCGGCTCGGTCAGCGACCTGGCCGATCTCACGATCACCATCAACGCCGACAAGTCGGCGTCGATCACCGCCGAGGTCGACGGGGGGGTGCATACCCTGATCCTCGAGCGTCTGCTGTCGGTCGACACCCTGACCACCGAGCTCGCCCAGCACGTCCTCGTGGGCTGATCGCCGGGGGGACGTGTCCCGGACGAGGACGACCGTCCGGGGCAGTGCCCGCGAGCGTGCATGAGCAGGCGGAGGCCGCGGCGAAAGCCGCGGCCTTTCGCGTTGCCGACACAATCTCGGTAAACGCTCGTCGGCCCTCCAGCGTCATCCTTAACGCAAATGTCAGTCATCTTCACCGTGCACTGCGAAATCATTAACCAAGATCTGGACAATGGTTGGTAAACGAACGGCAATACAATGAGGAGTATTTTACGGACTTTCACTCCATTGCTCGACAGCCTCGCGTAGACAGGGGTCATCCCGGCTGCGGCCGGATGTTCCCACCCCCGGAACCGAGAGACCTGCGATGGCAACCTTCACCGTCACCTCCGGCCTTTCCACGCCTGTCGACGTCCCGGCCGGCTTCGACACCGTCGACTTCGGCCAGCTGGGCAGCGGCATCGTCGCCCGCTTCGCGCTCGACAGCGCACGGGTCTATGGCGGGAGCGACATCATTGCCCGCTGGGGCGACGACGTCGTGCGTGTCAACGGCACGGCCCAGGCGGACATCCTCGTCGCCGCCGACGGCGAGACGCTCGCCGGCCGCGCCGGGAACGACACCTTCCGCGACGGCGGCGCCGCGGCGGCGGGCTCGCGCATGTACGGCGGGCTCGGCAACGACCACTTCACCCTCGGCAGCATCGGCTCGGTCGCCCGGGGCGATGGCGGCAACGACACCTTCTATGTGCGCAGCCCCGCCGATGCGCTGGTCAGCGGTGGCGAGGGTGCGGACCGCGTCTTCGCGACCGGCGGGCAGGGACTGGACGCCCTGGGTGGCGCCGGCAACGACAGCTTCCTCCTCAAGTCGACCGCCCACACCGTGGTGTTCGGCGGTGCCGGCGACGACCATGTGAGCGCCAGCCATGGCAGTGCCGTCCGGATCGACACCGGCGCCGGCGCCGACCGCGTGCTCCTCAATGCCGTTGAGGGCGCCAGGGTCAACACCGGTGCCGACGCCGACAGCGTGCGCCTGCTCAACCTGGACAATGCCCGGGTCAACACCGGCGCCGGCGACGACCGGATCACGATGAAGCAGAGCGACGGCAACTGGATCGCCGCGGGCGAGGGCGACGACCGGGTGATGGTCGGCGAGGGAACGCTCGGCCACCATCTCAGCGGCGGTGCCGGCAAGGACGTGCTGGTCTACTGGAACACCCGGCCGGGTACTTCCGACAACGTCACGCTCGACCTGCGCGACGGTATCCTCAAGGCCGATGGCGCCACGGTCGCGCGGACCTCGGGTTTCGAGTCGATCTACACCGAGGACGGCGACGACCGCCTCGTCGGCGACGCCAACGCCAACGGGCTTTACGGCGGTGGTGGCGAGGACCGCCTCTTCGGCCGCGAGGGCGACGACCTCATCTACGGCGGTGAGGGCGACGACTTCATCTATGCCGGCAACGGCCACGACGTGGTCAGCGGCGGGGCCGGCGACGACTACTTCAAGGCCGGTCGCGACGGCGACCGCTTCATCTTCGACGACCTCAACGCTGGCGAGACCGACACGATCAGCATCTTCGGCCGCCTCGACAAGCTCGACTTCCGCGGCGCGGTCGACAGCCTCGGCGAGCTGAAGATCAAGATCAACGCCGACGACTCGGCGACGATCAAGGTCGCGGTCGACGGCGGCTTCCACACCGTGCGCATCGAGGAACTGCTCGACACGCACTCGCTGACCGACCAGCTCGCCGCGCACGTCCTGATCGGCTGATCAAGTCGGCAGGCTGACGCCCAGGCGCGGCAGCCTGCCGACGATCCGGCAGCGTCCCATGAGCCACAGCGCGGCCGCCTCGACGAGGCCGGCCGCGCGCAGCGTTTCGGCCTCCGTGGCACCGGCGGCGAGGGCATCGGCGATGGCCTCCTGCGGGAGCGCGCCGACGGCCACCGTGACCGGCAGCTCGCCGAGATCGCTGTCGGGATCGAGCGAGCGGGCCGGCATGCGGCGGACGGCCGGATGATCGAGGTTCACGGCGTTGGCGATGACCGTGGCGGCAGCATCCGCGGCGGCGGCGGACCGGGCGAGGACGGTGACCGCATCGGCGATGCCCAGCGAGAAGCTGCGTCCGCCCCGGCCGCTGGTGGCCACCCCGCGCACCGGCTCGGCATGCGTCACGACGATGCTGCCGTCGAGCCGTGGCGCCTCGACGTCGGCGACAAGGCCCAGCGTCAGGGACGACCCAGGCGCCAGGTGCAGGGCGATGTCGCCGCCATCGTTGACGAAGGCGCGCTCGATCCGCGGATCCGTCGCCAGCACCTCCACGAGCTCGTCGGCCACGGCACCGGCGACGGCTGCCATCGGCGTGATGAAGCGGCGCCGGTAGGGCCAGACCGCCGCCTCCATCCGTTGTGCGACCGCGCCGGCAAAGGCATGCCGCGGCTCCGCCGCCGGGTGGCGCAGCGCCGGCAGCTCGTCGACCAGGCGCCGCAGCAGGCCGTCGAAGCGGTCGAGGACAAGGGCGTAGGCGTCCTCCACGGCCGCTGCCGCGCCCCAGGCGCGGAGCACAACGTCGATCGGGCCCTCGTTGAGATGCAGGGAGCCGTCGGGCCGGTGGACGGCCTGGAACGACCGGGGCGGCAGGCGCTGCATCACGCGCGATCCGGGTTGCGTCCCCGGCCCTTGCCTCGCGGCGGGCCGGGGGGTCTAGTGCGCGCCGACGAGGCGGCGGGCGGACTCCGAGGATGCACGAGCTTGTGGCGGCACTCCAGCGCGAGCTGGGCGACGGCGTTGTCCTCGCCGGTGCCGCGGTGCCCGAGCGCAACCGGCAGGACTGGAGCGGCCTCCCGGCAACCGCACCGCTGGCGGTGGTCCGCGCCCGCACGACCGCCGACGTGGCGACGACCCTGCGCCTGTGTCACGCCGCCGGCGTCTCCGTGGCGCCGCAGGGCGGGCTCACCGGCCTGTGCGGCGGGGCGCGCGCCGGGGCCGGCGAGGTGGCGCTGTCGCTGGAGCGGGTGACCGGCGTCGAGGAGATCGACCCCGCGACCGCGACGATGACCGTCCGTGCCGGCACGCCGCTCGAGCTGGTGCAGCAGGCGGCGGCGGATGCCGGCTTCTTCTTCGCGCTCGACCTCGGGGCGCGCGGTTCCTGCGCCATCGGCGGCAACGTCGCCACCAATGCCGGCGGCAACCGGGTGATCCGCTACGGCATGACCCGCGACATGGTGCTCGGCATCGAGGCGGTGCTGCCCGACGGCACGGTGCTGACCGCGCTGAACAAGCTGATCAAGAACAACGCCGGCTACGACCTCAAGCAGCTGTTCATCGGCAGCGAAGGGACGCTGGGCGTCGTCACCCGCGTGGTGCTCCGCCTCTACCCGCAGCCGGCCAGTATCGCCGCCGGCTTCTGCGGCCTGCCCGACTACGCCGCAGTGCTGCGGCTGCTGCAGGAAGCCCGCCGCCAGCTGGGTGCCGGGCTCTCGGCCTTCGAGGGGATGTGGCACGAGTTCTACGACTGCATGACCACGAAGGCGACCGGGGTGCGGCCGCCGCTCGCCGGCCGGCATCCGCTCTACGTGCTGCTCGAGGCGCACGGCACCGACGCCGCCGACAGCGAGCGCTTCGAGGCGTTCCTAGGCCGGATGCTGGAGGAGGGCGTCATCGCCGACGCCGCGGTGGCGCAGACGACGGCGCAGGTGAAGGCGTTCTGGGCGGTCCGGGATGCCGTCGCCGAGTACTCGACGATGATCGGGCCGATGACCAACTTCGACATCGGGCTGGTCACCGACCGGATGCACCTCGTCGTCGAGGAGCTGCGGGCGCGGATCGCGGCGCGCTGGCCTGACGCCATCGGCCACTATTACGGGCACATCGGCGACGGCAACATCCACGTCAACGTGCACATCCCGGGTGCGGACCCGCAACCGAAGGGCGAGGTCGAGGCCCTGGTGTTCGGCGTCGTCCGCGACCATGGCGGCAGCGTCTCGGCCGAGCACGGCATCGGCGTCACCAAGCTGAAGTGGATCGGCTACAGCCGCTCGCCCGAGGAGCTGGCGTTGATGCGGACGATCAAGCAGGCGGTCGATCCCAGGGGAATCCTGAACCCGGGCAAGGTCGTCGCCGGCTGAGGCTGACGGCCGGCGGCGTGGCCGCCGGGGCACGTCCGGCCAGGCACGTCGGCCCGGTCCCCACCGCCGGTTGACCGGTGGATGATGGCACCGCAGCATCCGCACGCCCCCTTCGTTCACGCCCGGTCGTCGCGGGAAGTGCCGGCCCAGCCGGCGGCAACGGACCTCGTCATGGCCAAGCCCGAAGCCAACTCCAACCCCCACATCCGTTTCGCCGTCGACGAGCCGCCACCGCTCGGGCTCAGCGCCATCGTCGCGGCGCAGACCGTCGTGCTGATCCTCGCCGGCATCGCGCTGACGCCGATCATCATCGGCCGCACTGCCGGCGTGGCACCGGACTGGCTGATCTTCGCCGCGCTGCTGGTCTGCGGCGTCTGCACGATCCTCCAGGCCCGGCCGCTGGCGATCTTCGGCTGCGGTTACGTGCTCTTCATGGGCTCGAACAGTGCCTATCTGGGCGTCTCCGCGGACGCGATCGCGCTGGGCGGCCTGCCGCTGATGCTGACGCTGATCACCGTGTCGGGACCGGCGCAGATCCTGTTCTCGCTGCGCCTCGGCCAGCTGCGCGAGATCATCACGCCGGCGGTGGGCGGCGTCGTCGTGATGCTCATCGCCGTCAGCATCGTGCCCATCGCCTTCGGCCTGATGACCAAGCCGATCCCGGAAGTGCAGCTGGTCGGCCAGCAGGCCGCGGCCGCCGCCACCTTCCTGCCGATCGTGCTGCTGATCCTGTTCGCCGACACCAAGCTCCGCCTGTGGGCGCCCATCGGCGGGGTGCTGATCGGCAGCGTCACCGCCGCCGCGTTCGGCATGGTCAAGCTCGGACCCGTGCTGGCCGCCCCGTGGATCGGCCTGCCGACGCAGTCGCATCCGGGGTTCGATCTCAGCTTCGGGGCGTCGTTCTGGACGATGCTGCCAGCCTTCGTGCTGGTCACCGTGGTCGGCGGCATCGAGACCTTCGGCGACGCCGTGGCCGTGCAGAAGGTCTCGCGGCGGCAAGACAAGGCGATCGACTTCCGCGCCGTGCAGGGAGCGATCAACGCCGACGGTCTCGGCAACACGCTGTCGGGCCTCGCTGGCACGGTGCCGAACACCGTCTACTCGACCAGCGTCGCGGTCGTGGACATCACCGGCATCGCCTCGCGGGCGATCGGCCTGTTCGGCGGCCTGTTCCTGATCCTGCTCGCCTTCTCGCCGAAGGTGGCAGCGCTGCTGTCGGCGATCCCGAGCCCGGTCGCGGGCGCCTACATCTTCGTGCTGCTGATCCTGCTGTTCAGCCACGGCCTCAAGCTGGCGACCGAGGAAGGGGTCACCTTCGCCGAGGGCTTCGCCATCTGCACGGCGTTCTGGGTCGGCGTGGCGGTGCAGAACAAGCTGATCTTCTACGAATCGCTGCCGGCCTGGTTCAACACCATCTTCGGCAACGGCACGACGGCCGGTGGCGCCACCGCGATCCTGCTGATGCTGCTATTGCGCCTCGGCGGCGGGCGGCGCCGGCGCCTCAGGCTCGACCTCGACCAGCCCGACGCCTCGGCACGGCTGCAGGCCTTCATCCGCGAGGCCGGCGAGCGCGGACGCTGGGAAGCGATGTCGGTGGCTCGCCTTGTCCTCGTCGCCGACGCGGCTCTCGAAGCCCTGCGCCTGCAGCGGGTTCCCGGCAAGGGCGGCCCGGTCACGGTGACGCTTCAGGCCGATCGGCACGACGTCCAGATCGAGCTTGTCGCCAAGCCGCTCGCCCGCAACCTCGGCGATGCCATCGCCGCCATCGGCAAGCCCGGGGCCGAAGCCCCGCCGGACTATCTGGAGACGCTGAGCGGCCTCGCCGAAAGCGTCGAGCACCGCCAGTTCCAGGGGCAGGACTACCTGCTGGTGCGGGTCCCGGTCGGCGGGTTCGACCGCCTGGTACCGGAAGCGGTGCGCAGCGGCGAATCCTGAGTCGGACGGCTCAGGGGGCCGCGGGCTCGCGCAGGAGGAATCGCTCGGCCGCCGGGTGCAGCGGCACGGTGAGGCCGGTCTGTGCCGTCTCGCGCGCGATCCGCGAGCCGGCGACGCTGCCGGCCTGGACGAAGTCGATGCCGCCGAAGACCTCGCCCATGACGGTCTCGACGGCGGAGTCGGGCAGCGCCGGCGTGGCCACCAGCAGCGCCGTCGCCGCCACCGTGTCGATGGGCTCGGCCTGGCCGGGATAGGTGTTGGCGGCCAGCGTCATCGGCACCAGATGCGTGCCCGGACCGGCCAGCCGCTCGCGGGCCGCCGAATCCAGGGCCAGCAGCCGGACGTCACCGGCGGCCATGGCCAGCTGCAACGCGTGCGCCGGCGCCGCCAGCGTCGTGAACACGGCGTCGACCTCGCCGGCCGTCAGTGCCTTCAGCCCGTCGGTCAGGCCGTCCTCGCGGACCTCGGCGAGGTCGGCGATGGCGACGCCACTGGCAGCCAGCGCGGATTCCGCATTGCCGCGGGTGCCGGAGCCGGCGGGGCCGAGCGCGACGCGCTTGCCCTTGAGCTCGGCGATGGTGGCGATCGGCGAAGCGGCGCCGACGACGACCTGGACGGGCTCGGGAAACAGGCTGGCAAGGGCGCGCAGCTCGCCGGCCGAGTCGGCGGCGACGTCGGACTGGACCAGCGCCACGTCCGCCTCGCCGCGCAGCAACAGCCCGACATTGTCGCGACTGCCGCCACTGGCGACCGCGGCGGCCTCGAGGCCACGGCGCGAGACGGCCGAGGCGAGCAGGGCAGCGACCCCGGCGTATTCGCCGCCTTCCTGTCCGCCGGCGATGACCAGCTCGCGGTCGAGCCGGTCGAGGCGCAGCCGCATCGCCGCCAGCGCCTTGGCCAGCTCCTCGGCGACGACGGCCTTGCGCACCGGCCTCGGCGCCTCGCCGCGGGCCAGCAGCGCCTCGACCTCGCCGAGCAGGCGCCGCGCCTCGCTCGGTGGATCGCTGTTGTCGCCCGGCGAGGCGACGCCGACGGCGGGGGCCACCCACGCTACCGGCTGCCAGCTGCCGTCCGCCGCGACGAAGGTGGCGCTGCCATGGACGTGCAGCTCGTCGCCGGCCTTGTTGCCGCCCTGTCGGATCCCGAGGACGCCCTGCTCCGAGGCGCCGAGGAGTGCTGCGAAGGCGGGGGCGCTCAGGCCGTTCCAGCTGGCGAAGTCGACATCCTGGGTGAGACGCAGGGTGGCGTTGAAGTAGACGATGCGCCGCTGGCGGCCCTCGGCGTCGGGCTGGAGATCGCTGCTGCCCATCCGGCGGAAACTCGCGATCTCGGTGACCGGCGGCTTCAGGGCGACCGCCAGCCGCTCCTCGAGCGCGGCCTTCGCGGCATCGGCGTCCGGCTGGCGATCGCAGGCGGCGAGGCCGGCGAGCATCAGGACGAGGGCGAGGAGGCGGGCGAGGCGTGCCATGGCCCTGTTCCTCAGAAGCCGAGCCAGGGCAGGGCGAGGTAGCCCTGGATCACCAGCGCGTTGGCGATGTCGATGAGGAAGGCGCCGATGATCGGCACCAGCAGGAAGGCCAGCGGCGACGGTCCGTGCCGGCCGGTGACCGCCTGCATGTTGGCGATGGCCGTCGGCGTGGCGCCGAGGCCGAAACCGCACTGGCCGGCGGCGATCACGGCGGCGTCGTAGGAGCGGCCCATCGCCGGGAAGGTGACGAAGGTGGCGTAGCTCACGGTCAGGATGGTCTGCAGCGCGAGGATCAGCAGCATCGGCAGCGCCAGCCCGACCAGCTCCCAGAGCTTCAGGGTCATCAGCGCCATGGCGAGGAACAGCGACAGGCTGACCGTGCCGATGAAGTCGAGCGGCGGCGTCTCGACGCGGTAGGCACCGCTCAGGCCCAGCACGTTGCAGACGACGATGCCGGTGACGAGGCACCAGACGAAGGTCGGCAGGGTGAACCACGGGATGTGGACGACGCCGGCGAGCCAGCTGCCGACCGCGACGCAGAGCAGCACCAGTGCCAGCGTGCGGAAGAACGAGGCGGGCTCGAGGGGACGGGTCTCGGCCGGACCGAGCTCGCCGGGAGACCCCGCGGTGGCTGCCGCCTGCACCGGCTGGAGCCGATGCCGACGGATCAGCCGCTCGGCGGTCGGACCGCCGACGATCCCGCCCATGACCAGGCCGAAGGTCGCCGCGGCCATCGCCAACTCCATCGAGCCCTGCAGGTTGTTCACCTCGCCGAACAGCTTGCCGTAGGCGGCCCCGGTCCCGTGCCCGCCCGACATCGTGATCGAGCCGGCGAGCAGGCCGTAGAGCGGGTGCATGTCGAGCGCCGAGGCGACGGCGACGCCGAGGCCGTTCTGCAGGATCAAAAATACCACGACGACGGCCAGCAGGACGAGCAGGCGCGCCCCGCCACGCGCCAGCATGCGCACGTCGGCGCTGAGGCCGATGGTCGAGAAGAAGGCGAGCAGCAGCGTGCCCTGCAGGCTGGTGTCGAAGGCGATGCGCACGTCGCCGCCGATCCGCAGGGCGGTGATGAGCAGCGCCGCGATGACCCCGCCGACGACCGGATCGGGAATGCTGTAGCGGTTGAGCACTGCCACCCGGCTGACGATCAGCCGCCCGACCAGGAGCACCAGGATCGCCAGCAGCAGCGTGGTGGCGACGTCGACATCGAGCTGCATCGACCGTTCTTCCGCGTCCCGTGGGCCGACAGGCCGGCCGTCACGGGTCTCCTTGCAATTGTCCGGCCAGCCCCGCCGTCAGCGCGACGGCTGAGCGATTACGCGCAGCCCGTCGGGCGTTCCGAGCACGGAGTCAAGCGGGCGGATGCGGTCGACATGGCCGCCCAGCGCGGCGTAGTCGGCGCGCCGCATGGTGAACTCGATCGGAGCGACGATCGCCGGCGTCGGCACGTGGCCGAAGCTGTTGTCGGGCATCGCCAGCACGTCCGCCATGTAGGTGATGCCGCCGCCGGGCCAGACGTAGACGGGTGCCCCGCCCGAGGTGACGCGGACCAGGGTGTCGCGCACCGAGCGGGTCAGCCGGACCGGGTTCTCGGTGACGCCGGCGCGCAAGGAGCCGCCCGCTCCGGCCATGAACAGCACGGTGCACAGCGCCGGCTCGCAGTTCTCGGCGATGCGCTCGGTGACACGGCGGATCGGTTCGGGCGGCTCGGCCGGCACCGGTCGCAGCTGCTCGTCGAGCACGAACCAGGCGCTGTCCTCGCCGGTCGTGCTGACCATCAGCAAGCGCAGTCCGGGCCAGGCGACCTTGGAGTCGATCCGCTCGATGATCGCCAGCGGGTCGGAGATGTCGGTGCCGCCCCAGCCGAGGCCGGGATCCGCGACCTGGAAGTAGCGCCCCGGCGTGCTGCGCCGGCCGCGGACGCGGATGCCGGCCGGCCGGAGATCGAGAAAGCGGCCGGCCTGGTGCTCGGTCAGCACCCCGGTGATGTGGTCGTCGACGACGATGACCTCGTCAGCGTGGCCGAGCCATTGCCGGGCGAAGATGCCGATGGTCGCCGAGCCGCAGCCGACCCGCATGCGCCGCTCGGTCTCGCCATTGACCACGGGCGGCTGGCCCGCCTGCACGCGCAGCGCCGAGCCGCCGTCGACGGTCAGCTCGACCGGGCCCTTGTTGAGCAGGGTCAGCAGCGTGTCGCAGGTGACCTTGCCCTCGCGCTTGCTGCCGCCGGTGAGGTGGCGGACGCCGCCGAGCGATAGCATCTGCGAGCCGTACTCGGCCGTGGTGACATGGCCGACCTGCTCGCCTTCGCAACGCACGGGGGCGGTCTCAGGGCCGACGAAACGGTCGGTGTCGATCTTCAGCTTGACGCCGCAGTAGCTGAAGATGCCCTCGGTGACGACGGTGACGGTGTCGACGCCGTCGACGGTCGAGCCGACGATGAACGGAGCCGGCTTGTAATCCGGGTAGGTGGTGCCGGCGCCGATCCCGGTGAGGACCGAGCGGCCGTCGCGCAGCAGCTCGCCGTTCCACGCCTCGGCAGCGCCCAGGAACGGCACCATCCCGGCATCGCCTGCGGCAGCGCGGCGGGCGATCACCAGGGGATCGAGGCGGGCGAGGCGGCCGTCGACATTGCCGTAGCGGTCGCAGGCGCCGGTCCGGCCCGGCCGGATGCGGCACAGCACCGGGCAGGCATCGCAGGTGACGATGCCGTCGTCGCCGTCGGCAGGAAGCTCTGCACTCACGACGCGAGCATAGCGGCGGCAGCGTGCGTGACCAGTAGCACGCCGGGGCCGGACGGTTGAACTCGCCAATCCGGTGCATGCGGCCGCGCTGATGATCGGATGTTCTATCTTTGTTCATGAATCAGGCAGCTGCGCCAACGACAAACTGGCCTCAATGCTGGCGGCGACGGACAGCGGGTTTTCGACAGGCAACGGACCGCCGGGTCGGCGGTGAGGCCCGGTTGCATTAAGATTTTGTCAACTAAGGAACGTCGCTGGAACGGCCAATCGCTAGACCATGCTGAGGTAGGGTGCTGCGCAACCAGCAAGCGATGCATTAGGCTTCGCGTAAAGGGCGATGGCGACGCTGGTCGCGAGATTCAGGCTGGACACGCCGGGCCGCATCGGCAGTGCAACGCGTCGCTCGGCCCGACTGAGCAAGTCCGGGCCGAGCCCGCCCCGCTCCGTGCCGAAGGCGAGCACGCTGCCGGGCCGCATCCCGGCAAGCGCCGAAGGTGAACCGTCAGGGCTGAACGCGACCAGCTGGCGCGCGGTTTCGCCGAGGGTATCGACATGCGCCACGGCCAGCGCGAAGTGCAGGCCGGCCGAGCCGCGCAGAGCCGCAGGATGCCACGGATCGAGCGGGCCTGTCGTGAGTACGCCGGCCGCACCGGCCGCCGCCGCGACACGCACGACCGCGCCGACATTGCCGAGGTGCGTCGGCCGTTCGAGCAGGACGACAGGCTCCGGAGAGGGTTCGAGCAGCCGGCTGACCTCGACGGTCGGGCGCCGGGCGATGGCCAGCACGCCCGTCGCATGGGGCTCGGGCGTCAGGCCGCGCAGCGTGTTGCGGTCGACCGGTCGGACCAGGCTGCGCAGCGCCCCGGCGATGTCCGGGGCCAGGGACCCGGCGAGGTCGGCCACAGCGTCGAGGTCGTCCGCCACGGCCAGCTCGATGCTGGCGCCGAAGCGGAGCGCATGCTTGAGCGCGTGGAAGCCCTCGATCAGCACGAGACCCGCATCCTTGCGCGCCGCGGCGAAGGCGGCGGCCGGCGAGGCCGTCAATGCAGCTTGAGCCGGGGCCGGGTGCCGCGCGCGATGAACCGCGAGGCCGTGGTCAGCACCAGCCAGATCATCCCGTGCACCGCCAGCTGGTGCTTGCGGTAGAGCGAGACGTAGGCCATCCGCGCCAGCTTGCCCTCGATGTTCACCGTGCCCATCAGGTTGCCCATGAGGCTGCCGACGGCACTGTAGCTCAGCGAGATCAGCGAGCCGTAGTCCTTGTAGTCGAACGGCACCGGCTGGCCGCCGCGGTAGCGGTTGACCAGCGTCCGGCTCAGCGCCAGCGCCTGCTGGTAGGCGGCCTGCGCGCGCGGCGGCACCGGCTTGTCGCCGTTGCGGGGAACGCTGGCGGCACAGTCGCCGAGGGCGAAGATGTTCAGGTCGCCCTTGGCCTGGAGGTTCTGGTCGACGAGGATCCGGCCCATCCGGTCGGTCTCGAGGCCGTCGAGGCGGGTCGCCACCTCCGGCGCCTTGATGCCGGCGCACCAGACCTTGAGCTCGGCCGGCACGAAACGGCCGCTGCGCATGTGCACGCCGGCCGGCGTCACCTGGCTGACCTGCTCGGCGGTCAGGATGTCGACACCGAGCTGGCGCAGCTGGGCCTCGGTCGCCTCGGACAGCCGCTCGGGCAGGGCCGGCAGCACCCGCGGCGCCGCCTCGATCAGGGTCAGCTTGACGTCGCGGTCGGGATCGATGCGGTCGAGGCCATAGCTGACCATCTGGCGTGTCGCCCGGTGCAGCTCGGCGGACAGCTCGACCCCGGTGGCGCCGGCACCAATGATGGCGATGCGCATCGGCGGCGGACCCTCGGGGCCGGCGACGGCGTGCACCTGCAGGCAGTCGTAGAGGATCCGCTGCTGCAGGCTCTCGGCCTGGCGCTGGCCGTCGAGGAAGACGCAGTGCTGCTTGACGCCCTCGACGCCGAAATCGTTGCTGACGCTGCCATAGGCCAGCACCAGCGTGTCGTAGGGAATGCGCCGCTCGGGGATGGCGCCGTGCCCCTCGATGCCGGGGATGGCCGCCAGCACGATCTCCTTGGTCTCCCGCTCCAGCCGGTCCATCCGGCCCTGGATGAAGCGGAAGCCGTGCGAGCTGGCGTGGCTCAGGAAGAAGACCGCGTCCTCGGCGACGTTCAGCGTGCCGGCTGCGATCTCGTGCAACAGCGGCTTCCAGACGTGGGTCAGGTTGACGTCGACCAGCAGGATGTCGGCGAGGCCGCGCTTGGCGAGACGGCTGGCGAGGCGCGTCGCGAGCACCAGCCCGCCGGCCCCGCCACCGACGATGACGATCTGCGGCAACGCCATGCTCGACTCCCTGCCATGCTGCGCTGCAGCATGGAATCGACCTTAAGCTAGGCCGGGCTGCGGCGCAACAGCGCGGCCCGCAGCCGGTCCGGCGTCACCGGAACCTTCGCCGGCCAGACGCCGGTAGCATGGCGGATGGCACCGAGAATGGCGGGCGCCGTCGGCACCAGCGCCGGCTCGCCGACACCCTTGGCCCCGAACGGCCCGAGCCGTTCGTCGGCGTCGATCAGGATGACCTCGACGGGCGGGACGTCGCCGACGGTGGGGATCAGGTAGTCGTGCAGGTTCTCGTTCCGGCCGGGGACGAACTCCTCCATCAGGGCGAGGCCGAGGCCCTGGGCGATGCCGCCATGGATCTGGCCCTCGACCAGGGTCGGGTTGACCGCCTTGCCGACGTCGTGCGCCGCCCAGATCCGCTGCACCGTCGTCGTGCCGAGCTCGACGTCGACCTCGACCTGGGCGAGCTGCGCGGCGAAGCCGTAGCTGGCGTAGGGCTCCCCCTGGCCGTCGGCGTCGAGCGGTGTCGTCGGCGGATCCCAGTAGCCGCGGCCGCGCAGCTCCTCCGGCAAGCGTCCGAGCTCGACAATGTGCTCAACGCCGCCGTCGCGGATGCGCAGCCGGTCGCCGTCGAGCGCCAGGGACGACGTCTCGCCGGCATTGACGAGCCGCAGCAGCTGGCGGCGCAGGTCGAGCCCGGCAAGGCGGGCGGCGTTGCCCGAGACCAGGGTCTGCCGCGAGGCCGAGGTCTTGCCGGCGTCGAGGGTCAGGTCGGTGTCACCGACCACCTGGGCGAAGGCCTCGACCGGCAGGCCGAGGGCCTCGGCGCAGATCTGCACCATGATCGTGGCGCTGCCCTGGCCGATGTCGACCGCACCGTTCCACAGGGTCAGCCGGCCGCCGCGGTCGAGGCTGACCTCCATGGCCGACGGGTTGGCCATCGCGGTGTTGCCGAGGCCGTACCACATGCAGCCGACGCCTATCCCGCGCCGCAGTCGGCCGCCGCTGGCGTTGAAGGCCTCGCAGGCGGCCTGCTCGCGCAGCCATGCCGGCCGCAGCGCCTCGAGGCAGGCGACGAGGCCGACGCTCGACTCGAGGCGCTGGCCGCAATGCGTGGTGTCGCCGGCGCGCAAGGCATTGCGCAGGCGCATCTCCAGCCGGTCCAGCCCGGCGGCGGCGGCCAGCTCGTCCATGAGGCGCTCGTGAGCAAGCGCCGCCTGCGGCACCCCGAAGCCGCGGAAGGCGCCGGACGGCGGGCCGTTGCTGAAGACGGCGCGGCTCGTGCAGCGGGCGCTGTCGACGCGGTAGGGCCCGGTCGCGTGCACCGGCACCCGCGAGGCGACGGTCGGGCCCCAGGAAGCGTAGGCGCCGGTGTCGAAATCGCCGTGGAAGACGATGCCGGTCAGTCGACCTTCGGCATCGCAGCCGGCACGGGCCGTGATGCGGGCGGGGTGGCGCTTGGTCGAGGCGGCCATGCTCTCGGGCCGGGTCCAGACCGAGCGGCAGGGTCGGCCGGTGAGCCACGCGGCGATGGCGGTGATCGGCTGGACCGAGACGTCGAGCTTGCCGCCGAAGCCGCCGCCACAAGCCGAGGGGACGATGCGCACTGCGGCCGGCTCGATGCCGAGCACGCCGGCCACCTCGTCGCGATCCATGTAGGGGGCCTGGGTCGAGGCGAAGACGGTGATCCGGCCGCCGTCGCGGCGGGCCCAGCCGGCCTCGGGCTCGATGTAGGCATGCTCGACGAAGCCGGTCTCGACGGCGACCTCGGCGCGGAACGCCGAGCCGTCGATGGCGGCCTCGGCGTCGCCGCGGACGACGCGGCCGCGGGTCAGGACGTTGCCGGGGCGGTCGGCATGGAGCTGCGGCGCATCGTCGGCCAGCGGCGCGTCGACGCCGAGCAGCGGGGGCAGGGGTTCCCAGGCGATCGGCAGCTCGGCATCGGCGACGCCAGCAACCGCCTCGGCTGTCCCGACCAGGGCCACGACCCGCTCGCCGCGGAGGCGGACGTAGCCGTCGGCCAGCACCGGCTGGTCCTTGAGGTCGGCATAGATACCGAAGCCGTTGCGGCCCGGCACGTCGGCAGCGGTCAGGACGCGCTCGATGCCGGGTCGTGCCGCGACGGCGGACAGGTCGCCCAGCCGGAAGCGGGCGTGGTGATGCGGCGAGCGGACGAGGCGGACCGCGAGGCAGTCGGGCGGGACGAGGTCGGCGCCGAAGCGCTCGCTGCCGTCGACCTTGGCGGCACCGTCGAGGCGCGGCAGCCGCGCGCCGAAGGCACCGCTCGCGGCCGCGGGCTCTTGGCCTGTCGCCACCGCCAGCACAGCCTCGACGATGCGGCGGTAGCCCGTGCAGCGACAGAGCACACCGCCCAGCGCATCGGCGACCTCGGCCTCGCCGGCATCCGGACGGCGGCGCAGCAGGTCGACAGCCGCCACGAGCATTCCGGGCGTGCAGATTCCGCACTGGGCGGCACCGAGGCGATGGAAGGCCCGCTGCAGCGCGGCGCCAACCGGATCGGCGGCCAGGCCCTCGACGGTGACGATCGCCTGCCCGAAGGCCTGGCCGAGCGGGACGAGGCAGGCACAGACCTGCTCGCCATCGAGCAGCACGGTGCAGGCGCCGCAGTCGCCGGCGTCACAGCCGATCTTGGTGCCGGTGAGGCCCAGCTCGTCGCGCAGGACATGGGCGAGCCGGGTGGCCGGCGGGGCGGTGACCTCGCAGGTGCGGCCGTTGATCACGAGCCGGCCGCTCATGGCCCGCTCAGGGCCTCGAGTGTCCGGCGCACCAGCGTCAAGGCCGCGTCGCGCCGGTAGGCGGCGGTGGCGCGGATGTCGTCGAGCGGCTGCAGCGGCTCGATATGCCTGGCGAGGACGACAGCGGGGAGGGTGGGATCGAGCGGCCGACCGGCGAGGTCCACTTCCAGCTCCGCCAGGCGAATGGCTACGGGAGCGCAGGCGCCTACCGCGACACGGGCGGAAGCGATCCGTCCATCCGTGCCGAGTACGACGACGACGGCGACCATGGCGATGGAGATGACGAGGTAGCGCCGTGCGCCGAGCTTGAGGAAGGCCGAGCGCGCGGTACCCCCGGGCCGAGGGATACGGACGGCGACGAGCAGTTCGTCCGCGGCCCGCGCGGTGCGCCGGTTGCCGAGCAGGAAGTCGGCCAGCGGCAGGGTCCGGACCCCGCGGGTCGAGGCCAGCTCGACGCTTGCCTCCATTGCCAGCAGGCAGGGCGCCCCGTCGGCGGCGGGCGAGGCGTTGCAGAGATTGCCGCCGATGGTGCCGGCGTTCTGGATCTGCCGGCCGCCGACCTCGCGGGCGGCAGCCCGCAGCGCGGCGAACAGCGGGTGCTCCGGTGCCGACGCCAGCGTGCTCCAGCGTGTCGCGGCGCCGATCCGCCAGCCGGCCTCGTCCTCGGCGATGCCGGCGAGCTCGGGCAGGGCAGTGACGTCGAGGACGGGTTCGGCGAGCGGCCGGCCGACCCGCGCCGGATAGACGTCGGTGCCGCCGGCAAGGACCAGCCGTGACCCGTCCGCCAGCGCCGCCAGCGCCTCGGACAGGCGCGCCGGTCGCAGATAGGCGGGCGATGCGCACATGCCGCAGCCATTGGCGAGCCGCCGCCGGGGCCTGTCAAGCCGGGCTGCCGGGGGGTAAGGTTCGCCGATCTGTCACGGACATGTCATCGGCGATCGCAGGGCGATGCGGAGGCTGACCTATCCCGTGACCGTCCCGCCGTTCCGGCGCGACGGCGCGGAGAACGGCCGCGGCGTCCGCGGCCTTTACCGCTTCATCTGGCGGGTCTCGCGCACCGACCAGCTGATCCTCTGCCTGATCACGCTGGTGATCATCCCGGTCTCGACCCTGCCGCTGGAGCTGCAGCGGCGCATCACCAACGAGGCCATCGGCGGCGACGACCTGCACCTGCTGCTGGTCTATGGCGGTCTCTACCTCGTCGTCATGGTGTTGCAGGGCTGGCTGAAGTACGCGCTGAACATGCGCCGCGGCCGGGTCGTCGAGACCGTCACCCTCGACCTGCGCCAGCGCATCCAGGCGGCGACGCTGGCCGGCCAGGGCGCTTCCGCGCACGAGCGCGGGACCCTGGTATCGATGGTGGCGGCGGAGGCCGAGGGCGTCGCAGGCTTCGTCGCCGAGAGCCTGTCCACCCCGCTGCTGCAGGGCGGCACCATCGTCGCGGTGCTGGGCTATCTGGTCTGGATGCAGCCGCTCATCGCCAGCCTCGCCATCGTTCTCTACCTGCCCGAGCTGATCCTGGTGCCGCTGGGCCAGCGCATCCTCAACCGGCTGGGGGCCCTGCATGTGCGGCTGGTGCGCGCGCTCGGCGACACCGTGGTCGGCGAGACCGATGCCGCCTCGCTGGGAGCGCGGCGCTTTCCGCTGCTGGCGTGGCGCGCCCTGGTCGTCCGCATGGCCAGCTACCGGATCAAGTACTTCCTCACCTTCCTCGGAAATTTCCTCGACGCGGCGGGCCCGCTGGGCGTGCTGGTCGTCGGCGGCTGGCTGGTGCTGCAGGGCCAGACGACGCTGGGCACGCTGGTCGTGTTCATCACCGGCTTCCAGAAGGTCGGCGATCCCACCGACCAGCTGATGACCTTCTACCGTACCGCACAGAACGCCCGGGTGCGCTACGACCTGCTGATGGACGCGGTGAGCACGCGCCTGAACGGCCGAGCCTAGCCCGCCGCCCGCGCGATCCGATGGTCCAGCCGGGCGTCGTCGAGGCCGGCGGGCTCCGGGTGGATGATGATCTCGGCGTCGGGGAACTCGGCCTGCAGCTCGGCCTCGAGGGCGTCGGTGACGTCGTGGACGGCATGCAGCGTCATCAGCCCGTCGATCTCGACGTGCAGCTCGACGAACCGGGTGCCGCCGGCCTCTCGGGTACGCAGGTCGTGCAGGCCCTTCACCTCCGGGTGGGCGCGGACGCGTGCCTTGATCCGCTCGCGCTGCTCAGGCGGCAGCTCGCGGTCCATCAGCACGTCGACGGCACCGCGGGCGATGCCCAGTGCCTGCCACAGCAGGTAGGCGGCGATCCCGGCGGCGATCACCGGATCGACCCAGGCGAGGCCGCTGCGCCCGGCCAGCAGCAGCGAGACGATCACGGCGAGGTTGGTGGCGAGGTCGGCGCGGTAGTGCAGGCTGTCGGCGGCGATGGCGGTCGAGCCGGTGCGGCGCACGACGTAGCGCTGGAAGGTGACGAGGCCGAGGGTGAGGACGATCGCCACCACCATGACGGCGATGCCGACCGGCGTGTCGCCGACCGGCTGCGGCGCCATCAGGCGCTGCACGCCGTCGAGCAGGATGAAGCCGCCGGAGCCGGCGACGAGCGCGGCCTGGGCCAGCGCGCTCAGGGACTCGGCCTTGCCGTGGCCGTAGCGGTGGCCGCGGTCGGGCGGGCGCTGGGCGATGCGCACGCTGGCGACGGTGATGGCCGAGGCGATGACGTCGGTCAGGCTGTCGACCAGCGACGACAGCACGGCGAGCGAGCCGGTCGTCACTGCGGCCGCCAGCTTCAGCAGGCAGAGCAGCAGCGCCAGCGACAGGCTGGCACCGGCGGCGAGGCGGCGCAGCCGCGCGTTCGCCGCGGCATCGGTCGGGGGGATCGAGGCGGCCATGACGGCGGTGCCCTTAGCACAGCGTGCCCGCGGCGGAAGCCGAAAACACACCCTTAACACATCAAAAATGATGTTATACAGTGTAAATCACACTTGCTGCTCGCATTGATCCATGTCAATGACGCCGGCCCGCTGCGAGGGCAGAGCCAGCGGCGGATCGAGGAGTGGGATCGATGACGGCGGCAGAGGTGCTTGAGCGCGGCGACGTGGCGGCGGTCGGGCGCCGGACGATCGATTCGGCGGTGGTTCGGCTCGCCGGCGACAGCGGCGACGGCATCCAGCTGACCGGCAGCCAGCTCACCCTGGCGACCGCGCTGGCCGGCAACGATCTCGCCACCTTCCCCGATTTCCCGGCCGAGATCCGCGCTCCGGTCGGGACCACCTTCGGCGTCTCGGCCTTCCAGATCCATTTCGGCGCCAGCCATGTCGACACCATCGGCGACACGCCGGACCTGCTGGTGGCGCTCAATCCGGCGGCGCTGAAGGTCAACCTGCGCGACCTGCGGCCCGGTGGCGTGATCGTGCTGGACGGCGGCAGCTTCGGCGAGCGCGACCTGCGCAAGGCCGGCTGGACCTCCGATCCGCGCGAGGACGGCACGCTCGACGCCTGGCGGGTGATCGACATCGACATCTCGCGCAACACCCGCGAAGCGGTGAAGGCTACCGGCCTCAGCGCCCGCGAGGCGCTGCGCTGCAAGAACTTCTACGCGCTGGGGCTGGTCTACTGGATCTACGGGCGCGACCGGGCCCCGACCGCGGCCTGGCTGCGCGACAAGTTCAAGGGCAATCCGGCGGTGGCGGCGGCCAACCTCGCCGCGCTGGATGCCGGCCACGCGCTGGGCGAGACGGCCGAGCTGCACCTGCCGGCTTATCGCGTGCCGCCGGCGCCGATCCCGCCCGGCCTCTACCGCACCGTCACCGGCCACGAGGCGCTGGCCTACGGCCTCGTCGACGGGGCGCAGAAGGCCGGGCTGAAGATGGTCTTCTGCTCCTACCCGATCACCCCGGCCTCGGCCCTGCTGCACCATCTGGCGCGGCTCAAGGCATTCGACGTCACCACCTTCCAGGCCGAGGACGAGATCGCCGCGGTGTGCGCCGCGATCGGCGCCTCCTATGCCGGCACGCTGGGCGTCACCTCGAGCTCGGGGCCGGGCATCGCGCTCAAGACCGAGGCCATCGGCCTCGCCATCGCCACCGAGCTGCCGCTGGTCATCGTCAACGCCCAGCGCGGCGGGCCGTCGACCGGCATGCCGACCAAGACCGAGCAGTCCGACCTCTACCAGGCGGTCTACGGCCGCAATGCCGACTCGCCGCTGGTGGTGCTGGCGGCGGCGTCGCCGGCCGACTGCTTCGCCGTCGCCCGCGCGGCGGTACGGATCGCCGTCCAGCACATGACCCCGGTGATGCTGCTGACCGACGGTTTTCTCGCCAACGCCTCGGAGCCCTGGCGCATCCCCGACCTCGACGCGGTGCCGGCCTTCCCAGTGACGTTCCGCACCGACCCGGACGGCTTCCAGCCGTTCCTGCGCGACGACCGGCTGGTGCGCCCTTGGGTGAGGCCCGGCACGCCCGGCCTCGAGCACCGCATCGGCGGCATCGAACGCGACTACGACAGCGGCAACATCTCCTACGAGCCGGCCAACCACCAGCGGATGACCGACGCCCGCTGGGAGAAGGTGCTGAAGGTCGCCGACTCGATCCCGCCGCAGGCGGTCGAGCAGGGGCCGGCCTCGGGCTCGCTCGCCGTCGTCGGCTGGGGCAGCACGCACGGGCCGATCGCCGGTGCCGTCGCCGCCGCCCGGGCGCGCGGGCGCGACGTCGCCCACATCCACCTGCGCCACATCTGGCCGCTGCCGGCCAACCTCGGCGAGCTGCTGCGCGGCTACGCCCGGATCCTGGTGCCCGAGATGAACAAGGGCCAGCTCGTGACCCTGCTGCGCAGCGAGTACCTCGTTCCGGCGCAGGGGCTGGCGAAGGTGACCGGCAAGCCGTTCACCATCGCCGAGCTCGAGCAGGCCATCGAAACGATCCTGGAGGCCGGCCGATGAACGCGCCGACACCGCTGCCGCCGCTGCGCCAGCCCAAGGACTATGCCACGGACCAGGAGGTCCGCTGGTGCCCGGGCTGCGGTGACTACGCCATCCTCAAGGCGGTGCAGAAGACGCTGGCGGACCTTCAGGCCGACCCGGCGCGCACCGTGTTCGTCTCCGGCATCGGCTGCGCCGCCCGGTTCCCGTACTACATCGAGACTTACGGCTTCCACACGATCCACGGCCGCGCCCCGGCGGTGGCGACCGGGATCAAGCTGGCCAATCCGGAGCTCGACGTCTGGGTCGTCGGCGGCGACGGCGACATGCTGTCGATCGGCGGCAACCACCTGCTGCACGCGCTCCGCCGCAACGTCGACCTCACGGTCCTGCTGTTCAACAACGAGATCTACGGCCTGACCAAGGGCCAGGCCTCGCCGACCTCGCGGGCCGGTACCCGGAGCCCGAGCACGCCCCTGGGCTCGGTCGACCGGCCGCTGTCGGCGCTGAAGTTCGCGCTCGGCGCCGGCGGCCGCTTCGTCGCCCGCGGCATCGACACCCAGCAGAAGCAGCTGCCCGAGATCCTGCGCCGGGCCCATGCCCACAAGGGCACCGCCCTCGTCGAGATCCTGCAGAACTGCATCGTCTACAACGACGGCGCCTTCGCCGGCTTCACCGCCCGCGAGGTCGAAGCCGACGCCCAGCTCCATCTCGTCCACGGCGCGCCGGTGATCTTCGGCAAGGCCCGCGACAAGGCCCTGCGCCTCGCCGCCCGCGGCCTCGCCCTCGAGGTCACCACGGCCGACGACCCGGCGGTGCTGGTCCATGACGAGCGTAACCCGGCGCTGGCGTCCCTGCTCGCCGCCCTCGAGCCGCCATTCCCGGTGGCGGTCGGCATCCTCTACGACGACCCGGCGCCGGTGACCTGGGAGGCCGCGGTCCATGCGCAGGAGGCCGAAGCGAAGGCCGGCGCCAAGGTGAAGGACTTGGCGGCCCTGCTGCGGCAGGGGCCGACCTGGACGATGCCGGGCTAAGCCGCCTCCGGCCGGCGCTCGCCGTCCTGCACCAGGTGGCAGGCGGCGACGCGGCCGTCGCCGCGCGGGTAGAGCGGCGGCTCCTCGGCCTTGCAGCGGGCGTAGGCCAGCGGGCAGCGGGCGCGGAAGCTGCAGCCGGTGGGCAGGTCGATCGGGCTCGGCGGCTCGCCCTCGAGCAGGCATTCCTCGGCCTTGTAGGGCTGCTGCTCGAGCACCGGCACGGCCGAGAGCAGGGCCCGCGTGTAGGGGTGGCCGGGGTCGAAGAAGACCGTGCCTGTGTCCGCCAGCTCGACGACCTTGCCGAGATACATCACGGCGATCCGCGAGCAGACCTTCCGCACCATGGCGAGGTCGTGGCTGATGAACAGGTAGGTCAGCCGGTGCGCCGCCTGCAGCCGCGCGAACAGGTCGAGCAGCCGGCCCTGCTCCATCGGGTCCAGCGCCGACAGGGTCTCGTCGAGGATCAGAAGGCGCGGCTCGAGGACGAGGGCCCGGGCGATGTTGATGCGCTGGCGCTGGCCGGCGCTGAGCCCCACCGGCAGGCGCTCGGCGAGGTCAGGGCTGAGCCCCACCTCGGCCATGACGGCCTTCACCTTCTCGCGGATCTCGGCGCGGCCGAAGCCGTGGATCTTCAGGGGCAGGGCGATGGTCCTGCCGACCGTCAGGTTCGGCGGAATGCAGTTGTAGGGGTCCTGCAGCAGCAGCTGGAAGCCGCGGCGCATGGTCAGCAGCTGGCTGCGGCCCATGGCGGCGATGTCCTGGCCGTCGAAGCGGATCGAACCCCGGTCCGGCTGCTCGATCCAGGACAGGAGGCGCGAGAGCGTGGACTTGCCGCAGCCCGATTCGCCGACGAGGCCGAAATTGTCGCCCTCGAACACGTCGAAGCTGACGCCGCGGACCGCCTGCACGGCCTGCTTGCCGAAGAACTTCGTCCGGTCGGCGACGCTGTAGGTCTTGGTGACGTCGACGACGGACAGGATCGCCTTGCGGCCGGGTGCCACCGGCTCCGGCACCGGCGGGCCGTCGCTCCAGATCCGCGGCGTGCGGGCGAGGAGGTCGCGGCTGTAGGCGTGCTTGGGGTGGCGGACGAGCTCGTCCGGCGTGCTGCGCTCGACGATGCGGCCCTGGCTCAGCACCAGCACGTCGTCGGCGATCTCGCGGACGATCGGCACCGAGGTGGCGACGAACAGGATGCCGGCGTCGATGTCCTCGCGCAGCTGGCGGAGCAGGCGGATGATCTGCGCCGCGACGGTGACGTCGAGCGGCTGGGTGACGTTGTCGCAGATCAGGAAGCCGGGCTCGGCGACGAGCGCGTCGACGATCATCGCCCGCTGCAGCATGCCGCCCGAGTACTGGCCGGGGAACTCGTCGAAGCGCCGGGCGGCGGACGGGATGTGCACCCGGTCGAGCAGGTCGATGACCCGCTTTTTTGCGTCGCTGCCGCCGATCTCGGGGCGGACCGCGCGCAGCTTCTCCATGATCTGGACGCCGACCGGGATGGTCGGGTCGAACGAGCTGCCGGGGTCGGCGCCGATGTAGCCGATGTGCCGGCCGCGCAGCGCGAGGCGCTCGGCGTCGGGCATGGCGAACAGGTCGCGGCCGCGGAACAGGACCTGGCCCGAGCTGCGCACCAGCGGCGGCTGGACCCAGCCGACCAGCGCCTTGGCCAGCGTCGTCTTGCCCGAGCCGCTCTCGCCGATGACGCCCAGCACCTGCCGGTCGGAGACGGTGAAGCCGACGTCCTGCAGCACCGGCCGGCGCTCCGTGCCGCGCTGCAGCTCGACCGACAGGCCCTTGACCTCGAGCAGCAGCGGTGCCGGCGCCATCAGATGGTCCCCCGCAGCAGCATGTTGCGCGCGCGCTCGAGCGAGGCGCCCATCAGATTCAGCGACAGGAGGGCGAGGAACAGGAACAGGCCCGGCATGGTGGCGATCCACCAGGCGTTGATCAGGTACTTGCGGCCGTCGGCGATGATGTTGCCGAAGGTCGGGGTCGGCGGCTGCACGCCGATGCCGATGAAGCCGAGGATGGCCTCGAAGATCATCATCCGGGCGACGTCGAGCACGGCGACGAAGGCGATCGGCGGCAGGATGTTGGGGGCGATCAGCGCCAGCATGATGCGCAGGTCGGACGCCCCCAGGATCTGCGCCCCGCGGACGTATTCGCGGCGGCGCTCGGCCAGGGTCACCGCCCGGGTGACGCGGGCGTAGGTCGGCCAGCCCGACAGCGCCAGCACGAGGATCACCGAGTAGGGCGTCGGCCGCGACACGGTGAGGATGGTGATGGCGAGGATGATCAGCGGGATCGACAGCTGGGCGTCGGTCAGCCGCATCAGGATGGTGTCGGTCCAGCCGCCGCGGTAGCCGGCGACGAGGCCAATGGCGGCGCCGACGAGGAACATCAGCACCACCGTCGAGATCCCGATCAGCAGCGCGTTCTGCAGGCCGATCAGCGAGCGCAGGAACAGGTCGCGGCCGAGCTGGTCGGTGCCGAGCAGGTGGTCCCAGCGGCCGCCCTCGAGGAACACCGGCGGCAGGAACTTGTCCTTCACCGCCATCTTGGTCGCCGACAGGTCGGTGAACAGCGGGAAGACGATGGCGAGGATCAGCAGCGTCGCGAAGATGACGAGGCCGACCTTGAACTCGCTGCGCGCCCAGGCGGCCAGCCACAGGCGGCGCGTCGGGCTCATCGGCCGCGTCGCCGGCACGGCAGCGGAGGGCAGGGCGTCGCTCGCCATCAGTAGTCCAGCCGCGGGTCGATCCGCGCCGCGATCAGGTCGACCAGCATGTTGATCACCACGAAGATGGTGCTCGACAGGATCGCCACCCCCTGGATGACCGGGAAGTCGCGCTGCAGCACGGCCTGCACGGTGAGCAGGCCGATGCCCGGATAGTCGAAGATGTACTCGACGATCAGCACGCCGCCGAGCAGGGCGCCCACCTGGACGCCGAAGAGGTTGAGGATCGGCGTGGCGGCGTTGCGCAGGACGTGGCGGGTGAGGATCTGCCGCGGCGGCAGGCCGCGCACGGCGGCGAGCTCGACGAAGTTCTGCCGCAGCGTGTCGGCGACCGACACGGACAGGGCGCGGATGAACAGCGGCGCCATCTCCACCGCGATGACGATGGCCGGCAGGATCGTGTAGGCGAAGCCCTGGTAGCCGATCGACGGGATCCACTGCAGCCGGGCGGTGATCACCAGCGCCAGCACGATGGCGAACCAGAAGTTCGGCACCGAGACGAAGGCCGAGGACAGGTACAAGGCGAGCTTGTCCGGCCAGCGCCCGGCATGGATGCCGGCGCCGATGCCCAGCGGCACGGCGATGAGGAAGGTGAACACCAGCGCCAGGGCGGCCAGCTGCAGGGTCAGCGGCAGGGTCGAGGCGATGAGGTCGATCACGGTGGCGCGCGAGCCGCGGGCGGCGTCACGCCCGCCGGTGATCGAGCCGCCGGTGGCGCTCTTGATGAACGAGGTGCCGAAGTCGCCGCGGACGATCTGGCCGAGGTAGCGGACGTACTGGACGACGATCGGGTCGCGCAGGCCCATCTCCTTGGCGGTCTGCTCGACGACCGCGTCGGTGGCGACGGGCCCGAGGATCATCCGGGCGGGATCGCCCGGGATGAGCCGCAGGAGCGCGAAGATGGTGAACGAGACCAGGAGGACGATGACCACCCCCTGGAGGAGGCGGCGGGCGAGAAAGGTGAGGACGAATCCCATGCGCAGCCGTTCCCGCCCGCCGTCCGGTCAGGCCTTGAACTCGGCCTTGGTCGCGTCGATCGGTCCGTTCGGGTAGAAGTAGATGTTCTCCAGCCCCTTGCGCTTGCCGTGCAGCAGCACCGAGGTGAACAGCGCGAAGCTCGGCACCTTGTCGGCGATGACGCCGGTGGCCTTGGCGATCAGCTCGGCGCGCTTGACCGGATCGGGCTCGGCCTGCTCGGCGTCGAGGGCGGCGTCGATCTCCGGGTCCTTGCAGCCGTTGATCAGGCCGCCCATGGCGCTGGCCTTGCTGTGGAACATCGGCCGCAGCACGAGGTCGGGCTCGGGCGAGCCGGTCGACCAGCCGACGTCGACCATGTGGCCGTACGGCTCCTGGCCCTCGCGCTGGTAGATCCGCTCCAGCCAGGCCGCGGTCTCCATGACGGTGAGCTTCACGTTGAAGCCCTGCTCCTGGAGCATCGCGGTGACGACCTCGCCGTACTCCTTGGTCTTCGGGTAGAAGCCGGTCGAGGTCAGGTACTCGAGCTCGGGCAGGCCCTCGCCGTTGGGATGGCCGGCCTGGGCCAGCAGCTCCTGGCACTTGGCCGGGTCGTAGGTCGGGTAGTTCGGCAGGTCGACGTAGCCGAACTTGACCGGCGAGATGTAGTTCGACGAGGCGTGGCCGGCGACGCCCATCACCGCCATGACCTGCTCGCGGTCGATGGCGTGGCAGACCGCCTGGCGCAGTACCGGGTTGTCGAACGGCGCCTTGTTGGTGCGGAAGTGCAGGTACTTGTTCTCGGTGGCGATGGTCCGGTTGACCTCGACCGCCGCCTCCTTGGACAGCGTCTCGTACTGCTCGGGCTCGAGCCGCTCGGTGACGTCGATCTCGCCGGACAGCAGCGCCAGCACGCGGGTGGTGGCGTCGCCGATGTAGGCGAACTGCAGCTCGTTGAGGATCGGCCGGCCGTTCCAGAACTTGTCGAAGGCGGCCAGGACCGTGGTGTTGCCCTTCTGCTCGACGAACTTGAACGGCCCGGTGCCGTTCGGGCGGCCCTGCAGGACGGTCGGGTCCTTGACGTCGGCGGCCGACATGATCGGCAGGAAGCCGGCGAGGAAGTAGAACGCCGCGGCCGGGTAGTTGCCGATCTTGGTGTGGACGCGGGCGGTCAGCCGGTCGACGACCTCGACCTCGCAGGGGCCCGGGTACCAGGCGGCCGGGCGGCCCGGCTGCGAGGCATACTCGAACGTCGCCTTGACGTCCTCGGCCGAGAACGGGGCGCCGTTGTGAAAAGTGACGCCGTCGCGCAGCTTGTACTCGATCGTGTAGAGGTCGATGACCTCCTGGCTCAGCGCCAGGTCCCAGACGATCTCGTCGGGCTTGTCCGAGCGCATCGGCGTGTTGAACAGCTTGCCGAAATAGAAGCCCTCGATGTTGATCTGGGCCAGCTGGGTATGGCTGGTCGGGTCCCAGTTGCCGGTCAGCGGCTCGCCCGAGGCGAACACCAGGGTCGACCGCGCCTGGGCATAGGCCCGCTTGACGTAGGGGGCCGGCAGGATCAGCCCGGCGGCGCCGACGGCGCTGCCTGCGAGGAAGCTGCGCCGGCTGGCGCCCTTGCGATGCCAGATCGTCCGAGTCATCGTCGTCCCTTCCCCCCGGGCTCGTGACGGCCCGCTAACCTCAGCCATCGATGGTCGAGGCTTGACGGGGAATTTTCGGATCGTCAACGACCTTGACCGCAACGCTGCGCCGCCGCGAAAAGTTTTCGCGGACCATCGCGCCAAGGGAATCAGCAACATGGCCAGTACTGAGCAGCCGCTGCCCGATTTCGCGGCACTGCTGGCCCAGCTCTCGGCGATCGGCAGCACCGGCGACGGTGGAGTCGACCGGGTCGAGGGCAGTCCTGCCAACGGCGAGGCGCGGCGCTGGCTGGTCGCGCGAATGCAGGAGCACGGGTTCACCGTGTCCGTCGACGCGATCGGCAACATCTTCGGCCGGATCGGACCGAAGGGCCGTGCGGTCATGACCGGCTCGCACATCGACAGCCAGCCGAAGGGCGGCCGGCTCGACGGCGCCTACGGTGTGCTGGCGTCGCTGGTGGCGGCGAGGGCCGTCGCCGCGCGTGGCGGCCTGAAGCGCGGCCTCGTCGTCGTCGCCTGGACCGGCGAGGAGGGTGCCCGCTTCCAGCCCAGCCTGGTCGGCTCCTCGGTCTATGCCGGTACCCGCGCGCTCGACTGGACTCTGGCGCGCCGCGACGGCGACGGGATCAGCGTTGCCGAGGCGCTGGACGGCATCGGTTTTCGCGGCACCGATCCGGCCCCGCCGCATCCGGCCGCCTATGTCGAGCTGCATGTCGAGTGCGCCAGCGAGCTCGAGCGCAAGGGGGCCCGCCTCGGCGTGTTCGACGCCTGGTGGGGCGCGCACAAGCTCGAGGTCGAGATCGCCGGTGCCACCTCGCACACCGGGCCGACGCCGATGGCCGAGCGCCGCGACGCGCTGGCCGCCGCCGCCGAGGTCATCGTCCACCTGCGCAAGATCGCCGACCGCGCGCGGCCGGGCACGCTGCACACCTCCGTCGGCCGGCTCGAGGTCGTGCCCAACTCGCCCAACGTCGTGCCGGGCCGGGTGACGATGTTCGTCGAGCTGCGCTCGGCCAGTGCCGCGATCATGGCCAAGGCCCGGCGCTCGCTCGACCTCGCGCTCGAGCGGGCCTGCTCGGGGCTCGCGGTGAGCTGGAAGGTCCGCCGCGACGAATTGCGGCCGCCGGGCCGGTTCGCGCCGCGCCTGCGCACTCTGGCGCGGGAGACGGCGGGTGGGCTCGGGCACGAGCCGCTGCCGCTGTCGACCATCGCGGCGCACGACGCCATGCCGCTGGCCACGGTCTGCCCGTCGCTGGTGATCGCCGTGCCGAGCCGCGAGGGCCTGTGCCACTCGCCGCGCGAGTGGACCGATCCGGCCGACCTGCAGCTCGGCGTCGACTGGCTGACGGCGATGCTCGACCGGCTGACGCGCGGCTAGCGGATCACCGGCCAGCGCAGCGGCGCCGGCCGCGCCGCCTCGAGGAAGGCGGCGACGCGCAGCACCAGCCGGTCGGCGAAACGCGGGCCGGCGACCTGCACGCCGATCGGCAGGCCGGTCGGGTCGAGGCCCCAGCCGACCGTCGCCGCCGGCTGGCCGGTCTGGTTGAACAGGGCCGTGTAGCCGGTGTGCGCGAGCGGCACGCCCGGTACCGGACCGGGTAGCTCGGCGGCGAAGCCTGCCATCGGCAGCGTCGGCGCCAGCACGAGATCGAGGCTTTCCTGCGCCTTCAGGAAGCGCTGGCTGTTGGCGGCGATGACCCCCATCTGCGCCTCGAAGGCGATGGCCGACATGCCGGCAGCTGACGCGGACCATTCAGCGACCGCCGGCAGCACCTGCGCCTGGCCGTCAGGGCCCAGGCTCTCCCACTCGGCGCGGCCACGCACCCGCAGGACGGCGTCGATCGGCGCGTAGGCATCGCTGTCGAACGGGGCCGCCATCGGCACGATCTCGGCACCGTCGCCGGCCAGCGCCCCGGCCGCCGCCCGCACCGCCGCGGCGACCGCCGGCTCGACGGCCGGGCCGAAGCCGATGTCGAGGAGCAGGCCGATCCGCAGTCCCCTGCCTCCACCATCGAGCGTCGCTTCGTAGGGTTGAGACTCCGGTGCCAGCGAGAGCGTGTCGCGGCCGTCGGGTCGCGCCAGCACCGTCAGCAGCGTCGCGGCATCGGTCACCGAGCGGGCCATCGGGCCGGCCGAGCGCATGCTGCTGGGGGCGAGATGCGGGATGCGCCCCTGGGTCGGCTTCAGCGCCACGAGGCCGCAATGCGAGGCCGGCAACCGGACCGAGCCGGCGATGTCGCTGCCGACCGAGCCGAAGCCGATGCCGGCAGCGAGCGAGGCGCCGGCGCCGGAGCTGGAGCCGCCGGGGCTGGAGTCGGTCCGCCATGGATTGCGGACGATGCCGAAGGCCGAGCTGACACCCGAGGCGAGCAGGCCGAAGTCCGGCATCGTCGTCTTGGCCAGGGTGATGGCCCCGGCCTCGTCCAGCCGGGCCGCCGGCGGTGCATCGAAGGTCGACAGCGGCCGCGAGCGATTGGCGGCGACGCCGTGCAGCCATGGCCAGCCGCGCTTGTGGATGCTGTCCTTGATCGTCACTGGCACGCCGTCGAGCGGGCCCTGCGGCTCGCCGCGCCGCCAGCGCGCCTCGGACTGCGCGGCTGCCGCGAGGGCCTCGTCGTAGTGCTCGGCCCAGAGCGCATTCAGCACCGGGTTGGCCCGCTCGGCACGGGCAATCGTCGCGCGCGTCACCTCGACGGGCGATACGGAGCCAGCCGCATAGGCCTTGGTCAGCGTCGCGATCGAGGCATCCAGCAGCTCGTCCATGGCGCGCCTCTTCCATTCGGGCCCCGGAGCTCCGGCTTGACGGCGACCGCCGGCAAGGTCAACGCGCGGCGGCGCAAGCCTCTTCCGCGCCGGCTGCGGCGGCGGCTAGTGTCGCCGCCGTTCGTAGGGACGCACAGGCCGGGGGAAGCTGCCGATGGAGGGTCCGGAGACCGAGCTCGGACGGGCGAAGGCCGGGCTGCGCCTGGCGTTCGGCGACGCCGCCGAAGCGGTGACGCCGGCGACGGCCTTCCCGGTGCTGGCATCGCCCGGCTGGCACGGCGTCGACGGCCTCCACTACCGGGCCACGGTTGCCGGGCAGGGCTGCCACATCAAGGTCCTGCACACCGACGCGGCCTTCTATGCGGACGCCGCCGTCGCGGTCGCCGCCGCCCGTGCCGCAGCCCAGCTCGGGATCGGTCCGGACGTGCTCGCCGCCGACGCCGGCCTCGGCGTGCTGGTGACGGCGGATGTCAGCGGCGAGCGGCAGGTCGGCACGCTCGACCGGATCGACCCCGCCGACGTCCGCGCGTCGATCATCGCCGCGCGCAAGGCGTTCCAGGCGGGAGCGCCGAAGCTGGGCCGCCCGGTCGACGCCTTCGCCGATGTCGTCGCCCTCGCCGCAAAGGCCGCCGAGGTCGGCGCCCGGGTGCCGCAGGACATCGACTGGCTGCTGGCCAGCGTCGCCGAGGCGGCCGCCGCCGTCTCGGCCTGCGGCCGCGACAGCGTCCCGGCGCATGGCGACGGCAACGCCTCCAACGTGCTGGTCGGCAAGGACGGCTCGGTGTTGCTGGTCGACTGGGACCGGGCCGGTGACATGGACCCGTTCGAGGACCTGGGCAGCCTGATCGTCGAGATGGCGGCGCAGGAGCCCGAGGCGCGGGCCATCTTCGAGGCATGGCACGGGTCCATGGACGAAGGGCTGTTCGCCCGCACCCAGCTCTACGGGATCGCCGACGACCTGCGCTGGGGGCTGATCGCCGCGATCCTCGCCGCGACCTCGCCGCGGACGACGCTCGAGTTCCTGAAGTTCGCCAACTGGCGCTTCCTGCGCTGCCGGATGGCGCTGCGCGATCCCCGGTACAGCGAGCGCCTGCGGAGGGTGCGATGAGCGTGGAACGCCGGGTCGGCGAGGCCCAGACCGACGCCGAGCGCGCCATCGAGGCGGCGATCGCCCGGGTGCCGATGTGGCAGGGCCGCGAGGTCGCCTACTACAACCTCGTCGGCGGCCTGATGAACAGCAACTGGCGGGTCTCGGTCCAGGGCGACAGCACCCGCTACTTCGTCAAGATCCCCGGGCCGGGTTCCGAGCTGTTCATCGACCGCAAGACCGCCAACCAGGCGGCGACCAACGCCCATGCCGCCGGCATCGCCCCGCGCATCGTCTTCTTCGACCCGGCCGACGGCCTCGAGGTGCATGAGTTCCTCGAGGGCTACCGCGCCTGCACCAATGCCGACTTCGAGGTCCCGGCGATCCAGGAGGCGGTGATCGACCGCTACCGGATCCTCAACTCGGGGCCGATGCTCGGTGCCACCAAGACGATCTTCGACATGATCGACGAGCATGTCGACCAGGCCCGCCAGCTCGGCAGCCTGCTGCCGCCCGACTTCGAGTGGCTGCTCGCCCGCTACCGCGATGCGCGTGCCGCGCTCGAGGCCTCGGGTCTCGACCTCGGCCCCTGCTTCAACGATCCGATGCCGGGCAACTTCCTCGTCCGCGACGGCGAGCCGATGAAGCTCGTCGACTTCGAGTTCGCCTCGAACAACGAGCGCGCCTACGAGCTGGGCGTCTTCCTCGGCGAGATGTTCTTCCCCGAGGACCGCTCGCTCGAGCTGACCGAGCTCTACTACGGCAACACGAGGCCTTCGACGGTGGCACGGGTGTGGATCGCCCGGGCGCTGGCCGACATCAAGTGGGGCTCCTGGGCCATCGTCAACCGGCGCCTGTCCAGCTGGGACTTCGAGTACCAGAAGTACGGCATCTGGAAGTACATGCGCGCCCGCTCGGTGTTCTTCGACCCGCGCTGGGAATGGTGGCTGCGCAGCGTCTGAGCCTGCCGCCTAGAACAGGCTCCGGTTGTTGGTCATCGGGCACCAGCGCGCCGCCTTGAGGTGGCGCATCACCGCGCGCAGCGCCTCGGCCGTGCCGATCCGGGTCAGCGCCTCGACCGTATAGCCGACGACGTAACGGTTGCCGTCCTGGAGCGAGTCGACCAGCTCGCCCGTCGCCGGCTCGGCGTCCGGCCCGAGCCGGGCCAGCGCCAGGGCGGCGTTGAAGCGGACCTCGTCCTCGACGTCGTGCAGGGCCTCGACCAGGGCCGCCAGCACCGGGGCCGAGCCGCGCTTCAGGCCCAGCGCCTCGATGGCGTTGATCCGGACATGCTCGTCGGCATCGCGCGCGGCCGCGGCCAGCACGGCGTGGACCTCGGGCGTGTCGTTGGCCAGCTCGCCCAGCACGAAGGCGATGTACTTGCGCATCCGCGGGCCGGCCTCGGGCATGGCTGCCACCAGCGCCGGCGCGGCGCGCGGGCCGATCGCCAGCAGGCCGTGCGCGGCGTTGCGGGCGCGCATCTCGATCTCACTCTTCTGGCCCTCGTCGATGAACACGCGGGCGTCGTCGACATTGGGCCCGTCATTGGCGCGCATCGCTGCCAGCAGCGGCTCGATCGCCACCTCGCCGAGCCCGCCCAGCGTGTAGGCGGCGGCGAGACCCACAGGCTCGGACGGATCGTCGAGGCAGGCCAGCAGCTGCGGCATGACCGGCTCGGCGGCCGGCCCCAGGGACGCGATGGCGGTGATCGCGGCGCGGCGCGCGTGCGCGTCGGCCGCCTTCAGCCCGGCGACGAGGCCGTCCAGCGACGGTGCCAGCTGCGGCCGGCGGCGCGGCAGGTTGCCCTGCTGGCCGCGCAGCCAGCTCCAGTGCTCGCGCCAGACCGGCTCCATGGCGTAGGCCGGCAGCTGCGCCGGCGTCGGCCAGTCGGCGCTGCGGTTGTCCCAGTGCGGCCGGGTCGGCTGGCGCATCCGGACGAACTGGAACTTCAGCATGAAGCGCGGGCTCTGCGTGAAGTTCTGCATCTTGCGATGCCAGATGTCGAAGTGGATCAGCATGCAGGTGCCGGCGCGGCCCTCGGCCGGCGTCTCGATCTGGGCGATGTCGTCGAGCCGCTGGGCGATGCACTGCGAGCCGCCGACGACGCCGGTCGGCCCGATCTGCCGGTCGATCGATTGGGGATAGTACATGACCATCACCCAGTAGGGGTGGTGGTTGTGGACCTTGCGCTTGTAGCCCCAGTAGGTGTCGTGGTGGAACGCCTGCGGCGGCGAGCCCGGCGGGTTCGAGTGCAGCGCCCGGTGCGGGTGCATGATGTAGTCCGGGCCGAGGATGCTGCCGAGCGCGCCCCTGATCGTCGGGCTGTCGAACACCTCGGCGATCTCCGGGACCAGCGGCAGGATGTTGTTGCCGACGTCGTGGTCGTTGTCGGCCCCGTTGATCTCGACGAACTTCTCGAAGATGGCGCGGTGCAGCTCGGGCGGCAGGTCGGGATCGAGGACAAGGTAGCCGTTGGCGACGAACGAGGCCATCTGCTCGTCGCTGAGCGGGATCGGTGCGGCCGCGGGCAGCTCCGGGATCCGCCGGCGCGGCGAGCGCAGGCCCTCGCCCTGGTCGAACTGGCGCTCGTTGCGCAGCCGCATCGGCCCGGTGTCCATCGCCCGCATCGTCCGGCCCCCCATCGACGACCCTTTGCCAGCGACTGTGCGCGTCGGCCGCCGAGGGGTCAATCGCGCGGGCTCCGGCCTGCGGCAGTGCGGGCGTTGACGCCGCCGTCGCGTGCGGCTGCTGTGACTGCTGCCTCGCGGGCGGCGCCAGCCCGGAGCGGAGCCGGCCGCCATGTACCTGAACCTCGCCGTCCTGTTCGGCTTCACGCTGGCCTACAGCCTGCTGGCCGGGCGGCTCGAGCGGACGCCCGTGGCCGGGCCGCTGCTGTTCACCGCCTTCGGTGCGCTCGCCGGTCCGTTCGGGCTGGGGCTCCTGCACCTCGACATCGAGGCCGAGGGCCTGCGGCTGCTGGCCGAGCTGACCCTGGCACTGGTCCTGTTCACCGACGCGGCCAGCGCCAATCTCGGCGTGCTCCGCCGCAATCTCGGCCTGCCCGAGCGCCTGCTCCTGCTGGGCCTGCCGCTGACCGTCCTGCTCGGCCTCGGCGCCGCGCTCCTGCTGTTCCCCGGGCTGGGCTTTGTCGCCGCCGCGCTGCTGGCGACGATGCTGGCCCCGACCGACGCGGCGCTCGGCAAGGCGGTGGTCGCCAATCCGGCGGTGCCGGCACCGATCCGCGAAGGGCTCAACGTCGAGAGCGGCTTGAACGACGGCATCTGCGTGCCGCTGCTGCTGGCCCTGCTGGCGACCGCGGCGGAGGAGGCGCACACCGGCGGCACGGTCGCCCTGCTGGCCCGCCACTTCGTCGAGGCGCTGGGCATCGGCGCTGTCGTCGGCCTCGGGCTCGCCTGGGCGGCGACGCAGGTGATGCGCCTCGGCGCGGCGCGCGGCTGGCTTGACGACACCTGGCGCCAGCTGCCGGTGATCGCCCTGGCGCTGACCAGCTTCGCCCTGGCCCAGGCGCTGGGCGGCAGCGGCTTCATCGCCTGCTTCGCCGGCGGCATCCTCGCCGGTGCGATGGCGCGACGGCACAAGCACGAGCAGCTGCTGGCCGCGGAGGGTGCGGGCGATCTCCTCAGCCTGCTGACCTGGGTGGTGTTCGGCGCCGCGGTCGTTGGCCAGGGCGTCGGTCGGCTGACCCCGCCGATCATCGCCTATGCCGTCCTCAGCCTGACCGTCGTTCGCATGCTGCCGGTGTGGCTGGCGCTGGCCGGGACGACGCTGCGGCCGGCCGAGAAGCTGTTCGTCGGCTGGTTCGGGCCGCGCGGGCTCGCCAGCGTCGTCTTCGCCGTGCTGGTGCTCGACGCCGACGTGCCCGGCAGCGACACGCTGATCGCCACGGTCGCCTGCACGGTCGTGCTGAGCATCGTGCTGCACGGGCTCAGCGCCGGTCCGCTGGCGGCAAGGCTCGCCGGGTCCGGCCGTACCGGCTAGGCTCCGGCCCGCGGCAGGCAGGGTGGAGCGCAGCGTGTCCGGCGACGAGTTGGTCCTGCTCGAGAAGCTCGAGCGGTTCGTGGCGAAGATTGCGGCCAAGGACCTGTCCGTGATCGACGACCTGTGGAGCGACGGCTTCCTCATGGTCGGCTCCGAGCGCGGCGAGATCTGCCGCACCCGGGCCGAGCTGGAGGCGAAGCTGCGGTCGGTGTTCGCCCCGGCGAGGACGCTGCGCTTCGACTGGCCGCGCCGCGACGTGAGGCTCGCCGGTCCGGTCGGCTGGATCTTTGCCGAGGGCGACCTCGTGATCCGGGCCGGGGACGGGAGCGAGACGCGGGTGGCCTACCTCGCCTCATGCATCTTCGAGCAGGTCGACGGCAGCTGGCGCTGGCGCCAGTTCTTCGGCTCGGAGCCGGCCTGAGCACGGAACGCGCGTGCATGGCCGCTCCTGGCTCCGGCATCGATCCCGCCTGTAGCCGGTAGCACTCGCCGCGCCGAGCGCCAGCTGTCGGTCGCGTGCAAGCAGGCCGGCTCCTTGCCAAATGCGCGGAGCCGTCAATCTGTCACGGACCGGCCGCAGGACGGCCCGGCACGGACCATCACGCAGGAGACGAACGACGATGCCCGGCGGCGACATCGGTGCGGCGGACCTTCTCGACCGGGTGATCGCCTTGCGCGACCGGGTCGAGCGCGACGCGCAACGGCGCCTGAAGCGCTGGTCGCTCGCACCGGCGCGGCCCGACTTCGCGATGTCCGCCGAGAACCTCGCCCGCTACCTGGCGCTGCGCACGCACGATCTCGCGCCGCTGCAGCGCGAGCTGAGCCGGCTCGGGCTGTCGTCGCTCGGGCGCAGCGAGGGGCGGGTGCGGCCGGTGCTCGATGCCGTGGCCGTGGCGCTGGCGCGCATCGCTGGCCGGCCCGACGGCGATCCCCCGGCCGCGGCAGCGATGACCGCCGGTGCCGACGCCATCCTGCAGCGGACGATCGAGCTGTTCGGCCCCGATCCCGGCGGCCCCTACAGCCGGATCATGGTGACGCTGCCGTCAGAGGCAGCATCGACGCCGGCATTGCTGCACGACGTGATCGGCGCCGGCGCCGATTGCGTGCGCATCAACTGCGCGCATGACGGGCCCGAGGCCTGGGCGGCGATGATCGGGCATGCCCGGAGTGCCGCCGCCACCCTCGGGCGCACCTGTCCGGTGCTGATGGACCTCGGCGGTCCGAAGTGCCGGATCGAGGCGGTGCACGGCAAGGGCAAGCCCCGGCTGTTCCGCGGCGACCGCTTCACGGTCCGCCGCAGCCTCGGGCCGGAGCCGGCGGGCGGCATTGCGCTGACCACCAACGTGCCCGACGTGGTGGCGGCGCTCGCCGTCGGCCACGAGCTGTGGATCGACGACGGCAAGGTCGGGGCCAGCGTGGTCGCCGTGACGCCGGATGCCGTCGAGCTCGAGGTCCGGGTCTGCCGCGCCAAGGGGGTGCGGCTGCGCCCCGGCAAGGGCGTCAACTTCCCCGACAGCGAGCTGACGCTGCCGCCGCTGACGGCCAAGGACCTGCGCGACCTCGACTTCGTCGCCGCCAACGCCGACATGGTCGGCTTCTCGTTCGTGCAGCGCGTCGAGGACATCGCCTGGCTGCAGCGCGAGCTGGCCGCCCGGCGCGGCGACGCTGCGTTGCCAGGGCTGGTCCTCAAGATCGAGACACGCCTGGCCCTGCGCAACCTGCCGGACCTGATCGTCGCCGGTGCGGCGCGCCAGCCGCTGGCGGTGATGGTCGCCCGCGGCGATCTCGCCGTCGAGCTCGGCTTCGGCCGCATGTCGGAGGCGCAGGAGGAGATCCTCTGGCTGTGCGAGGCGGCGCACGTGCCGGTGATCTGGGCAACGCAGGTGCTGGAGGGGCTGGTCAAGGACGGCTCGCCCAGCCGTGCCGAGGCCACCGACGCGGCGATGGCCCAGCGCGCCGAGTGCGTGATGCTCAACAAGGGCCCGTTCATCGTCGACGGCGTGCGCTTCCTCGACGACGTGCTGCATCGGATGGACCGCCACCAGACGAAGAAGACGGCGCGGCTCAGCGAGCTGCGCTCGTGGCGGGAGGCGGAGTAGGGCTTGCGGCTCCGGTAGCGGCGCCTTAATCTAGCTAGACTGTCTAGATAGGAGCTGCCGATGACCTGGGCACTCGCCGAGGCCAAGAACCGCTTCAGTGAAGTCTTCGACAAGGCTTTGCGCGAGGGGCCGCAACGGGTCAGCCGCCGCGGCAAGGACGAGGTCATCGTCATGGCAGCGTCCGAGTTCGAGCGGTTACAGGGCGGGAAGGCCAGCTTCGTCGACTTCCTGCTGTCCGGGCCGTCGTTCGACGATCTCGATCTCGAGCGTGACCGGAGCCCGATGCGCAAGGTCAGGCTTTGAGGCTGTTGCTCGATACCAACGTGCTGTCCGAGGCCCGAAGGTCCGGCGGAAGTGAACGCGTCCGACGGTTGCTGCGTCAGGTCGGAGATGCAGGGCTGTTCATCAGCGTGCTGACACTGGGCGAGATCCGATCCGGCATCGAACGGCTGCCCGAGAACGACAAGCGGCGGGCCCTCACGCATTGGCTTGCGGAGCTTCGCGAGCGGTACGCCTCCCGCATCCTCGTTGTCGACGCCGACGTGGCAGATCGATGGGGTAGCCTCGCCGCCGATCTTGCCCAGAGGGGCCGGCCCCTGCCGGCGGTCGATCTCCTGCTGGCGGCAACGGCGCTGACCCATGGCCTGGCCATCGCAACACGCAACGTGAGGGACTTCGCGGCGACCGGCGTCGACCTCGTCGACCCGTGGACCGACGAGCTTCCGAGCTGATAGGATTGCGTAGCAGCCAGATCGGGCGGCTTCGACATGAAGGACTGCCGTTACGCAGTACCTTCAGGCACTCTCCTTCACCTTCGTCCCCGGCAGCATGCGGGCCAGATATTCCCCGGTGTAGCTGCCCTTGGTGGCGGCGACCTCCTCGGGCGTGCCCTCGGCGATGATGCGGCCGCCGCCGATGCCGCCGTCGGGGCCGAGGTCGACCAGCCAGTCGGCGGTCTTGATGACCTCGAGGTTGTGCTCGATGACGATGACGCTGTTGCCGGTCTCGACCAGCGCGTGCAGCACCTCGAGCAGCTTGCGGACATCCTCGAAGTGCAGGCCGGTGGTCGGCTCGTCGAGGATGTAGACGGTCTGGCCGGTCGCCCGGCGCGACAGCTCCTTGGCCAGCTTCACGCGCTGCGCCTCGCCGCCGGAGAGCGTGGTCGCGGCCTGGCCGATCTTGATGTAGCCGAGGCCGACCTCCTGCAGCGCCAGCAGCTTGTTGCGCACCGGCGGGACCGCCTCGAAGAACTGGACGGCGGTCTCGACGGTCATGTCGAGCACGTCGGCGATCGAGCGGTCGCGGTACTTCACCTCCAGCGTCTCGCGGTTGAAGCGCTTGCCCTTGCAGACGTCGCACTCGACGTAGACGTCGGGCAGGAAATGCATCTCGATCTTGATGACGCCGTCGCCCTGGCAGGCCTCGCAGCGGCCGCCCTTGACGTTGAAGCTGAAGCGGCCGGCCTTGTAGCCGCGCGCCTTGGCCTCGGGCAGGCCGGTGAACCAGTCGCGGATCGGGGTGAAGGCTCCGGTGTAGGTGGCCGGGTTCGAGCGCGGCGTCCGGCCGATCGGCGACTGGTCGATGTCGACGACCTTGTCGATGTACTCGAGGCCGTCGAGCGCATCGTGCGGGCCCGGTTGCTGCCGCGCACCGTTCAGCTTCTTGGCCAGTGCCGGGTAGAGCGTATCGACGACCAGCGACGACTTGCCGGAGCCGGAGACGCCGGTCACGCAGACGAAGCAGCCCAGCGGCAGCCGGGCCGAGACGTTCTGCAGGTTGTTGGCACGCGCGCCCTTGACCTCGAGCCAGCGGCCCTTCTTCGGCTTGCGCCGCTTCGGCGGCACCGCGATGAAGCGATGGCCGGCGAGGTACTGGCCGGTCAGGCTCTCGCTCGAGCGCATGACCTGATCGGGCGTGCCCTCGGCGACGACGAGGCCGCCGTGGATGCCGGCACCCGGCCCCATGTCGATCAGGTAGTCCGCCGAGCGGATGGCGTCCTCGTCGTGCTCGACGACGATCACCGTGTTGCCGAGGTCGCGCAGGCCCTCGAGGCTCTTCAGCAGGCGGTCGTTGTCCTTCTGGTGCAGGCCGATCGACGGCTCGTCGAGGACGTAGAGCACGCCGGTGAGGCCGCTGCCGATCTGCGAGGCGAGGCGGATGCGCTGGCTCTCGCCGCCGCTCAGCGTGCCGGAATCGCGGGCGAGGGTGAGGTAGCCGAGGCCGACATTGACGAGGAAGCCCAGCCGCTCGCGGATCTCCTTGAGGATCCGGGCGGCGATCTCCTGCTGCTTCGGCGTCAGCTTGGCCGACAGGAGCTGGAACCAGTCCTGCGCCTCGGCGATCGACAGGGTGGTGACCTCGGCGATGTGCCGGCGGTCGATCTTCACCGCCAGCGCCTCGGGCTTGAGCCGGGCGCCATGGCAGGTCTCGCACTCGGTGCTCGACAGGTAGCGCGACAGCTCCTCGCGCATCCAGGCGCTGTCGGTCTCGCGCCAGCGCCGCTGCAGGTTGTTGACCACGCCCTCGAAGGGCTTGTTGGTCTTGTAGCTGCGCAGCCCGTCCTCGAGCTCGATCGGGATCGGCTCGTCGCCCGAGCCGAACAGGATGACGTCGCGCACCTTCGGCGGCAGGTCGGCCCACGGGGTGTGGATGCTCGCCTTGAAGTGCCGGCAGATCGAGGCCAGCGTCTGCGGGTAGTACTGCATGGTCTGGCTCGACCACGGCTCGACCGCACCGTCGTGCACCGACTTGGTGGTGTCCGGCACGACGAGGTCCGGATCCATCAGCATGCGCCGCCCGAGCCCGTCGCAGGCCGGGCAGGCGCCATAGGGATTGTTGAACGAGAACAGCCGCGGCTCGATCTCGGGGATGGTGAAGCCCGAGACCGGGCAGGCGAAGCGCGCCGACATGGTCTGCCGCTCGCCGCCGTCGGCGGGCTCGACCACGAGCAGGCCGTCGCTCAGGTTCAGCGCCGTCTCGACGCTCTCGGCGAGGCGCTGGGCGAGATCCGGTGCCGTCACCAGCCGGTCGACGACGACCTCGATCTCGTGCTTGAGCTTCTTGTCGAGCGCCGGGACCTCGTCGATCTCGTGGAAGGAGCCGTCGACCTTGACCCGCTGGAAGCCCTGGCGCTGCAGCTCCTGCAGCTCCTTGCGGTACTCGCCCTTGCGGCCGCGGACGATGGGGGCGAGCAGGTAGAGCCGGGTGCCCTCGGGCATGGCGAGGATGCGGTCGACCATCTGCGAGACGGTCTGGCTCTCGATCGGCAGGCCGGTCGCCGGCGAGTAGGGCACGCCGACCCGTGCCCAGAGCAGGCGCATGTAGTCGTAGATCTCGGTGACCGTGGCGACGGTCGAGCGCGGGTTGCGCGAGGTGGTCTTCTGCTCGATCGAGATCGCCGGCGACAGGCCCGTGATCAGGTCGACGTCCGGCTTCTGCATCAGCTCGAGGAACTGCCGGGCGTAGGCCGAGAGGCTCTCGACGTAGCGGCGCTGGCCCTCGGCATAGATGGTGTCGAAGGCGAGGCTGGACTTGCCGGAGCCGGAGAGCCCGGTGATGACGACCAGCCGATGGCGCGGAATATCGACGTCGACGCCCTTGAGATTATGCTCGCGGGCGCCGCGGATTCGAATGAAATCGTCCATCAGGCTAGGCGTTCCGGCTCGGGCGGATGAGGCGGCGGGGCTGGCCCGCACGGGCGATGTAGGCTTAAAGTGCGCCGCGGAGCCCGTCCGGGCAAGCAGGAAACGAAACGGGAACACTCATGGCCGGCAGCGTCAACAAGGTGATCCTCGTCGGCAATCTCGGCCGCGATCCCGAGGTCCGCTACACCCAGGGCAACCAGAAGATCGTGCACCTGTCCGTCGCCACCTCGGAGCGCTGGCGCGACCGCCAGTCGAGCGAGATGAAGGAACGGACCGAGTGGCACCGCGTCGTCATCTTCAACGAGAACCTGGCCGACGTCGCGGAGAAGTACCTGAGCAAGGGCCGTACCGTGTACCTCGAGGGCCAGCTGCAGACCCGCAAGTGGCAGGACCAGTCGGGCCAGGAGAAGTATACGACCGAGATCGTCCTGCAGCGCTTCCGCGGCGAGCTGGTGCTGCTCGGCGGCGGCCGCGACGACATGTCCGTCGGCCGCGACATGGGCGGCCCGCCGCTCGACGACTTCGCCGACGAGCCGCCGCGCGGCAGCAATCTGGGCGGCGGCGGTCGCGACATGGGCGGCGGCGGGGGACGGCCGGCGCCGGCCCCGCGCGGCGGTGGCGGCGGCGGCCGGGCGCCGCAGCGGCCGATCGACGACCTCGACGACGATATCCCGTTCTAGCCTTCAGGCTTTTCGACGGCGGCTACTGCAGCCGGAGCTCCACGTAGTCGACCTGGCAGCGTTCGCCGCCCCGTGGCGGACGGGTGGATTGGACTCGGAGCTCGGAGCGCTCGAACTCCAGCGGCACGCCGGTGATGTTGTGGACGAGCCACGTCGCGGTGCGCGGATCGAGCGCCGCCTGCCAGGCGGGCCCGATCTGGCGGCCGTCGGCGAGGAGGCGGTAGGTGCAGGCGCCGCCGGGCTCGTCGAGATAGCGGACGCGCGCGGTGTAGGTACCACTCCGTCCATGCAGGGCGTCGAATCGCGTCCACAGATCGGCGGTGTCGCCGTTGCCGCCCATCTGTCTGGCCGAGCCTTGCTGGCTGACCCCGGCGGTGAAGCTCCAGCTCGTCCAGCTGTAGGCCTGCTTGCGCATCAGCTCGGCCTCGAGGCGTTGCAACTTGCGCAGGCGTGGCGGCGGGACGATGCCGTCCATGAGAATGCCACGGAGCGTGTGATCCGCGTCGGCGCCGCCGGGATCCCAGCCCTCCGGCCAGGTCGCGGGCAGGTCGGGCACGACCGCGCCGTAGCCGGTGAACAGGAAGTAAATCATGCCGGCGTCGGTGGCATCGGGCCGGCGCACGCCCTCGACCATCCGACGCCAGAGCCAGCGATTGTCCGGATTGCCGCCCTCGCTGTCCGCTGCCGCCAGGAAACGCCAGGGATCCCAGCGCGGATCGGAGGCTGGCACGGTGATGTTGGGCAGCCCGCGCGAGCTGTCGAGCCCGCGCTGGTTGCGGACCTGGACCCAGCGCGGCGCCGGCCGAAGCGCGAGAATGGCGCGGAAGTCATGCGGGTGGCTGGCGTTGGCGCCGCAGCACGACAGGGCACCGTATGTGTTGTTCCAGGAGCTGTGCGACAGGATCGTCACGTAGCGGCGGTTGTCGCCGGCAGCGGCGAGGGCGCGGTACAGGAACTCCATCGGACCGGCCGCATAGACGAAGAGCGGATCGTCCGGACCGGACGCGTCGATCTGCCGGCGCAGCTGGTCGACGGCCGTGCGATTGATCGTTCCGTCGTCCTGGCTGGCACTGAACACGACCGACCTGTCGATGCCGAACCTGTCGGCACCGAGCAGCACGGAGCGCTCGTGCTCGCGGGTCATGTAGGGGTCGCGGTAGGCGCGGCCGAGGATGTTGTTGTAGCTGACGTGCACGACCCGGTCCGACGCGCCGAAGGCGCGCAGCAGCGCCATCGCCAGCGGACTGGCGCCGATGTCGTCCTGGTCGTTGTAGTTGCCGTCCATGGTCAGGGCGATGCGGTAGGTCGGCGGCAGCCCGACGGCACCGGCAGTCCCCGACAGGACAAGGGCGATGGCCAGCAGCGCCAGGCCAGCAGCCATCCGAAGCATGCGTTCCACCCCTGACCTCGTTCTTCCCGCCGCGGTCAAGATTCTTGTGTTCGTCGAAGGCTCAGGACTTTGGTCTACGAGAGCACAACTGTCAATTCATCGGACGATAGTTCAGAAAAACCATAAGTTGGGCGCTGCCGCCGGTGCGGACGCTGAAGGGTGAAGTCTGTGCCCGAAGTGTCGACGTCATCTGCAAGATCAGCAGATGCTTCTTCGTATGCAGCGCAGGTGTCTAGGTCTGCCGTCCTCTATTCTGGCCAGAGGAAACGTATCTGCCGGCGGTTGGTGTTTCTTTCCATCGGCCCGGTCGGCGCAGGCCCCGGCTTCGGCGGTGACGGTGCAGCCCGAAGTATCAGCTTTCCGATGCGGCTTCAGGCGCCCTTCCGGGCCGGGCCCGAGCGCACTTCGATGCCTGCCAGGTCGAACGGCCGCAGCCGGAGCACCGAAAGCGCCGTTCAGCTCACGACGTCGCAGCGATGCCAGACTTCCTCGCCCGTCTCGCCGAAGGCGATGCGCACCGTGTCCTCGTCGAGCAGCACCATCAGCACCTTGCCGCCGGCGCCGGGCTCGTTCGCCGGCACGGTATAGGCGAAGGCGTGACGATCGTAGTCGCCCCGGATGTCAGCACCGCCCGGCGTGACGATGCGCGGTCCCTCGATGGTGAGGGTCCGGCCGTCGCCGGCGCACCAGTTGCCGTCGATGCGGTCGGCAAGCGCCGGCGCGATGCCGAGGCCGGCCACGAGGAGCAAGGCGAGCGGCAGGAGCAGGCGCCAGCGCATCGAAAGCACTCCCCCGGACGTTATCGGCGCCAGCCTACCCGCGAGGCACGCCGCCGCAAGGCGGGGCTCAGCGTGCCGCCTCGCGCTCGATCTTGCCGGTCAGGCCTTCCAGCCGGTCGGCGAGGCCGCGCAGGATCTCGGCAGCGGTGGCCGACGGCGCGGCCGCCGCCGTGGCCATTGCCGACTCCAGCCGCCCGACCTCGTTGCGCCGCTCCTCCAGCTCGTCGGCGAGCAGCAGGCTGGTCATCAGCAGCAGCATCGACTCGGCCACGTTGCCGTGCCGGCGGACGATGCCGCTGGCGATGGCGTCGACCTTCCTCGCCAGGTCCTTCAGCCGCTGGACCTCGGCAGGGTCGCAGTTGACCCGGTAGCGGCGGCCGCCAACGTCGATCGGGACCCCATCCATCGTGGTCAGACCTTGCCTTCCTGCGTTGTCGTCTTGCCGTCGAGCTGGGCCACGGCGCCGCCAAGTCCGTCCAAGGCCGCGCGCGCGGCCTGACCGAGCCGGTCGAGGTTGGCGCGCGCCTTGCCGAGGTCGGCCTGCAGCCGCTGCACCTCGCCGCGCGCCGCGCTCAGCTCGCGCTCCAGGGTCTGCCGTGCCGCCTGGAGCTGGACGGACTGCTGCTCGGCACGCTGCTTGTGCGCGGACATGGCCGAAAGCTCCTGCTGCAGCCGGTCGCGCTGCGCGGTGAGGTCGCGCAGGGCGGTCTCGTGCTCGCCGGCGGCTTTCTTCAGCTCGACCGCCTGCTGCTGCACCTGCGCGGTGGCTGCGGTCAGCCGCTGGTGCAGGGATTCGCGCTCGGCCGACAGGCGCTCGACCTCGCCCCGGGCGGTGTCGCGCTCGGCCGTCAGCTTCTCGACCGCGGCCGTCGCCTCGCGCTGCTGGCGGGTCGAGCCCTCGGTCAGCTCGGCGAGCTTGCGCTCGGCGCTGGCCACGCCCTCGGCCACCCGGCGCTCGATCACCGCCTCGGCTTCGGCGATCCGGCGGCGTGCCTCGGCCTCGGCCTCGCGCCAGCCGAGCAGGCGGTCGACCACGGTTTCCAGCCGCCCGAAGGCGGCTTCGAGCTGCTTCTCGGCGGCTTCGAGGGTGGTCATGGACGGCGTGGCCTCCTCGGGCGCGGACCTTCGCATCCGTTGCTCCCGGCGTTGCCACGCGCCTCGGCCGCCGTCAACGCGCCGCCGCCCGCCTTGCCCTCGGCGGCGGCGGCCCTACGATGCCGCACGCGACCGCTTCCCTCGAGCCCGAGCACGTCAGCATGGCCGGTCCGGCCGCCTACATCCCGCCGATCGCCGTCTCGGTGGTCAAGCCTGCCGCGGCCGGCACCCGGATCCGCTTCGATCTGTCGCTGAACGAATCGGTGTGGGGTGCCAGCCCGAAGGCGCAGGCAGCCGTCGTCGCCAGGGCGCAGGCCCTCGAGCGCTATCCCGATCCGGCCAGCACCGCGCTGCGCCGCGCGATCGGCCAGGCCTACGGGCTCGATCCCGACCGCATCGTCTGCGGCAATGGCTCCGAGGAGCTGCTGGATGTCATCGGCCGGCTTTACGCCCGGGCCGGCGACGAGATCCTGCTCACCCGCTACGGCTTCGTGCAGTTCCCGATCGTGGCGATGCGGACCGGCGCCACGCCGGTGACGGCACCCGAGGACGGGCTCGACGCCGACGTCGATGCCCTGCTGGCGGCGGTGACCCCACGCACCCGCGTGCTGTTCCTGGCCAACCCGAACAACCCGACCGGGACCTGGATCGGCCGCGACGCGCTGGTCCGGCTGCGCGACGGCCTGCCGGACCACGTCGTGCTGGTCATCGATTCGGCCTACGCCGAGTTCGCCCCGGCCGAGAGCTACGACGACGGGCACGGCCTGGTCGGCGAGCGCGAGAACGTCATCGTCACCCGGACCTTCTCGAAAGCCTTCGGGCTGGCGGCGCTGCGCGTCGGCTGGGCGCATGCGGCCCCGGCCACGGCGGCGGTGATGAACCGGATGCGCGGCATCGGCAACGTCAATGCCCTGGCCCAGGCCGGTGCCATCGCCGCGCTCGAGGACCGCGCCTTCACGGCGGCGGCGGTCGCCCGCACGATCGAGGCGCGCGAGCGGCTGGCCGGTAGCCTCCGCCAGCTCGGCCTCGAGGTGCCGCCCTCGGCCACCAACTTCCTGCTGGTCCGGTTTCCGGCGGAGCCTGGCCGCGATGTCGCCAGCGCGCACGCGGCCCTGCTCGCCGACGGCATCCTGACCCGCCGCGTCGACGACTACGGCCTCGCCGACTGGCTGCGGATCAGCGTCGGCGACCAGGAGCAGGTCGACGCCGTGCTGGTCACGCTGGGCCGGCTGCTCGCGTGAGCCAGGTCCTGCTCGAGGTCCGCGGCCTCCGGAAGAGCTTCGGCGGCCTGCGCGCCGTGTCCGGGGTCGACCTCGACGTCGCCGCCGGTGGCATCACCGGCCTGATCGGCCCCAACGGTGCCGGCAAGTCGACGCTGTTCAACCTGATCGCCGGTGCCCTTCGCCCGGACGGCGGTTCGATCCGCCTCGGCGGCGAGGAGGTCGCCGGCGAGCCGCCGCATCGCCTGTTCGCCCGCGGGCTCGTCCGTACCTTCCAGATCCCGCGGCCGTTCCACGGGCTGACGCTGGTCGAGAACCTGATGGCGGTGCCCGGCGGGGACGGGGCCGAGCGGCTGGTGTCGTCCTGGTTGCACCGCCGCCGCATCGCCGCGCGCGAGGCGGCCTTGCGCGAGCGGGCGCTCGAGGTCCTGCGGATCCTGGCCCTCGACCGCGTGGCAGGGCAGCGCGCCGGCGAGCTTTCCGGCGGGCAGAAGAAGCTGCTCGAGCTCGGCCGGGTGATGATGGCCGAGCCGCGCATCGTGCTGCTCGACGAGATCGGCGCCGGGGTCAACCGCACGCTGCTGGGCGAGCTGGCCTCGCACATCGAGCGGCTGAACCGCGACCGCGGCATCACCTTCCTCGTCATCGAGCACGACATGGACCTCATCGCCCGGCTGTGCGAGCCGGTCGTGGTGATGGCGGAAGGTCAGGTCCTGACCCGCGGCAGCATGGCCGAGCTGCGGCGCGATCCGCGGGTCATCGAGGCCTATCTCGGCGCCCGCGCCGCGCACGCCGCCTGATGCTGCTGCAAGCCCGCGACCTCGTCGGCGGCTATGGCGGGATGGACATCCTGCAGGGGGTCACGCTCGAGGTCGACGAGGGCGAGGTCGCGGTCATCGTCGGGCCGAACGGGGCCGGCAAGTCGACGGCCATGAAGGCCGTCTTCGGGCTGGTGAAGCTGCGCTCCGGCCGGGTCGAGCTGGAAGGTCGCGACGTCACCGGCCAGGCGCCCGACCGGCTGGTCGCCGCCGGCCTCGGCTTCGTCCCGCAGGAGCGCAACGTCTTCCCGACGCTGACCGTCGAGGAGAACCTCGACATGGGTGCCTACCTGCGCCGCGACGGCATCGGCGAGGCCAAGGAGACGGTGTTCGGCCTGTTCCCGGTGCTGCGCGAGAAGCGCCGCCAGCCGGCCGGCGAGCTCTCCGGTGGCCAGCGGCAGATGGTGGCGATGGGCCGGGCGCTGATGATGCAGCCGCGCCTGCTGCTGCTCGACGAGCCGACCGCCGGCGTGTCGCCCAAGGTCATGGACGAGATCCTCGAGCGCATCCAGGCGATCAACGCCGCCGGTGTGGCCATCCTCATGGTCGAGCAGAACGCGCGTGCCGCACTCGCCATCGCCCATCGCGGCTACGTGCTGCAGACCGGCCGCAACCGGTTCACCGGCACCGGCGCCGAACTCCTCGCCGACCGCGAGGTCGCGATGAGCTTCCTCGGCGGCTAGGCGGGGGCAGGGGTGCTCGAGTTCGTCAACTTCTACCTCGTCCCCGGCCTCGTGCTGGGGTGCATCTACGCGCTGGGTGCGATCGGCGTGTCGCTGCTGTTCGGCATCCTGCGCTTCGCCCACTTCGCGCACGGCGACGTCATGGCGCTGGGCGCCTACCTGGCGCTGCTGGTGGTGCGCCTGACCGGGCTGCCGGCGATTGCCGCCCTGCCGCTGGCCGCGGTCGGTGCCGCCGTCGCCTGCGTCGTCATCGATCGTCTCGCCTACCGGCCGTTCCGCGAGCGCCAGACCATCGTGCTGGTGATCGCGTCCTTCGGCGTGGCGCTGATGCTGCGCTCGGCGATCCAGCTGTTCGGCGGGGTCGAATCGACCAGCTACAAGGCGGGCATCGAGCGCCCGCTGGTGTTCCTCGACACCTTCCGCATCGCCGAGCGGCACATCTGGATCGTGCTCGGCACCGTCGTCCTCGTCGTGGCGCTGCACCTGTTCCTGTCGCGCTCGCGCACCGGCAAGGCGATGCGGGCGATGAGCGACGAGCGCGACCTCGCCCGGGTCAGCGGCATCGACACCGAGCGCGTCGTCGTCTGGACCTGGCTGATCGGCGGCGGGCTTGCCGCCGCGGCCGGCGTCTTCCTCGGCATGGACACGCAGCTCAACCCCTACATGGGCTGGGACCTGCTGCTGCCGGTCTTCGCCGCCGCCATCCTCGGCGGCATCGGCCGGCCCTATGGCGCCATCGCCGGTGGCCTCGTCATCGGCCTCGCCGAGGAGCTGTCGACCTATCCCTGGCTCGGCGGCGATGCCCTGGTCTCGCCCGACTACAAGACCGCCGTCGCCTTCGCGATCATGCTGGCCATGCTGATCTGGCGGCCGACCGGCCTGTTCCGCGGCCGGGTGTTCTGATGAGCTTCGGCCTGCTCCTCTACGCCACCGCCCTGCTGACGATGGGCGGCATCTACGCCGTGACCACGCTCGGGCTGAACCTGCACTGGGGCGTCAGCGGCCTGTTCAACGCCGGCATCGCCGGCTTCTTCGCCGTCGGCGCCTACACCTCGGCGATCCTGACCGCCGCCGACAGCCCGACCAGCCTCGGCGGCTTCGGCCTGCCGGTTCCGGTTGGCTGGACCGCCGCCATGCTGTTGTCCGGCCTCGTCGCCTGGGGCATCGGCAGGATCTGCCTGCGCCTGCGCAGCGACTACCTCGCCATGGCGACCATCGGCATCGCCGAGATCCTCCGCCTGGTCGCCAAGAACGAGCTGTGGCTCACCAACGGCAGCCGCGGCATCCCGGGCGTGCCGCGGCCCTTTGGCAGCCTGCCCCAGCCCTGGTCCGAGCTCGGCTTCCTCGCCGTCGTGCTCGTCGTCCTCGCCGTCGTCTACGTCCTGCTGCAGCAGGCGGTGAACAGCCCGTGGGGCCGGGTGATGCGCGCCATCCGCGACGACGAGCAGGCGGCCGAGGCGATCGGCAAGGACGTCGCCTCCTTCCGCCTGCAGGCCTTCGTCTTCGGCGGCATGCTGATGGGCCTCGGCGGGGCGCTCAGCGCCCACTACTTCAAGTACATCGGCCCCGAGGCGACGCAGCCGCTGCTCGCCACCTTCCTCGTCTGGGTGATGCTGGTCGTCGGCGGCAGCGGCCGCAACGCCGGGGCGGTGCTCGGCGCCTTCGTCGTCTGGACGATCTGGTCGGCGACCGAGCTGCTGACCAACCGCCTGCCGCCCGAGTGGATCACCCGGGCCTCCTACATCCGCGTCTTCCTGATCGGCCTGCTGCTGCAGCTGGTGCTGCAGCGCTTCGCCGGCGGGCTGCTGCCCGAGCGCCGGGCCGAGCGCCGCTAGCTCAGCCCGGCGGCGGCAGCGCCGGCGGGGCGGCGGCGAGGCGGGCGGCCTCCTCGGCCTCCAGCCGCTGCACGCCCTTCTGCAGCTTCTCGAAGGCACGGACCTCGATCTGGCGGACGCGCTCGCGGCTGATGCCGTACTGCGCGCTCAGGTCCTCGAGCGTCGTCGGATCGTCCTTGAGCCGGCGCTCGTGCAGGATGTGCTTCTCGCGGTCGTTGAGGTCCTTCATCGCCGCCTCGAGCAGGCGGCGGCGGTGGCCGAGCTCGTCCTCCTCGGCGATCACCGTCTCCTGGCTGGCGCTGTCGTCGACCAGCCAGTCCTGCCACTCGGCGTCGCCGTCGGCGCGCAGCTGGGCGTTGAGCGAGTGATCCGGCCCCTCGAGGCGCCGGTTCATCTCGATCACCTCCTGCTCGGTGACGGCGAGGTGGGTGGCGATCTTCTTGACCATCTCGGGGCTGAGGTCGCCCTCCTCGATGGCCTGCATCTGGCTCTTCAGCCGGCGCAGGTTGAAGAACAGCTTCTTCTGCGCCGCCGTCGTGCCGAGCTTCACCAGCGACCAGGAGTGCAGGATGTATTCCTGGATCGCCGCCCGGATCCACCACATCGCGTAGGTTGCGAGCCGGAAGCCGCGCTCGGGCTCGAACCGCTTGACGGCCTGCATCAGGCCGACATTGCCCTCCGAGATGATCTCGTTCATCGGCAGGCCGTAGCCGCGATAGCCCATGGCGATCTTGGCGACGAGGCGCAGGTGGCTGGTCACGAGCCGGTGTGCCGCCTCGACGTCCTCGTGCTCGCGCCAGCGCTTGGCCAGCATGTACTCCTCGCCCGCCTCCAGCATCGGGAAGCGGCGAATCTCGTCGAGGTACCGGGACAGCCCGCTGCCTTCGACAGGCACCGTGGGCAGACTAGCCATTCACTCCTGACTCCGAACGCGACCGCCATGCGCCAACACGCGAGGCGGCAAAGGGTTCATGCGGCACGCGCGCCGACGACACAAGTCACTCCGTGCGGAGCGCCTCCGCGAGCAGCGCAAAGCTCGGCGGGACCGGACAGGTGAAGAACAGGCGCTGCCCGGTGATCGGATGGTCGAAGCCGAGGTCGCGGGCGTGCAGGGCGATCCGTCCGAAGCCGTCGAGCAGGGCCCTGGCCGCCGCCGGCACGGGCCCCGTGCGACGACCGTACAGCCGGTCGCCGACAATCGGGTGACCGAGGCTGGAGAGGTGCACCCGGATCTGGTGCGTCCGGCCGGTCTCGAGCTCGACGGCGAGGCGGGCGGCACGGGTGCCGCAGGCCTCCAGCAGCTTCCAGTGCGTCACCGCCCGCTTGCCGCCGCGCACGATCGCCATGCGCTTGCGGTCGCCCGGATGGCGGCCGATCGGCCTGTCGACCGTGCCCGATGCGGTTGCGGGCAGGCCCCAGACGATGGCCTCGTAGACCCGGTCGACCGAGTGCACCGTGAACTGCGCCGACAGCCCGACATGCGCCCGGTCGTGCTTGGCCACCACCAGCACGCCCGAGACCTCGCGGTCGATGCGGTGGACGATGCCGGGCCGGCGCACGCCGCCGATGCCCGAGAGGCTGTCGCCGCAATGCGCGAGGAGCGCGTTGACGAGCGTGCCGTCGTCGTGGCCCGGTGCGGGATGGACCACCGTGCCGGCCGGCTTGACCAGCACCAGCAGGTGCTCGTCCTCGTAGAGGATGTCGAGGGCGGTGCTCTCGGGCCGTGGCGTGGCGTCGACCGGCGGCGGCACCTCCAGCTCCAGCCGCTCGCCCGCCTTTACCCGCCGCGACGGGTCCGCTATCCGCGCCCCGTCGGCCGAGAGGTTGCCCTCGCGCACCAGCTGCTGCAGGCGCGACCGCGACAGCTCGGGCAGGGCCTGGGCGAGCAGGCTGTCCAGCCGCTGCCCGGCCTGGGCCGCGTCGACGATCACGGCATGGCGCCGGGCGGCGGAGGGATCGGACGGGGCCATGGAATCCTGGATCAGGGCGCTCAAGATCTTCGTCGTGGTCGGCGGCGTCGTGCTGGTCCTCGGCACCGGCCTGCTGTTCTGGCTGCTGGTCCAGCGCAACGCGGCCGAGCGGGCGGCGGCCAGGGACACGGCGACCGCGGTCGCGGAGCTGGCCCTGCCGGCCGGCAGCCGCATCGAGCAGGTCGATCTCGACGGCAGCCGGATGGCGCTGCTGCTGCGCGGCGCGGATCAGCAGCAATACCTCGCCCTTGTCAATCCGGCCACCGGCGAGCGCCTGTCGCTGCTCCGGGTCGTCCCGGAGAGCCCGTGAGCCTCGCCGCCGGCTCGCTCGTCGAGCTGGCCATCCTCCGCCTCGGCAGCCAGGGCGACGGCGAGGCGGACTTCGACGGCCAGCGCGTCCGGCTGCCGCTGTCCCTGCCGGGCGAGCGCTGGCAGGCCCGCCTGGTGCGCCGGGCCCGCGACGGCTGGGATGCCGAGCCCGTCACCTGCCTCGAGGGCAGCAGCCGGGCCGAGCCGCCCTGCCGGCACTTCGGCACCTGCGGCGGCTGCCGGCTGCAGCATCTCCCGGCCGCGGCCTACACCGCCTTCAAGGTCGGGCGGATCCGCACGGCGCTCGCCCGCCGCGGCCTCGCCGACGTCGAGATCGCCGAGCCGCTGGTCTCGCCGCCCGGCTCGCGGCGACGCCTGCGCCTGGCCTGGACCCGAGCCGGCCGGCGCCTGCTGCTGGGCCTGCGCGAGCGGCGCAGCCACCGGCTGGTCGATCTCGCGCAATGCCCGGTCGCCCGGCCGGAGCTGGTCGCCGCCCTCGCACCGCTGCGCCTGTTTCTCGCCGGCGAATCCTGGGCGGAAGGCGAGGCGTCGCTGACCCTGACGCCGCAGGGCCTCGACCTCCTCCTCGACCTGCCGAAACCGCCGGACGCGGCCGCACGCCTGCGGCTGACGGCCTTCGCCGCGGAAGCCGCCCTCGCCCGGATCGCATGCCGCTCGGCCGGCGAGCCCGAGCCCGTCGTCGTGCCGCGCCGGCCGATGCTCGATCTCGACGGCACGGCCGTCCCGCTCCCGCCGGGATCCTTCCTGCAGGCGACCGCCGAGGGCGAGGCGGCGCTGCGCATCGTTGTCGCCGGTCAGGTGCGCAAGGGTGACCGCGTCGTCGATCTCTTCGCCGGGCTCGGCACCTTCGCCGTCGCGGCCCTGCGGGCCGGAGCCGCGACGGTCCGCGCCGTGGAGGTCGATGCCGCCGCCTGCGCCGCGCTGACGGCGGCGCGCGTTCCCGGCATCGTCGCGGAGCGCCGCGACCTCGAGCGCCGGCCGCTGGCCGGAAGCGAGCTCGCCCGCACCGACCTCGCCATCCTCGACCCGCCGCGTGCCGGGGCGGCGGACCAGGTGCGGCTGCTCGGCGAGGCGCGCGAGCTGGAGCGGATCGCCTACGTGTCGTGCGATCCGGAGAGCTTCGCCCGCGACGCCCGCACCCTTGTCGATGCCGGCTTCGCGCTCGAGCGGGTGCAGCCGGTCGACCAGTTCCTCTGGTCCGCCGAGGTCGAGCTCGCCGCGGCGTTCCGCCGCCACTCCGGGATTCGACGCGGCCGTGCTTGATTCCGCGCGGCGCTGTCGCTACATCCCCGCCCGCACCGCTGCGTCCCCTTCGTCTAGCGGTCTAGGACACGGCCCTCTCAAGGCTGAAACACGGGTTCGATTCCCGTAGGGGACGCCAAACCTCCCTTCATCTCCGTTGCCTGAACGAAGCTTGCCGTCCTGCGGCGGGCTTGCCGTCGGCTGTTGTCCGGCGACTCCAGCCGTCTGTCGAGCCGAGCGGCTCCATTCGGCCGTGACCGATGGTCAGCCTCTACCCATGAGCGTACGCATACGGGCGAGAAGGTTCGCCGTCTCCGGGAACACCAGTTCGGGGCCTCGCCCTGGCGCCGCCCTGGAAGGGCCGTGAATTTCCAGCCCGGCGTGATGGTGCGGCCTTGTCGACATGAGCGCGCCAAGCTAGATCGCTTCAGGTTACCTAAACCGCAAGCTTACTGAAATTTTCAGCAAACTAGCGTTGGAGTGGCGACTGTGGCGACTCGTTATGGCAACGCCGGCTCCAACATCCTGATCGGAACGGGACAGTCGGATCGCCTGTTCGGCGGCGGCGGCAACGATGTGTTGTACGGGCTGGGCGGCGGCGACACGCTGGACGGCGGCTCCGGCCGCGACGCCGTCGCCTACGGACCGGGCGCCTTCGGGCTCGGCTCGCCAACGGGCGTGACGGTCGACCTGCTCGCCGGCACCGGTCGTGGCGGCCATGCCGAAGGCGACGTCCTGATCGGCATCGAGACGGTCATCGGCTCGCGCTTCGGTGACGTGCTGCTCGGCCGGGTCGGCGCTTCGTCGCTGCTCGGTCTCGCCGGTCGCGACACGCTGGTCTTCCGCGAGGGCGGGCAGGGCATCGTCGACGGCGGCACCGGTGTCGACCTCCTGCGACTCGAGCTGACCACGGCCACGAGCGAGGGGGCTGCCTTCCAGAGTGCCCTCCAGCAGCTGCAGGCGGACATCGCCGCCGGCCGCAGCAGCACCGCCCTGTCGACGACCCTGGGGCTGACCCGGGTCAGCGGCATCGAGCGCGCCGAGATCGTGATCAGCGATCCCAATGCCGCCCCGTCGGCTCCGTCCTTCTCCAGCGGCGGGGCGGTCGACGAGAATGTCGCCGGTGCGCTGGTCGGGAGGCTGCAGGCCTCTGATCCCGACAACGACACCATCACCTTCTCGACCGGCGACTCCCGCTTCGTCGTCGACGGCGACCAGCTCTATCTCAAGGACGGCGTCGCGCTCGACTTCGAGAAGCTGGAGGGCGGCAAGACCACGGTGTCGGTCACCGCCAGCGACGGCAAGGCGAGCACGAGCGCAGCGCTGACCGTGACGGTCGGGAACGTCAACGAGCCGCCTTCCGACATATCGTTCCAGACTGGGGGCAGCGTCGCCGAGAACGTTGCCGGCGTGACGATCGGCACCCTGACGGCGGTCGACCCCGAGAACGACATCCTCACCTTCAAGGTCAGCGATCCGCGCTTCGTGGTCGTCGGCAACGAGTTGCGGCTCAAGGACGGCGTAAGCCTCGACTACGAGAGCCTCGTCGACGGCAAGACGTCGGTGCTCGTCGCGGTCACCGATGGCAGCGTGCAGTTGGCCAGCGAAGTCGAGATCCAGGTCGGCGACGAGAACGATGCGCCGTCGGCTGCGGCCTTCCGCACCGGCGGGAGCGTTGCCGAGAATGCAGCGGGTGCCGTCGTCGGCACGCTCACGGCGATCGACCAGGACAACGACACGCTGACCTTCTCGACAACGGACGCGCGCTTCACGATCAGCGGCGACGAGCTGCGCCTCGCGGATGGCGTGAGCCTCGACCGCGAGGCCCTGGCAGACGGGAAAACCCTGGTCTCGGTCAAGGTCAGCGACGGCAAGGCGGAGACGACCGCCGATCTCGTGGTCAGCGTCGACAACGCCAACGAGGCGCCGTCCGCACCGTCCTTCGCCAGCGGCGGAACCGTCGCCGAGAACCAGGCCGGCGCCATCGTCGGAACATTGCAGGCGACCGATCCCGACGGCGATTCCATCGTCTTCACGACCAGCGACGCCCGCTTCGAGATCAGCGGCAGCACGCTGCGCCTGAAGGCCGGCCAGAGCCTCGACTTCGAAGCGCTCGCCGATGGCAAGACGACCGTCGCCGTCAGTGCCGGCGACGGCTCGCTGAGCACCCCTGCAGCGCTCACCATCACCGTCAGCAACAGCAACGATCAGCCGGGTGCCACCAGCTTCCTGAGCGGCGGCAGCGTCGCCGAAAACGCGGCCGGTGCCGTCGTCGGGACCCTCACGGCGAGCGATCCGGACAACGACTCCCTGACGTTCGCGACAAGCGACGCGCGCTTCTTCATCGACGGCAACCAGCTCAAGCTGGCGACCGGCCAGAGCCTGAACTTCGAGGCTCTCGCCGGCGGCCAGACGACGGTGTCGGTCACCGCCAGCGACGGCAGCCTGAGCCGGGCCACGACGTTGACCGTCACCGTCCTCGACCAGAACGAGGCGCCAGGGACGACGAGCTTCCTCAGCGGCGGCGCCGTCGACGAGAATGCCGCCGGTGCCGCGATCGGCCGGCTGCAGGCGACCGATCCCGACGGAACGGCCGTCACCTTCGGCACCACCGATTCCCGGTTCGAGATCACCGACGGCAACCAGCTGCGGCTGAAGGCCGGCCAGAGCCTCGACTTCGAAGCCCTGACCGACGGCAAGACGACGGTGTCGGTGATCGCCCGCGACGGTCTCCTGAGCACGCCGACCGATCTCACCGTGACGGTCAACGACATCGACGAGCGGCCGCCGAACTCGCCGCCGAACACGCTCCGTCTCGACAACACCTTCCAGGTGTTCATTCAGGAGAATCAGCTCGGCAACTCGCTCGGCACGCTGAGCGCGGTCGACCCGGACAACGACACGCTGACCTACCGGATCGTCGGCGGCGACACGCTCAACCTGCTCGAGATCGACGCCAGCAACCGGCTCAAGCTGAAGGATGGTGTCGGCTTCGACTTCGAATCGCTGACGATTCCGACGGTGCAGGACAACGTCCGGTACTATCAGCCAACGATCCGGGTGACGGACTCCCGCGGGGACTATGTCGAGCAGACGTTCTTCGTCTCCGTCATCGACGTGAACGAGCCGGCCACGGGGATCAGGTTCGCCACCGGCAGCCGCGTGACGGAGAACGACGCCGGCGCCACGATCGGGACCCTCTTCGCCGTCGACCCGGAAGGCAAGCCGATCACGTTCTCCATCGCCTCGCCGGGCTCCGTCTACGAGATCGTCGGCGGCAACCAGCTCAAGCTCAAGGCCGGTGTCAGCCTCGACTACGAACGCGGCACCCTGCGTTCCGTCGACGTGATCGCGACGGCGGGCGGCGTCAGCTCGGCTGCCGAGAGCGTGACCCTGCTCGTCGTCGACGATCCGGCCGACGCGGCCACGACGATTGCTCTCGCCGACAACCGCGTGATCGAGGACTCGGCGGGGGCGGCGGTCGGGCGCCTCTCGCTCGTCTCGCCGGGCTTTACCCCCGGCCTCAGCTTCGCGACGTCCGATGCACGGTTCCGCATCGTCGACGGCAACCTGCTGGCGCTGGCCGAGGGCACGGCACTCGATTTCGAGACGGCAACATCCACGCGCGTATCGATCACCGCGACCGACGCCTCGGGCGGCTCGATCACCCAGACCCTCACCGTCGCCGTCGACGACCTGAACAATCCGCCGGGCAATCTCGACGTCCTCACGGCCGGCGGTTCGGGGCTGGCCTTTGTCCTGCGCCTCGGCAACGGCGACGGCTCCCTCGGGGCGGCGGCCAGCGTTCCCGGCAACGTCAGCCCTTCGTCCCCCGCTTCCGGCCTGCGGCTCGCCGATCTGGACGGTGACGGCGACCTCGACGCTGTCAGCGGCAGCTTCAAGGGACCGGACCGGGTGGACACGATCACGGTCGTCAAGGGCAATGGCGACGGCACGTTCGCCGCCGCCGTCGAGACCAGCTCGCCCCTCGATCCGTTCAGAGGCCTCGAGCTCGCCGACTTCAATCGCGACGGTCGGGCCGACCTGCTGGTCTTCAATCGCAACCAGCAGATGGCCGTGCAGCTCAACAATGGCGACGGCACGTTCGGGACCGCCAACGCCTTCCAGAGCTTCTCCGAGATCCTCGAGAACGTCGCGGTCGGCGATGTCGACGGCGACGGCAAGCTGGATGTCGTCTTCGGCACGGGCAGCGGCGCGAGCGGCAATGCCCTCAATGGGTTCAACGTGCTCCTCGGCGACGGGGCCGGGCGGTTCGAGACCAATCTCGTCCAGGGCACGGCGCTGCGCTACGTGGCCCTCGGCGACCGCGACGGTGACGGCGACCTCGATCTGTTTGCCGCAGCCGCCAACAGTGGCGGCCTGCGGATCCTTGACAATGACGGCAACGGCAACTTCACGCAGTCGTCGGCGATCTACACGAACAAGAACATCACCGGCATCAGCCTCGGCGACCTCAATCGTGACGGAAATCTGGACATCGTCTTCATCAACCAGACCGACAAGCTGGTGACGGTGGCGCTGACCGACGCTGCGGGAGCCTACCAGGTCTTCTCACCCTACCAGACCGTGGCCAGCTCCCAGGACGTCGGCGCGGCCCATGTCATGCTGGCGGATCTCGATGGCGACGGCGACCTCGACCTGATCACATCGAACGACCCTGCCTCGGGCGCGGCCTATCTCAATGTGCGCCTCAACGATGGCGGCGGCGGCTTCGGCGACTTTGTCGGGGGGACGAAGTACGACACGGCGATCGCCAGCCTGGGTCTGGCCATCGGCGAGCTCAACTCGAACAACAAGAGCCTGCTCACCGATTCCGGCCTGCCGGATCTCGGCCCGCTGCTGCCCAACACGGCCGACATCGACTACTTCTGAGCGCCGCCCGCCGCGCCCTGGCGCATGATGTAGAGCCCGCAGCCGATCACCATGGCAGCACCGGCCAGCGTTCGCGCGTCCGGCACGTTGCCGAACAGCACGACGCCGATGACCAGCGCGTAGAGCAGCTGGGTGTACTGGAACGGCGCCACGATCGACGCCGGGGCCGACTGGTAGGCCCTGGCGATGCACAGCGAGGCCAGCGACGCGGCGATGCCGGCGGCGAGGAACAAGGCGAGGTCGGGCAGGGTCGGCGTCGTCCAGACGAACGGCAGGACGAGCGCAGCCCCCGCCGCCACCGTCGCGTTGCCGTAGACGACGAAGCTCTCCGGCGTCTCCTCGCGCATCACCCGCATCACGATCAGCGTGAACGAGGCGAGGATGGCGTTGCCGAGTGCCGCCAGCGCCGCCAGCTGGAAGCCCTGGGCGCCGGGCCAGAGGATCACCAGCACGCCGGCGAAGCCGACCAGCACCGCGGTCCAGCGCTGCCAGCCGACGCGCTCGCCGAGCAGCGGCCGGGCGAGGCCGGTGATGACCAGCGGCATGCTGAAGAGGATGGCGTAGGCCTCGGCCAGCGGCAGGTGGGCGTAGGCGTAGAAGCCGAGGCTGGCGATGACGAGCAGGCCCAGACCGCGCAGGAGCTGCATGCCGGGCCGCCGGCTGCGCAGCGCCGCCGGCCCCTTCTTCCACCAGGCCACCGCGCCGGTCAGCACCGCGGCGAGGAAGGCGTTGATCGCGACGATCTGCAGGATCGGGTAGCGGGCCGTCAGCAGCTTGACGCAGCTGTCCATAGTGACGAACAGCGCGGCCGCGGCCAGCGCCAGGACGACGCCCCGGCGCAGGTCGTCGCCGGCCGGCAGGGCGAGCGGGCGCTCAGAGGTTCGCGCCACGGATCGCCTGGCAGACCGCGTCGGTGACCTCGCGTGTCGTCGCCGTGCCGCCGACGTCGGGTGTCAGCACGCCGCTGGCGGTGACCGTCTCGACCGCCCGCATCAGCCGCACCGCCGCCGCCGGCTCGCCGAGGTGCTCGAGCATCTGCGCTGCCGTCCAGAACGTGGCGACCGGGTTGGCGATGCCCTTGCCGGTGATGTCGAAGGCGGAGCCGTGGATCGGCTCGAACATCGAGGGAAAACGCCGCTCGGGATCGATGTTGGCGGTCGGCGCCACGCCGAGGCTGCCGGCCAGCGCGCCGGCGAGGTCCGACAGGATGTCGGCGTGCAGGTTGGTGGCGACGATGGTGTCGAGGCTGCGCGGCTTCAGCGTCATCCGCACCGTCATCGCGTCGACCAGCATCTTGTCCCAGGTGACGTCCGGGAACTCGGCGGCGACTTCGGCCGCGATCTCGTCCCACATCACCATGCCGTGGCGCTGGGCGTTCGACTTGGTGACCACCGTCAGCAGCTTGCGCGGCCGCGCCTGCGCCAGGCGGAAGGCGTAGCGCATGATCCGGGTGACGCCGACCCGGGTGAAGATGGCGACCTCGGTGCCGACCTCCTCGGGCAGGCCGCGGTGCGCCCGGCCGCCATGGCCTGAGTATTCGCCCTCCGAGTTCTCGCGGACGATGACCCAGTCGAGGTCGCCGGGCCCGACGCCGGCCAGCGGCGAGCGGATGCCGGGCAGGATCCGGGTCGGCCGGACGTTGGCGTACTGGTCGAAGCCCTGGCAGATCGGCAGGCGCAGGCCCCACAGCGTCACGTGGTCGGGCACGTCCGGCGCGCCGACGGCGCCGAACAGGATGGCGTCGAAGGCCTTGAGCCGGGCGATGCCGTCCGCGGGCATCATGGTCCCGTGCGCCTTGTAGTAGTCCGACCCCCAGTCGAAGTGGCTGACCTCGAGCCGGAAGTCGCCGCAGCGCCGCTCCAGCGCCTCGAGCGCCTGCAGCCCGGCGGCGATCACCTCCGGGCCGATCCCGTCGGCAGGGATGGCGGCAATGCGGTACTGGCGCATCGAGAGCTTCCTTCAGCGGGCGGGCAACGGGCGGCCGGACGCCGGCTCCCGCGCCGCTGCCACCGCCCGGCCGGTCTATAGCCCGCTTCGCGTCTTGTGGGGCGATGCGTCGGGCCAGCCTGCGCCCTGCGCCACCGGCATGGCCGGTCGTCCGGGATGCAGCACCCCGACGATCGCGGCGGCGAGCAGCATGATCGAGGCGCCGGTGGCGAGGGCGGGGCCGAGGCCGCCATCGCCCGCTACCAGCGTCATCAGCGTCAGGCCGACGGCCGGGCCGAGGTACTGGCCGGCGTTGAGCAGGCTCGAGCGCGAGCCCAGCTCGCCGGGCGGACAGGCGGAGAGGACGCCGGCATACATCGGGACGCTGGCAAGCGTGGCACCGATGCCCATGAGCGCCAGGGACGGCAGGATCCGTCCGGCGTAGCCTGAGGTCGCGTCGATGCCCAGGCTGGCGGCAAAGGCGAGGCCCATGAGCGCGAGGCCGGCCGCCAGCGGCAGGCGCGTGCCCAGCCGGCGCATCAGGCGGACGGCGGCGAGCGCACCCGCCGGTGCCAGCAGGGCCGCCGGCAGCAGGGCGATCCCGACCTCGGCCGGTCGCCAGCCGCGTACCGACTGCAGGTGCAGCGACAGCACGAACAGCAGGCCCTGCGGCCCGATGCCATGGACGAGGCCCGCCAGCATCGGGGCGGCGACGGCGCGCTGGCGCAGGCTGTCGAGCCGGACGAGGGGCGCTGCTGTCCGCGACAGGTGACGGAGGAACACGGCCAGCAGACCCGCGCCGGCCAGCACGACGAGCCACGGCGCCGCGCCGGCGGTAGCACCGACCAGGGCCAGCCCGGCGGTGAGGGCGGCGAAGGCGGTGACGCTGAGGATGACGCCCGTCGCGTCGAACGGTGCCGCCGCGATGCGCGGTGCCGGCGCGAACACCAGCAGCGGCCCTGCCAGCAGGGGCAACGCCAGCGCGGCGCCGAGCCAGAAGGTGGCGCGCCAGCCGGCGAGCTCGGTGGCGAGGCCGCCGAGGAGGATGCCGGCGACCACGCCGACCACGGCCGAGATCGTCCAGAGACCGGTGGCGCGGTCGCGTTGCTGTCCCTCGGCGAAGCTGCTGCCGAGCAGCGCGAGGGCCGAGGGCAGCAGCAGGCCGCCGCCAATCCCCTGGACGACGCGGGCGACGGAGATGGCGGCGAGGGAGGCGGCCAGGCCCCCGACAACCGAGCCTGCGACCAGCAGCCCGGTGCCGGCGGCGAACATGCGGACCGGCCCGACTCGGTCAATCAGGCCCCCCGCGGGCAGGAGGCTGCCGGCGAAGGCGGCGAGATAGCAGGCATTGAGCGCCTGCAGGGCGGCGGGTCCGAGGGCGAGCTCGGCGCCCATGGCCGGCAGGGCCAGCTGCAGCACCACGATGTCGAGCGACAGCAGCATCTGCGCGGCACAGAGGCAGGCGAGCGTGGCAACAGGCCTGCAGGGTGTCACGGCGCCGCCCCGCCGGCGCCGGTGAGCAGGTTGCGGACCCGCCGCATCGCCACCGCGACGGCTGCCGCGAAGGCCGGCGTGTCGGGCCGGTATCCGGTGAGGCAGAAGGCGGTCCGTCCGGGCTGCGGGACGTAGCCGATGCCGAAGCCGTCGGCGCGCACCGGCGCGAAGATCACGAGCTCGAGATGCGGGAACGGCGCCAGCGAGCTGGTGCACAGGATCGCCGGGCCGAGCACCTGCGCGTAAGCTGGATCGGCGAACAGGGCCGGCATCTCGCCGCGCTGCTCGGCGAGGCGGAACAGGGCGTAGAGATGACGGTCGACGCCACGGCCTGCCTGCGCGTCGCGTCCGCGCTCGAGGATCTCGCGCACTGCCTGGCGCGCGAGGTCGCGCAAGGCGCCGCGCGGCGCCGTCTCGTCGGTTGCCGCCTTGGCGAAGCCGATGGCCGCAGCCGTCGCCGAACGGACGGCCTCGGTGCGCCCGCGTCGATAGCGGCGCATGTGCGTCGGCTGGTAGACCGCCGCAACCTCGCCGGCATGCGTCCGATAAGCGAGCTGGACGGCGAGCTGGGTCATCACGTCGTCGCGCAGCGAGCCGGTTCCGCCCGGAACATCGAAGACGGCACGCCTGACCAGGCCTCGCCTGGCCGCGACCCCGGCCCGTGCGGCCTCGACCATGGCGGCGACCGCCGCGAGATCGAAGCGGATCTCGCGGGCCGGTGCCGGGCGGGCCGCGCGCGGCAGCGAAGCCAGGGACGGGAGACGGCTGCAGACCGCCTCGGCGAGCGCGCAGCCGGCATGGCCGTCCATTGGCGTGTGCTCGGCATTGACGCCGAAGTACGGACCGTCCGGGACGATGATCTGGCAGACCTTGTCGTACCAGCGGTTCGCCGCATCGCCGTCGAGGATGATGTCGCACAGCGCCGCCCGGTCCGCGCCGGGAAGATCCGGCTCGAGGCAGACGAGGAAGGCGGAGCGCTCGATGGCGGTTAGGGCACGGCGGTTGCCAGGTGCCGCCAGCAGCTGCTCGCGCGCGCGGCGCCATTCGCTGCGCGGGAGGGTCGTGAGCACGCCGGCACCGTCGCCCGGCCGCCTGTCGTCGAGGAGCGCGCGGAACAGGCGGCCCAGGGCAGCGGCCTGGTCCGGCGCGGAGCGGCGGGCCGGCATGGCGACGCGATGCAGCCGGCCCCGGCAGGCAACGACGATGTGCTGGCAGCGATCGGTGTGGACCAGCCGGTCGACGGCCGCCCCGGGCAGCCGCGTGCTGCCGAAGATCGCTCTCGGCTGCCGCGCGCAGAACGGGCCGTCGTCGGTGGCAACACGCAGGCGGCGCGCCTCGGCCATGGTCGCCGCCGCCAGCAGGGCGGCCCGGGTCGCCAGGTCGAGGCCGGCGACGGCCTGCGGATAGCGCAGCAGCAGGCCGCAGTTCTGGAACGGTGCGAGCGGCTCGCGCCGTTCGAGATACATCTGCCGCCAGAAGCCGCCGACATAGTCGCCGTCGCGACGGCCGGCGATCCGCCGCAGCGCGCGCTGCAGGCCACGTCCGTCCTGCCGGAACGCGTCGGCGGCGGCCTGCGTGGCGGCGAACCCGGTCTCCGTCAGCAGCGGGCGGACGATGGCGAGATAGCGGTCCAGCGTGGTGTCGAGTGGTGGCAGCGGCAGCCGCCGCGGTCGTTCCGGCTCGCCGCCCCGGAACGACATTCTGGTGTCTTGGTTGCCGTCCGAAACGACCTGGTCGAGCATGCTTCCGCCCCGGCATCGACGGCAGATGGCCGTCGTCGCCTAGCACCCTTGCGGAGTTGCCGTGCACAGGGAAGTCGCACCGCGTGCGACACGCCGTGCATCGCGTCTGCCGAACCGCCATGGTGCGGACTGGTCAGGATGCCCGGGTTGGCAGGCAGCCGGTGCGATCTGCTGGAAGGGCGTCTCGGGCGGGAGGACGGCAATGGTCCCTGCCGCAGATTGCAGGGCGACGGCACCGGTGGCGAGACGGCGGTCGCCGGCATCGCGGGCGATGAGACGGACGACGGACCCGCCCCTGACCGCTGCCGCTGCAGCACGCATCCTGCCAGCAAGGACGGGCCACCGGACACCCGGCGGAGCAAGAAGGGCGTCGAGGACGCGTCAACGCGCCAAGCCGGTGCTTTGCACGCAAGCACGACCGGCCCGGCATCCCGGCGTTCGGCCTGTGCACCAAGTGACCGCCGACGGACCCGAGACGAAACCGCCGACGATGCAGCTGCACCGTCGGCGGCGTCGCGAATGCGCTAGCCCTTGCCGCTCATCGACGGCCGGGGCGGACGCAGCGTTCAGTTCGCGGCAGCGGCCTTGCGGCGTCCGCCGACACGCCGGGCCGGTGCCGCCGGAGCGGCCACCGGGGCCGCCGGGGTCTCGGCAGGCTTGCGGCCGAGGCCGATCTCCTTGGCGAGTGCCGAGCGCTGCGCGGCATAGGCAGGAGCGACCATCGGATAGTCGTTCGGCAGTCCCCAGCGACGCCGGTACTCTTCCGGCGTCATCTGGTAACGGCTGGCAAGATGCCGCTTGAGCATCTTCAGCTTCTTACCGTCCTCGAGGCAGATGATGTAGTCGTTGCCGATCGACTTGCGGACCGGGACAGCCGGCACCGGTGCCTCGGCCACCGGCTCCTGCTTGACGGCGCCAGCGGTGCTGAGCGCCGCGTAGACGCTCGAGATGATCGATGGCAGGTCATTCATCGCAACCGCATTGTTGCCGGCGAACGCCGCCACGATCTCAGTCGTCAGGGTGAGCAGTTCCTGACGATCGCTACCATTGTCCATTGCTTCGACTCGTTCCGTAGGGGGCGAAGAGATTTCAGCTACCGCCTTCAACATAAAGATAGGTGCAGGGCGATTCAAGTGTCGAATTCTTCAGACGGCGAGAAACGCATCCGTTCTCCAGACGGGTGCCGGTCGCCTTGCAGCACAGCCAGCGTAAACGGAGTTGCACAACTCGTAATTCGCTATAGCGCGTCCAATGCGAGCCCGGCACGGGGAGCCGGTGGCTTTTTCGAAAGTTTCAGTAAAATTCGATTGATCCGACTATCCGCGGGATGGCCACGGCCGGGCCCGACTTGACTGAGGCGTCACCGGGTCTCGCAGGACCAACCGTGCCGGAATCGACATGCGGCTTGGCAGCCCTAGCGGTCCGGCGGTGGCGGGAGCCTGCGGGCGGTTCGGCCGTTGCGCAGCAAGCGGTGCGTGCGTGTGCGCCGCATCAACCCGAGGAAGGGGCGGACGCCATGGGCTCCCAGGACAGGCGCATCTGGTACGTCATCGGCGTGATCGTCATCGTGCTGATCCTGGCCTGGCTGTTCTGGCCGGGCGCCAGCGTCCCGACCGGCGCGCCGGCCACCGATACGGCCCCGACGACCACTGCCCCGGCTCCGGCACCAGCCCCGGCGCAGTAACGGCTGGCGGCGGGTCTGGCGGATGGGGTGGGATTCGAACCCACGAGGAGTCGCCCCCTGGCGGTTTTCAAGACCGCTGCCTTAGACCGCTCGGCCACCCATCCGCGGACGGGCCTGCCTAACGCCTTTTCCGCTTGCTGCCCAGTGGCGGGTCCGGCGCCGGCTGTGGCGGCGGTGGCGGTTCGGCCTTGGGCAGACGGGCGTGGACGGACATGGCGTCCACGCCCAGCACCTTGGCGATCGCCATGATGCTCATGTCGCGCGCGCGCAGGCGGGCGACGGCGGCGGTGAAGCGTGGGCCCAGGCGCTTGAGCTTGGCCTGCAGCGGGAAGGGCAGGGCCTCGACCCCCCGCTCGAACCTTTCGCGGATCCGCGGCCACTCCATGAACGCCGTGCGGACCCAGGCGAGGCTCGGCATGTCGGGATCGCGGGCCACCTCCTTGAAGGTCCGCCCGGTAAGGACGCGGTTGACGAAGGTCTCGAGGTGCTCCGGACCGAAGCGGAAGTCGGCGGGGAGCTTGTTCACCTCGTTCAGCCGTCGCGTGGCCATCAGCCGCTGGTAGTGCGAGTGCCGTTCCTTGCCCCGGAACTCCAGCGGCTTGTGCACGACCGGCTTGGACTTCTTGCGGCCCTTGCGCGGCGTCGCCCTGGCGACCCGCTGGCGCAGCAGTTCCTCGAAGCGCTGGCGCGACGAGACCGCGGCAAGTCCGATCGAGTAGGGCAGGCCGTAGCGCTCGCGGTACTGGTCGGGCGTCATCGCGTGGATGTGCTGCAGGTGCCGTGCCAGCACCTTGAAGCTGTGGCCGCACAGCAGGCAGGGGATCGGGTCGCTGTCGAGGTACGCGTCGACTTCCTCGATCGACATCGCCCGCGGCAGTACCGGGTAGCCGGGCAGCACCTCACGACGGCGGGCGGCATCCAGCAGCCGTCGCCGCGACCGTCGCGCCGGCCGCGATCCGCCCCGCCCGTCGCCGCTCCGTTGATCCATGCCTTTGCCCCGATGCGCCATCGAACGTGCGTATACAACCGCGTGACAAGAATCCGAGCGCCTAATGGCCAACAAACGATGAATTTTCATGTCCGACGAATAAATACCATTGCTAGGTACGCCTATACTTCGAAGCTTGCATCGGCGGCATGGGACTGGCCGGGCCGCCAGGCGGCGCGCCGGCCGCTGCCGAGGCGGCCGGTGAGGCGTGCCGGTTGTGCCAGGAGGCAGCCGCTGACCGCGTCGAGACCGTCGTCGCGGCTGCGGCCGTCGGGCAGCCATTCGCGCATCTCGCGGATGAACGGCGTCTCCCAGACGCTGGCATGCACGTGCAGGCGGCGCGCCGCGAGCAGCGGATCGAGGGCGTCGAGGATGCGCGCTTCCTTGCGGCGGCTGGCGGCCTGCGCCAGCACCGCGGCGGCGACGCCGGCGCGGGCCAGCTCGCTACGCAGCAGGCCGGGCAGGAAGCCGCCGAGGCCGTTGCTCTCGACGATCACCGAAGGCAGCTCGTTGGCGACGACGAAGTCGCGGACCTGTCGGCAGAGCTGCGTCGCCTCGTCGAGGCCCTGCGGATGCGGCGTCTCCGCGGTCATGTAGCGGATGGCGTGGAGCCAGTACTCGCCGCCCTCGTCCTGGAACACCGCGGCGATCACGCTGGCGTCGCCGGCATCCGGCCGGCCGAGCGCCGGATCCCAGCAGCAGGCCGCCGACACCATCCGGCGGCCGGCGATGCGCAGCTGGGCGAAGCTGCCGGCCGCCATCAGCTCCAGCTCGCCCTCGTAACGGACCAGCCGCTCCGGATCGAGGCGGATCTCGCGCACGTCGGTCGGCTCGAGCAGCATCTGGCTGCGGAACTTGGCCGGACCGTAGTGCCGCCGATTGCTCTCGATCTCGGCCGCGTCGAAGCGTTCCGGCCAGGCCGGCTGCCCGGCGGCGTCGACGATCGGGATGACCAGCCGGCGATAGCCGTCGAGGAACGGCCGCTCCTCGCCGATGTCGGCGCGCGGCTCGGCAGCATAGATCGAGTGATAGCTGTGCGGCGTGCCGACGACGAGCTGCATGCCGCCGGGCACCAGCACGAATCCGGCCTCGCGCAGGTGCTCGCGCAGCGTCTCGCGCTTGCCCGCCGTGCCGCAGGTCCGCGGCACCTCGACGTCGTCGCAGACGATGAGGTCGGCGCGGCAGCCGGTGATGTTGGCGTCGATGCCGCGGGCCAGCAGCGACGGGTCGCGGTGGACCTGGTCGCGGGACACGGTGAAGCGGTCCGAGGCCCACTCCTCGAGCGGGCTCGGGACGAGGTGGCCGGTCAGCTGGTGCACCTCGACGATGCGGCGGACGTTGCGCGTCATCTTGCAGGCAAGGCCGTGGTCGGCCGCGAGCACGAGGATGCGCAGGTCCGGCTTGCGGTACAGCAGCCAGGCACAGAACAGCGCCACCAGCGTCGACTTGCCGGCGCCGCGGAACACCAGCAGCAGCAGCCGGCGATCGCCCGTCTGCCATGCCGCGTACAGCCATTCGGCCATGCGACGATGGAGTTCGGGCGTCGGGCGTCCCTGCTGGGTGTTCCAGGCGGTGACGAACTCGGCGAAGCTGTCGACACCGGCGGGCAGCGGGGTTCCGTTGTCCGCCATGGGGGGCTCCGGCTCAGTCGAGCAGCGAGCGTCGGCGTCCGCCCGAGCCGAGCAGGCTGCGCGTTCCGGCGTCCAGCCAGCGGCTGCTGTAGTCGAGGAGGTTGCGCTGGCGCCGCTCGCCGAAGGTCGAGTCGATGGCTTCGATGCGGCCGCGCGCCTCGGCGTCGCGTGCCGCCTGGAGGGCCCGGCTCTCTTCCTCGAGCCCGCGCAGCACCGCATCGGCCGAGCCGCCGCTGCCGCCGACGCCGCTGGCACCGGCCCGCGCGCGCTCCTCGGCGAGGCGGCGACGCAGCGTCAGCTGGGCCTGGCGGCGGTCCTCCGCGGAGGCGGCGAGGATCTGCTGCGCCCGACGGTCCTGCTCCCGGTCGAGGCTGTCGTCCTTCTGGCGCCTCGCCGCCTGGCTGAGGGCCAGGTCGAGGCCGAGCGTGGCAAGGCTGGAGAAGGCGCCCATCAGTCGTTCCCCCGGATTTCGGTCGTGACGGAAAGCAGCGTGCACGGCAGCGGCTGGGACTGGACGATGCGCCATGGCGCCGAGATCGCCCCGCGCCGCCAGCCGATTGCCCGCGTGGTGACGTCGCCGGTGAAGCCGCCCGGCACCAGCGGCACCGCGACGGCGCGCGGGCCGGAGCCGGCATCGACGGTCAGCGTCGTCGTCTCGAGCAGGCGGAAGGTGATGCGGACCGCGCGGTACGGCAGGTCCGGCGCCAGCTCCCGCCCGGCCGCCGCCATCAGCGGCAGGGCCTCGATCTCGTGCTCGAACGGCAGGCCGACAGCGAGGCGGCGCGCCGCTACCGGCGTGGTCACCGAGCTGCCGCTGACGGTCAGCGGTCCGACCACGATCTGGTCGGCGAGGCCGGTGACGCTGCGGCCGTTGAGGTGGCCGAGCCCGGCCCAGCTGGTGCGCAGGCTCGGGCTGGTCAGGATGCGCCCGGCGTCGGCGCCGAGCCCGTCCTCGAAGCGCTCGAGCAGCATCGTGCCGTTGCGGTCGACGAGCAGGTGCAGTTCGCCCTGCCACAGGGCGACCGCCTTGACCGCACCGGCCGTCGTCAGCACCGACCAGGCGACGACGTTGCTGTTGCGGTCGAGGGTGACGAGGGCCGCAGCACCGTCGCCGCGGACGACGACCAGCAGCCGCCGGTTCTGGTCGAAGGCGAGGTCGACCGGGTCGAGCATCAGGTGGCGGGCCAGCAGCGCCAGGTCGGCCGCCTGGTAGGCCTGCTCGGTATCGGCGTAGAGAAACTCGCGCAGGTCACGGCCGGCCGGGCCGACGAACAGCGTCGCCCCGTCGACGTCCACGGGTGGCAGGCGGCGCGTGGCCAGCGAGCCGACGCCGGTCTGGCGCTCGAGCTGGATGCTGCCGGGCGTCAGGGGAAAGCCCTTGACCACCCATTCCCCGGCGCCGGTGAAGACCTGCAGCTGCCGGCCGGCGTGGACGTTGACGATCGCCTGCAGCCGCTCGGAGGCGAGGCGGAAGGCGATGGCCTCGTCGTCGAGCCCGGTGCCCAGATCGAAGTCGAACGGCCGGTCGGTCCGCGACAGCCAGATCCGGTCCGGCAGGTCGCGCGAGCCGCCGATCACGAGGCGGTTCTGGTGGAATCCGAGGCTGGCCGGAAAGCCGCGGGCCGGCGAGAACGCCTGCTCGTCCCACGAGCGGGTCGCCTTGCCGTCGGCCATGGCCTGGCGGACCAGGCCGACTGCCTGGGTGGCGGACTGCACGCTGCTGACCTGGACTTCCTTGCCCCTCAGCCGGAACAGCGTCCCGATGTGCTGGGCGGTGAAGACGGGCGCGGTGGCCTGCAGGGTCACGCTCGAGCCGGCCGGCACCGGGCTGGTCGACGGTGAGCCGGCCAGCACGGCCTGCAGAGTCACGTCGTCGGCGACGAAGCGGGCATAGGGCTGGCGCAGCGGCGGATAGGTGGTGCCGTCGTCCGGGCTGTCGAACCGCCAGGCCGCCAGCGACCACGAGGTCCGCGAGGTGCGTGTCAGCACCTGCGGCGCGACGTCGGGATGGGTCAGCAGGAGCTTGTCACCGAGCCGCGCCCAGGCGAGCCGGGACAGGGCGGCAGCACTCCACGGCGTGCCGAGGCCGGCAACGACGGCGCCGTCGGCGACGACGTCGACGCGGAACTCGCCGAACGCCAGCAACTCGCCGCCGTCGCTGCCGTCCATCGGCACGAGGCGGACGGCGCCGGGGATGGTCGCGACGAAGGCCAGGCCCGGCCGCCGGCTGACGCCGCCGGTCGCCTGGACCACGACGTTGCGCAGCTTCGAGGCACCGTCCTCCTGGGCCTTGAGGTCAAGCCGGCCGAACAGCCGCGGATCCAGCTCGCCGGCGGCGAAGCTGGTCTTGATGAGTCGGGCGCCGGCCATCAGCCGCGCACCTGGATCAGGGTGAAGTCCTCGACCTGGCGCGGCGTCGACTGCTGCGCGTCGAGCAGCCGGGCGAGGCGGATCTCGGCGGCAGCCAGCTGGTGCAGGCCCTGCGCCCGGCTGCTGCTCTCGGTGATCGGCAGGCACAGCTCGGCGGCGAGCCGGGCGATCAGCGCCGCGACGAAGAACGGCGGCAGGTCGGCCTCGTCGACCCCGCGCTGGTAGGTCAGCATCAGGCTGTCGGCGTCGGCGAGCAGCTGGCGTCCCTGGATGCGGTAGTCGAGGCCGCGGCCGGACGTGCCGGTGCCGGCCGACAGCACCCGCAGGCAATCGGCCGGCAACGCGAAGGCGTGGGCGTAGTCCGCCGGCGGCGCCGTCGGTTCGGCCGCCAGCGCGGTCTGCGCCAGGGTGAACGACCACGGGTAGGCGGCGAGCAGGCCATCCCGGGTCACCGGGTACAGGCTGCGGGCGACGTCGGCCTCGGTCGAGGCCTCGGCGAAGCTGGCGATGGCGCGGGCCCCCAGCTTGAGCAGGGCGGCCGAGCAGATCTCGATATCGGTCAGGGCCATGGACGTGCTCCAGGTGGGGCGGGCGGTCAGACGGCCGGGCCGATGCCGGCGCGCAGGGCGTCGAACACCTCGGGCCGCGACGCCTCGATCAGGCCGAGGGCGCAACCCGTCCGCGCGTAGACGATCACCAGCGGCCGCTCGGGCCTGGCGAGAACGGTGATGCTGTCGGGCTCGACCGGCAGCGATCCGTGCTGGCCGCGGGCCCACAACTGCAGGAAGGGCAGGCGCATGGCGCCGGCGAAGGCGAAGCGGTCGGCCGGTCCGACCTCCGCCTCGATCGCCGCCAGCGACGGGCCGGGGCAGGTGGCCGGCGTCGCCGGCATGGCAGCTGCCGCGGCCCGGAGGCCGAGGGCGAGGAGCGTGGCGGACACCGGCATGGTCGGGACTCCAGGGAAGGGGGCCATGCCCGCCGCGCGGGCAGGCATGGCCGGATTCCGAAAATATTCCTATCTCTGGTCGCGTCAGTCGCTGTTGAGCACGCCGAAGGCGGTCAGGTTGGCGACGTCGACGACCGTGCCGCTGTTGCTGGCGACGACCAGGACCCCGTTCGCCGGGGCGGTGCCGATGCCGGCGTTGAGCAGCACGAAGTCGCCGACCCGGAGCATCCGCACCGCGTCGTTGAAGTAGCCGGCGGTGTCGACGTCGGCGGCGCTGTCCGAGGTCCGGTAGTGCCACAGCGTGAAGCCGTTGGCATAGGACAGGGCGCTCAGGTTCTTCTGCTGGTAGGCCACGATCAGACCTCCTTGCAGGGCAGCTTGACGACGCCGTTGCCGTCGATCAGCACGGCACCCTGCGACATCGAGTTGGAGACGAAGTGCGAGGCGCGGTCGCCATGCCAGGTGATGTCGGTGACGACGTCCTGGCCGACGGCGTGGCCGACGGCGCTCTTGTGGTACCAGAAGCAGGTCCGCACCGTGCCGGCGATCGGCAGGCCCGAATGCGGGATCCACATGGTGCCGAGCCACATCTTGGCCTGCGAGCCGCGCCACGGCAGCTGCTCGTCGCCGACGAACTCGGCATTGGCGAACTCGGCGAGCTCGAGCAGGTCGGACCACTGCTTCCAGCCGACCACCGCGAAGCGCTGGCCGTCGTCGGGGACGTCGGCCCCGCCGAGCATCTCGAACGCCTCGAGCACCTTGGCCTTGGTCAGCGCGTCGGCATTGGTGCCGGCGACCTGCGTCGCCGTCCCGAGTGCCGCAATGATCAGGTCGTCGGTCTTGCGGCCCAGCGCGTAGGCGCCGGCGTTGGCGAGGACCTGGCGCTCGTCGATGTTGGTCTTCAGCTCGTCGAGCTGGTCGACCCACTCGCCGGCATAGTAGTCCTGCAACGTCGCCTCGACCGAGGTGAAGTCGACGTTCATGACCGGCACCATGCCGTGCCGCGCCTTGGTCGCCGCGGCACCCTTGCCGACCCGCTGGAACACGGTCGAGCTGCCGCGGACATTGTTCTTCACGCGCACCGTGGTGCGCAGCTTCGAGCCCTGCCGCTGATAGGCCTCGTGCACCTCGCGCTCGAACTGCTTGGTGAAGGCCTGGTCGATCGTCGTGGACATCGTGGACTCCGGTTGGGGAGGATGTCGAACGGGCGGCTTCCGGTTGTCCTCGCGGGCCGGTCGTCCGCGGCGGGGCGCACGTCGGGGCCGGCTGGCGCCGGTTTTCCCGACAGCGCGCCGGAACGGCGTCAGCCGGGGAAGAGCCGGCGGAAGCCGGCGGTGACCCTGGCGACGTGGTCGGGATCGCGATCGCGCCAGTAGCGCGGATCGCGCATCATCTCGTGCAGCGCCTCGCTGCTCAGCTCGGCCGGGGCGTCGCCGCCGACGCCGAGGAGCTCGGGCTCGGCCGCCTTCATCATCCGGTGCAGTGCCAGCACGCCGTCGGCGCTGCCGGCCAGTGTCTCGACCACCTCGGGCGCCAGGTGGGCGCCGGCCCAGGCCTTGATCTGGCGGGCGGTCTCGCGCCAGCCCTCGGGCCCGCCGAAGCGGCGCTGCAGCTGCTCGAGCTGCCGGGTAGCCTCCAGGTCGTCGAGGGTGTCGCGGGCGACCGGCAGCAGCTGCTCGGCGGCGAGCTCGTAGACCAGCTGCGCCTGCGCCTGGGTGAAGCCGGCGGCGTGCAGCCGGGCGTTGATCGACTCGTCAGGCTCGAGCCCCGGCAGCCTGGCTTCGATCCGGTAGTCGGCCGGGGTGGCGGGCCGGCCGAGGACGGCGAGCAGCCGCTCCGTCGCGCTGCCATCGTCGTCGGCCTCGGGCAGCGGCACCATGCGGCCGAGCTTGCGCTCGAGCTCGCCATAGGACTTGAGCAGCGCCTCGACGCGCACGGCGCCGGCCTCGGCGTCCCAGAACTTCTCGGGCACGTCCTCGGGCCGCTGCGGCGCCTGGGCGGCGTCGCTGACGAGCTCCTCGGCAAGATCCGCGATGCTGTCGATCATGGTGTTGCGTCCGGCAGGAAGGAGGGGGTTCAGCGCGGGTGGCGGTCGGGTGCGGCCATGGCGAGCAGCCAGGCGACGGCGGCGCGCTGGCCCTCGACATGGCGCAGCTCGGCGTCGCTGGCCGTCGGCGGCACCCGCCGGTCGAGGAAGATCCGCCGCAGGTGCTGCGTCACCACCCGTCCGGCGGGACTGGCGAAGCAGGCGGCGAAGGCGTCCTCGACCTCGAAGCCGGCGACCGGCGGCGGATCGCCGTCGAGCCAGGCCCAGCCCGAGGGTCCGGGTTCAGCGCTCACCGGCGGTCTCCGCCGGCAGCAGCTGCAGCAGCGCGTCCAGCGGCGAGGCGTCCTCGCGCACCAGCTCGCCGGGCACGCCCAGGGACCTCGCCAGCCAGCGTGCGGCGGCCCGCGGGTCCACCACCTGCTGGGCCTCCGGTCCGAGCCGGCCGACCTGCTCCAGCCACAGCAGCGTATTGCGGACGTCGTCGCGGGCCTGGGCACGCGCCAGCGGCGAGCGCCACTGCAGCTCGGCCATCCGTCCATCGAGCGCGAGGTCGGGGATCTCGCCACGCCGCCGCAGGATCGCCAGCGCCCGCTGCAGCAGCGGGTTGAGCAGCTCGGCCTGCAGCCGGCCGTAGACGGCGCCGAGCAGGCGGGCGGTCTCGGCGGCGCGCTCGGCGACCTCGGTGGCGGTCATCCGCGGTCCGTCGACCGGGGCCAGGCGGTCGACCAGCAGGGTGTGGCGGATGCGGGCGCGCAGGTCGGTGAGGACCAGCTCGGAGACGTCGAAGCGTCCCGGCGCCTGCAGCGGCGTCAGGCCGGCCGAGCCCGGCGCCTTGGGGATGATGCTGCCGGGGGTCAGCCGGATGTTGGCCGGGTTGAGCACGCCGTCGTCGTCGGCCAGCCAGATGCCGGTGACCGCGATCGACGCGTTCTTCAGCACCAGCTCGACCACCTTGTTGGCGGTCTTGATGTCGGGCAGGGCGGTCATCACCGGCGAGCGGCCGTAGACCTCGCCGGCTCCCTTGAGCCAGCGGAAGGTCAGGAACGGCGAGTGCTCGAACCGGCCGGTGGCGAGCGGCCGGTCGCCGGCCGCGGCATCGGCGAGGAAGGCGCAGTAGGCATGGCCGCCGGCCTCGGGCTGAACCGCCTCGACCACGGACAGGCGCCGATCGGCGGCGTCCGCGTCCGCCTCGGGCAGCACCGCCGACGGGAACATCGCCGCCAGTCCCTGCCGGGTCAGCGTCGACAGGCGGTAGACCCGGCCGATGCCGCCGCAGGCATCGCCCTCGACGAAGATCTCGGCGGCGGGCACGGCGGCGAAGCGGAAGGCGGAGGGCGAGCCGGCCGGGGCCTCGCGGAACATCAGCGTGGCGGTGCCGGCGGTCGCCAGGTCGAGGAAGCACTGGTGGATCTCGACCGCGAAGTTGGAGCGGTCGAAATGTCCCTGCACCCGCTCGGCCACCGCGTCGAGCTGCTCGGCGACACGGCCCTCGGCGTCGGCCGGGACGTCGTGCCCCGGGCGCAGGCCGAACCAGCGCGACCAGGGTGGCGTCAGGTGGGCCAGCAGGCTGGCGGCGAGCTGGTCGACGGCGTCCGGCGCGGTGCCGTCGAACAGCCGTTCCGCCGAGCGGCTGGCGGCGGCAAACTCGCCGCCGAGGCCGAAGCCGCGCAGGGGCAGGGCGTAGGCGTAGCACTCGCGCCAGAGCGGCTCCCAGGCGGCGCGCCGGTCGCGGGCGCGCCGGAAGCCGTCGCGCAGCTCCTCCACCGTCGGGTCGGCCATCCTCGGCTCTCCTGAGAGAAAGGGGGTAGTCAAGAAAATATTCCTATCTTTGCCCGGCGTCAATGCCTAAGATGTCGCCGACGCTTCGCCACTCGCCGTTGCGCCGCAACGTCTCGTGCAGCTGCCATGGGGTGGTCGCAGGAACCCCGGCAAGTCCTAGGACGCGCTTGACGACCTCGACGCAGGTCAGCGGGCGCAGGCGCAGGCGCAGGGACGGAGTCGGTTCCGCTGCCGTACCGAGGAGCGCGGTCCGCCCGTCGCGGCTGAAATGCTGCAGCAGCCGGTCGGCGCCGATGGCCGGCAGCCAGGCGAGATGGATGCTCTGCTTCAGGGGGTCGCAGAGCAGCCAGCCGGATTCCCGGGCGATGAGGCAGAAGCAGTGGCGGAACCCGGGACGCAGCAGGCGCAGGACGCCGCGGGCCTGGCGATGCTCGAACACGACGAGCGCCGTGGGTGGCGCTTCCGAAGGTTCAGGTTTAGGTTTCATGCCTTTATTCCTAATGACGCACCCCGGAAATGTCAAGATATTCTTCCCAAGGCGACCTGCTGCCCGTTCTCCCTTGAGGCCCTTCCTAATGCTGACGCACAAAGACGTCTGGCGCGGTATCGACCAGCTGGCCGCTCGCAATGGCTTTTCGGCCTCCGGCCTCGCCCGGCGCGCCGGTCTCGATCCCACCACCTTCAACAAGAGCAAGCGGATCACGGCCGAGGGCAAGCCGCGCTGGCCGAGCACCGAGAGCGTCGCCAAGATTCTCGAGGCGACCAAGACCTCGATGGCCGACTTCGTGGCGCTGATGTACGGCCAGCCGGGTTCCAGCCCGCCGCCGACGCAGCGCCTGCGCTCGCTGTCGTGGACCTCCCTGCAGCGCGATGCGGCGCTTGACGCCTCCGGTTTCCCGCAAGGCGGCGACTGGGAGGAGGTCGAGGTCCCGCTGACCGACGATCCGCGCGCCTATGCCATCGAGCTCGACACCGACGTGGCCGCTCCGGCCATGCGCAGCGGCGACACCATCATCGTCTCGCCGACGAGCAGCATCCGGCGTGGCGACCGCGTGCTGCTGCGTCGCCGTGACGGCAGCTACGAGATCGGCATCCTGACCCGCCGCACGGCCCAGCGCGTGTCGCTGGGCGACATCCTCGGCCACGGTGCCGAGCGGTCGCTGGCGCCCGGCCAGGTCGCCTGGATGGTCCGGATCGTCTGGGTCAGCCAATAGGCCGGGGCGAGGCGGGACCGCTGCCGGCAAAAGAAGGGGCCGCCGGCTTGCGCAGGCGGCCCCAAGTCACAGGGAGGCATCACAACGTCAGGGAGGACAAGAGCCTCGGCTGCGCATCCGTTCCATGACGGTCGGGAAACGCGTCGCCGGCGGCTACGGCTCCTTGATACGCTGCGAAGCTGAAGCGAAGGTTAACGCCACGGGCCGGTCAGCCGGGAGAAGGATCATGCGTACCCTGGCCATTGTCGCAGCTGCCTTGCTGGCCGGTGCGGCGCCCGCCGCCCGGGCGGCATCGGCCGAGGGTGAATGGGTCACCGAGGGCGACAAGGCGCGCGTCGCCATCGCGCCCTGCGCCGGCAACGCCGGCCAGCTCTGCGGCACCATCACCTGGTCGTACCGGCCGGCCGACGCGCCGCCCGGCGAGCTGCGCGACATCAACAACACCGACCCGAAGCTGCGCGACCGTCCGATCGTCGGCCTGCCGCTGCTGCAGGGCTTCTCGGCCGATGGTCCGGGCGCCTGGTCCGGCGGCACCATCTACGACCCCGAAGGCGGCAAGACCTACAAGTCGAAGCTCAGGCTCGGCGGCGACGATACCCTGAAGGTCGACGGCTGCGTCCTGTTCCTCTGCCAGACCCAGACCTGGACGCGCTACCGGGGCTGACCCCGCCTCCCGACGCCGGGGTAACAGGTCGGCTTCTGTTGCCCGGGCGGTGATCACGGCGCGTTGCCGCGGGTGCCTGCGAACCGTTGGTCTCGTCTCGGCAGCCGCCACGCCGGCTGCCGGATAGCCCCTGTGCTGCACCGCCTACGCTGCATGTTCGCGCAGACCGGAGCCCGCCGGCCCGGACCCTCGTGGCCTCCGGGCTGTCAAAGGGTCAATCCTTTCAGTCCTATTGACTCCCTGCCGCTGTTGGCCCGCATCATGCGGCTAATGCACCGGTCGTCGTGCCGGTCGACGAGGATGGCGGAGGACTGGCGGCCTTGAGCACGGGCGTGGTGGCTTCCACCCGGGCGACGGCTCTTGAAGCCGGCGCTCGCGCCCGGCTTTCGGTCCGCAACGTGGTCAAGACGTTTCCGGGCGTGCGCGCCGTCGACGACGTCTCGCTCGAGGTCCGCCAGGGCGAGGTGCATGCCCTGATCGGCGAGAACGGCGCCGGCAAGTCGACGCTCATGCACCTCGTCGCCGGGGTCTATCTCCCTGACCGCGGCGCCATCGAGCTGGACGGCGCCTCGATCGCCGGCATCGGCGAGAAGGCCGCCGCCGACGCCGGCGTGGCCATGGTCTTCCAGGAGCGCAGCCTGGTCGGCGCGCTGAGCGTCGCGGAGAACGTCTATGCCGGCCGCCAGCCGGCCAATCGCCTGGGCATCATCCGCCAGTCGGCGATGCTGGAAGGAGCCCGCCGCCTGCTCGCCGACCTCGAGGTCGATCTCGACCCGCGCGTGCCGGTCGCGCAGCTGTCGCCCGGCCAGCAGCAGATGGTCGAGATCGCCAAGGGCCTTTCCCACGACCTCAAGCTGCTGATCCTCGACGAGCCGACCTCGTCGCTGACCATCAACGAGGGGCGGCATCTGTTCCGGGTGATCCGCCGCCTCGCCGGGCTCGGCATCGCCATCATCTACGTCTCGCACCGCATGGGCGAGATCTTCGAGATCTCCGACCGCGTCACGGTGCTGAAGGACGGCCGGGTCACCGGCGTCCGCGACACCGCCACGACGACGAGCCAGGAGCTGATCTCGCTCATGGTCGGCCGCGAGCTGTCGTTCGAGCCCGATCGCCGGCGCGCCGCGCCGGATGCCGCCGTGGCGCTCGAGGTCCGTGACCTGACCGCGGCGCCGGTGACCGGTGCCTCGTTCAGCCTGCGCTACGGCGAGATCCTGTGCCTGGCCGGCCTGCTCGGTGCTGGCCGCACGGAGCTCTGCGAGGCGATCTTCGGCGTCCGGCCGATCCAGTCCGGACAGGTGCTCGTCGACGGCCGCGAGCTGAAGCCGCAAGGACCGCTGGATTCGATGGCCGCCGGCATCTGCATGCTGCCGGAGGACCGCAAGGAAGGCGGCCTGTTCCTCGACTTCACGGTGACGGCCAACGTCGTCGCCGCCAACCTGCCAGCCTACACGCGCTCGGGCCTGTTGTCCGCGGCGGCGATGCGCGAGGTCAGCGAACGCTACGCCCGCGACCTGCGGATCGCCACGCCGTCCGTCGACCGCGAGGTGCGCTTCCTGTCCGGCGGCAACCAGCAGAAGGTCCTGCTGGCGAAGTGGCTGGCCCGCGAGCCGCGGATCCTGATCGTCGACGAGCCGACCCGCGGCGTCGACGTCGGCGCCAAGGCCGACATCTACCGGACGCTGCGCGATCTCGCTGCCAAGGGTCTGGCCCTGCTCGTGGTGTCCTCCGACCTGATGGAGGTCCTGGCCCTGGCGCATCGCATCGTCGTCATCACCGAGGGGCGCGTCGCCGGAGAGCTCGACGCCGCCTCGGCCACCGAAGTCGCCATCCTCGAGCTGGCCGCCCCCCGGCCGCGCGTCGAACCGGGAGTCCGCGATGAGCACTGAGGTCGCCCCCGGCCAACCCGACGCGGCGGCGCGGCAGCGCAGTGCCCGCGGCCTGTTCTCCCGCATCGCCACCGACCGGCGGCAGCTGCTCATCCTGCTGATCATCGCCCTGCTGGCGGTGATGACCGTGTTCGAGGCCGACACCTTCATGCGTCCGGCCAACGCGGCCGTCGTGCTGCTCGACACCGCCCAGACCGGCATCCTCGCCTGCGGCATGATGGTGCTGATGATCAGCGGGATGTTCGACCTGTCGATCGGCGGCATCCTGGCCTTCTCGGGCATCATGGCCGGGCTTGCCGCCAAGAACCTGGGCCTGCCGCCCGGCATCGCCTTCCTCGTCGGCTGCGCCTGGGGGCTGATGCTTGGCATGATCAACGGGGCGCTGGTCACCCGGTTCAGGATCAACGCCCTGATCGCGACCCTGGCGACGCTGTCGATCTACCGCGGCGGCCTGCAGCTCGTCTCCGGCGCCGGCGTCACCAACATCGGCAACGGCTTCACCATCTTCGGCCAGACCAAGATCCTCGGCATCTACTCGCCGTTCTGGTTCATGGCGGCCATTGTGCTGCTGTTCGCCTTCCTCGTCGGCCGCACCCGGTTCTTCCGGCAGGCCTACTACATCGGCGGCAATGCCCGGGCGGCCAAGCTCAGCGGCATCAACGTCGATCGCACCGTCTTCATCTTCTTCGCCATCATGGGGCTGCTGTCCGGTCTCGCCGGCGCCCTGCTGGCCTCGCGCCTGAACACCGCCGTCGTGCTCGCCGGGCAGGGCGTCGAGCTCAAGGTGATCACCGCGGTCGTGCTGGGCGGCGCCAGCCTGTCCGGCGGCGTCGGCACCATCTCCGGCGCCTTTCTCGGCGTCCTGTTCATGGCGCTGTTGCAGAACGCCATGATCATCGCCGGGATCAACCCTTTCTGGCAGCTCATCGTCGTCGGCGCCGTGCTGCTGTGCAGCGTCGGGCTCGACCAGCTGGCGCGGGCCCGCGGCCATGCCTGACGGCACCTGAACCCAATGGCGGGCGGCCTGTCCCGGTCGGCACCGCCAAGCTCGAGGAGGACGTGATGGGACGGTATGCAGTCTTCGCCACCGCACTCGCGGCGCTCGCCGGCGCCGGTCCCGCCTACGCCCAGGACTCGGGCGCCACCGGGCTCAACGTGCCCATCGGCGATCCCAGCCGCGCCGACCAGGAATATGTCTGGATCAGCAACGCCTCGAACCTGCCGCTGTTCGTCGAGCGCGTCTATCCGGGCCTCGAGGCCGCCCGCAAGGCGCTGAACGTCAAGGTCCGCATCTCGGGCCCGACCTCGGTCGACCTCGCCGCCTTCATCGCCACGGTCGATGCCGAGTGCACGCAGAACCCGGCCGGTGTCATCGTCGTCGGCGGCTGGGACGACGCGCTCGCCGCCGAGGTCGACAAGTGCATCGACAACAAGGTGCCGACGGTGGTGACCGACGGCGACCTGCCGACCTCCAAGCGGCTGACCTACCTCGGCACCAATTGGTACAGCCTCGGCTACCAGCACGGGCAGTACCAGTGCCGCTACCACGCCGAGGCCGGCCTCAAGGCCGGCGAGATCGGCACGATCTCGTTCCTCGCCGCCAGCAACTTCATCGCCGCCCGCCAGGGCCTGCGCGACGCGCTGGCCAAGGAATGCCCGAGCGTCACCGTCGTCGCCGACGAGGAGTCGGGCACCAATGTCGAGCAGGTGGCCGCCAACACCGCGGCGATCATCCAGGGCCACCCGAACCTGACCGGCATGGTCGGCTTCGACTCCGAGGCCGGCCCCGGCATCGTCCGCGCGGTCACCGAGGCGGGCAAGGCCGGCCAGATCATCGTCACCTCGAACGAGGCCGGCCGCGACTTCCTGAACTCGATCAAGGACGGTTCGGTGAAGATGATCAACATGGAGAAGTACGAGACGATGGACTTCTTCGCCGTCTTCTACCTGTACACCTTCCACAACGACATCATCCGCAATCTCGGCATGGATCACTGGCTGCAGAATCCGTTGCCTGCGAGCGGCGATTCGGGCCTGATCTTCGTCACCGCGGACAACGTCGACACGATCCTCGCGGCGACCGCGGGCGCCCAGTAACGGCGGAGGTGGCCATGGGAACGCGCGAGCTGACCTTTCCCGCACCGGTCTCGCTGGCGGCCTTCGACGCCATGTACGAGGCGGTCAAGACGTGGGGTCGCTGGGGTCCCGACGACGAGCGCGGGACGCTCAACTACATCACGCCCGAGAAGATCGCCGCGGCGGCGCGGCTGGTGCGCAGCGGGCGGACCGTTTCCATGGCCATCCCGATCAACAAGGTGGCCGGGCCGGACAACCCCAATCCGGCCGTGCACCTGATGTCGCTGATGCATGACATTCCGATCAGCGAGACCGGGCTGACCTTCGGCATGTGCTACCTCGGCATGGCCAGTCACGGCGACTGCCACACCCATGTCGATGCGCTGAACCACGTCGGCTACAAGGGGCAGCTCTACAACGGCCGGCCGGCCGCCGAGCTGACCTCGCGCGGCTCGACCTGGGGCAGCATCGCCGCCTACGCCACCGGCATCGTCGGCCGCGGCGTGCTGCTGGACGCGGCCAAGTTCCGCGGGGTGGACTGGCTCGAGCCTGGCGAGGCCGTCAATCGCGCCGAGCTCGAGGCCATCGAGAAGGCGCAGGGCGTGCGCCTGGGCGAGGGTGACATCCTCGTCTTCCGCACCGGCCACCACAAGCGGCGCCTGGCGCTGGGCGCGTGGAGCAACGACTATCCGCCCGCGGGCCAGGGCAAGGCCGGACTGCACGTCGACACCGTGCCCTGGATGCACGAGCGCAGGATCGCGGCCTTCCTGCCGGACGGCGATGGCGAGACCGTGCCCAGCAACGTCGAGGGCATGCCCTACCCGATCCACGTCCTGCAGCTGGTCGCCATGGGCATGTGCATCTCCGACAGCCTGCAGCTCGAGGAGCTGGCGGAGGCCTGCGCCGCCGAGGGTCGCCAAGAGTTCCTCGTGACCGGCCTGCCGTTGCGGCTGCCCGGCGCCACGGGCTCGCCGTGGAACCCGATCGCCATCTTCTGAGCCCCGCCGGCGCGGCCCGGCCAACCGGAGAACAGCATGCAGGCTCGGTTCGCGGGCAAGGTGGCGCTGGTGACCGGCGCCACCCAGGGAATGGGCCAGGCGACCTCGGTGCGCCTGGCCTCCGAGGGCGCCCTCGTCGGCGTCAACCACCTGCCGTCGGTCGATCCCGGCGAGACGCTGCGCCGGATCGAGGCGGCGGGCGGCAAGGGCTTTCCGGTCGCCGCCGACATGCGCGACCCGGCGGCGGTCACCGCCATGGTCAAGGAGGTCGCGGCTCGCGGCGGCCGGCTCGACTACGTCGTCTCCAACGCCGCCATCAATCCGTTCATGCCGTGGGACACCACCACGATCGAGGCGTTCGACGAGCTGTTCGAGGTCAACGTCCGCGGCGCCTGGGTGGTCTGCACCGAGGGTGCCCGGCAGATGATCGCCGAGGGCCATGGCGGCGCCATCGTCCTGATGAGCTCGATCTCGGCGCATGTCGGCGCACCCACGCAGGTCGCCTACTGCGGGACCAAGGGTGCGATCAGCATGCTCGGCAAGGCGCTGGGCGCGGTGCTGGGCAAGCACGGCATCCGGGTCAACGTCATCGAGCCGGGGGCGGTCGCCACGCCGATGAGCGCGCCGCTGCTCGATGACCCGGTCGCCATGAAGTACTATCTCGAGCGGATCGCGCTGCAGCGGATCGGCGATCCGGCCGAGCTCGCGGCCGCCGTGGCGTTCATGCTCTCCGACGACGCCAGCTACGTCACCTCGGCGACCCTGCTGGTCGACGCCGGCTTCATCGTCAACGCCGAGCTCTGACCATGGCGGACCCGGCCGGCAAGGTTACCATCGTCACCGGAGCCGGCAGCGGCATCGGGGCCGCCGCGGCGCGTCTGCTCGGCGCCCGCGGTCATGCCGTGGCCCTGGTTGCCCGCCGGCCGGAGCCGCTGGCCGAGGTCGCGGCCGCCATCACCGCCGCCGGGGGCAGGGCGCTCGCCATCCCGGCCGACCTCGCCGATCCGGCCGCACCGGCGCTGATCGTCGAGCGGACGGTGGCGGCGTTCGGCGCGATCAGCGGCCTCGTCAACAACGCCGCCACCATCAAGACCATGCCGCTCGCCGACTACCCGCTGGCGGTGCTCGACGAGCACTGGGCCGTCAACATCCGCGCCCCGTTCCTGCTCACCCAGGCCGCCCTGCCGTGGCTGCTGCAGAGCCGCGGTGCCGTGGTCAACGTCTCCTCGTCGTCCGGCACCATCGTCCGGCCCGGCCAGTCGCTCTACGGCATGACCAAGGCGGCGCTCGAATATCTGACGAAGTCGTTCGCCGGCGAGCTCAGCCGGCAGGGCGTGCGGGTCAACGCCATCGCCTACGGCCCGGTCGACACGCCGATCCACCGCAGCTGGGCCACCGACCTCGCGGCCGCCTATGCCTGGCTCAAGGACCAGGTGCCGCTGGGTCGCATCGGCACCGCCGATGAGGCCGCCTGGTTCATCGGCCTGCTGCTGTCCGACGAGGCCGGCTGGCTCACCGGCGTCGTCCTGCCGGTCGATGGCGGCCAGGCGCTGGACATCGCCTGAGCCGTGCGCCGTCACGGCTGCAGCTTGGCGAACGCCTCCTCGGCCAGCTCGCGTCGCGTCGTCTGCACGAACAGGACGACGTCGCCTTGCGCGAAGGCGTACAGCGGTCCGCGGGCCAGCTGCCCGGGATCGCCGATGCGCACCACCGTCCGTCCGGCCATCACCTCCTCGGCCACGGTCAACGGCTCGGCACTCGACGCCTGCAACGCCTTCTCGAAGGCCGGCAGGAGCTTCGCCGGGTCGGCACCCCTGACCCGCCAGGCGCCCACCTCGGCGGGAAGAAAGCCCTTCGCGTACGCGCTGGCGACGGCGAAGTCGCCACGGCTGCTGCCGAGCTCGGCGAGGAAGGCGTCGAAGGCGACACTGCGCGTGCTCAGCTCGGGGCCGGCCTGGCTCTCCACCGTCAGCGTGCTGCCGCCCAGCGTCGTCGGCAGCATGGCCTCGAGCCCGGCATCCGCGTGCCGCCCGTCCGCCGCCGCGCTCGCGGCCACGAGCCATAGCGTCAGGGCCACCGCTGCCGGGGCTGCTGCCGTTCGCGACAACGTTCCGTCTCCTTCGCCACTTGTGCTCGGCCACCCCAGTGACGCGTCGGATGCCCGCGCCGTCAAGCGCGCGGCGCGTCGGGTCGGCCGGTAGGAACCCTGATGCGCTTTCCGCACCTGCCCCTCGGCGACCTCGTGACGCTCCGCGACGGCAGCGCGGAGGCGATCGTCGCCCCGGCCTGCGGCGCCCGCCTGGTGGCGTTCACGATCGACGGCCGCGACGTGCTGCGCCCGGCCTCGCCGGCGGCCCTGGCCGCGGGCGGTGCCTACGGCTTCGCCGCGTTCCCGCTGATGCCCTATTCGGGCCCGATCTTCGGCGACGGCTTCCGCTTCGCCGGTCAGTGGCATCCGCTGGCCCGCAACGTCGCGGCCGAGCCCACCGCGACGCATGGCGAGGGCTGGATCAGCCCCTGGCGCATCGAGTCCGCCGACTCCCGCTCGCTTGCCGTCACGATGGACTACCGGCCGACGCCGCAGGCCTTTCCGTTCGCCTGGCGCGGCCGCCTGCATTTCGGCCTGAGCGGCCCCCGCCTGACGATCCGCCTGGAGCTGGTCAACCGCGACTACCGGCCGATGCCGGCGGGGCTCGGCCTGCACCCCTATTTCCCGAAGCCGCCCGGCACGATCCTGCGGTTCGACGCGACGGGCGTGTGGCCGCCGGACGATCCCGCCGCCGTCACCCTCGGCTGCGGCCCGCTCGAGGAGAGCCTCGACTTCACCGCCGGCCGCGACATCGGCCCGCTGGTCATCGACCGCTGCTTCGAGGGCTGGGACGGGGTCGCGACGCTGACCGCACCCGACGGCTTCGTCACCCGGATCGAGGCCGACGCCACCTTCGGCAAGCTGCAGGTGTACAGCGCCTGGGACTATCCCTACGTCTGCGTCGAGCCGGTGACCAACGCCAACGACGGCTACAACCGGGCCGCCCATGACGTTCCCTGCCATGCCGTGACGGTGCTGCAGCCCGGCCGCAGCCTCGCCGGCACCATCGTCATCGGTGCGGCCTGAGCGATGGCGTCAGCCCGGCACGTCCGCTTCGGCTGCCGACGCCTGCCAGAGCGCGGCAAGGAGCTCGTCGATCCGCCGCCGCCGTTCGGACAGCGGTGCCGAATCCAGCTCGCCCTCGATGAGTTCGGCGATGTGGTCGCCGACGAGCTGGTCCTCGACCGCCCGCAAGGCGGCGCGGACCGCGCGGAGCTGGATCATCAGGTCGGCACAGCTCCGACCCTCCTCGATCATCCGGCCGATGCCGCGAACCTGTCCCTCGATCTTGCCGAGGCGTAGCTGAAAATTCTTTTTCACCATGTTGACGCACTATGGAAGGCAAATTGACTTCGCCAGTCTGCGCCTCAGGCACGCCAATGTCGAGAGCAGTCAGTGAATCATGTAGAAATGGATACAGTTACTTTGGTCGAGTTCAAAGGTACGGACACCAGATCGAACGTATGCTCGTGGATCGTATACATTTGACCACGGCTTGCGGGCAGCCAGCCGAACGTGAACGGCCGGCCCGAAACGGGCCATGGAACAGTGATGACTGGAGATGGACGCGGGGTGGCGGCGGCGTTGCCGCTGGAAATGACGGGAAGGGTAGGGGATGCGATGGTGGGCGCGACAGGGATTGAACCTGTGACCCCTACGATGTCAACGTAGTGCTCTCCCGCTGAGCTACGCGCCCGACGGGCTGCCAGATAGGGAAAAGCAAGGGCACTGGCAAGCCCCCATGCGGCCACGCTGCGGCCAACGGCGGCTTGCCCGGGTGACGTCGGCTGTGGTCTGTTCGGCGGCATGGCAGAGGCGGCACCGATCGACGATCCCTTCCCGCTACCCTACCGGCTGTTGCCGCCGACCGGCGGCGACGGCCCTGTCGTGCTGTCCTCGCCGCACAGCGGCCGGCTCTATCCGCCCGACCTCGTGGCCGCGCTGCGGCTGCCGCCGGGCGAGCTGCGCGGGCTCGAGGACGGGCCGGTCGATCGTCTGGCCGAGGCCGGTTGCGCGGTCGGGGCGACGCTGATCGCCGCGACCTATCCGCGCGCCTATGTCGACCTCAACCGCGACCCCACCGAGCTCGATCCCGAGATCGTCGGCTTCTCGCCCGGCGACTACCGGCTCAGCGCCAAGGTCCGGGCCGGGCTGGGGGTGATCCCGACCCGGCTCGGCCCAGCGGCCCTCTACGCCCGCAGCCTCGCGCCGGCGACGGTGGAGCGCCGCCTGCGCACCGCCTGGCGGCCCTATCACGAGCAGCTGGCCCAGCTCACCGTCGAGCGCCGCCGCACCTTCGGCAAGGCGCTGCTGCTCGACTGCCACTCGATGCCGACCCCGCCGCACGGCGAGGCCCGGGTCGACGTCGCCATCGGCGACCGCTTCGGCCGCACCGCCCATCCCGAGCTCGTCCGCCACGCCCACGATTTCCTCGAGGGGCATGGGCTCTGCGTCGGCCGCAACCGGCCCTACGCCGGCGGCTTCATCACCGAGCACTACGGCCGCCCCTGGGACGGCATCTCGGCGATGCAGCTGGAGTTCCGCCGCGCCCTGTTCATGGACGAGGCGTCGCACGAGCCGCACCCCGGCCTCGGCACCCTGGCCGAGCTGCTGTGCCAGCTGGTGGCGGAGCTGGCCCGGCTGGTGCGCAGCCTGGGGGCCTCGCGGCTGGTCAAGCCGGTGGCGCTCAGCGCCTGAGCCGGCGGCCGGCGCCTTAGGTCCGCCGTTAACGCCGCCCCGCCACGGTCCGGCCATGCGCCGGATCCTCCTTGCTGCTGCTCGCCTCCTGCTGCTGCCCGGCCTGGGCCACGGCAATGCGCCGGCTGCGCCGAGGCCGTGGCCGCGGCCGAGCGCCGGCACGGCCTGCCGCGCGGCCTGCTGCAGGCGGTGGCGCTCAGCGAGCGGCCGGCCGCTGGGACAAGGCCGCGAAGCGCAGCCAGGCCTGGCCATGGGCCGTCACCTCGGCCGACGGACTCGCTCTACGCCGCCGACAAGACCGCCGCCATCGAGGCGCCGCCGCGAGTTCCAGGCGCGCCGGGCCGGCGCAACATCGACGTCGGCTGCGTGCAGGTGAACCTGAAGCATCATCCCGACGCCTTCGCCTCGCTGGACGACGCGCTCGATCCGGCGACGAACGCCGACTACGGCGCGCGCTTCCTCGCCTCGCTGCGCGCCGACACGCGGTCCTGGGCCCGGGCGATCGAGCGCTACCACTCCGCCGACCCGGTGCGCGGGCGCGACTATCGCGAGCGGGTCTACGCCAACTGGCGCAATGTCCGCCTCGGCAGGGCGGGGACGTCGACGGCAGCGCCGGCGGCCGTCCCGGCCAAGGCGCGCGACGAGGCTGCCGTCGTCGCGGACCGGGCACCGCAGCACGGCCCCTCGCTGTTCGCACCGGCCGGGCCGCGCTGGCGCCTCGCCCCGGTGCGCTGGGGCCAGTCGCTGTGGAGCAACCGGCCGGGCGGGCCGCTGCTGCTGCGCGTGCCGCGGGCGCGGTCCTGACCTCGCGGCATCGGCGTTGCGCCGGGCGGTGGCTGCACCTAAGAGAGCGCGCGTTCCGCTACCCTGGAGCCCGCGAGGCCATGTCGATCGTCGCCGCCAGCCTGTCCCGCATCAAGCCGTCGCCCACCATCGCCGTGACGACCCTGGCGGCCGAGCTCAAGCGCGCCGGCAAGGACGTCATCGGCCTCGGCGCCGGCGAGCCCGACTTCGACACCCCGGACTTCGTCAAGGAAGCGGCGATCGACGCGATCCGCCGCGGCTTCACCAAGTACACCGCGGTCGACGGCACGCCCGAGCTGAAGCAGGCCATCGTCGGCAAGTTCAAGCGCGAGAACGGCCTCGACTACGCGGTCGACGAGATCACCGTCGGCACCGGCGGCAAGCAGGTGCTCTACAACGCCTTCATGGCGACCATCGACCCGGGCGACGAGGTCGTCATCCCGGCACCCTACTGGGTGTCCTACCCGGACATGGTGCTGCTGGCCGGCGGCACGCCGGTCTTCGTGACCTGCCCGGAGCAGACCGGCTTCAAGCTGCGCCCCGAGGACCTCGACGCGGCGATCGGCCCGAAGACCAAGTGGGTCGTCCTCAACTCGCCCAACAACCCGACCGGGGCCGCCTACGACGCCGCCGAGCTCAAGGCGCTGACCGACGTGCTCGTCCGCCATCCGCATGTCTGGCTGATGACCGACGACATGTACGAGCACCTCGTCTACGGCGACTTCCGCTTCGCCACGCCGGCGCAGGTCGAGCCGTCGCTGAAGGCGCGCACGCTGACCGTCAACGGCGTCTCCAAGGCCTACGCGATGACCGGCTGGCGCATCGGCTATGCCGGCGGCCCGAAGCCGCTGATCCAGGCGATCGCCAAGGTGCAGTCGCAGAGCACCTCGAACCCGAGCTCGATCAGCCAGGCCGCCGCCACCGCCGCGCTGAACGGTGACCAGAGCTTCCTGCCGGCGCGCAACAAGGTCTTCGAGGAGCGCCGCGACCTCGTCGTGCGCATGCTCAACCAGGCGCCGGGCCTGCGCTGCCACAAGCCGGAAGGGGCGTTCTACGTCTATCCGAGCTGTGCCGGGACCATCGGCAAGCGCATGCCGGACGGCAAGACCATCGAGAGCAGCGAGGACTTCGCCCGCTACCTGCTGCAGGGCGAGGGTGTCGCCGTCGTCCACGGCAGCGCCTTCGGCATGGACCCGTTCTTCCGGATCTCCTACGCCACCGCCACGCCGGTGCTCGAGGACGCCTGCCGGCGCATCATCCGCGCCTGCGAGGCGCTGGAGGACTAGCCCGGCGTCGCGAACAGCGGCCTGACCACGCGGTCGCCCTCGGCGATCCCGAGGGCGGCGGCGTCGCCGGCATTGAGCTCGATCACGCCGCGCACGGGCCGGTCGGCCGAGATCGTGTCCTCGGACAAAGGCGTCGTCCGCGCCCTTATCGTCACCACCACGCCGTCCGCATCGACGAACAGCATGTCGAGCGGCACGTAGGTGTTCTTCATCCACATCGCCACCGGGCGGGTGACGCCGAAGTCGAACAGCATGCCGGTCCCGGCGGCCAGCGACTTGCGGTACATCAGCCCGACCGCGCGCTCTTCCGGCGTGTCGGCGAACTCCAGCTGCAGGGTCAGCGGGCCCTTCGCCGTCAGCACGGTGTAGGGCTCGGTCGGTCCCGCCTGCTGCGCTCGGGCCGGCGCGGCGCAGGCCAGCAGGAGGGCAAGGCCGGCCGCGGCGAGGAGGCGCCGCCTCACAGGCCCAGCTTGCGTGCGACCAGCTCGTTGACGAGCTGCGGGTTGGCCTTGCCGCCGGTGGCCTTCATCACCTGGCCGGTGAACCAGCCGGCCACCTTCGGGTTCTTCTTGACCGTCTCGACCTGGCCGGGGTTGTCGGCGATCAGCTTGTCGAGGATCGGCTCGATGGCGCTCATGTCGGTGACCTGGGTGAGGCCCCGCTCCTCGACGATCGCCGCTGCGTCCTTGCCGGTCTCGACCATGATGGCGATGACGTCCTTGGCGATCCGCCCCGACACCACCTGCTTGTTGAGAATGTCGAGGAGCCCGCCGAGCTGGGCGGGGGACACCGGGCTCGTGGCGATGTCCTTGCCGGCCTTGGCCAGCAGGCCGAACAGCTCGTTGATGATCCAGTTGGCGACCTGCTTGGCGTCGTGGCCCTTGGCCGCTGCCTCGAAATAGTCGGCGGTCGCCGCCTCGGCCACCAGCACGCCGGCATCGTAGGCCGACAGGCCATGGTCGCGCATGAACCGCGCCTTCTTCTCGTCCGGCAGTTCCGGCAGCGAGCGGCGGATCGCCTCGATGTACTCGGCCGTCAGCGTCAGCGGCAGCAGGTCGGGATCGGGGAAGTAGCGGTAGTCGTGCGCCTCCTCCTTGCCGCGCATCGAGCGGGTCTCGCCGCGCGCCGCGTCGAACAGGCGGGTCTCCTGCACCACCTTGCCGCCGCCCTCGAGCAGCTCGACCTGGCGCCGCGCCTCGTACTCGATGGCCCGGGCGACGAAGCGCATCGAGTTGACGTTCTTGATCTCGCAGCGCGTCCCCAGCTGGTTCGAGCCCACCGGGCGCACCGAGACGTTGGCGTCGCAGCGCAGCGAGCCTTCCTCCATGTTGCCGTCGCAGGTCCCGAGATAGCGCAGGATCGAGCGCAGCTTGCGCAGGTAGGCGACGGCCTCGTCGGGCGTGCGGATGTCGGGCTCGGAGACGATCTCCATGAGCGCCACGCCGGCCCGGTTGAGGTCGATCAGCGTCGCCCGGTCCTGCTGGTCGTGCAGCGACTTGCCGGCGTCCTGCTCGAGGTGCAGCCGGGTGATGCCGATCTCGCGGCTGCTGCCGTCGGGCATGTCGAGGATCAGCGTGCCGTTGCCGACGATCGGCTTCTGGTACTGCGAGATCTGGTAGCCGGTCGGCAGGTCCGGATAGAAATAGTTCTTCCGCTCGAAGATCGAGACCTCGTTGATCGCGGCGCGCAGGCCGAGGCCGGTGCGCACCGCCTGCTCGACGCAATGCGCGTTCAGCACCGGCAGCATCCCGGGCATGCCGGCGTCGACCGGCGAGACCTGGCTGTTGGGCTCGGCCCCGAACTCGGTCGAGGCGCCCGAGAACAGCTTGGCCTGCGACACGACCTGGGCGTGTACCTCGAGGCCGACGACGATCTCCCACCTGCCGGTGGCACCCTCGATGACGAAGCTCATCGCTCAGTCCTCCAGGCCGTAGGGCAGCGTGGCGAAGCCCGCCGCCGCCTCGAGCTTGCCGGCGACCGCCAGCACCGTCTCCTCGTCCCACGGCCGGCCGATGACCTGCAGGCCGAGCGGCAGGCCGTCGCCCGACATGCCGCCCGGCACCGAGATGCCCGGCAGCCCGGCCAGGCTGGTCGGCACCGTGAACACGTCGTTCAGGTACATGGCCACCGGGTCGTCCATCTTCTCGCCGATGCGGAACGCCGCCGACGGGGCGGTCGGCGTCAGGATCGCGTCGCAGCGCTGGAAGGCCTGGGTGAAGTCCTCGACGATCCGCCGGCGGACCTTCTGCGCCTTCAGGTAGTAGGCGTCGTAGTAGCCGGCCGAGAGCACGTAGGTGCCGATCAGGATGCGGCGGCGGACCTCCGCACCGAAGCCGGCGGCCCGCGTGTTCATGTAGGTCTCGACGAGGTTCGAGCCCTCGACCCTGAGCCCGTAGCGCATGCCGTCGTAGCGGGCGAGGTTGGACGAGGCCTCGGCCGGGGCGATGATGTAGTAGGTCGGCAGCGCGTACTTGGTGTGCGGCAGGCTGATGTCGACGATCTCGCAGCCGGCCTCGCGCAGCCAGGCGATGCCGTCGGCCCAGGCCTTGCCGATCGCCTCGGGCATGCCCGGCACGTTGTACTCGGCCGGGATGCCGATCCGCAGGCCCTTCACCGGCCGGCCCACCGCCGCGCTGAAGCGCGGCACCGGCAGGTCGGCACTGGTGCTGTCCTTGGGATCGTGCCCGGCCATCGCCTCCAGCATCAGGGCGCAGTCGGTCACCGTCCGGGCCATCGGCCCGGCCTGGTCGAGCGAGCTGGCGAAGGCGACGATGCCCCAGCGCGAGCAGCGGCCGTAGGTCGGCTTCAGCCCGGCGATGCCGGTGAACGCCGCCGGCTGGCGGATCGAGCCGCCGGTGTCGGTGCCGGTGGCGCCGAGGCAGAGCCGGCCGGAGACGGCGGCGGCCGAGCCGCCCGAGCTGCCGCCCGGCACCAGCGGCTGGGCGTCGTCCTTGCGGGTCCAGGGATTGGTGACCGGCCCGTGGTACGAGGTCATGTTCGACGAGCCCATCGCGAACTCGTCGAGGTTGGCCTTGCCGAGGCAGACGGCACCGGCCTTCCACAGGTTGGCGCTGACCGTCGACTCGTAGGGCGGCGCGAACCCGTCCAGGATGTGCGAGCCGGCCGTGGTCAGGACACCCTGCGTGCAGAACAGGTCCTTGATCGCCAGCGGGATGCCCTCGAGCGGGCCGCCCTCGCCGCGGCCGAGGCGCGCGTCCGACTCCCTGGCCATCGCCCGCGCCTTGTCGGCGGTGACGGTGATGAAGGCGTTCAGGTTGCGCCGCCGCTCGATCGCTGCGAGACAGGCATCGGTCAGCTCGACCGCGGAGAAGTCGCGCCGGGCGAGCCCTTCGCGGGCCCGCTCGATGCTGAGGCCGGGAAGCTCGCTCATCACTCGACCACCTTCGGCACGACGAAGTAGGCGCCCGAGCGCTGCGGCGCGTTGGCCAGCACCTCGTCGGCACGCGCCCCGTCGGTCACCTGGTCGACCCGCCAGGCGGTGGTGATCTCCATGACCGAGCGCAGCGGCTCGACGTCGGCGGTGTCGACCTCCTCGAGCTGGGCAATCCAGTCGAGGATCGCCGACAGCTCGCCGGCCATGGCCGCCTGCTGCTCGGGGGTCATGGAGATGCGCGCCAGCGTGGCGACACGCGCGACGGTGGCCTGGTCGAGCGCCATCGGAACGGTCCTCTTCGGCGGATCCGGCCCGTGCACCGGCCGGAACGAACGGCGCGGAACCTATCGCCGCGGTCCCATGACGGCAACCCTGTGACCCTGCACACGAATCCGGCCGCGTTCGCGGCCGCCCTGCCGGCCAGGGGCTCGCTGCTGGCGCTCGACCTGTCGCCGGCGCGGCTGGGCTTCGCCGGCACCGACGCCGCCCGCAGCCTCGTCACCCCGCTGCGCACGCTCCAGCGCAGGCGCCTCGCCGCCGACCTCGAGGCCGTGATCGCGCTGGCAGCGTCGCGCGAGGCCGCCGGCCTCGTCGTCGGCTGGCCGCTCAACATGGACGGCAGCGCCGGCCGCGCCTGCGACCAGGTACGCAGCTTCCTCGGCGAGCTGCGCCGCCATCTGGCCTTGCCGGTGCTGCTGCAGGACGAGCGGCTGACCACCGCGGCCGTCGAGCAGGCGATCGGGGACGGCCTCTACCCGCGCCGCCGCCGCGGCGAGCCGGTCGACGACCTCGCCGCCGCCGTCATCCTCGAGGATGCGCTCAGGGCGATGCGCGGCGGCTGAGCCGCTTGCCAGCCGGTACCGGGGCGGGCAGAGCTTGCCCGGCGATGCCAACGGAGCCCCTCGGCATGGACCTCGACGCCCACATCCGCCGGATCCCCGATTTTCCCAAGCCCGGCATCCTGTTCTACGACATCTCGACGCTTCTGGTGGATGCGGCGGCCTGGTCGGCGACGATCGACCGGATGGCGGACGCGGTCACGCCGTACCGGCCCGTCCTGCTCGCCGGCATCGAGTCCCGCGGCTTCGTCTTCGCCGCACCGCTGGCGGCGAAGCTCGGGCTTGGCTTCGTCATGATCCGCAAGGTCGGCAAGCTGCCGGGCGCGGTGATCAGCCACTCCTACGATCTGGAGTACGGCAGCGACACGCTGCAGATCGCCGAGGGCCTGATCCCGAAGGGCAGCCGCGTCGTCCTGATCGACGACCTGATCGCCACCGGCGGTACCGCGCGGGCCTCGGTCGAGCTGCTGCGCAAAGTCGGCGCCGATCCGGTGGGGGCGGTGTTCCTGATCGAGCTCGAGGGTCTGGGCGGCATCGCGAAGCTCGGCGTGCCGGCGTCGCCGCTGCTGCGCTACCCGGCCTGACCATCCTCCCCGAACCAGGCGGCGATCTCGGCCGCCGCCCGGTCGGGATCCTCGCGGTGCGGAAAGTGGCCGACACCCGGTAGCGGCATCGCATCGAGGTCGGCGAACGTCTCGCCCAGGCGGTCGATCCACTCGACCTTCAGCACGGGATCGAGCGCACCCCAGCGCACCCGGGCCGGGACCGTGATCCGCGGCAGCTTCGGCGTCTCGCCGCGCATCGCCGCGAGCCGCGCCGCGTTGGCGCTGATGTACCAGTCGAAGCCGCCCTGCAGGTTGCCGGGCTTGAGGAACGTGTCGACCCAGGCCTCCAGCACCGGGCCGTCGAACGCGCCCGGGTTGCCGGCTGCCCAGTGCCGCAGCATGGCGCCGAAATAGATCCGGCAGGCCTCGCGCGACGAGCCGATCAGCTCGGCGGCCCACGGCTTCTGGTGGAACGACTGGTACCAGATCTCCCTCAGATGCCCGGGCTCGGCCCAGCGCGCGCCGATGCCCGGGTGCGGGCAGTCGAAGAAGAACAGCCGCGTCAGCCGCTCCGGATGGTTGCGGGCAAAAGCCTGCGCGACATAGGCGCCGACGTCGTGGGCGACGATGCCGACCCGGTCGAGGCCGAGCTGGTCGATGACGGCCAGCAGGTCCCCCGCATGGACCTCGGCCCCGGCACGGTCCGACGGCCCGTCGTCCGGCTTCGGGCTGTCGCCGAAGCCGCGAAGGTCCGGCGCCACCAGGTCGAAGCCGGCGGCCAGACGGAGCATGACCGGCTCCCAGGTCAGCCAGAACTCCGGCCAGCCGTGCAGCAGCACGAGCGTCGGCCCGGAGCCGGTCCGGGCGTAATGCAGCCGCGTCCCGTTGGCCTCGACCGTGCCATGCCCGATCCGTGCGGCTGCCATCGCGCGCTCCCTGGTACCCGAGCCTATGGCGTGAACTGTTCCTTGAGGATGCGTTCCTCGAGATTGTGCTCCGGATCGAACAGCAGGCGCATCGACAGGTCCGGATCCTCCCAGATCTCGACGCGGACGACGTCGCGCACCTCGGTGTAGTCGGCGACGGCGCTGACCGGCCGCTTGCGGGGGTTCAGCACATCGATGACGAAGCGGGCGCGGCTCGGCAGCAGCGCCCCGCGCCAGCGGCGCGGCCGGAACGGGCTGATCGGCGTCAGCGCGAGCAGGTCCGAGCCCAGCGGGATGATCGGTCCGTGCGCCGACAGGTTGTAGGCGGTGCTGCCGGCCGGCGTGGCCACCAGCAGGCCGTCGCAGACCAGCTCCGGCAGCCGGCAGACGCCGTCGATCTCGATGCGCAGGGCGGCCGCCTGGCGGGTCTCGCGGAACACCGAGACCTCGTTGACGGCGAGCCCTTCACGGGTGCTCCCGTCGTCGAGGGTGGCGCGCATCCGCAGCGGGTGCAGGTCGACCTTGCTCGACCGCTCGATGCGGTCCAGCAGGTCGGCGGGACTGTAGACGTTCAGGAGAAAGCCGACGGTACCGAGGTTCATGCCGTAGATCGGCGTGCGCCGCTCGAGCGCGTCGTGCAAAGTCTCCAGCATGAAGCCGTCGCCGCCCAGCGCCACGATCACGTCCGCCTGGCGGCGCGGCACCGCCCCGTACTGGACCGACAGCTCGTCGCGCGCCCGCTGCGCCTCGGGGGTGTCGGCGGCGACGAAGGCGAGGCGCATCGGCGGCTCCGCGGCGCCACCGGGCGTCGGCGGCAAGACGGGCAGGGGTGACGAGCCGATGCCCGCTTGTCAACGGTGGCCGGTCGGTGCCGCGGGGGTTGGCTGCCGTTCCCTTCGTGCCCACATCCGAGTAGGCTTCGCCGCGCCGTCGCGGGGCGGACGGCTTGGGTGCATTGGGGACAGGCGACGATGGTGATCGACCCGTTCGGTCGTGCGATCAGCTACGTGCGGGTCTCCGTCACCGACCGCTGCGACTTCCGCTGCGTCTACTGCATGGCGGAGGACATGTCGTTCCTGCCCAAGGCGGACCTGCTCTCGCTCGAAGAGCTGGACCGTCTCTGCGGCGTGTTCGTCGACCTCGGCGTGCGCAAGATCCGCCTGACCGGCGGCGAGCCGCTGGTGCGCCGCAACGTCCTCTGGCTGATCCGCCAGCTCGGCCGGCACGTCCACGCGGGCGCTTTGGAAGAGCTGACGCTGACCACCAACGGCAGCCAGCTCGCGAAGATGGCCGACGACCTCGCCGCCGCGGGGGTGCGCCGGATCAACGTCTCGCTCGACACCCTCGATCCCGAGAAGTTCCGCCGCATCACCCGCTGGGGCAGCCTCGACAAGGTGATGGACGGGATCGCGGCGGCCAGGGCGGCCGGCATCCATCTCAAGATGAACCTCGTCGCGCTCAAGGGCGTGAACGAGGACGAACTCGACGCGATGCTCGAATGGTGCGGCCGCGAGGGCCACGACCTCACCATCATTGAGACCATGCCGATGGGCGAGATCGACGGCGACCGCACCGAGCAGTACCTGCCGCTGTCGATCGTCCGCGCCAACCTCGCCAGGCGCTGGACGCTGACCGACATTCCCTACACGACCGGCGGCCCGGCCCGGTACGTGCGGGTCGAGGAGACCGGCGGCCGGCTCGGCTTCATCACGCCGCTGACCCACAATTTCTGCGAGTCCTGCAACCGCGTCCGGGTCACCTGCACCGGCACGATGTACATGTGCCTCGGCCAGGACGACGCCATCGACCTGCGGGCACCGCTGCGCGCCTCCGAGGGCAACGACCAGGTCCGCCAGGCGATCGTCGACGGCATCGCCCGCAAGCCGAAGGGCCACGACTTCATCATCGACCGCCGGCACAACCGGCCGGCCGTCCGCCGCCACATGAGCGTGACCGGCGGCTGAAGCCTCAGGGCTTCGCCGTCTCGAAGGTGATCTGAACCCGGCGGTTCTGCGGCTCGGCGATGCCGTCGGCGGTCGGCAGGCGCGGGTCGGCCTCGCCGAACCAGGTCACCTCCAGCGCCTCGGCCGGCACGCCGCGCTGCTCGAGGGCTCCGGCCACCGTGCGCGCCCGGCGCTCCGACAGCTTGAGGTTGTAAGCCTCGCTGCCGGCCCGGTCGGCGTAACCGGCGAGGATGACGCGCGCCGGCCTGCCGGCCTTGTAGGCCTCGGCCACCTCGTCGATCACCCGCTCGGTCACCGGCGTGATGTCGGCGCGGTCGAAGGCGAAGAAGACGAGGAACACGCCGGCCGGTCCCGGCACGAGCGCGCGCTCGACGGCGGCCATGGCGTCCTCGAACTCGGCCTTGCATTCGGCCACGCGCGGCCCGTCCTTGGCGTCGACCGCCTCCAGCCAGCAGTCGAAGGCGACCTGGGCGCGGGCCGCATCCTTGCCGGCCTTGTCGCGGCCGCCGTCGTCGAGCCCGGCCATCAGCCGGGCCCTGGCCGCACCCAGCTCCCCGCTGTCGGCCTCGGCAAGGCGCCGGTAGGCCAGCGCGTCGGGCTGCACGTCGAGGCCCTTGGCCGAGGCCACGGCCTTGCGCGTGAAATGCATCGCATCGTCGAGGTCGCCGCCGCCCTTGTCGTAGTCGGACAGGGCGAAGTAGCCGGTCCGCAGGCCGTCGGCGAAGGCCGTTCCCTGCGGCAGCATCGCCCGCGCGTCGGCCGAGTCGACGAAGTAGAGGTCGAGGTCGTCGCTGGGGTTGGGGTCGAGCCCGGTGCAGCCCGCGACGCCCAGGGCCATCGTGGCCAGCAGCAGGAAGCTCGAGCTCTTGCGCATCTGCCTCGTACCTCGGTCCAGCAGCGACGCCGGCCATGGCGACCGTGCGGATGAAGGGCGAAGTGCCGGATCGAATCAAGTCGCTCGGCGGTCTCGGCGGGGCTTGCCGGGCGACTGTTGCGGCCCGCCAACCTCGCCGCTCAGCCCTCCGCCCGCGGTGGATCGATCGGCCCTAGCTGCCGCTCGAAGAACTGCCGGACCGTGTCGACGGAGGCCTGCAGGGCGGCCAGCGCCTCGTCTGTCGGCGCGGTCTTCTCCGAGCGGGCGGCCAGCGTGGCGACGCTGCGGGCGCCGATGTTGGCGCTGGCACCCTTGAGCGCGTGCGCCGGTCCCGACCAGTCGCGCCGCTGCGCCAGCGCGTCCTTCATCTCGCCCAGATAGATGGCGGCGGTCGACACGAACAGCGACGCCAGCTCGCGTTCGAGCTGCCGGTCGCCGTTGGTGAAGCCGCGGAAATGGGGAAGGTCGATCGGCTGGTCGCCGGCCTCGCTCATCGCGGCAGGTCCCTGCGGGTGATGGCCGGCGTCGGCGAGCCGGCGGACGGTGGCGACGAGACGGGCCGGGGAGATCGGCTTGGGGAGGTAGGCGTCGATGCCCGGCGTCCGCGTCACCGCCTCGAGGTCCCAGGCGTCGCCGAACAGCACCAGCGGCAGCCGCTGCGGCGCGTCGGCCTGCTGCTCGGCGATCGACCGTGCCAGGGCGAGTCCGCCCATGTCCGGCAGGTTGAGCGCGATCAGCGCGACGGCGAAGTCGGAGTGCGCCAGCGCCGTCGCCGCCTCGCGCGCCGAGCCGACGCAGCTGACCATGTAGTCGAGGCGGGTGAGCACCATCCGCATCAGCCCGCGGCTGAGCGGCAGATCGCCGACGATCAGGATGGTGCGGCCGGCGGCAGGGACAGGCGGACTTGGCGTACGCGAGGGCACGCCTGAATGTTCACCTATAGGTAGAAATCGTCAAGCGCTCATCGCGTGTTTGCAGCAACACCCCGACTCGCCATGCCGGCGGCGAGCCGCGCCGCAAGCCGGGCATTGCCCAGCACCAGGGCCTCGTTGAGCGTCACCGTCCGGCCGCCGCTGGCGCGGGCCATGTGCGCCAGCACGTACGGGGTCTCGTCCTTGCCGCCGACCCCGGCAGCGCGTGACGCCTCGACGGCGGCCATGACCAGCGCCTCGACCTCGGCGGCGGGCAGGGCGAGGTCAGCCGGCGGCGGGTTGGCCACGACCACGGCGCTCGGCCAGCCGAGCTCCGCCTGCCGCTGCAGCAGGGCCACGCCGGCGTCGAGCGTGGCGACGCCGGGTATGCGCAGGCCGCTGCCGCGGCAGTAGAACGCGGGCAGCTCCTCGGTCCCGAACCCGACCACGGCGACGCCGAGGCTTTCCAGCACCTCCAGCGTCCGTGGCAGGTCGAGGATCGACTTGGCCCCGCTGCAGACCACCCCGATCGGGCACCTTGCCAGCTCGTGCAGGTCCGCCGAGATGTCGAGCGAGCTCTCGCCGCCGCGATGGACCCCGCCGAGGCCGCCGGTGGCCATCATCCGGATGCCGGTCCTGGCGGCGATGAAGATCGTGCTGGCGACGGTGGTGGCGCCGGCCGTGCCGCTGGCGAGGGTCCAGGCGAGGTCGCGGGTCGAGGCCTTGACCACGCCGTCGGCCTGCGCCAGCTCGGCGAGCTCGTCCTCGGTCAGGCCGACGCGGATCCGGCCGTCGCGCAGGCAGATGGTGGCAGGCACCGCGCCCTCGGCGCGGACGGCATCCTCGAGGGCGCGCGCCAGCTCGAGGTTGCGCGGGCGCGGGATACCGTGGCAGATCAGCGTCGATTCCAGCGCCACGACGGGATCGCCGCGGTCCAGGGCCCGCGCCACTTCCGGCAACAGCTCGATGGTCATGGGGCTTGTCGGTCCGATTGGCGGGCGCACACTGCCGCCCGGCTATCCCGGGCGCAAGATCTCGTCACGGAGACCCTACGGGCATGCGCACCACGATCGACCGCCACTCGGCCCTCATCTACACCATGGTGCTGATGTCCGCGGCCGAGGAGCAGATCACCGACGCCGAGCTGCTGATGATGAGCCGGCTGGTCCAGTCGCTGCCGGTGTTCAAGGACTTCGAGCCCGAGCGCATCGTCCTCGTCGGCCGCGAGTGTGCCGAGCTGCTCAAGCGCGAGGACGGCCTCGACGTCGCCATCGGCCTGATCGCCCAGGCCCTGCCGCCGCCGCTGCGCGAGACCGCCTACGCGCTGGCCTGCGACGTCGCCGCGGCCGATGGCAGCGCCTCGCAGACCGAGCTGCGCATGCTCGAGATGCTGCGCAACCGTCTGCACATGGACCCGCTGGTCACCGCCGCCATCGAGCGCTCGGCCCAGGCGCGTTACCGGCTCGCCTGAGCCGATGACCGGCAGGGCGGCCGGGCGGTACGGGGACGACGGCGTCCTTGTTCCCCCGGCCCGGATGGCGGAAGTCGACCGGGCAGCTATCGCCGGAGGTGTCCCGGGGCCGCGCCTGATGGAGGCCGCCGGCCGCGCCGTGACCCGAGCGGTCGTCGCCGCCTTCGCGCCCCAGCCGGTGCTTGTCCTGTGCGGGCCCGGCAACAACGGCGGTGACGGCTACGTCTGTGCCCGGCAGCTCGCGGCCGCTGGCTGGCAGGTGAGGGTCGCCGCCCTCGATCCAGTGGCAGCGCTCCACGGCGACGCGGCCTGGGCGCGCTCGACCTGGAGCGGGCCGGTCGAAGCGGTCGATCCCGAGCTTGCGGGCACGCCGGCCCTCGTCGTCGACGCGCTGTTCGGTGCCGGCCTGAGCCGCGACCTCGACGGTGCGGCGCGGCGTACCGTCTGCCGGCTTGGCGAGCTCGGCAAGCAGGTCGTCGCCGTCGACGTGCCGTCGGGAATCGACGGGACGACCGGAGCCGTTCGCGGCGCCGCGCCGATGGCGGCGCTGACCGTCACCTTCGCCCGGCTCAAGCCGGGTCACGTGCTACTGCCTGGGCGGCTCCACTGCGGACGGACGCTGCTCGCCGACATCGGCATTCCGGACAGCGTCGTCGCCGCCCACGACGACGGCCTGCGCGTCAACGCGCCCGCGCGCTGGGCGTCGCTGCTGCCGGAGCGGGTGCCCGACGGCCACAAGTACCGCTACGGCCATGCCGTCGTGGTCGGCGGCGGCCCGGCCTCGACGGGGGCGGCGCGGCTGGCGGCCCGGGCCGCGGCGCGCGTCGGCGCCGGTCTCGTCACCGTCGCTGCCGTGCCCGCCGCGATACCGGCCTATGCGGCGCACCTGACGACGGTGATGACCCGGCCCGTGGCGGACGAGGCGGCGTGGTCCGGGCTGCTCGCCGATCGCCGGCTGTCCGCGTTCCTGATCGGCCCCGCCGCCGGGATCGGTGTCGAGACCCGCACGCGGGTACGGTCGCTGCTCGCCAACGGCCGCCCGCTGGTGCTCGACGCCGATGCGCTCTCCAGCTTCGCCGACGATCCGTCGGCGCTGCTCGGGCAGCTTCATCCGTCCTGCGTGCTGACTCCCCACGACGGCGAGTTCGCCCGACTTTTTGCCCACCGCGGCGACCGCCTGTCCCGCGCCCGCGCCGCGGCCGCCCAGGCCGGTGCGGTCGTCGTTCTGAAGGGTGCCGACAGCGTGATCGCGGCGCCGGACGGCCGCGCCTCCGTTCAGCCCGAAGCGCCGCCGGCCTTGGCCACCGCCGGCACCGGCGACGTGCTCGCCGGACTGGTGCTGGGTCTGCTGGCGCAGGGCCTGCCGGCCTTCGAGGCCGCCAGCGCCGCCGTCTGGCTGCATGCGGCCGCCGCCGCCGGCAGCACCGCCGGCCTGATGGCCGAGGATCTTCCCGACCGCGTGCCCGCCGTGCTGGATGCGCTCCGTCGCATCCCGCCGCCTTGAGCGCCCGGCGCCTCCGGTGAGCCGTCATGGTCGGCCGGGGTACCGGTCCTTTGCGCCGACCCGGGCGTGAGCGTCCCGCCCGATCTGGATCCGCTGCTCGATCTCGTCGGCGACGCGATCGTGCTGCTGCGGCGCCGCGATCACGACCAGCCGGCGCCCCGCATTGTCTGGACCAACCGCGCCCTTCGCACCTTGCTCGCTGTCGAGGCCGGCGCGCTGGAGGGGCGCGGTGTGCGGGTGCTGCGGGGCGCGGGCATGCCGCCCGTGCGATTCGCCCGGTTCGTCGCCGCCGTCGCCGCCGGCCAGGATTTCGAGGGCCCGCTGCTGCTGGCGTCCGGCGAGGGCGAAGGGATCGCCGTCGATGCCCGCGGCGCCGTCCACCCGACGGACGAGGCGCTGTACGTCCTGACCCTGGCCGGGCGGACGGCAGGCCGAAGTGGCCAGGACCTGCTGGGCTCGCTGCGCGCCGTCGCGTTCTACGGCTGCGAGATCCGCCACGACGGCAGCCTTGCGCTGGCGCGGCTCGATCCGGCCATCGAGACCCTGGTCGGCGTGCCGGAGAGCGAAGTGCGTGCCCGCGGCGGCATGCCGGCCATCGTCCTGCCGGCCGATCTCGGCGCCCTGCAGCGGCGCAACCAGCTGCTGCTCTCCGGCCGTGCCGCGGCCGTCGACTATCGCGTTCGCCTGCCTGACGGGCGGATCCGCTGGCTGCGCGACAGTGCACGGCCTTCCACCGGTCCGTTCGACGATGTCGTCGTCCGTATCGACGGGGCGATCACCGACGTCAGTGGCGAGCACATCGCCGACGACCAGCATCGCTGGCGCGAGCGTGTCGCCGGCCTGCTGGCCCATGCGCTTCATGCGCTGGTGGTCGTCATCGATGTCGACGGTCGCGTGCCGTGGGCCAGCGCCGAGCCGGCGACGCCCTTCGCCGATGCCGTCCGGACAGCCGCCGGCGCCACGCTGGAGAGCGCCTTCACCGCGGCGGAGGCCGACCTGTGGCTCGGCTGGATCGACCAGTGCCTTGCCGCACGCGAGCGCGTCGCCTTCCGCTTCGACTGGCGCCGCGGCAGTGACAGCGCGGCCGTCGAGGTCCTGCTGGCCCCCCTCGGCGACGACGCCGTGCTGGCCGTCGCGCGGACCGGCGACGTCGCTCGTCGAGCAGTCGAGGCCGTACCGGCGAGCCTGCTCGCCGCGCTGGCCGAACCGGCGTTCCTGCTCGGTCCGGACCTGAGCCTGCAGGATGTGAGCCCTGCCGCCGCCGAGGCCCTGCGCGCTCCACCGGACCGCCTGCGCGGCCGTCCCTTCGGCGACCTGCTGCGTGGCGATGCCGAGACGGTCGCCGCCAGGCTAGCGACGCTGCTCGCCGAGGCACGCGCCGGCGAGGTCGAGGGCGTCCCCGGCTGGTCGGCGGCAGCGCAGGCGGAGCGGCTGGCCGCCATTCCGGTGGCGCTGGCCGGCGAGGGGGGCGGGCTGCTGGTCGTGCGCCTGCCGCGTGACGTCTCCGGCCAGGTCGCTCCCGACCGTTCGGCGCCGTGGCTGGCGGCGCTGATCGACAGCGTCGCCGACGGTGTGGTCGGCATCGACGCGCAGGGTCGTGTGGAGTCGTTCAGCCGCGCCGCGGAAGCGATCTTCGGGCTCGAGCGCGGCGGTGCCATCGGCCGTACCGTCGAGCAGCTGCTGACCGCCGGCCCGACCATCCAGCCGGGCAGCCTGCTGCGCCTGCTGCACGAGCGCGCCGAGCGGGCCGGCGAGACGGTCGAGTTGTTCGCCCGCCGCCCGTCCGGCGAGGTCGTGCCCGTGGAGGTGACGGTGATGCCGATGGCGGCGCCGGAAGGGCGGGTGCTGCTGCTCATCGTCCGCGACGTCACCGAGCGCCGGCAGACCGAGGAGACCCTGCGCAGCCTGGCCTACATCGACCCGCTGACGGCGCTGCCCAACCGGCTGCTGTTCCACGACCGGCTGAACCAGGCCGTCGAGCGGGCGCGGCGCACGCGGCAGATGCTGGCGGTGATGCTGGTCGACCTCGACCGCTTCAAGCTGGTCAACGATTCGCTGGGTCTGGAGAAGGGCGACCAGATGCTGCGTGCCGTCGGCGAGCGCCTCGCCGGCGCCCTGCGCCGCAGCGACACCATCGCGAGGCTGGGCGGCGACGAGTTCCTCGTGCTCACCCCGGGCGCCGGCAATGCCGAGGCGGCGGCCAAGGTGGCGCAGAAGCTGCTCGATGCGCTCCGCCCCGGCTTCGCCATCAACGGCCACGAGCTGACCACCGGCGCCAGCATCGGCATCGCCCTCTACCCCTACGACGGCGACGACGCCGACTCCCTGATCAAGAACGCCGACACCGCGCTGTCGCAGGCCAAGCTGCAGGGCCGCAACCACTACCAGTTCTACACCAACGACATGAACGCCACGGCGTTCGAGCGGCTGATGCTGGAGAGCCGCCTGCGCAAGGCGCTGCAGCAGGGCGAGCTCACCGTCTACTACCAGCCCCAGGTCAGCCTGCGGAACGGCGAGGTGGTCGGCGTCGAGGCGCTGCTGCGCTGGTTCCACCCCGACCTCGGCATGGTCCCGCCGGCCGAGTTCATCCCGCTGGCCGAGGACACCGGCCTGATCGTGCCGATCGGCATCTGGGCGCTGCGCACCGCCTGCCGGGAAGTCATGCGCTGGCACGCCGAGGGCTTTCCGGCGATGCGCCTCGCCGTCAACGTGTCGGGGCGCCAGTTCGAGCAGCGCGACCTCGCCGACGGTCTGGCCGAGGTGCTGGCCGAGACCGGTTTCCCGCCGGCCCTGCTCGAGCTCGAGCTGACCGAGAGCGTCATCATGCGCCACGCCAGCGACGCCGTGCGGCGCCTGCGCGAGCTCACCGGCCTCGGCGTGCAGCTCGCCGTCGACGACTTCGGCACCGGCTACTCGTCGCTCAGCTACTTGCGCACCTTCCCGATCCGCTCGCTCAAGATCGACCGTTCCTTCGTCCGCGACATCGACCGCGACGAGAACGGTCGCGTCATCCCGCAGGCGGTCATCGCCTTGGCCGGCAGCCTCGATCTGAAGGTCGTGGCCGAGGGCGTCGAGAGCGAGGCGCAGCTGGCCTTCCTGCGCGCCGCCGGCTGCGAGGAGATGCAGGGCTACCTGTTCGCCCGGCCGCTCCCGGCCGAGGACGTGCTGACGCTGCTGCGCTCGGGCCGGCGGCTGCCGCTGCCCTGAGGCCTCAGCCCTCGGGTGCCGGTGCCGCCGCCGGGCCGGCATGCGACATGCACTGGCCGAGCGAGCCGTCGGCACAGATCGTCGTGCCGTCGGTCCACCGCGCCCCCGACAGGTCGGCACGCAAGAGGTCGACGCCCTCCAGCACCGCCGCGGTCAGGTCCGCACCCCGAAGGGAGGCGCCGAACAGCCGGGCCCGGCGCAGGCTGGCCCCGTTGAGCCGTGCATTGCTGAGATCGGCCGAGGTCAGGTCGGCCTGGGTCAGGTTGGCGCCCTCGAGGTCGGCGCCGGTCAGCGTCGTCGACACCAGCTTGGCGCGGCGCAGGTCGGCCCCGCGCAGGATCGCCCCGCTCATGTCGGCGCGGCCGAAGCCGCTGTCGCGCAGGTCGGAATTGCTGAGGTCGACCCCCTGCAGCTGGGCGTTCGACATCAGGCAGCGCCGCCATTGCACGCCCGGCGCCGCCACGTCGTTGCAGGCGGCCATGGCGAGCGCCGGCGCGGCCAGGGTCGCGAGGCAGGCAAGCGCGGCCAGCCGGATGCTCATCGGGCGAACGCCGCCGGCGCCAGCAGCGGCGCGAATTCCTGCGCCAGTGCCGCGTCGAGCCTCGCCATGTCGCTGCCGCGTCCGAGGGCCGCCAGCGAGGTCACGCCGAACTCGCGGATGCCGCAGGGCACGATGCCGTCGAAGTGGTCGAGGTCCGGGGACACGTTGATCGACACTCCGTGAAAGCTGACCCAGCGGCGCACGCGGACGCCGATTGCGGCGATCTTGGCCTCCGCCCCGGGTCCTGTCGACACCCACACCCCGACTCGGCCCTCGCGCCGCTCGGCCGCGACGTCGAAGTGGCGCAGGCTGCGGATGACCCACTCCTCGAGCCGCCAGACGAACTCGCGCAGGTCCTGCCGGCGCCGGCGCAGGTCGAGCATGGCGTAGACCACGCGCTGTCCGGGTCCGTGATAGGTGTAGCGGCCGCCGCGGCCGGCCCGGTAGACCGGGAAGTCGTAGCGCTCGAGGATCTCGTCCGGCGCGGCGCTGGTGCCGGCGGTGTAGAGCGGCGGATGCTCGAGCAGCCAGACGAGGTCGGGTGCCGTGCCGTCGAGGATCGCCGCGACGCGCGCCTCCATGCGGGCGAGGGCGTCCGGATAGGCGACCGGTTCCCGGCTGGTGAGCCACTCGATGTCCGAAGCGTCCAAGGGCCCGATCTCTTGCCAAGTGCCGGGGCGATCTGCTACTCGCCCGCTCGCTTTCCGGAAGGCGTTCGCGCTCCGGTCAGATAGTGCGGTCGTGGCGGAATTGGTAGACGCGCAGCGTTGAGGGCGCTGTGGCCGAAAGGCCGTGGAAGTTCGAGTCTTCTCGACCGCACCAAGCTTCCAGAACCCCCTCGTGATCCCGGCTTGCGGCTGCTCGCTGCGGCGCCTACGAGGCGTCAGGCGGCATCGCCGGCGGCGCCTGCCTGCTGATGCCTGCAAGGGGGGTTCCGATGCACGGGCGCCTGCTCGACGACGCACTCGACTACCATGCCCTGCCGGTGCCGGGGAAACTGGCGGTCGTCGCGACCAAGCCGCTGGCGACCCAGCGCGACCTCTCGCTGGCCTATTCGCCGGGCGTCGCCTTCGCCTGCGAGCGCATCGTCGAGAATCCCGCCGAAGCCGCCCGGCTCACCAGCCGCGCCAACCTCGTCGCCGTCGTCACCAACGGCACCGCCGTCCTCGGCCTCGGCGCCATCGGCCCGCTCGCCGGCAAGCCGGTGATGGAGGGCAAGGCCGTCCTCTTCAAGAAGTTCGCCGGCATCGACGCCTTCGACATCGAGATCGACGAGCGCGACCCGGCGCGGCTGGTCGACATCGTCGCCTCGCTGGAGCCGACCTTCGGCGCCATCAACCTCGAGGACATCAAGGCGCCCGAGTGCTTCGAGGTCGAGGCGCGGCTGCGCGAGCGCATGCGCATCCCGGTGTTCCACGACGACCAGCACGGCACCGCCATCATCGTCGCCGCCGCGATCCGCAACGGCCTGCACCTGCAGGGCAAGAAGATCGACGAGGTGAAGCTGGTGGCGAGCGGTGCCGGTGCGGCGGCGCTGGCCTGCCTCGACCTGCTCGTCGCCCTTGGCCTCCCGCTCGGCAACATCACCGTCTGCGACATCAAGGGTGTCGTCTACGCCGGCCGCACCGAGCTGATGGACCCCTACAAGGCCCGCTACGCCCGCGAGACGGCGCAGCGCACGCTGGGCGAGGCCATCGTCGGCGCCGACATCTTCCTGGGCCTCTCCGCGCCCAACGTGCTGCAGGGCGACATGGTGGCGGCGATGGCGCCCCGGCCGCTGATCATGGCGCTGGCCAACCCGACGCCCGAGATCATGCCCGACGTCGCCCGCTCGGTGCGGCCGGACGCGATCATCGCCACCGGCCGCAGCGACTACCCCAACCAGGTCAACAACGTCCTCTGCTTCCCGTTCATCTTCCGGGGTGCCCTGGACTGCGGTGCGACCACCATCAACGAGGCCATGAAGCTTGCCTGCGTCGAGGCGCTGGCCGGGCTCGCCCGCTCGACCACGCCCGATGTCGTCTCCCAGGCCTACGGCGAGGAGGCGCTGACCTTCGGGCCCGACTACCTGATCCCCAAGCCCTTCGACCCCCGCCTGATCGTCGAGCTGCCGGCCGCCGTCGCTAGGGCCGCCATGGGTAGCGGCGTCGCGTCCCGGCCGATCGCCGACCTCGTCGCCTACCGCCAGCAGCTGACCCAGCGCGCCTACAAGTCGGGCCTGCTGATGCGGCCGCTGCTCGAGCGGGCCCGCTCGGCGCCGCAGCGCATCGTCTACACCGACGGCGAGGACGAGCGCGTGCTGCGCGCCGTGCAGGTGGTCATCGACGACAAGCTGGCGCGGCCGATCCTCGTCGGCCGTCCCGACGTCGTCGAGGCCCGCCTGCGCCGCATCGGCCTCGCCATGCGCGTCGGCGAGGACTTCGAGCTGGTCAACCCGCTGAGCGACCCGCGCTACAACGACTACGTCGCCTACTACCTCGAGCGGATGGGCCGCCGCGGCGTCACCCCGGCGGGTGCCCGCGAGATCGTCCGCACAAGGCCCACCGTCATCGCCGCCATCATGGTCGGCCGCGGCGAGGCCGACGCCATGGTCGCCGGCCCGGTCGGCGTCTTCAACAGCCACCTGCGCCACATCTCCGGCGTGCTCGGCCTCAAGCCCGGCGTCGCCCACGCCGCCACGGTGCGCGTGCTGGTTCTCGACCAGGGCCCGCTGTTCATCGCCGACGCCAACGTCAACTACGACCCGACCGCCGCCGAGATCGCCGACACCACGCTGCGCGCCAGCGCGGTGCTGCGCCGCTTCGGCATCGAGCCGCGGGTGGCGCTGCTGTCGCACAGCAATTTCGGCAGCCACGACAATCCGTCGGCGCTGAAGATGCGCGAGGCGCTGGGCCTGGTGCGCGCCGCCGCCCCGGAGCTCGAGATCGACGGCGAGATGCACGCCGACGCCGCGATGTCCGACGACATCCGCCGCCGGCTCCTGCCCGAGTCGACGCTGTCCGGTCCGGCCAACCTGCTGGTGGCGCCCAACCTCGATTCGGCCAGCATCGCCTACAACCTCGTCCGCGCGGTCACCGGGGTCGTCGCCGTCGGGCCCATCCTGATGGGCCCGGCCAGGCCGGCCCACATCGTCACCAATGCCGCCACCACCCGCGGCATCGTCAACATGACCGTCATCGCCTGCGTCGAGGCGCTGGCGGCCCGGGCCGGCGAGCTTGGCTGACGGCGACGCCGGCACCGCGCCGGCGCCGGTCACGATCGAGCTCGACGACGCCCTCGTCCAGGAGACGATCGAGGCCCTTGATCGCGAGGACGACGATCTCGCAGCGGCCCTCGTCGCCTCGCTGCACCCCGCCGACCAGGCCGACCTGCTCGAGCTGCTGACGCCGGAGCTGCGCGCCCGGCTGATCCGCATCGTCGGCGTCACCCTCGATCCCGACACGCTGACCCACCTCGACGAGGAGGTCCGCGACCAGGTCATCGAGGTTCTCGGGCCCGAGGACACCAGTGCCGTCGTCGCCCAGCTCGACAGCGACGACGCCATCGAGGTGCTCAGCGACCTCGACGTCGAGGACCAGGCGGAGATCCTGGCCGGCCTGCCGCTGCCGGAGCGCTCGGTCATCGAGGAGGGCCTGGCCTACCCCGACGACAGCGCCGGCCGGCTGATGCAGCGCGAGGTCGTCGCCGTGCCGGAGAGCTGGACGGTCTCGCAGACCATCGACTACCTCCGCGCCGCCCGCGACCTGCCCGACGAGTTCTATGACATCTTCCTGATCGACGCGACCAACCGGCCGGTCGGCGCGGTGCCGCTGAGCCGCGTGCTGCGCAGCCGCCGCACCGTGCTGCTGACCGACCTGCGCAGCAAGGAGCTGCGCCTCATCCCGGTCGCCATGGACCAGGAGAAGGTCGCCTACCTGTTCCGCCAGTACGGCCTCGTCTCCGCACCCGTCGTCGGCGACGACGGCCGGCTGCTCGGCGTGGTCACCGTCGACGACGTCGTCGACGTCATCCAGGAGGAGGCCGAGGACGACATCCTCAAGCTCGGCGGCGTGCAGGAAACCGACCTGTTCACCCCGCCGCTGCGCGCCGGCCTGCAGCGGCTGCCCTGGCTGCTGGTCAACCTCGGCACGGCGCTGCTCGGCGCCGGCGTCATCTCGCACTTCGCCGGCGCCATCGAGCGGGTCGTGGCGCTGGCGGTGCTGATGCCCATGGTCGCCTCGCTCGGCGGCAATGCCGGCACCCAGGCGATGACCGTGGCCGTCCGCTCGCTCGCCGCCAAGGAGCTCACCGGCGCCAACGCGCTGCGCACGCTGGGCAAGGAGTTCGTCATCGGGCTGCTCAACGGCAGCCTGTTCCTCGCCCTCGGCGCCATCCTGGCGCTCAGCTGGTTCGGCGAGATCGAGCTGGCCGCGGTGTTCGGCGCGGCACTGGCCTGCAACCTGATCGTCGCCAGCTGCGCCGGCGTGCTGATCCCGCTGGGGCTGAGCCGCCTCGGCCTCGATCCCGCCGTCTCGTCGGGCGTGTTCCTGACCTGCGTGACCGATATCCTGGGCTTCTTCGCCTTCCTGGGCCTCGCCGTCTGGTTCCTGTTCTGAGCCCGTCGGCTCAGACCAGCCGCGACACCTCCACCTCCTTGGTGGTGATGAACTCGAGCAGCGCCGGCTGGCCCTGCTCGGTGGCGGCGATGCCGCGGCGGATCGCCGGGACGATGTCGGCCACCGTCTCGACGCGCTCGCCATAGCCGCCGAGGGCCCGGGCGAAGGCGGCGTAGTCGCCGGAGATGTCGGTCGACCGGTAGAGCCGCGTCGATTCCGGCATGACCTTGAGCTCGATCGCCATGCAGAAGTTGTTGAGCAGGATCGACAGGATCGGGATCCGCTCGCGCGCCGCCGTCTCGAAGTCCATGCCGGTGAAGCCGATGGCGGCGTCGCCCCAGACGTTGATGCAGAGCTTGTCCGGCTTGGCCAGCTTGGCCCCCATCGCCAGCCCGAGCCCGTAGCCCAGCTGCGTGCTCTTGCCCCAGCCGATGTAGGACAGCGGCGTCGTGCACTTCCAGAACGGCGACAGCTGGTCGCGCGGGCTGCCGGCGTCGTGGGTGATGATGGTGTTGGCGACGTCGACCGTCTTCTGCAGGTCCCAGAGCACCCGGTAGGGGTTGAGCGGCGTCGTCTCGGCCTCGAGCTTGGGCCGCCACTTGTCGAGCCAGGTGCCATGCACCTCGGCGATCTCCCGGGCGGCCGCCGAGGGGTCGCGCGGCGTGCTGCCGGCGAGCTTGCGGACCTCCTCGATCAGCATCGCCAGCATCAGCCTGGCATCGCCCAGCACGGCGAGGCTGCAGGGCAGGTCCTTGCCGACGTCCATCGGGTCGAGGGTGGCGTGGATCACCGTCTTCCCCTTCGGCATCTGCACGCCGAAGTTGGTCTCGGTGAAGCTGCAGCCGATGCCGAGGATCAGGTCGGCGTTGTCGAGGAAGTGGCGCACCGAGCCGGGCAGGGCGAGACCGCCCGAGCCCAGCGCCAAGGGGTGCGTCTCGGGAAAGGCGCTCTTGCCCTCGAGGCTGGTGCAGACCGGGATGGCCAGCAGCTCGGCCAGCTCGCGCAGCTCGTCCCAGGCCTCGGCCCAGTGGATGCCCTGGCCGGCATAGATCACCGGCCGCCTGGCCGCGACCAGCAGGCTCGCCGCCTCGCGCACCGCCTCGGGGTCCGGGCCGCTGCGCAGCCGCCGCGCCGGCGTGTAGTCGAGGGTCTCGATCTCCTCGTTCCAGACGTCGATCGGGATCTCGACCAGCACCGGCCCGCCGCGGCCGGAGCGCAGCCGGGTGAAGGCGCGGCGGAAGACGTTGGGAATCTCTTTGGCCGAGGTCAGCGGCTCGGCCGACTTGGTGATGCCCTGCATCTGCAGGGGCGCGTTGTAGTTCGGCTGGACCCAGGCCAGCCGCCGCATGTAGCCCATCGGCATGACCAGCACCGGCACCGATTCGCTGTGCGCCTGGGCGACGGCGCCGTAGGCGTTCTCGGTGCCCGGCCCGTGCTGCATGCAGAAGGCGCCGATCTGCCGGCCGCTGGTCACCCGCGAGATGGCGTCGGCCATGTGCAGGCCGGTCCGTTCCTGGCGGACGATGATCGGCCGGATGCCGATCCGGGCAGCGTGCTCGAGCACGTGGTTGACCGGATAGCCGATGATCCATTCGACGCCCTCGCGGCGCAGGATCTCGCTGATGGCGTCTGCCGTCTTCATCGTGGCCTCCCCCGAAAGCCGTTGCCGGCAGGCTAGGGGAGGGTCGGCTGCTCGGGAAGCGGCAGGTGCTGCTCGGCTCCCCGGCGTTCGCGGCAGGGCTCGGCGTGCGAGGAGTGCAAGGAACGGGACGGCGGGCGGACGGTCCCGGCCCACCTTGGCGGCATCGCAACCGCCGAGGCCAGGGAAGGGACCTTGGGCCGGATCGCCGACGCCCGATGCGCCGCCATCCGTGCGGATGGCACCTACCAGACGATCGCCGCCCGGTATTTCAGCTTCGACCCCTACGGCGCCGACTGTGAGGTCGGCACCGCGAGGCCCTGCCAGCCGCGCCCGAGCATCGGGCAGCTGCGGCAGTGCACGCCCAGGACCTCGCAAGCCGGGATGGTGCAGCGCACCTCGCGGCCCTCGAGGGCCAGGCCGACGCGCGACAGGTGCTGCGACTGCTTGCCCTTGAGCAGCACGACGTCGCCGGGGCGGACGATGCGCCGGGCCTCGGCCATGGCGGCGGTCACCTCGAGGCCGACCTCGACGATCGCGTCCGGCGCCATGCCGGCTGCGACGGCGCTGTCGCGGATGGTCCCGACATCCTTGCCGAACAGGATGACGCGGTCGGCCGCGGCGGGCAGGCGCGCGCCGATGGCATGGTAGGCCTCGTCCCGCTGCGCCGGGATCTCGAAATACACCTCGCCCAGCACGGCGACCCGACGCGCCGGCACCATCGCCAGCAGGTCGAGGGCGGCGTGCACGGTCTTGGCGTTGCCCTTGTAGGTGTCGTCGATCAGCGTGACGCCGTCCGGCAGGCGGATCGGCTCGAGCCGGCAGGTCTGCGGCGGCACGGCTTCCAGCGCCGCGACGATGCGTGGCGTCGGGATGCCCTCGAGCCGGCCGACGGCCACCGCAGCGAGGATCGGGTAGGTGTAGGCGCGCCCGAGCAGGCGTGACCGGATGGTCAGGACCTCGTCGCCGGCGGCCACGGTGACGACGTTGCCGTTCGGCCAGTCGAGCCGCCAGTCGAGCGCCCGGACGTCGTTGCCGGCCTCGTGGCCGTAGGTGACGATCCGCGCGCCGGTGCGCGCCGCCATCGTCCGCACCATCGGGTCGTCACCGTTGAGCACGGCCACGCCGCCGGGGCGCAGCCCGTCGAGCAGGCGGGCCTTCTCGTCGCGGATCTGCTCGAGCGTCCCGAGGGTGCGGGCATGGTCCATGGCGACCGCCGTCTGCACGACGACGTCGGGGCGGATCAGGGCGGCGAAGTCGGCCATCTGGCCGGGCTTGGCGATACCGACCTCGATCGCCCGGTACCGGTGCCACGGCCAGTTGCCCAGCACCGCCAGGGCGGCCATGCCCTGCACGTTGGAGGCGTAGAGGCTGTCGGGCCGGCCCAGCACGGCGGCGATCGCGGCCGTCGCCGTCGTTTTGCCCAGCGAGCCGGTGACCGCGACGATCCGCGTCCGTGCGCCCAGCAGCGAGCGGTGGCGCACGGCGAACGGCCGCAGCAGGGGGTAGGTCTTGGTGACGAGCTCGCGCTGGACACGCATGCGCCCGACATGCGTCCGCATCAGCCGCAGCTTCTGCAGCACCGTGGTTCGCTCCCCGCCGACCGGCACGCCCTTTCTGGGCCGCGCGCCGGCGACAGCGAAAGGGAATTCACCGGATCTCGCCTCCGCCGTCCCGGCGGCGCGTGCTCGCCACCGGGCAGCTGCCGGCAATTGGTGGAAGACTGGAGGCGGCGCCGACCCTGATGCGCACCGTCGCCGCGGGCGGCTGGGCGGCTGGGATCTGGTACCCCCAACGGGAATCGAACCCGTGCTTTCGCCTTGAAAGGGCGATGTCCTGACCGTTAGACGATGGGGGCAGTGCGGCCCCCTGTAGTCGCCGGGCGCGGCGAAATCAAGGCAAGCGGCCTTAAGCGGCCGTTCACCAACAGCCGCCATCCTGCCGCCGCGGCGACGCGGATGGGCAAGCGGATGAGCGGCCGGACGGAAACGCACTACGAGGTCCAGGTGCTGCGCGACGGACGCTGGCTGATCGAGGCCACCGCCACCGATCGCGACCAGGCGGTGATCGACGCCCGGGAGATCTTCGCCCGCGGCGAGGTCGAGGCGGTGCGCGTCATGAACGACCGCTACGATGCCGGCCGCGACGTCGGCGCCTCGCGCATCGTCTTCGAGCAGGCCCGCCAGCGCCGGCCGCAGCGCCAGCACCGGCCGCGTCGCGCCGGCGGCGGCGTCGCGGCAGCGGGGCCACCGGTTGCCGTCGCCGCGGCGGGTCCGGCGACGGCCGCCGCCACCGCGTCGCCCGCTTCGGGTCAGGCGGCGCTGATGCTGGGGCTTGGCGGCATGGCCGCGGCGCTCGTCGTCGCCATCGCGCTCGTGGCCTTCGTGGTCGGCTGAGTCAGCCGGCCGGCGCCGCGTCGTCGATCTGGAACTGGGCGCCTTCGCGGCCCTGCCAGCGGTCGACCTTCACCCGGCCGGCGAGGCGCAGCGTCTGCTGGCCCATCAGCATCTCGCCGACCGCGTTGCCGCGACAGCGGAAGGCGATGGCGCGCACCCGGCCGCCGGCCGGTCCGGCCAGCGTGCAGCCGAGATGGCCGTCGCCGACCGGACGGACGTCGACCACCCGTGCGTCCTGCAGGGCGAACAGCGGCTCGGCATTGCCCGGGCCGAACGGCGCCAGCCGCTCCAGCTGCAGGGCGAGGGCGGGCGTGACCCCGCCGACGGCCAGCGCACCGTCGAGCTCGAAGGGAGCCGGACCTGGCGTTCCCGCCGCGGCCGAGGGGACGAAGCGCGCGCCGACGAAGGCCTGCAGCTCGCCGATCCGGCCGGCGTCCAGTGTGACCCCGGCCGCCATGGGGTGGCCGCCGCCCTTGACCAGGATCCCGGCATCGCGCGCTGCCAGCACGGCACTGCCGAGGTCGAAGCCGGGCACCGACCGGGCCGAGCCGCGGCCGATCCCGTCCTCGCCGATGGCGACCACGAAGGCCGGCCGGTGCATGCGCTCGACCAGCCGGCTGGCGAGGATGCCGACGACACCGGGGTGAAAGCGCGGATCGGCGGCGACCACGACCGGCTCGCCGGCGGCGACGCTGGCGGCCACCGCCTCCACGGCGATCGCCATCTGCTCGCGCTCCATCGCCTGGCGGCGCTGGTTGAGCTCGTCGAGGCGCTGGGCGAGTCCGGCGGCCTCGGACGGATCGTCGGTGGCGAGCAGGCGCGCGCCGAGGTCGGAACGGCCGATCCGCCCGCCGGCGTTGATCCGCGGGCCGAGCGCGAAGCCGAGCTGCCAGGCGTCCTGCATCGCCCCGAGCCGGGCCTGCTGCGCCAGCGCGCCGAGCCCGGCATTGCCGCCGCGCGCCATGACCTTCATGCCCTGGTGCACGAACGCCCGGTTGAGGCCGGTGAGCGGGACGACGTCGCAGACCGTCCCCAGCGCCACGAGGTCGAGCCACTGCAGCACGTCCGGCTCCGGCCGTGCTGCGAAGAAGCCGCGGCGGCGCATCTCGCGGGCGATCGCCACCACCAGCACGAAGGTGACGCCGACCGCGGCCAGATGCTTGAGCGGCGAGGCCTGGTCGATGCGGTTCGGGTTGACCACGGCCAGGGCTGTCGGCAGCTCGGTCTCGCTGAGGTGGTGATCGACGACGATGACCTCTTGTCCGGCGCGCGCCGCGGCCGCCAGCGGCGCATGCGCCGTGGTGCCGGTGTCGAGCGTCACCACGGTCCGGCAGCCCTGGGCCGCCAGCCGGCCTAGCGACGCCTCGCTGGGCCCGTAGCCCTCGGTCAGGCGATCGGGAATGTCGGTGGCGACCTCGCTGCCGAGGCAGCGCAGGAAGCGGGCGAGCAGGGCCGTCGAGCTGGCCCCGTCGACGTCGTAGTCGCCGAGCAGGCCGACCTTCTCGCCGGCCTCGACGGCGTCGGCCAGCCGGGCGGCAGCCCGGTCGAGGTCGAGCAGGTGCGAGGGATCGGGCAGGAAGGCGCGCAGCCGCGGTTCGAGGAAGCCCGGCGCCTCGTCGAGGCCGACGCCGCGCCCGGCGAGCACCCGCCCGGTGATCTCGTCGAGCCCGAGGCGCTGGCTCAGCGCCAGCGCCAGGCGCTCGTCGCAGCGGCGCAGCCGCCAGGCACGGCCGAGCGCGCTGCGCTCGACCAGCGTCCCCTCGGGCGTCACCGCGCGAAGTGCGGGACCACGCCGGTCTTGAGCGGCATGTTGTGCTCGGCCTCGATGATCCGCACCGTGCCGGTCTTGGAGCGCATCACGATCGACTGGGTGTAGAGCCGGTTGCCGACGCGGCGCACGCCCTTGAGCATGGTGCCGTCGGTAACGCCGGTGGCGGTGAACATCACGTCGCCGCGGGCCAGCTCCTCGAGATCGTAGATCCGGTCGAGGTCCTTGATGCCCATGCGCCGGGCCCGCGTCCGCTCCTCGTCGTTGCGGAACAGCAGCCGGCCCTGGAACTGGCCGCCGATGCAGCGCAGCGCTGCCGCCGCCAGCACGCCCTCGGGTGCGCCGCCGCTGCCCATGTAGATGTCGATGCCGGTCTCCAGCCGCGACGTGGCGATGACTCCGGCGACGTCGCCGTCCGAGATCAGCCGGATGCGCGCTCCGGTGTCGCGCACGTCGGCGATCAGCTGCTGGTGGCGCGGCCGGTCGAGGATCAGCACCACCAGCTCCTCGACCGCCACGTTCTTGGCCTCGGCCAGCCGCTTCAGGTTCCAGGCCGGCGGCTTGGTGATGTCGATCAGGCCCGCCGGCAGGCCGCCGCCGACCGCGAGCTTGTCCATGTAGGTGTCGGGGGCGTTGAGGAAGTGGCCCTCCGCCGCCATGGCGATGCAGGCGATGGCGTTGGGCCCGCCCTTGGCGGTGATCGTGGTGCCCTCGAGCGGGTCCAGCGCGATGTCGACGCGCGGACCGCGGCCGGTGCCGACCTTCTCGCCGATGTAGAGCATCGGCGCCTCGTCGCGCTCGCCCTCGCCGATCACCACCGTGCCGTCGATGTCCAGCACGTTGAGCGCCTGCCGCATCGCGTCGACCGCCGCCTGGTCGGCCGCCTTCTCGTCGCCGCGTCCCATCTGCCGGGCGCTGGCGATCGCCGCCGCCTCGGTGACGCGCACGCTGTCCAGCGCCAGGTTGCGGTCTTCGCTCTGATAGTCGGTCATGGTGCTTCCCGTGGTGAGATGCGTGCGGTGGCGCCGTTCAAAGCTGCTCGATGCGGATCATCCGCGGCGGCTCGAGGCAGGAGTCGAGGGCGGCGATGGCGGCCAGCGCCCCGGCCATGCGGCCCTCCTGGGTGTCGTGGGTGGTCAGCACGATCGGCACCGGCTGGTCCGGGTTGCGGCCGCGCTGGATCAGCGCCTCGATCGACACCTCGTGGTCGCGCAGGATGGCCGAGACGTCGGCCAGCACGCCGGGGCGGTCCACGACGAGCAGGCGGATGTAGTAGCTGCCGCGCCGCTCGGCGATCGGCACGATCGGGTGGTCGGCCAGCTGTCCGGCCGGCACGCCGAAGGCCGGGACGCGCGAGCCGCGGGCGATGTCGATGAGGTCGGCCACCACCGCCGAGGCGGTCGGACCGGCGCCGGCACCACGACCCTCGTGGACGACGTTGCCGACGAAGTCGCCGTCGACGACGACCCCGTTGAACACCCCCTCGACCGCGGCGATCGGGGCATCGACCGGCACCATGCAGGGATGCATGCGCTGCTCGAGCCCGCCCTCGGTCAGCCTGGCGACGCCCAGCAGCTTGATCCGGTAGCCGAGCTCGGCGGCGAACTGGATGTCGAGCGGGCTGACGTGGCGGATGCCCTCGATGTGGATGGCGTCGAAGCGCGGCCGCCCGCCGAACGCCAGCGAGGCGAGCAGCGCCAGCTTGTGCGCCGCGTCGATGCCGTCGACGTCGAAGCTCGGATCGGCCTCGGCGTAGCCCAGCGCCTGCGCCTCGCCCAGCACCGTGGCGAAGTCGCGGCCGGACTCGCGCATCGTCGTCAGGATGTAGTTGCAGGTTCCGTTGAGGATTCCGTAGACGCGCTCGACCCGGTTGGCGGCCAGTCCCTCGCGCAGCGACTTCACCACCGGGATGCCGCCGGCGACGGCCGGCTCGAAGCACAGCGCCACGCCGGCCTGCTCGGCGAGGCCGGCGAGCTCGAGGCCGTGCACCGCCAGCATCGCCTTGTTGGCGGTCACCACCGGCTTGCCGCGGCGCAGCGCATCGCGGCAGAGGTCGAGCGCCACGCCGGCGCTGCCGCCGATCAGCTCGCAGACGACGTCGACCGCCGGATCGGCGGCCAGTGAGCGGGCATCGTCGTGCCAGCGCACCGCGGCCAGGTCGAGCCCGCGGTCCTTGTCGCGGTCGCGGGCGCTGACCGCGGTGACGACGATGTCCCGGCCGGTGCGCCGCTGCAGCAGCGCGCGGTGCGTGGCGAGCAGCTTCGCGGTGCCGGCCCCGACGGTGCCGAGGCCGGCGATCCCGACGCGCAAGGGCTGCATCAGGCCACCGCCGCCATCGCCGGCTCGACCGGCGGCACGTTGCCGTGCCGCTGCAGGAAGGCGCGGATGTTGCGCACGGCCTGGCGCAGCCGGTGCTTGTTCTCGACCAGGGCGATGCGGACGAACTCGTCGCCGTACTCGCCGAAGCCGATGCCCGGCGACACCGCCACGTCGGCCTCCTCCATCAGCAGCTTGGCGAAGGCCAGCGAGCCGTGGCCGCGGAAGGCGGGCGGCAGCGGCGCCCAGCAGAACATCGTGGCCTCCGGCGAGGGTATCGGCCAGCCGGCCTTGTTGAGGCCCTCGACCAGCACGTCGCGGCGCTCGCGGTAGAGCTGGCGGACCTCGGCGATGCAGTCCTGCGGCCCGTTCAGCGCCGCCGTCGCCGCCACCTGCAGCGGGGTGAAGGCGCCGTAGTCGAGGTAGGACTTGATCCGCGTCAGGGCGGTGACGAGGCGCTGGTTGCCGGCGGCGAAGCCGATCCGCCAGCCGGGCATCGAGTAGGTCTTGCTCAGCGAGCTGAACTCGACGGCGACGTCGAAGGCGCCCTCGACCTCGAGGATCGAGGGTGGCGGGTTGCCGAAGTAGATCTCGGCATAGGCGATGTCGGAAAGGATGAACATCTCGCGCTTCTTCGCGAAGGCGACGGCCTCCTTGTAGAACGCGGTGTCGCAGCACTGGGCGGTGGGGTTCGACGGGAAGTTCAGGATCATCGCCGACGGCGCCGGGACCGAGTGCTCGGCGGCGTGCGCGAGCTCGGCCATCAGGTCGATCCCCGGCCCGAACGGCACGTGCCGGATCGAGGCGCCGGCGATGATGAAGCCGTAGGGATGGATCGGGTAGCTCGGGTTCGGCACGAGGATCGTGTCGCCGGGTGCGGTGATCGCCTGGGCGAGGTTGGCGAGGCCCTCCTTCGAGCCCAGGGTCACGCAGACCTCGGTTTCCGGATCCAGCTTCACGTTGAAGCGGCGGGCGTAGTAGGCCGCCAGCGCCTTGCGCAGGCCCGGGATGCCCTTGGACACCGAGTAGCGGTGCGCCTTCGGGTCCTTCACCGCCTCCACCATCTTGTCGATGATGTGCTGCGGCGTCGGCTGGTCGGGATTGCCCATGCCGAGGTCGATGATGTCGCGGCCGGCGGCGCGCGCCGACGCCTTCATCTTGTTCACTTCCGCGAACACGTAGGGCGGAAGGCGGCGGATGCGGTGAAATTCCGGCTGCTTCATCGTCGTGGCCTTCTGTGGCGGCGCTGGGGAAAGGTCGCCCGGCCGGTCAATCCGGCCGCGCCGCGTGCATAGCCGTCCGCGTCAGCCGGTGCCAGCGGGCAGCAGTTCGACGCGCACCGTGTCGCCCTCGCCGGCGGCACGCACGTCGAGCCGGTTGGCCGGCGCCCCCATCTGCGCGAGCAGGCTCGCCACCGCCCGTGCGCGTTCCAGCCGCTGCATCGTCGTCGCCCCGGTGGCGATCACGGCGAGCGTCCGGCTCTGCGCCCGCGCTGCCGCCGCGGCCTCGCGCAGCGCCGGCTGGGCGGCATCCGGCGGGACGCTGCTGTCCGCCGGGAAGACGACCTGCCAGGACAGGCTCTCGTCGAGCGGCGCCGGGGTCTGGACCGGCTCGGCCGGCGGCAGTTGTCCGTCCGGCAGCACGCCGAAGCCGGCCACTTCGAACTCGCGGTTCAGCTCATGCTGACGCTGGATGAGGCGGAGAAAGCTCGAGATGCGACCGGTGTTGCGCTCGGCGAGGACCCGCTGCTCGATCAGGTTCTCGGCGATGACACCGCCGCCTTCCGGCAGCGGGACGATCTCGTCGGGCGGAATGGCCGCGACGCCGCCAGGTGTCGGATCGGGCTCCGCCACCGCGGCGGGCGGCGTGGCCGGCGGCGGCACCTTGGACAGGCCGACCTCGTAGAGCGTCACGGCCCGGTCGTAGTCGAGAGCGGCCCGGTCGGCCTCCAGTGCCTTGGCGATCTGGCCACGCTGCCCGATCGAGTAGGGCAGGCGCGGCGGCGGCGGCACCGAGGACAGGCTCGGGAACGGCTCGTCCTCGACCATCGTCGCGATGCTCGGGTCCGGCGTCGGGGCCGACGAGCAGGCGGCAAGGCCCAGCAGGACGGCGCCGACGCCGATCTGCTTCGCTATGCCGCGCCGCAGCATGGCCCTAACGCCGCTGAATCGCCGGTCGGACGCAACGCCGCGGGCCTGCGCCACGTTGGCGAGGTTGGGCGGATCGTTTAAGAGCACCTTCGCAAACGCACGCTAGGGTCTTCCCGGCAAGTTGCTGGTCGCCGCGTCCACGGCAGGTGCGCCAGACAGCCCGACGCCCGGCGCAGGCGAGCCCGACGCGCGCGATGACCGCGATGATAGGGGATCGAGGAATGGCGGAGCAACAGGGTGCGGCGGCCGCGAGCGCTGAGGAGATCACCCAGATCATGGGCGAGATCGCCACGCGCAGCCGCAGCCTGATCGAGGAGTTCGTGGCCCGCCAGCATCTCGGCAACGGCGAGGCCAAGGCCGTCGACCCGGTGCAGCTGGGCGGCACCTTCCTCGAGTTCACCAAGCGGATGATGAGCAATCCGCAGGACTTCGTGCAGGCGCAGTTCGATCTCTGGCAGGACTATGTCCGCCTCTGGCAGAGCACGACGCAGCGCATGCTCGGCCAGGAGCCGGAGCCGGTGGTGGTGCCCGAGCGCGGCGACCGCCGCTTCAAGGACGCCGCCTGGAACGACAACGCGCTGTTCGACTTCGTCAAGCAGTCCTACCTGCTGGCGGCGCGCTTCCTGCTCGAGCGCTCGAAGAGCAGCGGTGCCACCGACGACAAGTCCGGGCAGAAGCTCGAGTTCTACATGCGCCAGTTCGTCGACGCGCTGGCCCCGTCGAACTTCGTGATGACCAATCCCGAGGTGCTGCGCCTGACCGTCGAGACCCGCGGCGAGAACCTGCTGCGCGGCCTCAAGAACATGCTCGAGGACCTCGATCGCGGGAAGGGCCGGCTGGCGATCAAGATGACCGACCTCGACGCCTTCGAGGTCGGCCGCAACATCGCCACCTCGCCGGGCAAGGTCGTCTACCAGAACGACCTGATGCAGCTGGTCCAGTTCTCGCCGCGCACCGAGCAGGTGCACAAGCGGCCGCTGATGATCATCCCGCCCTGGATCAACAAGTACTACATCCTCGACCTGCAGCCGAAGAACAGCTTCATCCGCTTCGCCGTCGACCAGGGCTTCACCGTGTTCGTCCTGTCCTGGGTCAACCCGGACGAGCGGCTGTCGCACAAGTCCTTCGAGGACTACATGATCGAGGGGCCGCTGGCGGCGCTCGACGCCATCGCCGCCGCCACCGGCGAGAAGGACGTCAACGCCATCGGCTACTGCCTCGGCGGCACGCTGCTCGCCTGCACGCTGTCCTACATGGCGACCAAGCGCGACACGCGGATCAAGGCCGCCACCTTCTTCACCAGCCTCGTCGACTTCCGCGATCCGGGCGAGCTCGGCGTGTTCATCGACGAGGAGCAGCTGTCGGCGCTCGAGGAGATGATGGCCAAGCGCGGCTATCTCGACGGCGCGCAGATGGCGACCACCTTCAACATGCTGCGCGCCAACGACCTGATCTGGTCCTTCGTCATCAACAACTACCTGATGGGCAAGGACCCGTTCCCGTTCGACCTGCTCTACTGGAACTCCGACAGCACGCGCATGCCGGCCGCCATGCACGGCTTCTACCTGCGCCGCTTCTACCACGAGAACGCGCTGATGGAGCCGGGTGCGGTCTGCCTCAAGGGCGTGCCGATCGACCTCGGGCGGATCCGGACGCCGGTCTACTGGGTGTCGACCCGCGAGGACCACATCGCGCCGTGGAAGAGCACCTACGCCGCGACCCAGCTCTACAAGGGCCCCAAGCGCTTCGTGCTGGCCGGCTCCGGCCACATCGCCGGCATCGTCAACCCGCCGGCCTCGGGCAAGTACGGCTACTGGACCAACGACGACCTGCCGGCCGATCCGGAGGTCTGGCTGGCCGGCTCGACCCATCACGAGGGCTCGTGGTGGACCGACTGGTCGGCGTGGAATGGCGAGAAGTCGGGGCCGATGGTGGCCGCGCGCGAGCCCGGCGCCGGCACCCTGCCGGCGCTCGAGGAAGCGCCGGGCTCCTACGTGAAGGTGCGCGCCGCCTGAGGCCTCAGTCGGGAAAGCGGGTGGTGCCGGCGTCGCCGAAGGCACTGCCCAGCTGGATCTCGATCAGGCGGAGCGGCACCGCGCCGGGGTTGCCCAGCCGGTGCACCGTGCCGCGCGGCACGGCCAGCGACTGACCCTCGCGCAGGGTGTGGACCTCGCCCCCGAGATCCACCTCCGCCGTGCCGGCGACCACCACCCAGCGCTCGTCGCGACCGTCATGGACCTGCCGCGTCTGCCGGCAGCCGGGATCGATGACCACCTCGTTCAGGCGGAACCCCGGCTGGCTCGCCAGCACGGTGAAGCAGCCCCAGGGGCGGACCTCGCGGCTGTGGGTGTCGGCCTCCTTGCGCCGCTCGCCGGCCAGCCGGCCGACGGCCGCGCGCAGCGCATCGGCCTTGTCGCGGCCCGCCACCAGCACGGCGTCGGCGGTCTCGATGACGGCCAGATCCGCAACCCCGGCGAGCACCACCAGCCGGTGGTCGGCGCGGACGATGTTGTCCCTCGAGCCCTCGGCGACGACGTTGCCGGCGATGGCGTTGCCGTGCGCATCGTGCGGCATCAGCTCCCACAGCGCGTTCCACGAGCCGACGTCGGACCAGCCGGGGTCGCACGGGATCACGACCACCCGGGCCGAGCGCTCCATCACCGCCTTGTCGACCGGCAGCGACGGCAGCGCGGCGTAGAGCGCCGCCGGCACGGTCTCGGTGCCCTCGGCCACCAGCCGCCCATAGGCCGCTCGCAGCCCCTGGGCGAGGCCTGGCTCGAACGTCTCCAGCTCGGCCAGCAGCACGTCGGCGCGCATCAGGAACATGCCGCTGTTCCACAGGCAGTCGCCGGCGGCGAGCATGGCTTCGGCGGCCGGCAGCGCCGGCTTCTCGACGAAGCGCGCGACGCGAAACGCTCCCTCGCCGGCCGGGGCACCGACCCGGATCCAGCCGAAGCCGGTCTCCGGCCGTGACGGCGTGATGCCGAAGGTCACGATCGAGCCGGCGGCGGCGAGGTCCCGGCCGGTCGCGACGGCGGCCAGCAGCTTCTCCGGCTGCGCCATCATGTGGTCCGAGGCGCAGACCCAGAGCAGCGCCTGCGGCCCGAACGCGGCCGCGACGTGCAGGGCCGCCAGCCCCACCGCCGCCGCGGTGTTGCGCGGCTCGGGCTCGAGCAGCAGGTTGCCGGCCAGCGCCGGGGCGATCGCCTGCAGCTGCCGGCGCACCAGGATCGCCTGCCCGGCGGCCGAGACGGTGACGATCCGCTCCGGCGGCGCCACGTCCAGGACCCGGTGCACCGTCGCCTGCAGCAGCGAGCGGTCGCCGACCAGCTCGACCAGGTGCTTGGGGAAGGCGGCCCGGCTGACCGGCCACAGCCGGGTGCCCGAGCCGCCGGCGAGGATGACCGGAACGATGTCGGCCGTGGCGCTGGTCGTCATGGAGCTCCGCACGTCGGCGTCCGCCCTCGGCTCGGGCGGCGCCGGCCTGCCTAGCCCCGCCTGCCGGACGGTGCAATCGGGGCGGCTTGACGCTGCGCCCGCGAGCGCGCGATCAACCCCCGCCAATCGCCGGGGGAGCATCCCCCGATGTGCGCGGGAGCAGCCGGATGAGCGACACCTCGGGCCTTGCCGTCCACCCCGATCACGGGCCCTACGCCAGCGGTCTCGACCGCAACGCCGCCAACTACGCGCCGCTGACCCCGATCTCGCTGCTCGAGCGCGCCGCCGACATCTACCCGGACCGCTGTGCCGTCATTCACGGCCACCTGCGCTGCAGCTACCGCGAGCTGCGCGAGCGCGCCCGGCGTCTCGCCTCGGCCCTGCGCCGCCGCGGCGTGCAGCCCGGCGAGACGGTGGCGGTGATCGCCCCCAACACCCCGGCGATGCTCGAGGCGCACTACGGCGTGCCCATGGCCGGCGCCGTGCTGAATGCGCTCAACACCCGGCTCGATGCCGCCACCATCGCCTTCATCCTCGGCCATGGCGAAGCGCGTGTCCTGCTCTGCGACAGCGAGTTCGCCCCCCTCTGCCGCGAGGCGCTGAAGCTCGTGGACCGGCCGGTCGAGGTGATCGACATCGTCGACCCGCTGTTCGCCGGCCCCGTCGAGCGCCTCGGCGCCATCGACTACGAAGAGCTGCTGGCCGCGGGCGACCCGGCCGAGCCGCCGCTGTGGCCGGCCGACGAGTGGCAGGCCCTCGCGCTGAACTACACGTCCGGCACCACCGGCAATCCGAAGGGGGTCGTCTTCCACCACCGCGGCGCCTGGCTGAACGCCATCGGCAACCTCGCGGTCTGGGCGATGCCGCACTTTCCGGTCTACCTGTGGACGCTGCCGATGTTCCACTGCAACGGCTGGTGCTTCCCCTGGACCCTCTCGTTCCTCGCCGGCACGCATGTCTGCCTGCGCCGGGTCAGCAGCGAGACGATCTTCGCCGCCATCGCCGAGCACGGTGTCACCCATCTCTGCGGCGCGCCGATCGTCATGGGCATGCTGGTCAACGCGCCCGAGGACGCGCGCCGCGGCTTCGACCGCAAGGTCCGCATGATGACCGCCGCCTCGGCCCCGCCGGCGGCGGTGCTGGAGAAGATGGAGCGGCTCGGCATCGACGTCACCCATGTCTACGGCCTGACCGAGGTCTACGGGCCGGCCACGGTCTGTGCCTGGCATGAGGAATGGGCCGCGATGGACAGCACCGCCCGTTCGGCCATGCTGGCCCGCCAGGGCGTGCGCTACCCGGTGCTCGAGGGCCTCGAGGTGATGGACCCCGACACCATGCAGCCGGTGCCGCGCGATGGCGCGACCATGGGCGAGATCATGATGCGCGGCCACATCGTCATGAAGGGCTACGTCAAGAACCCGGCCGCCACCGAGGCCGCCTTCGCCGGCGGCTGGTTCCACACCGGCGACCTCGCCGTGATGCACCCCGACGGCTACCTCGAGATCAAGGACCGCTCGAAGGACATCATCATCTCGGGCGGCGAGAACATCTCCTCGATCGAGGTCGAGGGCGTGCTCTACCAGCACCCCGACGTGCTCGAGGCCGCCGTCGTCGCCCGTCCCGACGAGACCTGGGGCGAGACCCCCTGCGCCTTCGTCGCCCTGCGCGATGGCGCCACCGTCTCGGCCAACGACCTGATCGAGCACTGCCGCCGCGGCCTCGCCCGCTTCAAGGTCCCGAAGCACATCGTCTTCGGCGCCCTGCCCAAGACCAACACCGGCAAGGTGCAGAAGTACATCCTCCGCGAGAAGGCGAGGCAGGTCTAGGCCGGGACGGTCCCGCGTGTAGCGCCGCCGCCGCGATAGGGTTCGACCCTGATCTCGTTGGCGCGCAGCCGCGTCCGTGCGATGTCGTAGCTGCCCTGCATCCGCATCAGCGTATCCATGGATACGCCGAACGCCTTCTCGATCCGCAGCGCCATCTCCGGCGAGAGCTGCGCGCGCTCGTTCAGTAGCGCCGACAACGCCGGCCTGGTGACGCCCAGCACCTGGGCCGCCGCCGTCACCGACAGCCCCAGCGGCTCGAGGATCTCGCTGCGTACGAAGCCACCGGGATGGGCAGGACGGCGCATCCGGATACCGGTGCCGTCGGTCATGGGCGTCTCCTAGTGATAGTCCTCAAAGTCGAGGTCGACGATCTCGATCTCGTCAGCGTCGATCCGGAATGTCAGGCGCCAGTTTCGCGTGACCGAGAGGCTCCAGGTGCCACGGCGGTCTCCGGTCAGCCGGTGGGCTTTCCAGCTAGGAACCGACCTGAGCTCCTCTTCCCGCGCCATGTCTTGGAGGAACGAGACAATCCGGCGGACCTTCTCCACGACCGCCGGCTGGACACCAGTCGGGTCGTCATTCTCGACAAGTCGCCTGAGGCCGCGATGCAGGACATTCCTGATCCGCATGCTGCACGATGCGGCCTGGATCGTCTTGTGTCAAGCTACGCTTTACGATTCTTGCGGCCGCCGCTTGGCGAGCCTACCCCCGCCCGAGCATCGCCCCGACGATCTCCGCCCACTCGGCATCGAGGCTGCCGTCGCCGCGGCGTTTGCCGGCGCGGCGGTACCAGTAGCCGGCGTTGCCGAGGTCGCCCTCGACGCGGTGCAGGTAGGCATGCACCCAGTCGTGCGACGGCTCGCCCTCCTGCTGCTGGCAGATGCCGTGGGCGCGATCCCAGTCGCCGCGGCCGGCGTGCCACAGCGCCTCGAGCGGGGCGGTCAGGCCCACGGGCGGAGCGCTGCCCTTGAGGCTGGCGCGGAACTCGTCGAGGGTCATGGGCTGGCGGTCCGGGCTGGGCCGAGGCGGTGTACCTCGGCCGGATTGAGCTGGCGCACCGAGTCGCGGATGACGAGCTCGGCCGGCAGGACGATGCGGCGTGGCGGGCCGTCGCCGCCCGCCAGCCGCTCGAGCAGCAGGCGCAGCGCCGTCTCGCCCATGGCCGCCACCGGCTGGCGCACCGTCGTCAGCCTTGGCGTGAAGGCGTTCGCCCAGGGGAAGTCGTCGACCGCCGCCACCGAGATGTCGGCCGGGCAGCTCATCGCCAGGTTGGCCACCGCCCGCATCACCCCGATCAGCATGTGGTTGTTGGCGACGAACAGCGCGGTCGGCCGGCTCGTTCCGCCGAGCAGCTCGAGCGAGGCGAGGTAGGCGCCTTCCTCCTCGAAGTTGCCGTGGCGGATGTCGCCGTCGCGGACCGCGAGGCCGCGCAGCGCCAGGGCCTCGCGAAAGCCGCGCAACCGCTCGTCGGCGGGCTCGAGCCCGGCCGGGCCGGCAACCGCCCCGATCCGCCGGTGGCCGAGATTGACGAGGTGCCGCGTCGCCGCCAGCCCGGCGGCGTAGTTGTCCATCAGCACGACGTCGGCCTCGAGGCCCGGCACGAGGCGGTCGACCATCACCAGCGGCATCCCGCCGGCGCGCGCCGGCTCGGCGAGGCCGCCGTCGCCGACCGGGCACAGCACGAGGCCATCGACCCGGTGCGAACGCATCAGCTGGAGATAGGACCGCTCCTTGGCCGGATCCTGGCCGGAATCGCACAGCAGCACGCCGTAGCCGGCGCGGTGCGCCGCGACCTCCACGACATGGACGAGCTCGGTGAAGAACGGGTTGGTGATGTCCGGGATCATCAGGCCCAGCAGCTGGGTGCGGCCGCGCTTGAGGCTGCGGGCGATGCTGTGCGGGGCGTAGCCGAGCTTGGCCACCGCCGCCTCGACGCGCTGGCGCAGCGCCGGGCTGACGAAGGCGGTGTCGTTGAGCACGGCCGAGACGGTCGCCGTCGACACGCCGGCGGCCCTGGCCACGTCGCGGATCGTCGGCATGGTCCCTGCGGTCCGTTCCCTTCCTGGCGCCGCCCGGACCATGCCGCCGAAGCCGCGGGGCCGGCAAGTCCGCGACCGGCAGGCGAGGGCCTTGCGCCGGCACAACGCTGAGCTAAACGTTTAGCCGGGCATCGTCCGACGGATCGGGAGGCGTGGATCATGTACACCAGGCAGGCGCTGCGCGAGCTCGGGGTCCGCGGCAGCGTGCTGACGCCGGCGCAGCTGCAGGCGCTCGACGAGGTCGGCTTCGTCGTCGTGCCCGACGTGTTCACGCCGGCCGAGTGCGCGGTCATGGCGGCCGAGTTCGACCGCATGCACGGCGTCGAGGGCGAGCGCGGCGGCCACGAGGTCCATGTCGAGCCGGGCGCCCCGCGCGTCTCCAACATCTTCAACAAGTCGGCGGCGTTCGACGTCTGCCTTAGCAGGCCCGTCATCCTCGCCGCGGCGCACCATCTCCTCGGCGAGATCAAGGTGCACGGCGCCAACTTGCGCGAGCCCCTGCCCGGCAAGGGCCACCAGCAGCTGCACTGCGACGTCCCGAAATGGTTCGAGGACGACTGGTGGATCATCAACGCCCTGATCCTCATCGACCCGCTGACCGCCGACAACGGCCCGACCCGGATCGTGCCGGGCTCGCACCGCTGGCCGCCGATGAACGTGCCGGAGGTCAACGCCGCCGACTGGGAGCCGTCGCCGCTGACGCCGGAGGAGCAGGCGCGGATGCCGCTCGACCTCGAGGCGCCCTATCCGGGCGAGGTCCATGTCCAGGGACCGGCCGGGGCCGTGGTCGTCTGCAACGGCCATCTCTGGCACGGCGGCACCACCAACCGCTCGGGCGCCCGCCGCCGCATGCTGCACCTGACCTACACCCGCCGCGACCTGCCGCAGCAGCTGGTCCAGCGCGAGTACGCCACGGACGAGCTGCGCGAGCGGATGAGCCCGGCCCTGCGCTGGCTGCTCGACATCGACGGCGAGGCACCGGTGGTGCTGCGCCGGGCCGCCAGCGCCCGCTCGACCGGGACCTGGCCGCACTGAGCGGTCGGCGCTCCGCCTCTTGACCGCGTCGGCGTCGGCGGTCCACAGCAGGCGCCGCCGGCGCTCGGCCGGACGAGGGGGAGGACGACGATGCGCGACTGGCTGACCGTCGAGCAGAGCCTGCCGGCGGACGGATGCCGCGGCACGCTGGTCGGGCGCGCCTGGCTGCCGGGACCGCAGGCCGGGCCGGCCCTGGTCGCGATCCGCGACGACGGCGTCCACGACCTGTCCGACAGCGTGGCACCGACGATGAGCCAGCTGCTCGAGCTCGACGACCCGGCGGCCAGGGTGGCGGCCGCGAAGGGCCGCCGCATCGGCGACCTCGCCGGCCTGCTCGCCAACAGCCTGCCCGACGGCCGCGACCCGGCGAAGCCCTGGCTGCTCGCCCCTTGCGACCTGCAGGCGATCAAGGCGGCCGGCGTCACCTTCGTGAAGAGCATGCTCGAGCGGGTGATCGAGGAGCAGTGCAAGGGCGATCCGGCCCGCGCCGACCAGATCCGCGGCCGCGTCGCCGAGCTGATCGGCGGCGAGCTGCGCGGCCTCGTCCCCGGCTCCGAGGCGGCGATGCGCCTCAAGCAGCACCTGATCGAGGCCGGCGCCTGGTCGCAGTACCTCGAGGTCGGCATCGGCCCGGACGCCGAGATCTTCACCAAGGCGCCGCCGATGTCCGCGGTCGGCACCGGCGCCGACATCGGGCTGCACCCGCGCTCGACCTGGAACAACCCGGAGCCCGAGGTCGTGCTGGCCGTCGACAGCCGCGGCACGATCAAGGGCGCGGCGCTCGGCAACGACGTCAACCTGCGCGACTTCGAGGGCCGCAGCGCGCTCTTGCTCGGCAAGGCCAAGGACAACAACGGCGCCTGCGCCATCGGCCCGTTCATCCGCCTGCTCGACCGCAGCTTCGACCTCGACGCCCTGCGCGCCGTCGAGATCCGCCTGACGGTGGCCGGCACGGACGGCTTCCGCCTCGAGGGCCGCAGCTCGATGAAGGAGATCAGCCGGGACGTCACCGAGCTGGTCGCCAACACCATCGGCCCGTACCACCAGTACCCCGACGGCGTGATGCTCTACTGCGGCACGATGTTCGCCCCGGTCGAGGACCGGCACGAGAAGGGCCGCGGCTTCACCCACGCCCTCGGCGACGAGGTGCGCATCGCCGCCGACGCCCTGGGCGGGCTCGCCAACCGCGTCGGCCACAGCGACCGGATCGCACCCTGGACCTACGGGATCACCGCGCTGATGCGCAATCTCGCGGCCCGCGGCCTGCTCGCCGCCTGAGTCGGGACCCGGAAACGAAGGTGGCCGGCGAAGCCGGCCACCGAAGGATCAGTTGAGGCTGGAGGGCGCCGGGTGGATCGACCCGGGCGACCTGTGGTCGCCCTGGAGGCGCTCGATCTCCTCCTTGATCCTCAGCTTCTCTTTCTTCAGCCGGGAGACCGTGGGCTGGTCCGGCAGGGGTCGGTGCAGTTCGTCATCGATCATCTGTTCGAGTCGTGCGTGCTTCGTACGAAGGCTATCGACGTGCTCGTACATTGACATCGCTGAGGGAACCTCCCGTTGCGACTAGGCCCATGCGGCAATGTAGTGACAACCCGTCGGCAAATCCAGAAGAAAGCTTGCGGGGCCGACCTGCGCACCGTATAAGGCGCGCTTTTTCGCCGCCGGCCCCCTCTACCGTCGCGCGAAAAGCCTTGTCGTGTCGCTACTTGCGATCCGCAGCGCTGCCGATCGCGTCGGCAAGCCTGCCCAGCGCTCCGGCATCTGCCACGATTCCGAGCGCTTGGAGATTGCGGTCGACCAGCTGCGCGCGCGATCCATCCGCCGGCCCGGCCGACGCTGCCAGCCGCTCGAGCTCGGCCTGCTCCAGCCGCTCGGCCTCGAGCTCGGCCTCCTTGACCGCCTGCCGCAGCGCCGGGGCGCCCGCCAGCGGCGAGCCCTTGAGGGCGCGGCGCACCGCGCGCAGCGGCCCGACCACCTCGCGCTGCCAGCCCTCGGCGAAGGCGCTGACCGGGCCCGCCGGATCGGGCAGCACGCGGCCGCATCCGGCCAGCCAGTGCGCCAGCAGCAGCCGGTTGACGTCGAGCCCGTGCCGGTCCTGGAGGGCCAGGCAGGCCTCGGCGACGCCCGGCCGCGCATAGGTCGCCAGCGACCAGGCCCAGAAGGCGCCGCCGCTCATCCCGCCTTGTCGTCGAAGTCGAAGCGGGCGGCACCCAGGAGGCCGGTCTGCGACCGGCAGACCAGCCAGACGGGGATCGGCTCGAGGTAGCCGCGCATCCGGCCCTTGGCGAGGAAGCGCTCGGCGAACGCGGCGCGGTCGAACAGCGGGCCGAGGTTCAGGCAGACCCCGCCGCAGATGTAGATGCCGCCGCGGGCCCCGTAGGTCAGCGCGAGGTCGCCGGCGGCCGCGCCCAGCAGCGCGCTGAACATGCGGGTGGCCTCCAGGCAATGGCCGTCGCCGGCGGCGGCGAGCCGGCCGACATCCTGCGGGGTCGCGGCCGCGCACTCGGCCCCGTCGAGCTCGGCCAGGCTCTTGGCCAGCGTCAGCAGGCCCGGACCGGAGACCAGGCGCTCCTTCGAGACGTGCGGGAAGAACCCGGCCAGGCGCTCGAGCACCGCCTGCTCGCGGCGGTTGCCCGGTGCCAGCGAGGCATGCCCGCCCTCGGTCGGCAGCGCCCGGTAGCGGCCGCCGCCCAGCGGAATGAGCCCGGCCACGCCGAGCCCGGTGCCCGGCCCGATCACCCCGATCGGCCGGTCGCGCAAGGGTTCGCCCGGCCGCAGGATCTCGACGTCGCTGCCGCCGAGCTGCGGCACCGCCAGCGCCTGGGCGACGAAGTCGTTGATCACGGCGAGGCGCGCCACGCCCAGCTCACGCTGCGTGCCGCTTACCGACAGCGTCCACGGGCTGTTGGTGAAGGCGATGCGGTCGGTCTCCACCGGGCGTCGCCACCGCCAGCACCGCCTCGGCGACGCTGCGGCCGCCCAGATAGGTGCGGATCGCCTCGAGCAGCCCGGGATGCTCGGCCACCGCCAGCGTCCGCTCGGCCGTGGGCTCGCCGCCCGGCTCCGCCAGGGCGAAGCGGGCGTTGGTGCCGCCGATGTCGCCGACCAGCCTTGTCATGCCTGTTGTCCTTCAGTCGCCGAACGCGATGCCGAGCCCGCGCGCCGTCCGCATCAGCGCGTCGTCGGGGTCGACCGCCTGGTAGGCGGCGCAGGCCTCGAGGATGGGCACGTCGATCACCCGTCGCGCCTGCCAGCCCACCACCCGGTCGAACCGGCCCTCGGCGGCGAGGTCGACGGCGGCCACCCCGAACGCCGAGCCCAGCACCCGGTCGAGCGGGACCGGCGAGCCGCCGCGCTGGACATGGCCCAGCACCGTCACCCGCGTCTCGGCCCCGGTATGGTGCGCGATCTCCTCGGCCACCACCCGGCCGATGCCGCCGTAGCGGGCCTGGCCGAACGCGTCCTTGTAGCGCTGCGCCTCGCCGCTCGGCGCCTTCACCGATTCGGCGACGACGACGAGGCTGAAGTTGCGGCCGCTCTGGCGCCGCTCCTCGACCTTGCGGCAGACCGCCTCGATGCTCCACGGCACCTCGGGGATGAGGATCACGTCGGCCCCGCCGGCGACGCCCGCGGTCAGCGCGATGTGGCCGGCATCGCGGCCCATCACCTCGAGCACCATCACCCGGTTGTGGCTGGCGGCGGTGACGTGCAGCCGGTCGACCGCCTCCGTCGCGATCGATACCGCCGTCGAGAAGCCCACCGCCCGCTCGGTGTGGCCGAGGTCGTTGTCGATGGTCTTGGGAATGCCGATCAGGTTGATCCCGCCCTTCTGCGCCACCCGGCGCATCAGGGCGAGGCTGCCGTCGCCGCCGACCGCGATCAGCGCGTCGAGGCCCAGCAGCCGGTAGCCCTCCGCCACCTCGCCCGACCGGTCGACCGGCCGCCCGTCCTCGCCGGGGTAGGCGAACGGATCGCCGCGGTTGGTGGTCCGCAGGATGGTCCCGCCGAGGTGCAGGATGCCCTGCACGCTGTCCGGGGTCAGCCGGGCCGCCGCGACGGGACGCTGCAGCAGGCCGTTGGTCGCCTCGTGGATGCCCCACACCTCGAAGCCGTAGCCGCGCGTCGCGCGCAGCACGACCGCCCGGATCACCGCGTTGAGCCCGGCGCAGTCGCCGCCGCTGGTGAGGATGCCGAGTCGCATGGTGACCTCCCGGGTCCTCCTGGCCTAGGCTCCGTCCCGTCCCGGCCGGTCCGTGGCGCCGTCGCGATGCTGCTGCGCGGGTGCCGGCAATGGGCTAGGATGGCGTGTCAACGGATCGGCGCCCTGATGAGTGATACGCCCCAGAGGCAGGAGATCGATACCCGGCTCTCGACGCTCAGGGCGGCGCACCGGGCGCTCGACGAGCGCATCGCCCAGCTCGTCGCCGACGGCTTCGAGGACGTGCTCGAGCTGCAGCGGCTGAAGAAGCAGAAGCTCGCCCTCCGCGACCGCATTGCCTACCTCGAGCGCGCCCGCATCCCGGACATCATCGCCTGAGCTCCAGCAGCCGGTTGACGTGGCCCATCTTGCGGCCCGGTCGGGTCTCGCGCTTGCCGTAGAGATGGAGCCGGGCCCCCGGCTCGGCGAGCAGCGCGGGCCAGCCGTCGGCCTCGGCCCCCAGCAGGTTGACCATCTCGGTGGTGGCGAACGGCGTCGTGTCGCCGAGCGGCAGGCCGCAGACCGCGCGCACCAGCTGCTCGAACTGGCTGGTGGCGCAGCCGTCCATCGTCCAGTGCCCGGAATTGTGCGGCCGCGGCGCCAGCTCGTTGACCAGCAGCCGGCCGTCGCGCGTCAGGAACATCTCGACCGCGAGCAGGCCCACGAGGTCCAGCGCCTCGACCAGCCGGTGCCCGATCCGCCGGGCCTCGTCCGCCACTGCCGTCTCGACCGGCGCTGGGGCCACGCTCCGGCGCAGGATGTGATGCTCGTGCTCGTTCAGCGCCAGCGGGAAGGTGGCGATCGTCCCGTCGAGGCCGCGGGCGGCGATCACCGACACCTCGCAGGCGAAATCGACCACCGCCTCGGCGATGGCATGGTCGGTGCGCAGCCGGCCCCAGGCGGCGGCCGGGTCCTCGTCGCGGGCGACGCGGGTCTGGCCCTTGCCGTCGTAGCCCATCCGGTTCGTCTTCAGGATGCAGCCGCCCAGCGCCTGCTGCGCCGCCGCCAGCTCCTGCACCGAATCGACCGCCTGCCACTCGGTCGTGGCGATGCCGCAGGCGTTGACGAACCGCTTCTCGGCCACCCGGTCCTGCGTCACCGCCAGGACCCGGGCCCCGGGCCTCACCGGCTTCAGCGCCGCCAGCACCTCGACCGCCGGCACCGGCACGTTCTCGAACTCGAGCGTGATCACGTCGACCGACCGGGCGAAGGCCTCCAGCGCCGCGGCATCGTCCCAGCGGGCGGTGACGCAGCCGGCGGCCACGTCGCCCGCCGGTGGCTGCGCCTCCGGTTCGAACACCCGGCAGCGATAGCCGAGCCGGGCCGCGGCCAGGGCCGTCATCCGGCCGAGCTGGCCGCCGCCGAGGATGCCGATCGTGGCTCCGGGTCCGAGGACGTCGCTCATGCGCTCTCCGGCGCGTCGACGGGCGCCTCGGCCACCGACCGCGTCTGCGCCTCGCGCCACGCCTTCAGCCGTGCCGCCAGCGGCGGATCGGCGAGCGCCAGGATCGCGGCGGCGAGCAGCGCCGCGTTGATGGCGCCGGCCCTGCCGATGGCCAGCGTCCCGACCGGGATCCCGCCCGGCATCTGGACGATCGACAGCAGGCTGTCGAGCCCGCTCAGCGCCTTGCTCTCGACCGGCACGCCCAGCACCGGCAGGGTCGTCATCGACGCCACCATGCCCGGCAGGTGCGCCGCACCGCCGGCCCCGGCGATGACCACCCTGTGCCCTGCCGCCTCGGCTCCCTGGGCAAAGGCGACGAGCCGGTCCGGGGTCCGGTGCGCCGAGACGATCCGGGCCCGGTGCCCGACGCCCAGGTCGTCCAGCGTCGCCGCGGCATGCCGCATCGTCGCCCAGTCCGACTGGCTGCCCATGACGATGGCGACGGGGGCCGCCGGCTCGCGCGTACTCAAGGGTGGCGCCTCATCGGGACGGGGAAGGGTCGGGCTCGGGATCGCCCGCCAGCTCGCGTGCCGCCGCGGCCGCCGCCTCGTTCTCGGCCTGCACCTGGCGGAAGACCTCCTCGCGCAGCACCGTCGATCCTTGCGGGAACTCGAAGCCCAGCTTGACCGTGCGGCCGCGCACCTCGACCACCCGGACCTCGATGCTGTTGTTGATGATCACCGCCTCGCCGGCGCGCCGCGTCAGGTAGAGCATCGGCCTTTCCGCTGCGCCGCCGGGTCCCGGCCGCCGGGACCGCGCTAGCCGTCTGTTAACCTTGAAGCGGCTACGGTGGCAACGGTGGCCGCCCGGTGCGGCCTCGCCTGCGGGAACGGCGGCATGGGTTTCGATGGCGGCGACCTGTTCGACCTGGTGGGCGCGCGCACGCGCTGGCTCGCCGGCCGGCATGCCCTGATCAGCGGCAACCTCGCCAATGCCGATACCCCGGGCTTCGTCCCGCTCGATGCCGCGCCGATGGACGGGACGCGGCTGCGCCCGGCCGGTGCCGGCCCCGGTGCGGTGACGCTGGTGCGGACCAGCGCCGACCACCTCGCCGGCACGCCGCGGCGGCAGCCGGACATCGCCTCGCGGCCCGACAAGGGCTGGGAGCGGGACCCGGCGGGCAACGGCGTCGTCGTCGAGGAGCAGGTCCAGAAGCTGGCCGAGACGCAGGGCCAGTACCGCCTCGCCACCGCCGTCTACGGCAAATATGTGCGGATGCTCCGCACCGCCCTGGGCGTCGCCGCCGGCTGAGCCCGGCACCACGGAGGAAGCTGCCGATGGACCTCGAGAATTCGCTGCGGATCACGACCTCGGGCATGCGGGCCCAGGCGGTGCGGCTGCGCGTCACCGCCGAGAACCTCGCCAATGCCGAATCGACCGCGCGCACGCCCGGCGGCGAGCCGTACCGCCGGCGCACCGTGAGCTTTCGCGAGCAGCTCGACCGCGAGCTGGGGGTCAATCTCGTCGAGGTGGCGCGCGAGGGCGTCGATCCGACCGAGTTCCCGACCCGCTACGAGCCCGGTCATCCGGCCGCGGATGCTCGCGGCTACGTCCGTACCCCCAACGTCAACCCGCTGATCGAGCTCATGGACATGCGCGAGGCGCAGCGGACCTACGAGGCCAACCTTGCGGCCCAGCAGGGTGCGCGCGGGCTGATCCAGGCCACCCTCGACGTGCTGCGCTAGCCCGACGTCCCGGACCTGAGCGGAGCGACCCGTGAAGATCGGCGAATACGGTGCCGGCGCCTACGCCGCGGCGGCACGCCGCCTGCGCGAGCCCGTCGGGCCCGCCGCGTCCGGCACGCCGGGCCAGGCGGCAGCACCGGGCGGCAGCTTCGGCGCGCTGCTGCAGGACCAGGCCGCCTCGGCCGCCGATGCGCTGCGCCAGGGCGAACGCACGGCCATGGGCGGCCTGCTCGGCAAGACCGGCGTGCAGGACGTCGTCGAGGCGGTCTCGGCGGCCGAGCTCGGCCTGCAGAAGGTGACCGCGGTGCGCGACCGGGTGATCTCCGCCTACCAGGAGATCATGCGGATGCCGATCTGAGCGGCGCTGCCCGAGCGATGACGCCGCAGGTCGTCGTCGACATCGCCCGCGAGGCGATCTGGGTGATGCTGGAGATCGGCGCGCCGACGATGCTGGCGGCGCTGGTGATCGGCCTCGTCGTCTCGCTCTTCCAGGCGCTCACCCAGATCCAGGAGGCGACGCTGTCCTTCGTCCCGAAGACGCTGGGCATCGCCGTCGCCTTCATCCTGACCACCCCCTTCGTGCTGCGCGTGCTGACGGCCTTCACCGAGGGACTGTTCGCCCGCATCGCCCTCGGGCCGTCCTGACGCGGCGATGACCGGCTTTCCGGCCCTGTCCGCCCTCGTCGGCACCGAGGTCACCGGCTTCCTGCTCGTCTTCGCCCGGCTGGGGGCGGCGCTGATGCTGCTCCCGGGATTCGGCGAGCTCTACGTGCCGTCGCGCATCCGCCTGCTGCTGGCGCTGGCCGTCACCGCCGCCCTCGCACCCGTCCTGCTGCCGCACCTGGGCCCGGTTCCGGACGCTACCGGTCCGCTGCTGGCCATGGTCGCCGGCGAGACGGTGAGCGGGCTGGTGCTGGGCGCCTTCTTCCGCATCCTGCTGGTCGCCGTGCATCTCGGCGGGGCGGTCATGGCGACCCAGTCGGGCCTCGCCGCCGCCGCCTTCTTCGACCCGCACGATGGCGCCCAGGGCAGCATCGGCGCGGCCTTCATGACCCTGGCCGGACTGGCGGTGCTGTTCGCCACGGACGCGCACCACGCCCTGCTGCTGGCGCTGGCCGACAGCTATGCCGCGCTGCCGGCCGGCGCGGTCGGCCTCGCCCTCGACCGGATCGACCTGCTGGTGGTCCAGCTCGGCACGGCCACGGCGGCCGGCCTGCGGATCGCCGCCCCGGTCGTCGTGCTGAGCCTGCTGCTGGCGGCCCTGTTCGGCGTTCTCGGCCGCCTCGTCCCGGCGCTGCAGGCGCTGTTCCTGCTGGCGCCGGTGCAGCTGCTGCTGTCGCTGCTGGTGGTCATGGGCGGCCTCGCCGCCGGGCTCGCCACGTTCCTCGAGCTGGTCGGCGGCGCGGTCCGCCGGCTGGCCGGCGGCTGAGGCCGCGGCCCTGGCCGACGACCACGATCCGTCGCAGAAGACCGAGGAGCCGACCCAACGGCGCCTCGACGAGGCACGCGAGGAAGGCCGCGTCGTCGCCACGCCGGAGATCGGCAACGCCGTGCTGGTCGCCATCGCCGCCCTGGCCGCCGGCAGCGCCGCCGCGCCGGCGGCGGCGCGGCTGGCCGGCGGCCTGCGCGGCTGGCTTGCCGCCGCCGGCACGGTGTCCGCCCGGCCGTCCGATCTCGCCGGCGCCCTGCTCGGCCTCCTGGGCGACCTCGCCCTGACCGTCCTCGCCCCGCTGGCCCTGGTCGCGGTGGCGCTGGCGGCCTCCTCCTGGCTGCAGCACGGGCCGCTGTGGAGCCCGGCGGCGCTGCGGCCGCAGGCCGCGCGGATCTCGCCGCTCGCCGGCCTCGGCCGGCTCTTCTCCGCGCACGCGCTGGCGGAGCTGGCGCGCGGCGTGGTCAAGCTCGCCGCCGTCGGGGCGATCGCCTGGTGGATCGTCGGCCGCGGCTGGCCGCGCATTCTCGGCACGGCCGGCCAGGAGCCGGCCGGCCTGCTCGCGGTGACCGGGGCCGTGGCGGCCGAGCTGCTGGTGGCGATCGCCGCCCTCGCCGCGGTCGTCGCCGCGCTGGACTGGCTGTGGCGGCGCCACGCCTTCCTGCAGCAGATGCGGATGTCGCGGCAGGAGGTGCTCGACGAGCAGAAGCACACCGACGGCGATCCCGTGGTCAAGCAGCGCCTGCGCGCCATCCGGCTGGCCCGGGCCCGCCGGCGGATGATGGCCGACGTGCCGAAGAGCACCGTCGTGCTGACCAATCCGACCCATTTCGCCGTGGCCCTGCGCTACGACGCGGTCGAGGCGCCGGTGCCGGTCGTCGTCGCCAAGGGCGTCGACCGGGTGGCGCGCAAGATCCGCGAGACGGCGGCCCGGCATGGCGTGCCCGTCGTCGAGAATCCGCCGCTGGCCCGGCTGCTGCACGCCGCCGTCGAGATCGGCCAGCCGATCCGGCCGGCGCACTTCAAGGCCGTCGCCGAGGTCGTCGGCTACGTCATGCGGTTGCGCCGGCCGGGGGCGGCCGGCCGCTGACCCTGCGTAGCCGGATGCGCGCCGCGGCGACCGGCCGGCGGCGGCGAAGGTTTGCTTCACCGTGATCGCCAATCCTCGTTCCGGCGCGTCGGCCACCGTCTTGCCGCGCGCGGAGCGGAGATGCCGGCGTGCGCAGCGTGGTTGCCCTGATCCTCGGCACGATCCTCGTCGCCAGTTCGGCCATGGCGGCGGAGGCCGGCGATGCGCTGTTCGGGCGCCGCGGCTTCCGCGAGGACTCGCTGGTCGCCCTGCCGGCATGGCAGGGCGTGCTGGCCCGCCTCGATGCCGAGCGGCCGCTGTGGCGGGCCTGCGCCGAGCGCGATCCGGCCTGTCCGTCGCGGGCGGGGATGGCCTGGCAGGCGCTGTTGCGCGGCCTCGCCGGCGAGCCGCCGGAGCGGCAGCTGCGCGAGGTCAACCGCTTCGCCAACAGCTGGGCCTACCGCGCCGACCGCGAGGTCTGGGGGCGCAGCGATTACTGGGCGACGCCGCTCGAGTTCCTGCGACGATCCGGCGACTGCGAGGACTACGTCATCCTGAAATACGTCTCCCTTCGGCAGCTGGGCTTCGCCGCGGACCGGCTGCGCCTGGTCGTGGTCCGCGACAGCCTGCGCGGGCTGGTTCACGCCGTGCTGGCCGTCCGCCTCGGAGGCGAGACCCTGATCCTTGACAACCTTGCCGATGCGATCCTTCCCGACCGCCGGCTGGTCCACTACGAACCCTACTATTCGGCGAACGAGACGGCACGCTGGGCGCATGTGGGCGTCAACGCCCTCGTCGTCTCGGGCGCTGCGGCGCGTTAACCCTTCCTTGACCCCGGATCACTACACCTTGAAGCGAGTTAAGAAAAACTTTCAGTAAAATGTGAGAGAATTAATCTCTTAATGAATATCAAAAAAGTATTAACGGGGCAATGAAGAAATCGCTTGCCACGTACTATTGTCATGCTTAATGTCGATTCATTCGCTTCTCCGGGCGGATCGGAGCTCTGGCAAGCTTTAGGACTGCCAGATGACTGACATCCTCAATACAGGGGGTAACGATGGCGATCTCTACGCGCGGCCTGCAGGCTCTTCTTGATCGTGGCGGCAACGACAACCGGCCATCACCCTTCGGCGCCTCGCCCGCCACGCTGCGCAACCGCCGCCCGGCCGCGCTGCCGCGGCTCGACCAGGACCTGCCCTTCCTGAGCACGCGCCTCGAGGCCGAGAGCGGCATCCTGTGGGCGCGCATGCGCCACACCGAGCGGGCCTGCTACACGCCCGGGCTGATGCAGGACATGCGCGACGTGCAGGCGATGCTGCGCGACCTCTACGCCCACCGCGACGCGTCCGAGGTGCCGTTCCGCTGGCTGGTCTGGGCGTCGGACGCGCCCCGGGTGTGGAGCCTGGGCGGCGACCTGACCAACTTCACGGCGATGATCCGCAGCGGCGACGAGACCGGGCTGCGCGCCTATGCCCGCCAGGCGATCGACATCCTGCACGACAACCACATCGGCATGGATCTGCCGGTCCTGACCGTGGCCCTGATCCAGGGCGACGCCATCGGCGGCGGCTTCGAGGCGATGCTCACCGACGACCTCGTCATCGCCGAGCGCGGCGCCAAGTTCGGCCTGCCCGAGATCCTCTTCAACCTGTTCCCCGGGATGGGCGCCTTCAGCTTCCTCAAGCGCAAGGTCGGGCCGCAGAAGGCGCGCGAGCTGGTCGAGGACGGCATCACCCGCAGTGCCGACGAGGTGAAGGCGCTGGGCCTGGTCGACATCGTCTGCGACGCCGGCGAGGGCGAGGCCGCCCTGCGGCGCTATGTCGCGGACAACGAGGCCCGCTTCGCCACCCTGCGCACGCTCAAGATGGCCCGCGACCGGGTCGACCCGGTGACCAAGCGCGAGCTCGTCGACATCGTCGACATGTGGGTCGACCTCGCCATGCAGCTGGGCGAGAGCGAGCTGCGGCGGATGGACAGCCTGGCCCGCGTCCAGGCCCGCAAGCGCCTGGGCGGCTGAGGCCGCAGGGCGGGCCGCTCAGCTGCGGCCGCGGGCGTTGGCCGGGTTGCCGAGCCCGCGCTTGTGGTCGAGCAGCGCCTGCCGGAGCTTGTCGAACTCGATGCGCAGCCGCGCCACCTCGGCCTTGCCGCGCGCCGCCAGCGCCTCGTCGCCGAGGTCGCGCCACGACAGGCAGAGCTCGAACAGGGCCATGGCGCCGAGATGCGCGGCGCTGCTGCGCAGGGCGTGCGCCTCGTCCTTGAACTCGCGCGAGCGCCCGGCCGTCGCCGCGGCCTCGATGCGGTGCACGATGCCGGCCGCGTCCTCGAGGAACTCGTCGATCACCTCGGCGACGAAGCCGTCGTCGGGATCGAGCTCGGCGAGGCTGCGCAGCTTGGCGGCGTCGAGCACCGGCCGCGCCGCCGGCGGCCTGGGGTAGGGCAGGATGGTCGCGCCGTCGGCCGGCGGCTCGCGTGCCGGTGCCGTCAGCTCGTCGATCGTCCGCAGCACCAGCTCGCTGTCCACCGGCTTGGTCAGGTAGCCCGAGAAGCCGGCGGCACTGCAGGCCTCGCGGCTTTCCGCCGTGGCGTCGGCGCTGAGCACGACGATCGGCGGCAGCTCGTGCGCCGCATGCTCGAAGCGCAGCAGCTTCATGGCCTCGACCCCGCCCAGCTCGGGCATGTTGAGGTCCATGAGGACGATGTCGAAGGCGCCCGTCTCCAGCTGCTCGACCGCCTGCATGCCGTCGTCGACCATCGTCACCTTGTGCCCGGCGCGCTCGAGGATGCGGCCGATGACCCGGCGGTTGGTCGGGTTGTCCTCGGCGACGAGGATGCGGGCCGGCCGCGCCGCCTGCAGCGGCGCCCGCTGGCGGCGGCGCTGCCCGGCCGGCAGCGGCGCCTGCTCGACCAGGGCGGCGCGCAGGCAGTTGGCAAGCAGCTCGGCCGGCGGCTCGGCCGGCAGGTCGGCGAGGCTGGCGAGGTGCTGTAGCGGCGCGTCGAGGCCGACGGTGATGACGTCGACGGTCTCGGCTCCCGGCCGCGACGCCAGCAGGTCGGCGATCGCCGCCTCCTGCCGGCCGCCCGGCGGCGACGCCACCACCAGCACGACGCGGCCGCGCGCCGGCGACAGCAGGCTCGAGATGGCCTCGGGCTCGCGTGCCAGGGCCGTCTCGACCCCGAGCTGCGACAGCGCCGGCAGCAGCGCCTGCGCCGCCTCGGCCGTGCCGACGACGACGGCGCGGCCATGCAGCGGCAGCTCGGCGGCGGCGCCGTCGCGGCGCAGCGGCAGCTCGAACCAGAAGGTGGTGCCGCGCCCGACCGCGCTGGTCACGCCGATGCGGCCGCCGGCCAGCTCGACCAGCTCGCGGACGATGGCGAGGCCGAGGCCGGTGCCGCCATATTGCCGGGCGATGCGCCGGTCGCCCTGGTCGAAGGGCTCGAAGATGGCGCCGACGGCATGCTCCGGGATGCCGACGCCGGTGTCGGTGACCTCGAGGCGCAGCACGCTGCGCGCCTCGTCCGACTGCAGCGGCCGCACCGCCACGGTGACGCCGCCGTCGCGGGTGAAGCGCAGCGCGTTGCCGACCAGGTTGACGAGGACCTGGTGCAGGATCCGCGCGCTGCCGATCAGGCAGGACGGCGTTTCCGGGGCGATGCGCAGGCGCAGGTAGAGGCCGTGCTCGGCCGCCTCGTGCACCAGCAGCGCCCGCACCGTCTGCAGCGAGCGGAACAGGTCGAGCGGGGCCTCGTCGACGTCGTAGCGGCCGGCCTCGATCTTGGCGATGTCGAGCAGGTCGTTGACCAGGCCGAGCAGGCCGGCGGCGGCGCCGCGGATGGTCACCACCATGTCATGCTGCTCGTGGTCGAGGCGGGTGTCCTCGAGCAGCTCGCCCATGCCGATCACCGCGTTCAGCGGCGTGCGGAACTCGTGGCTCATGGTGGCGAGGAAGCGGGTCTTGGCCTGGCTTGCCTCCTCGGCCCGGTCGATCGCCGTCTGCAGCTTGGCCAGCAGCGTCGAGAAATAGGCCGGCAGGGCGATGAGCCCGATCAGCAGGGCCGTGTCGAGCGCCGGGAAATGCCGCCAGTCCGGGCTCTGGGTGATGACGCCGAGGAACAGGACCAGCGACACCACCGCCGCGGCGGCGAGCTGGGCCCGGCCGAAGCGGAAGCCGTGGCCGAGGATCACCCACAGCAGGATCGGGTAGAACGGCGCCGCCGCCATGCCGCCGACGAACATCACCCCGTTGAGGCCGATGGTGTCGGTCAGCATGCCGATGTAGCGGCGGCCGATGCTGACGTCGGGCCGCCACAGGATGTGCGCGACCACACCCATCGAGGCGACGAGGCTGGCGAGGCAGATGGCGACGCCGATCGCCCGCTCGTCGGTCGGCATCAAGAGCACGTAGACGAGGATGAAGACGGCGAAGCCGACGCGGATGATGGCCTGCTCGTGCTCGCTGTCCGGGCGGCCGCGCAGCCGCGCCCGCAGCCGCGCGCGCAGGCCGCCGGCGGCGGTCGCGGGGGGCGGCAGGCGGGCCGGCGGCGGGGCGGTCTCGCGCATCGGCCTAGCGCAGGCCCGCCGGGCCGCCGCGCAGCAGCGGTTCGAGCGCCTCGGCGCTGACCGGTGGGCTGATCAGGTTGCCCTGGGCCTCGTCGCAGCCGTAGCGGCGCAGCCGGGCCAGCTGGCCCTCGGTCTCGACCCCTTCGGCGATGACCTTGAGGCCGAGGCTGTGGCCGAGGTTGATGATGGCGCGGACGATGACCTCGTCGTTGGCGCTGTGCTCGACGTTCTGGACGAAGGACTGGTCGATCTTGAGCCGCTGCACCGGCAGGCGCTTGACGTAGCTGAGCGACGAGTAGCCGGTGCCGAAGTCGTCGATCGACAGGGTTACCCCGAGCTGGTGCAGGTAGCGCAGGCTGGCGGTCGCGGTCTGGCTGTTCTCGATGACGGCGTTCTCGGTCAGCTCGATGTCGAGCAGGGCCGGGGGCAGGCCGGTCTCGGCGAGGATGCCCTCGATCATCAGCTCGACGCCGCGCTCGCGGAACTGGATCGGCGACAGGTTCACCGACATCTGCATGCCGCGAAAACCGCGCTGCAGCCAGCCGTGCAGCTGCCGGCAGGCGGTGCGCAGCACCCACTTGGTCAGCGGCTGGATGAGGCCGATGTCCTCGGCGAGGCCGATGAATTCGCCGGGGCGGACGATGCCGCGCTCGGGATGGTTCCAGCGGACCAGCGCCTCGACGCCGACGAGGCGGCCGCTGTCGAGCGCCAGCTGCGGCTGGTAGTAGAGCAGGAACTGGTCGGCGGCGAGGGCGAGGCGGAGCTCGCGCTCCAGCGTCACCGCCCGGCGTGCCGCCACGTTCATCTCGGCCGCGAAGAAGCGGTAGGCGTCGCGCCCCGAGGCCTTGGCGCGGTACATCGCGAGGTCGGCGTTCTTGAGCAGCGTGTCGACCGTCTTGCCGTCGGTCGGGAACAGCGTGACGCCGATGCTGGCGCTCAGGTGCACCTCCTGGCCGTCGATCAGCCAGGGCTCGCCGAACGCCTCGCCGAGCCGGCGGCACAGGTCGGTGGCGTCGTCGGCGCGGCGCACGCCCGGATGCATGACGACGAACTCGTCGCTGCGCAGCCGGGCCATGACGTCGTGCTCGCCGAGCCGGTCCTTCAGCCGCAGCGCCACCGCCCGCAGCAGCGCGTCGCCGAACGGCTCGCCGAAGGCGTCGTTCAGCCCCTTGTAGCGGTCGAGGTCGAGGTGGAGCAGGGCGACGAGCTCCGACTGCCGCCTCGCCCGGCTGAGCTCCTGCTCGACCCGCTCGCGGAAGCTGTCGATTCCGGGCAGGCCGGTCAGCGGGTCGATCAGGCCGCCGCCGGCGCCGGCCTGCTCGACCCGCCGCACGTCGCTGATGTCGAGCGCCGCGGTGTAGATCGCGCGGACGCGGCCGCTGGCGTCGATCGCCGGCGCCTTGGCGAAGACGGTAGCCCGCTGCCCGTCCGCCGCCTCGAGCATCTCGAGGCGCGGGCTGGCCATCGGCAGCGCCGTGTCGACGACCTTCTCGTTGAGCACGCCATGCTTGGTCGCATAGGTCTCGCCCAGCGCCTCGTGCAGGGTCTGGCCGACGGCCTGGTCGCGGCGGATGCCGTAGAGCGCCTCGCCGCTGCTGTTCAGGCTCAGCACCTTGCCCCGCGCATCGACCGCCATGATCGCCACCGGCAGGGTGTCGAGCAGGGCGGCGATGGCGGCGTCGACGCCATCGCCGCCGCGAGCCCGCAGGGCCTGCTCGAGGAAGGCGGCGCGCTCGGCCAGCAGGCGCTGCTGGCGGCGCATCGTCAGCAGGTTGCGGGCGCGCGCCCGGAATTCGGAGTGATCGAGCGGGCTCTGCAGGAAGTCCGTGGCACCGGCGGACAGCGCGCGGTAGCGGTACTCGCGGTCCTCGTAGGAGGTCACCACGATGACCGGGATGTCGGCCAGCCGCTCGCGCTCGCGCAGGGCACCGATGAGCGTGGCACCGTCCATGCCCGGCATGCTGAAGTCGGTGACGACGAGATCGGGAAGCAGGCCGGCGTCGAGCTGGGCCAGCGCCTGCAGGGGATCGGCGAAGGCCGTCACCTGGACCCCTTCCTCGACCGACTTGGCGAGGCGGGTCAGGATGTTGCGGTTGGTGACCCGGTCGTCGATGACGACTACGTTGGCCATCGCCGCCGCCACTGCGCCCTGGGCATGGGTAGGGGAGTCACCTCGACGACGCCGATGCGGAATCCAGCCGAGGCGGGACCGTACGGAGCGACGCCGGTCATATCAAGCGATAGCTGAAGTTTTGCCAATTGTCGTCTAAACTCGGCCGCGATAATTGGCCGCCAAACACGACGGACCACAGCAAGCGGCGCGGCCCCGCCGGTCAGGGAAGCAACCTTGATTGACGCGATCTTCGTCCAGCTCGCCCAGCCCTGGGTGCCTTGGGCGCTGTGCGGACTGATCGTCCTTTTCGCCCTGGCGCTCTGGCTGGACTTTCGCTGGTTCCGGTTGCGGCCATTCCTTGCCGGCCTTGACGACGCCATCGACGCCATCGAGGAGACCGAGGGTCAGGCGTCGTTCCGCCAGCGCTTCCAGGCCGTCTATCGCCGTCTCGCCGAGAACCGGGTGGTCGGCGAGGCCTGGCGCGCCTATGCCCCGACGCTGTCGCCGGCCCCGGGCAACGACGACGCCATCGGTTACACGCGGCGGCCGGCCGACAGCTTCAACGAGAGCCTGCTCGCCGGTGCCGGCATCGACCTGCGCTTCTATCACGCCGTGCCGAACATGCTGGTCGGCGTCGGCCTGTTGTTCACCTTCATCGGCCTCGTCGCCGCGCTCTACTTCGCCAGTGCCGGCGTTGCCGCGGTCGACGTCAAGGTTGCCCAGGAGGCGCTGCGCGAGCTGCTGGCGGCGGCCACCTTCAAGTTCGTCACCTCCATCGCCGGCCTCGCCTGCTCGCTGGTGTTCTCGTGGCGCGAGAAGGCGCAGATGCATGTCGTCCGGCGCCGCCTCGGGCGCCTGTGCAGCGCCCTCGAGGCGCGGATGGTGCCGGTCACCGGCGGCAGCGTCGCCGCCGCCCAGCTGGCCGAGCTGCGCCAGCACACCCAGCAGCTGCAGCGCCTGACCAAGGACCTCTACGTTCGCCTGCCGGAAGGCCTCGAGACCGGCATCGCCGGCGAGATCGGCAAGGCCATGGCGCCCCTGCGCGAGGCCCTCGCCGAGGCCGCCCCGGACCTGCGCCGGATCGCCGAGCCGCTGGTGGCGACGATTGCGGGGTCGCTGGCCGCCCAGGTGCCGCGTTCCGAGGCCGTGCCGCAGCCGGCGCGCACGGCGGTGCCGGTTCCGCCGGCCGCGGCGTCGGCGCAGGCCATCACCGGCCGGCTCGACGGTGCGCTGGTCTCGCTGCGGGCCGGCCTCGACCGGCTCTGGGGCCTGCGCGGCGGCAAGGCCGACGGCGAGGCGGTCCGCCAGGTCGAGCGCCTGCTGCATGACGGCCGCAACCAGCTGGTGGCGGCCCAGGCGGCGGCGCGCGAGCTCCAGGCGCGGCTGGACGGTCTGGCGCGTGGCGAGGGCGGCGACGGCCTCGACGGCGCCGTCCGCGAGTCGCTGCGCCGGGTCGAGGCGCTGGTCGGCGCGTCAACGGCCAGGCTCGGCGAGGCGGTCGGCGAGCTCGAGCGGCGGCGCTGATGGACGAGCTCGAGCCGGCCGGCCACGTCCCGCGCGAGGAGGACAGCTATCTCGCCTCGGTCAGCGACCTCATGGTCGGGCTGCTGTTCGTGTTCATCATCCTGCTGTCGGCCTTCGGGCTCAGCTACCGGGTCTCCGAGTACCAGGCGGCGCTGACCGAGCTGCGCGCCAAGACCGCCGAGGCCGAGGCGCTCGAGGCCCGTGCCGACCTCGACGAGGCCGGACGCCAGGCACTCGACGAGCGCGAGCGCTACGCCTCGGAGATCGCCAGCCTGGAGGAGGAGCGCGGCCGGCTGCAGGCCGAGATCGCGCAGCTGGGCGAGCAGCGGCGGACGGTCGACGCGCTCACCAGCAACCTCGCCGAACGCGACGGCGCGCGCCGCGGCATGCTGCAGCAGGTCCAGGATCTGCTGGCCGAGCGCGATGTCGACATCTCGATCGAGCCCGAGAACGGCGTGCTGCGGCTGCCCGAGGAGCTGCTGTTCGAATCGGGCGAGGCAGCCCTCCGCGACGACGGCGAGCGGGCCTTGCGCGAGCTCGCCTACGTGCTGGCCCGGGCGCTGCCCTGCTACGCCGCGGCGCCGCCGGAGATGCAGCTCGACTGCAAGAAGGGGGCGGATCCGATCCTCGAGACCGTGCTGATCGAGGGCCATACCGACAACCAGCCGATCAGCGGCGGCGCCTTCACCGACAACTGGGCGCTGGCCGCGCAGCGCGGTGCCAACACCTTCAAGGCGCTGGTCCGCTTCGAGCCGAGCCTCGAGCTGCTGCGCAATCCCGACGGCGAGGCGTTGCTGGGCGTCAGCAGCTACGAGGCGCGCCGCCCGGTGGTCGACGAGGACACGCCCGAGGCGCGCCGCCTCAACCGGCGGATCGACGTCCGCTTCGTCGTCGCGGCACCCTCCAGCGAGGAGCTGGCCGACCTGCGCCGCCAGGCCGGGCAAGGATCGCCTTGAGGTTGCAGTCGGGGCGCGGAAAAGGGGGTTGCCCTCACGGACAACCCCCTCCCCAGGGTCCCATCTCATCGGTCAAGCACGCCGCCGATATCGGCCTTGCCGGCACCGTCGGCGCACGCGAAATCTCGCGCGCAAAGGTTGAGTTGTCAAGCCAATTCCACCCAAGGGTTGAGCCCGGCCATGTCCCGTGAGTTTCCCGAGCGGCCGATCGTCGGCATCGGCGTGGTGGTCTGGCGCGGGTCGCGGGTGCTGCTCATCCGCCGCGGCAAGCCGCCGCGTGTCGGCCAGTGGTCGTTGCCGGGCGGCGCCCAGCATGTCGGCGAGACGGTCGAGGCGGCCGGCCGCCGCGAGGTCCTCGAGGAGACCGGCCTGCCGCTGGCGGCGATCGAGCTGCTGACGGTGGTCGACCTGATCGAGCGGGCGACGGACGATCGCGTCCGCTACCACTACACGCTGGTCGACTTCGTGGCCGAGGCGGGCGACGGCGAGCCGGTCCCCGGCGACGACGCCGCAGAGGCGCGCTGGTTCGCGATGGACGAGCTGCCGGGCCTCGGCCTGTGGACCGAGACCCTGCGCATCATCGACATGGCACGCGAGCGGCTGCCGGCGTTGCGCCGGCAGCTTGTCGGCTCCTGACGGCCCGGAAGGGCCTCAGGCGTCCTTCTCGTTGGCCGCCAGCACCCGCGCCAGGTTGCAGATCGCATCCTGGAAGCGGCGATTGTTGATGCTGGCGAAGTTGCGGGCGAGCTCGAGCAGCATCCGCTGCTGCGGCATCATCTCGGCCGGCTTGGCCTTGCCGGCCCGCTCCGGCTCGATCTCCTCGAAGAAGTAGCCGATGTCCACGCCCAGCGCCTGCGCGATCTGGTAGAGCCGGCCCGCGGAGATGCGGTTGATCCCGGTCTCGTACTTGTGCGCCTGCTGGTAGGTGACGCCGATCAGCTCGGCCATCTGCTGCTGGGTGAGGCCCAGCATGATCCGGCGCTGGCGAATGCGAAGGCTGACATAATGATCGACATCGAGGGCGCGCGACCGCCCACCCGTTCCGCGCCCGGCCGACTTCGTTACAACCTGGTTCATCGATAACCCCGTCCTGCCCGTCCCGCTGCGTTGCAAGGGGACCGCAGCAATTCAACCACACGACATTTGGTTAAAATACCGCGCTTTTTTTAAACCTCCAGCGAAACGAGAATTTCTCGGACTTGCGTCGCGTATCGCTAGATCAGCCCTCGGGTTCCTCTGCAACCAGCGCGCCGGGCCAGAGGACACCGAGCAGGGGGCGCGCCGCGATCACCTCGATCCCGTGCAGCGTGGGTGCCGAGTAGGCGGTCAGGTCGTAGCGGTCGGCCTGCGCCGCCGGGTGCATCCGGCGCAGCAGCGCCCGACCGTCGGCGAGTTCGGCCAGCACGTCGAAGCCGATCAGGTTGCGCACGTCGGTGTCCGCTTCGGCACGCACCAGCGCCAGCTGGCCGGGCCGCAGCAGCGGCGCCATGCTGTCGTCCTCGATGCTCACCGCCGCCAGCCGCTCCTCGGCCAGCCGCATGGCGCGGCTGCCCGCCGCCGGCGCCGGCAGGAAGAGGCCGCCCGGGATCAGCCGGCCGATCAGCGGCAGGCTGGTCCGCCGCGGGTCGCGGCCGAACAGCAGGAACTCCGGCGTGGTGTCGAGCGCCTCGGCGATCCGTTCTACCACCTGGCGAGGCGGCGCGTACTCGTCCCGCTCGTAGGGGCCGATCGCCGTCTGGTGCCGGCCGATCTTCTCCGCCAGCTCGATCTGGCTCATTCCGCGGGCCTGGCGCAGCGCCCGCATGCGCGCGCCGAGCGAGGGCTGGGGCCGTGCCATGCCTGCCGATCCGACTTATGGTATGTTTGTTCTCACTTAAACAATACTAGAAATTCTGGAGACCCGCAATGGCCGGGACTCGTATAAGGCAACGCTAAGGCTTCAACCGCAGCACTTCGGACACCTCGTCGGGGAGCGGCCGGCGCATCGGCCTATACCGACCGGAGGCCCACAGCGCCGTCTGGTCGTCCCAGTGCGGCGACAGCGGATGGCCGGACTGGCCGGTCGCCGCGACGAAGCGCGAGGACGCCGGATCGCCCCAGTCGACGATCATCCGGTAGGACGGGCCCATGCCGCTGACGAAGGCGTCGGCGCCGTCGCCGCCGGGATAGGGCGCGACGGCGACCGTGGCGCCGTCGCCGCCGGTCGGCACCTCGATGCGGAACAGCGGGCCCAGATACGGCACCCGCTCCATCAGCCGGTGCCGCATCACCGTCCGGTGCGGCCGGTCCCAGCGCCAGCTCCGCCAGTCCGGACCCTCGCTCGCCGCGAGCCGGTCCGCCGCCCGCTCCCAGGCCAGCCGTACCCGCTCGGCGCAGCTCTCCTCGATGCCGGGCGTGGCGATGTCGTCGCACCACACCGGCCGGTCGGTCAGCACGCGCCGCATGAACTCCGGCCGCATCCCGCGATAGGCCTCGAACAGCGGTCCCAGCTCGTCGCCGTAGATCGCCACGGCCAGCGCATCGTACCAGGCGGCGAAGGCCAGCGGCTCGGGCCGGTCGCCGGCCATCGTCCCGTCCCACGCCGCGATGGCCTCGATCAGCCCGGGCGGGCCCATGTCCCGCGCCGCCTCGGTGAGGACGGGGGCGAACATCTGCGCCAGCGGCGAGACGATGTCGGCCTGCATCGCCGCGAAGCTGTCGGCGTCGAGGTCGTTGCGCGTACCCAGCATCGCCTCGATCCGCCCGGCGCGCAGGCCCGGATCCCAGTCCTTCGTGATCAGGTACGGATAGTCCGGCCCGACCAGGCGGTTGTTGGCGTTGACGATCTGGCCGCCGGCCGGATCGACCGTGCGCGGCAGGTCAGGGAAGGGGATCCAGCCCGTCCAGTCGTGCGAGCCGTCCGCACCCGGAGCCGGCACGGTCCCGTCGCCGCTGCGGCGGATCGGCACCCGGCCGGGCGCGATCAGCCCGATCTGCCCGTCGGCCGATGCCCAGGTCACGTTCTGCTGCGGGCTGAGGAAGCCGGTCACCCCGGCCTCGAGCTCGCCCGGCGTGCCGGCGGTGGCGAGGCGAAAGCCGGCGGTCAGCGTCCGGTCGTCGTCGGCCAGCGCCGTCCACGCCAGCGCCAGCACCGCGTCGGGCCCGCTCAGCGTGGCGCTGTCGGCGATCAGGTCCGACAGCACCGGCCCGTGCCGCGTCTCGCGCACCCGCAGCGTCTCGACGCGGCCGCTGCGGCTGCGGATCTCCTCCTCGCGGATCGTGAAGGGCCGCGGTCCGTCGGGCGTGCGATAGGCCTGGCCGCCATCGGCCAGCGTCTCGACGAACAGGTCCTGGGTGTCCGGCCCGGTGTTGGTCAGGCCCCAGGCGAGGCTGGCGTTGCGCCCGGCGACGACGATCGGCATGGCCGGCATCGTCCCGCCGATCACGTCGAGACCCGGGGCCTGCAGGCTGGCGAGGTACCAGATCCCCGGCGCCGACAGGCCGAGATGCGGATCGTTGGCGAGCAGCGGCTTGCCGCCGCGGCTGCGCGTGCCGTCCACCACCCACACGTTCGAGCCCAGCCCCGGCGGCGATGCCGGCGGCAGCGCCCGCTCCAGCGCCTCGAGGTCGAGGCCGGCCAGCTGGCGGTCGACCGCCGCCAGCGTCACCGGCCCGCCGGCCTCCGGGAACAGGTCGGCCAGCTGCTCGGGCGTGACCTGCCGGGCAAGCCGCGCCCGCAGCAGCTCGGTGCGCCAGTTGCTGCCGAGGTCCAGCGCCATCAGCCGGGTGAAGGCCAGCGAGTCGACCACCGTCCACGTCTCGGGCGTGTGCCACAGCAGCTGGAACTCGGGCGGCAGCGGCCCGCGCCAGCCCTCGAGATAGGCGTTGACGCCGCGCGCGTAGGCCTCGAGCAGGGCCCGGTCGTCCGCGGCAAGGCCCCCGGCCGCCGCCGTGGCGTGCCGGTAGAGCCCCAGCGTCCGCATGAAGCGGTCGGTCGGCAGCGCTGCATCGCCGACCAGCTCGGCCAGCCGGCCCTGCACCAGCCGGCGACTCGCCTCCATCTGCCACAGCCGGTCCTGGGCGTGGACGTAGCCCAGCGCCGCGTAGGCATCAGCCGCCGAGGCGGCGCTGATGTGCGGGATGCCGTAGCCGTCGCGGGCGACCTCGACGGTCTCGCCGAGGCCCGGCAGCGTCGCCTCGCCGCTGGTCCGCGGCAGCGAGCCCCAGGCCAGCCAGCCGAGCATCCCGGCGGCCGCCGCCAGGAGCAGCAGCAGCCCCTGGCCGAAGCGGACGGCGAGGCGGCGCAGGCTCAGGGCAGCAGGCCCAGCCGCTGCAGGTCCGTCTCGAGGGTGGCGGCGTCGGTGAAGCGGTGCGCGTGCATGCCGAGCCGCCGCGCCGTGGCGACGTTGGCGGGCGCGTCGTCGATGAACAGGCAGGCCTCCGCGGCCGCCGGCATCGACGCCAGCGCGTGCCGGAAGATCGCCTCGCCGGGCTTGGCCAGCCGCAGGTCGCCCGAGACGTAGATGTCGCGGAACAGGCCGAGGAAGGCGTAGTCCGGGTCGTTGCGCACCAGCGGGAAGGTCTCGCCCGACCAGTTGGTGATCGCCCACAGCGGCGTGCCCCGCGCGTGCAGCCGTTCCAGCACCTCGACGGTCGGCTGCAGCGGCCCGCCGATCATCTCGAGCCAGCGGTCGAAGTACATCCGGATCAGCGGCGCCTGCTCGGGATGGGACGCGACCAGCTCGGCAATGGCCTCGCCGAAGGCGCGTCCCTCGTCCATCCGGTGGTTCCAGGCCGGCGACACGACCTCGGCGAGGAAGCGCTCCATCTCGGCCTCCTCGGCGAAGTGCCGGCGGTAGAGGTGGCGCGGATTCCAGTCGATCAGCACCCCGCCGAGATCGAACACCACGATGTGCGGTACGGTCGTCACGCCTGCCTCGCCAAGGATCCCGAGCGGGCCGGACCCTAGGCGAGCCGCCGGTCCGGGAAAAGCCTTGCCTCGCGGCGAGGGCCCCGGCATCGCTGCCGCCGGACGAAGGGCGGGGGAGGCGGATGCTGCTGCGCGAGATCACCGGTGCGGACGGGGTGACCTTCGACCTGCGCTACGCCACCGCCGACAACTTCACCGGCCGGCCGGTCTACGCCCGGTCCGCCTGCTACCTGCTGCCCGAGGCCGCCGACCGGCTGGCCGCTGCCGTCGCCATCGCCGGCCGCCTCGGCTACCGCCTGCACGTCTTCGACGCCTATCGGCCGACCGAGGCGCAGTGGCGGTTCTGGGCGCACACGCCCGATCCCGAGTTCCTGGCCGATCCGCGCCGCGGCTCGCCGCACTCGCGCGGCGCCGCCGTCGACCTCACCCTGCGCGATGCCGACGGCCGCGAGCTCGACATGGGCACCGGCTTTGACGCCTTCACCCCGCTGTCGCACCACGGCCACCCGGGCGTCTCGCCCGAGGCGCAGCGCAACCGGCTGCTCCTGCTCGGTATCATGACCACCGCCGGCTGGGACTTCTACGCCAACGAGTGGTGGCACTATCAGCTGTTCCGGGCGCGCGAGCGCTACCCGCTGCTGGCCGACGGTACGGGCGCGCCAACGCTGATGCGCTGAGGCCCTTGCCTCAGCTGGCTTCCGCCGCGACGGGACCGGACTTGTACTTGCCGACCGTGTCGGCGAGCTTGGCATTGTTCTGCTCGCGCAGCCGCGCCGCCGCATCGTCGTAGAGGAACGGCAGGAAGGCGTAGCGCTTGCCGGCCGTCACCGGCCAGACCTTGTGCAGCAGCGAGCAGGAGAACACCACGGCGCCCCCGGTCGGCGCCCGGTAGCGGCGGGAGCCGAACTCCGGGAAGCACAGGTCGCCGCCCTCGTAGGCGTCGGCGTCGAGGTTGATGGTGACGGCGAATCGGCGGTGCGCGGTGCCGTAGGTCGTGTCGTCGCGATGCGCGTTGAAGTGTCCGCCGGTGTCGGCGTCGTAGCAGACGACGATATAGCGCTCCATGCGCGTCACGTGGAACTGGAAGGCCTTGCGGATCTCGGGGATCAGCCGCCGCTCGATGCGCTGGCGGGCGGCGACCTTGAGGCCCTCGTCCTCGATGTTGCAGTCCGAGCGGCGCTTGTGGCTGTAGTCGACGATGCCGACGGTCTTGCCGCCGACGTCGCGCATGAAGCCCGAATCGACGCCGCCCTTCTCCTCGTAGTAGTCGATCAGCCGCTTGCAGAACTCGGGCTCGAACACGCGCGGCAGGACCAGCACCGGGGCGAACAGCGGCACCCGCGCATGCTGGTCGATCGGCGGCAGCCGGCCGAGGAAGGCGATGGCCGATTCGGCGTGCCGCCCGGCATCGTCGAACGGCACCACGCCGACGACCCGGAGCATCGGGTCGAGGATGATCCACTGCGCCCGGTACGCCACCGGCGCCGAGGCGCCCTGCTGCGGCGTGTCGGCGACGCCGTACTGCCGGGCGATGGCGAGGTCGAGGTCCCAGAAGAAACGGATCCCCGGCACCATCTGCTGGACGCGGCCCTCGTCGCGGTCGCGTGCATCGGAGGTGACCCCGAAGAAGGAAAGCTTCTCATCGTCGAACAGCTGCCGGTTGCGGAATACCGCGGCCAGCGCAGCCTGGGCCTGGGGCGACGAGGACGAGCCGAGGAAACACAGCACGACATAGCGCCCGGCGACGGTGTCGAACGAGAAGGTCGGGTTGTTGCTCGACGCCGCCTTGAACCAGGGGGCGGGGTCGCCGGGACGCAGGCCTGGGGCAGTCGACATCGCGTGGCCACCTTGTTGCTGACGCTCGCAGGTCCGCAAGCGTAGGCTGGGCCACGCCGGATTGGCAATGCGCTGGGTCACGGGGAATGGGTCGCAACCGCGCCTGGGTGAACGATGCGATCGCCCGCATCGAGGCCGACGTGCAGCGCTCGGCGGACACCCATCTCGTCCCGCTGCGGCTCGCCGCCTTTCCCAACGTCGCGGTCTACTTCAAGGACGAGTCGACGCATCCCAGCGGCAGCCTCAAGCACCGCCTTGCCCGCTCGCTGTTCCTCTACGGCCTGTGCAACGGCTGGATTCGCGAGGGCACCACCCTCGTCGAGGCCTCGTCGGGTTCGACCGCGGTCTCCGAGGCCTACTTCGCCCGGCTGCTCGAGCTGCCGTTCGTCGCGGTGATGCCGCGCACCACGAGCCAGCAGAAGATCGAGGCCATCGCGTTCCAGGGCGGGCGCTGCCACCTCGTCGACGATCCGACCCGGGTCGAGGCCGAGAGCCGCCGCATCGCCGCCGACTGCGGCGGCCACTTCATGGACCAGTTCACCTTCGCCGAGCGGGCCACCGACTGGCGCGGCAACAACAACATCGCCGAATCGATCTTCCACCAGCTCGCCCGCGAGGCGCATCCGGTGCCGGCCTGGGTGGTGGTCGGCGCCGGCACCGGCGGGACCTCGGCGACCATCGGCCGCTACCTGCGCTACCGCGGCCTGCCCACCCGCCTGTGCGTCGTCGACCCCGAGCACTCGGTGTTCTTCGACGGCTACCGCGAGGGCAGCCGGGCACCGGTCGCCAGCCGCGGCTCGGCGATCGAGGGCATCGGCCGGCCGCGCGTCGAGCTGTCCTTCCAGCCCGAGATCGTCGACCGGATGCTGAAGGTGCCGGATGTGCTCAGCCTCGCCGCGCTGCGGGCGCTGGAACGCCTGCTCGGCCGGCGCTGCGGCGGCTCGACCGGGACCAATTTCGTCGGCGTCCTGCAGCTGGCCGCCGAGCTCGCCGCCGCCGGCCGCCCGGCCAGCATCGTGACGCTGATCTGCGACGGCGGCGACCGCTACCGCGGCACCTACTACGACGATGCCTGGCTGGCGGCGCAGGGCCACGCCATGGAGGCGGCCGGCCAGCGCATCGAGCGGGCGCTGGGCGGCGACGCCGCCGCCCTGGGCCTCGCCTCCTGCGAGCGCTAGGTCCGCTTCGCCAGGAGGTCGCGGATCTCGGTCAGCAGGACGACGTCGGCCGGCGGGGGCGGCGGCGCCGCCGCGACCTTGGCCTCCTCCTTCTTCTCCAGCATCCGCTTCAGGTTGTTGAACTGCTTGATGAGGATGAACAGGGCGAAGGCGACGATGACGAACTTGATGATGGCGTTGATGAAGTTGCCGTAGGCGAAGACCGCGGCGCCGGCGTCCTTGGCGGCCTTGAGCGACGGGTAGTCGACGTCGCGCATGGTCAGCTGCAGGTACTTGTCGCTGAAATCGACGCCGCCGAGGATCACGCCGATCGGCGGCATGATGATGTCGTCGACCATCGAGGTGACGATGGCGGTGAAGGCGGCACCGATGATGATGCCGACGGCCATGTCGAGCACGTTGCCCTTCAGCGCGAACTCGCGGAATTCCTTGAGCATTTCCTTCCTCGCAACGGCTTCGGTTTGGCCGCACCGTACTGCCGGCCGGCGGAGCCATCAACCGGCGGCAGAAATGACGACGCCCCCGGGGATCGCTCCCCGGGGGCGCCGCTGACCGACGGCCGGACGGCCGTCAGCCGCTTACTTGGCGATGCAGGTCGCCGCGGTCTCGGGCGTGCAGACGTCGAGGCCGGTGTAGGTCGGATCGGCCGGAGGAGCGCCGCCCTCCTTCATCTGCAGCAGGGCGAGCATGGTCTTGTAGCCCATCTCGAACGGCCGCTGGCCGACCTGGCCGAGCGACAGGCCCTTCTCCATCAGCTCCATCTGCACAGGCAGCGTGTCGGCGACGACGAGCGCGAGGCTCTTGTCGTCGATGCGCGCCTTATGCTTCTCCGCGACCTTGGTGTAGGCCTGCGGGATGAACTGCGGGAAGCCGCCGGTCGGGACGAAGGCATCGAGCTCGGTGTACTTGCCGAGGATGTCCTCCATCTGCTGCACCGAGCGCGGGAAGTCGTCGTCGGTGTAGAGCGGGCAGCCGTCGACCTCGTTCCAGCCGTTCTGGCCGGTCAGGCGGTCGCCGGGGGCGGCGGCCGACTTGGCACCCGACAGCGTGTCGCGGATGCCCTGCATGCGCTCGTTGTGGTTGGCCGCGGCGGCGCCGCCGGACTGGATGCAGATCGTCCCGCCGTTCGGCTTGATGGTCTGCACGATCTTGGCGAGGTTGACGCCGATCTCGTAGTTGTGCGTGCCGATGTAGGCGACGCGCAGGCCCTTGTCCTTGTCCAGCAGGTCGCTGTCCCAGGTCAGGACCGGGATGCCGGCGGCCTTGGCGGCCTCGAGCGCCTTGCCCATGGCGGCGGCGTTCGACGGGCTGACGGCGATGCCGTCGACCTTCTTGGCGATCAGGTCGTTGACGACCTGGACCTGCTCCTCACCGCCGCCGTGCTCGCCGGGGCCGATGTAGAGGCACTCGAACTTGCCGGGATTCTCGGCCTCGGCCTTGCGGCAGCCGGCCAGCGCCTGGTCGAAGAACGGGTTGTTCATGTTCTTCGGCACGAGCGCGAAGACGTAGCCGTCGGCCGACGCGGGCGTCACCGCCCCGCCGAACGCCAGCACCGCGGCGGCAGCCGCGGCCGACATCAGGAACTTCTTCATGGTCACCTAACCTCCCGTTTTGACGAGATGCGGTCGGGCCGAGCGGGGGCTCAGCCCGACTTTCTGCCGCGGATCTGCTCCAGCAGAACCGCCAGAACGATGAACAGGCCGACGAACGTGCCCTGCCAGTTCGAGTCCACGCCGGCCATCAGCAGGCCGTTGCGGATCACCTCGATCAGCGCCGCACCGATGAAGGCCCCGTAGGCGCCGCCTTCGCCACCCATCAGGTTGGCGCCGCCGATCACGGTCGAGGCGATCACCCGCAGCTCGTAGCCGGTGCCCAGCGCGTTGATGGCCGAGCCCTGCCAGCCGACGATCATCACCGACGCCAGCGCCGCCATCAGGCCGGACACGGTGTAGGCCTGGACCTTGATCCGGTTGACCGGCACGCCGGTCAGCCGGGCCGCGTTCTCGTTGCCGCCGATGGCGTAGAGGTAGCGGCCCCAGGCCGTGAAGTTGAAGATGAAGCCGAACAGCAGGGTGAGCAGGATCAGCGCCCACACCGGGTTCGAGATGCCGAACACGTCGCCGCCGCCGATCCAGTTGAACTGGTCGGCATAGGGACCGAACTCGTAGATCATCTTGTTCTGCGACAGCACGATCGCCAGCGAGCGGCCGACCGACAGCATGCCCAGCGTGACCACGAAGGGCGGCAGGTTCATGAAGGCGATCAGCCCGCCGTTGACCGCCCCGGCGAGCATGCCGGTGGCGAGCCCGGCGACCACCGCCAGCAGCCAGTGCTGCTCGGCCTGCAGGATGAGGCCGCAGACGACGCCGACGAGGCCCATGATCGAGCCGACCGAGAGGTCGATGCCGCCGGTCAGGATGACCGCCGTCATGCCCAGCGCCATGATCCCGATGAACGCGAAGTTCCGGGTGATGTTGAACATGTTGTCGAAGGTCATGAACGACGGCGAGATCCACGACAGCACGGCGCAGATGGCGACCAGCGCCACCGTCACCCAGAACGGCTGGCTGCCGATGATGCGCTGCGCCAGCGTGCGTTCCTTGAGGCCGGTGACCTCCTCGATGGCGACGCTGGTCTGCAGGGGCTTGCTGGAGCTCATGGGCGGACCTCAGGCCGAGCGGATGGCGCCGGTGATCAGGCCGGTCACCTCTTCCGGCGAGGTGTCCTTGATCGACTTGTCGGCGACCTTGGTGCCGCGGCGCATGACCACGACCCGGTCGCAGACGGCGAAGACGTCGGGCATGCGGTGGCTGATCAGCACCACGCCCATGCCGGCGCCGCGCAGGCGCCGGATCAGCTCCAGCACCTCGGCGACCTGGCGCACGCTGATGGCGGCCGTGGGCTCGTCCATCAGCACGAACTTGGCCTTGGACAGGCGGGTCCGGGCGATGGCGACGGCCTGGCGCTGGCCGCCCGACATCATCTTGACCAGGTCGCGCGGCCGCGTCTCGGACTTGAGCTCGCCGAACAGCGCCGCGGCGCGCTCGTACATGGCCTTGTAGTTGATGGTCTTGAGCGGACCCCAGGAGGTCCGGATCTCGCGGCCGAGGAAGACGTTCTCGGCGGCGGTCAGGTTGTTGCAGAGGGCGAGGTCCTGGTAGACGACCTCGATGCCCTGCTCGCGGGCGTCGACCGGCTTGTGGAAGTGCTGCGCCGCGCCGTCGATGCGGATCTCGCCGTGCGACGGCGGGAAGTTGCCGGCGATGACCTTGACCAGCGTCGACTTGCCGGCGCCGTTGTCGCCCATCAGCCCCAGCACCTCGCCCGACTCGAGATGCATGTCGACGCCCTTCAGCGCCTCGATCGCGCCGAAATGCTTGGCGATCCCCTGCAGCTCGAGCCGCGCCATAGCGCCTCCCCGGTGGGAGCCGTGCTGGTGCCGGCCCCTTCAGCGTGGCGCGAGACAATACACGCGGGTTTGGGCCGGTAAAGGCCGATGTCGCAGGCCGATGCGCCCGCTCCGCACGCCGATTCGGGCGCCCTCAGTGGCTTTCGCGCGGGATTCCGGCGCCGCGGCAGCCGACCAGGAAGTCGAGGTCGGCGCCGCGGTCCGCCTGCAGGACATGCTCGACATAGAGCCGCTGGTAGCCGCCGCCGGCGGGCAGGGGCGGCGGCGTCCAGGCCGCCCGGCGCCGCGCCAGCTCGTCCTCGGGCACATCCAGGTGCAGCCGGCGGGCCGGCACGTCGAGCTCGACCGGATCGCCGTCCCGCACCAGCGCCAGCGGCCCGCCGGCGGCCGACTCCGGGGCGACGTGCAGGACCACGGTCCCGTAGGCGGTGCCGCTCATCCGCGCGTCCGAGATCCGCACCATGTCGGTGACGCCCTGGCGCAGGATCTTCTCGGGCAGGCCCATGTTGCCGACCTCGGCCATGCCGGGATAGCCGCGCGGGCCCGCTCCCTTCAGCACCAGCACCGAGCCCGCCTCGACGTCGAGGTCCGGGTCGGCGATCCGCACCTTGTAGTGCTCGACGCTCTCGAACACGACGGCGCGGCCGCGATGGCGCATCAGCGCCGGCGTCGCCGCCGACGGCTTGATGACCGCCCCGTCCGGGGCGAGGTTGCCGCGCAGCACGGCGATGCCGCCCTCGGCCACCAGCGGCCGCTCGGCCGGGCGGATCACCTCGTCGTTCCAGCAGGGCGCGTCCTTCACCTCCTCCCACACCGGCCGGCCGGTGACGGTCAGCGCGTCCCGCTCGAGCAGGCCCAGCTCGTCCAGCCGGCGCAGCACCGCCGGCAGCCCGCCCGCATAGTAGTAGTCCTCCATCAGGAACCGGCCCGACGGCATCAGGTCGACCAGGGTCGGCACGCCCTTGCCCCAGGCGTCCCAGTCGTCGAGCGTCAGCGGCACCCCGACCCGCCCGGCGACGGCCAGGAGGTGCACCACGGCGTTGGTCGACCCGCCTAGCGCCCCGTTGGCCCGGACCGCGTTGCGGAACGCCTCGCGGGTCAGGATCTTCGAGATGCGCAGGTCCTCGCGGACCATCTCGACGATCCGCCGGCCGGTCAGCCAGGCGTTCTGCCGGCGCCGCGCGTCGACCGCCGGGATCGCCGCCGAGCCCGGCAGGCTCATCCCCAGGGCCTCGGCCAGGCTGTTCATCGTCGAGGCCGTGCCCATCGTCATGCAGTGGCCGGCGCTGCGGCTCATCGCACTCTCGGCCGCCATGAACTCGGCGACCGTCATCGTCCCGGCCTTCACCGCTTCCGAGAACCGCCAGACGTCGGTGCCCGAGCCGATCGGCCGGCCGCGGTAGTTGCCGTTGAGCATCGGCCCGCCCGACAGCACGATCGCCGGCACGTCGCAGGACGCCGCCCCCATCAGCAGCGCCGGGGTGGTCTTGTCGCAGCCCGTCATCAGCACGACGCCGTCGACCGGGTTGCCGCGGATCGCCTCCTCGACGTCCATCGACGCCAGGTTGCGGAACAGCATGGCGGTCGGCCGCAGGTTGCTCTCGCCGGTCGAGAACACCGGGAACTCGACCGGGAACCCGCCCGCCTCGACGACCCCGCGGCGGACCCACTCGGCGAGCTCGCGGAAATGCGCGTTGCACGGCGTCAGATCGGAGTGGGTGTTGCACAGCCCGATCACCGGCCGGCCGTCGAACAGGTGGTCCGGCCAGCCCTGGTTCTTCATCCAGCTGCGGTGGATGAAGCCGTCCTTGTCGTAGCCGCCGAACCAGGCGGTGCTGCGCAGCTTGCGTGTCATCGGCCCTCCCGGGCGGTTGGCCTGCCGGTGCGGCTGCCGGTCATCAGGGCGAGGTCGGCCTCGTTGTTGCTCAGCAGCTGGCGCATCGCCCGGCGGGCCGCCTCCGGGTCGCGCCGCTGCACCGCGTCGCTGACCAGCCGGTGCTCGTCGAGCGAGCGGATGAAGCCCTGGTCGGCGCGGATCGCCAGCGCGAAGTTGGCGCGCAGCAGGACGACGAAGGCGCGCAGCAGGCTGCCGGCGAGCTGGTGGTGCGAGGCCTCGAACATCCGCTCGTGGAAGGCGATGTCGGCCTCGATCGCCCGCTCCGCATCGAAGCGGTAGCGCTCCATCGCCTCGTAGGCCTCGGCGAGGCGCAGCATCTCCGTAGTCGTCGCCACCCGCGCCGCCAGGGCGGCGATCTCGGGCTCGATCATCATCCGCAGCAGCGTCACCTCGGCCAGCATCTCGTCGCGCAGCTCGGGCTCGGCCAGGGTCCAGGCGAGCACGTCGGCATCGAGCAGGTTCCAGCGCGCGCGCGGCAGCACCGTCGTCCCGGCGCGCCGCTGCGTCCGCACCAGCCCCTTGCCGGCCAGCACCTTGATGGCCTCGCGCAGGATGTTGCGGCCGACGCCGAGCTGCCGGCAGATCTCCGCCTCGGTGGGCAGGGTGGCGCCGGGCGGATGCTGCCCGCCGACGATCGCCGCGCCCAGGGTGCGGACCGCCCGCTGCGTCTGGCTCTCGGCCGGCATCTCAGGCGGCGGCCGGTGCGCGCCCGGCGCCGGCGATCAGGTCGACCGCACGGTCGCCCAGGACCAGCGCGATGGCGTTGGTGTTGGCCGACGGGATCAGCGGGATGGCGCTGCAGTCGATGACCCGCAGCCCGGACAGGCCGCGCACCCGCAGCTGCGGGTCGAGCACCGCCAGCGGATCGCCGTCGCGGCCCATCCGCGCCGTGCCGACCGGATGGTAGTTGGTCTTCACCGTCCGGAAGCAGTGCGCCCGCAGGGCGTCGTCGTCGACGGCATCGGCTCCCGGCATGATCTCCTCGGCCATCACCGCCGCCGCCGGCTCGGTTGCCAGCAGCCGGCGGGCGTGGCGCAGTGCCGCGATTGACAGGCGCAGGTCGTCCGGATCGCCGAAGAAGCGGCAGTCGACAAGCGGCTTGTCGAGCGGGTCGGCCGAGCGCAGCCGCACCGTGCCGCGCGCCTTCGGCCGCAGCAGGCAGCAGGTCAGCGTCACGCCCGGGATGTCGGTGTTCCCGCCGACGTCGCGGTCGAGATAGATGATCGGCCCGCAATAGAGCTGGATGGTCGGCCGCTCGCCGCCGTCCGGGTCGAGGAAGGCGCAGGCCTCGAAGCCGATGGTCGTCGCCGGGCCGCTGTCGAACAGCAGGTACTGCAGGCCGTTGCGCAGCATCCGCCAGCCGCGGTCCTGTCGCCAGTAGCCATGGCTGCCGTGCGTCGCCCGGATCACCGGCACCTCGTGGTGGTCCTGCAGGTTGGCGCCGACGCCGGGCAGGTCGGCCACCACCGCGATGCCGTGCTCGCGGAGATGATCGGCCGGCCCCAGCCCCGACAGCATCAGCAGCTTGGCGGTATTGTAGGTGCCGGTGGCGACCAGCACCTCGGCGTCGGCGCTGGCCCGCTCGGTGCGGCCGTGGCGGACGTACTCGACACCGGTGGCGCGACCGCCCTCGACGAGGATGCGGGTGACCTGGGCTTCCGTGACGATGGTCAGCCGCGGGTCGTCGCGGACCTGGGACAGGAACCCGCGCACCGCGTTGCAGCGCTTGTGGTCGCCGATCGTCATCTGCATCGCGCCGATGCCGTTCTGCCGCGCCCCGTTGAAGTCCGGATTGAACGGCAGGCCGAGGTTCTGCCCGGCCATGATGAACAGCTCGCTCATCCGGCAGGTGTAGCCGGGATCGCTCACCCGCAGCGGCCCGTCGGTGCCGTGGTAGGGGCCGGCGAAGCGCTGGTTGGCCTCCATGCCGCGAAAGTGCGGCAGCAGGTCGGCGTAGCTCCAGCCGCTGCCGCCGCCGAGGAAGGCGTCCCAGCCGTCATAGTCCTCGCGCTGGCCGCGCATGTAGACCATGGCGTTGACCGCACTGCCGCCGCCGAGCAGGCGCGCCTGCGGGATGATCGGCGCCCGGCCGTCGAGCTGCGGCTGCGGCACCGTCTGGTGCATCTCGAGATAGTCGTCGCGGGCGAGGAACTTCATGTAGCCCGCCGGCACGTCGAGCAGCCACGGCCCCTTGGCCGGGCCGCGCTCGAGCAGCAGCACCCGCGCGCCGAGGTCCCGCACCAGCCGCGTCGCCGCCACGCTGCCCGAGGAGCCGCCGCCGGCGACGATGTAGTCGTAGCGGCTCATGGCCGGATCCGCCGGCCGCTGGCCGCGTCGAACAGGTAGAGGCGCTGCCGGTCGAGGCGCAGGCCGATCGGCTCGTCGATCGCCGGCCGCCGCCGCGGATCGCCGAAGGCGGTGAGATGCTGCTCGCCCAGCGCCGCGGTCACTTGCACCCCGCCGCCGGTGTACTCGACCGAGTAGACCACGCCGTCGGCATCGCCGCTGCCGGGGGCGCACAGCGCCAGATGGTCCGGGCGGATGCCCAGCACGACCTCGCCCGGCGGCACCGCCGGCAGCCCGCCGATGCGGCTGTCGCCCGTCGTCAGCACGCCGTCGGCGATCCGCCCGCGCAGCAGGTTCATCGGCGGCGAGCCGATGAAGGTGGCGACGAACAGCGTGTGCGGGTCCTCGTAGATCGACTCGGGCGTGCCGAGCTGGATCAGCTCGCCCTTGTCCATCACCGCCACCCGCGTCGCCAGGGTCATCGCCTCGATCTGGTCGTGGGTGACGTAGATCGTCGTCGTCTTCAGCGCGTGGTGCAGGTGCTTGAGCTCGGCCCGCATCGACACCCGCAGCACCGCGTCGAGGTTCGACAGGGGCTCGTCCATCAGGAACAGGTTGGGCGTGCGGACGATGGCGCGGGCCAGCGCCACCCGCTGCCGCTGCCCGCCCGACAGCGCCTTCGGCCTGCGCTCGAGCAGGCTGTCGAGATGCACCGTCGCCGCCGCCGCCCTGACCCGGGCCGAGCGCTCGGGCTCCGGCACCCGGCGCAGCCGCAGCGGGTAGGCGATGTTCTGCGCCACCGTCATGTGCGGGTAGAGGCCGTAGTTCTGGAAGACCATGGCGATGTCGCGGTCGCGGGCCGGCCGGTCGTTGACCCGCTCGCCGCCGATCAGGACGTCGCCCGCCGTCACCGTCTCGAGCCCGGCGATCATCCGCATCGTCGTCGTCTTGCCGCAGCCGGACGGGCCCAGCAGGACCAGGAACTCGCGGTCGGCGACGTGCAGGTCGAGGTCGCGCACCGCCACGAAATCGCCCCAGCGCTTCTCGACGCCGCGCAGTGCCACCTCGACCAAGTCCCGTTCCCCGTTGCCTTGCTTGACAGCCCCCGACAATAAATCCCATATATCGTCCTGTTAAGTCCCATCTTAACGGGACATGTCCGGCGCAACCGCGGGGTTCGCCAGCCAGGGAGGACACGATGTCGAGGACCATCCTGCCGCCTGTCGGCGGCCTGCATCTGCCGGTCAGCCGTCGCAGCCTCCTCGGCGCCACGGCGCTGCTCGCCGGCGCCGGCGTGCTCGGCCGCGGCGGCCGCCCGGTCTGGGCCCAGGACGTGTTCGAGGAGATCAAGCCGCAGTGGACCGCGGCGCAGATCGACTGGATGCAGCAGAAGGGCAAGTCGATCACCATCGGCGCCCTGCAGCACCCGTGGACCGACGCGATCACGCCGCTCTTGCCGCACTTCACCCGGCTCACCGGCATCGACGTCAAGCTGCAGGCCCAGTCCGAGACCGAGTACGTCGCCGAGATGCCGGTGAAGCTCGGGGCCAAGAACGCGACGCCCGACGTCTACATGGTGTGGGCGCTGGGCCAGTCGATCGGCGCCGGCTGGCTGCAGCCGCTGGATGCCATGGTCGCCGACAAGAACCTGACCGACCTCGCCTGGTGGGACGGCGCCGACGTCTTCTCCTCGGCGCACGCCTTCCAGAAGTGGTCGGACGGCAAGCAGTACGTCATGGCGATCACCGCCGAGGCGCAGACGCTGTTCATGAACAAGACGATGCTCGACGCCAAGGGTCTGGGCGCGCCCAGGACCATGGACGAGCTGCTGAGCACCGCCCTGGCGCTGAAGACCGCCGACGTCGCCGGCATCGCCATGCGCGCCAAGGCCTCGGCCGACGCCGCCTCGTGGCCGGCCGGCGGCTTCGTCTTCACCTATGGCGGCTCGGTGATCGACCCCGCCACCGGCAAGTCCGGGCTGGGCTCGCCCGGCTCGATCGCCGGTGTCGAGATGTACGGCCGCCTGCTGCGCGAGGCCGGCCCGATCGGCGTCGGCAGCTACCACTGGATGGAGTGCCTCAACGACTTCATGGCCGGCGCCGTCGCCATCGGCTGCGACTCGTCCAACTTCGCCACCGACATCGCCAACCCGGAGAAGAGCACGGTCGCCGGCAACGCCCTCTACGGCGCCCTGCCGGCCGCCGGCGACAAGCCGGGCAAGCCCAACATGTGGCACTGGACCTGCGGCATGAACGCCAACTCGGCCAGCAAGGAGGCCGCCTGGCTGTTCCTCGAGTGGGCCACCAGCAAGCCGACCTGCGCGCTCGCCGCCGCCGCCGGCCTCGCCACGCCGCGCGCCTCGGCCTGGGCGTCGAGCGCCTTCAAGGACCGCTTCGGCGCGCAGGCGGCCGATGCCGCGCTGGCCAACCTCAAGGCCGCCGACGGCGACCTGTTCAAGGCCGCCTGGTTCAACGCCAAGGGCCCGGAGATCCTCGACGCCTTCTCGATCGCCGTGAACGAGACCGTCACCGGCGCCAAGCCGGCGGCCCAGGCCATGGCCGACGCCGACGCCAAGCTCGCCAAGGTCCTCGGCTGACCTCCTCGGCAACGACCTCGCTGCGCGGCGGGACGGCCTTCGGGCCGCTCCCGCCGCTGCCGCGTTCGGACCGGGCCGCCCCGGCCGGACGCGACCGCCGCCGCTTCGTCCTGCTCATGCTGGCGCCGGCGACGCTGCTGCTGGTCGGCCTGACCATCTTCCCGTTCGTCGTCGGCCTCGTCTTCTCCTTCACCGGCTACTCGCTGGCCGAGCAGGGCAGCTTCCGCTTCGTCGGCCTCGACAACTACGCCCGCCTGCTGACCAGCGAGGACTTCCTCACCGCCCTGCGCACCACCGCCGTCTTCACCACGCTGGCGGTGGCGCTGCAGCTGGTGCTCGGCGTCGGCATGGCCGCCCTCCTGCACCACGAGACCCGGGCCGTGCCGGCGCTGCGCCTCGTCTACCTGCTGCCGCTGGCGATCACCCCGGTCGCCGCCGTCTTCACCTTCCGCATGATGCTCAATCCGTCGCTCGGCGTGCTCAACTACCTGCTGCGGCTGGCCGGCCTGCCGCCGCAGGACTGGCTGGGCACGCCCGGCATGGCGCTGTTCTCGCTGCTCATGGTCGACACCTGGCAGTGGGCGCCGTTCATCTTCCTGATCGCCGCCGGCGGGCTCGCCGCCATGGACGAGGAGCCGCTCGAGGCGGCGCGGATGGATGGGGCAGGGCCGCTCGCCGTGTTCTTCCACCACACCCTGCCGCTGCTCTTTCCCTACCTCGCCGTCGCCGTCGTCTTCCGCGCCATCGACGCCTTCAAGACCTTCGACATCATCTTCGTGCTGACCGGCGGCGGCCCGGGCATCGCCACGCGCACCCTCAACCTGCTCGCCTACAAGCAGGGCATCGAGTTCCTGGCGATGGGCTACGCCGCGAGCCTGACCATCGTCATGCTGGTGGTCACCATCGTCGCCAGCCAGGCCTTCCTGCGCCGCGCCCGGCTGTTCCGCCCGAAGGCGCACCTGTGAGCCTGCGCCCGCTGCCGCCGGCGACGCGGCTGGGCCGGGCGCTGGCGCCGTGGGCGCGCCGCCTCGTCCTGTGGCTGTTCGCGCTGTGGTGCCTGTTCCCGCTCTACTGGCTCGTCAACATGAGCCTGAAGCGCCAGGTCGACGCGATGGCGCGGCCGCCGCGCTTCCTGTTCACGCCGGTCTGGGACAACTATCTGGGCGTCATCGCCTCGCCCGAGGTCTGGGGCTACTTCGTCAACTCGACCATCGTCGCCGCCGGCTCGACGGCACTGGCCCTGCTGCTCGGCGTGCCCACCGCCTACGTGCTGGCCCGCTACCGCTTTCCCGGCAATGCCGACTTCGGCTTCTGGATCCTGTCGACGCGGATGACCCCGCCGGTGGCGATGCTGATCCCGTTCTTCGTCATGTACGTCCAGCTCGGCCTCGCCGACACCATCCCGGGCCTGATCATCGCCCACGTGGCGCTGAACATCTCGATCGTCGTCTGGCTGATGAAGGGCTTCTTCGAGGACCTGCCGGGCGAGCTCGAGGAGGCGGCGTTCATCGACGGGGCCACGCCCTTCGAGGCCTTCCGCCAGATCTGCCTGCCGGTGGCGCTGCCCGGCATCGCCGCCGTCGCCATCCTCTCCTTCCTGTTCTCCTGGAACGAGTTCCTCTTCTCCCTGGTGCTCGCCGACGACGTCCGCACCGTGCCGGTCGGGCTCTACGGCTTCGTCGGCTACCAGCAGATCCGCTGGGGCGAATTGTCGGCCTCGGCCGTGCTGATGCTGGCCCCGGTGCTGGCCTTCGTCTTCGTCTTCCAGCGCCAGCTGGTCCGCGGCCTGACCCTCGGCGCGGTGAAATAGCGCCGGCGCTGTCGATTGCTGCGATGCCGCCGCGTCTATGTCATGACGCGGCCATCCCGGCCGCGTGCGCGAAGGAGACGGACGATGGAATACCTCCTGCTGATCTACGGCGACGAGAAGGCGCGGGGCAGCCTCACCCCGGCCGAGACCGGGCAGATGTACGCTGCCTACGGCGCCTACACCCAGGCGCTGATCGACGCCGGCGCCCTGCGCGGCGGCAACGAGCTCAAGCCGACCAGTGCGGCGACCTCGGTCCGCCTCGTCGGCGGCAAGCCGCAGGTGCTCGACGGCCCCTATGCCGAGACCAAGGAGCAGCTCGGCGGCTACTACCTGATCGACGTGCCCGACCTCGATGCCGCCATCGCCTGGGCCGCCCGCTGCCCCGGCGCCCAGCACGGCACCATGGAGGTCCGTCCCGTCAACCCGCACGGCTGAGGTGGCCGGACCGGCCGATCCGGCGTGGCGGGCGGCGGAAGCGGCGGCACGCGACTCCTACGGTCGCCTGCTGGCCTTCCTCGCCGCCCGCTCGCGCGACGTCGCCGCCGCCGAGGATGCCCTGGCCGAGGCGTTTGCCGCGGCCCTGGCGTCCTGGCCGCGGGACGGCGTGCCGCGCTCGCCCGAGGCCTGGCTGCTGGTCGCCGCCCGCCGCCGCCTCGCCGACGCGGCGCGCCGCCGCCAGACCCGCCTCGCCGCCGCCGACCGCATCGTGCTCGCCGCCGAGGAGGCCCAGGCCCGCGCCGACGAGCCGGCGGGCCTGCCCGACGAGCGCCTCGGCCTCTTGTTCGCCTGCGCCCATCCGGCGATCGACCCGGCGGTGCACGCGCCGCTGATGCTGCAGGTCGTCCTGGGCGTCGAGGCGGCCCCCATCGCCGCCGCCTGCCTCGTCGCGCCGGCCGCCATGGCGCAGCGCCTGGTCCGCGCCAAGCGCAAGATCCTCGAGGCCGGCATCCCGTTCCGGGTCCCCGATGCCGGCGAGCTGCCGGACCGTGTCGGCACCGTGCTGGACGCCGTCTACGCCGCCTACACGCTGGGCCGCGACGAGGTCGGCGAGCGCCCGGCGGAGCTCACCCGCGAGGCGCTGTGGCTGGCGCGGCTGACCGCCCGGCTGCTGCCGGCCGAGCCCGAGGCGCAGGGCCTCGCCGCCCTGCTGCTGCACGTCGAGGCCCGCCGCCCGGCCGGCCGCGACGATACCGGCCGATTCGTCCCGCTCGCCGAGCAGGATCCCGCCGCCTGGGACAGCGCGCTGATCGGCGAGGCCGAGGCGCTGCTGCGCCACGCCGCCGCCGCCGGGCGGATCGGCCGCTTCCAGCTCGAGGCCGCCATCCAGTCGGCGCACGCCGTCCGCCGCCGCGGCGGCCCGGCGGACTGGGCGGCGATCCTCGCCCTCTACGACCGCCTGCTGGAGCTGACCGGCTCGGTCGTCGTCGCCATCAACCGTTGCGTCGCGCTGGCCGAGGTCGACGGTGCTGCCGCCGGCCTCGCCGCGCTCGACGCGCTGGCTGGCGATCCGCGCCTCGCCGCCTACCAGCCCTGGTGGGCCGCCCGCGCCGGCCTGCTCGACCGGGCCGGCGACCGCACCGCCGCCGTCGCCGCCTACGACCGGGCGATGGCGCTGGCGATCGATCCGGCGGTCCGCGGCTGGCTGGGCACCCGGCGCGACGCGGCCGCGCGCCCGGCCTGAGCGCCCTTTCCGCCGCCGGCGGGCTGCCCTACCGTCGGGTGGTCGCGGCAA